>NZ_CP058382.1:0-1696554 GCF_049244165.1 Gardnerella sp. DNF01198P
CAAATCTGGCGGTTTAATATCAACCGTAAGACCTGATTCAAATCTGGAAATTAAGCGTGCTTCAAATCCCTTAAGATTTTTTGGCGCAACATCTGAAGCTATAACTATTCGCTTATTTGCTTGATATAAAGAATTAAAAGTATGGAAGAATTGTTCAAGTGTTGCTTCTTTTCCACCAAGGAACTGAATATCGTCAATAAGAAGAACATCTACTTCACGATATCGCCTATTAAAATCAGCGATTTGACCTTGACTTTGATTTGGTGTTTGAAGAGCTTCAATAAATTCATTAGTGAATTCCTCACTTGTTACATAACGCACTTTAAGTGAAGAATCTTTTACTAAAGCATAATTGCCAATTGCATTAAGCAAGTGAGTTTTGCCAAGACCGGAGCCACCATAAATACATAAAGGATTAAAATCTCTGCCGGAACCCTCTGCGACTGCCAAAGCTACAGTTCTTGCAAAACGATTTGAATCGCCAGGCACAAAAGTATCAAAAGTTGCGCACGTATTTAAATGTGTAATTGCATCGCGTTGAACAGAGACAGGCATTTTTTGCTGTGCAGCCTGTTCAGTAGAAATATCAGTTTGTTGAAGAGTAGATATTCCAGTTGCATGATCAAAATCTGGTTGTACAGGAGATGAATTATTTGCTGTAACCGATGACAAATTATTAGATGATGAAACTGAAATATTATCAACAGGCAAAACTGTATTATCAGTTACTATTTTATTTTTATTTAAATTCGCATTGTTCTGTGCTTGATGAGATAAAGAATTTGAAGAATTTTGTGCAGCTTTTTCCTGATATTCAGATTGAGGGACGATCCTAAAAGCAGGAAACATATCTTTACCAGTGCAAATTTTTAATGCTGTAAGTAGAGGAGAATTTAATTCATTTTGCAAAGCTTGTTGCGTTTCAGCATTAGATACGCACAAAACAATGGTCGTTCCAAAGATTGCTTCTGGTTTAACACCTTCAAACCAACCTTTATCGCGCGCAGTTAAAAGGGCATTATGCTGTAAAACAGTAAGCGTATTAGACCATACCAAAGCAGCTTGCGATGTAGAATCGCCTAATGTATCAGCCATTTCACCCCCCAAACTTGCATTTAGCACATGTAATAATGCTGATTCTGTTTACGCGCGCACGTGTGTAATAAGTATCAGTAAGATATGTTTACTCTGACCCTACGAAGTTATCCACAGTCTAGCGTGTTGAAATTGTTTAATTGTGAATAACATGTGTGTAATTTGTGGATAAGTTTAAAGCTGAGATTTGGCTATTTTTCAACGATTTTGCGTGTACAATAAATTGTAATAGAAATGTGAATAAATCATTTTTATTTATATCTGACTATGTTGATTCTTTAATAAGAAAATGTGGAGTTTTGAGCATTGGTGAGGGGTAATAGTATTTTGGTATAGCTTGACTCATACGGGGCCATGCTTTTGCATGGCTGAATACAGGAGCATTAGTTATGAAGAGGACATTTCAGCCGAATAATCGTCGTCGTCACATGAAGCACGGCTTCCGCGTTCGCATGCGTACGCGTGCAGGTCGCGCAGTAATTAATCGTCGTCGTGCCAAGGGCCGCAAGTCACTGTCTGCCTGAGTTAAGGTAGCGTCGTAAGGCATGGAAAGGCTGAAAAGCCACCGTGATTTTGTTGCGGTGCTAAAAAAACGGCGCAAGGTGAGTTCTCGGGATATCGTCGCGCATTACATTATGCGTGACGATATAGCCGTGCAGAGCACACTTAACGAAGATAGAAGTGCAAGTTTAGATTATATTGCCACGGGTTTTGAAAGTGATACTCCCGCGGCATTTTCTGATACCTTCTTACATGATCAAAAATTTGAACATGTAAAGAGGCTAGGTCTTGCTGTATCTAAATCAGTGGGGAAAGCTGTAGTTCGCAATAAGGTAAAAAGACGTCTGCGAGTAATCGCAAAAAATTATGAATCTTTATTACCTGCAGGTTGTGATGTGGTGCTAAGAGCAAAACCTTCTGCAGCTCAATCTTCATTTGATTCGTTACAATGCCAGATACAAAAGCTTTTTGGCAAAATTAGTGCAGATTTATGTTCTACACAAAATTGCAAAATGCATGAGAATAATCAGAATCAAGGATAATTGAAATATATTATTTTGAGTAAATGGTGGTTATTGTTATGCGTAGTAAAAAAAGTTTAAGTTCTAAGTTTGTAATTAGTGCAATTAGATGGTATCAGCGCACGATTTCTGCAAATAGACCAGCTTGCTGTAGATACTATCCTACGTGTTCGCGTTATGCTATTGAAGCAATTGCTAGGTATGGCACGTTTAAAGGTGGTATTCTTGCATTATTACGCCTTCTACGCTGTAGACCTTGGACAAGCTGCAGTATTGATGATGTACCCCGCAAATATTCGATTTTTTACAGATGTGCTTGGTCTAAAGCACATGAAGAGCCACGGCTAACTCCCTTGGCTGAAGAAGACAAGGAAAACTAATGTTTAATCAAGATAACTTCATACTTGATAATGGATTCTTGGGATGGTTTTATAAAATCTTGACGCCAGTTGAGTGGCTCATGACTCAAATTATGTCATTATTCCATAAGTTATTAACTCTTCTGGGAATGAATGAAGTTGGCTTCTCTTGGGTTTTTTCCATCGTATTCTTGGTATTAGTTGTGCATGCGTGCATTTTCCCTGCATTTATTAAAAGCATTAAAGGCATGCGCAAAATGCAAGCTATTGCGCCTAAGATTAAGAAAATACAGCAAAAATATAAAGGCAAAAATGATCCTGCAAGTAAAGAAGCTATGCAGCGTGAAATGATGAAGCTTTATCAAGATAACAAAGCCAATCCTGCTGGTTCGTGCCTACCTATGATGATTCAGGGTCCTGCGTTTATGAGTATTTGGTATACGCTTTCCGTTATTCCTTTTATTGCTCGTGGTAAGCATGCAGCTCTTGGTGCCTTTGATATTGCAACAGCACAGCAATTCATTAAAACTCGCGTATTTGGGGTTGGTGTTGCAGATACTTTTATGACAACTGCTGGCGCAGGTAAAATTGTCATAGTTATATTTGTTGTACTTATGTGTGCTGCAATGTGGTACATGCAATTCAATAATATTCGTAAGAATCTTCCGCCTGAGTCTAAGCAGGGTAGCCAATATACTGTACAAAAGCTCATGATGTGGGGATTCCCGTTGATTTACGTTTTCTCTGCGTTTGCTATGCCATTTGCAATGTTGGTTTACTGGTTAGTAAACAATGTTATAAATATGTTGCGTTCAATTTGGCAGGTTTACGCATTCCCAACTCCTGGATCTCCTGCAGCTGAAGAAAAAGAAAAGCGTGACTATCAAAAAGAAACTGCTCGTCGTGAGCGCGAAGGGTTGCCTTCTATTGAAGAAGAGAATCTTCAAAAAGCTCGTGAAGAAGCTGAGCGTAGAGAGATTGAGGGATTCCAGCGCAAACAGCCACAACGTAAACGTAAGGTGGCAAAGCGCTAGTATTTAGATACATTTTGCGGATATATAAAGTCATTTTTATGACTTGAAAATAAGTTAGTAACTTGGCTTTATTATCCGCTAAACTAGACTTCAGGAATTTGTAAAACGTGAATTTTCTCACGATAAGGAGTAATTAATGGTACAAGATGAGAAGAGGACGGTTGATCAACTCAATGAAGAAGCTGATATTGCCGCAGATTATTTAGAAGGCTTACTCGATATTGCTGATTATGAGGGTGATATTGAGATGGGTGTGCGCAATAATCGCCCAATGATTCAGATTGTTGCAGATGATGACACTGATATTAAGAATTTAATTGGTCGCAATGGTGAGGTTGTCGATGCCTTGCAGCAATTGAGTCGTCTTGCTGTTCAACAAAAAACTGGTGATCGTTCGCATCTTATAGTTGATGTAGATGGATTCTTAAAGCGTAAGCGCCAGCATTTGCGCGATATTGCGTTAGATGCTGTTGATGAGGTGCGTGAAACTGGTGAACCTGTGAATTTGAAGCCAATGAATTCTTTTGAGCGTAAAGTTGTGCATGATACTGTACGTGATGAAGGTTTGCGCTCCCGTTCACATGGGGAAGAACCACGCCGCTATGTAACTGTTTACATGCCTTCAGTTGCTTCTGAAGATGAGAATATTGATGAAATTGACGATGTAGAAGGCGAATATTCTGAAGAATAATTAATTTTTATTTAATTGTTTCTTTTCGAAGGAAAAGAGAAATAAAATGAAAAGTAACACAATGGAACAAAAAATGTTTTGTTGTGTTACTTTTTATTTATTTTTTATATTGCTTTTATTTGTTTTGGGGAAAATATGGAAGCTAATTTAGATAAAAAATACGAGGAAAATACACAAAAAATAGCGGACGAATTGGAAGGATCCCCGTTGCTGAACGAGGTTTTAGGTGAAGCATTAGAAAAGTGTAAGCTGTTTCACGTGAAACTTCAGCAAGAAGGATTAATAAGAGGTCTTATCGGTCCTAGAGATATGAATATTCTCTGGGAAAGGCATATATTAAATTCTGCAGCAGTTGTTCCTTTTATTAAAGAAGCAATAGTTGGTAGAAAAAATAAAAGAGTTGCAGATGTAGGTAGCGGCGGAGGTTTTCCTGGTCTAGTTTTAGCTGCGTGCTTACCTGATTATGACGTTACTTTGATTGAACCTATGGAGCGTCGTGTTGATTGGTTGCGTGAGTGCGTTGCTCTTATGAAATTAAAAAATGTTACTATATTTCACGGCAGATCAGATGAAGTTATTGACAAAGTTAAGTCACATGAAATTCCAGCGTTTGATGTAGTAACATGCAGGGCTGTAGCTCCTATGACGAAATTAGCTGGATGGACTATTCCTCTATTGAATAAGCACGGGAAATTAATAGCATTAAAGGGTAAATCTGCTCAAGCAGAAGTAGAAAAAGCTGTAAAAATGATTCGAAAAGCCGGTGGAATAGATACTCATGTTTTTGAGGCACCTGTTGCATCTGGCTTACAACCAACTACAGTTGTAATAGTAAATAAAGCCTAATTTTTTAATTAAAATTTGTGTTTGCGCAAGTTTTCGTTTAGTATGATGCAATTTTATTTGCGATGTTCTTGCGTATCGTCTATGAGTTTTGACTGGTGTTTTCTGAAAACGGTCTGATGAGCCTCGAAAGTTCTTGTTTGGCGTGGCGTGAGTTTTAGCTGGTGTTTGGCTGGCGGGTTTCTTTGTGTGGCTGTGTGAGATAGGAATTACTTGTCTCGCAGCGCTCCGCTCTTATACCTTATTTGGACTTAGCGGTTGTGTAGTTAAGTTTAGTTTTTTACTTACTTTTTCTGCAAAAATAGTATTCATCAACAAGATTATTACTATCGTTCCGCTTTTATATTGCTCGACCAAGCAATTCCTATCTCCCACTATTAGTAAAACCGCTAGTGTTTTTGGTGTGGTAGGAGTGCCTGGTGTGACGTGCGCAGCAGCACGGATGCTAGTGTTCTCTATGCGATAAATATTCAACGTCCGCAGAGCAATACTGTTAAAGTTTGCTAATCAATAAATAATCGCCGTTTGCAAAGCATTACTGCAAAGCTACATAATCGCCGTTTGCAAAGCATTACTGCAAAGCTTCATGTGCAACGTTTGCAAAGCATTGGCGCAAAGCTACAGAAACATACAAGCATCCAATCAATGCGAAAAATCTCACACATGAATATAAATTGTTCAATTAGGTTTTGGGGAGGGCGAGGCATTGATTGTTTCTATTTTGTAGTGTGCAGTAGCATTAATATTAGTGTTCTATGATTAGAAAAATATGTAGTTAGTTATGGAATAAGGTGTTGATGTTTCATGTGAAACATCAAAAAATTTGTGCTTTTTATGTCCATGGAAACGACGAAACTTAAAACACGATATTTTTGTTTTAAGAGTTTCGCATATTTAATTGGGGGTGATACGTCGTGGAATCAGCTGCTGAAACGATTCAACGAATTTTTGGAGATTCAAAATCCTCCCTAGGTATTGAATTGGCAGATTTGACATCTCGTTTTCATTCCATTGAACAAGCGAAATATCCTAAGCCTAAGCAAACGCGTTTTATTGCTGTTGCTAATCAAAAAGGTGGAGTAGGAAAAACAAGTTCTGCTGTAAATCTTGCTGCAGCTATGGCAGTAAGTGGATCAAAAGTACTTCTTATTGATATGGATCCACAAGGGAATGCGTCAACTGCATTAAATACTCCTCATGCTTCTGGTAATTTGTCGGTTTACGATGTTCTTGAAGGGCGAAAAAGTATCGCTGAAGTAAAACATGCTTGCCCAGATATTGAAGGACTTGATGTTGTGCCAGCATCCATTGATTTAAGTGGTGCTGAATTAGAGCTTGCAGATATGGATAATCGTAATAATCTGTTAAAGGATGCCTTGCAAGAATATCTTGATAATAGCAGCGAACATTACGATTATGTTTTTATTGATTGTCCTCCGTCGCTTGGCTTGTTAGTGATTAATGCCATGTGTGCAGCACGTGAAATGCTTATACCAATTCAAGCTGAGTATTATGCTCTTGAAGGTTTAGGACAGCTTATAAGAACTATTGGTTTAGTCCAGCAACATTACAATCCAATTTTAGTTGTTTCTACAATGCTTGTTACTATGTTTGACAAGCGAACTTTATTAGGCAGAGAAGTTTTCCAAGAAGTTAAAAAACATTATCCAAATATTGTGCTTGAGACTACGATTCCTCGTACTGTGAAAATACCTGAAGCGCCAAGTTTTAACCAAAGTGTTATTACTTATGATCCTCATGGATCAGGAGCGATTTCTTATCGCGAAGCTGCGTTAGAAATAGCGAAAAGGTCTAAGACAGTATTATCTGTTATTGCAGCAAAGCAAGATGCTAATCGACAAGAACAACAACAGGAGAATCAATAATGAGTGGAAATAAGTCTCGCCTGGGTAAAGGTTTAGGTGCTTTGTTCCCAGCTTTGCCTGGCGAGGATGCGCTTGCCGATGCATCTAATAATTTGCAATTTAATGTTTCACGTGAAACAAAAAAATCCGAATCTGTGGATAGTCAATTAGAAGAACAAGCAAAAGTTTCACGTGAAACGTTACATAAAGATAATAATCAATCAAAAAATGTTTCACATGAAACAAAGGTCCCTAGTATGAGCAATTCAATTGCTCCTCACGCGGATAAGAATAATAACAAAATAAAGAATGTTTCACGTGAAACCGTGCCGTCAATTCATACTAACAAGCATTCTCATAAACGTTCAACTATGCCATCTCTTGGAGATGTCACTAGACCTATGGATTTCTTTTTTGGAGATTCAGCATCAACGACATTTATGTCGTCTAAGGCAAAAAATAATGAAGAAACCGTTATTGGTGAAAAAAATAACGCTGCTGAAAAATCGAATAAAACCGCAAAAAATGAGCCTTTGAAGCCAGTAAAAGGTGGATATTTAGCTTATCTTAAGCCGTTAGATATTGTTCCTAATGCGCATCAACCTCGAACAATTTTTGATGAAGATGAGCTGCGAGAACTTGCGTCATCTATTAAAGAAGTCGGCGTTTTACAGCCTATAGTTGTGCGACCTATTGTTGATGCAGATAAAAATGATGAACAAATTGCACATTATGAACTTATTATGGGCGAGAGAAGATGGCGTGCTTCTCAGCTAGCTGAACTTGATACAGTTCCAGCGATTGTGCGCACAACTGCTGATGAAAATATGTTAAGAGATGCATTGCTTGAAAATCTTCATCGCGTTGCTCTTAATCCTCTTGAAGAAGCGGCAGCATATTCTCAGATGATAGATGATTTTGGTTTAACACAGATTCAGCTTTCTCAGTCTGTATCAAAATCACGTCCACAAATTGCTAATACTTTAAGACTTCTCAATCTTCCTGCTAGCGTGCAAAAACATGTCGCCTCAGGCGTGCTTTCTGCAGGTCACGCACGAGCACTACTTGGCTTGGAAAATCCAGAAGATATGGAAAGTCTAGCCAATCGTATTATTGCAGAAGGATTGTCAGTTCGTAGTACTGAAGAGATTGTTTCGTTGAAGAATGAAGATACATCTCATGGAGCAGTACGTACGCGTGTGCGTCGCAATAATCAGTGGTCTTCTTCGCCTGTGCGCAAGCAGCTTGAGGAGTATTTTGCTACCAAAGTTTCTATTAAGGGCACAGAAAATCATGGAAGAATCGAGATTGTCTTTTCTTCTCCTGAAGAAATGCAACGAATTATTGGTTTACTTGTTTCTAAAAAAGAATAGTAGTTTTAATAAAATACGTGTGACATTTGTCTACAATATAATAGCTTAGACTGTAATGTCACACGTAAATTTAATTGTATTTATGCTTTTACTTTTAGTAAGCCTTTGTGTAATGAGTAAGATTTAAGCGTATTTTTCGTTAAGATAAGTTTGAGCATCAAGAGCTGCTCTGCATCCCATTCCTGCTGCAGAAATTGCTTGACGATACATGTTGTCGACAACATCTCCCGCAGCAAAAACGCCTTCAACAGAAGTGCGAGTAGTTGCACCATCAACAACAATTGTTCCATCTTCATTAAGTTTTAATTGGTCGTTTAAGAACTTTGTTGCAGGAGTGTGACCAATTGCCACAAACAATCCAGCTGACTCAACTTCTTGAGTTTCTCCTGTAATAACATTGCGAACAGTAAGTGAAGTAGCTTCTACATCGTTGCCGTGCACTTCATCTACAACGCTATTTGTAATAAATTTGATTTTTTCGTTTTCTTTTGCTCTATCAACCATAATCTTTGAAGCGCGGAATTCATCTCTGCGGTGAATTAAAGTAACAGAAGAACCAAATCGTGTGAGGAACAATGCTTCTTCAAAAGCAGAATCTCCTCCACCAACTACAGTAATTGGTTTTCCTCGGAAGAAGAAGCCGTCGCAAGTTGCACAATAAGATACACCTCTGCCGGAGTACTCGAGTTCTCCCGGAACGCCCAATTTGCGCACTTGCGAGCCCGTAGAGACAATAACTGCGTCGAACTCATAAGTTATACCGTCATCGGTAGTAACGAGCTTTATAGCGCTTTTAAAGTCTACAGAAGTGACATCGTTCAGCAATATTTCTGCACCAAATTTTTCAGCTTGTTTTTGCATAGACTCCATTAAGTCAGGGCCTAAAATACCTTCTGGGAATCCTGGATAATTCTCTACTTCCGTTGTGTTCATCAATTGACCGCCTGGAGTAAGAGCTCCAGCAATAACAAGTGGTTTGTACCCAGCGCGACCCAAATATATTGCAGCAGTGTATCCTGCAGGTCCGGATCCAATTATGATAACTTTTCGAAGTTTATTTTCCATTACTTATTTCCTTAAAAGCACTTATTTAAGAGATTCAATACAGTTTTACAGAATTGATGTACAAACTGTTCTTAGGCATGCTATCTTTTGGAACCCATAGCATGAAATCTTGAGATTTTACAATCTTCTTAAGTTTTACATCTGTTGTTCCGCTTTCATCGAATGTAAATTCTGCTACTTGAGTTCCCTTAGTTGGATCATCCTTAGTATCTGCTAACAAATATGCGTGACCTCCAGAGGAACGTATCGAAACAACGAAGCGATACACAGTTTGTGGTTCGGTTAAGTGAATATAGTAACCATATCCAGCTTGATTAGCTGGGAAGCTTAAGAATTGATAACGATCAGCTTCGTAAGCAACGTTATTAATAGGAATTTTAGGCTTAGGCACAGGTTTTACTTGCTTACGACCCATATTTTTCTTAGCAGGTTGTTTTTCTTGAGGAAGAATACCTTGGCTACCAAACGGAACATTTTCTAGACTAGTGCTATCCCATGAGCCGTTGTTTCCGAAGCTATCTGTACTTTCATGATTTCCAAATAAACCATGTAATGCCAAAGCTAATCCAGCTACAAGGAGTAACGAAACAGCCCCGATGACAATAACTTTGGTTGAAAGACCCCACCAAATCTTAGCATCTGCAATAGTGTTGTTATTTTGTGTATTCTGCTTTTGTTTGTGCAAAGTAGCAGTTTGTTCCAGAGGCTGGAAGCTTGGCGGCAAAGAAAGTGCTCCATTTTCTTGGATATCGTCGTTTTGGTCATTGTTTATTTCGTCTCTAAGTGCTCTTGCTGATTCCTCTCCAGGAGCTACAAATCTTCCGTGAGAATCAACAACAGGAACGCGACCAGTAGCTTCGCCTTCTGAAGTTAAGTTTTGTGGTCTTGACATTAATTCTGTGTGTTGATTATTTTCAGTAAGAAGATGCCCAAAATCAAAACTACTAACTACGCCTGTTTCGCTAATAGTATTTTTGGAAGTTTGATTTCTTGTATTTTCAACGTGATCAAAAATATTTTTAGACGTAGCAGTATCGGGAAAATGTTTATATGAAGCAGACAATGTTGGGAAAAGAGCATCGTCTGTATCAAGTTCTGTAGGAGCAAGAATGCTAGCCATTTCTGCTGCTGCAATATCATGAAAATCTATATCTGTATTAGTGTTAGTTTCGTCACTAAAACTATTGTTACCAATGCCTTCAGAATCTGAGTTAGTATTGCTTCTTTTAAGAAGAGATCCCAATGTTCTTCCAGCATTTTTGAAGCTATCACTTAACTTAGCGGATCCATTTGTATTATTTGAAATAGTGCTGGCTGAATTAGTTGAAGAAAAATCGTTAGAATCCTGATTATTTCTTTGCATTAATTGTGCATCAAATTCTTCTTCACTTTGTGAAAGACCTTCAGGCAAAGGTAGTATACAATCATCTTTTGCTTCGCGAAGTCGAACATTGCTAATAGAAGCAACACTTGTTTTACCATCAAGCACAATATCTCTTGTTGTGAGCTTCGATAAAGGCGTGTATGAACCTAATAATGCTACTAATTCTGCAATAGACGCCATAGGTATTACGTTGTTATTTTTATTTGAAGCTAGGCTTCTTGTGCAAATCATCCTAAATTCTGAAGGAGTATTATCTGGCAAAAGAGACGCATCAAAACGAGCTTGTATTCGAGAAGAAGTTCTAGTAATCAAAGTGTATAACAATGATGCAAGTTGCTTAGTTGCAATATGTTCAACATTTTGCCTTGGAATTTGATCATCATCTTTTTGAGTCACATCTTCCAAAAGAGGACTTACTGGAGTATCTGCTAACTCAATTCCTGAAGAACTTATGCGAACAGTGTCACTAGAAACAGCGTGGTGAGTAATATTGCTAGCAAGTAATCTGCTTAAAGCTTGTGCAGTTTCTGCAACAATAGTTCTTATTGCTTCGTAGCTTAAAGGTGCTTTTTTAAGAGCCAAATAATCATTGATAGTAATACCGCGATCTAAAGCTGTAACAATAATTGCAACAGAATCATGATGCCGTAATTGAAGTACTTGCGTAAACTTGCGGCTATGCGATAAAGCCAAGGTTGATGCAATTGTATTTACTTGCGGCAAAAAACGTGAATCTCGTACAATAAAAAGCTGGCAATCCTGCGTAAGTATGCGGTCATTGGCTTGCCATACTTGCAAGCCTGCTTCGTTGCGCAAAAGCGATACTAGTACGTATCGATTTAGTACAATATCTCCTAACCGAGGTTCCATTTGTTCCTCATCTTCCTACGCATGTGCAATAAGTAACTTAACATTTTTTACTAACACATAATTGTACTGGTGAGCCGTCATGTTATGTACAGCATTTTGCTGTTATTGAAATAATTTCCCAAATAATCACATATTTTAAGGAAAAGCTCAATATGAAACTACGCTCTTAGAAGTTTTTGCTGTTAGAAGAATCATGATATTTTGCATCGGATTGTATTCTACGCGGAATTCTAAGATTTTTCTGTTCGTGCTGTGATTGACTTTTTGCAGTTTCTTCAAAAATTTTAGCAAGAGGAGCAAGAGCAGGAATCTTTTGGGCAAGCTTACTAATTATTGGGGCAGACAAATCTACAAGTTCTCTGGTCTTCAAAAGTAAGAGTGCTGACAGATAAACAACAGCAATAATAATTGTTGTTATTGCGCAAATAAGTATTGCGTATACCCACCTTAATATTCCATGCATATGTGGGGAATTGAAGTTTAAAACATGCAATAGCGGTTTACTCACTAAGAGACCAACAACAATAGATACTATTGAAGCAATAGTAATTTTTATATGCGTAATTGCAAGATTTCGATCATCTAAGTCATTGTTGAAACGATTTCGAAGCATATGAACAAGTGATGGGAAAGTCAAGAAGTAGCTTATTGAAACTGATGAGCCTAAAGCTGTAACCCAATAAGTAGGTGGCAGTACATTAATGCAACATACAAAGGCAAAAAGCTCAGTAAGAAGTTGCGCTGCTGCGAAAATAAAAGGACTTTTACCGTCTTCAAAAGCAAAGAATGTGCGTTGAATAATCAAATAGCTACTAGTTAAAGGCAAGCCAAAAGCTAGCATCATTAGAGGTGCAGACATAAGGTTTGCTTCTTGAACACTTATTGATGGTATTAAAGCTAACGAAATAGGTGTCGGAATAACAATAAAAATGACTGTAAAGAAGCACATAATTATGCTTACATGCCTGAGTGCTTCACTTAAATCATTGCGCGCGCTATGTAAATCGTGAGATGCAATGGAGCGTGAAATTTTAGGGAAAATTGCTGTTGCAACAGATACTGCAACTAAAGAGTAGGGCAATAGGAACATTGTGTAAGCGTTTTGATAAGTAGCATTACCTGCTACTTCAAACTGATCTAATCCTAAACGTTTTTCGGCAACAAATGGGACGCTTGTTGTTATATGCGTAGTAATCATTACAACTATTTGTGTAACAATAACAATGCCCATGCTCCATGCAGCAACAGGGCCCATTGATCTTAAACCGATATCTCGTATACCAAAACTTGGCTTGTAGTGTATTCCGCATTTTATAAGAGGTAGGAATAACACTAAGGCTTGTGCTGCTACGCCAATAGTCCAGAATCCTGCAGTGAGCAAAAGAGTATTGCCATTCCAAAAACTTAGTGGCATCCTATTTGCTTTACCAAAGATGATGATAAAAACGCCAAAGCCTAGGCAACTAATAATATTTGCTGCAACTGAACTCCACGCGTACATGGCAAAATGCTCTTTTGCTGCCAAAACTTGCCCAAGTACTGTATAAATACCGTAAAAGAAAATTTGAGGCATGCACCATAAAGTAAATGAACATGTTAATGTTTGCATTTCGGCGCTTCCGCCGGCGTATAGCATAGTGAGCACAGGCGTTGCTATAGACATAAGAACTGTTAGCGCGAGAAGCAGAAGAATTGCAAATGTAATAAGTTTATTTAAGCGTTCCTCGGCATTTTTCTTTTCGAGAGTGCGAACAATTTGCGGTACTAATACAGCGTTGAAAATTCCACCTGAAACAAGCGTATATATTAGCTGTGGAATCATAGATCCAGCTTGATATGCGTTTGCTGCTAAACCTGTTGTTCCAAGGGCTGCTGCTAATAAGATAGTACGTATTTGACCTGTAATGCGTGATGCGGCTGTTCCGCTAGCCATAATTACAGAATTTCGACCTACTGAACTCATTCGTCTGGATCCTTCTTACGGTGGAATTGCCTCCAAAGGCCAAGAAGACCAAGAATGAAAGCAAATACTATAATAATCGTACCGCTTTTATCACTAATTTGCAGTGTACTAGTAATAAGTGTGCTTTGTTCTTTTGCAAATACGCGATGCTGATTGTCTTCAAGCACAAAAGTAGCTTTTGTGTGAATTGATGTAGTGATTCTCAGTGGTAAAGTTACTTGAGTTTCGCTATTAGCTGGAATTTTTACTAAAGTTTTACGGCGTGTAACAATTTCCATAGCATGAGTATTTGCAGATAAATACACTTGCACAGGGTAAGAGTATGTGTTGCTTATCGTAATAGGCATGCTTGCTGTTTCGCTTACGGCAGTAATATCATGCGGTGGGATTATGTGAATGCCATTCATCAGTGTATTTGCAAAAGTCTTAGCAGTATTTTTACTTATACAAGACTTGTTATTTTTCTTGCTGTGTGCAGTAGTTTTGGCTGAATCTTGCTGCTCGATCGTATTATTGGTAAATTCGTGCAAAGAAATATCGTCGTATAAGCGTAATAAATACTTTTCTAAGTCTTTTATGTTAATAAGTTTTTTTGTTTTGGCTGTTTGTTTTGCAAGTGCTTGAGCGTCACCCTCAGTATTATGAGGATGCTTAGCGGAACTATAGTCGAGAATATTCTTAGTAAAACGTAAAACGTCTTTCCTTGAATGTGACAAATCGTTTAGGCAAGAGCGTCGTTTTTCAGTAATATTCTCGCTTATAGAGCTGTTGCGAGATATTTCACGCATTATGGAATTTTTCTTCCAGTCAGGCAAGGCATTTTGCTTCGTATTTGCCATTGTTTGCAAGTCGCTTAACGACAGCCAAGGAGATTGTTCTAATGCGTTCATAACAGCATCAATATTTGAATTAGATGCATTATTCGAAAAAGTAATGAGAATATGTCTATCAACATACGGCTGTTCCATTTGGTAGAACGCGCTTTGTGCCACTAAACGATTAATGCGCCCAGCCTGAGTTCGTTCGCTTGTTGCGTTATCGCTTGTAGGCTTTCCGTTTGCTAGAAGAGTAAGCACTGATTGAGGTGACAAAACTCGCACATTCCCTGCAGGCGTATCTATATCGTATATGCCATTTCTAACAGCAAACTGTGAAGCATTATTGTCAAATTCGTCTGTTGCAATAACAGTTTCATATCCATTACGTTTTGCTTGCTCTAGTGCATGAATAGTCCATTTGCCGTATGTTTGCCATGCATAAGCTTTATTTAAATTATGATTAGTTGAGTCTGTTTGTTTTGAATTATTTGCTTTAGTAATATTTTTCTGCGATTGCGAATTTTTTGCAGACCATTTTTCTTTAGTAATTCCTGCCGATTTATACAAATCGTCATTATTGTCATCTGCATAAGCACTGATATCAAAACCAGATTGTTGCATATAAGCGCTTGGTTTGAGTGTTAAATGCGATGCTTGTATTGTGCTTAAATCTGCGATTGTTTGTAATTTTGAGTGTTTATTTGCTAAATCAGCTTTCCCAATAATGTTGTGAATACTATCTTTGTCTGCTCTAAGTAACGTTTCTAAATGATCGCTAGGTTGAATGTTATTAGCTTTAAAATTGCGTAAATCGTTTTGTGTACGAATTAATATTGGCATGAGCGCAGTAAGTTTCATCGCTGGTAAGTTAGCTGAGTGCATGCCAATATTTGCTCTTGTCAAAAAAGAATGTATCGATTTGTATTTTGAATAATCTTGTGAGAAATACGTAATTTTTAATGGTTTGGGACCCCAATTCAGGATGGAACGTAATTCTTGTTTATCTGCAGGTATGTTAAAGCTAAGAGTGCACGTGTGACCGGAAGCTAAACTTGGAGTTTTTACGGAATCTAAAATTTGAGGAGTTGGTATAAGAGATTCCTCTTGCGACCAATTTTGCACGTCCGTGCGCGAAACAAAAGTGTAATTGGAATTTATAGAAAGTTGTAAAGTGCCTTCTGGAAGTGCCGTTTTTACGGCTTTTAGTGTTGCAGTAAGGTGGTATCCGCTTTTATCTGTTACTACAGGCGTTGCTTGAGTTATATCTATTTCAATGCCCTTGCTATGCGGATTCTCATACGTAGATTGTTTTTTATTTTGTCTTGTAGAAGTTTTGTCAGATAAATCTGCTTTTTTCGTGTTTGCATATGCGTAATTTGCTAATCCTGCATATTTTGCTGTTGGAAAAGCAAAAATTGTTGCAAATACTACGAATAATATAAAAATAAAACGTGCAGAAATTAAGCAAGTATGTAACGTAACTCGTAATAAAGAAAATACGTATGAAAGTGCCTTCTGCTTTAGAACAGTAGACGCATTTGTGGTCTGATGTTTACGCGTGAGTTTCTTCACTGTTAGACCGCCTATGTGCTTTTTTGGCATAAAGCCATGCAATTTTACGTTCATTTGGATAGCTTAATATTGCATTAAGTTCTTTAAAATTCACCCATATTGCGTCTTCTGCTTCGTGATCAGGATCTCCTAATACAGATAAGTCGCCACTTACGTAACGTAACGCAAAATGGTGTACTAGCTTGTGTACTCTATGCGTTGTGCCTGTAAACCAATAGTCGATTGTGGCAATCGAATCTACTACTTCGCCAACTATACCCGTTTCCTCATGAATTTCGCGAACTGCTGTTTCTTGAGGTGTTTCACCTTTTTCTATATGTCCTTTTGGTAGACACCATTCAAGGTGTCCGCTTCTTGAATGACGAGCAATAATTGCGACACGCCCGAGAGAGTCAAATACTAAACCGCCTGCGGAATATTCTCGAATAATTGGCAAGTCTTGCGCATCTAAAGAAGCAAAAGTTGTAGGAGTATCTGCCTGTCTACGTGGTGGCATAAGTGCTGGAGATACGCCTGAGAAAGAAGATGTTTTTTGAAGATTATCTTCCGGCGATCCTGAGTCTTGCGCAGTGCTGTCATCCTTAGAAAACAGCGGAATATCAACAACATTTTGTTCTTCACAACTGTCTTGCTGGCAAGACTTTTTTCTATGCATTTTAGCTAAATCAAGTGGCGTAATAACAGGAGCAGCTTGATTTTGGGCATGATTATCCGCAAGCTTGGCGAGCGTACGTCGTAAGTCTGCAGGAGTGATCATATAGTCAACATTACTCAATCCGCTGTGCATTGGGGTAACGGTATGCTGGAATATAGATTGATTTTTGCTGAAAGGGTGTCGGTAAGGGTGACTGAGAACTTCGAAGTTTGGCCTGAAGCTATAGAGTTGGGGCGACTTTTTGCTGAGCGTCATTATGAACTTGCATTAGTTGGTGGTCCTGTGAGAGATATGCTACTGCATCGCGTGTCGCATGATCTTGATTTTTGTACATCAGCTCGACCCGAAGAGTTTGAACCTATTTTGCGTCGTTGGGGACATGATGGTTTTTGGGATATGGGTCGCAAATTTGGCACGTTGGGAGCTATGCGTCGACGTGCTGATGGTACAGAAGTAAAAGTTGAAATTACTACATACCGTTCTGATGTGTACAATCCAGATTCTCGTAAACCTGAAGTGCAATATGGTGATACTTTAGAAGGTGATCTTTCTAGGCGTGATTTTACTGTCAACGCAATGGCGTTGCGCGTGCCAGATTTACAGTTTGTAGATCCTTTTGGCGGTGCTAGTGATTTAGCTAAAGGCGTGTTGCGAACCCCGGTTGATCCTTGTCAATCTTTTGATGACGATCCTTTGCGTATGATGCGTGCAGTTCGTTTTGTTGCGCAACTTGGGTTTAGTATCGAAGCAAATACTGCTGAAGCGATTGTGGACATGGCAGATAGGTTAGATATTGTTTCTGCTGAAAGAATTCGCGACGAAATTACTAAAATGTTACTTTCGGACAGACCTCGTAAAGGATTAGAAGCTCTTGTTGAATCTGGTATAGCTCAGCGTGTTCTTCCGGAGATTCCAGCTTTACAGCTTGAAATTGACGAGCATCATCGTCATAAGGACGTTTTTGAACACACAATGATGGTTCTTGAGCGCGCTATAGCTTTGGAAACAGATCAGGAAGGTCCAGTGCCGTCTCCAGATTTAACATTGCGTCTAGCTGCTTTATTGCATGACATTGGGAAGCCAAAAACTCGAAAATTTGAAGATGGAGGGAAAGTTAGTTTCCACCACCATGATGTTGTTGGCGCAAAAATGACTCGTAAACGTTTGAAAGCACTGCATTTTGATCATCATCTTATCGAAGATGTTACTGAATTAGTGAATTTGCATTTGCGTTTTCATGGGTATGTTGATGAACCGTGGACTGATTCCGCAGTTCGTCGTTACGTAAAAGATTCAGGACATCTGTATGAGCGGTTGAACCGACTTACTAGAGCAGATGCAACCACTCAGAATCGTCGCAAATCGTTAATGTTTGAGCATGCGATGGACGAGATGGAAGAGCGCGTAAAGGAGCTTAAAAAGCAGGAAGATTTTAACGCTATTAGACCTGATGTAGACGGTAATGAAATAATGCAATTATTGCATTTGCAACCAGGTCCAACAGTTGGTGAGGCTTATAAGCATATGCTTGATTACCGTCTCGATAATGGTCCGGTAGACCATGATATTGCTGTAGAAGAATTACAGCGATGGTATGAGGAAACGTACAAAAAGTAAAAGTTTCTTCACTTAAATAAAGAGTAGCAGTATAAAATATTTTACTGCTACTCTTTTTTATTTAACTTCCTTATGCTGATCTGCCTTAGGAATGTTTTTCATAAGATCAGCTCTTATACATCCTTGCACTTCATGTATTGTTGCGCCTGCTGCTGGAACATCTACTTTAGGGCGAAGATTATTAAAAGTAGAGCCAAGCACAATATCGACGAGCTTATCTTTTCTATCATCCATTCGCATAATTGCATCGGTAAAATTAGCGTTTACTGTATAAGCTTCATTAATAGCGTTTTTTCCAAAGTAAATGATTGTTCGTTTAATGTTACTGGATTTGTTATTGTTAACTTCTGTTAAGTTAAATCCGCGAGCGTTTAAAGCTTCGCCAACCGCGCGAGCAAGACCGCGGAACTTTGTGCCGTTGAGAACTCTGATTGCTACAGCTCTATTATCTACGTAAGGGGCTTTGGCTCCTTCTTTTCCTATTATTGCGCATGGAGCTGGAACGCCGTAATTTGGGTTATCTTTTGGAGCACGCACAGAATTTATGCCAAAAGCGTGGAATTGCACAAGTAAAGCAAATATAAAAGTGACGCCCAAGCCTACGCCCACTGTAGTGAGTACAGATCTTTTTCTTTGATACATGAAAGCTTTACGAGCAATACGTTCGTCGTATTCTTGCGTCATGTTCACTTCCGATCTGTGGTTTGTAACTTTGTTAGCAGCAAGTTTACACAAGCTGCAGAATATACGTAATATTTCATTGCGTAATATTTTATTTTGCATATTTATTCAACGAATAAATATGCGTTTTATTTATAATTTACAATCTTTGCATGCGCGATATAAAGCAATAAATTCATCGCAAGTAAGCGTCTCGCCGCGTCTAGTTGGGTCAATTCCAGAATTTTTATATGCTTCTTCTGGAACTTGATTTTTAAGAGCTGCGTGCAATGTCTTACGTCGTTGCTGGAAGGCGGCATCAATGAAAGCGAATACTCCCTCACGTTCATTATTGTCACCTTTGCCTGTGCAATTGCGAGTAAAAGAAACTAATGCTGAATCAACGTTTGGCGATGGCCAAAATACATTACGACCGATAAGCCCTGCGCGTTGGGCTTTGCCGTACCACGCCAACTTAACACTTGGTGTGCCATATGCTTTATTCCCAGGTTGTGCGCATAAACGATCTGCTACCTCTTTTTGAACCATAACTAGAAAATTCTGTAAGTTACTAAATTTTTCTAGCAAAGTAAGAATAATAGGCGTCGCAACATTGTATGGCAGGTTTGCAACAAGAATAAATTGTTTAGCCTGCGCAATCTGTGGAACATCATCGGCATTTACTGTCAAAGCGTCTTTTAGAATGACGTTAAATTTTTGCATTGATTGAGGCATAAATTCTTCTACAGTATGCGGCAATCGTCGAGCTAGCGGAGGGTCTATCTCTACTGCAGTAAGCTGTGCTCCTGTTTGCAATATTGCAAGAGTAAGAGAACCAAGACCAGGCCCTACTTCCATAACGATATCGCCAGATTTAACTTCAGCTGCCGCTACTATTTTTCGCACTGTACCAGGATCAATAACGAAATTTTGACCAAACTTTTTGGTAGGAGTAATGCCTTCCTCGGCAGCAATACGTCTAATATCTGCTGCACCTAAAAGCTGACCTTCATTTTCAATGCTGATTTCTGTCAAAGTTTTACCGTCCAAATTTCGTAACAATTAATCCGTTGCGCCAAAGTGCGTTAAAACACGCTGCTGCCTTTTAATACCAGCCAATTTCGCGCGAATGCTTTACTGCTCCACTAGGTGTTTTATATTTGCTCTTAATGTAACTTAGACCCCAGCTAATTTGTATTGCGGCATCTTCATGCCAATTAGCTCCTGCACTGCTCATTTTATTTGCAGGAAGAGCTTGAGGAATGCCATAAGCGTGTGAGCTAGGATTTTCTGCGTTCCATCTCCATCCAGATTCCCTATTCCATAACCATAAAAGATCTTCCCATTCTTTACCGGTCCAACCCATTTGCGCAGCTGCGCCCTGAGCGAATAGTTTAGCTTGTTCTGGAGTAGCATGTACAAGGCTATCGGGATTAGAGCTTGGAGCGGGTGCAGGTGGATTAGCTGCAGGTGCGGGAGCTGCAGATGCGGTTTGTTGTTGAGTTGGCTGTTGGCTGTTTTTCTTCTCCTGTTTTGCAGGTTGCTCAGTATTCTGCTTTTTGGGTTGAGAGTTTGTTTGTTGTTTGGATTGTTTTGACTTTTGCGTATTTGTATTATTTTTGTGAATTGGTGCAGGAGCAGCCTTACCTACAGCAATAACTTGATTAACTGCAGGCTTTACCAAATTTTGCGAAACTAAAGTTGCGCTTTCTGCTTTGCCATCTACGTATGTAACGTTATAAACATCTTCGCGCTCACCATTCACGCCAACTTGTTGTACAACGCGAGAATTCGCTGGAAGTTTAGGATCTACTACAGTTTGTGTGGCAAAAGGTAATGAAACTGTACGAGTTTCTTTGCCATGAGTAACTCGAGAAACACGTAAAACAGTATTTCCATCATCTTCTTCTACGCTTACGCGATCTTCCTTGCCGAGCACTATACCTTGAGAATCAAGAATTGCGCTCGCAGGTAAGTCTCCATTTTGCACAATGCGTGTTTTCCTGTCAGCGATAACGCTAATTGGACCTTTTTTATTAATTGATAAGCCGCAAGTGAGTTTATCGTAAATATTTTGCAAATTTACTGTAATTCGTGAAGCGTTCTTAGCATTAGCTTTAAAAAAGCCGATTAATTGATCGACACTAGTTGCAACAGTCCAGAACGGTATAGTTACTCCATCTACAGTGATAGAAGTTTGATAAGCACTGCGAACTGTTACAGTAGAATGATTTGTGAGAATATCTCCAGAAGAAGAAATAATTTGATCGTGAGTTTTTACTGGCACGTGTTGTTCTTCCAATAAACGTATTGGATTTGTTGAATAAGTGCTTACAATATGCGTTTTTCCATTTATGATCATTGCAACAGATTTTTTAGCTGTAAATATAAACAAGCTTGTTGCTGTGAGTGATATAGATAAAACGCAGGCGATTATTCTTGCACGACGCATCACTATTAATCGTCTAGGCGTCCATCGACGTGCCATACAATCACTCCCTTTGCAATAATGCTAACTTCTCTATTATACCTTCAGTATTGCATTCAAAATTGAGTGCAAAACAAAATAAAAGTGGGGGCGGGAGAGAAGGGGATATTCCCGCCCCCTATGAGGTGGAGCTGGTTGGGGGACGCTCCACTCTCACCTCGGAAACCCTGAGTTGGGGGAAGGTTCCCGAGTTCTTACTCGCGAAAAGTTTTGTTATAAAGATGATCATGTGCACAGATATAGATTTGTTATTTTCATAATACGCCATAATTTGGCACTGTATATGAAAAATAAAAATCTTTTCTATTTTTGAATAGTTAATTAGCCACTATCCCCTCTGCTTTAATCATTTCACGTCATTATATGTGATACGAAAGATAACAAAACTATAGTTCTGGAATATGTGAATGGAAAATAAGAAATACTCGCGAAACGAGTGGAATAAAAATGGAGCCTCCTGCCGGGATCGAACCGGCGACCTGCCGCTTACAAGGCGGCCGCTCTGGCCATCTGAGCTAAGGAGGCGATGTTTTCTCGTTAGCATAACAAATCATGCTAAGTAGAACAATTGATTAGTGTACCATATGCCACGTCATTACAAAATTACGGCGATGTTGAATATAGAAACGGCGTGTTTTTTGTTGTTTATATTTGTGTATTTGGCAATATAAGGCATTAACATAATGCAGTATGGAAGATACAAGCATGTTCGATTTGCAGCCAGGGAATAATGTAGGCGGATACACGCTTATTTCTAGGCTTGGCGGCGGCGCAATGGGGTCAGTTTGGCGCGTTAATGACGATGGCGGCAATCAATATGCTATGAAAATATTACGTGCTTCTGTTCGTACAAAACAGAGTGAAGATGAGGATTCTGAGCAGGAACGTGCTCGAATGCGTTTAAAACGTGAAGCTTTGGCTTTGCAGAGGATTCATCATCCAGGTGTTTGCGCGATAGTGGATATGGAATTAGATGCTTCAATCGCTTTTATTGTGACAGAATTGATTGAAGGACATAATTTGCGCGAAGACGTGGATGAGAATGGGCCCTATATTGCAGATGATTTAGAGCGTCTTGCGCATAAGCTTATTGAAGCTGTTAAGGCAGTTCATGAAGCCGGTATTGTTCATCGCGATATTAAACCAACTAATGTAATGATTTCTGCTACTGGACCAGTATTAGTAGATTTTGGGATTGCGATGGGCGAAGGTGAAAGCCATGTTACTCGCACGGGATTAGTGATGGGCACTCCTGGTTTTATTGCTCCAGAAATTATTGAAGGCGGAGATTCAGATGAACTTACAGATTGGTGGTCTGTTGCTGCTGTGCTTGCATTTGCGGCTACCGGTAAGCCTGTTTTTGGCACAAAGCCTATGATGGCGGTTTTGGAGCGCGCTGCCTCAGGCAATGCAGATTTAACTGGGTTACCTCCTAGAACAATGGCTGCTTTTCGTAAGGCTTTGAATCCGATTCGAGAGCAGCGTTGCATGCTATCTGATTTAGAAAATGCAATTAGTCAAGATGCTATGGATCCTTTAGCCTGGCCGGAGGCGAACCGCCCTTTTGACCGTAATGCCACTAACATAACTATGCGTAAAATGTGGTGTGAAACAAGTCGTGAAACAAAAGAAAAAACTGCTATACTAACAAATTCTCGTACCTGCGATGCAGCTGGTACAGCTGGCATAACAAATCTTAATTCTGATGGAGAAATGCCAACCGTAACTGTTCGTTCTACTACTGTTATGCCACATTCATTAGATAATAGTGAAGACGATAAAACATTTTGTGTGGATGAAAAAACACGAATTAATACGTTAAACGATGTAGATTTTCAGAATATACAGGACGACAATTCAAACAATTCACGCATTGCACAATCTTCAAAACTTATTCGTTCTTCTGATAACACTTTTGATAATGGCAATATTGAAAATGAAGCAGGTGATTCTCTACCCGTTAAAAGTGATGAAGTGTCTTCTGTTGATCCTGCTCTTAATAAACATGATTATGCGCGTAGAGGAACATGGATACTGCTGATTTGTATAATTCTTCATTTAGCCATTGCTTGCTTAAGCATTCTCGATTCTATTGGTTTTGCGATGGTTTTTATGTGGATTAGTGCAACATCCGGCTACAGTATTTCATCAAGCTTGCGAAGATGGCAACTTAACGATGGAATAATTCCTCGCCATGATTCTGTAGTGCTTATTGCAACTTTACCGTGGCATATTATTCGAGGATTTGTTTACATGCTTCCACGAGTTATAGCTATTGTTGTTTCTGGAGGTATTGGAGCTGTTATATATCCATTTTTCTGCGGTAATAATCCTGAATTACTTTCTATAGATGTTGGATCCTTGCGTATTCTTTTACCAACTTACTCACCTAATATTTTTTCAAGTACTGCAGTTGGATATGCTCTAGGATTTATTGTTGCATGGGTTGTTTTTGCTGCAGTTAAGTGGACTACAAAATTCCGTTTAGGATTAGGTGCGGTATTTTATTCTGGAAAATCATTTGAAAAATAAAAATAGTATGATACGTAATGTGTATTTTCCGTTGATGCCATCTACTAAACTGTGATGAAGTTATTATTTCATTAGCAAGAATGCTGCTAGGAACAAGTCTTAGTGTGCGAAATAAATGGTTGAAGGATAACAATGCCTAAAATTCAGATGCGTGATAATAAGCAGGGAGATTCATCTGCTACTCGCCTACAAAGAACTATAGAAAATCGCGAACGTGCAGCGCGTGAGGCGCGTGAGCGTCGTCAGCAAGCAATTATCGGCGTTATTGTAGTAATTATTGTTGCGGCTATGTTGGCTGCTGTAGGCATTACTGCGTATCAGGCAGCTTACGTTCAGCCTCAGAAAAAAATAGAGCAATCTGCAAAATCTAATCATAATTTGGATAATATTGATCCAAGTATTCGTCCAAGCGGTGTTAATTCTAAGAATGGCATTCTTTTTAGCAAGGATGGGTACGGCAAGCAAGCTGCTGGTGCTCCTACAGTTGCCACTTATTTTGATCCTTTGTGCCCTGGTTGCGGATCCTTTAATCGTACTGTTGATGAAACTTTAATTAAAATGGTTGAAGCAGGTCAAATTAACCTAGAACTTCACCCAATGTCATTCTTGGATGGACTTTCTACTGACCATTACTCGACTCGTGTTTCTAGTGCTATTGCTTATATCGCTTCATATGATAACAATCCAAAGCATTTGCTTCAGTTTATCAATGGCATTTTTAACGAAAAATTCCAGCCGGAAGAAAGCGAGGGATATAAGCCTGTAAGCAATAAAGAGTTGATTAAACTGGCTAAGAAATCTGGAATTCCAAACGAAATTGCAAGTAAAGCTTTTAACCGCCAATATTTGAAGTGGCAGCTGCTAGTTAATAAATACACTCCTGATCGTAAGGAATTGTGGAATGTCAGCGGTCCAAATAAAGGATCTATGACAACGCCGACTGTAACTATTAACGATAAATTGCTTGATATGAATGCCATTAATGAGAAAAAAATGAAGGTGCTTGATGCTCTACTTCATTGCATCGGCCTGGATAAAAAACAAGTTGGAGTTGCAGGTCAGATGCCTAAAGTGTCTGACACTAGTTCCCCTATCGCATTGTAAATAAGCTAAATTATAGAAATCTAAATTATTAAATAAAAACGGACGTTAAGTGTATTCTTAACGTCCGTTTTAGTATAGAGATTACTTAATTTTATTTATAATTCAAGCGGCTTACTCTTATACGTAACTTTCGGCATATGACCAGATTTGCCAACATATTTTTTATCGATTCCCAAAGACTTTAATATAGCTTCCAAAGGATCCATTTGCTTTTCAGAAGCTGCATTGAGATCTACTAGCTTACCGTTAATTGTTACTGTTGGAGTTGTCATAGCGCCTTTATTAGAGCCAGAAACATTCCATAAAGCTTTTTCTTCTGGAGTATTCTCATTAATAACTTCTTGCCACTTAACATAGTGTAAGTTAAATGCTTCATTCGCAATCTTATCTGCAACTCCAGCATCTTCAGCTAAATCAATAAGAGCTTTATTTGGTGTTGCTTGGTATCCGTCGCCTTCTTCCGGCTGGAATCTTTCGCTAAAAATACTATTGATGAACTTAAGCAAATGCTTTGGATCGTTGTCGTGCGAAGCGATATAGGCAATACCGCCTGAGATGCGATAAGAATATTGATCTGAGCTAAAACGATTTAAGAATGACATTGGGTGAAGTTCTAGGTTAATTTGACCTGCTTCAACCATTTTAATTAAAGTTTCATCAACAGTACGATTAAAGGATCCGCAACCAGGGCACAAAGGATCAAAATAAGTAGCAACTGTAGGAGCACCAGCAGCTTGCTTGCCGTACCCATCCTTGCTAAGAAGAATTCCGCCTTGTAAATTAGATGCTGGTGGGATGTCAGAAGAAGGCAATTTTTTAATCTCTTTGGTTATTTGGGAGTCTGCTGTATCCTCAGTTTGTGTATCTGGCTTATTGGTCGTTGGATTTTCAATTTTTACTTGTGGTTTATTGATTGAATTGTAATAAGTCATAAACCCAGCTCCTGCAGCGAATGCAAGAATAATTAGTGCTATTACGATGCCAATTAAGCTTTTACTATAAGGGGTATTTGATTTTTGCATTTCATTATTTGTTGTTTCTTGTTGTTGATCCATAGTTATTCTCCTTTTGTGCGCCTTACTCGACACGCCGAGTTTATGCAAAATACTGATTTTTTGCTGTTTTTCTAAGATAAACATGATATATTAAGGCATGGCTCAACGAAGAGAACCTTCAATGGACCAGGTAAGTAAACTGTGGACGATTGATACCCGCCGATGTAGGAATTGGGGTCATGAGTGCACACCCTTCACTACGGATCGTTCGGCACGTACCTGCCGATGAAAGGACATATCATGGCAGAAGTTGTATTTGATCATGTGACTCGTATATACCCGGGCAACGATAAGCCTTCGGTTGATGACTTGAACATGACTATTAAAGATGGTGAGTTCCTCGTACTCGTTGGTCCATCTGGTTGCGGTAAGTCAACTACTTTGCGTATGTTGGCAGGTCTTGAAGAGGTTAACAAAGGACGTATCCTCATCGGTGGTCAGGATGTTACTACAATGCAGCCAAAGGATCGCGATATTGCAATGGTCTTCCAGAATTATGCACTGTATCCGCATATGACAGTTGCTGATAACATGGGCTTTGCTTTGAAGATTGCTGGTGTTCCTAAGGAAGAAATCCGCAAGCGTGTTGAAAAAGCTGCAGAAGTGTTGGATTTGACAGAGTATTTGGATCGTAAGCCGAAGGCTTTGTCTGGTGGTCAGCGTCAGCGTGTTGCTATGGGTCGCGCAATTGTTCGTGAACCAAAAGTATTCCTCATGGATGAGCCTCTTTCCAACCTCGACGCTAAGCTCCGCGTTCAGACTCGTACTCAGATTGCTGCTTTGCAGCGTCAGCTTGGTGTTACTACTCTGTACGTTACCCACGATCAGACCGAAGCTTTGACCATGGGCGATCGCATTGCAGTGATTAAGCTTGGCGTATTGCAGCAGGTTGGAGCTCCTACTGAGCTTTATGACCGCCCTGCAAACGTATTCGTTGCAGGCTTCATTGGTTCACCATCTATGAATATCAATCAGCATCCAGTTGTAAACGGTCGAGCTCAGATTGGTGAGGATTCTATACTTCTTCCAGCTGAGGCTGTTGACAAGCTCACTGCAGAAGATAACGGACAGATTATTGTTGGCTTCCGTCCAGAAGATGCAAGCTTGGCAACATCCGATGATCCAAATGCGTTCTCCTTGAAGGTAATGAACGTGGAAGATCTCGGTTCTGATGGCTATATCTATGGCAATATCATCACCGATGGTTCTCCTGAGGAAGCATCTACTATGATGTCTGATCAAAATAAGCTCACGACTATTCGCGTGAACCCACGTGCTCTTCCAAAGGTTGGCGACACCGTGAAGATCAAGATTGATCCATCTAAGATGCATCTGTTCGCACCTTCTACGGAGTTGCGTTTGAACTAAAACGTTGGTTTGCCTGCTTATATAAGCTAATGAGCAAACTTTCGGTATAAGGTATAGAGCGGGGTTCGCAATATGACGCGAACCCCGTTTTTGGCACAAAAAAGCAGCATAATAAGTGTACAATAATACATCATTACAATGCATCGCTTATTATATATAGTTGTTATCAATAATTCGTCGGTGGTTGAGCTGTGTTTATCTGGAATGCAGTGATATCGTTGGCATGAGCTTGATTGGTAAATAAACTTTATGGAATGGAATGACGCTCCTCAATTAGACCCGCGTGCTGTGCAAGCAACTTCGGTATCTGCACAGGACGAGAATGCGTCTTCTCAAGAGCCGCAGGCACTGAAGATTACTGCGGCTAGTTCAAATCCAAAAATGTTTACACTGCCTTGGGAATTACCACTTTCTCAATGGCCTGCTGATTTATTCGTGAATTTGCCGCGTGGTATTTCTCGCCACGTTGTGCGATTTGTTCACGTTGGCGATGAAGTGTATGCAATGAAGGAAATTACTCGTCAAGTTGCAGAACGTGAGTATGAGCTTTTGCGTAGGCTTCGTAAACTTGAGTTGCCTACAGTTACTCCTATAGCTGTTGTTGCAGGACGCCATGACGCTAATGGTGAAAAGCTTGAGGCAATGTTAGTTACGAAACATTTGAAGTTCTCACTACCATATCGTGCATTATTTGCTCGTACGTTGCGTCCGGATACTGCAGAGCGCCTTATCGATGCGCTTGCTGTTCTTATGGTGCGCTTGCATCTTTCTGGCTTCTATTGGGGCGATGTATCGCTTTCCAACGTGCTGTTTTTGCGAGATGCAGATGCTTTTTCTGCATTCCTAGTTGACGCAGAAACTGGTGATTTGCATGGAAGTTTAACAGAAGGTCAACGAGAATACGATATCGATTTAGCTCGAACCAACATTATTGGTGAGCTTATGGATTTGAGCTCCGGTCAGCTTTTACCGACAGAAGTAGATGAAATCAGTATAGGCAATCGTCTAGTAGATCGCTATCATTCGCTTTGGAGTACGCTTACTGACGTTGATAAGTTCAGTCCTGATGAGATGTGGCGAATTGAACGTCGTGTTAATCGTCTAAATGAGCTTGGTTTCGATGTTGATGAGTTGGAGATGAAGACTTCAGAAGATGGTCGAAGGGTTTTGGTTCGACCTCGAGTCGTGGATGCTGGCTATGCTTCCCGTAAGCTTCTTCGTCTTACTGGATTGGATGTTCAAGAGAATCAGGCTCGAAGGCTGCTAAACGATTTGGATGCATATCGCACTTCTACATGGCGTCAAGGTGAAGAGCTGGAAATCGTCGCAACTGATTGGATGCGTGAAATTTTCGAGCCAACAGTTCGTATGATACCTCCTGAATTCCGTTCGCAAATTGAACCAGCTCAGTTCTTCCATGAAGTGTTGGATCATCGTTGGTTTATGGCAGAAAAAGTTGGCCATGACGTTGCTATGCAAGATGCTGTGACAAGCTATATTAAAAATGTGCTTCCTCAGTACAAAATGGATAAGCATGTTCTTGCTGCTATTAATGCAGATGCTGATTCTGGCGTTGTGGATGATGAATACACGTATTCTTCTCCAGCACCTGTAGGTCACGATATAGATGAAGATGATCAAGATGCTAGTGTTTGGGCAAGTTGAGTATTGTGTTATATACGTAATTAGCTAATTCTCAATAAGTACGGCATTGATTGCCGTCTTTGATTTTAAGTGAATTTTTCGTCGGGGAGCTTCAACTCCCCGTTTTTTTATTGCAGTTTACTCGCTTACCCTAAATTTGGGTATAAAAAAGTGCCCCCTGTGGGACTCGAACCCACAACCCAAGACTTAAAAGGACTCTGCTCTGCCAATTGAGCTAAAGGGGCAACAAATGCTAAGTGTACTACATTCAATCGACGAAGTGAATATCGTGTTAACTTATGCGTGTTACATATATTTATTGCAGTATTCCGAGTGACTCAAGTTTTGCTTTTATTTGTGTTGCTGATGGCTCAACCATAAAAGTATTATCTGCAAAAGTAACAACTGGAATATGCTTTTGATTGCTAATTTCAATCGCTTTTTCTTCAGCACCCTCTTCTGTTTCAATATCGTGCCAAACGAATGCCACACCATACTGGATTAGCGCAGCTTTCGCACGTTTGCAATCTCCACACCAATCTGCACCGTATACATTTACGGTAGGCTGATCTGACATAAAATCCTCCTCAATGATTTTGTGAATTCAAATTTTGTGTAATAAATAGCTCGTGCTATTTATTACTACTTTTACTAGTGTAATAGATGCAGGTGTACCTAAGCATATTGACGTTGAAGTGTAACAAAGATGAGAAAAAATAGTGAAATATATTGCTAGTGTCCCTTGACTTTCATAGTCTTGATGTCATGAATATGGTTATGGATATGAACATGCTAATTTGGTTTGCGGCTGCGGCTGTTGTTATTGTCATCTTATTAGTAACAGTTGCAGTGATTTTGCGCATTCACAGCAATAGTCATGGACCAGTAATTCCTGAAAGCGTTGATAGTGCAATCGATACAAGCAAAACTAAAGCGCGTGGAACAAAAAAATCTGAAAAACAGATAGAAAGTAACGTCGCTGTTGTACCTAATGAAGAAGTAAAGTCTGAATTATTGCCAGAAAGTACTTCTTCGCGTATTAAACGTCTTCGCGAACGTTTGGCTCATAGTGCAAATCCATTTGGTCGTGCATTGTTTAATATCATAAGCAAGGACCATCTTTCGGAAGAAGATTGGGAAGATGTAGAAGATACTCTTCTTATGGCCGATGTTGGTTCTCGAGCTAGTGAAGAATTAGTAGAAGATCTACGCAAAGATGCACGCATTGCTGGTACCTCTAATTCAGAAGATGTGCATTCAGCATTGCGTACGAAACTATTGAAAATAGTAGATGAAGACGCTGATCGACGCTTAAATGTAGATAAATCAGATGCGCATCATCCTAGCGTTATTATGATGGTCGGCGTTAATGGCACCGGTAAAACCACTACTGCTGGTAAATTAGCGCGATTGTTTATTGCCAAAAAACGTTCAGTAATGTTTGCTGCAGCAGATACTTTTCGTGCGGCTGCAGCTGATCAACTTGAAACTTGGGCGTCTGCAGTAAGCGTGCCAGTTGTTCGTGCAAATAAAGATGGTGCTGATGCTGCTTCTGTTGCTTTTATTGCTGCGAATAAGGCAAAAGAAGAGCAAACTGATTTATTGATTGTAGATACTGCTGGTCGTTTGCAGAATAAAGCAAATTTAATGGAAGAGCTTGGCAAAATTCGTAGGGTTATAGAAAAAACTATGCCTGTTGATGAAGTATTGCTGGTATTGGATGCTACTACTGGTCAAAATGGCATGTCTCAAGCAAAAGTATTTGCTGAAGCTATTGGCATTACGGGCGTAGTCCTTACTAAGCTTGATGGTTCCGCTAAAGGTGGAATTGTTATAGCTGTACAGCGTGAACTTGGTGTACCGGTTAAGCTAGTAGGTCTTGGCGAAGGACCAGATGATTTAGTGCCGTTTGATGCTCAAAGCTTCGTAGACGGTTTGCTCGCTTAATGCTGAGCATTGATGTAGTTGCATGAGTGGTAGTTTTTAATGTTCCACTAAAGTCTTTATGAGTTTTGGCTATAAGAGTTTCTCGGTACAATAGTTATATAAAGTAATACTTAAGCTGCAATGATGTTATTGTTGCGCTGTTTCAAATAATTGAGGTGAAAAATGACCACAATGGATCCGCAATGGGCATTGTTGGCTGGCGCGTTGGTGTTTATTATTACGCCGGGTATTGCCCTGTTCTATGGAGGCCGTGAACGCGCTACTTCCATGGTGAATATGATGATGCTTTCAGCTGGCGCTATTTCTGTAACCACACTGGTTTGGACGCTGTGGGGATGGTCGTTAGCTTTTGCTGGCAAAGATATGGCTGGTGGTGTTATAGGTGATCCATTGAGTGGTTTGCTATTCCGTGATTCGATGGTGGCAGATCATGGTGTGTTTACGTCTATGGACGCAAATTCCGGATTATCTGGCGGCATTCCTGCAGCTTTTCGTTTAGCATGTGCTGTTGTTGCAGTAGCGCTTATTACTGGAGCTTTAGCCGGTCGAGTGCGTTACGCTATTTGGCTTATTTTCGTAGCTGTGTGGATTACTTTAGTATTCGCTCCATTAGCACATATGGTGTGCGGTGGTGGATTGCTTTCGCCTAATGGTGCTATTTCACAGGCGTTAGGTATTTCAGTGCATGACTTCGCGGGTGGCTCTATATTGCATATTGCTGCGGCTGTTTCGGCTTTTGCAATTGTTATGATTATTGGCGGACATGCTCACTTCCCTCTTAAGCGTTTTGTTTTGCATATTAAGAATGTTGCGCATACGAGTGGCAATGCTAATTCTGGAGCTACTAATTCGCGTAATCCTAAAAGTCGTTTATCGCGCGCATTGTGGGCTGATGTTGAGCATGCTAAAAATGCTGCTAGTGAGACTGTTGTCTCTCCAGTTGCTACAGTGACTGAGGTTGCTGCTGAATCCACTGCAACGCAGTCAGCCGTTGAAAATGGTGTTGCTGCTCGCCATCCGCATAATGTTCCTTTCGTTATGCTTGGCGTTTTCTTGATTTGGTTCGGTTGGCTTGGGTTAATGATTGGTTCTTCTGCAGGCGTTCCTGGAGTTGCAGGTTATGCTTGGGTGAGTTCCACAATAACTGCTTCTGCTTCAATGCTTGCCTGGGGTGTGACTGAACGTTTACACTCTGGATGCTTTACTGCTTTGGGAGCTGCGTCTGGTGTTATGGCTGGATTGGCTGCAAGTGCTGCAGCCGCGGATGTTATTGCTCCATTGTGGGCTTTAGTTTTGGGTGTTCTTTCTGGTGTTATTACTTCTCTAGTGACTCACTCTCGTACTTTTGTGCGCTACGATGGTGCCTTGCATGTAGTTAGCGTGAATGGTGTTGCTGCGCTTATTGGTGTGCTTGCAGTAGGCTTATTTGCTGATGGTTCTGGATTACTCGCTGTTGGTGATTGGCATCAGTTAGTTGCACAACTGTGCTTAATTGGGATTACGGTGCTTTATGCAGGTGCTGTAACTGCAGTATTAGCTTTTGTTCTTGAAAAGCTTTTTGGATGGCGTATTTCGGAAGCTAAGGAACGTAAGGGCGTTGATTTGGTTGATCAAGGAGAGCGTGCTTACGATTTTTCTTCTATTGCACAAAGTCATGATGGCGCTGTAGTTGCTGTTGCAGCTGATGATGCAAATAAAACTCAAATGGCTGTTCTTACTTCTGTTGATATTGATATGGGTGAAAACGAGGTTGAACAATCTGATTTTATGGTTAATCAATCTGAGGCAAATCCTGAGCAAGGCGATTCTGAGGTTGATTCTAAATCTGAAGTTGAGCAAAAAGAGTCTTCTTCTGAAGAAGAGTCTGAAACTGTAAAAAAAGATGAATCATCGCAAAAGAATAAAAAAACAGAAAAACGAAATAATAGTGCTAAAGAATAGACGCATGTGCGTAAGCGTTATGATTTAGCAGCAAGTTCGAATTATGTTGGTATAAACCGCATGTCTTATCTAAGATATGCGGTTTTGCTATTTTTGCTAATTTAAAATCAAGTTTTTAATTAATAAGTTATTTTTAATGAATAAGTTATTCATATGACACGCACGAATTGCTTGATGTGGATAAAAAAGATAGGTTATCCACATTTTAGGCGTGTCTACGTGGATATCACACAAATTTATCCACATAGTGGGGATAACATTGTGGATATCCTGCGGATAACTTTTTAAAATAATATTTTTATTTGCGATTTACGCATATTTGTGTTACTTCACTCGCAATTGCTTTTTGCATAAAATTTGTTAGCCTATTGCAATTTTCTTTTATGCAAGCGTGACAAAGTAGCAGTAGAATGAAGCATTATGACAAATCAAAAGTTGGACAACCAGAACAAAAAAGACGTACTGCGCAATATTTGGCTACTAGCTGTACCGACTTTTGGACAGCTCATATCTGAGCCGGCATTTGTACTCATTGACACTGCTATTATTGGCCATATTGGCAAAAGTGCTCTAGCGGGTCTTTCTATTGGATCAACGGTACTTCTTACTACTACAGGTCTCTGCTTATTTTTGGCTTACAATACAACTTCACAGGTTGCGCGTCTCTTAGGCGCAGGTAAGCGTCGAGAAGGTTTTAGCATTGGTATGGATGGGTTGTGGCTTGCATTATTGCTTGGCATAATTCTTACAGTCATACTTATTTTCGCCGCTGAACCGTTATGTTACGCAATAGGTGCGCGCGGCTCTACGTTGCAAAATGCTATTGTTTACACACAAATGGTTATGCCTGGATTGCCTGCGATGTTGCTCGTGTATGCAGCAAATGGCATATTTCGCGGTCTTTGCAACGTGCGCATAACATTATTTGCTGCTGTAAGTGGAGCTGTTCTAAATACCATTCTCGATGTAATCGCAGTATTTGGTCTCAACATGGGAATCGCTGGTTCTGGTATTGCAACAATGATTGCGCAATGGTACATGGGACTTGTTCTCACTATTCCTGCAGTTATTTGGGCTACTCAAAGTGGTGCGCGTCTCAAACCACATTTCCAGCATATTCTACATTCTGCTGGAACTGGTATGCCTTTGTTTGTTCGTACACTTGCATTGCGCGTGTGCATGGTAGCTACGGTTGTTACTGCGACTCATCTCGGTACTAATACTCTCGCCGCGTATCAGGTTGCTAACTCTTGTTGGAATTTTGTTATGAATATTTTAGATGCAATTGGTATTGCTGCGCAGACTATTGTTGCTGCAGCACTAGGTGCAGGCTGTCGTAAGCGCGCAGGAATGATTACGCGTATTTGTGCTCAAGTGGGAGCTGTAAGCAGCGTAGGAGTCGGTTTATTCATGATTTTCGTGGGTTGGAGTTGCGCGCCACTATTTAGTCAGCATACAGATATCCAGTTTTTAATTTCTGTAGGTATGACAATATTAGGATTGTTCTTGCCTCTTGCTGGATGGATGTGGGCACTAGATGGCGTATTAATTGGCGCAGGCGATCACCGTTACTTAGCAAAAGCTTGCTCAGTAATGGCTGCTGTGTATTTAACATTTTTGGCGCTCACAAGCGTTTTCGATGTCGTCGTCGATGCTAATGACGTGGTAAGAACTATTACTTTATGGGTTGTTTTAAATGCTGTTTATATTGGGGGGCGTGCAATAGGCAATAGTTTGCGCATAAGAAATGATACGTGGATGGACTCTGCGCTAAAAATGTAAATAAAGTTTTGTGTTAATACATTTACGTTTTTTCATAATACGTGCGCGCGTTTATACTCGTTTTTATGGCAGATAATGATATGTGGCAATCTACTAAAGGCAATGTTATCCGCGTAGGGAGCAATCGTGGTGGCAATGGTGACGCCTCTGCATATGGTTCTGGCGTTGCAAATCGTGGTGCTGAAGTAGGTGCTACGTTGTTTGATCGTGTGCCTCCTCACGATGTCGATGCAGAAATGGCTGTGCTTGGCGGAATGCTTATGAGCAAAGATGCTATTGGCGAAGTGTCTCAATTGCTTGAAACATCAGATTTTTATTTACCGCAGCACCAAACAATTTATGATGCTATTCTTACGCTTTTCGCTGGCTCACAGCCTGTTGACGTTGTGCTTGTAGCTAACGAATTAATGAAAGATGGAAATCTCGATAAAGTTGGCGGAGCTGACTATTTGCACAGCCTAGTAGCTTCTGTGCCAACAGCCGCAAACGCAATGTACTACGCAGATATTGTGCACCAAAATGCTGTTCTTCGTAACGTTATTACTGCTGGCACAAAAATTGCGCAAATGGGCTATTCTGCTTCCGGAGCGCAAGCAGAAGATATTGTAAATCTTGCGCAATCAGAAGTGTATGAGATGAGTGCCGGCAAAGTGCGTCAAGATTACGTTGCTATTGGCTCAGTTTTGCAAAATACTCTTGATCAGCTCGATAAAATGCAAAATCATGAACTTGAGCAAGGTGTGCCGACTGGATTTAGAGATATTGACGAAGTTACTCAAGGTTTGCAGCCTGGTCAAATGATTGTTGTTGCTGGTCGTCCGGCTATGGGTAAGTCAACACTTGGCATTGATTTCGCTCGTTCAGCAGCACTGCACCACAATATGACGTCTATTGTGTTCTCTCTAGAAATGAGCAAAGTGGAATTGGCTCAGCGCATTATTGCTGCAGAAACTAATATTCCGCTTGCTGCTATGCGAAGAGCGGAAGATATTACTCCAGATCGTTGGAATACTCTTAATACTTTTTGGACAAAAATGCAAAACGCTCCGCTTTTTATTGATGACAGTCCAAATATGAGCTTGATGGAAATTCGCGCAAAATGCCGTCGTTTGAAGCAAACTAATGATCTGAAACTGGTAGTTATTGATTACCTTCAGCTGATGAGTTCCGGCAAGCGCGTGGAAAGCCGACAGCAGGAAGTTTCGGAATTCTCACGTGCGCTTAAGTTGCTTGCAAAAGAGCTTGAAGTGCCAGTTGTGGCTTTAAGCCAGCTCAACCGCGGACCGGAAATGCGAAACGACAAGAAACCACAGCTTTCAGATTTGCGCGAATCTGGTTCTATTGAGCAGGATGCTGACGTTGTGTTCCTAGTGCATCGCCCTGATTTTTACAATAAGGAAGATCGCCCAGGCGAAGCAGATATCATTATGGCAAAGCATCGTAACGGCCCTACTGACACGTTTAATCTTGCCTTCTTGGGTGCAACTTCCAAGTTCATGGATATGCCGCAAGACTACCAGCAATAAGGGGTGTGATTTAGTATGTCAAGCCGCGACCATGAATCGCATAAAAAGTTGCGTCAAAATTTGCATAAGCATTGGTACAGTTTTGCAATGCCTGCTGCTGGTAAACTTGTTTGCGCTCTTTCTAGGGTGCTACATCATGGCGGAAGCGCATTGCCGGGGAAAGTTATTGAGAGCCTTGATTCCGGCTTTCTAGCGCGTACTCTTGCATCATTGCCATACGGAATAGTTCTTATTTCCGGAACTAATGGCAAAACTACCACAACGCGTATGGTAACTTCTATGCTGCGCGACGCAGGGCTTAATGTATTTACTAATCCAACCGGTTCAAACTTTACTAGAGGAGTAGTGGCAGCTCTTGCAAAAATAATGCCGGCTTTTGGTACAAAATTAAATGCAGATATTGCAGTTTTAGAGCTCGACGAAGCGTACGCAGTGCATTTTGTAAATCAAATCAAGCCTCGTTATTCTTTATTGCTAAATGTTATGCGAGATCAGCTCGATCGATTCGGCGAAATTGACACAACTGCAAAACTATTAAGCAATGTAGCTGCAGCAACTGAAGGAACGGTAGTGCTAAATCGCGAAGATTCACGTATTTGCGCGCTTGCAAAAGTTGTTCCTTCCGGGACCTGTGTGCGGTATTTTGGTTTGGATGACGCAGTAAAAAGCATGTTCCCAACGGATGATGATTTGCACAATACTGCTGAAAAAAGCGAAAATTGCAAAGATACTGCAGAAAGCAAGGCTAACAATCTTCCTAAAGCAGACGTTGTGCTTTCAAAAGTTGGAGACCATGAGGCCGAGTTTATACTTGATGGCAAGAGTAAAACCACATCTGTAAAACTCGACGGCGCTTACAACATTTTCAACGCTGCTGCAGCTGCAACAGTAGTTCGCGCTATATTAGCGGATGCTACAAAACAAAATTCTGCGCTGCAAAAATTCGACGACGACGCGCTTATGGAAGCGATTTCGCACGTAACTCCTGCTTTTGGTAGAGGAGAAGTAATTGAAGTTAATGGCGCTCCTGTTGAGCTTGTTTTAGTGAAGAATCCTATTGGTTTTAGACTTGCGATTGCTTCGGATCATCCGCAAAATCACGATACCATGATTGCAATTTGTGACGAATATGCGGACGGTAGAGATATGAGCTGGCTGTGGGACGTTGATTTTGCAAGCTTTAGCGGCACTGGAGTTGAGTGCGTTTCTGGTACTCGCGCATGGGATATGGCTTTGCGTCTGCAATACGATAAAGTCTCGGCTCGCAATGTGAATACGGATTTGGAAGAAGATGCTAAAGCTTTTGTAAACGGCGATTTTAGTGGCAACGCTAAAAATGCTAAACGCATATATTGCACGTATACTGCCATGCTTCGCGTGCGCGCTGCTTTAGCACAACTTGCGGAAGTTAAAGACGTTGGAGTTGGGAAGTAATTGTCATGAATGGTTCCAGTGATATTAGTAAAGCAAATGCTACTTTTGAAGAAAATCGCGTGCTAGATATTGTGTCGTTGTACCCGAAAGACATGAATATTTACGGGGACTACGGGAATGTGCTTACGATTATGCGCCGAGCGGAATTGTATGGCTACGAGCCTGTGCTACACGAGTACAATGTTGGCGATTTATGGCCAGAACACGTGGATATGATTCTTGGCGGCGGCGGTCAAGATCATGGTCAAAGCAGAGTCACTGAAGATTTATTTGCGCGAGCAGACGCGATTCGTGGGCTTGCAAAAGATGGCGTTCCAATGCTTATGATTTGTGGGCTTTACCAGCTTTTTGGAAAGTATTTTGAAACCGTTGAAGGTCAAAAGCTTAAAGGAATTGGAATACTTGGCGAGCATACGGTTGGTCAAGATGTGCGCATGATTGGAAATCTTGTGGAACATAGCGACGATTTTGGCGATATTGTGGGCTACGAGAATCATTCTGGGCGCACAAGCTTGGAGGGTGATACTCATCCACTTGGCTCGGTTGATAGTGAAAATTGCGGTAATAATGGCAAGGATCACACGGAAGGAGCGCGCAAATACAATGTTATTGGAACGTATATGCACGGCTCAGTTTTGCCGAAAAATCCGCGTCTGGCTGACTTTTTAATCCGTACTGCTGCGCAAAATCGTTACGGCGAATTTTCGCCAAAGCAAACTGATGCTCAACGCGCGGAGCTTGCGAAACTAGACGAATTAGCAGAGCGCGCTCGCGAAGTGGCCGTAACTCGTCCGCGGTAAATGAGCATAGGCGTATGTATGATTTAGTAAAAATTTGATCAATTATTTTATTCTATGCGCATAGTGTGTATAATCTTTTTATGAGATACAAAGAGATTGAAAAACGTCTTAAGAAAGACGGATGGATACTTTTTGCACAGCGTGGAAGTCATTGCCAATTCGTACATAAAACCAAAACGGGTAAAGTCACAGTGCCTAAACATCCAGGTGATATTAACCCATCGGTTGTTAAGTCAATCTGGCGCCAGGCAGGAATTAGTGAGACAAAGGTGAAATGATGAAATTAGCGTATCCTGTTATTCTTACTCCATACGAAGATAATAGTGGGGGTTTTGTTGCAGAAGTTCCTGATTTGCCAGGGTGTGTAACTGGCGGTAGTAATCTTGCAGATGCTTTGATTATGGCAGAAGACGCAGCAAGCGGATGGGTTCTTACAGAACTAGAAAGTGGCAAGACTGCGCCAAAAGCTAGCGATATTAATGATATTGTTGTAGAAAATCCTAATTCAAAGTTATCTATGGTTGCGCTTGATATGGATTCTTATGCTGCAAAATACGGTTCTCAGTCAGTTCGCAAAAATGTTACTCTTCCAGCTTGGCTTGACACTTGGGCGCAAAAAGCTGGCATCAGCTACAGTGGGACTTTACGCGATGCTTTAGAATCTTTATATGCTAAAGGAGCTGTGAATAAAGCTTAGTTATATTAGAGCTATATTATCTGATTTGTAATGCAATATTGTGCAATCAATTAACACAAAAGCCTGCTGAACTTGCAAAGTGTTGCAAATCAGCAGGCTATTTTGTAGTTTTTGATTCTAGTTTTCGCTTGATTTGGTGAGTGCATTAATCAATCAAACCATACAAGCGGTCGCCAGCGTCGCCAAGACCTGGAACGATATAAGCTTTGTCGTTCAAATGCTCGTCAACAGCGCAAACAACAACCTTAAAATCGATGGAAGGATCAAGTTCCTTCTCCAAGCGCTCTAAGCCTTCTGGGGCTGCCAAAATGTTAATAGCAGTAACATCCTTAGCGCCGCGCTCAGCCAAATAATGCGTAGCGGCAATAAGAGTGCCACCAGTGGCAAGCATTGGGTCAAGAAGGAAGCATTGACGACCGGTCAAATCTTCTGGCAAACGGTTGGCATAAGTGACAATGTCGAGCGTCTGCTCGTCGCGCTTCATGCCAAGGAATCCAACCTCAGCGGTTGGAAGAAGGCGAGTCATGCCATCGAGCATGCCAAGACCAGCGCGCAAAACCGGCACAACCATTGGGCGTGGGCGGTTCAAATGCTTGCCAGTCATCTTGCAAATAGGAGTTTCAATCTCGCGATCGCTAACTTCCAAATTACGGGTTGCTTCGTATGCTTCGAGGGTTACCAATTCGGAAACCAACTCGCGGAAAATATTAGAAGGTGTATTCTTATCACGCAAAACGGTGAGCTTGTGGTCCACCAGCGGATGATGTAAAACATGAAGATCCATACCTTCTAGGGTAATGCAAGCATGGCATGTTAAGCTATCGGCGTGCCGTTATTTTTGCGCAAAATATAAACAAATGTGAGTAAAATATATATTTTATCTAAAATTAGCTAGCAAAATCTAAAATATAAAATCTAAAACTTAAAATTCAAGACTCAGAGCAGAAACGATACTGACTTGCGAAAGCGCCTGTCGGCGCAAACGCCGCTCGCAGCGGCAAAAAATGGAGCCCGGGGCTTAAACACAAGCCAGCATCATTTTGAGTATACCTTGTTTTCTGTTTTCACGCGCCGCATAATTTTAATCGCAAATAATTTATTCCAATTTTCCTGCGCGCCATAATTTCGCTCCATGAGCAAAAGATAACGAAAGTGCGTGCATATTTGCTGAGATATGCAAAACTTTTGCAATTTTCTGCGTGTGCATTGTATTTGCTTGTTTGTCTAACTTTTTTGCGTAAACTTGCATTCCGCGCGCAATAATCGAAGTAAAAGCTGAAGATCGGTAAAGCGCTACAGCAAAATCGCCTGTAAAAGCACCAGAAAGAATAGAATCTGCAAGTCGCGCAATATCTTCTCCTGTAGGAGCTTCGTCAATTCCTGTAATAGCGGATGCGCTTGTTGTTTCAGGTTCGCCAAGGCTCCAGTACTCGGCGTAAGCTTCGCGCTGCTTTCGTAGAGACATGCGCAGTAAGTACAGTCGCCACAACATTCCAGGAATAGACTCTGCTTCCGCATGGCTCCACAAATCTGCAATAACTTCAATGCCCTCATTTTCAACCAAATTCAGCACGCGCTCAACGATTTCCGGCGACTGCGTTTTATGAACGCGGTTAAGCAAAACGGCAGCGGAAGTGTGGCTAATTTCGTTTACAACCTGCGGATCCGTGCCGCCTTCAATCTGCGCGAGCATTGCAGGATCCATTTGTGCAGGTCGGCTTGGGCGTGAAGCTCCTGTAGGGCTTGGCATAAAAGCAGATCTGCTTGAATGAATAGAACTCGATTGAGAATTTAAACTAGTAGACACTTGGCAGAACCTTTTCAATATCAATAATGCGAGCACCCTTAGGAGTACTAATTATGTGCAAAACTATTGCGCTTCCTGTAGGCATATATGGAGATTTTTGACTGAGTATGCGCTTGTGTGCTCTAGGTTTTGTTATTTCGCGCAAATAATCAAAGAAAGTGCCAATAACCGGTCGGTGCAAGCATATGACGGTTGCGTTGTTAGTTGTGCTTGCATTGCTAGTTTTACTTGTATTTTGTGCGTTACACTCAAGATTTTGTATTTCGTTTATAAGCACAGACAATGTAGATTTTGGTTGTTTCTCGTGATGGTCTTCAGTAAGTTCCGCAACCTGTTCTATTTGAAGTGAAGAGTCGTGTGCAAAAGCCGCAACCGTTTCAACGCAACGCTTCCAAGGTGACGATATGATCTTATTCGGCGCGTAGCAGGCAAGCTCGCGTCCTAGAGCGTATGATGCGGCTGCTCCAAGAGGTGTGATTGGTCGAGTCGCTTCGCTTCCTTGCCAAGTTTTTCGAGACTCAGCTTTTCCGTGACGCACTAGAAGCAACGTGCTGTATTCTGCTTTACCTGCGTGGAGCTTTTCTAAGAAAGCGTCTAGCACTTCACGGTCGCTATCGTGCGTAAGCTTTTTTCGCGCTTGAGAAGGAGTAAGCCATAAAACATTGCCAATTTCAGTAGGTTTTGCTGGCTTAATTGGTCCGAAAGCAGGGAGACGCTTTGCTGCAGTTGGCTTGTCGATTAAGCGCATCATCCAGTAGTGGATTCGCTTTATTACTTCCGGCTGGGAATTGCGATTTTGGCTATTATTTGATGAGCTGTTCTTGGAAGACTTTTTGCCTTCGCGCTCAAGCGGATACTCTATTTTGGCAATGTGTGGACCTAGCGTGACTGAATATCCTGTTTCTTCTCCAACTTCGCGCACGGCTGTGTGGCGATGCGATTCGTTTGGCTCATTCTTTCCTTTTGGCCAGCTCCAATCGTCATATTTAGGACGGTAGACTAGGCAAAGCTCTATGTTGTTTTCGTCTAGCACTTGATTATCTAACACTTGATTACAAGCGTTAGATTCGCTGCCAGCATTACCAAAATCTTTATTTGGATTTTTGCTATTCGGTTTGCTAGTCTTGCTTTCTTTGCTAGTAGTTTTGCGCATGCGGTAAATAATTCCGCCAGCCGCTTCAACGTATCTCTTCGCTACTGTTGCACTCATATTCACTATTTTACCGTTTTTCTTCCGCAACTTTTAGTTGTGCTTTATGTTTTATATCTTTTATGTTTTATATCTTGTACAAGTCGTGACTGTGATAAAAGTGTTATGACTGTCATTTTTTCGATTTTTGACTGTGATTGGCTATATTTTGACTGTGATTGGCCGTGTTTTGACTGTGATCTTACGCGTTTTGACTGTGATATTACGTATTTTGACCGTGATGCGTAGACCTATGACAGTCATTCTGACTTCCGTGACTGTGATACCCCCCCATTTATGGCTGTAATGCAGATGCGCTGAGTAAATCAGATCGTTAGATAACCCAAACTTTCCAAAACTGACAAATAATTACTTAAAAAACATCCTAAAACTGGCAAATGGTTTAAATATGTTTTATTGAAGCAGAAAAATCAGATTCGGAATTGGGCTTTACAGTTTAGTAAAATTTGATCTTTTTGTGTATTGAATTTATACTAAGTTATGTAGTTATTGAAATTTGTTAGTGTTGTGAGGGTTTGTATGTCCAAGACAATAAAAGTTGCTGAACTTTTTGCGGGAGTAGGCGGGTTTCGTCTTGGGCTTGAAGGGTATACGCCTTCTGAGGGAAACAATTTTACTGCAAAACCAGCAGGACCTTTCAAAACAGTTTGGGCAAATCAGTGGGAGCCTGCCGGGCAAGAATCCAAGCAATTTGCGTGGAGGTGCTATGAGAAGCGTTTTGGCAAAGGTAGCTGTGTTAATGAAGATATAGCAGAAGTGCTCAAAAAATTCGAACATGGGGAATGTGATATTCCAGATTTTGACATGCTTGTTGGTGGTTTTCCTTGTCAAGATTATTCTGTGGCAAAACCTTTAGCATTATCTTCCGGAATTGACGGCAAAAAAGGAGTTCTGTGGTGGAGCATTAACAAAATGTTGGAATTACGCCATCCTAAATATGTTCTGCTTGAAAATGTTGATCGTCTATTAAAATCACCTGCTGCACAGCGTGGTAGGGATTTTGCAATTATTCTCTCTTGTCTTTTTCGATTAGGATACAGCGTAGAGTGGCGAGTTATTAATGCTGCTGACTATGGAATGCCTCAAAGACGTAGACGTGTGTATATTTTTGCAGAGCATGATTCTAAAAAATGGCCTAACAAGCTTTCTCGGCTTTTACAAAATGGTGTTATTGCACGAGCTTTTCCAGTATCTGTTGCAGAAAAAAATGCTGCGCAATATGAATTTTCTATTAGTGACAATCCGTATGTTATATCTCAAGATTTTGGCAAACAAGCTAAGGTGAGCCTATTTCAGAATGCTGGTGTTATGCAAGATGGAATAGTTTATACCGTTAAAACGGATGCTGTGTTTTCTGGCAATGCAATGACATTAGGTAGCGTTCTAGTTGATGCCAATCAAGTGCCTAAAGAATATTGGATTGAAGAAGATAAGCTTGCTTCTTGGCAGTATCTTAAAGGCGGTAAAAGGGAGTTGCGAACAGCTTCAAATGGATTTGAGTACATGTATTCCGAAGGTCCTGTTGCTTTTCCAGATAAAATTGATGCACCAAGCAGAACTATTCTTACAGGTGAAGGTGGGAAAAGCGCTAGCAGAACCAAACATGTTATTATGCAAAATGGCAGATTGAGAAGACTTGTTCCAGATGAGCTAGACCAGTTGCAAATGTTTCCTAAAGGTTGGACGAATGATGGAATGAGCGATGGACATAGAGCGTTTTGCATGGGAAACGCATTGGTCACTGGTATTCCGCATAAAATTGGCGAAGTTCTCGCTAATGACATTTCGGCATAAAATTCATATCTAAATAATTATGCTTATTTGTGGGTTGCGTAGGAATTGAGTTAATAGGAAAATGTAATAAATAAAGTTGTGACAGGGAAGATGCAGAATGGTGGGAAGCATGTCTAATCATATAGACGATAATCGCAAGTTTTCGGACATTGACGAAATAACCGCTCTTCTTACTGGAATCAATGGCAAAACTTTTCGCGAGATTGATAAAACTGGTCGTGGTGAAAAAGCAGGCAACAAGGGTTCTTTAGGCAATATTATTGAAGAATCAGTTTTCGGGTATTCTATAAATTCCGATAAACAACCGGATATTATGGTTGCTGATGAATTTTATGAATTAAAAGTCACGCCGATTCGTTCGAACAAGAAAAAGAAGATAGTTGCTAAAGAACGTTTGGTCGTTGATATTATCAACTATTTGACGCTGTGTAATGAGGTTTTTGATAACTCATCATTTTGGCAAAAAGCGCGTCAGATGATTATTGTTTATTATCTTGATAACAGGACTGATAAAGCCAACCAATCCAGACTTGATTGCACTATTTACGGTTCTTTTGTATTGAAATATGAACCTGGTGAGCTAGAAACAATTCGTAAAGATTGGGAATACATAAAAAACAAGGTGGCTTCTGGTTATGCAGATAGGTTAAGCGAGTCTGATACCAATTATCTTGCTGCTTGCACTAAGGGAGAAACGGCTGCAAAGTCGTTGAGAGACGCTCCTGCGCCAAGTGGGTTTGAAAGTAAATATATACGCGCAAAACAACGCGCGTTTTCGTATAAGCCTAGCTATATGACCATTGTTGCACAAAGAGTTTTAGGTGAAGGTGATCTTTTTGAACGGTTGCCAATATCTATTAACGAAAATCTTAATGATTATGTGCAAAACAAGATTGGGCAATATGTTGGTTCTAAAATTTCTGATTTGGCCAACAAATTTAATGTGGAGCTTAAAACGCATTATTCTTTTAATTCGCAGCTTGCACTGAAGATGTTGGGTGTAAAAAAGAACAAAATAGAAGAAATTGAACAGTTTGCTGCAGCGAGTGTGACTCAACTAAAAACTACTGTTTTGTATGATGACGGTAAACCAGAGCAGAATATGTCTTTTCCTGCGTTAAAAGAGGATGATTGGGCTGAATTAGCAGATCCAAATATGCAGTGGCATGATTCGCGATTGTATAAGTTTTTTGAGAATAATAAGTTCTATTTTGTTGTTTTTAAAAGCAACGGGAAAAATAGAAAATCAACTTGCTATAAAGATGATGTTTTAGTTGGTGGTTTTCTATGGAATATGCCAGAAGAAGATGTTGAAAAATATGTTGCGCCTGCGTGGAATAAAGTGCATGAGATTATGATATCTGGTGAATCTACTGGCTATGGAACGGATGAGAATCAGCTCCCTAAGATGTCATTCAATCACGTATTTCATATGAGGCCACATGGTAAAAATGGCAATGATGTTATAACTCTTCCAAACGGTGAAACTATCACCAAACAATGTTGGTGGTTAGATAGGCTGTACATTGCCAAAATAGTTGCTGAGCATATTGGTCAGATATCGCAGTAGCTGGTGCACGAGATAATCAGGTGATTACAGCTTCAATTTCCAATCCTTAAGAAGATAGGGATAGAACTGTTATATTGTACGTAACAATATTATAAATACTCAATTGTCACATAAAACCTCCTAAAACTGGCAAATAATTGCTCAAAAAACATCCTAAAACTGGCAAATGGTGCTGTAGAAGATTTTCGGCTATTGCCGGGAATGCTTGAGATTTAGCCAGATTATAAAGGAGTAATAATCACAACAAGAGCCAGAAACATGTTACTGAATCTGGCTCTTGCTTATTGTTTATTAGTTACTTGCGATTAATTCGCGCCGCGAGGCTTACGCGTGTGAGTATGAATTAAGTAAGCCTGGCTGTCAACGAGTGGACGACCTTCCTTATCACGAGAATGCAAGGTATACGTGCCGTCGCCATCCATCCACCACGAAACAGTTGAATCAGCCATTTGCAAATCAATATACTGAATTAATGCTTCAACTTGATCAGGCGCAGTAATGCGAACTAGGGTTTCAACTCGACGATCAAGATTGCGGTGCATTAAATCAGCCGAGCCAATCCACACTTCTGGACCACTTGCAGGACCGTCACCAATCTGCGGGCCACAAGAATTAGCGAACGCGTAAATACGGCTGTGCTCAAGGAATCGACCAAGAATAGAACGAACGCGAATATTCTCACTCAATCCCTCAATGCCAGGCTTCAGTGAGCAAATTCCACGCTCAACAATATCAATCTTCACGCCAGCTTGAGAAGCACGGTATAAAGCGTCAATAGTTTGCTCATCAACTACGGAATTGACCTTAATCTTAATCCACGCTTCCTTGCCAGCAAGAGCTGCGGCTTCCTCGCGGCGAATACGCTGAATAATGCCAGTGCGAACGGTTCGTGGAGCTACAAGTAAGCGATGGAAGCTTGACTTTGGAGCATAACCGGAAAGCTGGTTAAACAAGCGAGTCAAATCTTGTCCGACTACAGGATCGCAAGTAAGCAACCCCAAATCAGTGTAAAGGCGAGCAGTCTTAGGATTGTAATTACCTGTGCCAACGTGGCAGTAGCGACGCAACCCTTCTGCTTCTTGGCGTACCACGAGTGAAAGCTTGCAGTGAGTCTTCAAACCAACAATGCCGTACACAACGTGAACGCCTGCGCGCTCAAGCTTACGAGCCCAAGCAATATTTGCGTCCTCGTCAAATCGTGCCTTAATCTCAACCAGCGCAAGTACCTGTTTGCCAGCGTGAGCTGCGTCAACAAGAGCGTCAATAATTGGCGAATTGCTAGACGTTCGATACAAAGTTTGCTTAATTGCAAGCACTTTTGGATCTGCAGCAGCCTGCGCGAGGAATGCCTGTACAGAAGTAGAGAACGAATCGTAAGGATGATGCAACAAAATGTCATGCTCGCGAATAGAAGCGAAAATATCTTGCGCGTGGCTAGTTTCAACTTCCGCAATTTGACGGTTTGTAGTAGGAATAAACGGACGATACTTCAAATCTGGGCGGTCAAGCGCCTGCAATTCAAACAATACCGTCATATCAAGCGGCGAAGGCAAACGATATACTTCCTCAGGGCTTACGCGAAGTTGATTTGCAAGAAGCTGAGAAAGGAATGGGCTGGCCTCGTTAGAAATTTCCAAACGAATTGGCGGTCCAAAGCGGCGGCGAAGAAGTTCCTTCTCCATAGCGTTAAGCAAGTTTTCTGCATCGTCTTCCTCAACGTCAATATCTTCGTTACGCGTAACGCGGAAAGAGCGAGCTTCCTTAATAATCATTCCTGGGAAAAGTGATTCCAAGTGTGCTGCAATCAGCTTTTCCATAGTGATGAAGCCGTAGCGCTCTTCGCGACCTTCTTCGTCTGTTAAATCGTCAACTGGTACAAGGCGATTCAAATTATCTGGAATCTTTACGCGAGCAAAATGTGACTTTCCAGAATTTGGATTTTCGACGATAACAGCCAAGTTAATAGACTTGCCGGAAATGTACGGGAATGGGTGAGCAGGATCCACTGCAAGAGGCGTAAGAACAGGGAACACTTGCTTTTTGTAGTAATCAGACAAACGTGCTTTTTCTGATTCTGTAAGCTTGTCCCAGCTGAGCAACACAATGCGCTGTTTGGCAAGCTCAGGAAGAATGTGCTCAATAACATAGTGAGCGTGCTCATCTTGGCGGCGGTGAGTGACCTCACTAATAGCGCGCAATTGCTGACGAGGACTTAAGCCGGATGCTGCAGTTACTGCTATGCCAGAATCTATTCTGCGCTTTAATCCTGCAACTCTAACCATAAAGAATTCGTCGAGATTTGACGCAAATATAGCAGCAAAATTAGCGCGTTCAAGAAGTGGCAAATCTGTATTCTGAGCCAACTCGAGCACGCGACGATTGAACTTCAACCAGCTTAATTCTCGGTCGAAGAAACGATCTTTTGGCAACGGTAGCTCACCCTCACGAGCTTCACGCTTTTCTGCCTTTTCATCTTCGGCGATGTGTTCGGCAATTTGACCGCGCAGTATCGCCTTTGAGGGAGCGTCAAAAATTTGTACCATATTCTGTAATTGTATGCGTTGCAAGGGAAGTGCGCGACTGAGTGTCGATTTTATTGCTTGCTTTGCACTCGAAAAATATCTTGCGACACGCCGGAGTGTGTCTCATGCGAACGTAATTTAACATGACAACCTTTGCATGTTCACAAAATGCCGCAAGAGTTACGATTTTTCGTGTGCAATTGAACAGTAGTGACAATATGTTAACAAAGGCTAATTTGCTCTTTACTATTAGACAAAAAACGATGATAATAATAATTACAAAAACAAAAAAGAGATAGCGGTAACCCACAAAAGTGTATGGATATGAAATCCGTGGACGTTGGACGGGATATTTAAGACTTTAACCGTTGCAACGAGGATGTTGTGAAGATGAAACCGCAGATATTGTTTTTGTAGATAAGAGGCTCGCCAAAGTGGCGGGCCTCTTTTGGTGTGAGGGTGATTTTACTATTTACGCAGACTGTCGCGCGTATAAGGGAAACTATCAAAGAATAAATGTTGGAATTCATTTTCTTAGCTTCTTTGAAAATGAGAATATATTGTGTTCCATGCTGTGCTAATCGCAATTGCGAGTTGTTGGACGATTGTTAAGCGACGAGTCGTTATTTATACGCGTGATTACGTGTGTGGAGTTTGAAACAAGTAAGAAGGATCGAAGGACCATGCAACATTCGTTTATGGCAATGTTGGCTGCAGAATTTATTGGCACTGCTATTCTCATGATTTTCGGAAACGGTGCTGTAGCAAACGTTGAATTAAAAAATACTAAAGGACACCATGCTGGCTGGCTAAATATTGCTATGGGCTACGGTTTTGGCGTGATGTTCCCAGTGCTCATGTTTGGCGGAATCTCAGGTGCGCATATCAATCCTGCTATGACAATTGCGCAAGCTGTAAACGGCATGTTCCCGTGGGCTAACGTTGCGCCTTATATTGTAGCTCAGCTTTTAGGCGCGCTGGTTGGTCAGCTTATTGTGTACGTAACTTATTTGCCGCATTACAACGAAACTGAGGAGCCAGAAGCAATTCTTGGCACTTTCTGCACTACGGATGCGTATAACAACAAAATTAACTACTTCCTTAACGAGTTCTTCGGCACACTTGTGCTTGTTTTAGCTGCACTTTGCTGCCTTACTTCTCCTTGGGGTGAGAAGAATTTGGCTGGTGCTTCAATCGTCGTTGGCTTCGTTGTTTGGGGCTTGGTGACTTCTATGGGTGGTCCAACTGGTCCTGCTTTGAATCCTGCTCGTGATCTTATGCCGCGTTTGCTTCACGCAATTTTGCCAATTCCGCACAAGGGATCTTCTCGCTGGGGTGAAGCGTGGATTCCAGTTATTGCTCCTATTGCCGGCGCAATCTTGGGTGTGGTTATGTATAAGTCGTTATTTGCATAAAACATTTGCTTTTAACTGTGATTGATTGCGGTTTATTGCGATTGTAAGAAGCGCGTAATGCTAGTATGAATGCGTTACGCGCTTTTTATTTTGCAAGTTTATGCTTTGCAAGCTTGTGCTTATTAAGAAAAATATTGGAAAAGATTTTAAGAAAGATTTTAAGAAAGACGAAATCATGTTTTCGAAGTCAACTATTGCAATTGGTCGTTTTGCGCCGACTCCTTCCGGGCGTATGCATATTGGAAACATGGTAGCAATGTTGGCTGCGTGGCTTTCTGCAAAATCGCAGGGTGGCCACATGCTTTTGCGTTTGGAAGATCTTGATATTGCGCGAATGCCGAAAGATGCTAGCGCGCGAGTTATTGACGATTTGAAGTGGGCTGGTCTTGATTGGGTTGGTGAGCCTACTTATCAGCATGAGCGCACTGCAATCTACCAAGAAGCTCTTGATGCGTTAGAATCTTTGCAAGATGCTGACGGAAATTCGTTGATTTACCCGTGTTTTTGCTCGCGTTCCGATATTCGAGCGATTGCAGCTCCGCAAGAAGGCGACGGTTTTATACGCTACCCAGGTACGTGCAGAAATCTTCGCAAAAATGCACAAGGCTTGGCGCAAATCGAAAAGCGTTTGCAAAATAATCAGCAACATTCTTTGCGACTTGCTGTTCCCTCGGCTGATTCGCTGCAAGCAAATGTGAGTTTTGAAGACGCGATTTTTGGCGCGCAATCGTTTAACATTGATCGCGATTTGGGGGATATGGTGATTCGCCGCGCGGATGGCGTTTTTTCTTATCAGCTTGCTGTTGTTGTTGACGATGTCTTGAGCGGAGTAAATGATATTGTGCGCGGCCGCGATTTGCTTCGTTCGGCAGCGCTTCAAATTTGGATTGGTGAGCTGCTTGAAAAATCGGGATTTTTTGCGGCTTATGGCATGCACTATGTGCGTCCGCAATTTGCGCATTTACCGCTGATTGATAACGCACAAGGCGAGCGACTCGCAAAAAGCAAGCACTCGCTAGACGTTGGTGCGCTTCGTGAATCTGGCTGGAGTGCCGAGCGCATGATTGGCTATTGCATGTATCTTTTGGGATACAAGAATCCTGAGCAAAATCAGCCTGTAGATATGAGCGCAGCCGATGCGCTTGCGTTGTTTGAAAACGACGAAACGCCGTGGGATTCTGTTCGCGCAAACCTAGCCGACAAATCCGTGCCCTTCCTCGACTAAACTATGTATTTAGATTGATAGATTGGGGCAATAAATGGCATATATGGCGCAAAAAGATTTAGCGAATACTGAGGTTGATTGTGTTCGTGCGCGTCAAATTGCCGACGGCGTGCACAGCGTGCAAGACGCCATTGCTCAAGCCGAATCGCATTATGGTCGTAAAGCTGAGTCGGTTACGCTACTTGCCGCAACTAAAACGCGAGATGTTGGCGAAATTATGGCAGCGCTTAAAGCTGGAGTGAGAGTAATTGGGGAAAATCGCCCACAAGAAATCGTTGCAAAAGCCGAAATTTTACGCGCGGAAGCTGCTAGAGAAGGTTTAAGCGTTGGTGTAAACGGCGAAATTCCGCTCTACTTAATTGGTCAGCTGCAAAGCAATAAAATAAACAAAGTTTTACCGCTTGCAAATGGTATTCAGTCGGTTGACGGCATTAATCTTGCGCAAAAAATATCTGCTCGCGCGCAAAATTTGGGACTTTGCACAAACGTTATGTTGGAAGTAAACGTTTCGGGAGAATCTACAAAATCCGGATGCGCGCCAGAACGTGCGATTGACGAAGCTCTCGCTATATCTAGCCTGCCTGCGCTTAATTTGCACGGATTTATGACACTTGGAGCGCGCGTGGATGATGAAAAAATAGTGAGAAGTGGTTTCGCAAAATTGCGAGAAATTAGAGATTGTGTGAGTGAACAACTTGCGCAGGATCATGATGGAAACTCTGCAAAATTAGAGCTTTCGATGGGAATGTCCGGCGATTTTGCGTGGGCGATTGCCGAAGGTTCAACAATGGTTAGGATCGGTTCGGCAATCTTTGGCCCACGCGCATTTGTGTAGTGTGCTGCGTAATCTTGAACTATGAGAATTGCACGTTTTTCATATAATGAAGTTCCGCAATACGCTTTCGTTCAAAAAGACGAAGCCGACGGTAAAGATTATTTAGTAGCACTTGAAGGTCATCCTTTAAGCTCGCAAGGAGTTAAACTAACTGGTAAACGTTACGCGTTGGATGCGGATGGCGTGCGCTTGCTTGTGCCTGTAATTCCGTCAAAAGTGTACGGATTGGCGAAAAATTATGATACACGTTCTGACGATGAGCGCGCTACTTCTTCTGCGGCTTCTTCGCATACTGCTGCAGATATGGTGATTTTTACAAAGCCGAGCACTTCTGTAATAGGACCTGACGATCCGATTGTTATTCCTACTTGCTCAAACGACATGAATTTTGAGCCAGAAGTGGCTGTTGTTATGGGCAAAATCGCCAAAAATGTGTCGGCAGATACTGCAATGGATTACGTTTTTGGCTTTACTTGCGTAAACGACGTAACTTTACGAGATTGCGCAGGTAGCGACCCAATGTGGACGCGCGCAAAAGGTTTCGACACTTCTTGCCCGCTAGGCCCATGGATTACAACTGAGCTAAATTGGCGAGACGCGCATATCTCATTTACGCTTAATGGTAAAAATGTGCCGGAAGCCGATGGAACTACAGCTCGACTTATTCACAGTATTCCTGAGCAAATTGCTGCGATTTCAAGCTTCTCAACGCTTCTTCCGGGAGATGTGATTTTGACAGGAACTCCATACCCGGCTGGGACTTTACGCGCAGGTGACGAAGCTATCGTGCACGTAGATGGCATCGGTTATTTGCGAAACGTTGTTGTAAGTGAATAAGAGTTAAAGGAAGGGGTGTCTTATTTGTAAGACACCCCTAAGTTTTTCCATAAACTGTAATTTAGCAAATCGTCTACATTTGTGGATTAATTGCAAAATCGCTGAAATGACATCCATCTACTTTCCCAGCAAGAAGATTACTTGTTGTGTTATCAAAATGCACAGTTTGTTGTAGTTTGAAATTCTTTTTGTTAAGAAAATACAATGTAGATTGTGGTGTCTTTTCTCCATTTGCGTTATCTAAAATTGCTATAGCATTTTTAGTGGTTTGCATCCAATATCTTTTTGGATTGAACTTGCTTGAAGTATTTACTGGGATGGTAAATGTAATTTGCGTTTTCCCAGTAATTGTATTAATTTTATACAGCACGCCTGTGCCTTGGTCGAGTGCTAAGAGCTCGCGATCATTGAGCATTGTCCTATTCCCATATGAAATATTTTCAAAATCGTGTTTTTCCCCATAGTTATAGGCTATGCGCTTATTTTGCAAGGTTAGCGGTATAAAATCAAATTTTCCTGATTGCGTATTCCACCGATTAATACCGTACGTGGTGAAAGTAAATTCAGGATCGTCTTTTTTATATTCCGTTGTGTCTCCAATCGAAATGATGGTGTTGCGAATGCAAGGAGCTGTATCGTTTCCTATCGTAGAAAAACTATGTACCGTCGTTTCAGAATTTTTGAGTATATGTTTTACGGGTATTGAATCTTGGAGTTTTTTTATTACGAATCCATTTGTTCCATTAAAACTATTAGTTCCATTGTCGCTGGGGCTAATGGTGTACGTGCCACTCTCGCAAGCGCTCGATACATCATATATACGTGATTGCATAATATCTGTATTTCGCGGTTTGCCAAGGGTAATACTATTGAATTCGAGTTGATTTTTCCTAGTGCGAGTAAAACCGTGGTCAAGAACACTAATAACTTCGTGCTGATTATTTTCAAAAATTCCAGCTTGTGCAGCAGGTAATTTTTTGTGATGTTTAATTGCAATACGCATGTTACTTTTTTGGGCAAGGAAATAGTCAAATTTAGCATCTACGAAATACAAACCATCAGTGTTCCATAATATGCTAGGAGATTCAATGGCAGAAGTGGTAATAGTTTGAGAAGTTCCATCGTTGTTGAGTAATACGATGAATCCATCTCGCTTCTTCTCTTTGCCGGCAGTCATGTCACTTATTGCCACAGCGCCAACGGCATGTGAAAGATTTGCTTGTTTATAACTAATTTGTGTAGGCATCTGCTGCCAAAACAGTAGAAACAATATAGCTGATGCGATGACGGTGGCAGAAAAGCACAGTAAAACAATAATTATCTTCTTGCTTAATTGTTTCATCTTGTCATCAAAGCTTTCTGTATGTTGTGGCTTTTGTTGTTTTTTCAAGATCCCAAGGCCAGACGAGTTCATCGTCGCCATCGTCAATGTCTATTCCAGCGCCATATTTATAAGAAGCCCAGACTAATTGCGCGCAATGTAGTCCTCCCCAGTCGTTTTTATGCGGTTGGAAGAAAGCACTATTATATCCACGACCGATATAAGTTCGAGCTCGATCTGCAGCTTTTGCTCTATTGGCATTAGATGTATTAACAGAACGTATTATTGCTCCTGGAGCTACAAGAGTCTCGGAAGCTAGTTTTTCTCTAGCTACTTCTCCTGGTCCTACTGCCTCAACAATTTTATTTTTTTGCGAGTAAATGTCTGTGTGACCATGTAGTCCTGCAGGAGTGAAATAAAAATCACCACGATGTTGAGCGTTTGGTAGCGCTATAGTTGCTTGGCTGGAAGATTTATCTTGTTGGTATTTATTGATATTTGGATTTTGCAATAATTCCATTTCTGCATCGAGCGCTTTTTCTTTGCTCCAATGATGATATTGAGCTATTTCTTGCACGCTTTTATCTAGCTTTTCTTTATTTACGTAATAGGGTAACGCATTTGCAAAATTTGATAATTTATCATCATATGATTCTTTGGCAAAAGCGGAAGATGTAGGCCATAGTACGCATAAAACAGCTGCAATTGTAATTGTTTTAAAAAGTTTCTTATTCATAATAGCCTCATTGTTATTGTGGATAATTTTACCTGTAATATGTCGCCGACGATATATTTATATTGTAGATTATTTGCAGAAGTCAGTCTATAAAATATTCGTAAAACATTGCAATTTCACCTTAAATATGCAACATGTGATTGATTTTAGGGAATAGCCCTTAATCTTGATTTCAAAACTTGAGTCTAGTACACTCAAGTTTTAGGAATAAAGTTATAGAAAAATCTGTTATACGTATCAGATACATGAAAGTGAAAGCTCGTTAGAACTCGAAAGTATCGTCAAAAAGCTTGAAATTGCAACGAGAGTTGCAATAAAGGTTGCAACAAAAGTTGCAGCGATTTGACTTAACTGAAATGTGTTTTACAGCTTTCGTGGAAGTGAGGTAGATATGGAACAAAAGTTTACAACCTTAGCGCAAGACGCATTAAGTGATGCTGTGCAAAGTGCGGCTGCAGCTGGCAACGCGCAAGTTGACACTTTGCATTTGGTGGATGCTTTACTTCGTCAAGAGCAGGGCGTCGTTCGCGCGCTTATTGCGCAAACGGGGGCAGATGCGCAACAAATCGGTGCTGAAATTCGCAACGCATTAGTGTCATTGCCTTCATCTACTGGCTCAACTACAACTAAGCCAGATGCAAGCCGTCAGCTTTTGGCTGCGCTAAGCCAGGCAGAAAAAGAAATGCGCGCAATGGGAGACGAATACGTTTCTACGGAGCACATGCTTATTGGCATAGTTGCGAGCGCGCCGAATGCAGTTGCGGATATTTTCAAAAAGCACAACGTTTCCGCAGACGCGTTGCGAAAAGCTGTGCCAACTGTACGCGGAGGCACAAAAGTTACAAGCCCAGACGCGGAAGGCAACTACAAAGCACTCGAAAAGTATTCTGTTGATATGACTGCGCGCGCTCGCGAAGGAAAGCTCGACCCAGTAATTGGACGAGACCAGGAGATTCGCCGCGTGATTCAGATTCTTTCTCGCCGCACGAAGAATAATCCTGTGCTGATTGGCGAGCCGGGCGTTGGAAAAACGGCAGTTGTAGAAGGATTAGCTCAGCGAATCGTTGCAGGGGATGTGCCTACGACTTTGCAAAACAAGCGTCTTATCAGTCTTGACTTGGCTTCGATGGTTGCAGGTTCGAAGTATCGCGGCGAGTTTGAGGAACGCTTAAAAGCAGTGTTGAAGGAAATTCAACAATCAGACGGTCAAATTATTACGTTTATTGACGAAATTCACACTGTTGTTGGCGCGGGATCTGCAGAAGGTTCAATGGATGCTGGCAATATGCTTAAGCCAATGCTTGCGCGCGGTGAGCTGCGCTTGGTTGGCGCGACTACGCTTAACGAGTATCGTGAGCATATTGAAAAGGATTCTGCGCTTGAACGCAGATTCCAGCAAGTGTTTGTTGGCGAGCCATCTGTTGAAGATACGGTGACGATTTTGCGTGGACTTAAGCAACGTTACGAAGCGCACCACAAGGTGACGATTAGTGACGATGCAATCGTAGCTGCAGCAACGCTTTCAAACCGCTATATTACCGGTCGTCAGCTTCCAGATAAGGCGATTGATTTGGTGGATGAAGCGGCAGCTCACTTGCGTATGGAGCTTGATTCTCAGCCAGAAGAAATCGATGAATTGCAGCGCAAAGTTACGCGTCTTGAAATGGAGGAAATGCAATTAAAGAAAGCGGAAGATGCTGCTGCGCGCGAACGCTTAGAAAAGTTGCAAGAAGAATTAGCTAACTCGCGCGAAAAGCTTGCTGGATTGAAAGCGCGTTGGGATGCGGAAAAGGCTGGTCACAACAAGGTTGGTGATTTGCGAGCGCAACTCGATGCTAAGCGCGTAGAAGCCGACAAATTCACGCGTGAAGGCAATTTGGAACAAGCAAGCCGTATTTTGTATGGCGAAATCCCAAGCATTCAAAAAGCTTTGGAAGAAGCGGAATCGCAGGCTGCTAATGCTAAAAGTGAAGCGAAAGAGCCAATGGTTCCGGATCAGGTTGATGCTGATTCTATTGCAGGAGTCGTTAGCGAATGGACGGGCATTCCTGTTGGTCGCTTGATGCAAGGCGAAAATGAGAAGCTGCTCAACATGGAAAAGGAGCTTTCTAAGCGTGTGGTTGGTCAAAGTGAAGCAATTCAGGCTATAGCGGATGCTGTGCGCAGAAGCCGTGCTGGAATTGCAGACCCGAATCGCCCAACTGGTTCCTTCTTGTTCTTGGGTCCTACTGGCGTTGGTAAGACGGAGCTTGCTAAGGCTCTTGCTGACTTTTTGTTTGACGACGAGCGTGCAATGGTTCGCATTGATATGAGCGAGTACATGGAAAAGGCTTCCGTATCGCGGCTTATCGGTGCTGCTCCTGGTTACATTGGCTACGAGGAAGGCGGCCAGCTTACTGAAGCTGTGCGTAGACGTCCGTATTCTGTAGTGCTTTTTGACGAAGTCGAGAAGGCACATCCAGAAGTATTCGACGTTTTGTTGCAGGTTTTGGACGATGGTCGTTTGACTGACGGACAAGGTAGAACGGTTGATTTTACGAATACGATTTTGATTATGACATCAAACTTGGGTTCGCAATTCCTTGTACAAGAAGGCTTGGACGATGCTGCTAAACGCAAGGCTGTTATGAACGCTGTTCACGCTGAGTTTAAGCCAGAGTTCATTAACCGTTTGGATGAGCTTGTTATGTTCCATCCGTTGAGCCGCGAAGAGCTTGGTGGAATTGTGGATATTCAAGTTCGTCAAGTGGCTGCACGCTTGAGCGACCGCCGTATTAGCTTGGATGTGAGTGATTCTGCTCGCGCTTGGCTTGCGGAGCATGGCTATGATCCAGTTTATGGTGCTCGTCCGTTGCGTAGATTGGTTCAAACGGAAATTGGCGATCAACTTGCGCGATTGTTGCTTTCTGGAAAGGTGCATGATGGTGCACGCGTAGTTGCGGATTGTGAGAATACTAGCGACCATGTGACCCTAAAGATTGCGTAGTGCCTGCATTCTTCAATGTAGTCAAATAAAACAAAGCGTGCTGTTTGTTGGATTATTCCCCAGTAGACAGCACGCTATTTTTTTATCTAAATAAAAAATATTTGTAGAATGAACTTGAAATAAAAAGGTGGAATTCCCCCTTAATTTTTCGAGTTATTGCTGATAATTGGCATTATCGAATATGCGTATCTTTTAAAATTTTAATTGGTTTTTGTAAAAATCTATTTTTTTTATATTGAATTATTATAAAATGCGTGTATGTATTCAAGGCTGAATACGTTATGAAGCAGATTGAAAATGGAGATACGAATATGTTCGCAAAGGAAGGATTTGCAATAGTTGCGCGTTCTACTATTGCTTATGCTATGCCAATGTCAGCTTATGCTCAGATGAGTGGTTCTGTAGTTGGAATAGACAGAGAAAATATACGAAGTTGTAGGTAAGTAGTCTAGTTATTAAGTGGTGAGATATGCAAGAATCATATACGTGCTCAGATGTGCAACTTGTTAATGTGAATTTTTCGTATGGGAAAAAACAAATTTTGCATAATCTTTCTATAGATTTATCTTTTGGCATATGTGGTCTTTTGGGGCCAAATGGTGCTGGGAAAACTACTCTGCTTAACGTTATAGCGACGATTTATGCTCCCTCTAGTGGGAAACTTTTTGTTCATGGCTTTGACGTAACTGATCGTGCGGAAAGGGCTAAAGCTCGGTCAAATATTGGTTATTTGCCACAATCATTTGAACTTATGAATGCATCGAGTGTGTTAAAAAATGTTCAATATGCCGCATGGGCGCGAGGTTTATCGTGGAACGCTGCGTATCAGGCTGCTTGGAATGCTCTCAAACAGGTTGGCTTGGAAAAACAAGCACATCGCATAGTTGCTAAAATATCAGGAGGTCAGCGTCAGCGTGCTGGTATTGCTTGTGTGATTGCTAGTCAGCCTGCAGTACTAATACTTGATGAGCCTACTGTTGGTTTAGATCCTGAGCAGCGTATTGATATTCGTAATTTTCTTAAGTCTTATTCGCAAAAGCATACTATTATTGTCAGTACACATTTAGTAGAAGATTTAGCAGTAATTGCGGATCGGGTTATAGTTCTTAATGAAGGAATTATATTGCTTGATGGGAAAATGGATAATCTTCTTCAATATGCTAATCGTGAAGATCTTATGGTAACTCCATGGGAATCAGGGTATAGGCATTTGCTATCTAAATTTCATAAAAATTAGTAGTAGCAGTAACTAGATATGTATAGTTTCTTATTTCGTTAATGTGGTAGCAAGTAGGGATGTGATTAAATATGCGTCAATATTCTAACTTTTTAACTGAATTCAGATTTTTTACGAAAAGTCATAAGAAGTGCACAATTATTTCACGTATTATGTACCCATTATCTCTAATAAGCAGTTGTATTTTTAGCTTATTTTTGATTGCATATCCTATTTTTTTGGGTGTGGCAAATTTTTTAGCGCATAATAATAATTATGCGCTTTGGTTAAGAATTGATGTCACGTGGATGCATTGTTTGTCTGATATTGTTGCTTGCATTTTTGGCGCATGGTGTTCATGTAAAGCTTGCTCGCCTAGATGTTTGGTTAATTCTGCGTGGTGTGCAGGAAAATCAGCCAGTCGTTACGCTATTCCTATACTAAAAGGCGCTATACTGTGCAGTTTGTTATATTGCGTAAGTATATTGCCAACAGTAATTCAGAGTGATGTAAATATTACAAATTTTCCGTATTTTCCACTATTATGTGGAGGCGTGACGCCAAGTGCATTTTTTGCAATTGGTTTTGCTTTAGGAGTAATTATTGGCAATCGTTGGGCAATTGTATTCTCAGCTTTATTATCTTTTGCAATAATTTGGTGCTGTATTTATGGTGTCATTATAATGCATAATGGCACCATACCTCAGGGAGATATTTTTCCTAGATATTGGGGTAGTAGTTTATATGCAATACTTCCAGTGTCGGATGCTGGTATTGGTGCTGAGCCTGGTTTGCGTATGAACCCATGGTTGGTGACTTTGCGCATATTCTTTGTGTGTGTTGTTATCGTTTCATGCATTCTTTGTTGCGCGCATATTAGATATTTTTGGCAAAAGGGATCTTATTGGTGCATAAAAGCAATAAGTATTTCTTTAATTATGCCAATAGTATGTGCTTGTTGTATAGCTATGTGGGGTCCAAAACCTTGGATTCGCTCTGGACCTTTTGTGCCTCAGTGTACGACGTTTAAAGATACTGCTTTTTCTGTTTGTGTACATCCTGAAGAAGCTTATATTCGTAAACTTCGTGCTGTTAAACATCTGAAAACTGTTGCTTCTTGGTTTCCTAAGAATCAGAGAGATTCGCAAGGCAAAGGAATTGTGCTTGTGCTTGGAAATGCGTTTACTCCAACAAATACTGAAAAATCTTGGAATCTTACTAATAGTGGTTTAATAAAGTTACGTAATCTTAAAGCTACTGTTATTCAACAACAAACAGATACATTTGTTAGGCGTTCTGAGAAATATGGTGATATGACTGGTATCGCTCAAGAAGTGTTACAAAAATTTGTGCCTGCAAAATGTGCATCAAGTGCTATGAAAGAAGTATATGTAAAAAAGAATCTTGATTCAAACGCTTCTGTTACAGCATTTTTGCTTGCTCAGCTTCCTTCTCGTATAAGTAATGATGTGTATGGGTCATATGGATTTATTCCAGGTGAAGCAAACGATAAAGTGGCTATGAGTATTAATAATGCTGATGATGCTAAGCTGAAGCAATTTGTAAAAAATCATGTTAAAGAACTTAATCAATGCCGCATAACTCCACAACAAGTCTTATCGGAACTTGGTGATAAGCATGAAAAATAATTTTCGCGCTTGGCTTGAAGGTAGGCATTATATTTTTGCAATTATTGCAATTTTATTGTCCGTAGTCCTTCCTTCTTTAATGCTTATTATATTCAGATCATTTGTAACGCAGTTGCCAGTTTATGTTGGTAATATTTGTTTGCCGGATTCTGCTAATGTGCATAATGCGGTAGAAGGTATAACGTTTCAATGTCAATCTGGTAGTAGTGTTGTTAATTTTGTTGTTCCTCTGTATGAAGTTATTGTAGTTGGGTTTATTGCCGCGGCATTCGTTTGTCTTGCTCCGATTATGGTATCGTGGGAACGTTTCGTGATGAAAAGGTTGCGAATATATGCATTGAGTGCTGCTTTATTGTGTTTGTTTGTTTCATTTGGCGCTTCAGTGTTAATTGTTCGTATAATTGACTTGCAGTTATTTAGTACATTGCAGATGATTTTAGGTAATGCGTGGATTGATATTGTGCTCATAATGATTGGATTAGCCTGTTTTGGAAGGTTTTACGGTCTTGCATTTGGTGTCTTTTTAGTGGTGATGAATATTGCTACACAAGGTTTGCAAAGTAAAATTGGATTGATTTTGCGATGGTATCCTTCTGGAACTTTGCCTGTAATCCCTGGACAATCCATATTGTTATATGTCGTTGTTGTGCTTACTGTAATTGCAGTTTGCCTATGGAGTGGCACATGTGGACGTGGATTGCTTTATTTTGAACGTGCTTAAAAGACGTGTTTAATTATATTTCAAAAGTCAACTCAATAGTGTTTAATAGAACGTATGTTCGATAATATTGTGATGTTTGTTTTAATGGTGGTTGCTGTTGTAATAACCGCCATTGTTGTGCTGGCTATTGTTAAGCACAACTCTGGAACGCAAGGCGCTAATGGCGTAAACCAGCGCGAATTTAACGAATTGCGCTCGCAGTATGAACAAGCGCGCGCTCAAGCTCAAGAAAATGGCAATCAGGCTATACGCTATCGCACGCAAGCAGAGCAGCTTGCTGAGCGATTAAAGTTTGTTGAAGCAGAACTTGCTAAAGCGCAGCAGGCAGAGCAATTGCGAGTGAATCGCGAAGAACAATTGCGCGCAGAGCGAGAAGAACGCGAACGGTTAAATCGTGAAAAAACTTTGAAAGAGCAAGGTAAAGTTTTGGAAGCGCTTGCTCCAGTAAAAGACAATCTCGAAGCATTGAAGAATAAAGTTTCGCAGATTGAAGAAGGGCGTAAGCAAGAAATGGGCGTGCTAAGCACTCAGCTTAAAGGGTTAAGTGAGCAGCAAACAAGGCTTGACCGCGAAACAAGTTCGCTTTCTGCAGCATTGCGAAATAATAAGGTTCGCGGAGCTTGGGGTGAGGCTCAACTAAAGAATATTGTTGAATCTGCAGGCTTGCTTGAGCATGTTGATTTTGATACGCAGGTTGTTGTAACTGGAGTAAATGGCGAACAGCAGAGGCCAGATATGGTTGTGCATCTGCCAGGAGGCAAAACAATTCCAGTTGATGCAAAAGTTCCGTATGCGGATTATCAGCGCGCTTGCGAAATACCAGATAATGCAAGTGACGAAGAATTAGCTAGAAGAAGCGAGCTTCTAAAAGCGCACGCTAAGGCTTTGCGAGAGCACGTTAGAGCATTAGGAGCTAAAGCATATTGGCAGGCTTTTGAAACAGCACCAGACTTTGTAGTTGCATTTATTCCAAACGAAGCATTGCTTCAGGCAGCTCTTGAGGCAGATCCAACGCTTATGGATGATGCTTTTGCGCAAAAAGTAGCACTCACTTCCCCAGTTACTTTGTGGGCCGTGCTTAAGTCTGTTGCGTACGCATGGCAGCAGCAAAGTCTTACAGATGATGCGAAAGAACTTTTCGATTTATCTCGAGAATTGTATGATCGCTTTGCAGTTCTTGGAGAAAATGCTTCAAAACTTGGCGTATCTTTGGCAAGAACAGTTGCAGCTTACAATAAGTTTGCTTCTTCGCTTGAGTCGCGAGTGTTGGTAACAGCGCGTAAACTTCAGAAGTTAGATCAAAGTAAAGTTATTGCTTCAATAGATCTTATTGACTCTGACAAAGCTGATGTTAAAGAGTTGAGCGCTCCGGAAGTATCAGTAGAAGATCGTTAAGCAAAAAACATCAAAGCGTCAAAAATTGAACAACTCTAAACGCTAAGGAGTGCAAAATGACAGAATTACAAAAGGAACGAGCTGAACTTAAGCGCATGCTTTATGCGGATATGCGTGCGAAACCATTTAGTGAACTGTTTTCTGTTACATTTGCTCAGCGCGGCTCCAAGTTGGTTGGTGATGTTCTTTTTGATGCAATTGAGAAAGCTGGGTATTCGTTAGAACGCGATGTTGACGCTATTGGTGCGTTAACTGCTGCTGCAGTGCCGATGGTTTTTGCACTTATTCATGCTGCAGAACGTAAAGGAATTACACTCGACGGCTTTGTTATGGATTTTGTTTTCCCTGCAACAAAAGGTTCGTTTGTTAAAGGCAAGCGAGTATTGTTGCTTGATTCTTGGCTTTCTGAAAAATCGTATGTTCAAACTTCTTCACTAGTAACTTTGCGACACGGCAATGAATTAAGTCTCGATTTTGGCATAGTACAGAAGCAAGGCGCGCAAATTCTTGCTATAGTTGCATTAATTGGTGGCGTTGATGCTGACTTACAAGGCAAGAGATACCTCCAAGTAATAAATCCAATAAATGAGGAGAGTACTAAAATGGCATTTGTACAAGCTTTTGACGAAGGAGAATTGCGTGCAAATGAATCGCACAAAGACTGCTGTGAAGACAACTGCTGTGGCGGTGATTGCAAAGTTGAATGCACCGGTGATTGCAAGCATGATGGTTGCACTGAGTCTTGCTGCGAGGATAACTGCTGTGGCGGTCATTGCAAGTCAGGTTGCACAGGAGATTGCGCAACAGACGGCTGCCAAGACTAGTTGCAAATACTAGCTGCCAATACTAAGCAAAAGTATTAAACGGAGCAAAACTCACACATGCACGAACCGAATCCAATTACTTTGGCTGCAAAAGCTTCCGATGAGCCAGAATTTCGACCTATAGGAGTTGGCCCGTGGGAAGAAGAGCATCCAGGTGAGCCTCGTCCAGATAATCCAGAATCGCCAAATTATGATGCGCGGTTTAGCACTGAATTACTAGACGAAGGTGACCAGCGTAACGTTCTAGACCGCTACCGATACTGGAAAGTAGAAGCCATAAAAGCGGATCTCGATTCTAAAGGTCGTCATGAGTTTGAAGTAGCTGTAGAAAATTGGACTCACGATTTTAATATAGGCTCTATGGTTCGCACTGCAAACGCGTTTACAGCGAAAAAAGTGTATATTGTAGGGCCTCATAAATGGAATCGTAAAGGCTCGTTAATGACTGAGCTTTACCAATACGTTGAGTGCTGCCCAACTATTGAAACTCTAGTAACTAATTGGCGCGAAAATATAGCACGAGAAGCAGAAGAAGCGCATCAACTTTTGCTTAAAGCGCAGGCAGAAGGCAATAAAGAAGCCGAAAAAATCGCAAATATCAAGGAACAAGATGCTAAAAACGCTCGCGTTATAGCGCTCGATATTATTCCAGGTGCTGTTGCTATGGAAACCTACAAGTTCCCTAAACGTTGCCTTATGCTTTTTGGTGCAGAAGGTCCGGGTCTTTCTAAAAAAGCGTTACAAATGGCGGATGACGTTGTTTATATTTCGCAATTCGGCTCTGTTCGCTCACTAAACGCGGGAGCAGCTGCAGCTGTTTCCATGCACGCGTGGATTGCGCAACATGCAGTGCCAAATTGCTGAATCTTAATAAAATATTAATTAGAATTTCGGTAGCAGAATTTCGGTAGCAGAATTTTGTCAGCAGAATCTCATCAGCAGTATTAGTTAAAACGCAGTAGCTTGTACTCATAAACGCTTACATTTAATGTGTATTTTTTTTTATTTGTGATATTGTTAATTTATGTTAGAATTTCAACATATTACAAAGCGTTTCGGCGCAAAAACAGTGCTTAACGACGTTTCTTTCGTCGCCGAAGACGGTAAAGTCACGGGCTTTTTAGGTCCTAATGGCGCTGGTAAATCTACCACCATGCGTTGCGCGTTAAATCTTATTCATGCCAATAGTGGCACTTCTCTTATTGACGGAAAACCTTACGCAAAAATCACATCCCCAATGACGGAAGTGGGAGCAGTTCTTGATGCAAAGTCTGCCCACAGAGGTCGAACGGCTTACAATCACCTGTATTCACTGGCTTTAACTCACGGAATATCAAAGAAACGTGTCGATGAAGTCATTGATATTACTGGTTTGACTAGTGTAAAAAATCGCAAGGCAGGTTCCTTCTCGCTTGGTATGGGTCAGCGTCTTTCCATTGCTGCAGCTCTTTTAGCAGATCCGCACAATCTCATACTTGACGAACCGGTTAACGGCTTGGATCCAGAAGGCGTTAAGTGGGTTCGAGAATTATGCAAGTATTACGCAAGTCAAGGTCGTGCAATACTACTTAGTTCTCACTTAATGAGCGAAGTCGCGCTTACTGCAGATAATCTTGTGATTATTGCGCATGGCGAAATTTTGGAGCGCACAACAGTACAAGATTTTGTTAATGCACATTCTCAGCATGCTATACGTTTAGTGACTCCTGAAGGCGAAAAACTAAAGTCGGTGCTCGCTCAAAATCGTCCGGAATGCAAGATTTTGCCTGATAAGCGCACGTCTCAAGACGCTCAAGAAGGCGAACTTTTTAAGGTAACAGGTTGCGAGCTTAATCAACTTGCTCGCGAAATTGCAGATAATCAAATTATGGTTTACCAGCTAAATCAAGAGCACGCATCGCTTGAGGAAGCATATTTGGCTCTTACGCACGGTCAAGAGCAGTACGTAACAAAAGCATTGCCAAATGCTACTGCTGCGACTGGAACGCAATATGCAGATGGAGGAAGCGCAAAATGAGTGAGCAAATTAATCAATCTGTTAATCAATCTGTTGATCAAGCAACAAGCAACTCTTACAAAACCGGCAGAAGCATGAACGCTCAGCACCTACGTCTTACATTTATGCACTCTCTTAAATCTGAGATGGTTAAGTTGCGTGGGCTTGCATCCACTTGGTGGTGCATGGCATTGGCCATTGTTTTGCCTGTAGTTTTCAGCTTTATTATCGCGATTGTGCAAAAAGCAATATCTAAAGTTGACTTTACTAAACAGGGTGCGTCTGCTAGCAAATCAAGCGGTGCAGTCACCATGGGGCCGAGCGATAAAAGCAGCCTTATTTCTTCTCAAGAAGGTATTTTCAACTTAGTTATTAGTTTTGCCTCTATATCTTTGATTGTTATTGCGATTTTTGCAGTGCTTGCTATAACAGCTGAGCATTCCACAACTTCAATTCAAGCTTCGCTTACTTCTGTACCTCGAAGGGGTATGTTCTTTACCGCTAAGTTTGTTGCAATCGCAATCTACGTTTTTGTGGTACAACTTATTGCAATGGCAGTTTCATTAGTTGCTGCAGAATTAGCATTTATGGGTGAGAATATCTCAGGCTTGTCTGGAAGTAGAACATGGCAATTACCTCTTATGCTGTTCCTTGGATCTCCTGTAATTATGGTTGTTGTGGCAGCAATGGCGTACGGCTTCGGCATGATTTGCAAGTCAACTGCTGGCGGAATTATGTGCGTTATTGGAGCTGTGATGATTTTGCCTACTGTTCTTAGCATTATTGTGATTTCAAGTGGTTTTGCAAAATGGACTTTAGTGCTTACTCAGCTTTTGCCAGCCACAGCTGTAAGTCAGTTCTTGGGTGATTCTTCTAGCTCTAACGGAAAATTCGCATCAAATGTAAATGTTGCTTTCGAATGGTGGCAGTCCGGTTTGGTAGTTCTCGCTTGGGCTGTAGTCATGTACGCAATTGGCTACGTTATTGAAAAGCATCGCGATATTTAAACATAGTAAGTATAAATAAAATAAGCCCTGTTCAATTGCAATCATTACTGAGCAAGTGAGCGGGGCTTATTTGTTGCAACTATTTGCCGATACTAATTTCTAATTCTTCTTCTTGCTAGAAATAGAGCACCCAGCTGCAAATAACGCGATAGCCCAAGCAGCCATAGTAATAATAGATGGCACTAATTCTGGCACTAAGCTCATTGTGTATTTTCTTGAGAATCCTAATCATCTTGTTTCTTTTTAGCAAATTGAGGATGAGCCAATATATGAAGTATCAGGCAATGGTAGCTCGGTAGTAGGCTTAGCATGTTGTGGTTGCGCATGCCGGTTGATATTTCTTTAATTTTCATATTTTGTATAGAGCTGATTCCGGCAATATCCATAATCTCCGATACGCGCGTTTTTGGAATTTTGCAATACTTCGCGACGAATGTGAGCTTTTTTATAGCACTAGTATTTCTATAATTAGCTTTTAAATCTAATACTGTGCCGACTGTTTCTATTGGGGAATTAAATTTTTTGTATGGGACGCCGTCGAATAATGCTTCACCTCCATTGGCTTTTATGAGTCCCAATGCGCAATATAGTGCAGTTGATTTTCCGGAACCGTTAGGTCCAACAAAACCTGTAACTTTACCATCTTCTGCTACAAAAGAAATATTATTTAGTACTTGCTGTTTTTTATAGTACTTAGATATATTTTGTATCTCTAACATAACTAAATCCTACTGCTAAAAATGTAATAAAAAAATCCTATTTGTGTAAAAAATTAAGGACTTCATCTCATAACTGGCTATAAGATAAAGTCCTTAATTTTTCAGTTTTATTTATTTATGCTCAATTGCAATATGAGTTCAGTCATTCTTTACAGTTTCAGCAACGCGAGGCCACAAGGTTGTGCCCCAGTTCTTGATTGTGCGCTGGCGAACCAACGGCAAATCAGTACGGTTGTACACTGTACGCCATGGTTCCCATACTAAGCCGGTCTTTTCTTCCAACTTAATGCGAAGATTGCGCACATTGCCCTTGAACTGAATCGTTGTGCTGAAGTGAGCGGTACGATACTTGCCGTTTCCTTCCCAAGCGCGAGAACGTACGTATGGAGTTCCGTCGATATCAGTGCCGTACTCATCCCAGTAGACGTAGTAGCGAGCTACATAAGCTCCACGGTGATCCAAGGTCAAATAACCGTCACGGTAAGCAGAAACCTTAGTCTCAACATAATCGCTGTTGCTCTGGAGAGTTGCTACTTCGTTATCTTTTACGAAGGAAGTAGTGTAAGCGATTGGAACAGCTGGGCTAGAGGTGCTCAAATTTGCACCTTCCTGAATCAAAGCCTTTAGCGTATCGATATTGCCGGTAATAACCTTTGCTGCACCGTTAGCGCTGCCGCCGAGAATCACTGCAGTAACAGAAGTATTCTGGAGAATGCGATGGAATTCGGTGTTTGGCTTGATTTCTACGCCCTTAATTGCTGCTTCTACTGCAGCCTGGAAATCAGTGCTCTTGCTGGTGGTATCGAACTTTACGTACATTGAGCGACCATAAGCTACGTTTGACACGTAAACTGGTGGGCGTTTGCTGTCAACGCCACGGTTCTTCAAGCTTTCTGGCGTGGTGCATGGAGCAAAGAAATCTGCTGGGCTATCTGGAGCGTCGACGCTTACTGTGTAGTAAGTTTGCTTGAAGTTCACAATTTGAGTCTGCTTCTCACCCTTGTGTACCGCATCGAAATCAATCTTCAGCGGTACGCCAATCTTTGCAAAATCAGCACCAAACTTAGCCTTGAGCTGGTTCATGCTTTGTGCGCTTGCGGAATCATACTGCATACGAGCTGCTACATGATGGCTTGCTGCATATTGTGCATTCCATTTAGAAACTAAACCGTTAACTGCTGAAGTAACGGAGCTCTTGGTTGGATGTTGCACAGTTACAGCACTCTCGCCGCCGTGGAAGCCTGGCAAATCAATGCTCAAAGTTAATGGTGCGCGATTTGCTGAAATCAAGCTTGGCATGTTATCCATCAAATTCTGGTCAGCGCGGAATAATGCACCAGGATACACGCGATCATTGTTGGCCGAAGTTACCGACAAGTTTGACGTTGTATTGGTGATGTTCTTCTTCTGATGCTCAACAACAACGAATTCGCCGTTCTTGTTGAAGCTGTCGCTGGAGAATTTATTGTTAATTGTTTCGCCGTGACGTGCGAGAATATTTGTTTTATCGTAATGCAAATCCCACAAGTAGTTGTTCAGCGAGTCCTTGCTAGCTGCGCAAGATGCAGCTGGTGCAGAAGGCTTTGTGGAAGAATCTGCCATTGCTGGAACTGCTAAGCATTGTGGAATAATAGTCGCGCCCGCGAGCAACAACATTGCTGCATTACGGTAGAACTTTGTGCTCTTCATATGTATCCTTCGATTTTTATTAGATTTTATTTCAAATTATTTTTCAGTGAGATGCCGCAAAATACGTGCTTCAGTGCATATATATGCTTCAGTGCATCAGCTTCAGCTTCTCACATCACATGATTATTACACACTTTTTATTTATGCGATAATTGTTTAAAATAATTTTTTTAAGTTTCAAACAAAAGTTTAAATAATGCTGAAATACCAACACTTTTTGGTTACGTCAGTTTTGTTGTTTCGGCGTGTTGACAGATAAAACGAGCGGATTTTACGTATTTTGATTCGTGATAATTTTGTGAAAATATATGCAAAATATTTGTGCAAGTATTATTTAGTGTTACGCATGCGCAATTTTTAATTGCTTCAGTCTTAAAAAATTAATTTGTAGTACTTTCTCAATAAAACAAAAATAATCAACAAATAACTCTCGTAAAGCTTTTATCCACATTGCTTTTTTCTACTAACGAAGGTCACGTATCACACATATAGTTGAGGTTATGCCTACATTCACACGCGAAGAAATTGAGCATTTGGGCGTTTTGTCCCAGATTGCTTTAAGCGACGAAGAAATCAGTCGCTTGCAAGGCGAATTAAACGTCATTGCAGAATCTATTAATAAAGTGCAGGAAGTTGCTGGCGAAGATGTGCCACCTACTGCAAATCCAGTGCCTTTGGAAGCTTATTTGCGTCCAGATGAGCCTGCTACACCTTTGACTCAAGAAGAAGCTCTTTCGGATGCTCCTAGAAGTGAGTCTGGCATGTTTGTAGCGCCTCGAATTTTGGGGGAGGAATAAAACATGACTAATACTCAAGATTTGGTAAAACTTTCTGCTGCCGATATGGCAAAGGCTGTAAAAGCTAAAGAAGTTTCTAGCCGTGAACTTGTTGAAGCTCACTTGGCAGTCATTGAATCTGCAGAGCCAGAAATTAAGGCATTCTTGCATGTTTCTGCAGATATTGCTCTCGAGCAGGCAGATGCTTTTGATGCTAAGAACGCTAAGGGTGAGACTGAAGGATTGCCTGAGTTGGCTGGTGTGCCAATTGCCATTAAAGACATGATTGTCACTAAGGGCATTCCTACTACTGCAGCATCGAAGATCCTCGAAGGCTGGGTTCCACCTTACGATGCTACTGTTATTGAAAAGCTCAAAGCAGCTGGCATGCCAATTCTCGGCAAGACTAATTTGGATGAGTTTGCTCAAGGTTCTTCTACAGAACATTCTGCTTATCAAACTACTTGCAATCCTTGGGATACTGAGCGTGTTCCTGGTGGTTCCGGCGGCGGTTCAGCTGCAGCTGTTGCTGCATTCGAAGCTCCTATTGCTTTGGGTACAGATACTGGTGGTTCTATTCGCCAGCCAGGTGCTTTAACTGGTACAGTCGGCGCAAAGCCAACTTACGGTGGTGTTAGCCGTTTTGGTGCAATCGCTATGGCAAGCTCTCTCGACCAGATTGGACCTGTTTCTCGTACCGTTCTTGATTCTGCGCTTTTGCAGGAAATTATCGGCGGTAACGATAGGCGCGATTCTACTTCTATTCCAGCTCCTGTTCCTCCAATGGCTCAAGCTGCTCGTGAGGGCGCTCGCCGTGATTTGAAGGGCTTGAAGGTTGGTTTAGTTAAGGAGCTTAGCGGTGAAGGCTTCCAGCCAGGCGTTGAAGCACGCTTTAATGAAGCTGTGCAATTGCTTAAGGATATGGGCGCAGAGGTTACGGAAGTTTCTTGCCCTCACTTCCCTTACTCTTTGGCTGCTTATTACATTATTATGCCTTCAGAAGTTAGCTCTAATTTGGCTCGCTACGACGGTATGCGCTACGGTTTGCGCGTCATGCCACCAGCAGACAAGCCTCAGACTGCTGCAAATATGATGGCTGCAACTCGTGAAGCTGGCTTTGGCGACGAAGTAAAGCGTCGTATTATTCTCGGCACTTACGCACTTTCCGCTGGCTACTACGATGCTTGGTATGGCTCTGCACAAAAAGTTCGTACGCTTATTATTCGCGATTTTGAAGAAGCGTTTAAGAAAGTAGATGTTCTTGTTTCTCCAACAAGCCCTACAACGGCATTTAAGTTTGGCGAGAAGATGGATGATCCACTTTCTATGTACATGAACGATATTGCTACAATTCCTGCAAACATGGCTGGAGTTCCTGCTTTGAGCCTCCCAGCTGGCTTAAGCGACGACGGTTTGCCTGTTGGCATTCAGATTATTGCTCCGCAATGCCACGATGAAAAGATGTACAAGCCTGCAGCAGCGTTGGAAGCAGCGCTCGAAGAGCAGTGGGGCGGTCCAATTTGGAAGTCGCTTAAAGCTGGTTGGCTCGATTCATTGGCTAAGTAAAGTGAAGTAAAGCTTAAGTAAGAAGGATATCTAATGGCTGAAAAACTTATGAAATATGCCGATGCTGTTGAGCAATTCGATCCAGTATTCGGTTTGGAAACTCACGTTGAGCTTTGCACTCGTACGAAGCTGTTCTGCCCAGCAGAAGTATCTTTTGGCGGTGAGCCAAATACTCAGCTAACTCCTGTAAGCCTTGGTTTGCCAGGCTCTTTGCCAGTTGTAAACAAGACTGCAGTTGATTATGCAATTAAGCTTGGTTTGGCTTTACATTGCGAAATTGCTGAGTGGAGCCAGTTCGCTCGTAAGAACTACTTCTACCCAGATATGCCTCGCGATTATCAGATCTCCCAGTACGATAAGCCTACTAATGGCAACGGTTACTTGGATGTTGAGCTGGAAGACGGCACCGTGTTCCGTGTGCCGATTGAACGTGCTCACATTGAGGATGATGCTGGTAAGAATACTCACGTTGGCGGCGCTGACGGCCGTATTGAAGGCGCAAATCACTCTTTGGTTGATTACAATCGTGCAGGTGTGCCTTTAATCGAGATTGTAACTAAGCCAATCGAAGGTGCAGGTAGCCGCGCTCCAGAAATTGCTGGTGCTTATATGCGTGCTATTCGCGATATTGTTCGCGCTCTCAACATCTCTCACGCTCGTATGGAGCAGGGCAATATGCGTGCTGACGTGAACGTTTCGCTCCGTCGCAAGCCAACCGATCCATTTGGTACGCGTTCAGAAACTAAGAATGTGAACACATTCCGCGGAATCGAAAAGACGCTCCAATATGAGATTCGTCGTCAGGCTGCTATTTTGAGCGAAGGCGGCGAGATTTTGCAGGAAACTCGTCACTGGGATGAGGCAACTCAGACCACTGCTGGTGGTCGTGTGAAGTCGGATGCTGACGATTATCGCTACTTCCCAGATCCTGATTTGGTTATGCTTCACATTACTAAAGAGCATATTGAGCGCATGAAGGCGCAAATGCCTGAAATGCCTCGCGAGCGCCGTAACCGTTTGCAAAGCGAATGGGGTATTAGTGATCTTGAAATGCGCGATATTTTGAACGCAGATGCTCTTGATTTGGTTGAAGAAACCGTTAAGGCTGGCGCAAGTGCGGCAGGTGCTAAGAAGTGGTGGCTTGGTGAGCTTGCTCGTGAAGCAAACACTCGTGGCGTGACTTTGGAAGAATTGCCTATTACTCCGCAAGATGTGGCTGAAGTTGAAAAGCTAATTGCAGACGGCAATCTTAACGATAAGCTCGCTAAGCAAACTGTTGCATGCGTTTTGGCTGGCGAGGGTAAGCCTGATGAAGTTGTTAAGAAGCACGGATTTAAGGTTATGAACGACGACGGTGCTTTGGAAGCTGCTGTTGACGCTGCTCTTGCTGCTGATCCTGAAGTTGCAGAAAAGCTTAAGGCTGGAAATATGAAGCCGATGGGTGCAATTATTGGCGCTGTTATGCGTGCAACTAAAGGTCAGGCTGATGCTAAGGCTGTTACTAAGATTGTGATGGCAAAAATCAAAGGCTGAAAAGTGCCGTAAAGGCTGAAAAATTTAATATTTGATAACGCTAATGTATAAACGTAAAAGCGTAATCAATATTCAAAAGTAAGTGCTGCGTACTTGCTGCATACTCAAATCAGATTTGTTTGTGTAGCAGGTGCGCAGAATTTACTATTTATCAACATTGCGAGGCATTTTTCGTCTTCTGGATTATCATATATTATGCGACGTGAGAATTATGCGAAGGGCTTAATTTTCAAAGGCACAATACAAGTAGGTGACTATGCAACAAACCAATGATGGTGTTATTAACTCTCGCGAGTTACCAAAATCTATAGTAATTCCTCAAATTCGTGGAGAGATGGCGCACCTTCGTCCAGCTACGTGCGATGATTTTCAAAGAATGGATGATTTGTGCGCATTTGATGGTGCTGCAGTTATTACTGGAAAGGATGCTAATTCAGAGCGTTCTATGGTTCATTCGTGGGTTGAAAGCTCTATGCAATGGACTAAAGATAGTCTTATTGGCGAAAATCCTTCTGAATCTTGTCGTTTTGCTGGCGATGTTCAATTGCGTCACACTATTGCGTGGGCGATTGTTCCTGATGTTTTGGATGATTCAAATAACGCTTCCGGCGACATTATTGGCATGATTTTCCTTATAGATATTGACGGATGGTCTCGCAGTGCTCGAATTCAAGTTGTTTTAGGCAAAAATTATCGAGGAAGAGGCTATTCGCGCGATGCGATGCCTAGAGTTATGACTTATGCTTTTGCATCAGAGCCGACTGGTCTAGGGTTGCATAGAATTTGGGTGGGAGTTCCGGCAACTAATACTCGTTCGCTTTCGGTGTATCAATCGCTTGGCTTTGTAAAAACAGGCACTGCGCGCGATGCATTATGGGATGCCCAGAATCAAAAATATCAAGATTTTGTTGTAATGGACACTCTTGTAGATGAATATGATGCTATTCGCTCGCTGGATGCTTTTGGGTTACACGTTATTGAAGAAAATCCTGGTGTAGTTGAAGCTTTGAGTGCGCATGAGCATTCTGTGGCTATACCTGTGCATCGTGATAATCTTGATGAAGCATGGCCGTACAATGTAAACGTCTCTGAAGGAAGTTCATCAAAAAAAGCTTGGTGGCGCATTATAGGTCGTGGACGCAAACGTAATACGGAAGGTAAGTAATGAGCGCCGAAGATCTCGACAACTATGAAACCGATGCAGAACTTGCGTTATACAAAGAATACCGTGATGTTATTAAGCTTTTTACTTATGTTGTAGAAACAGAGCGACGATTTTATTTAGCCAATAAAGTCGATTTTAATGTGCGTTCAGCAGGTCAGGATGTTTATTTTGATGTTCAACTTACGGACGCTTGGGTATGGGATGTTTACCGCCCTTCGCGTTTTGTTAAAAATGTACGAATAGTAACTTTTAAAGATGTAAATGTTGAAGAAGTACAAAAAACAGACATTGACATTCCTGAATCTATCGCGTGATGCGCGTATGCTCAATAAGGATGTATAGGAATTGCTTACCTAGCACGCAAAGTGTTTTCGTAAAAATTTGATGTATTAAGATGGAGGACAAGTGACGGATACACAATCCCCAAAGGAATCTGTGGTAATTATTGGTGGTGGTCCGGCAGGGTTGACGGCAGCCTGGGAACTCGTTAAGGATGGCGGATCTAGCCGCTACGACGTAACAGTGCTCGAAGCCACGCGTGAGTTTGGTGGCATTTCGCGTACTGTGAAGTATAACGGCAATCGTATGGATATTGGCGGTCATCGTTTCTTCTCAAAAGATGACCGTATTATGCAGTGGTGGCGTGAAATGCTGCCTCTCCAGGGTGCGCCTTCATATGATGATAAAAAGCTTGGTCGTCATCATGATTTGGAAGCAGGTGGACCTGATCCTGAAGTTGAAGATGAAGTGATGTTGAAGCGTCATCGCGTTTCTCGTATTTTCTGGAATCATCATTTCTTTGATTATCCAATTTCTCTTTCTGCAGCAACCTTGCGTTCTATGGGCTTTATCTTGACTATGAAGGTTGGCTTCAGCTATTTGTGGTCTATGATTCACAAGTTGCCAGAAACTAATCTTGAGAATTTCTACATTAATCGTTTCGGCAAGAAACTTTATTCCATGTTCTTTGAGGGCTATACAGAGAAGCTTTGGGGTAGGCATCCAAGCCAGATTTCTGCCGATTGGGGTGCTCAGCGCGTTAAGGGCTTGAGCATTGTGGAAGTGTTGAAGAACGCTTTTTCCAAGCTTTTCCCTAAGAAAAAAGGCAAGGAAAAGGAAGTAGAAACCTCATTAATTGAGGAATTCTGGTATCCAAAGCTTGGTCCTGGTCAGTTGTGGGAAACGGTTGAGCGTCGTTGCCGCGAAAACGGTGCTACTGTGCGCACAGACGCAAAGGTAGTTGCTATTAAGCAAGCAGACGGAAAGATTTCCAGTGTTGTAGTTGAAGATGCAAATGGAGAGCGTTCAGAATTGCACGCCGACCAGTTTATATCTTCTATGCCAATTAAGGATTTGGTAGCTGCTCTTGAGCAGGGTGCAAATGGTGACGAGAAGGCTGAAGTTCCAGCAGAAATGCAACGCGTTGCCAAAGGTTTGCCTTATCGCGATTTTGTGACTGTAGGCTTGCTTGTTAAGCGCGTGCGTCTGCGTAATACTACCACTATTCCAACGCTTGGTAATCCTCCTATTGTTCCTGATTGCTGGATTTACGTGCAGGATCCTGGATATAAAGTCGGACGTTTGCAAATCTTCAACAACTGGAGCCCATATCTCGTTAAGGATGTTGATAACACTGTTTGGATTGGTCTTGAGTACTTCTGCGACGAAGGTGACGACTTCTGGAATATGAGTGATGATGATGCTCGCAAGATGGCTATTGACGAGTTGACTCGTATGCAGGTTATCAATGGTGAGGAAGACGTTCTTGATTCTCACCGTGAGCAAGTTCCAAAGGCATATCCTGCTTACTTTGACACATACGCTCAGATGCCTGAATTGATTGATTATCTTGATGGCTTTGGTAATTTGTATTGCGTTGGTCGTAATGGACAGCATCGTTATAATAACCAAGATCATTCAATGGCAACTGCTATTGAGGCTGTAGAAGATATCCGAACTGGAGAAACTTCTAAGAAGAACGTGTGGTCTGTTAATACTGAAAAGTCGTATCACGAAAAGAAGTAGTAATTAATTCTCGTATAAATTTGAGCGTTTGATTTTAAAGCGCAAATAATTTAGCGATATAGCGTCAATAATACTGGGTGTTACCCAGGTTATTGGCGCTTTTTGTTTATGTGCGTAGCTCTTTAAAAGCTTTATAGAAATTGCAATAAAATACTAAATACTATGGCGCGTCGCATTGTACAGCGTCGTATAGCTGTAGTAGCATACATAATGTTCGTTGTTATGTACATATGAATTGTTATGAAATAGCAGCGAGTTCGTGACGGATTTTTCCGTAATCTTCCATGTAAAGACTTGCCGGGTCTCTATTCCGTGCGAGTTAAGGAAAGGTAAAATTGTGGCAACAGGCCAGAATCTTGAAAAAATGAAGCTTTCAGAATTGAAAGATCTTGCGAAACAAATGGGTTTGCGTGGTACATCTACAATGCGTAAGCCTGAGTTGGTGGCTACACTGACGGCTGCTCGTAATGGGGGAGAAGCGCCTGCAGGTGTAAGTGTTCGTGTTCCTCGTGATGTTGTGAATGCTAATAAAACTGCAGATACTAGTACGGATATAGAAGATGTTAGGTCATCGAAAGACAATAGTGATTTAGAAGCGTTAGAAGTTTTGGTTCCCAATGCTGCTTCAGATCGTCGATATAGAGACGAAGAAGATTTTGGGAATAAAAATTATCGACGCGATGCGAATCGTAATAATACATTCCAGCGTCGTCGTTCCTCAGAAGATCGTAATGATAATCGCGATCGTAGAGAAGATGGGATGGATTCGCATGAGTTGGATCAAATTTTGGCAACATTACCTGGTGAAGATTCTCACGCAGAGGGTGAGCAGCGTCGTCAGCGTGTAGCTTCTCGTGACTTTGATAGAGAAGAACAGCAAAATCGTGCTGATCGTTTCCAGCGTCGTATGCGCGGTCGTGCGCGTGATTACGATGAGTCTCGTTCAGATTATTCAGATCGGCAGAATCGTTCAGAACGCATGGATCGAATAGAACGTGAAGATCGTGATGAACGTCGTGCTGAGCGTGGAGAACGTCAAGATCGTAACGATCGCAATGTTCGTCTTGATCGCGATGCACGTGATGCGCGCGATGCTCGCGAAGAGCATGATTTACGCGAGCCTCGTCGTGAAGAGCCTCAGGAAGAGCTCGTGCCAGTAGCTGGAATTGTTGATGTCTTAGAATCTTACGCATTCGTGCGCACTTCTGGTTATTTGCCTGGTCCTAACGATGTTTATGTTTCAATGAGCCAAATTAAAAAATATGGCTTACGTAAGGGTGATGCAGTTCAAGGCTCCATTCGTGCTCCTCGCGAAGGCGATCGTCGAAATCAGCGTCAAAAGTTTGTTCCTTTGCAAACAATCGATAGCATTAATGGAATGAGCGTTGAAGAAGCTCAGTCCCGCCCGCAATTTGCTAAGTTGACGCCGTTATATCCGCAGGAGCGTTTGAAGCAAGAAACTACTCCGAATCGCATGTTGGGACGTGTTATTGATTTAGTTGCCCCAATTGGTAAAGGCCAGCGCGGTTTGATTGTGTCGCCACCAAAGGCTGGTAAAACCATTACTCTTCAGAATATTGCAAATGCAATTACTACAAATAATCCTGAAGTGCATCTTATGGTTGTGCTTGTAGATGAGCGTCCAGAAGAAGTTACCGACATGGAACGTACTGTGCAAGGCGAAGTGATTTCTTCTACATTCGATCGTCCTGCAACAGATCACACTACTGTTGCTGAGCTTGCTATTGAGCGCGCTAAGCGTTTGGTTGAGCTTGGCCAGGATGTTGTGGTTTTGCTTGATTCTATGACTCGTTTGGCTAGAGCCTACAATATTGCAGCTCCTGCTTCTGGTCGTATTCTTTCCGGTGGTGTTGATGCTCAAGCGTTGTACCCACCAAAGAAGTTCTTCGGTGCTGCTCGAAATATTGAAGACGGCGGCTCTTTGACGATTATTTCTTCTGCATTGGTTGAAACCGGCTCTAAGATGGATGAAGTAATCTTCGAAGAGTTTAAGGGCACTGGAAATATGGAATTGCGCTTGAGTAGAGATTTGGCTGATAAGCGTCTCTTCCCAGCGGTAGATATTAATGCTTCTGGAACTCGTCGCGAGGAGTTAATTACTCCAGCTGCAGATTTGCCAGTTATTTATCGTTTGCGCCGTCTCTTTGGTGGTCTTGAGGCAGAGCAAGCGTATCAGACTTTGATTCCTCGATTGAAGAAAACTGCTTCAAACCGTGATTTCTTAGCTGCTATAACTCAACAAACTGGCACTGCTACGAATAATTCTTCTTCTACGACTATTGCGTAGTTCTTATTTCGTAAGGAATTAAAATTATTGCCCTTTGGATTATCTACCAAGGGGCAATAATTTTATTTATATTTATATTTATTAATAACTAATATTTTATGCAGCATGTAAAGCTTGTTGCGCAAGTGCAAATTTGCTTATGCGCGCTACGCCTTCTTTAAGTTCTTCTGCTTTCCCAGCGTAAGAGAGTCGCACGAATCCGCTTCCTTCTGCGCCAAAGGCTTCTCCTGGTACAACAGCAACTTTTTCTTCATCTAAAAGTTTTTTGCTAAATTCTTCTGAACTTAAACCAGTTGGTTGAACGTCAACAAAAACGTAGAATGCACCTTGAGGCTCTATAAGACGCAATGCATTGCAATTTGCCAATCCGTCTATAACAAGCTGACGTTTTGCGCGATATTCTTCTCTCATTTCACGCACGTGATCTTGCGGACCTGTTAATGCAGCTACGCCGCCATATTGTGCGGTAGAATTTACAGAAGAATGCATCATTTCTGCAATTTTGCTGGTTTGCTCAATAACTTGACTTGGTGCAAGAATATATCCAATTCTCCAGCCTGTCATTGCGTAAGTTTTTGATAAACTTTCTACAATAATGGTTCGTTCGTGCATTCCTTCAGCTGCTGCAATAGATGGTGCTACAGCATTTCCGCAAGGTTCAGTTTCTGGATTGCTTGCGAATACGAATGGATGGTAGACTTCGTCAGAAATTACCCAAAGATCAAATTCTTGGCATAATTTTGCAATTTTTTCGAGTTCTTCTGCGGTTGTTACTGCACCGGTTGGGTTGCATGGAGAATTGATAATGATGGCTTTAGTGCGTGGCGATATAGCTTTGCGTATTTCTGCTGCATTAATATGCATTCCATGTTCTGGCTTAAGGGCTACAGTTACTGGAATTCCTTCGCACATTAGCACTTCTGCATCGTATGATGTGAAGTATGGAGATGGAATAATAACCTCATCTCCCGGATCTATTACTGATTTAATAGCTAAATATAATCCAATAGTAGCGCCGTCAACGGCTTGAATTTCTGTGTCTGCGTTGTAGTTTAAACCTTTTACTCTATTCGTATAATTTGCAGCTGCCTCGCGGAATTCTGGTATGCCTAAAACGTCTGTGTATTTTGTTTTTCCCTCTCGTAATGAGTTGCACGCGGCTTCAACAATGTGTGAGGAAGCAGTTTCGCCTGGTTCTCCTAGGCATAGTGAAATAGCGTCTGGTATTTGTTCTACACGGTCAAATACATCTCTAATACCTGAACGAGGTATTGAAATTGCATGTTTCGCTACTTTTGCCATGCTGTGCTCCTTTTTGATTGTTGGTTTTGATTTTATAAGAATAATCTTTAAAGGTTATAGGCTTCGTTTATACGCTTATTATGCGAATTGTACAACACTATTACGGCTGATGTTAAAAGAAAAAATTATTTTTAACGTAATAATTTGTATTTTTTATTATTTTTTGAATAAATTTGTTCTTTTTCTGTAAAAAATACTGTACCATGAAAGAGACTGCAATGTGGCGCTACATAGATTCGTTTTAGATTCTCAATTCAGCGTCGACTGGAGAATGGAGGACGTATGGCTGGAAATCCTCATAAAGCTGAAACTAGTATAGCTATGGATTCAACTGATGCAATCATTGTTGATATTCTCGAACATGATGGTCGAGCGACGTTAACTCGTTTGGCGAAGGCTTCGGGTTTGTCTGTTTCTGCAGTTCAATCTCGAGTGCAAAAGCTTGAGCGTAAAGGTGTTATTACTGGTTATCGCGCGTTAATTGATTATGAGCGTCGTGGTTTACCTGTAAGCGCATTTGTGTCTGTTACGCCACTTGATTTTGGGCAGGAAGCTACAATACCTAACAAATTGCGTGATATTTCTGGTATTGAAGCTTGCTATTCGATTACTGGTAGTCCAAGTTTTATGCTGGTAGTGCGTGTTGCTACGCCAAGCAAATTGGAAGAACTTATTAATACCATTCATCGCATAGTCCCTGTCAGTACAGAAACAACTATGGTTCTGCAAACATATTTCGATTAAATAATATGTGTGATTTTTCTGAAACAACGGTTGACGCGCGCGATACATCTCTTACGACATGTTGCAAAGTTGCTGCCGAAGAGATTATTGTGTTGCGTCAATCTGTTGATAATTTTGATAATGCAATAATTGCGCTGCTTGCTGAGCGGTTTAAAACTACGAAACGAATTGGTGAGTTGAAGGCTGAAGCTGGATTTGCTCCTGAGGATTCTAAAAGAGAGCAGCAGCAAATAGAAAGTTTGCTAAATATTGCGGAAAATGCCGGATTAGATTCTTCGATTGCGTTGAAATATCACGAGTTTGTTGTTACTGAGGCTAAGAAACGTCATCAGCAAATGCAGTCTTGAGATTAGATATTTCTGTTATTTTAATTGCGTTGAACTATGAATCACAATCAGTTTGTAGATTTTGAAAATAGATTTTCGCATATCGGTATGTAATGTTTTTGTGCATATGCGTGGCTATCTGAGTAATAAAGGCGGATAATACAAGTATGACTATTGCAACTGTTGAACGTTATGCGCATATGCTTGATGCTGCAAGTCGAGGTGGCTACGCATACCCTGCTATCAATGTTACTAGTACGCAAACTCTTAATGCAGCTTTGCAGGGATTTGCTCAAGCTGAATCTGATGGCATTATCCAAGTTTCTGTCGGTGGCTCTGCTTATTTTTCGGGTCAATCTCTCAATAATCGTGTTGTTGGTTCAATAGCATTTGCAAAATTTGCGCACGAAGTAGCAGCTCAATATCCTAATATCACTATTGCGCTTCATACAGATCATTGTGCTGAGCAATATTTAGATGATTGGATTCAACCACTAATTTCTTATGAAACAGAACAAGTCAAAAAAGGCGAAGAACCATTATTTCAGTCGCATATGTGGGATGGCTCAACGGTGCCTTTGCAACATAATCTAGACGTTGCAGAACAGTTGCTGGATGCTTCGCAAAAATCTCGCACAATTCTTGAAATTGAGATTGGTGCTGTTGGTGGAGAAGAAGACGGGCATCGTGCTGATATTGACGAGAGATTGTATTCTACGCCTGAAGATGCTTTGCGTGTTGTAGATAAACTTGGCTTGGGTGAACGTGGCAGGTATATGGCAGCGTTTACTTTTGGCAACGTTCATGGAGCCTATAAGCCTGGCGTTGTAAAACTGCATCCTAAATTATTGCAAGAAATCCAAAAAACTGTATATCAGAACTATCAAAATATTTGTGATACTCGCACCTTTGGCGCTTCTAAAAAGCCGTTCCTGCTGGTATTTCATGGCGGATCTGGCTCTACTGCTCAAGAGATTGCTGAAGCTGTGCGTTACGGCGTAATTAAAATGAATATAGATACCGACACTCAATACGCTTTTACTCGTGCAATCGCTGGTCACATGTTCAGCAATTATGACTCTGTTCTTAAAATAGACGGAGAAGTTGGCGAAAAGAAGTTGTATGATCCTCGATCTTGGGGTCGTGAAGCCGAAAAAGCCATGGCTCAGCGTGTAGCAGAAGCTTGTGTGCAGTTAGGTTCTGCTGGTAAAGCACTGAAATAGTAAATTTTAATTTTATATATTTCATTTTCTTATTCGGTAGGGGCATAGAGATAGTCTTAACAGGTAAGGATTGTGCTTATTTGAGCAGCGTTAGCTCAAAAATGGAGGTGCGGCATGCCTGGTATTGTGCTTATTGGAGCTCAATGGGGTGACGAAGGTAAAGGCAAAGCAACAGATTTAATTGGTTCAAAGGTTGATATTGTCGCACGTTTTAATGGCGGTAATAATGCTGGGCACACTGTCGTTGTTGGCGATAAATCTTATGCATTACATTTACTTCCAAGCGGAATTATCAGCCCTAATGTTACGCCTGTAATTGGTAATGGTGTTGTTGTTGATCCAGAGGTATTGCTTGAAGAAATTGACGCTTTGGAATCTCGCGGTGTAGATTGTTCGCGCTTGCTTGTGAGCGAAGCTGCGCATGTTATTACTCCGTATCATCGAGTTATTGATAAAGTAACTGAGCGTTTTCTTGGCAAACACAAGATCGGCACGACTGGTCGTGGTATTGGACCTACTTACGCAGATAAAATTAATCGTGTTGGTATTCGAGTGCATGATTTATTTAATGCTGATCATTTGCGCGACAAAGTTGAAGCAAGTTTGCATCAAAAGAATCAAATGCTTGTAAAACTTTATAATCAACATCCTATTGATATTGATGCAGTTACTGCTCAACTTGTGGAGCTTGGCAAACGCTTGAAGAAATATGTTGCTGATACTTCATTAGTATTGAATGAAGCAATGGATGAAGGCAAAACTGTGCTGTTTGAAGGTGGACAAGCCACAATGCTTGACGTCGATCATGGCACTTATCCGTTTGTAACTTCTTCAAACCCTACTGCTGGTGGCGCTTGCACGGGTACTGGTGTTGGTCCTACTCGTATTACGCGCGTAATTGGAGTAGCGAAAGCGTATATTACTCGTGTTGGTGAAGGTCCATTCCCAACTGAACTTTTGGATGAGCAGGGTGACTGGTTGCGTGAGCAAGGCCATGAATATGGTGTTACAACTGGTCGTCCTCGTCGTTGTGGATGGTTTGATTCTGTAGTAAGCCGTTATGCAACTCGCGTAAATGGTTTGACGGATATTGTTCTTACTAAGCTTGACGTTTTGACTGGTTTGAAGGAAATCCCAGTTTGCGTAGCTTATGATGTGACTTTGTCTGATGGAACAGTTCAGCGTATGGAAGAAATGCCTGTAGATCAATCACTGTTTGCTTCTGCGAAACCAGTATACGAGATGCTTCCAGGCTGGAATGAGGATATTTCTCAAATTCATAAGTTTGAAGATTTGCCTCAAAATACGCAAAGTTATGTAAAGCGTTTGGAAGAGCTTTCTCATTGCCGTATTTCTGCTATTGGAACTGGTCCGCAGCGTGATCATATCATTAGTGTTCACTCACTAACTGACTGAAATTGTTTATTATTTTATGATCAACTTAGCAAAACGGCACTTCTCGATTGGGAGTGTCGTTTTGGTTTATGACGATAATTTCAAAAAGAGTGAAAATGAGTAAAATAAGCGGAAAAAATAAAAAAAATAATTGTCGATTATATTTTTTAGTTTTTATTGGTGGTACATGTGGAGCTTTCGTGCGTGCAGTAATTTCTTCTTATGCGCACACGATTCACCAAGTAGACGGACAATCATTTATATTTGGTCAGCTTACTTTAGGGACTTTTTTGTCGAATATGATTGCATGCTTTATTTTTGCTCTTGTTACTGCAATATCTGTTAAAGCTTTAACGCAAGAAAAGCAAACTTTGTATAAATATGCGCTAGGAACAGGCTTTTGTGGCGGATTGTCGACTATGTCTACTTTCGCGTTTGAAAGTGCAATGTCTTTTATGTCTCCACGCATGACGCTTGTTGTTTTGGGCATGCTTTTTTCGCTGCTTTTTGGCGTTTTTATGGCTTTTGTTGGTAATTGGGTTGGAACAGGAATTGCGAATTGCATGAACAAAAAGCAAAGTCAATCTGTTGCAGAAGCTAATACTAAGGTGATGAAGTGATGAATTCTTTATACGTTTTTATTATGTTTATTTTGCCTTGCTTTTTTGGCGGTTTAGGTGCTGTTTTAAGATGCGCAATGACTAAAAAAATTTCAGCTGCTCATAAAAGCGAAGTTCCAGTTGCAACGCTATTTATCAATTGCGTTGCTTCATTTGCTATAGGTGTTATGTCTAATGTTTTCATGGTTGCAGCTGCAATATGTGGAGTACGTTTTGCTTATTTGATGATTTTGGGATTTTTGGGTGGATTTTCCACGTTTTCTACTGCAATTTTTGAAGGTGTGGATCTTATTCAAAGAAAGCGCATAAAAGATGGAGTGTTCTTGCTTTTTGCAGAACTTATTGTTCCATTCTTTGCTGCTTCTGTTGGGTATATTGTTTCGCAAATATTGTTACTGTACGTAATTTAGTATTTAGAAGTTAAGTGTTGTGCGCAGAATCGAGTTGTAGTGAAGTTTAAGAATGCATTGAGCTTTTTGAGTAATAACTTAAAGCAAATATCAAAAACTTTTTGCCAGCTTCGTTGGAAAGTAATATTAGCTGGGATATTTGTCGGCGTTGTTTCTGGTTCATTAGTAGCTTCTTACAGGCTTGGTATTGAATACGGTACGGATTTTGCGCGTTGGATGTATTTACAAATCCGGCATAACGCATGGTGGATTTTGCCATGCTTAATTTTTGCTGTAATTGCAGGTTTAATTATTGGCTGGATGAGTCGTAAAGAAAGTATGGCTTCTGGAAGTGGTATTCCTCAAGTCGTGGGATATGTTAATCGCGGTTTGAATATGCGATGGCACACGATTCTGCCAGTGCGTTTTGTTGGCGGTTTACTTGGTTCTTTATTTGGATTGTCTCTTGGGCGTGAAGGTCCATCTATTCAAATAGGTGCATGTGGTGCTCAAATGTTGTCTCGAATTTTCCGTAAAGGTAGGCGTGACGATATTAAAGAGCATTATGTAGTAACTGCTGGAGCTGCAGCCGGTTTATCTGCTGCGTTTTCTGCGCCACTTTCTGGAGTTATGTTTGCTATGGAGGAGATTCAGCACGGCTTAACTTCAATTGTTCTTATAGGAGCTGCTGCAGCTGCTTTATGTGCTGATTTTGTTTCGCAAACTTGTTTCGGGTTGCGTCCAGTTCTTGATTTTGGTCAGATTCCAGATTTGCCAATGAACTTGCATATTTGGATTATTCCTCTTGGTATTTTTGCAGGTTTTGTAGGCTCGATAATGAATCGTTCGTTACTTGGTTTGCAAACATTATACGGATATTTGCCAAAGTGGATGCCTGTTGCTATTGCTTGCTTAATTGCAATACCAGTTGGCTTGTTCCTGCCTGAAGTTCTTGGTGGCGGATCTAATTTAGTGCGACTTTCTGAATATGGAAAAGCAAGTCTTGCAATGCTTTGTTTGCTATTTGTGGCAAAAATGTTGTTTACTTCTACGAGTTTTGGTTGTGGCGCTCCCGGTGGTATTTTTATGCCTATTCTTGCAGTAGGTGCGCTCGCAGGTGGTGTTGCTGCGCGCTGGATTACTAGCGTTTCAGCATTTGGCATTGATACAAAATTTGTATCTGTGTTTGCAGTTTGCGTTATGGCTGGTACGTTGTCTGCATCTGTAAAAGCTCCACTCACTTCGATTTTGCTTACTGTTGAAATGTCTGGAACTATGATTCATACGCTTCCAGTTGCAGCTTCTGCATTTATCGCATTGCTTATTTCGGATATTCTAAAAACTAAGCCAATTTATGGTGAGTTACTTGAACGCTATATGAAAGTTAATAAAGATTTAGTATTGCCATCTGTAAATTCTGTAAAATAGATGTTTTTATAGATAATTTTTGTGCAATATTTGCTTATTCTTAATATTTCCTGAGCTTTTAACCACATTGCATGAATATTGTTGAAAACTCATTGCTGTATGCGTTTCAATAGGCGCATGAGTATGAATATGAGTGTAAGCAACAAATCAATTGGCGTTAAGCAGATTGATAAAAATTATAACAATGGCGAAGCTGTAGGCGCATTTAGAGATGTTAAACGTTATGTTTATCCTCCTCAAGTTGCAGATAAATCTATATACGAATCTGCGTCTAATGGTGTAAAAAGCACGCCTTGTATAGCTGACGATCATACTGTTATGACTTTTTTGCCTAAGAGTTCTCAAGATGTGGAGAGTTTTCAACACACTGAACGCTCACAAGATATTTCTATTAAGCATAAGTCTTGCATGTTTAATAATTCTGAAGAAGATAATCTTATTGCGCGTGATTCTTTAGATCCGTTGCCTAAAAATATTTTAGTTGGAATGTCTGCTGCAGATGGCATTGGGCTAAGCACTTCGCTATCTATTCTTTCGCGCTATATAAGTGAACAAGGTCATAGTGTTGCTCTTGTAGATGCTGATTTGACTCATGGTGGTTTAGACGTTCTGCTTGGTTTGGAATCAGATGAAGGCCGCAGGTTGCAAGAAGTTGATGCTTCTTTAGGTAAATGCGATGGCTATGTGTTACGCAATGAGCTATTGCATTGGGACAATGTGGATGTTTTAGCATTTTCTCCATGGCATGGTAAGTATCCTGAACCTTGGGTTTTAGAGGCTGCTATTAGAGGTTTAGCTGATGCTGTTGATGTAGTTATTGTAGATATAGGTTCTGGCGAGACTGCTATGAAGTCTTACCATAATATTCCGCAATTTATTGACAGTGCGACTCTTGCTGCTGTTGAGCTATCTGTGCTTGATTTAGCAAGGTTTAGAGCGTTGCTACAAAAATTAGATACTTTGTGTGATTCTGAAGTAAAGTTTAATAAATTTGCTGTTGTTGGATTGTCTCCTCGTGGTTTAACGCAAAAATCTTATGTTTTAAGTATCGATGAAGCTTCTGAATATCTATCAACTACATTTCTTGGTTCTTTGCAACACGATGCTCGCATGTACACCGACATTATAGGGGGATATGGTATTCGAAATGTGCCATCTTCAATGAAGGAAACCATGAAACGCATAAATAATTGGCTTATCGGAGATGTTATATCAAATACAAAAAATGCTGTAACTAAATATCGTCGTTCGCAATATCGTCGTTCGAAATACTCAAGAGGTAAATATGATCGTAAATAATATTCGTGATATCGATTTTGGAATTCTGCAGGAATTTGCCAATGATGTAAGAGTTACAGACATGGTTGTAAGTGAGTCCGGTCGTGTGTGGGTAGATTGTGGGCAAGGTCTCAAGGAACGCGCAACTCGAGTTCCGCTTAACAACCCTGCTTTGTTAAGAGAATATGCTGTATGGCTTTGTGCACAATTAGGCAAAAGACTGGATGATGCGTGTCCTATTGCTGATGCTTCAAGTACTTCTGGCATTCGCATACATGCTGTTTTAGCACCACTTGTATCTCAAGGAGCAGCATTGTCAATTCGTTTTCCTTCAGTTAATCGTTATGATCTTGTTTCTTTAAGCGATCAAGGCATGTTTCCAAAAGAATTGTCTTGTATTCTAAGCGTTTTAGTTAAAAAGCGAGCAAATATAATGATCACTGGAAGTACTGGATCTGGGAAAACCACACTTATGAAGGCTTTGTTGGCTGCTGCTGATTGCGAAGATCGTATTGTATCTGTTGAAGAAATTAGAGAGCTCGGCGAGTTGACACAAAATCATGTTTCGTTAAGTGCGCGAGAAGCTAATGTAGAAGGTGTAGGAGAAATTGGCTTATCTCAATTAGTAAAAGCAACATTAAGAATGCGCCCGGATCGCATTATTCTTGGTGAATGTCGTGGGGAAGAAATTGCTGATTTGTTGAGAGTGTTTACTTCCGGGCATAAGGGTGGAATGACAACTCTTCATGCAGATGAAATAGAAAAAGTTCCCGCTCGTCTTATGGCATTAGGGTTATTGGCTGGGTTGGAGCCTGCAGCTTTATGTGCTTTAGCTGCTGGAGCATTCGATGTTGTTATTCATGTAGAGAGATCCTCTAACGGGCGTCGAATGATCAAAGAACTCGGTATTTTGCAATACGCTTCTAGCGCTTCGTTGCTGTGTGGCATTCCAGTTTTGCAATTATCTTGTGGAATTGACGGCAGTATTGTCATGAAATTTTTGCCTGCATGGGTTAAGTTTTCAAATTATTGGAATCTTCCCGAAAATATGGCCAACATATGTGTTGACAGTTCAAATAATTAGTAGTCGATTGTGTTGCTTGGAGCGTAAAAATGGATATTGAAGAAGTTCTTGCTGGAATGATTGCTGCATTACGTTCTGGTTCTACTTTTGCAATGATTGTTCACAGTGACTCTAAGTCTCAACAATGTATTTGCAGTAGTGCAGTTAATACAAAAATTATTTATAAATGGCTTTATGAACGTTGTTTTCCAAAGAATCGCAATATGAATAAGAATCAACGTCGTCAGCTTGAAAAACATATGCATACTGTTTCTGAAAGTCTTATGGCTTCATATGAATTGAGTAATACTCTTGGTTGTGCTATGGCAGAATGTGTGGAAGCTACGGCAGCGTCATATCATGCTCAGAAGCGTGCAGAAGATTTACGTGCTGACGTAGCTGCAATGCCAAAAGCAACAATAAAACTACTTACTGCTCTACCTATTTTGGCTCTTTTTGCTGGTGAATTATTAGGTGGGCACCCTATTTTGATGTTAATTACAACAGTAAATGGATGGATTTTATTAACAATAGGTGGAATATGTTATGGATTGGGTTTGGCATGGGTTAGTTCTATGTTGCAAATATCTCAGCATGCAATGGATGCTGCCTCGCTGGAAGGCTGATTTATGGAATCCACAAAGCAGCTTTTGTTTATCATCCCATTGTTTGTTGTAATTGTTTGGCAATGGGTGAGTTTGAAATTAGAGTGCGATTCATTAGATAATCGTATGCGTTTTAACAGTAAAATTATGCTAGTTAAGTACGAATGGCGTAACTCCAAAGTTTCATATGTAGATCCTCTTCTTGGTTTACATATGATTATTGTTTCACTTCGTAGTGGTGTTGCTATTACTAGGGCTCTTAGTGCTGTTGGAGAAGTGTTTCCTTGTGGTCAAGGCATGTGGCTTTGCTCTGTTTCCAATGCTTTACTTGCAGGAGATACGTGGCATGAAGCATGGTCTTCTACTTATACTAAACAAGATAATTTTGAATTAGAAAATAAATCAAAATTTACTAATCGTAAAAACTTAGATTCTTCAGAAATATTAGCTAGATGGTTAATGACATCTTTAAAAGAATCATGGTGTTATGGTTCATCTCCAGTTCCTGTATTGTCTGCACTTGCTCAACATTATGAGATAAATATGGCCAATATTGCTAGACAAGAAAGTTCTAAGTTGTCTGTGCGATTGCTGCTTCCTGTTGGATTATGTTTTTTGCCGTCTTTTATATGCATAGGAATTTTGCCAACAGTTATGTCGCTTATGCGCTAGCTTTTTAAAAATAAATTTTTAGAAAAATAAATTAGCTTTTATCCACAATGCAATTTTTTTATTTTCATTCGCAAAACAAGTTGTAATAATATTTCTATCCGAAAATTTCGGATAGTTTGAAGTGAAAGGTACAAGATGATGGTTGGGATAATGCAAAAACTTGTTGCACGATACGCTGTGTCTATGCTTCAAGTAAATGAACAATTAGTGAATATTGAGTCACGTTTGTGTCAAAAAAGAAAACTGTACGCTGAAGGTCTTAAAAATAAGGATTCTGGAGCTGTAACAGCTGAGTATGCAGTAGTTATTATTGCTGCTACTGGTTTTGCTGCACTGCTAGTTGCTATTTTGAAATCAGATACGGTTCGCACAACGTTGACAGATTTAGTGAAAAAAGCATTGAAAATCGGCTAACGGCATGTTTTAGCAGATGAAATGAGCTTATGATGCGGAAAGTTATTGTGTGCAAAAGATTGTTGCGCAGAATTAGTGATTATGACAGAGGGACGGTAACTGCTGAATTTTCTATTGTTTTGCCTTGTGCATTAATACTGTTATTTGTATTAATTGGCATAGGTAGAGCAGTTGTATGTACTATGAATTGTCATGATGCTGCTGCGCAAGTTGCGTATTATCTTGTGACTCATAAGGACGATAAAGCTGCCGCAAGTATTGTGCAGTCGGTCGCAGGTCAAGGAGCGTCGGTGAAAATAAGTCGTAGCAATAATATGGCGAATATTGTTGTTAAATGTCCTCTTATTCCCGATCCTCTTCATATTTTGCCGCCTCTAGTGGAAAGTCATGTAAGCCAGGTTTTAGTATGAGTAGGCGCAAGAATTTTGTGAAGCATTCAATAAATTTCATTCATAAGCGATGTAAGGGCATTGACTGCGGTTCTGGCACTATGCTTGGCATTATGCTAGTGATCGCAGTCTGCTCAATAGTAGTGCTTTCTGCTATTTTATGTAATGTTCTCGGAGCTAAACATCAAGCTTATGCTGTTGCAACTTCTGCTGCTTTATCTGGTGCTTCTGCGTTGCAAAGGATGGAGGATAATGCGTGTGAGGTTGTTGCGCGTACTGTTGCTTCAAGCAATGCTTTTTTGAAATCTTGCAACTCTACTAGTAATGATGTAACTGTTCGTGTTTCTGTTGGGCTAAATATTCCATTTGCTTCTAACGTGGAAGTTTCTGCTAGAGCAGGACTAGAAGATTGCAATAAGTAGTAAGTAGCAAAAACGAATATAAATATCAGCAGTCGGGTGGCGGCTGCTGATAGTCTTAACTAAGATATATCGGGGAAATAGTTAGGTCGCAGTAGGTTAGGAAACATGGCACTTGCACTGTATCGTAGATATCGTCCTGACACGTTTGATGGTGTTATTGGGCAGGATCAGGTTACCATACCTTTGTCTAGAGCATTAGACCAAGGAAAAATAACGCATGCATATTTATTTTCTGGGCCGCGTGGATGCGGTAAAACAAGTTCTGCGCGAATTTTAGCTCGCTGCATTAATTGCGAAAAAGGACCAACTTCGCACCCATGTGGAGAGTGCCAAAGCTGTAAAGATTTAGCTACTGGCGGTGCCGGTTCTATCGACGTTGTAGAGATTGATGCTGCAAGCCATAACGGTGTCGATGATGCTAGAGAGTTGCGTGAGCGTGCTGGCTTCGCTCCTGCTCGTGACCGTTATAAGATTTTCATTCTCGATGAAGCTCATATGGTTACGCAGCAAGGTTTTAATGCTTTGCTTAAGATTGTAGAAGAGCCGCCTGAACATGTAATGTTTATTTTTGCTACCACTGAGCCGGATAAAGTTATTGGCACTATTCGCTCGCGTACACACCATTATCCTTTCAGACTTGTGCCTCCAGAGGTAATGTCTCCATATCTTGAAGATATTTGCAAAAAGGAAGGTATTCTGCCACAGCCGGGAGTTCTTCGTCTTGTTATGCGCGCTGGTGCAGGATCAATGCGAGATACGTTATCTGTGCTCGATCAGCTTATGGTGGGTGCTGTTGATGGTTCAATTTCTTTGGATTCTGCGGTTGCTTTATTAGGTTTTACGCCTAATTCATTGATTAGCGAATTCATTGACAATCTTATTAATCATGATGGTGCTTCGATATACGATGTAGTTCGTCGCGTTATTGTTGGAGGCTACGATACTCGTAAGTTTGTAGAAGATTTATTAGGTAGAGTTCGTGATTTGTTGCTTATGGTATCTGCAGGTCCTAAAGCGGCTTCAAGCTTACTTAATGATGTTTCTCCAGAAGATTTGGAAATATTGAATAAGCAATCTGCAAGCATGACATTGCATGATTTAGCACGTATGGCTCAAACAATTAATGATGCTTTAAGTGCAATGGCTAGTGCAATTTCTCCTCGAATGAATTTGGAAATTTTAGTTGCTCGTTTGCTTGCAGACAGTGAAACTTCAAATACTGTTGCAACTAATTTGCGCATCAATAACGTGCAGCAACAAAATATTTCCACTTCTAAGCAGAATATCCAAAATAAAGTATCTTCTGGTGCTCATTTCGTAGGTTCTACACGCAATAAGAAATATGTTTCTGCAGATAGTGAGAATAATAGTACTTCAAATTCTTCACTACCTTCTGAAACTACAGCATCTCCTATTGCTAAAGCAGAAACGCAATCTGCTACAAACACAAAAGAAACGGAATCTAAAAAAGCGTTTTTGAACGATGCGCATAATGCTAATTCAAAGAATGATTCCATGGATACTGATGCAATGTGGGATAAAGTAGTTTCAAAATTGCCTGATGACGTACGTGAGTATGTAACTCGTGAGTATGTTCCTACAGTGCAACTTACTTCAGCACAATCAGGTCGACAGCGTCTTATTTTGACTTTTAATGAGCCTATGAGTCAACATGCGTTTGCGCTCGCAGTATGCACCACTTCTCCATATGATGGACAAAAAGTGCCAAAAGTAGTAATGAATGAAGTGCATGAGATATTTGGCACGCAAGTAATGATTGCTCCTGCACCAGTTGCTGCTAATGGTGAACAAGTAGAATCTGTTGCTCGAATGGATCCGCAGAAGCTTGCAAAAGTTAAGCGCGATATTTTATTACGCAAAACTGGCCTATCTGCTGGTTTTAGTAATAAAACTGATTCTGATAGCAGCGGAATAAATAAAAATCCTACTAAAAAAGAATCTTCGGGTTTTAGTGGCGCTGATGGCTCCGCAGCATCAGTAGCTTCTGAAAATACTGCGGATGAGTTAAGTGATGTTGCGAATGCGGATGATGATGTTTGGGCAGACATGTCGTCTATGCCTATGTCGGATGTGATTGCAATGCCAGAAAACTCTTCTTCTGAAGAGTCTTCTTCCAAAGGCTCTTCTATTGAAGATGAGCATATGAATCATGATGACGAGATTACAATACAGAAGAGTTCGCATTCTCATAACCAAGATGAAGCTATTTCTGGTGTCTTGGATCAAGCTAAACTACAGTCTCAAGTTCAGAATGCAACTAATACTTCAGAATTGTCTGCTGAATCAATTCAGACTACTGTTTCTCCTACGAATGGAGCTACTGCTGACGAATGTTCAATGGATGATGCTTCATTAGAATCAGCAACATCTGTAAGCACTGATGAGCTTAAACAAATTTTTGAAGTTAAATCTGTTGAAGAATTTGCTTCCACTGATCCTAAAAATCCTAAAAATGCGATTATGAGCGTTAAGAAAAAGCAAGAGGAGTAGTTTACAGTGCATAATTCATCGTCATATGATGGAGCAATTGGTCGCTTAATTGAAGCATTTTCAAAGCTTCCAGGGATTGGACCTAAAGGCGCTCAGCGTATTGCGTTTTACTTACTTTCTTCCTCGGATAAAGATGTTCAAGAGCTAATAGACGCAATTAATAACATGAAAGAAAGTGTGCGTTTTTGTGATGTATGCGGAAACGTATGTGAGCAGAGTCCTTGCATAGTATGCGCAGATCCTCGGCGTGATCATAGCAAAATTTGCGTAGTTGAAGAACCTAAAGACATTATGAGTATTGAGCGAACTCATGAGTATTCAGGTGTTTATCATGTTCTTGGTGGTGCAATTAACCCAATGGCAAATGTTGGGCCGGGGGACTTAGCAATTACGCAATTACTTGAACGTCTTAAAGATGCAAAAGTTCAAGAAATTATTCTCGCGCTTGATCCTGATATAGAAGGTGAAGCGACTGTTACGTATTTGGCTCGGTTGCTCAATCCTCTAGGAATTAAAGTTACTCGTTTGGCAAGTGGATTGCCTGTTGGTGGAGATTTAGAGTATGCGGATGAGATCACTTTAGGTCGTGCATTTTCTGGTCGTCAATCTGTGTAATTTTGAATATTGTTTTTATGAGCACAAATCATTATTAGTAAATAGGGCATAGTTGGTAGTCTGATATTGAAGCCATTATTTGGCATATCCTGTGCGTTTATCAATATTGACATGAGCAAGGGGTAAAAATTGTCGCTTATCGTACAGAAATACGGTGGTTCTTCTGTAGCGGATACGGATTCCATACAACGTGTTGCCAAACGCATTCTTTCTACAAAAGCAGCAGGCAATGATGTTGCTGTTGTAGTTTCAGCGATGGGAGATACGACTGACGATTTAATTGATCAAGCAATGAGTGTAAACACTCATCCTCCTGCTCGCGAAATGGATATGCTTATGACAGCAGGCGAACGAATTTCTATGAGTTTGCTTGCAATGGCTATTCATGCTCAAGGATCTCATGCTTATTCTTTTACTGGTTCTCAAGCTGGATTTATGACAGATACTCAGTTTGGAGCTGCGCATATTCGTGCGGTTAAGCCTGATCGTGTCAGAAGAGCTCTTAGCAAAGGCAGTGTTGCAATTGTTGCCGGGTTCCAAGGAATTAACGAAGTTGGAGATGACACGACTCTCGGTAGAGGCGGTTCGGATACTTCCGCTGTAGCGCTTGCGGTTGCTTTAGGTGCTGATGTATGTGAGATTTACACGGATGTAGATGGAGTATTTACTGCGGACCCACGTATTGTGCCAACTGCAAAACGTATTCCTGTAATTGATTATGATTCAATGCTTGAAATGTCATCTTGCGGCTCGCGCGTGCTTGCGTTGCGTTGTGTTGAGTACGCTCAGCGTTTTGGTATGCCTCTTCATGTTAGAAGTTCATTCTCACATAGGAACGGAACGCTTATAGTTCCAAATAATATTAATCCGAACGATTTGCCTAATCTGAGTTAGGAAATACAAAACTAAATATTAATAGATAATGTCAAATAATCTTCGAGCTTAAAGGCGGTAACAATGGTAAACCACGATATTCTTTCGACTATGGGCGATTTATTTCCTGATTTAGGTCCGGAAACTCCTGTTATCTCTGGCGTTGCTCATGATCGCAGTGAGGCAATGATTACGGTTCGCGGTATTCCAGATATTCCTGGTATGGCTGCGAAAGTATTTACAACTCTTGCAAAAGCAAATGTAAATATTGACATGATTGCGCAAGCAAGTGCTTCTACTGGTACAGCAGATATTTCTATTACTGCTCCAGGAGCATCAATGGAAGCAGTCCGTAAAGTTCTAGAAGAAGCGCATGATGAATTGAAATTTACTTCTATGGATGTCGTTCCAGTAGTAGGAAAAGTAGCTGTTGTTGGCGTTGGTATGAAAACACATTCAGGCCTAGCTGCTACCTTCTTCACTGCGCTAAGTGAACATGGTATAAATACTTTGATGATTTCTACTTCGGAAATTCGTATTGCTGCCATGGTTCCTGTTGAACAAATTGATGAAGCTGTTCGCGCTTTGCATACTGCTTACGGTTTGGACGCAAGTCAGGTTGAAGCAGTAGTGTACGGCGGAAGCGGGCGTTGAAGCAATTTAAATTATTGAATTAATAAATTAACTAAATTATTTAAATTGTAGAATTGTAAAAACTGTAGAAATTATACGTGCTTACTTTTAAGGGAGTCTCGATGACAATTATCAACGAAAAAGGCGTGAACGTGGCAGTACTTGGCGCAACTGGCCAAGTTGGTATGGTAATGCGTCGAGTGCTTGACGAGCGCGATTTTCCAATAAAAGATTTACGTTTTATGGCTTCCGCTCATTCTGCTGGTACAGTTTTGCAATATCGTGGCAAAGACGTAGTCGTAGAAGATGTAGAAAAAGCAGATTTGCACGGGATTGACATAGCTATTTTTTCTGCAGGCGGCGGAACTTCAAAAATTTGGGCTCCGAAATTCGCTGAAGCTGGCGCAATTGTAGTAGATAATTCTTCGCAATGGCGTATGCATAACGATGTGCCTTTGGTAGTTGCGGAAGTAAACCCTGAAGATTTAGATACTATTCCAAGAGGAATAGTAGCAAATCCAAATTGCACAACTATGGCTTGCATGCCTGTATTAAAGCCGCTTGCTGATGCTTTTGGATTAAAACGTTTAATAGTTTCGTCTTATCAAGCTGTTTCTGGCGCTGGTCGAGCCGGTGCTTTGCAACTCATGAATGAGGCTCAAGCTGCATTAAACCAAGGAGCAGATAAACTCGTTTTCGACGGTAGTGCAATAGATTTCCCTGAACCTACAAAAGTTGCTCGTACTATTGCTTTTAATGTAGTGCCTTTTATCGGTTCAATAGTTGATGACGGATCTGAAGAAACTGACGAAGAACAAAAATTGCGCAATGAAAGCCGTAAGATTTTGCATTTGCCAAATCTTGCAGCCTCATGCACTTGTGTGCGCGTAGGTGTTTTCACTGGTCACGGCATGAGCGTAAACGCTGAGTTTGAGCACGATGTAACTCCAGACATGGCTCGCGAAGTATTGAGCAAGGCTGCGGGAGTCGAGCTTAACGATATTCCTACTCCTCAGCTAGCAGCCGGAAAATCTGCAAGTTATGTTGGTAGAATTAGGCAAGACCAAGCGGTCGATGGAAATAAGGGATTGGCACTTTTTATCACTAACGATAATTTGCGAAAAGGTGCTGCATTAAATGCTGTGCAATTGGCGGAAATTATTGCTAAAAAGCGTAATTTCCTAAACTAATTATGGTTATATTGCGCTCGCGATTATGTAAGATTTTGCGTAAACTGGAATTATGTCAATAGCATCTGAAGAAATACAGCAGCAACTCGATCGTATAGTGGCACTTGGGTATCCAGATGTGGCTGATATGAGTGCCAATGCTTTTCGTAAGTTGGCAAATCCTATATTATGTGCGCTTGAAAATAGTAGTTTAGGTGCGAATATTTTATTGATTCCTACGCGTGAATTAGTTTCGCCTGAATCGTTGATTTCTCGTACGAGTATTAATCGCATGGCTGGATTCACTACTATGCCTCCGCGAGATATCATAAGTTTTCTTCCTAAAGACGGGTATGAGTTTCCTGAAGGTCCGTTCTATATAGTTGTCGATCCGCATACTGGCTCATCGTATTTGAATCGAGAGCCTGATGTTGCTCGTAAACTTATTGATTCTGATGAGCGTTTGCCTCTTACGCTGGAAGAAGGGCTTGCTATTGCAACACAGCATCCAGATTGGCTTGAAAGCAAGAATGGATTTAATTTGCTTGGTTCGCAAAGCGCAGATGGGCGTGTGCCAAGTATATGGATGAGTCAATGTGCTCCGCGTTTAGGTGCTGTCTGGCCAAATTCTCGTCATACTTGGCTTGGTAATGCGTATTGCATGGAAAGATGTGGAGTGTCATCGCTGAAGTAAGTTAGCGAATTTTGTGCTCATTTAGTAAAATGGTACAAAATATAACGGTAGATAATACAAATAAATAGAAGTTGAATTTTTATAGTTTCTCATATTGTGAAGGTGCGTTGTGGCATATATAACTTTTGATCATGTAGTGAAAGAATACCCATCAGGTTCTGGTGCTGTGCGAGCTTTAGATGATGCCAGTTTTACTGCACAGAGCGGTGAGCTTACAGTAATTTTAGGTGCATCTGGCGCGGGAAAAACTACAGCATTAAATATTTTGGGCGGTATGGATACTGCAACAAGCGGTCGTGTTGTTGTTGGCGATTGCGATGTTACTAAGCTAAAAGGTCGTAATTTGGTTCGCTACCGCAGAGAAGACATTGGTTTTGTTTTTCAATTTTATAATTTAGTTCCAAATTTAACTGCTCTTGAAAATGTAGAGTTAGCTTCGCAAATTTGTGCAGATCATTTTGACCCTGCTCAAACGCTTATTGATGTTGGCTTGAAAGAAAGGCTACATAATTTCCCAGCGCAACTTTCTGGTGGTGAGCAGCAACGCGTATCTATTGCGCGCGCTCTTGCTAAAAAACCTAAATTATTGTTATGTGACGAGCCTACTGGTGCCTTGGATTATGAAACAGGTAAGGCAGTATTGCAATTATTGCAAGATATTTGCCGAACTGAAGGCATGACAGTGCTGATTATTACTCATAATGCTGCCATTGCTCCGATGGCTCACAAAGTTGTTCGTTTCCGTTCTGGAAAAGTTGTAGACGAAACTGTGCAAGAACATCCTATGGCTATAGCCGATATTGAGTGGTGATTAGGTGGTTGTTATGCGGAAAGTAGCAGCAGTTTCAAAGCAATCTGATAATAAAAACGCCGATAATGGCAGTGAAGGTAAGCGCACGCACTCATTGCTGCCAATAGTATTTATTAGCGCAATTAGAATGTGGGTTCGCGAATGGCGTCGCTTCTGTGTTCTTGCGGTTATTGCAATGCTTGGTGTTGCTGTTATGACTGGTATTTATGCAGGCTGCAACGACATGTTTCTCGCTACTAACGATATGTATGCGAAATTGCATGCTTATGATTTGCAAATCGTATCTACTCTTGGTTTAACTAAAGACGATGTTGCAGCGTTACGCGCGTTGCCAAGTGTGAGTGAAGTTGAAGCAGAGCGTTCTTGGAAAGCAACAGCGCACGCAACAGATGATGCAAAGTCTTCATACGCAATGAATTTCGTGCATTATGTAGAATCGCAAAAAAATCTTAATCGTTTGCATTTGCTTAAGGGCAATATGCCTAAAAATAATAGTGAAGCTGTTGTAACTCAGCGATTTTTACACGATAGTGGCTTGAGCATTGGCAATGTGATAATAGTCAACATGCAGCAAAATGTGGGCGTTGGAAGTCTTGATTCTTCTAATTCAAAGTCTAAAACTTATCGTTTGCGCATAACTGGTAGCGTGCTAGATAGCAACGATTTAAACAATCCTGATGGCTATCAATCTAAAGCATTTCGTAACTCTGTGACGTCTAGATACCCAATATTTACTTCTGCTGCTCCTGATAACGTGACTAGCTTGCCGTATACAGCAATATCGGTGCGTTTGAATGATGCTCAACGTGTCAATGTTTTTTCTAAAGATTATCGTGGCATCGTCGACGATGCGTCTGAACAGATTCAAGAACGCGTGCAATCTAAACGCGAAACAGCTCGACGTAATCAAATTATCGACAAACAAGTTAATTTAAAATTAAAAAATATTATTGCAAACGATCCCAGACTTCAGCGTGCTCCAAATTTTGTTAAAGAGCAAGCAAAAAAGCAAATTCGTAAACAAATTAAGTCAGAGATTCAAAAACGTGTTCCTCAAGCTCAATGGCATATATCTACTCGCATAGCTAACGATAGTTATGCGAGTTTGCGTTCTGACGTTGCTTCAATACAGTCACTTGGATACGCTTTCCCAGCAGTATTTCTTGTTGTAGCAATGATGATGAGTTTAACTGCTATGGCTCGTATGGTTGAAGAAGAGCGAGGGCTTATTGGCACATACTTAAGTTTGGGATACGGTCGTTCTACTGCAGTAACAAGACATGCTTTCTTCGCAATATTTGCGTGCTTTGTTGGCGGCGGAATTGGCGATATTATGGGTTTTCTTGCAATTCCTTCACTTTTACTAAAAATCTTGCGTGGTTTATACGCCGTTCCAGACGTTAGGTTGAAGTATGACTGGCTATATGGTTCTTTGTGTGTGCTAGCATTTGTGATTCCTGTTGCAATATGCACAATCGTTGTTAGTTGGCGAGAAACAAAGCAAGTTCCTGCAGCTTTGTTAAGACCAAAAGCTCCAAAAGCTGGTTCTCACGTTCTTCTTGAAAGGTTGCCTTGGATTTGGAAGCGAATGAGTTTCTTGAATAAGGTTACTGTCCGCAATTTGGCGCGATTTAAAGGCAGATTGTGCATGACTATTGGTGGAGTTGCCGGTTGTACTGCGCTTATTGTTTGCGGTCTTGCTTTGAACGATACTGTTGCGACCTTGGGTATTCGCCAATACGAGGGAATTTATCGATACGATATGATTTCTATCTCGGCTCCAGGATCTTTCCAAAATATGAAGAAAAGCGTTGAGCAAGACAAGTCAAATAATAAAGTAGAAACTATACTTCCGGCTTATGTGGGCTCTGGAGAAATAGCTAAAAATCAATCAAATAAGTCGAATAGTCGTCATGTTGAGGATGCAGAAAGTGTGCAGTTGGTTGTTGTAAAAGACACAAAAGCTTTGTCTTATCTTGTAAATTTGCAGGATGTGAACAATAATTTGCAAACTATTAAACTTACGGATGAAGGTCCGTTGCTTTCTCAAAGTGCTGCTGCATCTCTGGACATTACTCGTGGTAGCGAAATTAATGTGACGAATACTAGTTTTAAACGTGCGAAGGTTAAAGTTAAAGCTGTTGTTCGTAATCTTATCGGTTCTAATATTTACATGACTGAACATTGCTACGAACGCTTATTTAATGGAGAAAACAGTAAGCTTTTGAAACATAATGCGTTAATTTTGCGTTTGCGAGGTAGCGATAATAATAAAATTAAATATGCCGACAAGGTTTCTGAACGTGACGGTGTGCTTGCTGTTATGAATATTACGCGTATGAAGCATGCTTTTAGTTTTGATCTTATGAATGCTGTTGTTGCTTTAATCGTAACTTTGGCTGCTGGCTTAGCTTTAGCTGTGCTTTTTACTCTTGCAAGTACTAATATTTCGGAGCGTACTCGCGAAATGGCTACGCTGAAAGTTCTTGGTTTTTATCGTAGAGAAGTTCATTCCTATGTGCATAAAGAAATGCTTACCTTAACGGTTATCGGCATTGCAGTTGGATTGCCATTAGGAAGGCTTATTGCAGGATTGTTGACTAGCGCGCTTCGTATGCCGTCTTTGTATTTTGAAGTTGAAGTAGCTCCTTTAAGCTATTGCATTGCTGGCGTTGCAACACTAATTTTTGCGTTAATTGTGCAATGGGCTACCAACCCAGCTTTGGATCGCATAGATCCAGTAAGCTCACTTAAAAGTGTGGAATAGTTGCGCGAATTGTGGAATGCGTAATGAATAGTTAAGGGTTCCTATAAAATTAGAAATTCGTGGCTATTAAGGAACGGAGTTGTAATAATGAGTGAGACTGTGAATAGTGACATTAATGTAGGTTCTAAACAAACAGAATCTACAGAGACGCACAATAGCACATCTTCTCATAATCAATCTTCAAACCAATCTTCTCGCGTATCTGCGCAAGAAAATGCAAGTAGCAATACAAATCAAATGGAGCGTAGTCTTACCAAGCGTCACGTGCAATTTATTGCTATTGGTGGCACTATTGGCACAGGCTTATTCCTTGGTTCCGGAAAATCTATTAGCTTAACAGGTCCGAGTATTGTATTCGTTTACATTATTGTGGGCTTGATTATGTTCCTGCTGATGCGTGGCATTGGCGAACTTATGTATAAGGATCCGAACCAGCATACTTTTATTAGTTTTATTACGCGTTATCTTGGCAGAGGTTGGGGTAATTTTGCTGGATGGTCGTATTGGTTTGTGCTTGTACTTATTGGTATGAGCGAAATTACGGCAGTTAGTACGTATTGTGTCACATTCTTCCAAACTTTCGATATTGACGTAAGTCATTGGAAATGGCTGATAGAAGTAGTATTTTTAGCGGCTTTAGTGTGCATAAATTTGGTAGCTGTAAAGCTATTTGGGGAAACTGAGTTTTGGTTCTCAATGATTAAAATTACGCTAATTGTTGCTCTTATTGTCACAGCCGTAGTTATGGCTTTAATTGGTTACCATTACTCTGCAACTCCTTTGCATGGTGGTGTAATGAGTCCTGCTGGTCACGCTGGATTAGATAATATTTTCAACAATTTCTCGCTTATGCCAAATGGCTGGCTTTCCTTCTTAATGAGCTTCCAAATGGTGTTTTACGCGTACCAGCTTATTGAGTTTGTTGGTGTGACTGTTTCGGAAACTAAGAATCCTCGCCAGGTTTTGCCAAAGGCTGTTAACGAGATTATTGTACGCGTTCTGGTTTTCTATGTTGGTGCTCTCATAGCGATTATGCTTATTGTGCCGTGGCAACAGTTTAGGGCTACGAATGCGGAAGGCGTATTTATGTCACCATTCATTATGGTGTTCCAATACGCGGGATTGCATTGGGCTTCTGCGCTTGTGTTCTTTGTGGTTATTACAGCTGCTTCTTCTGCGCTTAATTCTTTGCTGTATTCTGCTGGTCGCCACATGTATCAAATCGCGCTTGAGTCACCTTCGCCTCTTTTGGGTAAGTTGCGTAAGGTTTCACGCACGAAGGTTCCTGCTCGCGCGATTTTGTTCTCGTCTGCTTTGATTCTTCTTTCACCAATTATTAATTCGATCCCTGGTATTCATGGTGCGTTTATTTTGTTTGCTTCGGCTTCTTCGGCAGTGATAATCATGATTTATATTTTGATTATGGTTACGCATCGTAAATACCGTGAATCTGCTGATTTTATGCCAGACGGCTTCGTTATGCCGCATTATAAGCTTTTGAATTCTCTTACTATAGCGTTCTTTGCTTTTGTGTATGTGACTTTGTTTATTAGCGACGATACGCGAGCTTCTGCAATTGGCGGACTAGTGTGGCTCGTATTGTTCGGCGGATACTGCGCCTTACATCAACATTGGCAGAATCGCGATTTAGCTGAAGCTTTGGGGAAGTAAGGTACTTCTTTACTTGATTTCTGTTATGCTTGCTGTGTGCGAATTATTGTTGCAGATTGCAGTGCAGAGTATACAGGTAGGTTAAATGCCACGCTTCCTTTAGCTAAGCGAGTGTTGCTTATTAAAGCAGATGGCAGCGTACTTATTTTTTCTGAGCTTGGTGCATATAAACCTCTTAATTGGATGGTAGCTCCTTGTAGTATGCGTGTTTTACGTAAAGAAGATAGCGGCGAATCCGATGCTGGCGTTGTTGTAGATGGCTGTATTTTGCGTGTTGCTGCCGCTAAAAGCGATGATTTGCTTATGGTTTCGCTCGAGCATGTTTATAGCGATAATACTTACGATTTGGGTGAGGATCCTGGCTTAATTAAAGATGGTGTTGAGGATCATTTGCAACGTTACTTGGCTGAGCAGATTGAACGAATCGGCGATGGTGCAACGTTGGTGCGCCGTGAGTATCCTACGGCTATCGGCCCAGTGGATATTATGGCTCAGGACGCGGATGGTGTACATGTCGCTATTGAGATTAAGCGGCATGGCGGTATCGACGGCGTTGAGCAACTTACGCGTTATTGTGAGTTGCTGAATAGAGATCCGTTACTTAAGCCGGTTAGAGGTATTTTTGCTGCGCAAACTATTAGTCCGCAAGCTCGCGTTTTGGCTGAGGATCGTGGATTTACTTGCTTAATATTGGATTACGATGAAATGCGTGGAGTCGAGTCCAACGATCTTCGTCTGTTCTAAATATGTGTTCTAAATATGTAAAAACCCCTCGGGAAGGAGGGGTTTATTATTTATGAATCGCTAGTTAATTTTGCAACAGTTTGCAAAATTACAAATCTCACGAAGCATAGAGAATATCGACTACAAAGTACAGCGTGGCATTTGCAGGAATAGTTACGTTTCCGCGCGCGTCCTTCTTTTCTTCTTTACCATAGCCATCTTCTGGTGGGATTACCAAAAGAACTTGGGAGCCAACTTTCTTTCCAGTTAAGCCTTTAGTCCAACCAGGGATTACTCCTCCAGCAAGTTGGAAGTCTGCAGGTATGCCACGAAGCCAAGAAGAATCAAATTGATGCAATTTGCCGTCTTTATCAGTAGTCCAGCCAGTGTAATGAGCAGAAACTGTGTCTTTTGCAGTTACTTTTTTGCCGGTTCCTTCAATCAAAGTCTGAGAAACAAGCTTTCCGTCTGGAACGTAGTTATTTTTATCTAAGGTTGGTGCTCCAGATTTATCAAGAGTTACCTTCGGCAAATTTGCGGGAATATTCGTAACAGCCTTGCCCGTTGCTCTAGTTATAGCCTTTGATCGCGAAACCATTGTAAGAACCATAACATATGAAGGATTTTTATATCCTTCACTTACGCCAAAAGCAATAGTTGTATTAATTTTCTTGCCTTTAATCAAAGCGTAATATGGGCGGCTTGTAGAATTTTTATTAATGTAAATCGAGCAATCAACTTTGCCTTTTTCCCAAGTATTCATAAGCTCTTTGCCGGTTTTGGAGTCGAACACAATGCCCTGAGAGCATACGCGATCGCCTTCTTTAATTGTTTCTCCGTTGCCTCGTTGCAAAACAGCATAAGTATTTTGCTTTACTTTTACAGGCGTTTTCAGTGTTATTTTAGGCTTTTTCCCAAGTGCTCCAGATGCGCTTACGCCTTCCAGCAACTGCATTCCAGCTTTTTGAGCGTTCTCATCAGTTAAATTGTTTTTGTTGTTGGAACTTTCTCCGCATGAAGCGAGTACTACACACATTGCCACTGCACTAATAGTTGCAAAAGTGCGAAGCAAAAAGGATTTTTGTTCTAATGTTTTGATTTTTTTCATAGCCTCACATTACCGCTTGACACTGATTTTTACATCAAAACATGCAAGTAATATTAAAAGACTGTAGAATGGTATCGTTATGACAAATATAGAAGATGCTTCTGATATAGAAGGACGACCAATGCGACGACCAATGCGACGGCTCACTTTGCGCAGTAAAATCATGCGCGGCGTTGTAGCTCCATTTTTTGCTTTGCTTGCAGTATTAAGCGTTGTTCTTGGAGTTGCTAACGCAACATTTTGGAAGCCTAGCAACGTTGTTATTGCGTACGCTAACGTATCTGGAACTCGTTATATTGTCACTGATCCTGGTGTTTTGAATCTTGTAGATAACAGGGTTCGTATTAGTGTTGCTGCTTTGCATACGCGTAAGCCTATTTGTGTTGCTGTAGGTTTAACGAAAGACGTAAGAGGCTGGGTGGCAGGTTCTCCAGTACAAAGAATTACTGGTTTGCGTGATTGGAATAATCTTTCAGTTTCTGAAGTGTCTGGTAAAACCTCTGTGCAAGCGGGTGACTCTGTGGACATTAAGGATCCTGACGTAAAATTCCAAGAATCTAATTTATGGCCTATAGTTACATGCCAGCTTGGTTTAGCGAAATTGGCAATAAATACTGCAGATTATGTTCAATCTTCTGGTTCTGCGTCGTATGATCATGCTGTTGCAAGCGGCACAATGCCTAAATCGGGCACTCGCGCTAGTAAGTCAAATAGTCATGATGCGTCTTCTTCTTCACTGCGCTCGCAGGCTGCTAGACGTGTTTTGCTAATTGATTTGGGGGATAATGTGCCGGAAGCTTCCGTAGAATTGCGGTGGCGTCGTAATCAAATTCCAGATTTTGCAACGCCTTTATATTTTGTAGGAGTGCTTTTTGCGGTATTAGCTATACTTTCTGCAACTATTTTTGCAATGGCTCCGCATCGTCGTCGTAATAAGCAATTAATAGCTAGCCGTTCAGGAGTGTTGGCAGTAAAGTCTGCACAGCGTGACGAAGTCACCTTTGCTGAGGCGATTTCTGGAACCATGTCTGGTATTTTTGGTCACAAACGACACAAGAAGGATTCTGGAAGCCACGCAAGGCATGGAGATCATGCGCGTCGTCGCAAAGATTCAATGCAAAGCGGCGACTCAAATGGTATGCAAACTCGAATTGCGTCTGCTTCTACAGCGGTTGCATCTACTGATTCTTTGGCTGAAACTACTGTTATTGCGCAAGATGAAATGCTTGCGTTTGCCACGCGCTTTATGCAGCAACATGACGATAATTCTTATTTAGATGATTTAGACAATGCTGATGATGAATTTAATGATTTGCACAATCAGGATGCTGCGGCAAACGGAGAAGATTTAGCAAATGCGGAAGATATAGGAAATGCGAAATATTCTGGAAATTCAGCAGAATCAGCAAATTCAGAAAATAAGCAATATAAGCGGAATTCTCAGAATATTAAGACTCCGCGAAATAAGAAAAAATCTTACGCAAGCGCGTCGGATGGCAATAGTCTGAACGATTATAAGAATAAGCGTCAGCAGCAAAATAAGTATGCACAGCAGAATAACAAGAGGCGTAATCGTCAGAACGATAGAAATAATGCTAATAATTCTGAAAAGTTTGCAAAGAAACGTTTAGAAACGGTCAAGCCTTCAGATAGTAATAGCAAGATTTCACATGAATCTAGTAAGAAAAAGCTTAATGAGCACGAAAACTATCGCAACTCAGAATCAAACAAACGTCAAAATTCGTCTAAAAATAGCAACGATAAGCAATCTCGCATAAAACGAAATGGGTTTAGAGGAGACGGCGGTAACGGTCGCTACAGAAAAAATGGGAAAGGCTACCGCGGTAATTCTTCAAGTGAGCGAGGAAATGAGTAAAATGCGTAATAGTAATGTCGATATTCACCGAGTAAAAAGTAAAAATAGAGGCGTATTGCGCAACAACGTAGTCACATTAATAGCATGTGTTGTATCAACGGTTATGGTAACCGGATTATCTGCTTGCGATGGGCAGGTGCCGAAACCTGCTGAAGCGCGTAGTAATCAAGAGTTACCTAATGTGACTATGCTGCAAGAAAAAGATATCCGCTTGGGGTTGCTTCGCACTCTAGAAAAGGCAAACGACGAAAAAGATGTGGATTCATTATCTCAAGCAGTTTCTGGACCTGCTCTCGATATTCGTACGAGCGAGCTTACGATTGCAAACAAAACTGGAAACTTAGATTCTAAGGCCACTATTCCGCGTGAAGCCGCGCAAACTATTGTGCCAACTAATTCTGGTTGGCCAAGAGATTTAATGACTATTACAACTACTACTAAAGATCAGCAGTCAAAACGTTTGCTGGTTTTACGTCAACAGAGAGCGCGTTCGAATTATAAACTTTGGGCTGTTGCGCGCTTATTCCCTGGAGTGCATCTTCCTAAATTTGCTGTGCCAAGTATTGGTTCTTCAATGGGTAAATCTAACGATACTGGTTTGGTGATGACTCCAGATGAAGCGGTAGCTGCGTACGCTGACGTTTTACAAAATGGTGAAAACAGCAAGTACGCAAAGCATTTTGCTGACGATTATTTGCGTAAAAAGTTAGTTGAACTTTCTAAAGCAGTGCAAGCTGGAATGGAGCGAAATAAAGGCTCTCAAGAACAAGTCTTTACACCAAATCTCAAACAAATAAGCATTATGCGTTCAAGCGATGGAAGTGATTTGGTTGTTGCGCGCATAGATTCTGTGTGGACTCGTAAAGCTGGTGAAGGGCGTGAATCTCGTCCTGCTTCTGATGAAGAAAAAGCATTATTTGGCGACGGTAAAGCAAAAGGTACTATGCGAGTAACTTACGTAAATGTTATTGCTCTAGTAGTTCCTCCAGCTAGTTCTCATATGAAGATTATTCCTGTTGGTGCTGAGCGTCAGCCTATTAAGGTAGAAGCTTTATAAATTTTGTAAGTGCAATGTAGTGTGCTTGGAAAAGAGGAAAAATGGTGAGTAGCAAAGCGCAAGGCATGAATCCTGGCGGATTTTCGCTTGCTGGGGCTGTAGATTTAGAAGGCGTAAAGCGTCGTGTAGAAGCTCAAGCTAAGCAAGCTGCTAAAGCTGCGTCGGGTTCTACTGGTTCTTCTGCTCCAAAAGCTGGCGGCTATGTAATCGATGTTAATGAGCAGTCTTTTCAGGCGATGGTGCAAACGTCTGTAAGTTTCCCAATTGTTATTTTGCTTTGGCAAGCTAATGACGAGGCCTATTATGATGTGGCGCAGAAATTAGCGGATGCTGTTAACGCGCTTGACGGTCGTATGCAGTTAGCTCGTATCGACTCTGATGAAAGCCCAAGTATTGCTCAAGCATTGCAAGCGCAGCAGCTTCCTGCAATTTACGGTTTAATTGGCGGACGCCCTATGCCTATTGCGCAAGGTTTACCTAGCGATGAGGAATTACAGCAGATTTGTGGCACTATTTTGCCGCAATTGGTTCAGGTTGCTGAACGCTCTGGTGTTGCTGGAACTGCTCCTTTTGTGGAATCCTCGGTTGAGAAAAAGTCTGAAACGTCTAAAGATGCAGATCAAGATAGTTCCGAGAATAATTCTGTTGAGAGTGTTCCACCTGCTCATGAGCAAGCTCATTCGCTTGCTATGAAGGGTGATTATGAAGGTGCTGCACGTGAGTATGCAAAAGTAATGGAAGCGGATCCTCATGATGTGCTCGCATCGCGTGAACATGCAAAAGCTTTGTTGCTTTCGCGTAATACTAATACTGATGTTGCTGCGGTTAGAAAGGCTGCTGGCGATAATAAGGATGATTTAGATTCGCAGCTTGCAGTAGCAGATGTAGATATGATTGACGGTCATATTGATGACGCTTTTGGGCGACTGCTTGACTTCCTTGCATCTGGTCATAAGAGTGATGCGGATGCTATTCGTTCTCGTATGCTTGAGTATTTTGCCATACTTCCTGCAGATGATGCTCGATTAGCGCGCGCTCGCCGTCGCCTTGCAATACTTCTTTATTGATTCTTATGAAGATGACTTGTATTTTGGCGATTGCAGATTGACTGACTTATGCGTTATTAAATAAAAAAGCCAAGAACCACAACAATCGTGAGAAATTCGTGTGATTCTTGGCTTCAGTAGCGGGGCATGGATTTGAACCATGGACCTCTGGGTTTCCTAACTAATCTCTTACAAAGCCACAAATTTTAATATCTTTCCTTTCCTAAAAATTAAGATAGCTCAGAGCAATACCTCTGAGCTATCGAATAAGCCTTTTCATCAAGAAACAATGCGGAGTCTTTTGATGAAAGTACTTAATATTTTAACCAACCCAGATGATAACGTCAACGATCTTGTAACGTTTAATGCTCCTTCCGCAGCTCTCCAGTTTGACGAGGAAAAACGGGAAGAGATTCGCTCTCTTAATCCTGATGCTCAAATGAATTGGGCACATACTACTACGCAACAGTTGCGCGAAAAACTTGTCACAACGATTGATAGCGTAGAGCTTGCTAACAATAATGTTGCAGACTTCTGCATTGCATTAAATACGGCGCTTTCTGGTGAAGCATGGGCTATTCTTGGAATAAGGCGGGCTCTAGTTGGGAGACATAGTCTTTATCGAGTGTCCAGTTGTGGATGAAGCGTAGGTCGCACGAGTTTTCGTATGTGTTTTCAAGCTCGCTTATGGGGTGGATGGTGTATCCGGTTTTTTTGCGCGTCTTGCTCATCTTGTGTGTTTTCGCAGATGTAGATTTTGTGGCATCCGTCGTATGCGAAGCTTGTGCCGGTGACTGGCTTGCTGTTAATTTTCATTCTTGTTTTCCTTTCTACTTGTATATGATTTTTCTTATGGTTTGGTTTTATATAAAAACCCTGGTGTGATTATTTTTCGTTCGTGTTGTTGAACACTGGAAGGGACAAAAACGGAATGCGCTGGAGCCAACCCCTTGCGGGCCCTAGCTTCGCGCGTGTCCGTAACGCGAGTGGAGGACGCGGGGAAGTTGGCGGAAGTGACCCGTTTTTTAGAGTGGGAAGTGTCAAGAACACGTCATAAAAAGCAAAAAATGAGAGTACACCGCAGGTGTTCCATGCGATGATAATGGGTCTGCCGCCATGATAGTGGTGGCAGATTCTTTGTTCTGCTGGTGGCGGCTGGTTCACACATCTTTGTGTGAACTTATGGAAGCATAGTAGCCACCCTTCTCGCGTGGTAATAGCGCGGCTTGCTCCTGGGGGTAATGCCCTAAAATTTATGGAATTTTGTTCAGGGCATGCCCTAGGGGTAAGACGCGCCCCGCGCGGGAGGGTGGCTGCGATAAGCCACCAGGGGCTGGCAGAAAAAGTTGCGCTTCTTTTTCTGCCAGCAAACCCTCTGCTTACTTCTGGCACCAGTGGGGTGTGATGTGGTGAAGGAGCGCTGTAGTAGTGATGCGTGCAAGCCAGTACTTCTCGTCTATCGTGAGTGCTTTCTGGGCTGTGATACGAGCGTTTGTCGTGTCATTTTTCAGCCAATACAAGTATGACAGTGTGCCATAGACTGTGACAGTTTCCCTCTGACTTAATCCTTTAAGTTCCAGCATGGTGGTCAGCAGTGCTATTGCACGATGGATGCGCCGTGTGTCGAGGGTGAAATTGTCATCTCTAAAAACCAGGTCGAGGCTTGAACGCACATAGTGGACAGTTTTCTCAGCGAATGGGTGCTCAACGTTATCGAGGAAGTCTTGCATGGTGCAGCCATGGAAACTATCAATAAGGAACATGTCACGCACGATGAGGAGACTGCTTAATGCTTGGATACCGTAGCGTAGTGTGTTCTCGTCCAATCCTTTCGTGGTAAAGCCTGCTAGGTAGTTGTGGAATGCTACGAGAGCTTCTACCTCTCCTATTAGGAGTGTGACCGTGTGGTCGCTGTTGATGGTAACCATTTTTTTTATCCTTTCCTTGTGTGTTGGTAGTTCCAGGGCAGGCACACCCGTAAACCCACAAGAACACTCCCAGTCCTTGTGCGACGCTCCAGGCTCGACTCCGGTCAGCCCGTGGAACATGTTGTGGAATGGGCTGGCAGGGGTGAGCTTGTTGGGTGGCGTGACAAGGCTGGCGTGTGGTCTTTGGACTGGGTGTGCTAGCCTCTGGGCTACCAACACGAGAAAGTGGGGGCGGCGACCGGTGGCAGCATTCTTGCTGCGCCACAACAGTACAGTCTCCACGAGTGAAACTCGTGGAGACAATAGCCGCCCAGACTTTTTAGTGGATCCGGGTATGGTGCTGATATTTCTTTTAATTCTCATGATGTTAGTCAAAAGAATTTACAGACGGGACATCAGTTATAAATATCCTAGATATAGATGTTGGTGCTATTTGCTCACGGCACAAATGAACACTCTATGACAGATAAAGTATGGTTCACTCGGTTAACTTAGATGTCTGAATTGAAAGCGTTCTAATTTAAAAATAAGCTGCGCTGTGAAACTTCTGTAGTGAACTTTCACAGCGCAGCTTGTAGTTGTGCTCGTATTTACAATATTTATTGCATCTTATTCTGCTTTAATTGAACGCAATCGCTTATCGAATATGCAGATAAGCACCAGTATAAAGTGGATAAGAGCAGCTATGACAATTATTCCTGACTCTGCATGTAGAGATGGAATGGTCATGTGGGAATAAGCGTAATCCCATAGCGGATAGCTTACTGCTCCTATAGCGGCAACAACTGAGATGAATACAGACATTACCTGTCCAACGAGATTATCATCTACTGCATGAATAAATACTGTTTGGAATGGTGGATTTACTACTCCTTGGAAGAAAGCAAAAAGGAAACCAAACACGGCTGCTGCTATAGCGTTAGGCGCTAATGCCAGTCCTATTATAGAAAGAGTCACTAGTATATGTGAAAGAGTGAGTAGCATAGAGAAGGACATTTTGCTGGACACTTTTGGCGCGATGAGATAGCTGAGGGCATACCCAAGTGACATTGCGCTTAAATACCAGCCATATCCTTCTGCACTATGTAGAACCATTGAGAATAAGAGGACTCCAGCAAAGCTTATGCCAGTAGATGCGATAGCTTCGAGTATTGCAAATGGAGCTAAAGTCCTGTACGTTTGGTTTTTTACAAATGTTGCCATTCCCCTAGCCCAAGTTGCCAAAAAGCCTTGAGAATATTCTGGATTTTCATCTGCGACGTCTGAAGTATAAATTCCGGTTCTAACTGCATGCTTGTAAATAAAATAAATAAAAATTATTATTCCTGCTAATGCGATAGTTTCTGTAAATAGAATTGGAATGTATAAATATTTACTACTCGCAAAACCTGCAACTGCTGGTCCTACTAATGTACCCATGAGGCTTGTAAAGCGAAGAAGTGAAAGAACATTAATAAGATCATCATTTTTTGTTACACGATTAACAAAGGAAGTAATAGCAGGAAAATAGAAAGTATCACATGCTGTCGTAACCATTACAAGTATACAAACACACCAAAATAGGAGCAACTTGTTAGCAGATGGGGTTGAGAAGGATACCGATACAATTGCGATAATACATAATCCCGCAATCATTCTTGCTAAGCATGCAGCAACTGTTGTCCTGAAAATTCCTACATGCTCAGCTAGTGCTCCTGAGAAAAGGCCTGCTACTAATTCACTTATTGCAGTGAGGGTGAGGTAAAGCGATAAATAATGGCTTGACTGCTGAAAACCGATAAAAAGTGAGTTCAATAGCCATAATTGAATAGTAGTTGAGGCTAGTGTAGTTGCATAGTTAGAAAGAAAATCACTAGCTGCTAAACGCAGATATCCGCGGTAAGGTTTAAATAGATTCGTCAAGGTTTGCTCGTTTCGCGAAATTACATTGCCAAATTATTGCTTGAGAGATGCTATCGGCACTAGTAGTGAAGTATGTTGTAAAGTCGTCGTTATCCCAAATCTGTTGCTGTAGGTTCTTGTCATCACGCACTGTGCTAAAGAGTTGAATAATCTGCTCGACGCAAGATAATGTTTTCTTTATATAGAAGTATTGTTGTGCGAAATCGACTTCTACTTGCTCTCCAGGGATAGTCGTATGTATTTCTTGGAATGTCCGTAGCAAATCAATTGTTTTAATAAGCGATATTTTACATGTCTCGAAATATTCTTGTATTGAATGGATGGTGGATGTTTTCGCTGTGTTTGTACTGACGATAGTGGCTTCAAGTGCAGCATTTGCTTTGAAAAAATATTCTGTTGCTTCAAATAGAGAAGCGCAATATGCTGCACTTGATTTCACATACTCATCAAACATTTCTTCGTACGAAGTCATGTTCATTATTAACCTTTGGTGTGAATATGTGCGGATAAATTATGCCTAAATCATATGAGGATATGGTCGAGGTCGTGGGTTGATTCCGCCGCGCTTGCTATTCTTGTTCATCTTTGTCTCCTTTCATAAGAACAATGCTGTATCTTATTTGCATCTTCATCTATGAAGATGCAAATAATCCTAATACAGGATTCGCATTCTTTCCAAGTGTGTCTCTTATTGTGGAATAATTTTATATAAAAATTAGTAGTACATTATTAGACCTTAACTATTTACCAGTCTCAGCTCGTAGTACGTGTTTTCTGATATCCCTACTGTTTGGCAGAGTCCGGCTATTCGTATGTCAGGATTCTTTCTGTGGAATTGGTGGATAAGGTGTAACGCTTGGCTTCAATCAAAACCCTCAACTCTGCTCGCCATCTGGTCGAGGAATATGCTGACTTGCTTGTGTACTTGTTCTGGCATGCCGGACTGTGTGTAGTCGGTGTTTTCCCGCCTGTTGATGCAGCGTTCAATCCTTTTGCGCCCGATGAGGGTGGACGGCATTCCAGCCTGTGCAAAAATAACAGACGGTCTGACACCGTTATCGTATTGCTGGACAGCGTCTTTGTGGAATTGGCTTGTGTAGTAGATTCGTGTGGCTGTCGCGTGTTTGATAGCTGGAAGACTGTTGAGATAAGCACGTTGACTAGGGGTAAAGGCTGTGTCTTTTCTACTCATGAGTATGAACCGTTACGTGTGAAAGATTAATAAGAAATCAATAGAGGAAGAAGAAAATATAGAGTGAGGGGCCACACCATTGCACGGAGATAGTCCCGTGTGCATGTGCGACCCCTCGCCAGTTAATACTAAGCGTGTTTACGGGTTAATGCTTACGAGCATTTTCCTTGTTACGCTTAGTGATCATGATGCTTGCTCCTGCGCCCAGGGCTGCAAGAGCAGCGATAGCGATAGACACGACCGCGCTACCAGTCTGAGCCAATGGTGCAGCAGTAACACCGTTCCAATCATCAGAATCTTCGACTGGAGTGTCATAGCACACACCCGTATTACCACCATTACCATTATCTCCACCGTTTGGGTCGAATGGGTGATCGTTATGGGATGCGCATGGCACGATAGGTGTACCAGTCGTGTGACCACGGTCGGTATGATTCATCGTGTTCATACCAGTCAACGTGCCCTTGACTTCTACGTATTCGCCAGGCTTTAATACCAGGTTAGACCAGTTTGCTGGATACTCCAGATTAGTTACCGTACCGGAGCCTGCGATAGTCTTATCATCTAACGTGATCTTGGTCAGGTTGACTTTACCGGTGTTGATGATACGGAACACAATCTTGGTGCCGTTCTTGGTAGACTTCAAGGCTTCGCTTGGTGTGTTACGGTCTCCCGCTTCAAGACCAGATGCTGCGTCGTACTTGATGAGTTTAATAGCAGGGGTCTGGTCTGGGGTCTTGGTCCACACCATATTGGATTCGCGTTCAACATCATTCATGGTTTCCACGAACGTGTTTTCTACGCGATCGCTTACGCCCAAACGGGTCATTTGCACGTACGCTGTCCAGGACAAGTCACTATCCATAGCAGATGCAATATCAAGGAACTGTTGTGTTGCCTCTACAGTAAACGCACCATTAGCCTCGGTGAAAGTGAAATATCCGGCATCAACACCGCTACCGTCGATACGGCTACCCTTGGAGATCACAGTGCCGTCAGCGAGCTTAATGTCGTTGTTGACATAGACTGCCCACTGGCCGGTTAGCTTGTCAAACTTTTCATCATAATCATCCACGATGCGCCAATTCTTGATCTGCTTGTAGGCACGGTTACCAGCGATCTTGGAGCTATCGAGACGATACAAGAACTGATGATCCTTATAAATACTCTTACCATTCGCACTTTCGCCATTAACCTTAACAGTCACATCCTTCTTCGGGTTAATAACCTTTAACGGGTTAGTTACCGTGTTCGTTACATCCTTGCGATCGTTTGTAATCTGGGTGGCAGTGTTCTTCACTACATACCCGTCCTTGACCTGCTTGACTGTCATAGGAAGCACGATGGTGTAATCCTGACCAAGGAGAGACTGGTCGATTGCAGGATCCTTTGTCACATCCAATACCTTGCCAGCGTAGGCCTTTAAATCTGTTGGTTGTGGATCCCCTGGAAGAATATCTCCGAGATACTCCGTGTCTACGGTCTTAGCGAACACGTAGACGACACCATCCTTAACCTGGATATTGAACTTGTTGGTGACGTCCTTACCGGCTGCGTCTAGGATTTCGATATTCTTGTCATTGAGCTGCAAGTACTCATCATCATAGTCATCGATCATGCCGAGACGGTGAACCTTATACGCAGTGTCCTTCAACGTGGCTGCGCTTAAAGTGAGACGGTAGTAAATATCGTCTCCTACGTATGCGGTCTTGCCATCAATATTGATACCAGTCTTGGTTTCATCCTTCTTTTCAGGCTTTGGCTCTACCGGCTTATTCGATACCACGTTAGACGAGGTCAAACTATTGTTGAGTTTCAAACCCCACTGATTATCCACACTATGGTCTGTTGGAGCGTTCTTGGATACCGTGCCTTCGAAACGAACCTGGAAACGATGCTTAGATCCCGCGGTCATATTCGCTGTCACGTAATCCTTGTTGAGTTCGATAGTAAACTCATGCTTCTCGGTATCTGCAGTAAGCGTGTAGTTCTTCTTACTGATGGTGTGACCGGTTTCAAGGTCACGCAGCTCGATAGTCTGCTTGTCAAGCTCAAGATACTGGTCATACGTGTCAGTGAATGCAACAGACTCGATAGCATAACTCAGGTTGTTTGGAATGGTTGGTTCGCTAGTGAGTTCGTATTCCAGCTTCTGTCCTGGCATGACACTCTTACCATTAATATCGTCCTGGTCACCACCCTGAGAGGCCTCAGATATGACTGCCTTTGCTACTGGTGGAACGTAACCACACACGTATGGTTCGTTCGTAGTCTTTGTCTTGCCCGCGGCAGACTCTGAGCCTTTATTCTTCAAACCATGAGAATTGAGGGCTGCGCCTGTGGTTGGATCAGCACAAAACTCGACTTCATCCGTAGCTTTTTTGCCTGCGTCAGCGCGTACCTGGGCTGCACCCTTACCATTTGCATAATTCGCCTTGCCTCCGATAAGCAGCGTGTATTGCATAGGGGTAGCAAGACTACGTGCAGCAGCAAGAGCTTGACTGGTCATGGTAGCAGTAATGGTCGTGCCAGCCTGTTGGATAGTGAACTGGCTTGTCACGTCAGTACCCTTAGTGATGATGTCATCGACTGAGGAGACGGTAGTTGATGCCTCAGGGATTGGAGCAGCATACACATGCACATCACTCATATCTGGATCCCACAAATAGTCAGCAGCCGTGTAATCATCAGACAGGGTGAATGTGTCGAGGCTATCTCCCAGGTTCTCGCCCAAGCTACCGTTAACCACAGAGCCGAGCTTGTCACCATCAAGGATGGTTTGGGTGTCTGCACCGGTGGTGTTGGTATGCTTCGCATCAATAACGGTTGCCCATTTGCCGTTAGAGTATTTTACCCAGGACTTATCAGGGGTAAAGTCCCACAGTTTAGGCTGGTCTTTTGCAAGAACGATAACAATCAAATCAGTATTTGGCGTACTCATACCCTGAGCAGCGAATGAAGCGAGTGTATTAGCTGAATCAATATCATCAAACACTGTGTATTCGCTACCGCCGTGATTATATTTTCTGGTACCGTTCTGTGTTTCGTTGTTCCATGCTGATAACCATTGAGCGCCAGTTGCTTGCGCGCTAGAAGTATTGTTATATTCCGGTTTTGTGATTCCTGGTCCTGCTGTTGTTGCGGTGAAGCCTACACCCCAGATGCGGCAGTCTGCCGAACCAGTGCCACCTCGCGCAGTATACTCTGTTTCACAATCACCGCGAGCCTTGGATAATGCAGCGTTAATTTGCGCTCTAGCTGCTGCTTCGCGGGTAGCAGAGCTACCGATGGCTACACCTTCTGATTGGATAGCGCGCACCACTGCTTCATTATCTGATGCGGAACCTAGGTTATCATCGGTAACCCAGAATGTATTCGATTTATATGTGCCAGATCCGCCAGTGTTTCCACCTGTCCATCCGGCACCGCCAGCGGCAAATGCGGATCCTGTCAACATTGTTGATGCGACAACGATACCAGCAAGAGCGCGATGTGAACCTTGTCGGATCTTGTCTCTCATACTTTTATGCTTAGCGAAAAGCGACATAAAAGTCTCCCTTTTTCAAATTGCTTATTATGAAATGCGAAACCAAAAAGTTTCACATTCAGTAATGAGAAAATGAAAAAATTTTATTTTATATCAATAAAAATTTGGTATTGATAAAAATGGTTGGTTTTAGAAGTCGTCTAAAACCAACCACTATGTAAAGGGAAAATGAGTAAAGATGGAAACTATTTGCTATTAGTTACATCACCGTCACCATCTGGTGTTCCATCGGTATTCCATCCAGTGCCACAGCGATAGATATATCGACATTGATTAGGTGTTCTATGTAATTCATTATATGCTTTCCCGTCAGCAAGGTATTTATCCCAGTCGACCGCACCCGAATTCTTATTCTGTGCTGGCGCACTATAAGAAGACCCACCACGAGTACTTGAACGAGGAGCTCCCGAGCTAGTACGAGCCGCAGACTGGGAACGAGCCTGCGGAGCTGCTTGCGCCGCAGCCGCTGCGGCAGCGTCTGCCTGCTGCTTCGCTTGTATACTTGCGTTTACACTGTCGATTGCGCCTTGGACTGGCTCAAGAGCCTTAGTCAAAGACTCGACGGTTGCTTTCTTATCATTCAACGCTGCGGTAAGCGTGTTTATCTGGTTTTGCAGGTTATCACGAGTAGCATTATCAGCCACTTGACCGTCTGATGAGGAGAGCAGATTATTCATCTCATCAAGCTTCGCCTTCACCATATTCTTAGCATTTTCAAGATCCTTCACATTCTTCGACTTTGTGACCTGAACGACTGAGTTTTTCAGAGCCTTAGTGGTCTTATTAAGCTGTGCTGTAGTCTTATCAAGACTAGACATGGTCGCGTTGAAAGCCTGAGTGTAGGAGATAGCACAATTCAAAGACTGCGCCTTACTTACCTTTTTACTCTTAGCATGCTGGGCTGTGAATGTGGTGTAGGTTTTAGCGTTTGCAACCTGCTCCACACTAGTCACAGTCTTAGCAGTTTCATCAGCATCCTGGCGTGTCTTCTCGTACTGTGCCCACGCTTTGGCGTACGCACTGTTTGCCTGGATGCACGCTTGAGTCTTGGAATCTCTTAAAGACTTCACACCCAGCATACTCGCAACCAGCAAAGCTATAACTACAACAACCGCAGTAGCAATGATGATAAGCTTACGCTTCTTCTTGCTCCCTGGCTTCTGGTCACCGCGACCAGAAATAGCATCTAGTCTCGTAATCTCGGTTTCTTGTTTAATAATCTGATTTTTATCCATATTAGCCATAATTATCCTTCGTCTTTCTATCTATGTTTTTACTATACGTAAATATTCAGGTGAAAGATATATACATACTTAGTGTCGTTCTAATTTTTCTTTCCTAATCTCGATAACTTTTGCTTTATACATAGTAGTGAGAATACGATTGGCAACTTTTTGATATAAAGTCAATATGCTCGTGTGCTCCCCTCATATTGTCTTGTTTTAGAGGCGAACAGCTTCTGTAATGGCACTGCTATCAGGGAATGTGAGACTGATATATATTTGAGTGGTTTCTACACTAGCGTGGCCAAGGAGTTTAGATACTAAGAGAAGGTCGTGTGTACTTTCATATGCCTTAGTGGCATATCGATGTCTGAGACTATGTGTGGAGTATCCGTTACCAAGAAGCTGAGAGATGTGATGCGCAATATAGGATGCTTCGACGTGACCGGTCCATCTGCTAGGAAACATGTATCCATGCTTGTTGGCGATGATTTGTGCGAGATCTGGCGCGATGGGGACAGTGCGTTCTTTGCGTCCTTTACCGTGTACAAGAAGCTGGGGATGAGTATTAAGCATCATAATATCGGATGAAGATACTTGTGCTATCTCACTACGTCGTAATCCACATTCTGCCCCGAGCCTGAGCATGGCTTCATACTCCTTGTTACCTCTAACTCGGGCTAAAGCACCACGAATGATGTAATCAGGACATGGATGAGGTATTGCGTATTCTTTACGAATTTTAGGTAACTTTACTGTTGGATTGACATCAATAATTTCTTCTTCAATCATGTATGAGTAAAACGAGCGTATTGTTGAAGAATAACCTTTGCGCGTTTCTCGTTTCCAGTCTTGGTGTGCAAAAAGCTCAACAAGTTGTTGTCCTGTAATATCTTCTGGTGGCTGATTAAGTAGGCGTGCAAGCCGACTGATTTTGTAGTAGCGGCATCTAATCGTATCTTCTGTATATCCACTTGCTTCAAGATATTCCAGCCAATGTGTAACATATGTTTCCCAACTATTAGGGAGTAGTTTTCTTTTGATTTTTAACATAAAAACATAGACTAGAATACGTAGAGAAAAGATTTTACGTATTGTTTCGTTACACGGTTTCAAGTCCGTTTTTTTTTACAAATACATAATATGTGATATACTATATATGTAACTAACCGATAGGATGAAAAGGCTAGTTGGTTTTAGGAAAGAAAGATGAATGATAATGGATTTGACATTGAATCAGATTGTGACAATGAATATTCGTATGCTTTTGGCGGGTCAAAGACGTACGCAAAATGAATTGGCGGAAGTATTAGATATGACACGACCGTCGGTCAATATGAGATTAAATGAAGCCACTCCATGGCGTGTTCCGGAAATAGAAAAGGCCGCAGAATTCTTAAAAGTAGAACCTACGACCTTATTCGTAGCGGGGCATGGATTTGAACCATGGACCTCTGGGTTATGAGCCCAGCGAGCTACCGAGCTGCTCCACCCCGCGTCGGCTACTTTTAGCAGCTCTATCTACGATAGGTGCAAATTTAAATTTGTCAACTTTCGGGCGTGTCTCGCTGTATTTGGTTAGAATTTTACGATTCGTGCACATGAGTGACATAGGCACAATAAACATAAACAAGTGTGGAGTATAATAAACACATGCCTATTAAGATTCCTGAAGGATTGCCAGCGCGAAGCATATTAGATGCTGAGCGAATTTTTGCATTGGAACGCCCAGAAGCAGAACAGCAGGATGTTCGACCACTTCGTTTGTTGATTTTGAATCTTATGCCCAAAAAAATCGAGACAGAAACTCAGCTTTTGAGACTCATCTCTAAATCTCCTTTGCAAGTCGACGTCGATTTTATGAAAACTTCTACGCATGTATCAACGCATGTTAGCGCTGATCATTTAGTAAAATTCTATGAAAATCTTGACGCACTTCGTAACAACTATTACGACGGATTTGTTGTGACGGGCGCTCCTGTTGAGCATATGGAATTTGAAGATGTCGACTACTGGCACGAATTTACGCAAATTCTTGACTGGGCATCAACACACGTTTTCTCAACAATGTATTTGTGCTGGGGTGCAATGGGTGCGCTTTACTATCGATATGGCGTAAAAAAGCATGTTCTCAGCAAAAAAGTTTTTGGTGTGTTCCCGCAATATTTGCAGGATGAGTACTGTTTTCTTACAAATGGTTTTGATGAAATCGCTTTACAACCGCATTCTAGAATAGCGAGTGTTGATGTTGACAGCATTTCTGCAGATCAGCGTTTACAAATTCTTACGTATGGTCCCGAATCTGGTCCGGGCTTAGTTGCTACGCGTGATTTTTCTGAAGTTTTTGCGCTAGGACACTGGGAATATGGCAAAATGACTCTTGCGCAGGAATATGAGCGTGACATGTTAAAAGGTTTGAGCAACGTTCCATTTCCTTACAACTATTTCCCTCATGACGATCCAAAATTAGAGCCATTATTTTCTTGGCGCGCGCACGCGAATTTGCTTTGGCGCAACTGGCTTAATTGGGTGTACGAAACTACGCCTTACAATCTTTCTGATATTCCTCATTTAAGAACTGCTGGAAGGCTTGGAACTGAACGTTCTATAAGACATGAGCCAGCTTCTCCGCGCTCCGATAATTTTTATCCATTTGACGGAGTTAAGTACGGTATGAATAAATAAATTTTGACGTTGCGTAATTTTATGTACAAGCAAAGAGTACAATCAGCAATTAGATATATTTTTCGTTTCGTGCCCCGCGCCTTACGAAATATGAAACATATGATCTAGTTGATATATATGCCGCAAGAATGAATGAATTGAGTATGTGAGTGAGCGGCACTGAATTGAGGCGTGTGAACGAATTGCTATAAGGAGGCACTTATGGATGTAATGGTTGATGTTTTACAGAAGACCACAACTGTAGCTTCTACTGTAGCTTCGAATAAACCAGAGCTACCTAATATTAGTGAGTTTTTGCCTCCAGAAATTTTGTTCCAAGGCACTCCATTTGCCATGAATCGCATTATTTTAGTGCGCTTACTTATGGCAGTAGTAGTAATGATTATTTTTGGAATTGGTGCTATGCGAGCAAAGGTTGTTCCTGGCAGATTCCAAAGCGTGCTTGAAATTTTGATGGATTTTGTGCGCTACAACATTGTTTACGAAATGATTGGCGAGGAACGCGGCAAGCGCTATGTGCCAATGATGTCCACATTATTCCTCACTATTTTCTTCTTTAATCTTTGTTCTGTGATTCCAGGATTAAATATGGCTGCAACCGCAACCATTGCTTGTCCGTTGGTATTTGCTTTGTGGGTTGTTTGCCAATATCTTATTGCTGGCATTCGCGAAAAAGGTTTTTTGCGATTCTTCCGCGAAGCATTGTTCCCAGCGGGTGTGCCATGGCCGATTTACTTTATTCTTTCGCCATTGCAGCTCATAGAATTAATAATTGTGCGACCACTTTCGCTTACAATTCGTTTGTTTGCGAATATGATTGCTGGCCATTTGCTGGTGGCCACTTGTTTAGTATTCACCAATTTCTTCGTGGTGGATTCCAGCAATAAACTCCTTGCCTTAGGCGGTGCTTTGTGGCTGCTTGGTGGCATTCTGTTTACCCTATTCGAAATTATGGTAGCTGGCTTGCAGGCATTTATTTTTACAGTGCTTGCTTCAGTCTACATTTCGGAAAGTTATCCGGAAGAGGAAGAAAAGTCTGCTGTTGTAGCTGCTTAATAAAAGTAGTTTAGATTTTCAGATTTTACATATCTTACGGGTTTATACTGGTTACTGTTTCAACAGAAAGGAAACCAATGAATAGTATCATCGCTCTTGCAGGTTTGACCGGCAACCTGAGCATTCTTGGCTTTGCTGTAGCAACTATTTCCCCTGCACTCGGCATGGCAATAGTAGTGTCTAAGGCTATGGAATCTACTGCACGTCAACCAGAGGTTGGCAACCGCATTCAGCTGTTTATGTTCGTCGGCTTGGCATTTATTGAGGTTTTGGGCTTGCTTGGCTTCGTTTCCTACATTATGGGAGCCTGAACAAAACTTACAATGCACAACACGAATAGTGTTGAAAGAATAGAAAGGACAAGCCATGGCATATGCAGCCGGAAGTAATAAGTTGGCGTTGTTCTTGCCTGAGCCTTATGACGTACTGTGGTCATTAGTAGTTTTGGTAGTTCTTGCAGCGTTTTTCTACAAGTTTGTTATGCCTAAATTCCAGGCAATTCTCGACGAGCGTGCAGAAAAAATTGAAGGCGGAATGGCTAAGGCTGCTAATGTGCAGCGTGAAGCAGACGAGTTGAAGAGCCAGATTGAAAACGAACTTTCTCAAGCTCAAACTGATGCTGCAAAGACTCGTGAAGAGGCTCGATCGGAAGCTTCAAAAATTATTGGCGAAGCTAGACAACGCGCTGAAAAGGATGCTGCGAAGATTATCAGTGAAGCGCAGCATTCCATTGAGGCTCAGCATAAGCATGCCATGTCCAGCCTCCAAGGAGAGGTGTCGGTTCTTGCAGCAGCTTTAGCTGGCAAGATTCTTGCATCCAAATTGGATGACGATACCGTCAGCTCCAAGATTATTGATCATGTGATCGATGAAGTTGGAGACACTAAAAATTCGGATCAAAGCAAGTAAAGTAATGTACAAAACTGAATAATCGCAAAATAAAATTACGGTTATTTCATTTTGTATTATTTGCATTACTTCGTTTTTTACAGAAACGAGGAGGTAAGAATGCCAGAAAAGGCATCGCGAGTAAACGATAGTTTGTCGCGTTCTTCGCTTGCTCAGGCCATCTCAGATGCGCACGATGAAGCGCAGCGCATTTCAGACGAGCTTTCGTCAATGATGGACATGATTGATAAGTATCCTGAGCTTTCTGATGCGATTACTGATCCGAATAGGTCTTCGGAAGATAAGTCTCGCCTGATTGACGAGCTTATTGGAGGTAAGGCGCACCCTGTTGTATTGCGCATTATGCATTATCTAGTAGGAACTTGGCACGGAGGTGCCGAAAGCGGTAAAACCGGTAGCTTCGGTGGTGCTTGGTCAGGATTTGAGCGTGAAGCTGGCGAAACATTGGTTACAGTCACTACTGCTCAGCCGCTTACAGATAAGCAAATTAAGCGTTTGATTGAAATCTACAGCAATAAGTTGGGTCATCGTGCATACATTAACCCAATTGTGGATCCAAACGTACTTGGTGGTATGCGTATACAAATCGGTGATCAAATAACCGATCGCACCATGTTGATGCAGCTTAAGCAGTTGCAGCGTTCTGCGCGAAATGGTGCTTGGACACAGGCAGTGAAGTAGTAAATTAAGGAGAATTATGGCGGAACTATCTATTGATCCCGCCCTGATACGCAAGGCGCTCGACGGGTTTGTTGACTCGTATAAGCCTACCGACATGCCAACGCAAGAAGTTGGCTATGTTGTTACGGCTGGTGACGGCATTGCGCACGTAGCTGGATTGTCCGGCTGCATGGCAAACGAGCTGCTCACATTCGAGAACGATACCTTGGGTCTTGCGTTCAACCTTGATGCACACGAAATCGGCGTCGTTATTCTCGGCGATTTTACAGGCATTGAGGAAGGGCAGGAAGTATACCGCACAGGCGAGGTGTTGTCTGTGCCGGTTGGTGACGCTTATCTTGGTCGTACTGTGGATCCGTTGGGTAATCCAATCGATGGTTTGGGTGCGATTGAGTGCAGTGAGCGTCGTATTCTTGAAGCCCAGGCTCCAGACGTTATTCACCGTCATCCAGTCGATGAACCATTGTCTACTGGTTTGAAGGCTATTGACGCAATGACGCCAATAGGTCGTGGTCAGCGCCAGTTGATTATTGGTGACCGTCAAACAGGTAAGACTGCAATCGCAATAGATACGATTATTAACCAGCGTGCTAACTGGGAAACTGGAGATCCAAAGAAACAGGTTCGCTGCATTTATGTAGCAATCGGTCAAAAGGGTTCTACTATTGCTTCAGTGCGTCAAAGCCTTGAAGAAGCAGGAGCTATGAAGTACACCACAATCGTGGCAAGCCCAGCTTCTGATTCTGCAGGTTTTAAATACATTGCACCTTACACTGGTTCTGCAATCGGTCAGCACTGGATGTATAACGGCAAGCACGTTTTGATTGTTTTCGATGATCTGTCGAAACAAGCAGAAGCATACCGTTCAATTTCCTTGCTTTTGCGTCGTCCACCTGGGCGTGAAGCTTACCCAGGCGACGTGTTCTACTTGCACTCTCGTCTGCTTGAACGTTGTGCTAAGCTTTCTGACGATTTGGGTGGCGGTTCTATGACCGGTCTTCCAATTATCGAAACCAAGGCAAACGATGTTTCTGCATACATTCCAACCAACGTGATTTCTATCACCGATGGTCAGATCTTCTTGCAGTCTGATTTGTTCAACGCCGGTCAGCGTCCAGCAGTAGACGTTGGTATTTCCGTGTCTCGTGTTGGTGGTGCAGCTCAGGCTAAGGCTTTGAAGAAAGTCTCCGGCATGTTGAAGATTTCCTTGGCTCGTTACAAGTCTTTGGAATCCTTCGCAATGTTCGCTTCTGATTTGGATGCAGCCTCAAAGGCGCAGCTTACTCGCGGTGCTCGTTTGACTGAGCTACTTAAGCAGAAGCAGTTCTCTCCTCGAGCAATGGAGCAAGAAGTTGTTTCTGTGTGGGCTGGTACTCATGGCAAGCTTGACGATATTCCTGTGAAGGATGTGTTGCGTTTCGAAAGCGAATTGTTGGATTACTTGGATAAGGGAACCGACATTTTGCAAGTAATTCGCGATACTGAAGACTTCACTAAGGAAACTGAAGCTAAGCTTGATGCAGCCATTGATGATTTCCGTAGGACGTTTAAGACATCTGCTGGCAAGCCTTTGATTGTAAAGGATTCTTTGCCGCCGGCTGAAAACCCTGCTCCTGTTGAGAAGGAACAGCTCGTAGCTAAGCCGAAAGCAGACAGTCGCGAGCCTGAGGGGAAGTAGCGTATGTCCTCCCAACTTGCATTGAAATCGAGAATTATTTCCACACAGTCTTTGGGTAAAATCTTTAAGGCTCAGGAAATGATTGCGTCTTCTCATATCGCTAAAGCGCGAGATATTGCGCTTAATGCTAAGCCTTATAGTGACGCAATTTTCGATGCCGTGCAGGCGTTGGTAGCTCATCACGAAGCAAATATTAAGCATCCTATTTTTGGTAAAGAGCATGCTGGCAATCGTGTAGCAGTTTTAGCTCTTACTTCTGATCGTGGTATGGCAGGTGCGTTTACGTCTTCGATTATTCGTGAGACTGAAGCACTTCTTGCAAAACTCGATGCAGAAGGTAAGCATGCAGAACTGTACGTGTACGGTCGACGCGGTGCAACTTACTACAAGTATCGCAATCGCGATGTGGCAGGTACTTGGGAAGGTTCTACTGACCACCCAGACGTTACTATTGCTGAAAAGATTTCCGATACTTTAATGGACGCTTATATGACGCCGGAAGCAGAAGGCGGAGTTTCGGAACTGTATATTGTGTTCACTGAATTTATAAATATGGTGAGGCAAAAAGTTCGTACGTTGCGCATGCTGCCAGTTGAGCTGGTTCCTTTGAAGGACGGTGAAGAGTTTTCTATGCATCGTCCTGACTATGAAGCAGCTTCTGGTCCTTCAGCAGCATTGTCGTCTACGAGCGCAGTTTCGGCTCGTGAAGAAGCAGTGAGCCGCAGCAATCCAGAAGCTGTGGAGTATTGCTTCGAACCAAGCCCGGATGAAGTATTGGATGCTGTTTTGCCGAAGTATATTCAGTCTCGTATTCACGAGTGCTTACTTACTTCTGCTGCTTCCGAAACGGCAAGCAGACAGAACGCTATGCATACGGCTACAGATAACGCCCGCAATTTGGTGGATGATTTGACAAGAAAGCTTAATGCTTCTCGTCAGGCATCCATTACTCAAGAACTTACCGAAATTATCGGCAGCGCTGATGCGCTGAATAATGAGGAGGATTAGGAGCATATGGCTGAAAATCAGACCACAGCGCCTCCAGAAGCTGAGCAGGAGGTCGATCCAACAGCTGGTCGCGTAACCCGCGTTCAGGGTTCCGTGATTGACGTTGAATTCCCGGTCGGCTATCTGCCGGATATTTACAATGCTCTCAAAGTCGATATCAACACCGTTGGAAACACCGAGGGAGATACCGTCCACGAGATTACGCTGGAAGTTGAGCAGCACCTTGGTGATTCGACTGTGCGTGCAGTTGCTTTAAAGCCTACTGACGGTTTGGTTCGTGGTGCTTTAGTGCGAGATACTGGCGGCCCAATCTCTGTACCTGTTGGTGATGTTACTAAGGGTCACGTGTTCGATGTTACAGGCAACATTTTGAATGCTAAGCCTGGCGAGCACATTGAAATAACTGAGCGTTGGCCAATTCACCGTAACCCACCTGCTTTTGATCAGCTTGAGTCTAAGACTCAGATGTTCGAAACTGGTATTAAGGTTATCGATTTGCTTACCCCTTACGTTCAGGGCGGTAAAATTGGTCTGTTCGGTGGTGCAGGCGTTGGTAAAACTGTGTTGATTCAGGAAATGATTCAGCGCGTTGCACAGAATCACGGTGGTGTGTCTGTGTTTGCTGGCGTTGGCGAACGTACCCGTGAAGGTAACGATTTGATTGGCGAAATGGCTGATGCTGGCGTTTTGGAGAAAACAGCGCTTGTCTTTGGTCAGATGGATGAGCCTCCTGGGACTCGTCTTCGCGTGCCTCTTACCGCTTTGACTATGGCTGAGTACTTCCGCGATGTGCAGAATCAGGATGTGTTGCTGTTCATCGATAACATATTCCGCTTTACTCAGGCTGGTTCTGAGGTTTCCACGCTGCTTGGTCGTATGCCTTCCGCAGTTGGTTACCAGCCAAACTTGGCAGATGAAATGGGTGCATTACAGGAGCGTATTACTTCTACGCGCGGCCATTCCATTACGTCACTTCAGGCTATTTACGTTCCTGCAGATGATTACACTGATCCTGCACCTGCAACAACCTTTACGCACTTGGATGCAACTACTGAGCTTTCGCGTGATATTGCAGCTAAGGGTATTTACCCAGCTGTGGATCCTTTGACTTCTACTTCTAGAATTTTGGATCCGCGTTACGTTGGTCAGGCTCATTATGATTGCGCGAACCGCGTTAAGGCTATTTTGCAGCGTAACAAGGAGCTTCAGGACATCATCGCTTTGATTGGTATCGATGAGCTTGGTGAGGAAGATAAGACTACTGTCAGCCGCGCTCGTAAGATTGAGCAGTTCCTTGGTCAGAACTTCTATGTGGCTGAAAAGTTCACTGGTCGTCCAGGTTCTTATGTGCCAGCAGACGAAACCATTGAGGCATTCACTCGCATTTGCGATGGTGTTTACGATGAGATTCCTGAGCAGGCATTCTCTGGTATCGGTGGCATTGATGATCTTGAGCGTCGTTGGCACGATATGCAGCAAGAGTTTGGTGCGTGATTATGTCGGAGAAGCAAGTAAAATCGCTGCACGTTAGTGTGGTGGCAGCCAGGCATCCTGTTTGGGAAGGTGACGCCAAGTTTGTGGTTATTCCTTCTGTGAATGGCGCAATGGGCGTGCTTCCTGGACATGAGGCTGTGCTTGCGTTGATTGATCACGGTTTTGTGAAGGTTGACGATTTGAAAGGCGTGCGTCACGTTTTTAAGGTGACGGATGGCTTCTACTCGGTTGACTCTGACAATATTACGATTGCTGTTGAGCATAGTTGTAACGTTGATAAAGACGGCAACGTGCTGCCTAACGCTAAGGTGATTTAAGGTTGCTTTTGTTGCTTATGTAAGTTTGTTGCTTTTGTAAGTTTATGAACTTGTGTAAGCAAGGTAATCTCTTCTAAGGCAGGAGTTTGGGATATTCTCAAGCTCCTGCCTTTTTGTTTTTATAGCGCGTTTGTAAAGAAAATAGATCTCAGAGGCGAAGCACTGTTACTAACTCAGCTAACGAACTGAGAAAGTAACGGTGATTGGCAAAACACTGTTAAAAACTCAGTTAGCCGACTGAGAAAGTAACGCTCACAAACGAAACGACGTGTTTGTTTCGAGCAGCCATTGCGCTATGTCTATTACGCGGATTCCTTCAATGTCGTAAGAATCGTGGCGAGTGTTTGCAAGCAGATTCGCACTTTCACTTTCAAAACTGTAAAATTTTTTCACTTTTGAAAGTGAGTGCCTATTTGCGTTCGTGTGCGAAGGCTCTTTCTTTTTGCTTAAGTTTTGCGAATCTTTACTTTTGAATATGCAAAATCGCAAAATATGCTGTAATCAAAATGCATTGCGAATAGTAAAATAGTACGTAGTTATTTTTGATTTTTGAGCGGGTTCTGGCAGGGAGAAGAAATGATTGATAAAGAAACGCAACGTAGGCGTCAAGAAAATTTGGGTCTTGCAATAGCTTCAGGCAAACTTGAAGGCAATTCGCCTTCAAAAGAGTTTCTTTATGACGCAAATCAATATGCTAATGGTCTTATAAGTAGCAATGAATTTGTTGCTAGAATGCGTTCTAGATATGGCGTGATGGATTAAGTTATTGGGTTGTGTGTCGTGGAAACAGTTTTTGATCCTTATCTTATTCCTCACATAAGGGTATTGAAGAACAAATCTAATATAAATAATCAGATTGAATTAGATAAATATGAGAACGATGCTGTTCTCACAAGATGTTCTATTTTGTACGAAAACTTGCCACATGCTGAAGGAACTGTTAAGCAATTGCAGTGGATTCATCATTATCTTTTTCAGGATGTTTATGATTGGGCTGGTCAGATTCGTACTATAGACATGACTAAAGGCGGCGGCGAGCCGTTTCATCCGCTTGAATACATGGGCGTTGGGATTTGTTACTGCGAGCAAACGCTTAAAAATGATAATTTATTGCAGGGTTTATCTATTGATGCGTTTATTAGTAAACTAAGCGTAAATTATAATAATTTTAATGTTTTACATCCATTTCGTGAGGGCAATGGTAGAACACAGCGCGTTTTTTGGGATATAGTTGCGCGAGATGCTGGGTACCATTTTGATTGGGGATTAATAACTCAGCGCGTTAACGACGAAGCTTCAATCCAGGCTAAAGATGCTAACGATACGAAGCTTCTTGAGGATATGTTCCACATTATTACAAAGCCTTTGAATGTTGAGCTTTTAGCTCAGCAGCAGTTTGCACATCTTGTTGAAGAAGAATACGAATACGCTCCGAATGTGGCTAGTGTTTTGCAAGATAAGGATTACGCTGCGTATAAAACGCGTTACGGCATAGATTGAATTTAGCGTTTGAGTATTGCGAACGCCGAAACGAGTGACGTGATGTTGCTGATGTTGCCAATGCTTCCGATGTTTCTATAGCGCGTTTTTGCCAAAATGTCGGTATAGACGAATGTTTTTTGCTCTCTATGCCTTCATTTTGCCAAAATGTAGGTATAGAATAGACTTTTATATTAGTTATGCAATCATTTTGTGATAAATGCATTATTTGCGTATAGGCAAAGATATCGCAAGCAAGATATAGCAAGCAAAATATTGCAAGACATTACTACAAAATCTTCAATAACGTAAACGCAATAATGTAAATGCAATAACATAAATGGAGTCGCATTATGGATTACAAAACAATACGCAAAATAGTTGCAATGTCTAAAAGTAATGCAAAACCTTGTGATATTGCGGAAGAAGAGTATCGTTTGCGCATCGATAATCCAGTGACGTATCGTTCTGGAATCGTATTTGATGCGCATGAGATTTTTGCAATGTGTGTAACGGATCTTGTAACGTGCATGAATTATATTGCGAATACTGAAAAAGCGGTTGAAAAAGCGTGGAGCAGGTTACCGCGGTTTGCTCAGCGCGAGTATTTAATGCAACTTATTGCAAAAGAAGTGCAAAATACCAACATTATTGAAGGTGTTCACAGCACTAGAAAAGAGCTTTCCAAAGCACTTGATGCTGCAAACGAGCAGAATAAGCATACTCGTTTTAGTGAATTTACTAAACTTTTTCTTGAGCTTGTAGATTCAAATGAATGTGACACTTCAATTCCACAAACCTTGCAAGATATACGAAAAATCTACGACAGTATTATGCAGGGCGAATTAGAATCAGGCGATATTCCAGATGGTGAGATTTTTAGGAAGAAAAAAGTAAGCATTCGTGATGGTGCAAATAATGTAGTGTACGATGGCGATGCAACGGAAGCGGAAATTCAAGATCATTTAACGCAGATGTTGAGTTTGATGAATAGCAACGAAGTTCCAACGCTTATTAAGGCGTGCATGTGCCACTATGCTTTTGAGAGCGTGCATCCGTTTTACGATGGAAACGGCAGAACTGGGCGGTTTTTGCTTGCTTTGCAATTGCATGAGCAGCTTTCGATGCCAACAATTTTGAGCTTAAGCTCTATAATTTATGCAGAAAAATCTGGATACTATGCTGCTTTTTCTAAAGCTCAGGAGCTGTTTAATTGCAATGATTTAACTATGTTTTGTTGCACAATGTTGGAATATATTGTAAAAGCACAGGGTGAAGTGTTTGAGAATATTAATTTGCAATTAAAACACATTATTTACTGTATGGGTAAGCTGCGTGAGCTTTTCCCAGAGGAAGAAATTTCTAAAGTGCAGCGTGAAGTTCTGTCTATTTTGTTGCAAAATAAGCTTTTTTCGTATAATCCAACTCCGATGACTCGCAAGCAACTAAGCGAATACGTTGGCAATGCAATTGATGAGAAGATTGGTGAGAGAAAGATTGTGAGCGCGCTTAACAGTTTGATTGAGCTTGAGCTGGTTGATTCTATTGGCGAACGCCCTCTTCGGTATGAGCTTTCTAAAAAAGCGAATGAAATGTTTGCGTGAGGCAAGCGATGTTTTTGTGTGAGGAAAGTGATGTTTGGGAATGTAATGGCGATTGAGCGCGCGCTTGGCACGGGGATTATTATCTCTAGCAGCGTGCCGATTCCGCAGTGTGTGCAGAAGAAGATTCGTGCTTTTATTGAAGAGTATGAGCGTACACTTTCTAGGTTTCGTGCGGATTCGCTTGTTTCGCACATGGCTCGTGCGGAGCATGGCGGCGAGTTTGAGTTTCCAGCATGGGCTCAGCCTCTTTTTGCTCTTTATAGCGAGTTTTACGCTGCTACGCACGGTGCTTTCGACGCGTGCATTGGCGCAGATTTGCTTGCGCTTGGCTACAGCAATTCTGTTCACTTTATTCCGCAATCGGCAGCTGGCTCAGGTAAGAATGAGAATAGTAGCAGTGACAGTTGGTCTAACTATCGCCGCGCTTTGCAAGTTACGTGGTCAGATATTTCGCAAGGTGGCGGCGGCACAACGCTTTGCACAAATCAACCAGTGCAGCTTGATTTTGGTGCAGCTGGAAAAGGCTATTTTGTAGATCTTGTAACACAGATTATTAAAGAGGAGTTTAGCGGCGATTCGCTTTCGAATAGCGATTCGCATACGGATTTTGATTTTTTGGTTAACGCTGGCGGAGATATGCGCGCTTGTTTTAGCGAAGAGAATGATCAAATAAAAGTGGCTCTGGAAAATCCGTTTGACACAACTCAAGCAGTTGCAGTTGCATCAATCGCAAGCGGAGCATTGTGTGCGTCGTCTAGTGCAAGAAGGCGTTGGAAAGTAAAAGAAGCAAGTTGCTTAGGTAAAGATGCAAGTGGCTTTGAGTCTAATTTAATTGCGACTCACTTGATTAATGCGCTTGATGGCATTCCTGCTTGCGATTTATGCGCAAGCTGGGCGTATGTGCCTAGCAAAACTTGCGATTTTCCAACAGCTTACGCCGATGCGCTCGCAACTGCGTTGTTTGTATCGCAAGAAAGCGATTTGCAAAAAATCGTGCAAACTACCAGTGCTGAGTTTGCTGTAATCTCGCCAAATCATGCGCTTCGCAAAACGCGCGCATTCCCAGCGCACTTTTTTGCCGAATGATGCTGAATAATGCTGAATAATGCCAACTAATGCCCAATAATGACTATGCGAGCTAATTTGCCTGCAAGAATCGAAGCTAGGCTAAGCGATGCGAGTGGCGTTGCTGCTGATTGTGCGCGTTTACAGTAGAATATTAAAGAACGCTTATTTAATTATTGCGTAATATTGCGCTTGTTTAATTAGCTTATATATTGCGCATACGCTTGCACGAATTGCACGAATAGGGAGCAGCAAAATGGACACTCGCAAAGAAGAAGAACGCGCGGAATTACATCGCACGATTTGGAAGATTGCCGACGATTTGCGAGGTTCCGTTGATGGTTGGGACTTCAAAGCATACGTATTGTGCACAATGTTTTATCGCTATATTTCCGAGAATTTATGCGAGTTTATTAATAAGAACGAGCATGAATCTGAAGGCGGAGATCCAAACTTTGATTATGCAAAAATAAGCGATGAAGATGCAGAGCCTCTTCGCAGTGAGATGATTTCGGCTAAAGGCTTCTTTATACTTCCTAGCGAACTGTTTTGCAATGTGCTTAAGAACGCTCCTCAAGATAGCAATCTAAACGAAACATTAAGTCGTGTGTTCCGCAATATTGAAGCTTCTTCTCAAGGAACTGATTCGTCTGACGATTTTAAGGGATTATTCTCCGATTACGATGTGAATAACATTAAGCTTGCAGATACTGTTGAAGGCAGAAATAAGCGTTTTGTTAGGTTATTGCAAGTGATTAGTGAGATGAAGCTTGGCAGTGTAAACAACAACGTGATTGAGGCTTTTGGTGATGCTTACGAGTATTTGATGGGCTTGTATGCGTCGAACGCTGGCAAGTCTGGTGGCGAATACTTTACGCCTGCAGAAGTCTCAATGCTGCTCACGCGCCTTGGAACTGTTGGAAAATCAAGCATTTCAGACGTATACGATCCCGCGTGCGGCTCTGGGTCGCTTCTGCTAAAGGCCAAAAAAGTGCTTGGTATTGAAAATATTAATGGCGGTTTTTACGGTCAAGAAAAGAACGTTACTAGCTACAATTTGTGCCGCATGAACATGTTTTTGCACGATGTGAATTTTGATAAGTTTACTATTACGTGCGGCGATACCCTTATAAAACCGCTAATCGAGGATAATAAAAAGTTTGAGCTGGTTGTTTCTAATCCTCCTTATTCCACGAGTTGGGAGGGTGATTCTAATCCGTGTATGATTAACGATCCTCGTTTTGCTCCAGCTGGTGTGCTTGCTCCAAAAAGCAAGGCAGACATGGCGTTTGTGTTGCACTGTTTAGCGCATCTGGCGGAAGATGGTGCTGCTGCTATTGTTTGCTTCCCTGGAATCATGTACCGCGGCGGAGCTGAGCAAAAGATTCGCCAATATTTAGTTGAGCATAATGCTGTTGATTGCGTGATTCAACTTCCGAGCAACTTGTTCTTTGGTACTTCTATTGCTACGTGCATTATGGTTTTGCGCAAAAATAAGCGGAATGATACTTCTATATTGTTTGTTGATGCTAGTCGAGAGTTTGTAAAGTCAACGAATAGCAACAAGCTTTCGGACGAGAACATTGAGCAGATTGTTAAGTGGTACACTTCTAGGAAAGATGTGGAGCACATTGCACACGTTGCGTCTTTGGAAGAAGTGGAATCCAATAAATACAATCTTTCAGTTTCCACATATGTTGAAGCAGAAGATACTCGCGAGAAGATTAATATTACGGAGCTTAACGCGCAGATTGCGTCGGTTTGCGCTCGCGAGCAAGAGTTACGCGAACAGATTGAGAAGATTGTAAGCGAGATTGAAGCTGGCAGCGTTAACTTTGATAATAGCGAGGTGGCTCAATGACTAGTAGGCTTGAGGATTTAATCGCTGAGCTTTGCCCGAATGGTGTGGAGTATAAGAAAATTGGCGATATTAAAAAAGATAAAGCAATTAGGCTTATATCTCCGAGTCTGAAAATTAAATCGAACGATTACAAAAATGAGGGTTCTGTTCCAATAATCTCGCAGGAATTAGAGTTTATTTCTGGATATTCAGATGTGTCTGATCCAAATATTCCTAATTCAGAATATGTATGTTTCGGCGACCATAGTGAGCATATAAAATACGTTAATTTTGCTTTTGTGCAAGGCGCAGATGGACTTAAAATTATTTCCGTTAATAATGAAGTTATGCTAGCTAAGTATTTTTATTATGCTATATCAAATTATTATGTTAAGCATAATAATTATGAACGTCACTTCAAATATTTGATAGATACTGAAATCCCAGTGCCGCCGCTTGAGGTTCAATCGGAGATTGTGCGGATTTTAGACACATTTACAGAGCTTACAGCAGAGCTTACAGCAGAGCTTACAGCTCGTAAAAAGCAGTACGAGTACTATCGAGATACCTTGCTTACATTTGACGATAATAATCCTCTACACTCGCTTATCTCACGCTACTGCCCAAACGGCGTGGAGTATAAAGCTTTAGAGTATGTTGCATCATATTCTAAAAATCGCATTGATTCGCAGATTCTTGATGAACGTAATTATGTTGGTGTTGAAAATCTATTACAAAACAAGCAGGGAAAAACGCTAGCTAATTCTATACCTAAAGAAAGTAAAGCTATTTGTTTTTCTATAGGTGATGTACTTATTGGTAATATAAGACCATATCTTAAGAAAATATGGTTTGCTGATTGTGTTGGTGGAACTAACGGTGATGTTTTAGTTATTCATATTCACGATAAAAACGTTATTAGTCCTAGATTTTTATATCATATTTTAAGCTCTGAGCGGTTTTTCTTATATGATGTTCGCAATTCGAAAGGCGCGAAGATGCCTAGAGGCGATAAGAAAGCTGTAATGCAATTTGAAATCCCTGTTCCACCTCTTGAAGTACAGCATCAAATCGTACAAATTCTGGATCGTTTTGACGCACTTTGCAATGATTTAACTCAAGGATTGCCTGCAGAAATCGAAGCTCGTCGCAAGCAATACGAGTACTATCGCGATCAACTCCTAACCTTCAAACGTGCATAATAGAAAAATGTGAGTAAGAGTAAGAAAGAAGGAAGCAAAATGAAAATTGTGTTAGAGAATCAAGATAGCACTGTAATGTCTACGTTCACGCCGAGTGAGCGAAACGACGGAAGCTATCAAAGCGAAGCACAACTCGAAGAAGAGTTCATTAACATTTTGCAATCCCAAGGCTACGAGTACGCTCACATTCACAACGAGAAAGATCTTATAGCAAATCTTCGAGTGCAAATCGAAAAGCTCAACGACTACCATTTTTCAGATGGCGAGTGGGAAAGATTTTTCAAAGAAAATATTGCAAACAGCACTGACGATATAGTTAAGAAAACAGATACTATTCAGCGAGATAACGTTAAAATACTCAAAAAAGATGACGGCGTAGATAAGAACATTACTATTATTGACAAAGAAAATATTCACAAGAATATTGTGCAAGTAATCAACCAATATGCTGTTAACGCAAACGATAATGCAAACAATAATGATGCAAATGGCCCTGCGCGTAGCAATCGTTACGATGTGACTGTTCTAGTAAACGGCTTGCCGATGGTTCATATTGAGCTAAAGCGCAGAGGTGTGCCTATTAGAGAAGCGTTCAATCAGATTAACCGTTATGCTCGCGACTCATTTTGGGCTGGAAGCGGACTATTTGGATACGTGCAAATTTTCGTAATCTCAAACGGCACTGAAACAAAGTATTACTCCAACTCAACTCGCAATAATGCGTACAACGAGCAGAAAAGTAAAGGATCTAGCAAAAGCACAACAAGTAACAGTTTTGAATTTACAAACTATTGGTCCGATGCTCAAAACACTATAATCTCCGACTTATGCGATTTTGCTAAAACCTTCTTTGCAAAGCACGTAATTCTTAACATTCTCACAAAATATTGCGTTTTTAATGCAGAAGATTGCTTGATGGTTATGCGTCCATACCAGATTACTGCAGCAGAAAACATAGTGAATCGCGTAAAATACATGTTTGCTAATGCGAGCAAAATGCCGGCAGCAGAGCGTCAAAAGGGCGGATATATTTGGCATACTACTGGATCTGGTAAAACGCTAACTAGCTTCAAAACATCGCAGCTAGTAAAAGCTTTGAAAGACGCAGAAGGCAATAATCTTGTTGACAAAGTTTTGTTTGTTGTAGACCGTAAAGATCTTGACTATCAAACAATGAGAGAATACGACAGGTTTGAAAAAGGAGCCGCAAATAGTAACACTTCAACAGCTGTGCTTACAAAACAGCTAGAAGACAATACGGAAGAATGCAGGCTTATTATAACCACTATTCAAAAGCTTAGTAAATTTATAAGCAACAACCCAAGTCATGAAATTTACAAAAAGCGCATAGTGTTTATTTTTGACGAATGCCACAGAAGCCAGTTTGGAGGCATGCATGCAGATATTGTAAAACACTTTAAAAATGCTCTGCTTTTTGGGTTTACTGGCACGCCAATTTTTGAAGCGAACGCTGCTGGCTCCGACGCTGCGCATCTTTCCACAACCGAGCAAACCTTTGGACCGTGCTTGCATACGTACACAATCATTAACGCGATTAACGATAAAAACGTGTTGCCATTCCGCGTGGAATACGTTGCTACTGTAAAAACGTCGAGCGAGCTGGAAAAAGCAACCGACGAATTGGTTAAAGATATTAATCGACCAGATGTAATTAGGCATAAAGATCGCGTGCATAATGTTGTTCAATACATTATTGAGCATTTTACTCAAAAAACGTATCGCAACGAGAAGACTTACAAATACAAGCGCATTATTAACGTTAAAGAACTTGCTGCAGATAAGCATAATACTTTAGAGACTAAAAAATCTTCTGAAGAAGTTGACATAAACGGCTTTAATTCAATCTTTGCTGTTGCAGACATTCCTCTTGCAAAAGCGTATTACAACGAGTTCAAAAAGCAGCAGCAAAATCTGCCTCCAAGCGAACGCTTAAAAGTAGCAACTATTTTCAGCTATGCAGTAAACGAGGGTGAGTCAGATTCTTCGGCGTACGCCAACGGCATGGGTTCTCTTGGAGAAGAAAATTCCGAAAGTACTGCAAAGTTAGACGCAAATTCGCAAGAATTCTTGGAAAGCGCAATAAAAGACTATAACGAAATGTTTAATACTACTTACGATGCGTCAAATAACAAATTCCAAAACTATTACAAAGATGTTTCAATTCGCATGAAAAATAAGGAAATTGACGTTTTGATTGTAGTCAACATGTTTCTAACTGGTTTTGATGCAACAACTTTGAACACGCTTTGGGTAGATAAAAATCTTCGCATGCACGGGCTTATTCAAGCGTTTTCGCGCACAAATCGAATCTTAAACTCCGTTAAAACATTCGGAAACATTGTGTGCTTTAGGGATTTGAGTTATAGAGTTGACGAAGCGGTAGCTCTTTTTGGAGATAAAGATGCGCAAGGTATTGTGCTTTGCCCTACGTTTGAGCAGATTTACAACGGTTATATTGACGCTAAAGGAATTGAGCGCTGTGGATACAGTGATCTAGTAAATGAGCTTATGGAAAAGTATCCGCTACAAGGATTCAACATTGTTGGAGAAGAGAATCAGAAAAAGTTTATATCGCTTTTTAGCAATATTTTGCGCTTGCGTAACATGCTGAAAGCTTTTGATCAATTCAAAGGCAAAGAGATAATCAAAGAGCGCGATATGCAAGATTACTTGGGGCATTACCAGGATTTGCATGAAGAGTGGAAGCGCAAAGAGCAAAAAGGCGAGATTGCAGACATTACAGATGACGTTGTGTTTGAGATGGAGCTTGTGCGCCAAGTAGAAGTAAATATTGACTACATTTTGATGCTAGTAGAACATTATCATAGCAAGCATTGTAAAGATAAAAATGTTCTTGCCTCTATTAGGGTTGCGGTTGACTCTAGCCCGCAGTTGCGTAGTAAAAAGAAGCTTATTGAAGGGTTTATTGCGCAGCTTAACGAGAATGAGCTTGATAAGCTTGTGGATTCTGAAGGTAACATTACCGTTTACGATTCTAACGGCAACAAGTTGAGCATTGTAGATTGCTGGAGCGAGTATGTTGAGAAAAAGTATAATCATGATTTGGAGCAACTCGTGCAAAGCGAAGGATTAAACGATGCTTTGACTCGCAAGTTTATGGAGAAATCTTTTAGTGCTGGCGAAGTAAGTGAGCTTGGTACAGACATTAATGATTTAATGCCTAGAATGAGCAGATTTGGCGCTGCGGCTAAGGCGCGCGCTGAGAAGAAAAGTCGCATTGTAGAAAGTATGAGAAACATGTTTAATGAGTTTGTTGGGCTTATTGGCTTTTCTCAATACGATTCGCAAAAAGATTGATAATTATCGTTATCAATATCATTTTTGTAATATTTGCGAGTTTTTTGCGCCGAACTATATCAATCTACATGATATGTCGATATTATGTACCTGTGGGGCCTTTGTAATGGCAAGTTTTAGTTGGGTGCGCTCAATTTGGGGTAGAGCGCGTAGATATGCAGGAAATGCGTTAACGCAAAAGGCGTAAAACGCGTGAGAAGTGCGGAATCGCAAGAAGACGCGGAAGAACGCGAGGAGATGTTATGCGCGCGTATGTAAAAGTGCGCCGAATTATTCGTGACTCGGCTGCACTGATTCTGGCTGTGTGCATGTTGGTGGGTTGCATAGTGAGCTCGTTTGCTACAACTATTCCAGCTTTTGCAACAGATGCAGATCGTTCGTATACTAGCTGGACAGAAGTTTCTAAAGCAATCGACAAAGAATTGCTACAAGGTCAATCAGAATACAATAGTGGCAACAATTCTGGAGCTGCAACTCGATTTGAAGCAGCATACAATTCCGTTTATGTTGCTTCTAACATGATTACGGTTGTGCGAGATGCAATTGGGCAGAATAAAGTTCAGGCACAAACTGATCAATTCCAGCAGCTGCAAACGCTTGTATACCAGCAAAATCAAGGTTCACAAATAAGTGCTGTTTCAACGGCTCTTTCAGTGGATGTTGCACAAACTGCATCTAGTCTCGATGCCAACTTAAAAGTGGATAAGCCAAATGTTTATGCACAAAAGTTGCGTGCGCAAATTAAAGCAGAGCGCAAAAAGCTAGATGCTGCAAAAAAGAAAAACCTTGGACGTAATGGTCGTACGTGGGGTCAAGTTGCTCGAGAAATGAACGTTATTCTCGACAAATCTGTTGCAAAATACAAGTCTGCAAAAGGTAATAAAACTCAAGTAGCAACAGCAGTTGATTTAATTAACGAAGCCTATTACCAGTATTACGAAAAGCTCGGTTTTGAAAAGAACGTAATGAACGCAATAAGTGGTAGTCGCGTTTCGACTGTCGAATATCAATTCAAAGAGTGCCGCCAAACAATGAACAACGGTGCAACTGTTGAGCAAGCTAAAAAGTTCGTAACGGATCTTAAAGCGATGCTTATTGAAGACGCAGCAAAATTAGACAAAGGTGCATCTTCAAGCGCAAATCCATTTATGCAATTCATAACTAGCTCATTTGGTCAAGCTTTCGTGATTTTGCTTCGTGAAGGTTTGGAAGCGCTGCTAGTTGTTGCAGCAATTATTGCATACCTTGTTAAATCCGGTCACAAGAATATGGTGAAGTATATTTACCTAGGTATTGCGGCTGGAATTGTGGCATCTCTTGCTGTAGCTGCACTATTCGGCTTGCTATTTAATGGCTCTGGTCCGCAGCAGGAGATTACAGAAGGCGTTGTTGCATTGTTCGCAATGCTTATGCTGCTTTACACGAGTAACTGGATGATTTCTAGATCTTCAGTGCAAGCATGGAATAAGTATATTAGTGAGCAAACAACGGCAGCAGTTTCTAAGGGAAGCTTGGTTTCTTTAGCGTTATTGAGTTTCCTTGCGGTGTTCCGCGAAGGTGCTGAAACTGTAATCTTCTATCAAGCAATCTTTGCAGTTTCAAACGGAGCTGACTCTATGATTTGGGGAGGCTTCATTTCCGCTGCTGCAGTTCTTGTAGTGATATTCTTGCTGATTCGTTTCGCATCTGTGCACATACCAATTCGCCCATTCTTTACTGGAACAAGTGCTCTTATGTCTGTTCTCGTAGTGATTTTTGCAGGCGGTGGTGTGCACGCGTTAATCGAGGGCGATGCTCTCGAAGGAATGTATATTCAAGGCTTGCCAACTAACGATTGGCTTGGGTTCTATCCGTATGTTGAGACGATTGTTGCTCAAATTGTGGCAGCAATTGTTGTGATTTCATTGCTTTGCGTATCTATTGCGCGAAGTCGTGAGAAACGCGCGATAGAAAATAAATAAGCAAAACAACAAATAACCAACTAATAAATAATTAATAAACAACCAATAACAACAATTAAATAAAAATAACTAACAACAAACACAGAAGGTTAGATATGAAGAATAATAAAATGACAGCAATTGCAGCTTTAGCTCTTGCTGGACTGCTTGCGCTCGCTGGATGCGGTTCCAATGGCAATTCAGCTAAAACTGATGCTAAGTCACAAGCAACCGAGCAGAAGGCTGATAACAAGTCTGATGACAAGGGCGGCGATAAGGGCTTTGAGGAGGTTCCAGTTGGTCCTCACCAAGATCAGAACATTGGACCTCTTACTATTGGTGCCGTGTACTTCCAGCCAGTGGACATGGTTCCAGCTGGTATGGGCTTGAAGGCAAGCGAAGCAAGCTTCCACCTTGAAGCCGATATCCACGCTAACCAAAAAGGTACAAAGCTTGGCTACGGTAAGGGCGAGTTCATTCCAGATTTGACTGTGAATTATGAGATTGTCGATAAGGCAAGCGGCGAATCCGTTGGTAAGGGCACGTTTATGCAGATGAACGCTTCCGATGGTCCTCACTACGGTGCAAACGTTAAGCTTGACAAAGCTGGAAATTACAAGCTCGTGCTTTCTATTGAATCCCCAGAAAAGAAGGGTTGGATGCTTCACGTCGATCCTGCTACCGGCGTAACCGGTCGCTTCTGGACTGAGCCAATTAAGGCAACCTTCGACGATTGGAAGTACACTCCTCGTCAATGGTAGTGATAGCTAGTTAATAATTAGCGATTAATTAATAATTTTAGTAAATAATAAGTAATAGCAAAGGAGGGAGTTATGCTCAGACTGTTTGTGGCAGTTATGCCTGGGCTGCTCCCTCTTGCGCTACTCACAATGGGATTAAGCACATCGCTTACTGTTGGCGAGGGGCGAGATAAGCCTCTGAGTGCACGTTGGAGATTGTATGGGCTGTCTGCAGGCACAGTCGCAGCTCTTATTTTTGCTATACTCCGCGCATCTGTGGTAATTAATCAGCGAAACTTTATTAATATGCCGGCGTTGTGCATTGCAGTTCCGCTTGATATTGCTGCAATTATTGTGGTTATTTTTTCACACAAAATAATAAAAAATTGGCGTAATTGCCCGCTTTTAATGCACGTAAGTAACGCGATTGGTGCATGTTGCTTAGCGTTTACTGTGTTTTATGCTTTACCAGATGTTATTTTGCAGCTTACTATTTTCGTAGATTCAAGCACTCCGCCTTTTACATCAGACATGTTACTTCGCGCGCTTGGTTTTGTGCTTGGTGTTATTGCTGCTATCTGCTTAAGTCTTATGGTGCGTTCTTTGCGCACTGCATCTAACGCGATTTGCTTCAAAATTGCTGTAGTTTTAAGCATGATTATTCTGCTAGTGCAACACATAACTTCACTTTTGCAGATTATGCAAGGAAGCATTCTGCTTTATATGGATGACTTTTCTTTCAGCGTGCTTGTTTGGCTAATTAATAATGCTCCGTTAATGATTATGGCGCAAATTAGCGTGTTCATGATTCCTGCTGCTGCGTCCGTAATAATCGGCTTTAAAACGGCTGTAGTTGGTGAAAATGCAGCAGAAATTCGCACGAAGCGAGCGTTTAAAAGGAAATCTCGGAAGTCTGCGCTCGCAGCTCTTTTGGCTGCTATCACAGTAATACTTACGCTTACTGTAGGCGTATCTATTATGAATATTAAACCAACTCTTACTCCTCCAGAACCGTATGAATTGCACGATGGTGTTGCAACTATTAATTACGTTCAAGTTTCAGATGGTCATTTGCATCGTTTCCAATACAAAGCAAAAGACGGCACTGTTATGCGTTTTATAATCATTAAAAAGAATGGTGGAGCGTATGGCGTTGGATTGGATGCTTGCGAAAACTGCGGCGATGCAGGCTACTATGAAAAAGACGGTAAGATTATTTGCCGTAAGTGCGATGTGGCAATTAATTTGGCAACTATCGGTTTTAAAGGTGGTTGCAATCCGATTCCGTTCCCGTATAAGGCTGGGCATGGCAAAATCACAATTCATACTGCTGATTTAGACGTGCTCAGTTCGCATTTTAAGTAAGGGAGAGTTGCTATGTTTATGATGCGCATGGTTGCTCGATCTCTTGTGCGGCAATTGAAAAAGCGTGTGTTGATTGCGCTCGTAGTGTGCTTAAGTGCGTGCGTTAGCGTGTCAATGCTTAGCGTTGTGTATGACGTTGGAGACAAAATTAACGCAGAGCTGAGTTCATATGGTTCAAATATTGTGGTTCAGCCAAAATCTAGCGCTGTTGTAAATGATTTGTATGCTTCTCGAGAGCAGATTGATACTAATGGTTCTGAGAGTTTAAAGGCTGCGGAAAGCCACGAGTCTACTGCTTCGCTAAAAGAATCTGATGCTGCAAAAATAAAAATGATTTTCTGGGCGTTTAATATCACTAATTTTGCGCCGAAAATAACTGTTCATGCAAATCTTGAAGCGAAATCTTCTGGCGATTTGGTAGTGCCTATTGTTGGAACTTGGTTTAATCGCAAGCTTGCGCTGGCTTCTGGTGAAACAACGGTTGTTGGTGTTAGAGGTTTGCGCTCTTGGTGGAAGATTAATGCAGGTCGTTGGGCAAAAGATAATAAATCTGAAGCAATGGTAGGTGTGCAGCTAGCTGATCGTTTGCACTTAAAACTTGGCCAGCGTTTGCGTTTGATTCGTGACGGACGCGAGGTTTCGTTGCGCTTGGTTGGCGTATACGATTCTGGCGACGACGACAATAACGCAATTTACGCAAGTTCTAGTGACGCTCAAAACCTTGCAAATAAGCCGAATAAGGTTGATTCGATTGAAGTAAAGGCGCTTACTACTCCTGAAAATGATTTAGCGCGAAAGGCTGCTAAAAATCCGGCAGCACTCAGCCAGGAAGAGTGGGAAACTTGGTATTGCACTGCTTACCCGAGTTCGATTACTTACCAAATTGAGGAGGTAATTCCTGGAGCTGTTGCAAAGCAGGTTCGTCAAGTTGCGGCGTTGCAGGGTAACGTATTAAATAAGACGCGTGCTGTTATGGTTTTGATGACTGCGTTGAGTTTAATTGCTGCGGCTGTTGCTGTGGCGAATCTTATGGCTGCTTCAATTTCTGAGCGTTCTGGCGAGCTTGCATTGCTTAAGGCTTTGGGTGCGCGTGATGGTGCTGTTGCTCGTCTTATGCTTATGGAAACTGCGGTTATTGCGTTTGGTGGAGCGTTACTTGGCATGGCTTTAGGATTTGCTGTTGCGCAGATTATTGGTTTCACAGTGTTTGGCTCTTCGATTTTGTTCCGACCAATGGTATTTGTTCTGGTGTTCGTGCTGCTTGCGTTGACTGTGCTTGCGGCTGCAGGCTCGTCGATTCGTTCGATTTTGAGTGTGCGTCCTGCGGAGGTGCTTCATGGCAGGTAAATCTTATATGACTTCCAACAATTCTATGTTTATTACCATGCTATTTAGCGCGGTATTTCGTAGAAAATCGCGTGCTTTGATGGCTGTTATTGCAACGCTTGTTGGTGCTGCTACGCTGTTTTGTTTAGCTGCAATCTGCCTGGTTGTGCCTCAGCAAATGAGCGATGAAATGCGTGCTTATGGAGCGAATATTATCGTAACTCCAATTGAGGGCGAGTGGAAAAACGGTATTGATCGCGCGATGGTTTTGCACACAAACGATATGGTTCTTGCAAAAGGTGCTATGCGATCTGCTACATATCGTTACGAAAACGTGCGTATTAACGCAGCTCCGTATGTTTTAGCAGGAATAGACGTTCGTTCAGTAAAGTCGCTTAATAAGCATTGGAATGTAGACGGCTCTTGGCCTAGCAGTGGAAATGTTATGGTTGGGCGGGATGTAGCTCTTGCGATGGGTTTAAAAATAGGCTCTCGTATTGCGATTGCGTATAGATCTTCGGATAATACTGCCGGCTCGCATAAGCCAGCAGAGAAGTCTGCAAATAAGTCTGCAAGTGAATCTGCAAATAAGTCTACAAATCAGTCTGTAGAGAAGCCAGCAGAGAATCAAGCGCAAAATTCTGCTGCAAATTCTTCAGATCAGTCTGCGCAAAATTCATCTCAACAAAAGCTCGTTGAAGGCAGAGTCTCAACGGATATTATGGATACTCACGGCACAACTTTCCGCGTTTGTGGCATTTTGGATACAGGCGGTGCAGAGGATTCTATGCTATATGCGCTAAACGCAGATGTAAATTCTCTTACGGGAGTTAAGCGTGGAGCAGATGTAATTGCTTACTCGTCTTCTTCACCTAGCGTTGATGCGGTTGTGAGAAGTATTAACGACATGACTTCTATGCGCGTGCGCGCTCAGCAAGTTACTAAAGTTACTGCTGCTGACACTGGTATTATCACTATGCTTCGCAGCCTGTTCTGCATTGTATCGCTAGTTGTTCTAGTATTGATGATGGTTGGCGTGAGCACTACGATTTCTTCGATTGTGCAGCAGCGTCGAAATGAAATTGGTTTGCGCAAAGCTTTGGGTGCGAGCGCACGGAGTATTGGCGTGGAGTTTACTGCTGAAGCTGGATTATATGGCTTCGTTGGCGGTATTGCTGGTACGGCAGTAGGGTATGTGTTTGCGCGTTTACTTGCGGCAATGGTGTTCTCGAGAGATTTGGGCGTGAATTGGTGGCTAGTCGTGTTCTCTATTGTATTTAGCGTTGCTGCGTCTTGCGTTGCTGCGTTGCCGCCTGTTTTGCGTGCTTCAAAAATTGACCCTGCGATTGTACTTCGGGAAGAATAGTTTTAAGCGTAAATTTAGAGATTGTTTAAGATTTGAGTTAAGGATTTAATATGACAGAGAATATAGAAAATAAGTTAGATAGCGCGGAGTCTAAGTCAAAAATGCTGTTGACTTTGGATCATATTTCCAAGATTTACGGCTCTCTTCGTGCGGTTGACGATTTGTCGCTTACTGTGCCAGAAGGTGAGTGGCTTTCTATTGTTGGCTCCAGTGGCTCTGGCAAAACAACACTCATGAACATTATTGGCTGCATGGATTCGCCGTCCAAGGGTTCCGTGTCTTTGCAAGGCCGCAAACTTGAGGATTTGAACGCAGGTCAGCTTGCAGACGTTCGTAAAAACGTAATCGGCTTAGTTTTTCAAAAGTTTTATCTTGTGCCGCATTTAACGGCAGTTGAAAACGTGATGGTTGCGCAATACTATCATTCGGTTGTTGACGAAGCTCAAGCAATGGATGCTTTGGATCGCGTGGGTTTAAAGGATCGCGCTCACCATTTGCCAAGCCAGCTTTCTGGTGGCGAGCAGCAGCGTGTTTGCGTTGCTCGTGCGCTTATTAACTGCCCTAAGTTGCTTCTTGCGGATGAGCCGACTGGCAATTTGGATGAAAAAAATGAGCAGATTGTGCTCGACTTGTTTAAGCAGCTACACAAGCAAGGCACGACGATTATTGTTGTAACTCACGATTCTTTGGTAGCTCAATGCGCGGATCGCGAAATTATGCTTAATCACGGTGTGCTTGTTGGTGAGCGCTGGAATAATGAGGATGCGCGTAAAGTATACGAGGCGATTGGCGGCAAGCCTGCGTTTACGAGTGCTCACGTTGATGAAAGCGTTGCGGAAGCTTTGCAAGACCATGAGCCTACTAAGTCGCCTAAATTAGCGAATTTAGATGATTAGTTGCGCAAGGTTTTAAAATATACAAGATTTAAAGGCGATGATTTTATGGTTTCAGATAATATGTTTCACGATGTTTCACGCGACGATTTGAAATCCAAAAAAGTTACGAAAACCGTTGCTGCGCTTGCGATTGTAGCTGCATCGTCCGCTATGTTTTCTGCTTGCGGCGAGCCGAGCGCTGTGCCGATGAACGATGAGTTTGCTGGCAATTCTGGTCAAAGCGCGGATGATGGTGGTAATCCTTCTGGAAAGTACGATGCTGGTGCTCAGCAATCTAAATCTTCTGCGCAAAGTGAGGATTCTCAGAACCAGCAGAATCAGCCTAAAACAGACACTGGCAATTACAAAGATGGCGACTATAAAGTCAAAGCTACGTATGGTCCGGTTGCAGAAGACAGTTTTGATGTGCGCTTAAGTGTTGCAAATGGAAATGTTAGCGATGTGCAAATGACGCTTCATCCGTTTACGCCGATTTCAAGAGGCCATATGGATGCATTCTCAAAGGCTATTCCAGGAAAAATCGTTGGAAAACCGTTGAAAGATTTGCATATTTCGGTTGTTGCTGGAGCAAGTTGGACTAGCGATGCCTTCAACAAAGCACTTGACGTTGCTCGCCAAGAGGCTTCAATTCAATCCGCAAAATAATCTACAACCACCTTAATCTTTGACTTCAAGAATAGTGCCTTCGTCGCGAATCATTGTTGCTGCCATGGCTCCGGTTGCTGCCATAAATGGAATAATAGCATCACTGTATTCGTCCATGAACTGTGCAAAATCATGATTCCAAGAAATAATTGCAACATACAAAAGAAGGAACTCAACTGCTGTAAATAATGCCCACTTAAGAATCCAAATAAGCGTTTTTTTAATAACTTTTATAGAGTCCTTGCTCATGAGTTGCCTTCTTTCCAATTTGCTGTTTTGTTCGTGAGCATTGTAGTTAATTCATGTACATTGCTTCTCGTTCGTATGTATTTTGTATTTCTAGTATAAATATTGCAATTCTTTGCAGCAATATGATGTACTCAAAACTTAATACTCAACGTAATGGTAGATTGCCAATAAGTCTTAAATCTTTACAAATCGCTTTCATCAATAGGGTGACCTTGTGGACGCTTTATTACTCGCCACAAAATCACCAATGTTAAGACGCCATTTGCAATTCCGTAGTAATAAATCCAAGGAACGTGAATAAGCCCACAAATAAAGCATGAAATAATATTTGTTAAATTATTTAGATAATTACTAAGTATTTGCTTATTTTGTGATTCGACTTTTTTGCGTTTTTGCTCAAGAGTTGTTATGTAATCTTTGTTGTTTTCTATATTCTCAACATCACTACTTATGCTGTTAGCGCCTGCGCCGTTAAGATTAGATATATTATTTCCTATATACGCATTTTTTGCTTTAATAACGCTTTTGCGCAAGAAAAAATATGCATAAGAATACAATGCAACAGAAAGAAGTCCTAAAACAAGCCACAAAACGAAAAAGCCAAAGCTACGCATAAAAGCAGCTGTTGAGGCAAGTGCCATCGCAGCTACTTCTGCGGAGTGCAATACTACTAATCGTTTTGTCATATAATCCTGCTGCAATCAATATTGAAAATGAATTTTCAACGCAACTAAAAGCTGCATATTGTTACTTATTATAATCACATTTGACTTACATGCATTACTTGTAATCATTTATTACTACACGATTTGCCCTACTTTGCGCATGCTTATAAAGTAGAATATAAGAAAAGTAGCATAAGATTGCAAGAAAGCCATTATGCAAAAAACGTATGCAATAGTAGATAACGACCCACTAGTTTTAGCGGTTATGCGAAACGTGCTCAGCAAGCTTTTGCCAAGCGAGTACGTGTGCAAATGGTGCGTAAAATCAGGCGTGCAAGCTTTGAAATATTGCCAAGTAACAAAAACGACTCCGGATTATATTTTGATTGATATGTCAATGAAAGACATGTCTGGAGTAGAGGTAATACGCGCAATTCGCGAGAAAAACAATAACATTATTTTAATTGGTATGACTTCGTATGACTGTAGATCCTACGCTTCGTCAGTAGCGCAAGTTGGTGGGCAGGCAATGGTTGCTAAAGACAATTTCAAAGGACTAGCAGAAGCTTTGCAATATTGCGATAATCAGAAGGTGTATGGCTGCCGATGTGTTAGAGATGTTGCTTACGATTTTGCTACTCCGCAAGAATCTTTTATTAGGCTTTCTAAATCAAGGTCGCGTAGCGTTTTGCCGCCTCAAGAACTAAAAATCATGGATCTGCTCTCTAAAGGTTGCACAACAAATCAGATTGCGGCTCAACTTGGTCTTATGCCAAACACTATTAACACGCATATTCATAGGATTTACAAAAAATTGCATGTTTCTAACCGAGTGCAAGCAATATCCGCGTTTGCTGCAATGCAAAATCGTGAGCAAACTAGCAATCTGCAATATTTTAATAATTCGCTTCAGAATCATCCGAATCCTTCTCAAGAAACGGATAACGCATGTTAATGAAAACATTTTCGCGCGTTATTGAGTTGGTTAAAAGCTGGAAAATTCAGCGAACTTTATTCATAATATTGGCGATTCTTGTAGTGTCAATGGATGTGCAATCGTGCAATACAGCTGGGCTGTGGCATAACCCGCAGCAATCTGCGTGTCAATACGTTTGGATGTTTGCAATATTTCTTTTGATTGCTTTTCCGCGTCAAGTATCACTCGTAACTCCGATTTTGTATTGCGTAACGTTAGCAGTACCAGGTGTAAATGCAACTTGCGTGCTTTTTGCGCTGATTGCTAGCATGTTTGTTGCAGGCTTTTATGATTCGTGGAAGTATTTGCTTTGTGCGTACATAGTTTCGCTGAATATTATCTACTTTGCAAAAATTGCGTACATTTCGCTTACTTTTCCTTGTTTTATTCTTATTTCCATGATTTGTGGTTACGTTTTGCGCAAATATTTGAACATGTTGGAAGAAAATAATCGCGCAAAAATGGATATTGTACGAAGTAAGTTCCAGTCTTATATTGCGTCGGTTGCGTTGCAATTGCATGACGATGTGAACAATGAGATTACGGATATTACACTGCTTGCAACGGATGCTTTATATGCTAAGAACAATGAACATACAAAAGAATCGTTAGAGCAGATTATTGAACATTCGCGTAATGCACTTTCCAAAGCGAGACTTGTTATCAGCCTGCTTGAGCAAACTGAACAAAAGTATGATGATTCTTTAGATTCAAATATTGCTAGTACGCAGTTTGTTTATAGTTCTAATAGCAATGATTGCATGAATTTGGCTGATTTCTTATGCAATATTCGTGCGCGTTTACAGGCTGAACGGCAAATTTGTGAGCAGCTTGGGTACTATGGTTCTCTAACAGTGGTTGATAAAAGTTCGGGGAGTGGTGATTTTGCTGCATCTGCAACTGTTAGTACTGAAAAAGCTCAATGTGCTATTCGCATGTGCAGTGAGTTGCTTACTAATATTCGTAAGCATTGCAGTACTAGCGTTGACTTTTCTATGAACGTTACTGTTGATGAGCGAGAATGCAAAATAATGTGTATGAATTCGTTGTCGAATAAGTTTGGTGGAAGACTTGTTTTTGGCAAAGGACTACTATTCCACAAAAAATCCGTGGAACGTTTAGGTGGATCTTTAAACGCGCAAAAAGATGATGATGCATGGTTGGTCAATGTTGTTATTCCGCTAAACTAGTATCAATCAGACTCTCGCTTTATCGTGGTTAATTTACGCTACCTGTCCTCTTCAAGACCAGCAGTGAATTTTTCTGCTAAGATGTGAAAGCCTTCTAAATATTCTTCATAACCATCGGCAATAATCGCATCGTCATGAACTACAAACTTATTATTTTCTAACACTACATACTTGGTAAAGAATTGCTCAAGCTCTGCAGCCAATTTATCAAAATCTTCTTCAGAAAGATTATCGTCATCGTTACTAATATTTGCTGCAGCAGATGGATTCCAATTTTTTACTCCAAAATCTTGACTCATGACATTCCTTCTTCTTAATGTAATCTATGAATATTGCATATTAGCATCTTAGACAGCAACCGAAAAGTTACTGATAAATAAAAACAACCAAATAGGATTAAAATCTACCGTAATATAACTTAGAAAATATGAAATAGAAGATTAGCGAAGTGCTGTGTGCATTTCGCTAATCTTCATGAAATAAATTGTTCAATAACGATCATCAGGTATAAAGGCACGTGCAAAAGCAACAATAAGTGTAAAAACAAATGTTTCAATCCACCTATTTGGAGATGAAAGGTAAGCAATTGTATTGCCACTAAATATTGCAAAAATTCCAAGCAAGCCAATAAATGTTAACGGCATATAAGTAGCTTCTCGTTTGATAAGTCGCTTAAAATAAGCCAAGATTTGCTTTTTCATAATGATTTACCTACCACTGGTTGCGACACATTGTCACTGTTGTAACTACTGCAGCTACTGTCTTTGCTAAGCACTTCACCGCATAACTCCTTTACTTAAAACGCTATTTTGCTGCACAAATAAATTGTGCAATGGGTCTCAGTGTAATAAAAAAATACTGTCATGTAATCAGCTGTAACTATTTTTAGCGACACAGTAAAATTGGCAATACTTGTAATTGTTATTTTTGGCTCAGTAGAAATTTTATGCTGCAAAAATCAACCCAAACACATACGTTATAGTGGCAGAAATTGCAAAATTAGCAAAAACTGTCACGATAACTGATATGATTGTTTACTTATATTGCAAAACTGTATCCTACAGGATAAAATACTTTTATGGAGATACTTAAAACAGATGAGTATCGCAATTGGATGAAAAACTTCGCGATACTCAATCTAAAGCTCGAATTAACGCGAGACTGAGATTATGTGAAATTGCAGGTAAGCCAGTAGGTGATTTACATCCAGTTTGCAATGGTATTAGTGAACTGCGTTTCACTTTTGGACCAGGGTATCGTGTGTATTTTGCACAAAAAGGCTTAAAACTAATGCTATTACTTGCTGGTGGAGATAAAAGTAGTCAAAGTAAAGATATTAAGCAAGCGAAGATACTTCTCGCACAATTAATTGAGGAGAAAAAATGGTAAATATAAGTAAATGGGATGCGAGTGAGTATCTTGAGGACGATGATGATGTTATTGCGTATCTCAATGCTGCAGCAGAACTTAACGATCCTCGCTTGTTGCAAGCTGCTATAGGCGATATTGCAAAAGCTCGAGGCATGAAAGAGATTGCTCAAAAAGCTGAGGTCGGAAGGGAAAGCCTTTACAAAAGCCTAAGACGAGATGGCAATCCTAGCTTTCAAACTATTGCGAAAGTTGTTCAAGCGTTAGGTGGACGCATTGCAATAGAACCAGCAAATGCGTGACATACCAAGTTATCGTGACAGTTTTTGCTAATTTTGCAATTTTTGCCACGATAACTCGTATACCATAGCGACTATGCAATTAAAGTTGCGCGATATAATCGCGTAATTAGTTAAAAAATATTGCCTGTTCATCAACCTCGTCGATACACAGGCAATATTTTCAAGACAACAAAATTTGGAAACTAATCTAAGTTATATTGCTAAATCGTTTACTATTTTGCTACATCAAGAACTACTAAACGTTGTCCGCCATAAGTTCTGGCATCGAGACAAGTTTGAATAAAGTAAGCAGATTTAGGGAATTGCTCAACGTACTCTTTGAATACTTTTAGCAACTTATCCGAGCTTCCGCCACCCTCAAAGTCTTTATAATCCGCCACTTTGTAATCTTTGCCGTTTAATTTAACTGGCATGCCTTTTTGGAGTTTCTTTAATAAGATGCCTGAACTGTTCAAACGGTCTACAACCATATAATGGCCAGTGTTAACCTGGAACCAGTCGTCTTGAAGAGTCCAGTGATAGAAAGCATCTTTAACGTAAGCCAACTGATCAGGATAAGCGTCCCAAATAACGCGTTTAGTTTCACCTAGGGCTTCCAAAGTCCCTTCTTGTCCCTTTACAAAAGCTTCGGCGATTTTCTTTTTTGAGGCTTTTTTGATTGGTTTTGAATGTTTTTTGGTAGAATGACGGCTTATTTTTGTTGGTACTGGTTTGTTGGCTTCGGAGTTACCGCAGGCTGCTAGCCCCACTAGCGAGCTGAAGAGCACTACAACACAAAGTAATTTTTTATAAGTCATTTTCCCCATAAATGGATTTCTTTCTTTCTTCTTGTAGATGCGTCTAACGGATGTTAGTCATCTTTATAAATTTGAACTCCAACTTTAGTGCCTGCTCAGTTCAGTTCAAAAATCTTGGTTTGAGCATGAGTAGGAAGTGATAATCGCTGCCGATTTTTGCATAAACGAATCAACAAGACCAGTTCCTTTTCACATAGTGTACCATAGAGGCTGAGTGACCTGTGTTGCTTTCTGACTTTTTAGCTTTTTATATAGACTCTATTTAGCTGCAATAATTAACCTAACTAAATTAAAATTGGTTAACTAATTAAATTAATTAGTTAACCAATCAGTTAGTTATTCAGTTATTCAGCAAATCAGTTAGTAAATCAACTATTTGATTAGAAGTCCCAATCATCGTCGTCGGTTTCAACTGATTTGCCCATAATGTAGCTGGAACCAGAGCCGGAGAAGAAGTCGTGATTTTCGTCGGCTGCAGGAGAAAGAGCAGCGAGAATTTCTGGGCTTACGTGAGTTTCTTCTTCGCTGTACTTAGCAGGGTAGCCAAGGTTCATTAAAGCTTTGTTAGCGTTGTAACGCACGAAGTCAAAAACGTCATCGTGGAAGTCAAATCCTTCATAAATCTGACCAGAATACTCAACTTCCAGATCATACAAAGTGTCGAGCAAGTTCATAGTGAACTTTTCAAGATTCTTCTTATCGTTCTCGCTTCTAAGCTCCAAACCGCGCTGGAACTTGTAGCCCGAATAATAGCCGTGAATTGCCTTATCGCGCAAAATCAAGCGAATCATATCGGCAGTGTTCATCATCTTGCCGCGAGAAGCAAAGTAAAGCGGAAGATAGAATCCCGCGTAAAGAAGCAACGAAGAAAGCATAGTTGCAGCAATCTTGCGCTTAAGTGGATCTTCGCTCTCGTACTCGCAAAGCACAGTGGTGACGCGCTGCTGCAAAACATCGTTGCCAACAGCCCAACGGTAAGCTTCGTCAATTTCCTCGCTAGAGCAAAGAGTAGAGAAAATAGAGGAGTAGGAGCGAGCGTGAATCGACTGCATAAAAGCAATATTCGTGTAAATAGCCTGCTCGTGCTCCGTGCGAGCGTGCTCAATCTGGCAAAGCTCGCCAATAGTTGCCTGGCTGGTATCAAGCAAAGTCAAGCCTGTAAAAACGCGAGTAGTGGTCTTGCGCTCAAGATCGGTGAGGGAACGCCAAGAAGGAATATCGTTGCTCAGCGGAACCTTTTCTGGAAGCCAGAAGTTAGCAATAAGGCGATTCCAAACGTCCAAATCCTTGTCGTCAACAATATTATTCCAATTAACTGGGCGTACGCGCGATCCGTGATGGCAGCGGTACTGAGATGGTGTGATAGAAGCTGCCATCATAGCGTCATCTGCGATTACGCGATTTGTGCCGAAAGGCTTATCGAGGCTACTTCTAAGCTCGGTTGGGCTGAGTTCTGTCATTATTACTCCTGATTCTGTGTTTACGTTTTATAAAATTTTTAAGTTTTTGATTTGGCGTGCGAAAAATTCACAGCGTTACGACTTACAGCGTGCAGCTTACGCAACCTTCGATTTCCGTACCTTCCAAAGCCTTCTGGCGAATACGAATGTAGTAAAGAGTCTTAATGCCCTTACGCCATGCGTAAATCTGAGCCTTGTTCAAATCGCGAGTAGTCGTAGTGTCTGGGAAGAACAAAGTAAGCGACAATCCTTGATCCACATGCTGAGTTGCTTCGGCATAAGTGTCAATAATTGCCTTCCAGCCAATCTCATAGGCGTCCTTAAAGTACTGCATATTGTCGTTCGTCATGTATGCGGCAGGGTAGTAGACGCGTCCAACCTTGCCTTCTTTGCGAATCTCAATGCGAGAAGCAATCGGGTGGATTGAACTTGTGGAATGGTTGATGTACGAGATTGAGCCAGTTGGAGGAACAGCTTGCAAATACTCGTTGTAAATGCCATCGCTCAAAATCTCGTCGCGCAACTGCTCCCAATCGCTGACGGTTGGAATCGCAACGTTAAAACGGGCAAACAAATCGCGAACTTTTTGAGTTTTAGGCTCAAGCGAGCGGCTGCCATCTGTGTACTTATCGAAGTAGTTGCCTTTTCCTGCAGGCTTAGCGTAAGCGCTCGTCTTAAAGTTTGCAAAAGCGTGGCCGCGCTCTACAGCCAAAGCGTGAGAAGCCTTATAAGCGTGGTAAGCAACCGTCATAAAGTACATGTCTGTAAAGTCAAGAGCTTCCTCGCTTCCGTACTGCATGTGTTCACGCGCAAGGAAACCGTGCAAATTCATTTGACCCAAGCCAATAGCGTGACCTTCCGCGTTACCGCGACGAATCGAAGGCACAGAATCAATAGAAGTATGCTCCGAAACAGAAGTGAGCGCACGCACAGCCAAATCAACGCTTGTGCCCAAGTCGCCATCCATTGTCTTAGCAATATTAAGAGAGCCAAGATTGCAAGAAATATCGCGACCGACGTGGCTATAAGACAAGTCGGCGTTATAAGTGCTTGCTTCCTGAGTTTGCAAAATCTCTGAGCACAAGTTGCTCATAGTAATGCGACCCTCAATAGGATTCGTGCGATTCACAGTATCCTCAAACAAAATGTAAGGATAGCCAGACTCGAACTGAATTTCTGCAATCGTCATAAAGAATTCGCGAGCGTCGATGTACTTCTTGTGAATACGAGGATTTGCAACCATCTCATCGTAATGCTCGGTAACAGAAATATCTGCAAAAGGCTTGCCATATTCGCGCTCAACATCGTAAGGACTAAACAAAGCCATCTTTTCCTTACGCTTAGCAAGCTCGAAAGTAATATCTGGAATCACAACACCCAAAGAAAGCGACTTAATGCGAATCTTCTCGTCTGCGTTCTCGCGCTTAGTATCGAGGAAACGCATAATATCTGGGTGATGCGCGCTAATATACACTGCACCTGCACCCTGTCGAGCGCCAAGCTGATTAGCGTAAGAGAATGAATCTTCCAAAAGCTTCATAACAGGCACAACGCCACTCGACTGATTCTCGATTCGCTTAATAGGAGCGCCAAGTTCGCGCAAATTCGTAAGAAGCAGAGCCACGCCGCCGCCACGCTTAGAAAGCTGCAAAGCAGAATTAATTCCGCGCGCAATAGACTCCATGTTATCTTCCAAACGCACGAGGAAGCAGCTCACAGCTTCGCCGCGCTGAGCTTTACCAAGATTCAAGAATGTTGGGGTGGCTGGCTGGAAGCGGCCTGCAAGCATTTCGTCTAAGTAGTTGGTCGCTGCTTTTTTGTCACCATCTGCAAGTTCCAATGCAACAGCAGCTGCGCGCTGAGCGAAGTTTTCCAAATACTGCTTGCCGTCGAAAGTCTTCAAGGCGTAAGAAGTGTAGAACTTAAAAGCACCCAAGAATGTGCCAAAAGTGTGGTGAGCGGCTTGCGCATGCTCGTAGAACTTATCGAGGAACTCGTCGCTATATTTGTGGAAAACGTTGCCGTTGTAGTAGTAATTGTTAATCAAATAAGTCAAGCGCTCGCGAGTGGAAGCAAACTTCATGCTATGTTCTTGCACGTAACCCGAAACGTAAAGCTTTTCTGCTTCTTGATCTTTATCAAACTGAATGCCTTTTTCTGGGTCAAAAAGACCGAGCATAGCGTTAAGAACGTGGTAGTCGCGGCTGTTGCGGATGCGCTCTGCTGTTGTACTGGCAGTTGCGCTTGCAGAATCAGTGTGATCAAGATTAAGCGAAGTAGATTCGCTCATCGGATCCGTGCTATTCATGGGGTTTGTTCCTTTCTTCATGCGTTATTTTTGCTTTTTTAAACGCTTTTTGTTTTGTTTCTTTTACTTATTTCGTTTGTTTTGTTTATTTTGTTTCTTCTGTTTCTTTGAGTTGTTTTAAAAATCTCGGTATGCCCTGCGCTACTTTTTCTATATCTTCTGCAGTTCCCGTAAGTTCAAACGAGTACATATTTGGGATTCCACACTTTCCTGCAATTTGATCACCTGCAGCGCAATATGCTTCTCCAAAATTCGTATTTCCGGAAGAAATTACTCCGCGAATAAACGAACGATTTTCGCGATTATTTAAGAATTTGCGAACTTGCATCGGTATTGCTTTCGCAATATTTCCACCGCCGTAAGTTGGAACAATCAAAACATACGGTTCGCGCACGTTTAATTCCGGTTCTTTAGGACGAAGCGGTATGCGATATACGTTCACGTTATTGCTTGGAAAATCGCAATTTTGCACAAATCTTAACGTATTTTCGGAAACTGAGGAAAAGTAGACTACAGCTCCGATTGATTCACCTTGTGCGCTAGATTCTGGTTCGCTTTGTTGTGTTATATTTTCTTGCTCACACATTTCTTATGCTTCTTTTGCTGCCTCTGCGGAAGTTCCAAGTTTATCCGCAATTTGCGCAATTAAATCTGGACGGTACCCACTCCAGGATGCGTCGGGAGCAATGACTACTGGAGCTTGACGGTATCCTGCATTTTTTAACTGTTCGAGTGATTCGGGGCTTTTTGACAAGTCTACAGTTTCGAAGTTCACGCCAAGTTTTGTGAACTGTCGCTTAGTTGCATCACACTGTGGGCAATGAGGTTTAGTAAACACTGTGATAGTCATTTCAATCTCCTCTGGTGATGGGGAATTTTGCAATTCCGTGTTGTATCGACAAAAGCCAAGTAGTTAGCTTACTCTGAATAAGCACTATTTATAGTGGTGTGTCGACTGTGTAAACACTATATATAGTTATTATTAAAATAGCTAAAAATAGCGTGTTTGTAAGCGTGTCGTGTTTTATGAAGTAAATATGAGCTTAGTTTTAACGATTAAAAATGTAATTTATTTCACAAAATTTATATTTAAAACTACTTAACTTGCACATTGTTAAGCCTTGTGCATATCCGCCTATAAAATTATTAAGTGCGTTTCTTGAAGGGGCGTAACGCAAAATAAAAAATTGTGTATTTTGTAGATAATGCAGATTGCTTGGGTGCGCAAAGCATGCGTGCAAATAACAAAACAAGTACAAGATAAGAGGTGTCATTATGACTCAAGCTCAGGCAAATATTGGTGTTGTTGGTTTGGCTGCCATGGGTTCGAATTTAGCGCGTAATCTTGCGCATCATGGAAATACAGTAGCTGTTTACAATCGTCATTATTCGCGCACTGAAACTTTAATGAATGAGCATGGCAGTGAAGGTGCTTTTGTGCCTTCAAAAACTGTTGAAGAATTTGTGGCTTCTCTCAAGCGTCCGCGCACCGCAATCATTATGGTAAAAGCTGGTGCTCCTACGGATGCTGTTATTGAAGAACTTGCAAATGCTATGGAGCCTGGAGATATTATCGTCGACGGCGGAAACTCTTATTTTGAAGATACGATTCGCAGAGAGCGTGACATTCGCGCGCGTGGTCTTCATTACGTTGGTTGCGGTGTTTCTGGTGGCGAAGAAGGTGCTTTGCGTGGTCCTTCGATGATGCCTGGTGGCACTGAGGAATCTTGGAAGACTCTTGGTCCTATTTTGAAGTCTATTGCTGCTGTTGCTGAAGGTGAGCCTTGCGTAACGCATATTGGTACCGATGGTGCTGGTCATTTTGTGAAGATGGTTCACAATGGCATCGAGTACTCGGATATGCAGCTTATTGCCGAAAGCTACGATTTAATGCTTCGCGGTTTGGGCATGAAGTCCGACGAAATCGCGGATGTGTTTAGCGAGTGGAATAAGGGCGAGCTTGATTCTTATTTGATTGAGATTACTGCGGATGTGCTTCGCCAGAAGGATGCTAAGACTGGTAAGCCTTTGGTTGAGATGATGGTGGATCATGCTGGCATGAAGGGCACTGGTACTTGGACTGTACAATCTGCGCTTTCGCTTGGCATACCAGTTACGGGTATCGCTGAAGCCGTGTTTGCTCGCGGACTTTCCAGTCAGGTTGCTTTGCGAGAAGCTGCCGAAAGTCAAGGTTTGACTGGTCCGGATGTGCATTTTGATTTGAACGATGCTGAGCGTAAGGCGTTTATTGAGGATATTCGCCAAGCTTTGTACGCTTCTAAGATTGTTTCTTATGCTCAGGGCTTCGATGAGATTGCGGCTGCTGCAATTGAGCATGATTGGAAGATTGACCAGGCTGCAGTTGCTCGTATTTGGCGAGGCGGCTGCATTATTCGCGCTCAGTTCTTGAACCGCGTTTCCGAGGCTTTTGAGTCCGGTGAAGCAAGCGTTTCTTTGCTTTTTGCACCGTACTTTAAGGCTGCAATTGAAAAGTCTCAAGCTGCTTGGCGTAGGGTTATTGCGCGTGCGGTGGAGCATGGTGTGCCTGTGCCAGCATTCTCTAGCTTGCTTGCATACTACGATGGTTTGCGTTCTAAGCGTTTGCCGGCTTCGCTTATTCAGGCTCAGCGTGATTTCTTCGGTGCTCATACTTACGGTCGTATTGACGAGCCAGGCGTATTCCACACTTTGTGGGCAGATCCTAATCGCCCAGAAGTAAAGCAAGATTAGTGCATGTAAAAGTGTATATATAAAATTTAAAATGTCAATTATGTAAAAAGCGTCACATGCGTTGTTATTCTGCATGCGACGCTTTCTTTTTACAATACAGAAGCCATGTAGTACGGTAGGTAAAGCAGTTTGCCTTCGCGCTTAATTTCTCCGTGGTGAAGCACGATTCCTTCGCTGCTGGTTTTACTAAAAGCTTCCATAAAGTTTGTAATTGACTTTACATTTTTACTGCTGCCAGATTTTACTTCTATCGGAATAATCTTGTTATTTTTTCTTAAGAGAAAATCTATTTCCATTACTGTCTTTTTGGTATTGGTATTTGTTTTTTTGTAAAAATACGCGTTGTGTCCATTTGCTTTTAGGCACTGTGAGACAATATTTTCTATTATCATTCCTTCATTAATGTGTAATTTGTCTAGCAGAATTGCCTTATAAAGTTCGTTTTCTAGGTAAGGCTTATCTTTGTATGCTAACGAAGTTAAGAGTCCTGTATCCATCATGTAGCATTTGAAAGAAGGATTGATAGTAGATAGATTCAAAGCTACACTCGGATCTTCAACGCTGTTTGCAATGTTTACTATCATCGCTTCTTCAAGCCAGCGTATTGGATCCCTATACTCTTTAATGCGCGCGTTGGAATCTACGTGAGATAGCATGTAACGTTTGTCATGTTTGGAAAGCTCTGCTGGAATTCTATCGAAAAAATTAGTTACGTAACTAGGGTTTTCTTCTTCCTGGTCTTGCATATCTTGCTTATAAAGATTGATTATTTGTTGTTTAGCAAAGTCAACCTTCGCAAAATCTTTTGTATCAACATATGCTTGAACAGCTTGTGGCATTCCTCCAACCAACATGTACTCTCTAAAAGACTTCATTATGCTCTGGTGCATACTGCCCATAGGTTTAAGTGATTCAAAGTGATCTTTAATAGTAGGGAAAATCATGTTGTTATTGTTCGCTAATAAATACTCTTCATAGTCAAGTGGAAGTACTTCTAGCGTGTACTCTTCTGAGGGTATGAGAATATCCTTGCTTTTCTTTGTAATAGAAGCAAGTGAGCCTGTTTCAATGTAATCATAGCGAGCGTCTTCAAGCAGAGTTTTTATTGCTTGCCGAGCTTGCGGAAATAGTTGTATTTCGTCAAGTATTATAAGAGATTCTCGCTTATAAAGTCTGGTATTATAAGCTAACTGTATTGTGTTAAATAGAGTATCTAAATCTCTTAGACTGTTTATAAAAAGTTGCTTAATGTCTTCTTCGGTTTGATCGAAACGAATAAGAATATAAGACTTATACTCTTCTTTGCCAAGTTTTTCAGCTAATGTTGTTTTGCCAACTCGTCTTGCTCCTTTAAGAAAAAGCGCATAATTTGGCGCATATTCATGCTTCCATTTCAGCATTTCTTTGTATATTTTTCTATCAAACATGCGATTTTTGTGCTCTTTCTTTTATTACAAATTTGTGCTTGATTTGTTCAAGTGTTGCCTAGTGCGGTTTTCCTTGTAATTTCAACGGTTTTATAAAGATTTTCCCAAATGCGACATATTTTGTCAAGCAGATTTTCCCAAATGCGCCATGTTTTTAGGGGTCGATTTTCCCAAATGCGCCATGTTTTGAACACGCTATTTTCGCATTTGCGCCAATTTGTGTAGCGCATTTAATCTTTGACTTGCTGAATATTATGCATATTGCTAGAAAACTATGCAGTTATTCAATAGCAGCTTGCAAAGTTTCTGCGGTGGTTAGCCAAGAGATTTCGTCTGTTCCGTTTGCAAAAGACGCAGGATATTCAGGATTATTAGCTCCCGAAAGTGAATTCATTAAAGCAGCGCCCTTTTCTGCTCCGGCAGTCAAAAACCAAGTGCAGTGACTGTGAGCTAATACAGGAACAGTAAGAGTTAAGCGCATAGGCGGCAACTTAGGGGAGTGATTTACTCCAACAACAATGCGATCGCGATTATTAACCTGCGGTAATCCTGGGAAAAGTGAAGCCATATGCGCATCCGGTCCCATACCGAGAATTGCTAAATCAAACACTGGCTCTTTGCCAAGTATGCTCACAATTTCTTCCTCATAGTCGCGCGCTGCAGCATCTAAAATAGCGTCATTTTCAGCGTCGCTGGCTGCTGCAATTTCCTCCGCATTACGCTCATCTGCAGGCATTTCGTGAATATGAGATTCTGCCAAAGCTTTGTTAGAAGTAAGTAAGTTAAGAAACATTTCGCGAGCCTTGCGTGCATTGCGATCCTCGCTATCATAAGCTACGAAACGCTCATCTGCCCACCAAATATGCACTAAATTCCAATTAATTGCTGGTAAAAGTGGATTGCTAGCAAGCATTTGGAACATGCGTATTGAATCTGTGCCACCAGTAAGAAGTAAATGGAATGGTTTATTGAGATTTTGCACATCATTCTGTGATTCCATAATAAGAGTCACCAAGCGTTGGGCTGCAACAGCTGCAAGCACATCGCGATTATCGTATCCGTAAATACTTGCGTTATGCGCAAAAGTAACTTCATTATTTGTCATAGTTGTTCCTTTTATGCCATTGAAAATGTTTCACGAATTGTTTCACGTAATGATTCACGCATTTTCTGCAGGATTATCTCGCACCAACTGCGCGTAAATTTCGTCAGGATCAATGCGTCGCAATTCTTCGCTTAAGCAATCATCCAGAGTGCGAATAGGAAGCGCAATAGGTTGTGCAGCCTGTCCAGGCAGACTAATCAAAGCTTGATCTCCGCCAGCAGGGCGAGTGAGTGACAATGTGCCATCCTCGCGTTCTAAAGTTACGGAAGTAATAGCTTGAGCTTCAGGATTTTCAACTATTTCTACAGGAACATGCAAGCTACTCTTAAGCCAAGCTGCCAGTAAGTGCAAAGATACGTAATGAGTAGGACCCACAATCTTCGCGCTAAGAATAGGCAAATGTGGAGGTTGATCGAGCATAGAAGCAAGTAACGCGCGCCAAGGAGTTAAACGCGTCCAAGACAAATCTGCATCTTGCGGAGACCAGTTTTTGCGCAAGTTTTGCACAGTTTTAAGAGTATCGTCTGCTCGCTGTGCGTCAGTAATTCTGCTACTTGCCATAGCTCCAAGCAAATCGTGAGCAGGATCTTCAGGAGCGTTTGTTGGCCACCATGCAACAATCGGCGCATCTGGCACGAGTAGTGGAATAACAAGCGTATCCGGATGACGAACTAAACCGTTGTGCGGATACAAAATAATAATTTCACCAGCTCCAGCATCTGCGCCAAAACGCACTTGAGCATCAAGATTTGGCACAACTTCACCGCGCTCAGCAGCGTGTTCGCTAGACCAATCTCGAACCATTGCAATAACTCGGCAAGGATGCTCGCGACTAGCTGCGTTTGCTGCATCAAGTGCATGCTCTAATTCTTTAAGAGTTGTATCAATAAGCAAAGTGAGCACTCGACCAGTAGCGGATTCGCCGCGCTCTTCGTGCAATTCGTCGATTTTTGCTGCAATTTTGCTTGTATTGGTATCAGGAAGGTTGATAATCATGGCAATCTCCAATGGCGATTATCTCGAGCAAGCATAGCATCAGCTTCTGCTGGACCCCACGTTCCAGCGCGATACGGTTGCGGTTGTGTGCCAAGCGAACTCCAGAATTCCTCAATAGGGTCAAGAATTTTCCAACTTAAATCTACTTCTTGCGTAGTTGGGAATAGCGGTGGTTCGCCAAGAAGTACGTCAAGAATTAATCGCTCGTAAGCTTCAGGGGAACTTTCAGTAAAAGAGCGTCCGTAACTAAAGTCCATAGAAACGTCTCGAACTTCCATAGCTGTGCCGCCAGGAACTTTTGCGCCGAAACGCATAGTAACGCCCTCATCCGGCTGAACTCGAATCACAATAGCGTTACTGCCAAGTTCGCGCACAGCAGTAGACTCAAACGGCAAATGCGGAGCGCGCTTAAAAATAACAGCAATTTCCGTAACGCGCTTGCCTAAACGTTTTCCGGTTCGCAAGTAGAACGGAACTCCAGCCCAACGGCGAGTATCAACGTCAAGTCGCACTGCAGCGTACGTTTCAGTAGTGCTTTGAGGATCAATGCCTTGTTCTTCCAAGTATCCAACAGCTTTGTAAGAGCCCTGCCATCCTGCTGCATACTGTCCTCGAGCAGTGTTGGCAGCCAAGTCTTGAGGTAGTCGGATTGCAGATAATACTTTTGTTTTTTCAGCAGTCAAATCGCTAGCGCGGAAGCTTACAGGCTCTTCCATAGCAGTAAGAGCCATAAGTTGAAGCAAATGGTTCTGAATCACGTCACGAGCAGCACCGATTCCGTCGTAGTATCCGGCTCTTCCGCCAATGCCAATATCTTCAGCCATCGTAATTTGCACGTGATCGACGTAATTTGCGTTCCAGATCGGCTCGTACATTGCGTTAGCAAAGCGGAAAGCCAGCAAGTTTTGCACAGTTTCCTTGCCTAAATAATGGTCAATTCGGAATACAGAATTAGGATCAAAAACTTCAGAAACGACGCGATCCAATTCTCGTGCGCTTGCTAAATCGTGGCCAAAAGGTTTTTCAATAATTACGCGTCGCCAAGCATGCTCAGAAGAGTGCGAAAGACCTGATGCTGCAAGCTGTTGGGCAACAACTGGGAAGCTGGAAGGCGGAATAGACATGTAAAAAGCGTGATTTCCGCGAGTACCTCTGTCTCGATCAAGTTCGTTCACTGTTTTGCTTAAACGCTCAAACGCGGACGCATCGTCAAAGGTGCCGCGTACGAAACGTATGCCTTTAGCGAGATTAATCCAAGTTGACTCACGAAATGGCGTTCTGCAATGCTGCTCAATATTTTCGCGCACAAAGTTTACGAAATGTTCATCCGTCCAATCGCGTCTCGCAAAACCAGTTAAACCAAATCCTGGAGGCAAAAGCCCGCGATTAGCTAAATCATATACTGCTGGCATAAGTTTTTTGCGTGCTAAATCGCCAGTAATGCCAAAAATTACTAGGCTGCACGGACCCGCAATGCGAGCTAAACGCAAATCACGCGGATCGCGCAAAGGATTCGTCCAAGTAGATACGCTTTCCCCAGCGTCTTGCGAATCACGTAGTGTCCTCAACTCAGTCATAGATACTATCGTAATATTTCGTAGCTATTTTCACCACGCAAAACGCAATTTATTATGCTTAATAACAGTATTAAAAAGTTTTAGCGCGTTATAACTCTAATTTTCAGCCGCCGCATACAGCTAAACGAATCATCTTCGCGTATTGTGGACCGCCGATTGGAGTTAAGTGAACTCCATCGTCAGTCAAATATTCCGAGTGACCATTACTCAAACCATGCCAGTCTATAATGCCAACATTATGATGAGTTGCTGCGAACTTGCGTAAGCTATCGTTCGTTGCATCCTGCCAAGGTTGCGGAACTCGTGTGGTAACGAAATAAACAGGTCTACCTTTTGCGACATCAACCATGTGTTGAAGCACGCTATCGTCATGAGGAGGACCGTTGGTTCCAAGAGCGAAAATCACCACATCTCCAGCGTGTTTTACCGAAATATCTTTCTCGTATTCATCAGCTCCGTGGAAAATTTGTCTACTCACTTTTCCATCTATATAAGCGTTAGGCATAACTTGCATCAAATATGGTTTAGCGCCTTCAGTAATAGAATCTCCAACCATAGTTAAGTTTACGGAACAAGTATTGCGTCGTTTGTCGATCCGCGTATGAGTAGTAACAAGATTTCGTGGAACTTTTTCCGCAATAGGGAAGAGAATGCGATACTTCGATGGTGTAGGTGGAAGAGACTGTTTTACTACATTCTTTTGCACACCTTTTGGAACTGCTTTTTCTTTTGTTTCTTGCTTAGAATTAGTTTTGTCAAAAGCAGTAGGTTTTTTATTTGACGATGAAGATTGCTCTACTTGTGCTGTCAATTCTGGGCGAAGCTGCATTGACCTATGCTTAGCTATATCTTGCCAATTTACTGGCAAGATAATTAACGACACAATAATTATGCAGCACAAAGTTAGTGAGACAGAGCGAATAAGCTTAAATAATTGTTGATCTTGTATTGGCTTTTCAAATAATTGATACAAGCATTCTGCAAGTGCAACTATTACTAGTGCTTGCAAGACTTGCTCTCCTGTAGATACAGCAGTTGTTCTATTTGCTGGGTTGAATAATTCAAGAACAGGGAAGTGAACTAAATAAATTGCAAAAGAGCGTCTGCCGATATAAGCGAGCGGAGCCCATGCAAATATTCTCGAGCAAATATTATCAGTTTGCGTGCACGACCACAGTATTAGTGTGCAAGCGGCTGCTGTTATTGTGTATCCGCCAAAAACAAATACTGAAGATGTGCCTTCTGCATACACGAAGCAGCAGCACAACACAATTGTTGCCAACAGTCCAATGCAAGATCTCTGCCATGCATGGAGTGGATTATAAAAAACAGTTTTTGGCTTATTGAATGCGTTATTTGGAAGTTCTTGTATATCTGGAGCTACGCTATTATCTGATAAATCAATTTGTAATCCTTCGCGCAAGTCAGCAGGTATTCCATCTTCAGCAAATACTTTTTCGTTATTTGCGTAGGCTTTATCTGATTTTTTCGTTAGTGCTGAATTATCTACACTACTATCTGCATTACTATCTAACTTAACTGATGAAGCTAAGCTGACCGATATGTTCTTTTTGCCCATCAGCAAATGTAATGCATGAATAAGCCACGCGTGGAATGAATGTTTGGCAAACCAAGCACCGTACATTGCTAGCATTGCACCCATTAAGAATTCTGATGCTCTCGTATCTAGAGAATAGTAGACGCGAGCTGGAGTTGTGTAATTGTTAAATAAGTAGGCAAAAGTAAAAGTAAGAATAGAAGAAAGTATGGCTAAGCCTGCTGTGATATACATGCGTATTAGCTTGCTACGCACGAATTTAATAAGTGCAGCAAGGATAATAGGCCATATAACAAAAGCCTGCATTAAAAGTCCGAGATACCAAAGATGTTTGATAGGAGAAGGTAGTCCGGACTGTTCAAAATATGAAAGCTTACGAGCAACATACATTATATTGCTAAAGAATCCGGAGCCTGAAAGAGCATCCGCTTGTAACTTTGGTAGTAGACTTGGCGAAAAAAGCCACATAATTGGTGCTGTTATAGCGATAATTCCAAGTGTTGGCGGCCAAATTCTTTTTACGCGCTTTAGTAAATACTCCCAGTAATGCCTGATTCCTTGAGTATTTTTATTATTATCTTCGATATTTTTTGCATTTTTTGCGTTTTCATCTGCGTTTAAATAGCGCAGAACTGATCTCGTGCAAAAATATCCTGCCAATACCAAAAACAGTGTTACTCCAAGGAATCCTCCCATAAGAAGGCTTGGACGCATATGAAAGCATACAATACCAATAATTGCTAGAGCTCTTAAACCGTCTATTGCTTTATTTCGCTTCGAAACAGTATTTGTAGGTAAAGTAGATGATTGTTTATTTTCAGCTTTTGCGCTATTAATAGTTTTTTCTACGGTATTATTTGCGTTTGCTGAAAGATTAGTTGAGGTCGTTTTACTAGCATTTTTTTCTGCAGGAACCTTCTTTGTTTTGAAGGATTGACCTGCTTGTGAAGCAGTGGAAGTGTTCACGCATCTTTTTTTTGTCATCTTGCCTACGCTTCGGTAACCATACTGGTATGTATGCAACATATCGTGTGTAAAACGTAGCAATAGTAACTGTGTATTGAGACACTTTTATAGCTTAAAGCGTGTCTTGTTGCTATGCCTAGGATGTGTTAGAAATATGTGATTTTATGCTACTTCTGTAAGTGATACAAAACGTTTATTATTTAACGAAATTTGTTAACAAAATTTTGTTTTATATGCTCTATTGCTGTCGTTCGTCGGTGCGCGCTAAAGTGAGATAGAACAGTTATATGAATTGTTATTAAAGTTATCAAAGGAGCCAATATGGCAGAAACTTTTAACGTTGTGGTAGAGATTCCACGCGGTTCTAAGAACAAGTATGAAGTGGATCACGAAACTGGTCGCGTATTCTTGGATCGCACCCTTTTCACAGCTATGGGTTATCCAGATGATTACGGTTATATTGATGGCACTTTGGGCGAAGATGGCGATCCACTCGACGCTCTTGTTATGATTCCAAATTCTGTGTTCCCAGGATGCGTTGTTGAGTGCCGCGCTGTTGGCTTGTATCACATGGTTGACGAAGCCGGTGGAGACGACAAGGTTTTGTGTGTTCCAGCGGACGTTCGTTTCGACGACATCAAGGATATCGATGACGTGAACGAGTATCACAAGGCTGAAATCAAGCACTTCTTCGAGCAGTACAAGGCTTTGGAACCAGGTAAGGAAGTTCTTCCTGGTGACTTCTGGGCTGGCGTTGAGCAGGCTGAGAAGGAAATCGTCGCAGCTCGCAAGCGCTTGGAAGAAAGCGAAAAATAAGTTTCGCTTTTAATGAGTAAAACAATAAAAATTAAAAGCTAATAAATAAAACGTCGAAGACACATACTGTGTTTTCGACGTTTTTATGTAAGTGCGTGCTGCTTTCAGAAGTAAATTAAAACGTAACGTTGCATACGCTTTTAATAATTTTAAGCAGCTACTAGCATTCCAAGGCCTGCAATATACACGAGCATTCCTGAAAGCATTATTGGCAATATAGAAATGGCGATATCGTGCGAAACTATTCCAGTTTCGTATTCTTCATAATTGTTGCGAACCCATAAATATGAAAGTCCTGATAGCGCGATTAGCATAAATATGCACAGTACTATAACGAGTATTCCACCGTCTAAATTGCGAAGCGATGGCATAAAACTAATAATTGACGGCAAAAATAGCCAACCCGGAAGTGCTGCACAAGCAATACTTGCAGTTAACGTGTGCGAAAGATTTCGTACTAAATTTGTGCGATTCTCGCGCAGCATTTGCCTCAAGAATGTTACAAATGTTGCTGCTACAAGAATTAGAGCAAAAGATACAGCCCAACGTTCGTAAGGGTGAATTGCAGCAATGAACTTACTCATTGACACAGTTTCGTTATCGATAATGACGCTTTTTGGTGGCCATCCCTTTAATACTCCGGTTGCAAACCATGTAGAAGCAATTCCTGCGCATAATGCAATAGCTCGGTCAATTACATTTCCGTGCAGTGGCCACAACGCTATAAATGTAAGCATTATGATAAGGCATAATATAAGTGTTATTTTTGCTGTTGCGATTGGCAATATTGCTGCAATTGCGAGAAGTACTACAACAAAAATTTGGCTTACAAACATCGCTAATGCGTTCATGCTAGGTATACGGGTATGTTTTTGAACATTTACGCAAGAATTATCATTTTTCTGCATCTTGTCATTGCAGATACGTGTTTCATTGCTCATACACACTCCCTAGTGCCGTAATTTTATATTTATAAAGCGTAATATGTCCGTAAAACATTAACAAATTACTTTGTTTATTTACTAATGTAGCCTATAACCTGCACTGCGCTTTATTGTGTTGATATTTTTATCTTTGGAAAATGCAAGTGTTGCGCTTATCGCTATTTTTCGCAGTATGGTTTACAATTCCTGTAAAGGCTGAATTTGCTACTACATCAATTGTTTGTTGGAGGCATCATATGACTGATATCACATTGATGACTTCGTGTGCTTCTCCCTCTTCAGTTTTACCTTCACTTACTTTGTTATCTCATAAAGTGCGTTTACTTTCTTTGGATACGTCAAGTTTGGCAAAACTGCCCGCACAAACCATTCTTTTGCTTGATGCGCGTGAGGATTTAGCTCTCGCTAAATCAATGTGTTCTTCTCTGCGTGTTGCAAATATCACGGTTCCTGTCATATTAGTTATAACTGAGGGTGGTTTTACTGTAGTAAATCCTTCGTGGAACATTTCTGATGTTGTGCTTACTAATGCTTCTCCGGCAGAAGTAGAAGGTCGTTTGCGTTTGGCTTCTTTGCAACACGGATCTTCTGATGATTTATTTGTGCATTCGCAAGGCTCTGAAATTGATGATTCTTTCAATTCAGACAATGGAACTATGCGTTCTGGAGATCTTGTTGTAGATATGCGTAGCTACACAGTGAGTTTGCATGGTCATCCTGTTGATTTAGCTTATAAAGAGTTTGAATTGCTGAAATACTTTGTGCAGCATCCGCGCAGGGTGTTTACTCGCACTCATTTGTTGCAAGAAGTATGGGGCTACGACTACTACGGTGGCACTCGTACTGTAGATGTCCATATTCGTAGGCTTCGCGCAAAACTTGGTGTTGAATATGAACATTTGATTGGCACAGTGCGTAATGTTGGCTATCGCTTCGATCCTTCGGAATCAGATGAGAATAGCGAGATTTCCGAAAGCAGCATTGAAGATGATTCTGAAAATGATGCAGATAAGCAGTCTGCGCAATAATGATTTATCAAAGTTCTAATATGCGAGAATCAAAACAAGCGAAATTAGCTCGTATTTATGCAGAGTACGATTTATTGTGCAAAGAAATACCGGAACCTAAGTGTGCATTAAATTTCAAAAATCCATTTGAGCTACTAATTGCTACTGTATTAAGCGCGCAAACTACAGATAAGCGTGTGAATATCGTGACGCCTGAACTCTTTTCTATTTTCCCCAACGCGAGTTCTTTAGCTGCTGCTCCTGTATCTCAAGTTGAGTCAATTATTTACCCTCTCGGATTTTATAGAGTAAAAGCACAGAACATTATTTCATTATCTGCATGTTTGCTTAATAATTTTTCTGGTATAGTGCCATCAAATATGGAAGCTTTAATATCGTTGCCAGGTGTTGGTCGTAAAACTGCCAATGTCGTTCTTGGCAACGCATTTGGATTACCGGGGTTTCCTGTAGATACTCACGTAATACGTGTTACAGGTCGTCTTGGTTGGCGTAAGGTTCAGAATCGTCCAAATCCTGTTGCTATTGAGCGCGAAATAACTGCTTATTTTGCTCCTAAAGAGTGGACTAATCTCTCTCATAGACTTATTTTGCATGGCAGAAAAATTTGCACTGCTCGGAATCCAAAATGTGTTTCATGCCCTTTAAATACAACATGTCCGTCGGCAATTATTTAAAGCGTGTTGTTCCCAATTCAGATATTGATATAGACTGTAGGTTATGTCAAGAACAGGCAAATATGCGTGTCACGCTTCCAGGTCATATCATACTCGTACTAGTGCAGACTGGATACCATGGGTTGTGTTTGTGGTTGTGTCTGTAATAATGAGCGGCATTTTGTGGTGTGGATGGCAAATGTACCAGGGTCATTCGCCTTTTGCTGCAATAATGCATCCAGCTAGTAACTCAGTGCTAAAAGTTGGTCTACGTATTGCTCCTGAATCTCTTGATATTAGAAACGACGACAGTGACGCTTTACAGCAAGCTTTAATTGGTAATGTTTACGAAACTCTTGTTAAACGTGGCGATGATAATAGTTTGCAACCAGGTCTCGCGAAGTCATGGGATATTTCGAAAGACGGCTTAACATATCGTTTTAATTTGCGTCAAGGTGTGCATTTCTCTAACGGTAGTGAGATGACTTCAAATTCCGTATTACAATCTTTGAAACAAGGCATCACAAATAATTATCCTGGTTATAGCGCACTTACAAATATTAAAACTGTTAATAATCCGGATGATTACACTTTAGTAATTACACTTAATAATCCAGATGCTTTACTTCTACGTCGTCTTGCTGGACGTGTTGGCATTGTCTATGACACAAAATCGATGATCGACTATGCAAGTGCTGCTCTTGGCACAGGTCCTTTCACTGTAAGTGACTACAATAAAGGCAATTCTTTAGTATTACTTCGCAACGATAAATATTGGGGAACCCCTGCTTCTTGTGCAAGTATTACTTTGCAATATTTCAATAGCGATACTGCTCTAGCTGAGGCAATGGAAAAGGGCAATATTCAAATGGCAGTTCCGCTTGAAGGTAACGAAAATAAGCGTCTTGCTGCTGTTGCTAATACGCAAATGGTAGAGGGTCAGAGCACAAGAGTGCGATTTATTGCAATAAATACAACAGTTTCGTCGATTTTCTGCGATGAGCAGGCTCGTAAAGCTGCGAGATACGCTTTGAATGCGCAAACTGTACTTGCAGCTGATGGCAATGGTGGTGTTCCAGTAGGAGGACCTATTGATCCTCTTTCAACTGGTTATGAAGATTTAAATGGATTGTATCCTTATAATCCAGGCAAAGCTGCTCCTTTGTTCCATTACTTTAGCGCAAGCTATTTAGGAACTATTAATTTTCTTGTTCCACAGGGCGAAGGTGGAGTTGGGGGCGAGCTTTCAAAACAGATTAGTTCCGTGAGCGGTTTTAAGGTCAATCTTGAAGAAGTTGATCAACAAACTATGCGTAAGCGTATTAGTGAAGGTAAGTATGATCTTGCGCTTACTACGAGCAATCGTACTTTAGATGAAGGCATGTTTGCAGAAAGTGGTTCTCCGTTCGTTTTGCAAGACGCGCGTGCTCAACAAGCTTGGACCGATGCGGTTCATTCTAAGAATGCAAACGAATATGAGGCAAATGCTCGTGCATATGCGCGCGAAGTAAGCAATAATGCTGCAGCTCACTGGTTATATGCTCGAAAGAGCATTATGGCTGTAAAGTCTAATGTAAGCGGCTATACGAAAAATATGACGGATCAGCTTCTGCCATTGCAGAGCATAGTGGTGAAATAGAAAAGCGTAAGATTTGCGTTGTCGCGCTGAGTTTCTAATATTCAGTTCATGAGTGAACAGGATAATAACGCAGTAAAACACGCACATTTAACACCATTGCCTAACAAGGTTGGTGTTGATGGTCTTGAAGACAAGTGGCGTAGCAATTGGGACGAAGCTAAGACTTACGCATTCCATAATTCTCGCGACCGTAAGGTCGTATATTCTATCGATACTCCACCTCCAACCGTTAGTGGTCACTTGCACGTAGGTCACGTATTCTCTTACACGCATACGGATGTCATTGCGCGATATAAGCGCATGCAAGGCTTTGACGTGTTCTACCCAATGGGTTGGGACGATAACGGCTTGCCAACAGAGCGCCGAGTGCAAAACTATTACGGCGTGCGCGTAGACACTTCGCTTAAATATGATCCTGATTTTAAGCCTCCTTTTGAAGGTACTGAAGGTAAGAAGATTGAGGCAAAAGATCAGGTTCCTGTAAGCCGACAGAACTTTATTGAGCTTTGCGAACGCTTAACTTCTCAGGATGAGAAGCTTTTTGAAGCTTTGTGGCGTAGGCTTGGTCTTTCTGTGGACTGGTCGCAAACTTACCACACTATTGGTGAGCAGCCTCGCCGAGTTGCACAAAAAGCGTTCTTGCGCAATCTTGCTCGCGGAGAGGCTTATCAGAAGGATGCTCCTGGCTTGTGGGATGTGACTTTCCAGACTGCAGTTGCACAAGCAGAGCTTGAATCGCGCGAATATCCTGGTTTCTACCATAAGATCGCGTTCCGTTTTGAAGATGGCACGCCAATTTATATTGAAACTACGCGCCCAGAATTGCTTGCTGCATGCACTTCTTTGATTGCAAATCCAGAAGATGAGCGTTACAAGAAGTACTTTGGTCAGGAAGTTTATTCGCCACTGTTTAAGGTGAAAGTTCCAATTTTGGCGCATTCTGCTGCCCAAATGGACAAGGGTGCAGGCATTGCAATGTGCTGCACTTTCGGTGATGTAACCGACGTTGAGTGGTGGCGTGACTTGAATCTCCCAACTCGACCAATCATTCAGCGAAACGGCCGCATTGTGATGACCACTCCTGATTGGATTACGGATGAGTCTGGCCGCGAAATGTTCGAGAAAATTGCCGGTAAAACCACGTTCTCCGCTCGCAAGGAAGTTGTTGAAGCTTTGCAAGCAGCTGGAGATATGGAAGGTGATCCAAAGCCAACAAAGCGTATGACGAACTTCTACGAAAAGGGCGATAAGCCTTTGGAAATCGTCACTTCTCGCCAGTGGTATTTAAAGAACGGCGGTACGGACGAAAAGTTGAACGCTGAGCTTATTGAGCGCGGTAAGGAACTTAACTTCCATCCAGACTTTATGCGCGTGCGCTATGAGAATTGGGTTCACGGCTTGAACGGTGACTGGCTTATTTCTCGCCAGCGCTTCTTCGGCGTGCCATTCCCATTATGGTATCCAGTAAATGAAAATGGGGAAGTTGACTACGAGCATCCTTTGACGCCTAGCGAAGATCGTTTGCCAATCGACCCAACTATTGACGTTCCAGAAGGCTTCGACGAGTCTCAGCGAGACCAGCCAAATGGCTTTACTGCTGAGCAGGATATTATGGACACTTGGGCCACATCTTCCTTAACTCCACAAATTGTGACTCGTTGGGAAGAGCCAGGTGAGGAAAATCAAGCTTTGTTTAAGGCTACTTTCCCAATGGATTTGCGTCCACAAGGCCAGGATATTATTCGTACTTGGCTGTTTAGTACGGTTGATCGCGCGCATCTTGAAAACGGCTGCTTGCCTTGGAAGCATGCTGCGCTTTCTGGCTGGATTCTAGACCCAGACCACAAGAAGATGTCTAAATCTAAGGGCAACGTTGTTGTGCCAAATAAGCCAATCGAAGAGTTTGGTGCGGATGCTGTGCGCTACTGGGCAACTTCTGCAAAACTTGGCTTGGATGCAACTTACGACGAAGGTCAAATGAAGATTGGTCGACGTTTAGCGATTAAGCTTTTGAATGCTACGAAGTTTGCGCTCGCAATTGGTCGCGAAGATGATGAGCATCAGGTTCTTGAGTCTGCTAGCGCGGATTGGGATTTTGCAGACGTTACGGAAGTTTTGGATCGCTCTGTTATGGCAAAGCTTGCATCCGTTATTCGTACTGCGACTGATGCGCTTGAATCTTACGAGCATTCTAAGGCTTTGGAAGCAATCGAAACATTCTTCTGGGAGTTCTGTGACGATTACATTGAGCTTGCAAAGAATCGTGCTTACGGTACTGCAGAATCCACTGGATGCACTCCAAGTGAAGCTGCTGTGAAGTCTGCTCGCACAACTCTTGGTCTTGCACTCGACGCTTTGGCTCGCTTGCTTGCTCCTTACTTGCCTTACGCTACTGAAGAAGTGTGGAGCTGGATGCATGACGGCGAAGGATCCGTGCATCGTGCTAGCTGGCCATGCGCTAAGGCGTATGAGGCTGCTGCAAACGGAGTTTCTGCAGACACTTTGGCTTACGCGGGTGAAGCTTTGGCTGCTTTGCGCAAGATTAAGTCTGAAGCAAAAGTTTCTATGAAGACTCCTATTTTGCAAGTAACTTTGAACGTTGCAGAAAACGCTTACAAGGCTGTTGAGGAGACTTTGGATGACGTTGCTGAAGCTGGTCGCGTTACTGGAGAAGTAAAGCTTAACGCTGTTAAGGCTGCAGTTGCTGGAGATTCTTCTGCTTCTGAATCTGAATCTGCTTCTGATTCTGCAGAATCTGATGCAGCTAACGTAAACGTTTCAGTTGCTCAAAGCGAACTCGGCGAAGCTCCTGCAAAAAAGAAGTAGTTGCAAGTAACCGAAAATAATTAATCGCAAAACAAAAGCGCTGGAAGTCAATCTTCGACTCCAGCGCTTTTTGTGTATTTAAAAACTAAGCATAATCACTTATTATAAATCCTGCTGCGATGGTCAATATCCACAACAAAAACGGTCAGTACATTATTTTCAATTGCACAAATTATTCTGTAATCCCTTACTCTATATCTCCAAAATCCCGAATAGTTGCCAGTTAGTGCCTTGCCTCTGATTCGAGGATTGTCGAGATTGCTAATTTCGCGAAGCTCCTTAACGATTTGCTTAGCAATCGTTTTGTCAATTTTCCCTAGCTGTTTTTCAGCTCTTTTAGATAAATTAATCTTCCAAATCAAGGCGCTTCACCACGTCGTCGAGTGGGGATGTTTCTAATTCTCCACGTTTGTATGCTTCAATATCTGCCATTAGACCATATTCATGTTCAAGTTCATCAATTTGAGCTTCTAGTGCTTGATTCATGTAAAATGAACGGGTGCGGTGAGTGGTTTTAGCGAGCCGATCATAACGATCTAAAACGTTAGAGGGTACTCTTAATCCTGTAATTGTTGCGACCATTTTTAATCTCCAATGTAAAACATGTAAAACATATATTACCTTACACTCAGAATAATGCAATCCAATGAGTTGTAATCGCGAAGCATCGCGCGGTAACGCTAGACTGTAAACCATGAATCCAGAAAGCTTAAGTGAATTAATTGAAAAAATTGCTAAAGATTTAGTAGCAAGTGGTAAAGCTGGCAATCTAACAGAAGATTTGATTCCTGCTGCCGAAAAACTTGCAGTTATGCGACCAAAAGATCGTGCACACGGCGATTGGGCTACGAACGTTGCTATGCAACTCGCTAAAAAAGCTGGTATGAAGCCTCGCGATTTAGCAGAACTTTTTGCTGAGCGTTTGCAAGAAGCGGAAGGTATTGCGCGCGTAGAAGTGGCAGGTCCTGGTTTTATTAACATAACGCTTGATTCTGCTTCTGCGGCGGCGGTCGTAGACGAAGTCTTAAAGCAGGGTGCGGCTTTTGGCAAGAATACGCATTTGAGCGGCAAAACTTTGAATCTTGAGTTTGTATCCGCAAACCCAACTGGTCCAATCCACATTGGTGGAACTCGCTGGGCTGCAGTTGGCGATTCTATGGCTCGAGTTTTGGAAGCGAACGGCGCAAAAGTTGTGCGCGAATACTACTTCAACGATCACGGTGAGCAAATCAACCGTTTTGCAAAGTCTTTAGTTGCTGCAGCTCATGGCGAAGAAACGCCTGCAGACGGCTACAAAGGCGCGTATATTAACGAAATTGCGGACTCTGTTATAAAAGAAGCGAATGCGGACGGCGTTGATGTTCTTTCATTGCCGCGAATTGATCTTGGAAAAGACGAGGAAGGATTGCCGCTTGGCGAAGGCGATTCCGAGCAGCGCGAAGAGTTCCGCAAGCGCGCAGTTCCAATGATGTTTGCGGAAATTCGCAAGTCGATGCACGATTTTCGTGTGAAATTCGACGTGTGGTTTCATGAAAACAGCTTGTACGAGGATGGAGAAGTTGAGCGCGCTATTGCGGAATTGCGTTCTCGTGGAGATATTTTCGAAAAAGACGGCGCAACTTGGTTTGAGTCCACTAAGCATGGTGACGATAAAGACCGTGTGATTATTAAGTCCGACGGCAATTACGCCTACTTTGCCGCAGATATTGCGTACTATCGCAACAAGCGTCACCGCGAGCAGAATCCTGCAGACGTAGCAATCTACATGCTCGGCGCGGATCATCACGGATATATTGGCCGAATGATGGCAATGTGCGCGGCTTTTGGCGACAAGCCGGGCGAAAACATGCAGATTCTTATTGGTCAGCTTGTAAACGTTATGAAAGATGGTAAGCCTGTACGTATGAGTAAGCGTGCTGGAAACGTTATTACGATCGACGATTTAGTTGATGCAATTGGTGTTGACGCTTCGCGCTACTCGCTTGCTCGCACCGACTACAACACAAGTGTTGATATTGATTTGGATTTGCTCGCTTCTCACAGCAACGATAATCCTGTGTATTACGTGCAATACGCTCACGCACGCAGCTGCAATGTGGCTCGCAATGCGGCTGACGCTGGAATTACGCAAGATGGCGCTGATTTAAGCTTGCTTAATACCGAGGCTGACGGCGAAGTGTTGGCTGCTTTGGCTCAATGGCCTGCTGCTTTGGCTCAAGCTGGCGATTTGCGCGCTCCTCACAGAGTTGCGCATTATCTTGAGGATTTGGCAGCAAGTTACCACAAGTGGTACAACCTTGAGCGTGTTGTACCAATGGAGTTAACTGACCCTGAAAATCGTTTGCCAGAAGCCGAGCGTGAAGCTCAGCGCATTGCAAAGTGCCCAGAGCCAGCTCGTGCTGCAGCTCGCTTAAAGCTTAACGCTGCTGTGCGCACAGTTATTGCAACTGGTCTTGATTTGCTTGGAGTTTCTGCTCCAGAAAAGATGTGATTTTGCTTATTTTATATAAGATTTAGAGCAAAGCTATAGAGCATTTTTGATTACATAGGACGTTGGTAGCTTGCCAGCGTCCTTTTTTATTTTTTATTAGAGACACGCACGAATTATAAGTTTCTATCGATTAAGTACATGCAATTTATTAATATACCCTCTAATATTATTTTTGCTTTAAATCCACAAAATTACAAAGTAAGAGATTTAGCTGAATAGTATGTAAATACAAATTTATCCTTATGGGAGGTGTAAGCATGAGCGTCACAACACAAAGTGTCAGCACAGATAGTGCCCCGAAAAAAAGGAACTTGACCATTATTGAATCCGCGTACGTGGCGGTCATGTTGTTTGGTATGTTCTTTGGCGCAGGAAACCTGATTTTCCCTGTGTTCCTTGGAGCTAATGCAGGAACTAATTTCGTGCCTGCAACAATTGGCTTTATTGTTACTGGCGTTGGTTTGCCATTGCTTGGTGTTACGGCTCTTGCAATGAGTCGTGCAAACGGTCTTTTTGAACTTTCTAGTAAGCCGAGCAGAAAATACGGCATGTTCTTTACTTGTGTGCTGTATTTAACAATCGGACCATTCTTTGCAATTCCTCGTTGCGCAACAACTTCGTACACTGTTGGTTTGGAGCGCGTTATTCCACAAGACGGAAACGGTCAATTGTATTTGTTCTTGTTCTCTGTGGTTTTCTTCGCGTTAGCATTCTTCTTTGCTATGAAGCCTAGCGGAATACTTACATGGGTTGGTAAAGTTCTTACGCCGATATTCCTGGTTTTCTTAGGTATTCTGGTATTTACTGCACTGTTTTCTCCTGTAAGCGGCGCTTCTGCGGATGCTGCTCCTATAGGGAAATATGTTAATGAATCATTCTTTACAGGATTCTTAGATGGCTACAATACAATGGATGCTTTAGCTAGCTTGGCTTTTGGCATTATAGTTGTTAGTACTATTCGATCCTTTGGCGTAAAAGACCCTAAAGATGTGGCAGTGAATACTGTGCGATCTGGATTCTTTAGCTGCTTGCTTATGGCGTTGATTTACGTCGCAATTGTTGTTGTCGGTGTGCGTAGCCGTGCACTGTTTAAGCCTGCTGAAAACGGTGGCGTAACTTTGGCGCAAGTTGCACGCTACCATCTTGGAAACGTTGGTTTGCTTGTTCTTGCTGCAACTGTTACTCTTGCATGCTTAAAGACGGCAGTTGGTTTAATTGTAAGCTGCTCGGAAACCTTCTCTAAGTTATTCCCTAAGGGTCCTAGCTATCGCGTTTGGTCTGTGTTGATTACGCTTGTTTCGTTTGGCCTTGCAAACTTTGGTTTGAGCACAATCATCGAATATGCAGTTCCAGTATTGATGTTCTTGTATCCACTGTCAATCGTATTGATTCTTTTGGCTTTGTGCGGTCGACTTTTTGGAAATTCCAAAGTCGTGTACGCTTGGACGCTTGGTTTTACTGGTGTTGCAGCGGTATATGATTTTTTGAATAGTTTGCCACAAGCTTTACGCAGTGCATTGCATATGAACGATATGTTGGTGGTTGTTCAAAACTGGCTACCGTTCTCAGAATTTGGCATGGCGTGGGTTTGCCCTGCTGTTGTTGGATTTGTTGTTGGTTATGTCCGCATGGTTTTATTTGAAAACAAGGACATGGAAGAGGTGGCTCGTCTAGCTGCTGGTCCAGATCTTGAAGGCAGTGTTGCTAGCGACGATTATTATTCTTCAAGCGATGCTGAGTTTAACGAGCCTGCTGACTTCGCTGTATCCGCTAAATCTACTGTTGACGAACCTAATTTTAGTGAGCAATCCTAAAGTTTTGTAGCGTCGCGTAGACGTCATAATAATCGCCATATTTTGATGCGTATTTTACGTAACAAGATATGGCGATTTTATGCGACTTGCTAATTGAGGCTTGCGACTTGCGCCTAGAAGTTGCCGCCGTTCCAACCCCAGTCAGTAGTTGCAGTGTAACGAATATAAGTGCGATCCTGTGGAATCCCAAGCTCTCGCTCTAAAGCTGCCATAATCTGCTCAGTTAACTTTTCCCAAGCAGACCCTGGCACGCTGGAACCAAACACGTTCACCTCAACGTAAGCTGCAGGCTTAGTATTGTCTCCTGCAAAATAAATCGGCATATTGTCCTCGAATGGGCACATGAGCCAATGCTCGCTTTTTCCTGGAACTGCGCTAATTGCTTTGCCATAAGCAGCTTTTAATGCGTCGCGCTGGGCAGGTGTTGTGCTTACAGAAACATGAGTATGAATAACTGGCATAATCGCTCCTTTGCTAAATTTGGTAAGCTTTATTACGTAACAATTATATGTTATTTGTTAGCAGCCGCGTGTTTAATGGATATTATGAAAAAGCTTATTGAACAGGTTGTAAAGTTTGGAATTGTTGGCATTATTGCCCTTATTATTGACGTTGCGTTACTCAATTTATTAATGCTTGCGCACTTAAATAATGTGGTTGCGGGTACGATTTCTTTCGTAATCTCACTTATCTTCAACTATATTGCCAGTATGAAATACGTCTTTAAACATCGTGAAGATATGGCAAAGTGGATGGAGCTTCTGATTTTTGTTATTTCCGCAGTTATAGGTTTGCTTATAAATGATTTGATTATTTGGGCTAGTACGTTAGGAATGGCTGAAACTTTACGCGGATCTGCAGTATACGTTTTGCGCACAAATATAGGAAAACTTGTAGCTACTGTTGTTGTTGCTGTGTGGAATTTTGTTATACGAAAGTGGCTGCTCGATGATACTAAATCTCAACAGCCTGGGTATGTTGCGCAAGAAGATACGAGTTTTGCTCACCGCTTGGGAATGTGGTCGCTTAATCATACAAAAAATCGCAAGTAATTGATTTAATCTTTTAAACAGAAAGTAGAACGCAATGCCAGCTACGACAATTCATTTTGTGCGTCATGGAGAAGTTGATAATCCAAATCACGTGTTGTATGAGCGTCTTTCTGGATTTCATCTTTCTGCTCGCGGAGTGAGAATGGCGCAAGCTACAGCAAAATATATTGCCACTGTTCCGCAAATGCGCGGAATTACTGCAATTTATTCGTCTCCTCTTGAGCGAACACGTGAAACAGCGCGTGAAATCGAAAATGCTTTGCGCAATATTGCAGATTCTGCCTATGTAAAAGCGCACTGTGACGAAGATTCTGCGCAATCTCAAGAAAGCGACATTATTTTAGATAAACGCTTAATTGAAGCTGGAAATAATTTCCGCGGGAAACGCATAGGTTACGGTGAAGGCGCACTGTGGAAAAACAACAATTGGAAGCTTGTTGCGAATTTGTGGAAGCCAAGTTGGGGAGAAAGCTACAGAAGTATTGCCACTAGAGTTGGCGATTTTGTGCGCGAGCAGGTTCGTAAGCATCCGGGTGAGCAAATCGTTGCAGTTACTCATGAGTCGCCAATCTGGTCTTATAGACACCTACTGGAAACCGGCCACGCTGAACATAATATGCTTCTTCGTCACACGGCTTTAGCTTCGATTACTTCTATTACTTACGATTGCGAGACTTTGCGTGTGCTTTCAATTACGTATGTTGATCCTGCTGGGCGAGTGAAGTAAGTAACATATAATGCGAAGGAGCATTGAAATGGTTAGTTCTGTTGATTCTGTCAAAGATTCTGAAGATATTAAAAATAATGAAAAAAGTATGCTAATGCTGAATGATGCAGCGCAATCTGCCGCAAAACTAACGGAATTATGGCCATTGACGGAAGCGCGACACTTAGATAACGACGCAAAATATGCGGAAAATCTTGAGGTGCGCTCAATGCGAGCAATAGCACGAATACTCACGAATCTTGATGTTACTGTGCCGGATGCTGAATTTGTGTATGAAGGTGCGGATGAAATTCCTGGACGTCCGCAAGAAATAGTAGACGCGCTACTTGCTGCCGCCGATGCTTACGACAATATGGATTCATGCTATGAGCCTAACTATGATGAAGCAGAAGAAGAAATACTAGAAAATAGTAATAATATAAATTCTATTTTTAGTAAGATTGCATCTCATTCTACCGAAGATTCTAATGCAATAAATGCAGCAGCCGATACGTTAAATGTTGAAGGTAATTGGAGTATTAGCGATATTGACTTTGCAATTAATTATGCGAAACAAATGGTTTCTTGTTATGAAAATAAATCATTGGAAACGCAAAAAATTATTGTAGTTTTAAGCTTATTAACAAATCTAATTAAAAAAACTAACGAGATTTGCGAAACTTTACCAATCTTCTTATATATTAACGAAATATGTGAGTGTGCTGGTTTGCCGCGAATGATGTTCAAGGATGCTCAATGGCGTGAGATTGTTGATTGTGTGCGCAATTCTAGTGATAAGTGTAATTGTGATATAAGTGCGTTGGTCAATTTTATTTCGCCGCTGCTTATTTCAGAGTGGGAAAAGCATCGTGAAGACGTGCTGTGGGATCCTGAAGTTGCGAAGAAGCTCGCAAAAGAAGAGGATGATAGAAAGTCCCGCGAGGCTCTTGCTGCGAAGTTTGCGCACGTTGAGGGTAATAAAGAATCTACGCAGGCGCTTGATTAGTTTTTAGGTTGACTTATGTTTGATGCGAATGCTGCACGTCCGTAACGCGCGGCACAATGGAACCTATGACTGATATCGAGGAAACTCAAGAAGTTGCTAATAATGCAACAAAATCCGCAAAGCCTGAACTTCCAAAGAATGTTCGCGTGCGTTTTTGCCCTTCGCCAACCGGTACACCTCACGTAGGTATGGTTCGTACCGCGCTATTTAACTGGGCGGAGGCTCGCCATACTCACGGCAAATTGCTGTTCCGTATTGAAGATACCGATAATGAGCGCGATAGTGAGGAAAGCTACCAGCAGATTATTGAGGCTCTTCGTTGGCTCAATATTGATTGGGACGAGGGCATTGATGTTGGCGGAGATAACGGACCGTATCGCCAGTCCCAGCGCATGGAAATTTATAAAGACGTAGCACAAAAGCTTTTTGAAGCAGGATACGCTTATGAATCCTTCTCTACTCCTGAAGAAATTAAGGAGCGTAATATTGCTGCTGGCCGTCCTGCTGAATTTGGTTACGATGGCTACGATCGTAATCTTACGGAAGAACAGAAGCAAGCTTTCCGCGACGAAGGTCGCAAACCTGCACTTCGCTTGAAGATGCCAAATGAAGACATTACTTTTAACGATTTAATTCGTGGTGAAATTACTTTTAAAGCCGGATCTGTTCCAGATTATGTGATTGTGCGTCCGAATGGCGATCCACTTTATACGCTTACGAACCCTGTTGATGATGCGTTAATGGATGTGAATGTGGTTTTGCGCGGTGAGGATATTTTGAGCTCCACACCTCGTCAGATTGTGCTGTACCGTTACCTTATGGAAATGGGTATTGCTAAGGAAACTCCACTTTACGGCCATATGCCTTACGTTATGGGCGAAGGTAAGAAGAAGCTTTCTAAGCGAGATCCAGAGTCCAACTTGTTCTTGCATAGGGATAACGGCTTTATTCCAGAAGGCTTGCTGAATTACTTGGCTTTGCTTGGATGGTCTATTGCGCCTGATCGTGACGTGTTCACTATGGACGAGATGGTTGAAAAGTTCGATGTGCGCGACGTTAAGGCAAATCCTGCACACTTTGACTTGGATAAAGCAATTTCGATTAACGCTGAGCATATTCGTATGCTCGATCCGCAAGATTTCTTGAACCGTTCTGTGCCTTACTTGCATAAGGATGGCGTAGTTAGTGCGGATAATTGGGATGCGTTAACTGACCGCGAGCGTGAAGTACTCACCGCTGCTGCGCCTCTTGTACAGCCTCGCGTGCGTTTGCTTGGCGAGGTCGCTGGAATGGTTGGCAGCCTGTTAAGTGAAGATGGCTACATTGCTCCAGATGACGACGCTCGTAAGCAGTTGAAGGAATCTGCAGGAGAGGTTCTTGACGCTGCGCTCGCTGCCTTGAAGGACGTTGATGCTGCTGATTGGCATACTGATTCCTTGCACGAGCTTTTGAACAAGAAGCTTGTTGAGGAAGCTGGCTACAAGCCGCGCTTGGCATTTGGCCCTGTGCGAGTTGCACTTTCTGGTCGTCGCGTTTCGCCTCCACTGTTTGAGTCCATGGAAATCGTGGGCAAAGACGTGACTTTGGCGCGTTTGGCTGGTTTACGCGAGCATTTGTAAATTACAAATAATTTATAAGCGCAAATAAAATTTGAATAAGGCGGGAGTGTGGCACTATTGCTGCATTTCCGCCTTTTTATTTGTTTTATGCTTAATATATTTTCGACACGCCGCGGTTGCAAGTATTTGCTTTATGTTGTAAAGTCGCTATTTGTTGCGTCAAGAGGCGTAGCTGATAAATGAAAGCCCCCGTCGTCTAGCGGTCTAGGACTACGCCCTCTCACGGCGCCAACACCGGTTCAAATCCGGTCGGGGGTACGAAGACGGAACGGTTCCAAGAGCCGCGAAGCTTGTCAATTGGGGTATGGTGTAATTGGCAACACAGGTGATTCTGGTTCATCCATTCTTGGTTCGAGTCCAGGTACCCCAGCGAATAGCTCTCGTAGAACGAGGGCTTTTTTGTTATCTATCTGTATTACTGCGATTTGTCTCAGCGCGCGACCTTTTCTTTACACGGCTGTAAAGTTTCTGCCGCTTGTTGGCGTGAAAGCGGCAGTTTCTTTACATACATGCTCAGTTTTTGCCGTTTACTCCCGTTTACCACGCTTGCCGCACGCTTCTTATGTAGCCTTAAAATCAAAAACCCCGGTGCGTGACCGGGGTTAGAGAAAGAAGAGAAGAAGAGAGGTTTAAGTTATTAAAGTCAAATTCAACTACTTGCTTGTAGTTTATTTCCCTTTGATGTATATATAATAACCACCTTATGCTGAGTGCAGTAATGCGATTACCTGTGAATTGTCTGTGAATTTGTAACTATTTTACTGAAATTGCACGTTTTTATCGCTTTTAGGTTATTTATTATCAGTATTTGCTTAATTTAGTATTTTTGAATGTAAATAATTTATGTAAACTTGCGCACAAAATTGAGTGAGTCGCGGCATATCTGCCGTATGCTTAAAGTATGACTGATTCTGCACAATCTGAAGCTCATGCATCTGCGGCACTTCCTTTATCTATTTCGGCTCGTTTAGGACGTTTGCAGTTCCATCTTTCTGGTAAATTCCGGGTGCTTCAGTGTGCAGATGTTCAAGATGGGTTACGTATTTCACAAGATACTATTCGACTTATTGCTTCTGCTTGCGATGCTGTGCGACCAGATCTTGTAGTTTTTACTGGAAACCAGATTGCAGGTTATGAAAGAGTATTTGCAAAAACTTTTCAGCGTAGACTCTGGCAGGAATCTTCCAATATTTCAGCTTCTGATAAGAAGCAATTGGTTGATAAGGTGCACGAATTTGTTGCTAAGTTAATGAAGCCACTAGAAGATCGCAGTATTCCGTGGGTTGTTACTTATGGGAATCATGATTTCCAGTGCGGTCTGAGTAATGAAGAGCTTGATAAGATATATCAAGATTTTCCATGTTGCATGAATCGCAGTGCTTCTAATGTATCTTCTGCAAGTGCTATGCAATCGACAAAATGTGTGTTGCCAAAGCAGATTATTTTTACATGTGAGCCTGGTACTTTTGCCTTGCCTGTTATGGATGAAAAGCATGAAAAGGTTGTTTTTTCAATAGTTTTAGTTGATTCTGGAGATTATGCTAAATCCGGCGGATATGGTAGCCCTTCTAAAAAAACTATCGAGTTTATTTCTGGTCTTTCTTCTTATTTGCCTGAGCATATTTGTGTTTTTCAGCATTTTCCATTGCCGCAATATTATCGTGTTCTTCGTGAAGTTCCGCAAGAACTTGCTGCGCGCGAACATGCTATTGAAGGGTATCGTACTTTTGCTGGTCGCTATTATGCTCTTGACGAAAAACATGTTCTGCCCGATGGGTATTTAGGTGAAGGAATCAGCTGCCCTGACGCCGATAGTGGTGAATACGCTGCTTTGCTTGATGCAGGAGCTTTTGCGCTAATTGCCGGTCACGATCACCGCAATTCTTTCGCAGCTAAAGATCCCGAGAGTAATATGCTATTTGTTGCCACTCCTACATGTGGTTTTGGATCTTACGGTCCTGAACCTGCTAAAAGAGGCGTGCGCTTGCTTGAATTTGATATTCGTCACCCGTTTGAACCGCGTACGCAAATGCTTGAATTTGGGAATCTTGTTGGCAAACCTTCTTCCAAAAAAGCCTATACTTATGCTCTTACAGCTGAGTCTGAGCATGAATTGCCAGAAGTGGATTTATTACGTAAACCATCATTACTTACTAGATTGATTCGTCGATGGCGTCAACGATCTACGCGCTAATTTAATCAGTTTTAATAGATTGCATGAGCGCGTTGGCAAATATGCCGGTATTATAGTGAATAGTGTTTTAGCGCGAACGAAAGAGGTAAATGTGTCCGCACACAATACGGCTGAACAGAACAACAATAGTGGCATTGACGCTGCAGATGTGTTGCATGTAGAAGGTGGTAAGCCGCTTAATGGCACTATTAAAGTGCGTGGCGCAAAAAACTTTGTTAGCAAGGCTATGGTTGCAGCTTTGTTGGCACCTGGCAAGTCTGTTCTAAAAAACGTTCCTGAAATTCGCGATGTTCATGTAGTTTCTGATTTGTTGCGTTTGCATGGTGTTGACGTTGAAGTTAATGGACCTGAAGGCATTGTGACAATTGATGCCACAAAAGTGCAGCTCGCAGATGTAGCTGACGTCGACACTCTTTCTGGTTCGTCTCGTATTCCAATTCTTTTCTCTGGTCCTCTTCTTCATCGTCTTGGAGAAGCGTTTATTCCTGCGCTTGGAGGATGCAATATTGGTGGCCGTCCAATTGATTTTCATCTTGAGACGTTGCGTAAACTTGGTGCAAATGTAGATAAAGATCACGAGGATGGTATTCATATTACTGCACCTAATGGCTTACATGGCACTAAAATTCATTTGCCTTATCCTTCTGTCGGCGCAACCGAACAGACTTTGCTTGCAGCGGTTCTTGCAGAAGGTCGTACAGAGCTTTCCGGAGCTGCAATTGAGCCAGAAATTATGGATTTGGTAGCCGTTTTGCAAAAGATGGGTGCGATTATTTCTGTAGATGTTGACCGTACTTTCCGTATTGAGGGAGTAAAAGAGCTTCAAGGATACACTCATACGTCATTAACTGATCGCATCGAAGCAGCTTCTTGGGCTTCTGCTGCTCTTGCAACACACGGAGATGTGTTTATTAAGGGCGCAACTCAGCCAGAAATGATGACTTTCTTAAATGTGTTCCGTAAAGTTGGCGGACAATTTGATGTTACAGATAAAGGAATTCGTTTCTGGCATCCGGGTGGGGATTTGCATCCGGTTGCTATTGAAACCGATGTACATCCTGGTTTTATGACTGATTGGCAGCAGCCTCTTGTCGTTGCGCTTACTCAAGCGAAGGGCTTGAGTATTGTGCATGAAACTGTTTATGAAAATCGTTTTGGTTTCACGAAGCCACTTGTGCAAATGGGAGCTATGATTCAGCTTTATCGTGAATGCTTAGGTTCGCTTCCTTGCAGATTCCAGCAGCGCAATTACAAGCATTCTGCAGTGATTTTCGGACCTACTCCGTTGACAGGTCAAGATATTGATGTACCTGATTTGCGCGGAGGCTTTAGCCATTTGATTGCAGCTCTTACTGCTCAAGGTCCGTCGAATGTGCGTGGAATTTCGCTAATTGATCGAGGATATGCAGATTTTAGAGGCAAACTTTTAGCATTGGGTGCTAATATCGACTGATATATTCCTCTACTTCTTCTACAAAACGTGAGTTTTGTAGGTTTATAAGCTTTTATCCACAATGCTAGAAAAAGCTTTTTTACGCATAAATTTATCGGTACAGTAGTCGCAACTGTAATTCAATTACTCAAAAAATTAACTGAAATATTTGATGAGTAGTTGGAGTTTTCAATATTGCGGAGGCGTAACGATGGTTTGTGTAGGCGGACGCTATCAGCTGCTTGGTGAGCTGGGGCGTGGTGGCACTTCAACAGTGTTTCTTGCTGTTGACACCGTTTTACACAAGCAATGGGCTGTTAAAGAAACGCTTCTGTACGGAAACGAAGAGTATCAACAGCATATTATTCAATCCTTACGCGCTGAAGCGAATGTTTTAAAGGAATGCGATCATCCAGCTATTCCGCGAATTGTTGATTTTTTTGAAGAAAATGGTAGAGCTTATGCTGTTCGCGATTATGTAAAGGGACGTTCTTTAAAATCTATTGTAGAAGAATCTGGATTGCAAAATGTTGAAACTGTTCTTGATTTAGGTATGCAACTTTGCTCAATACTTTCTTATTTACATTCGCATTATCCGCCAATTATATACGGTGATCTTAAGCCTTCTCAGGTTATGATTTCAGAAGATGGCACAGTCCGTTTGATTGATTTTGGTGCTGCAACGCAATTATATGCAAACGGGGGAGTGCTTGATTTGCGCACAATAGACCAGTGCGACGCGCGATTTGCTACTAATATTTTTACCGCTCCTGAAATTTTGAACGAAAACTCTGCAGCAACTACTTCAAGCGATGTGTATTCGATTGGAATGACATTGCGTTACGCATTATTACCAACTGAAGTGCCTAAAACAAACGTGCAATCTGCTGTACTATTGCCTCATGAGAATCGTGAAGTAGTAGAACAATTAGTGTCTGTGCTCGCAATAGCTACAGCTACTAAACCATCTCATAGATATAAAGATTGCGACGAAATGTTTTCTGCACTGGAAGCGTGTGAGCATACAGAAAAGCATTCGCAACAATGCGACACTTCTACGAATGTATTGCGACGCAAACAATGCAAAAATAGTTCTAAGCCTAGAAAAAAGCGCTATGCAATTACGGCATTAATTGTTGTAGTGCTAGTTTTTATAGTAATTTTATTCAACTGCTTAGGTTTATTTGTTGGGAATGCTTTTGTAAATCGAAATAAGCAATCTTTTGATGGTGAGCCAAGTAGTAAAAGAATTGAGGAAATACGCAAAAATAATAAAAGCTACGATTTTTACATGCAATTAGCTGAGCGCGAAAGCAATTCGGATATTGCGTGTCGCTATATTTCTCATGCAATGCAAGTGCAAAATAGTATGATCAAGAAGAAATATATAAGCAAAATATCATTTAAACCTCTCCAAATTTTATTGCAAATTCAACTTGCAGATCAGCAATGGAGTGCCAACGAAGAGCAATGTTTTGTTGGTTTGATTAATAAATACGAGCAAAACTTGCGTCCTGTAAATAAAGATTGGTTGCCTATTTCTATAGAAATAGGCAAAGCGTATTGGTACTATTTTGCAGGATTTTCTGGAAAAGTTTCACAAACAGAACGATTATCTCGTATGCGAGTAGCAAAAGTATGGTTCCAAGAGGCTCAAAAATATGAAAAAGATGCGAATAAAGCGTCTTCGCAAGCTGTAGAAACTAATTCTGATGGCATATCGCATACTGCTTCAAATCAAAAAATGTTAAGCGCGTACATCGCTATTTCTGACGCTTATGCGCAACTTGTTGATGTTTCTAAAGATTGTGCAAGCGTAGAAACGTATAAAAATTATGTGAATCAATTACAGCAGCTAATGCAAATTGTTGAGAAAGATCACGGAGACGTTTTATTTGTGGATACTGGAGAACTAGTTTTGCAATCAATTCATTCGTGGTTGCCGATGTTCCTAGAAAGCGGAGCCAGTAAACAAGAGATTCAGCAAATGTGCGACAAGGCAGAATATCTTCTTAAACAAGCGCATGCGTCAAATGATGAGGCTGTAAGTAGAAAGAAAAACGCAATCGATAGCGTCAAAAAAGTTCAAGACGAAATTAATCTAGCTTTTTTGCAAAAGAAATAAAAGGAATAATAAAAAGGAGGGAATAAATGTGTAAACAAAGAATTTTGGGGGATATGTGGTTTTTCAAGCGATTTAAATGCGGCTGCGCTCGCATTGGCGTTTATATTGGGATTATTGTATTTATTGGTGCTGCTATAGTTGTTGCATTATTGCCACTTAATTCTATTGCGTATGCAAAAAGCAGCTATAACGCAGCCAAAGGATTGCATATAGCAAATGTTTCTGTTATGACAAAACAGAAAACTGTTCGCACTCAAGGCGAGTACATGTTTACTAAACGTGCTGCTTCGCTACTTATAACTTTTGATGGATTGGACGCTTCGGAAATTAGGAACGCGCATAAAGCTACTGTTAGCGTTGGAAGATATCAAATAGTGAGTGCCAAAGTTGATTTAGCTAAGATTGAGGCGGTGTCGTCGCTAGTTAATATTCGTTATAAGATCCGACCTCGAGTATTAGGAATAGTAAGAGTTGAATTGCAAAAAGAAGGAATATACGATTTGCAAGATATCTCTATAAGACTTGCTGCTGTAACAATGCATCCTAAACGCATATGGGGAGGAGTTGACTCTAATTCTCATGTTTCAAAGCAAACTAACTATATTTCTAATGAAAGTAAACTTTCTGGCAACAAATTGCGCTCTCGTAAGCCAATATTAAGTATTCCTGATTCAGTTTTGAATGCTTCAGATTTAACAAAAGATAATTCTTATAGCAAGCGTCCAAGATATATTGTTATTGACAAAACTGCTCCTCGCTTGAGTGTTAGTTATGACAACAACGCATCGTATGAAGGCAAATATTTTCGTAATAATCGAGCTTCAAGAATATTAATACAGGATGATTCGTTCGTTTTCTCGTATTTGCTTCACGATTCTTATCCTATTGCGAAAGTTTTTGCTGATGGTAAGCAGGTTATGGTACTTACAGCTAAAAGCTTTAAAAACGATGGTGTGCATACAAACGTGTGGTATGCTGATGTTTCTTTTTCGGGGGATGCTTCTTGGGATGTTCGCTATTGTGTTGAAGATTTATCAGGTAATGTGAGTTCTTCTATCAGTAATAAATTCATTATTGATACGCTTGTGCCAACTGTTTCTATTACTGGAGTGCAACAAGGCGGAGCATATTCTCATGCTGTAGTTCCAACATTAGTTATAAAAGATCGTTGGCTAAAACCTGCAAGCGTAACGTATTCGCTGAGAAGAATGCGATATGCTAAGGAATTGCGTTCTTTTGTGTCTAGAAAAGCTGATTCGCAAAGCGTAAGTGTGCTATACGCAGGTTTTTATAATGGAATTCAAGACGATGACGTGTATCAGCTTCAGTGGAGTGCTAAAGATTTAGTAGATCATGTTATTTCTGGTAAGTTGCAATTTTCTATAAATAGAAGCGGTTCCTCATTTAGTATAGATAGTTCCACTAAAGCAATGAATCGTAAACAATTGCAAAATGCTAAAGATATTCATATTGAAGAACTCAATCCTAGCGGACTGGCAAGTCCTGCAAAAATTAGTGTTATGCAAGACGGTGTAGAGAAGATTTTGTCAAAACAGGATTTTTCTGTAAACAGTCGCACAGATCGTGGCTGGCAACGATTGACTTACACTATTTTTAAACGGAATTTTGCAGATAATGCCCATTATCGTGTGCGCATTATGTCAGTAGACAAGGCAGGAAATCATTCTTGTAGCGAAAATGCAGTTAGCAAAAAGGAAGGAATGTTGCAATTTGCACCAGCTTCCGTGCAATTTACAGTAGATAATCTTGCTCCAATCACAACGGTGTTTGATATGCAAAATAATTCTACTTATCGTACTAATAAAGAAGGAAAAACTTTACGTATTAGTGCAAAAGATAACATAGCATTGCAATATGTAACAATCGATGTTGATGGTAAAACAAATCGTATTTGGAGCGGTAAAGATGTGAATAAATCAGTTTTATCTACAAAACTAAAACCAGACGGTTTTACTCACGACGTATTAGTAAAAGCTGCAGATTATGCGGGAAATATAACAACTTTGCAATATAAAAATGTAAAAATTGTTTCTATTGCAAATAAGCTTGTAAAAAAATCTGAAGCAGATAAAAAATCTAAAAATAGCGAGAGTAAAGATGCTGATAGTTCTGATGATGGTTTAGATGATGATTCCGACAATAGCTCCGATAACGATGATTGGATAGCTCGTTCGCAAGTGAAAAAATCGGAAAAATCTTTTGAAAATGCTGATTCCTTTAAGCGAAAATCGGTAAATTATATAGAAATTGTGGCTTATATTGGCACTGGAATTATAGCAATTCTTTGTGCTGCATTAGGAATTAGCATTATTTTTAAAAAGAAAATTAGCAATCAGTAAACTATTCTAATTAGTTTTGCTAGATTTGACAGGCATTGTGCGAGAAAAATAAAAAGCCCACTGCGGTGGAATGAATGCAGTGGGCTCAGTGGAGCTAATGGTAATCGAAACCACGACCTCTTCGATGCGAACGAAGCGCTCTACCAACTGAGCTATAGCCCCAATGTCTAAGACAAATCATCTTACGACAACTCTGCACACTGTACTACAAAGCTTGTATAAAAACAACATTTCTTGTAGTGCAGCGTGCTTGAGTGTCGTAAGTTAAAATACTAGTTTATTTGTTTTCTTTATTAAGTTTTGCTGCTTTCTTTGCTTTGTGCGCTTTGTATAAACCAATAAAAGTTGGAACAAGCGAGATAAGCAAAATTGCAACAATTACTAATTCAAAATTCTTCTGTACGAAATCAATCTTGCCGAAGAAATATCCAAGAAATGTGAAAAGCGACGACCAAACGAGACCGCCTAGTACAGAAAATGGTGTGAAGCGTATCCAGCGCATTCCAGAAATTCCGGAGATGAACGGCATAAAAGTGCGTATGAATGGGAAGAATCTACCCAAGAATACTGCCAGCGGACCCCATTTATCAATCATTTTTTCGGTTTTTGCAACTCGTTCTGGAGTGAGCGCTTTTACTTTCCCGGATTCTACAATCTTTCGTCCGAAGAAATGACCAATAAAGTAATTGCACTGATCGCCAATGATTGGGGCTAGCCACACTACGGCAAGTAATAGTGGAAGTGGAAGCGCGCTATGACCTGTTTGAGCGTCAGGAGCTGCAAAAAACCCTGCTGCGAAAAGAAGTGAATCTCCTGGAAGGAATGGGAAGAATACTACGCCTGTTTCAATAAAAACAATGAGAAAAATAAGGCCTAATGCTGGAGCTGTGCCCATTGCAATCCAACTTGCAATAGCTGAGCGTGGATCCTTGAGTAGGTTAACAATAAAATGAATAAATCCCATAATGTCCTGTCATAAATTTTGCGTATTTAGTGACGCTTGTTAATTAAAAATCAAGCGAAACAACTGTTATTTTGAGCCTAGCAGTCGCCATAAACGGTTGACACTTTTTGTGCACACGCTATCAGTTAATTGCGTTATAACATACAATAATAGTTAGTAATGTAATGTTGCATGGTTAAAACTTGAGAAATTGCTTGGCAATTAAAGATTGGCAGGAGAAGTAACGTATGAAGTTAAATGATGAGCATGATGGTGAATATCCACAAAGTTTTGCTCCGCTAAAGCCTAGGAAACGTTCTGCTCGTGTAATCAATGCTAATGAAGTTTTAAAAAAGAATGATGATTCGAAAAGCAAAATTCCTGACGAATATGTAAACATTGGTTTGCCGGAAACAGACTTATCGATTGCTGATTTTTCTCGTAAGCATTCTAATCCAAAGAATTGGTGGATTTATTTTGGCGTTCTGCTTGTCGCTATTGTTATTCCGTATTGGATTGGTCGCACTATGGCCGCTCGTCATACTTCATGGGTTATTTCGCATTGCTCTGGATTATCTTCGCAAGGTGTTGTTTTTATTTCGTGGGTAATCACAGTGTCTGCTTTTACAAGTCTTGCTATGGCGTTAATTGACACTCATCGTTGGATTTGGCGGATAATGTTTGCTGTTTTCCTGGCTTTAGAACAACTTATTGCCGGATTATGCATGCTAAACATGAGCTTCTGGTATTCGACGTATGTGGTCTATGGTCATGCTTCAGGTTTAGCGAATGCGGCAAATCTTGGCATTATTTCTGCAGGTATTGGAGTAGCTGTATTTGCTGTCATTTTTGTTGGTTTGCTTGTCATTGTTCCTAAAACCTCGGCTTTGAATGTTCTTACGCGTAGTTGGGCGTCGTTCATAATGTTTTATGCAATTGAGGTTTTGGCAATTCTAGTTGTGTTATTTGGTGGCTTTATGACCGCAATGTAATATTTGGATTTTGCGAAAATAAGTTGTTTGCAAGTGGTTGTATGATAGAGACTTGGCGTGTAACGCCCGCGGATTGAGAGCGCTACAGCAGAAGGTTGTGGCACCGCGCAGTGATATTAAGGAGGACGCCGTGGCATTAACGGCTGAAGATAAGAAGAACATTATCAACGAATACGCGACGCACGAGGGTGACACGGGTTCCCCAGAAGTGCAGGTCGCTTTGCTTAGCAAGCGTATTGCTGACCTTACTGAGCACTTGAAGGAGCACAAGCACGATCATCATTCTCGTCGTGGCTTGTTGCTCATGGTTGGTGATCGTCGTCGTCTTCTCGATTACTTGAAGCGTGTTGACATCAACCGTTATCGTTCTTTGATTGAACGACTTGGCTTGCGTCGATAGTCTTGTAGCCCGGGCTTAGCTCGGGCTTTTGTATTCTTTGTGCTGTACGCAGGTACGTGTACGCATAAAAATTGTTCACATATTCACAGATTTGGGGTAAGTGTTGTGAACAATATTTAAAATTTATAACTAAAAAGAATTAACGAATAATTCAAAAAATAATTAAAGATTGATGTATAACTGAATACGGATGATTGAAGTAACCGAAACAAAAAACACTACGAAATATTGACGTAACGCAAGTGTTGCAAAGAGTGCAAATATTCGCATATAAGTAATAATGCGAAGTCGTCAATGTTATTACGCATGTTGGTTGATTAGGTAAGTTAAGAAAAGGAGGAACCCGTGGAGGGTCCCGAAATTAAGGCTGTAGAAGCCGTTATTGATAATGGTTCATTTGGTAAGCGTACGCTACGCTTTGAAACTGGTCGACTTGCTCAGCAAGCAGATGGTGCTGTTGCCGCATATTTGGATGACGATTCCATGATTTTGTCGACGACGACTGCAGGATCTAGTCCGAAGGAAAATTACGACTTCTTCCCATTAACTGTTGATGTGGAAGAAAAAATGTATGCTGCTGGAAAGATTCCAGGTTCGTTCTTCCGTCGTGAAGGTCGTCCTTCTAACGAAGCAACGTTGGCATGCCGTATTATTGATCGCCCGTTGCGCCCGTTGTTCCCACACACTTTACGTAACGAAGTGCAAGTTGTTGAAACAATTTTGGCAATTAATCCAGATGATGCTTACGATGTTATTGCTTTGAATGCGGCGTCTGCATCTACTATGATTTCTGGTTTGCCATTTGAGGGCCCAGTTTCTGGCGTTCGTTTGGCTTTGATTGATGGCCAGTGGGTTGCTTTCCCACGTTGGAGTGAGCGCGAGCGTGCAGTATTTGAGATTGTTGTGGCTGGTCGTGTGATTGAAAACGGCGATGTTGCTATTGCAATGATTGAGGCTGGTGCTGGTAAGAATGCTTGGAATTTGATTTACAATGATGGTCAAACCAAGCCAGATGAGCAAGTCGTAGCCGGAGGTTTGGAAGCTGCAAAGCCATTTATTAAGGTTATTTGCGATGCTCAAAATGAGTTGAAGCGTATTGCAGCTAAGGAAACTAAGGAATTCCAACTCTTCCCAGAATATACTGACGAACTTTATGCTCGTATTGACGAGATTGCTCATGCTGATTTGAATGAAGCTCTTTCTATTGCTGAAAAGCTTCCTCGTCAAGATCGCATCGCTGAAATTAAGGAAGGCGTGCGTGCTGCAATCGCTGAAGAATTCACTGATATGGACGAAGCCGAAAAGGAAAAGGAACTCGGCAATGCGTTTAAAGAATTGCAGCGTCAAATTGTTCGTCGTCGTATTTTGACTGAAGATTATCGTATTGATGGTCGCGGTTTGCGTGATATTCGTACGCTTTCTGCAGAAGTTGATGTTGTGCCTCGCGTACACGGTTCTGCACTCTTCCAGCGTGGTGAAACCCAGATTTTGGGTGTGACTACTTTGAATATGCTTAAGATGGAGCAGCAAGTTGATGCACTTTCTGGCCCACAAACCAAGCGTTATATGCACAACTACGAAATGCCTCCATACTCCACTGGTGAAACTGGTCGCGTTGGTTCTCCAAAGCGTCGTGAAATTGGTCACGGTGCTTTAGCTGAGAAGGCTTTGGTTCCAGTTTTGCCAGGTCGCGAAGAGTTCCCATACGCTATTCGTCAGGTGTCTGAAGCTATTGGTTCTAACGGTTCTACTTCTATGGGTTCCGTTTGTGCTTCTACGCTTTCTTTGCTTGCTGCTGGCGTGCCTTTGAAGGCTCCAGTTGCTGGTATTGCTATGGGCTTAGTTTCTGGTGATGTTGATGGAAAGCATATCTTCAAGACTTTGACTGATATTCTCGGTGCAGAAGATGCATTTGGTGATATGGACTTCAAGGTTGCTGGTACTTCTGAATTCATCACTGCTTTGCAGCTCGATACGAAGCTTGATGGTATTCCAGCTGATATTTTGGCTGCCGCTTTGCAGCAGGCACATGAAGCTCGTGCAACGATTCTTGAAGTTATTAACGAATGCATTGATTGTCCAGCTGAGATGAGTCCATTCGCTCCACGCATTATTACAACCACAATTCCTGTAGACAAGATTGGTGAGGTAATTGGGCCTAAGGGCAAGATGATTAACCAAATTCAGGAAGAAACTGGTGCTGAAATCGCTATTGAAGATGACGGTACTGTTTACATTTCTTCTGAAGGCGGAGAAGCTGCTGAGAAGGCTAAGGGAATCATCGATTCTATTGCAAATCCTCGTGTGCCAAAAGCTGGTGAAACTTTCACAGGCAAGGTTGTTAAGACCACAAGCTTTGGAGCTTTTGTGAATTTGACTCCTGGAACTGACGGTTTGCTTCACATTTCACAGATTCGCAATTTAGCAAATGGTGAGCGCATTGACACTGTTGAAGATGTGCTGAAGGAAGGCGATAATGTTGAAGTTATCGTACAAAGCGTAGATGAGCGTGGCAAAATTTCTTTGGCTATTCCAGGTTTTGAAGATCAAGAATCTTCTGCTCCAGCAGTGCGTGAAAATCGTTCCCGCAGTTCTCGCGACGATCGCGATTCTCGTGACTCTCGTGGCGATTACCGTCGTTCTCGCCGTGACGATCGCGATAATCATGACCGTGCGGATCGTGCAGATCGCGATGAGCGTCCTCGTCGCCGCATGCGCGATGACCGTGACGATCGAGATCGCATGGATCGAAATGACCGATACATGGATCGCGATAACCGTTATGATGACCGCAACACTCGTCGAGACGACCGTCGTGCAGATCGTGCAGATCGCGATAACCGTTACAGCGATAACGATTTTGATGAGCGTCCTCGTCGCCGCGTGCGCGATGACCGTGACGATCGTTACGAAAATCGCGATGACCGTGACGATCGTGCAGATCGTGACGACCGTGAAGATCGCTCAAATCGTCGAGATTCAGAAAATCGTCGCGTATCTGATAGAAAGCCGCGTTATGCAGCTGATGACGATCACTATGACGAGTATCGTTCGGCTCGCGAAGAGCGCGCAGAGCGTCCTCGTCGCCGCGTGCGTCGCGATTTTGATCCATTTGAGGAAGATTAATTGCGCAAATAGTATTAAAGCAAAATTATTGCTAGATACTAAATAAAAATAAATATTCGTAGAAGTGCCTTCAAGCTGCGTTTGCGTTTGGAGGCATTTCTTTTAGATAGCTATTTAAATGTTTTATGCAATCTGTGCAATAAAATAAAATATAAAAAGTAGTAAAATATTGTGACCGCGTAAAGTAGCGTAATGCAATAATAAATACTCACGAAAAATATAAAACTTACAAAATAGGGGTGAAATATGGTTATGCATCGCGCATTAGGTTCGTTTGATACAACCGCTATTGGTTTTGGCGAAATGCCATTGACAATAGAAAACAATCTTGGTCACGATATGGGAATTGAAACAATCCACGCAGCTCTTGATGCAGGTTGTACGCATATTGACACAGCTTGGGCATATTACTGCTCTGGTGGTGAAGAACAAACTGGCGAAAAGCTTGTTCGTGAGGCTTTAGAAAGCTGGAAAGGCGACAAATCTTCTATTTTGGTTGCTACTAAAGTCGGTCACTTCCGTAACTTTACTGACGGGCGACCAACGTGGGGTAAGGATGGTAAGCCAGAGCATTTGATTGCGCATGCCAAAGAGTCTGCAATGACTCTAGGCGTTGACACTATTGACTTGCTTTACTTCCACAGGCCAGATCCAGAAGTTCCATACAATGAGTCTATTGAAGCAATGCAGGAGTTGCTTGATGAAGGTGTGGCTCGAGAAATCGGTATTTCTAACGCTTCTGTGGAGCAAATCGATATTGCGCGCAACATTTTAGGAGAAAAGCTAGTAGCAGTACAAAATCAATATTCTCCAGTTCATTTAGAGAATGAAGATACGTTGCAATATTGCGAAAAGCTTGGAATTGCTTTTGTTTGCTGGAGTCCATTAGGTGGATTCCGTCATCCTTATGACGAGCATCTTTTCGATCCATTCCGCAAAGTTGCTGAAGATCATAACGTAAGTTATCAGCAAGTAGTTTTGGCTTGGGAGCTCGCTAAAGGCGATCACATATTTGTCATTCCTGGAGCTCACAGACCAGCTACAATTTTAGATAGTTTGAAAGCTTCTGATTTGCAATTAAGCAATGAAGAATTGGCTTATTTAGGCTGAAAGAAAACAATAAAATGCAAGAAACAAGCGTAACTGGTATGCCATTGCCGCACGAAGATGAGGACGGTACGCCAATTCCTGTAACCATTCCAGTGCCGTTAGGGTCTCGCACTCATGCAGTTTTTACTACTAGATTGGGTGGAATTTCTGAAGGCTTATTTGCTTCACTTAATTTAGGCGGACGCGCAGGAGATAGTGAGGAGGCTGTAGCAAGCAATCGCGCAGCTTTGCAGAAAGCTTTGCAAGCAGATTTGTCGCTTGTTGCTCAAGTTCATAGCAGAGAAGTATTTGACGCAGATAGTGTAGTAGATTCATGGAATACTTCTTACGGCTTTGATGCAACAGGTTTTGCAGATTCGCAATTGAGAATTGAGGCGGATGCGCAAGTTTCAACTGCGTGCTCGCTTGCTTTAGGAATGTTTGCGGCAGATTGTTTGCCAGTTTTACTTGCGGACGACGAAGCTGGAGTAATCGCTGCAGCGCATTGTGGGCGAAAAGGATTGATGGCTGGCGTACTCGATGCTGTCATCGAAGCAATGTGCGAAAAGGGAGCTGAGCGTTCTCGTATAGAAGCAGTGCTCGGTCCGTGTATTTGTGGAGATTGCTACGAAGTTGGTGAGAGTATTGCGCGCGATTTTGAAAAACGTTATCCGCAAACTGTAACAAAAACGCGTTTCGGTGGAATTGGTATTGATATTGCTGAAGCTGCACGCATTGATTTAGCGCTCGCAGGAGTTGCGAATATTGTTGACGCTTTGCCAAGAGTTACTGCAGCTACGCAATATTTGCAGGAAGATGAGGAATTGCGCACGATTTGCGAAGTAGATGGGGAAGGCGAGTCTTTGCCGGAACGTTTGCAAAATTTGCAAAACCCAATGTGCACTTTGGAAAATCCGCTATGGTATTCTCATCGACGTGCTAGTTTAGCTGGAAAATCGCATGAAGGTAGACTTCTTGCTTTAGTAATTCGCGACAAATAATCGCATATGCTATATAAACATTACTGTATTTGAGCTAGGTAGTAAGTGCAGTTGTGTGAGCTTAGCAAAAACGTGCGCAACACACGAGTGTTTTTTGCTTGTAAGTGATAGCGTTGATTCTGATGGTGTAGCACAGCGTTTTGTGCAGCTGTGTGGGGGCTTGTGAAAGGAATATTATGGTGGCTGATTTATTTCCAACCGCGTTGCGTGGGTACGATAAAGACAAGGTAAATGAAGCATTTGCAAACTATGAGCGTACTATTTCTCGTCTGCGTGAACAAGTGCGTTCAAGCGATGAATCAATTTTGCAATTACAAGCGCAATTGCAAGAAGAAAAAAATAATGTAAAACGTGCAAAAAGCGGAAATACTTTTGCATCCTTAGGTGCAAATGCGCAACAATTGCTGGCATCTGCAGAGCAGACTAGTTCTCAATTGCTTGAGCGCGCTAAGCAAGATGCTGCATCAATTAAAAAGAATGCACAAGCACAAGCTGGAACTTTGCTGAACAATGCAAAACTGGATGCTGCACATTTAATGCAAGAAGCACAAACTAAAGCAGACACAATGCTTTCCAATGCCACGCAAAAGTCGACACAACTTATGCAAGCTGCACAAGAAGATTCTGCACGTTTGCGCGATACTACTGCTAAAGATGTGCAAGCTCAAAAAGACGCTGCAGAATTAGCTTTACAAAACACTCAAGAAGAACATACGAAGCGCATGGCTTCTGAGCGCGCTCAGCAAGAAAGCAGCATTTCGCAACTTAAGTCGGAAGCTGCGCAAAAAATTGCTGAGCAGCGTGCGGCTGCAAACGAAGAGATTGCACGTGCTAAAGCTGAAACAAACGATCAGATTGAATCTGCTCTTGCAGAAGCAAATAAAAAGCTTGCTGATATGCGCGAACACGCTTCGAAGATGATGGCTGACGCACAGCGCAAAGCTGGCGAAATTACGGATGCTGCTGCTGCTAAAGCTCAAGAAATTGCAGATGATGCTCAAGTTGAACGCACGCGTACGTTAAGCCAAGTTAGTGCAGAAGTTGAGCAGATTCGAGCAGATATTGCTGCTCAACAGGAGGAAGCTACAAAGAAAGTCAATGCCTTGCTTTCTGGTTTGAAAGAGAAAGAAAGAGCAGCTCAGGAAGAAGCAGATGCTTTGGTTGCTCGCGCAAAAACTGTTCATCAAGAAGCTGACGAATATGCAGCGCAAACGCATCAGGCTGCGGATAGTCAGGCTGCTGATATTGTGCGCAAAGCTATGCAGGAAGCAACTGCTCAGGTTGAAGAGCGTAGAGCTGCAGCGCAGCAAGAGCTTGATGGCATGACGACTCGATTAACCCAATTGCAGCATCGTGAGGCAACTATTACGCAGCGCGTTACGGAATTGCGTTCGCTGTTTGCGAATGCTTTCTCTGGATTTGATTTTGGGGATGCTCAACAAAACCAACAAGTTGCGCAAGCTTCTGACGATAATGAGGATTCGTCGGATGCTCAATCTTCTGCAGATGCGAAGCAGGCTCAGCGAGATGTTCAAGCTGCGTTGGCTGAATCTGAAGAAGCTAACGAGTCTCAAGAAGACCAAGACACAGATAATCAATAAAGAAAATATTGTAAAATTTGTAGATTGGCTTAAACATCGTACGCTAGAATGTGCTGGTATTTGAATAAATATTTGAAATAAATATTGATAATTAACAGGAAAGGTAGCATTGTGACTGAAATCACTGCTCTAACTGATGAAAAATTACAAGGTTTGCGTGAGGATTTTGACGCAAATCCTTTAAACCGTTTAGCTATGAATGGTGTGACTGCTGCTGGTATTGATAAAGTCGCGCGTAATTATGATCGTGCGCGCTTATTGCAGCGTCGTTTTTCTACCATTGTTGACAACGGAGATGCAACACATCAGGATCGTTCTGGCCGTTGCTGGCTGTTTAGCTCGTTGAACGTGGCTCGTTTCATTGCGAAGAAATCTCTTGGATTGAAGGAATTTGAGTTTTCTCAAAACTACGCAATGTACTACGACAAGCTTGAGCGAATTAACTACTTCTTGAAGGATGTTGCTGCTTTGGTGCGTGCAGGTGAGCCTTCAGATTCTCGTTTGATTCAGCATTTGTTGCATGACGTTATGGGCGATGGCGGTCAGTGGACCATGGCTATGAATGTTTACAAGAAGTATGGTGCTGTTCCTAAGGATTTGTTCCCAGAAACTGCTTCTTCTAAGAATACTGGTGCTATGAATACGCAGTTGCGTGCGCTTTTGCATACTGCTGTTGCTCATATGTATGCGAATGCCACTGAAATTGATGAGATTATTGCGGATGCTACTGCTGCAGGTCACAGGATTTTGACAATTCACTTGGGTGAGCCACCTAAGAGCTTCGATTGGGAGTGGACTGATAGCGACGGCAAGTTCCATCGCGATGGTGAGATTACGCCAGTTGAGTTCTGGAAGAAGTATGTGAATGCTGGTCTTGAGGATTATGTGTGCTTGGTTGACGATCCTCGCGCTGAACATCCTAAGGGCAAGAAGATTGCTATTGAGCACTTGGGTAATGTTGCTGGCGGAGACGCAACCGAGTATTTGAACGTGCCAAACCAGTTTATGAAGGATTGCGTGCGTAAGATTTTGGTTGAGAAGGGCATTCCAGTGTGGTTTGGTGCCGATTGCCATCCTATGATGGATCGCGAGAATGGCGCTTGGGCTACTGATTTGTTCGAGTATGGTCGCGTTTATGGCGTTGATTTTGATTTGGATAAGGAAGCGCGTGTGCGTTTTGCTGATTCTGCAATGAATCACGCTATGGCTTTTGCTGGTGTGGATGTTGCTGATGATGGTACGACTACTCGTCGTTGGCGCGTAGAGAACTCTTGGGGCACTGATATTGCAGATAAGGGTTACTTTACGATGAGTGACGATTGGTTCACTGAGTACGTGTATGAAGTTGCAGTGCCGAAGAATCTGCTTCCGGAAGAATATCGCAAAGCCCTAGAAGAACCAGCAATCGTATTACCGGCGTGGGATCCAATGGGCGCTTTGGCTTAGCTTAAGCGCATTGGGCGCTTAAGCTACTCCAAAGCGCCGCGCTCACTATTGCGAAAAGCACAGTGTGCTTTTCGCGTGAGCGCGGCGGTGCTTGCATCTTTATTCAAGATGCAAGCACCGACCACATCAAATGTGGTTGTGCTTTCAACGCAAGCTCGGCGGTGTACGCATCTTTATTTCAAGATGCGTACACCGACCCCACCAAGTTAGGTTGATTCTCTCCTCGCACCCACCGATCACACCAAGCACAGTTTTTATAGGATGGTGAACAAATGGCTTCTACAGCTGAGCAGCGTACTTCTCGCGCGGTAAAGAAGGAAGTTGAGGAGGGGCGTAACCCTCTTAATTCTGCGAAGTTTCAGCGCTGGGAAGACCAGGTTGGTGTGGATCGCATAATAAACCGCCGCGTGCTTGAGCTGGAGCCTTTGCCAACTCCTGCTCAGGTGCTTGGTGAGTTACCATTGTCGCCGTATGCGCAGGATATTGTTGCGCAGTCGCGCGATGAGATTCGTAGCTGTTTGAATGGCGAAGATGATCGCTTGTTGGTTATTGTTGGCCCATGTTCTGTGCATGATCCTAAGGCTGCTCTTGATTACGCGAGTCGTTTAGCTAAGTTGCGTTCGGAGCTTGAAGATGAGCTTCTTATTGTTATGCGCGTGTATTTTGAAAAGCCGCGCACAGCTCTTGGCTGGAAGGGTTTGATTAACGACCCGGATATTGACGGAACGCATGATATTCATAAGGGTTTGTTGCTTGCGCGTAAGACTTTGCTCGGCGTGTTGGATGCTGGTTTGGCTGCTGCTACTGAATTTTTGGAGCCGACCAGCCCTCAGTTTATTGCGGATGCTGTGAGCTGGGGTGCGATTGGTGCGCGTAATACTGAGTCTCAGATTCATCGTCAGCTTGCTAGTGGTCTTTCTATGCCGGTTGGTTTTAAGAATGCTACGGATGGTTCTGTTTCTGCGGCTGTAAATGGCTGCTTAGCTGCGAGCCAACATCATACGTTCTTTGGTATTGATCATCTTGGTCGCGCTTGTGCTGTGCAGACTCTTGGCAACCCTGATTGTCACGTGGTTTTGCGCGGATCTAGTAAGGGGCCGAATTATGATGCTGCGTCGGTTGCTTCTGCTGTGGCTTCAATTCGTTTGCGTTTGGGCACTGGTTGTATGGCTTCGCACGGCGTGGTTGTGGATTGCTCGCATGGTAATTCTGGCAAGGATGAGCGTCGCCAGATTGAGGTTGTGCGTGAGATTGCGGATCGTTTGGCTGCGGGTGAGCAGGGTATTAAGGGCGTGATGATGGAGAGCTTCTTACAGGGTGGTAATCAGGATCCTGCTCCTCTTAGCGAACTTGAATATGGGAAGTCTATTACGGATCGTTGTATTTCTTGGGAAGATACTGCCAATTTGCTAAGAATTTTAGATAAATCTGTAGCAACTCGCCGTAGAGCTTAGAGCTTAGAGATTGTAGTAAGATAATCTCAATTAATTTCTACTTGGCTTATGTTCCTTACTGTATTTGCCGCCTATTTTTGCATTATATTTTGCGTACAAGGGAGTGTGTTGAAATGTATAACGAAGACTTGAATAAAGCGAATAATGGGAATAATGCGAATAAAGGTTTTATGTGTAAAGCACTACCGGTGGTGCGTTATATATTGTTAGCTTTGATTGCAACTGGTGTTATTTTGTTGGCTTTTGCATGGTATCGTGGCACGCATAGTGCTGGTTATACGCTTGTTACGTTTTCTGCATTGTGGTTTAGTGTTTTTATGCCGTTTGTAACTGGAATTGCTTTGCTTGTTTTTGCTAACGGATGGCGTCGCATTGTTGGCACTTTAGTTTGTGTATTGCTTATAGCCGGATTTTTCGCTTTTCTTGCCCTGCAGAATCAAATTATTGCGTTTTTCAATGTTCCTGTTGTGAATCCTTGGTTTGATTTTACGTGCGAAGCATTGCTGAAGATTGCGACTTTAACTTTTGTTATTATGACTTTATTATGTGTGTTTTTGGTTAATTGTAATGACAAATACATAAGTAGCGAAGTAAAAAAGGATGATTCTACTCATGTCTAATATTGAAAAACTTACAGAAGCTGATATTACTAAAGTCGCTGTTGTTGGTGCTTTAGAGGAAGAAGTTGCGCATATTGCTAGCGCGCTTGAAAACGTGACTCACGATAAGTCTGCAAGTCTTGATGTATCTTGCGGCACTCTTGACTCGGCGAATGGCAGTAAAATCGAAGTCGCGGCTACTGTTGGCGGAATGGGTCTGGTAAATGCTGCTGCAACTGTGCAATATCTTATTGACGCATACAATCCTCAAGCCGTAATTTTTTCTGGTATTGCAGGAAATCTTAATAAAAATTTGCATACGAACGATGTTGTTCTTGGAAAAACTGTAAAATATCTCGATACCGATATGCGCTTAATCGGTCAATGGAAGCCGTTTGCAAGCGAGTTTCATTCGGATGATTATCTTCTTAAAGTAGCTAGCAAAGTGCTTACCGATATGAAAATCACGCATATCGCTGGCACTATTGCATCTGGCGGATATTTTGTTGATTCGCCAGAAAAAGTAGCGGAGGTAATTGCAGCTACTCAAGCGGATGCTGTGGAAATGGAAGGCGCAGCAGTCTTGCATGTGGCTGCTCGTAACGACGTTCCTGCACTTGTTGTGCGCGCAATGAGCGATAATGCGGATACAAAATACGAGGATTTTCACACTTTTGATATTTCCGAGTATGCGGACACTGCTGCAAAAATTACGGTAAATATTCTTCGCAATTTGTAGCATTTCGACACGCTGATGTGGTCGCCGACCTTCATTTTGCTTAAGTCGCGTTAAATATAGCGCCAAATACCGCCATTTTTGGTACCCACTTTATTTTTGCCGGTGAGGTTTTACCCACCTGTTTACGATGGTTGCGTTAATAAAAAAAGATAGGGATTAATTAAGAAAATGCGCCCAATTCGCAATACGGCTATAGGAACGCGAAAATGTGGTGGGGCGCAAGGCAATTCTTCGCGAAAGGAAAGAAGAATATGCGTAACGATATGAATAAGTCAAATATGAATAAATTTAATACGACTAAAAGCGCACTTAAGTTCCGCAGTATTGCTGCGGCGGCGCTAACTTTCGGCTTGTGTGCAACCTGCGCTGCTTGCGGAGACAATGTTCCTGCTGATAATTCCAATGCGTCAGGTTCGCAAAACACTAAGATCTCCGGCAATTTCCAAGGCTCGGGTGCTTCTTCCCAGCAGGTTGCAATGGAAGCGTGGATTGCAGGATTCCAATCTAAAAATCCGGGTGCAAAAATTGCTTACAATCCTACTGGTTCTGGTGCTGGCGTTACCACTTTTATGACTGGTGCCACGGCTTGGGCTGGTTCAGACAAAGCGTTGAGTAACGACGAAGTTGAAAAGTCTAAGTCGGTTTGTGCTCATGGAACTACGGCTTTCGATGTGCCCGTGTATGTTTCACCAATTGCGATTATTTTCAACCTTAAAGGTGTTTCGGATGCTGGCAAGCATATTAATTTGGACGCTTCGACGATTGCTAAAATTTTCGACGGAAAAATTACGCGCTGGAATGATGACGATATCAAGAAGCAGAATCCTAAGCTAAAGCTTCCAGACACCCCGATTACTGTTGTTCACCGCTCCGATAAGTCCGGTACAACGCAGAATTTCTTAAGCTATGTGAAAGACGCTGCTCCGGACGATTGGAAATATGATCTTTCTGAAAACTGGCCAAATAGTGTCGGTCAAGGTGCAAAGGGCACTTCGGGCGTTGTATCTACTATTCGCATGGCAAATGGTGCGATTGGTTACGCTGATTTTTCACAGGTCGGTAAGCTCGGTACTGTTGCAGTGAAGGTGGGGGATACTTACAATGAGATTTCTCCGGAAGCTGCTTCGCAAACTTTAGCTGATTCTGAAATTGACGCAGACGCTTCTGCAAAATATCCTAATCGTGTTGTTATGAAAATTAATCACAATACGCAATCTAAGGGTGCTTATCCAATTGTGTTAGTTTCTTACGATATTGCTTGCCCGGTTTATAAAGATGCTGGAACTGCTCGATTTGTGAAGTCTTGGCTTAGCTACGTAACTAGCGTGGAAGGGCAGAATGCTGCTTCTTCTGCTGCTGGAACGGCTCCACTTCCACAAAATTTGGTAAGCAAAATTAACGCATCGATTAAGTCTGTTAAAACAGGAAAGTAAAAACTTTACAAACTGATATTATGAACGTATCGGTTATAAAGGAGAATGATTGAGTTCTACGAAAAATGCGAAAGCAGTTGCGAATAGTGCAAACGAAACTGCTCAAATTTCTGAGAGCAATAGCAAAAATTATGTTGGCACTCATCTTGCAGACCGTCTTTTTAAAGGCGTGGCTGCAGGCTGTGGCATGCTAATTTTGCTTGTTCTTACAGCAGTTGCAGTATTTCTGCTGTTTCGTGCTTTGCCGTTATTAAGTGGAAATCACAATCAAGTAAGTCATGTGTTTGCTGATTTTACTGGTGGTAAAGCGCATGATTTTATAAGCTATGTGGCTCCGCTTATTTTTGGCACAGTGCTTATGTCTGCGCTCGCGCTGCTGTTCGCATTTTTTGTGGCAATTGGTATTGCTCTGTTTATTTCGTATTATGCGCCTAAAAAAATTGTTCCGCTTTTGAGTGGAGTAATTGATTTGCTTGCTGCGATTCCGTCCGTAATCTATGGTTTGTGGGGCGGATTGGTTTTGGTTCCAGCTATGTATCCTTTCTGGGATTGGGTTTCTAAACTTTTTGGCTGGATTCCGCTATTTTCTGGTCCGGCGGCTAATCCTTCTCGTTCTGCTGCTACGGTTGCATTAGTTTTGGCTGTGATGATTTTGCCGATTATTACTTCTATGGCTCGCGATATTTTCCAGCAGGCTCCTCGCTTGCAGCAGGAAGGTGCGCTTGCGCTCGGCGCTACGAAGTGGGAGATGATTAAGTTAGCTGTTTTGCCGTTTGCAAAGTCTGGTATTGTGTCGGCTTCTATGCTTGGGCTGGGCCGTGCTTTGGGTGAAACGATGGCAGTTTTGATGATTTTGTCTCCTGGATTTACTTTTGGTATCAATATTTTCAAGGCTTCTCAAAATCAAACTATTGCCGCAAATATTGCAGCGCAGTATCCGGAAGCGAACGGACTTGGCGTAAGTGCGCTTATTGCAACCGGCTTAGTTTTGTTCGTTATTTCTTTTGCAGTCAACTTTATTGCTCGCAAAATTACCGGAAAGGCGGGCGCATAAATGGAGCATCAAATTAATAAATCTAACGAAGGTGCTGAAGTCTTCGCAGAAAATTGCGTAGAAAATCGCGCAGAAAATTCTGCGGCTCCGGTTATTGACTTCAACAAATTCCGCCCAACTCGCTCACACATAGCTGCGCGCAAACGTAAAGACATGCTTATGCGCGTGCTGATTTTCTTGTCTTTTGTTGTGGCACTTATTCCGCTTATTTCTTTGCTTTTAACAACCATTATCAATGGTATTAAGCGTTTAAATTTTGATTTTCTCACTCATAACATGACTTACGTTGTGGGCGGAAATGCTACTGGAACTGGCGGTTACGGCGGAATTTTGCACGCGATTATTGGAACTCTTGAAATAACGCTAGGAGCTATGGTTATTTCAATTCCGATTGGTTTAATGTGTGCTGTTTATTTGGTTGAGTATGCTCGCGGAAACAAAATTTCGCGCATAATTAATCTGCTTGTTGACGTTATGAGTGGTATTCCGTCTATTGTTGCTGGATTGTTTGCATTTTCTATGTTTGCTCTTCTTGCTGGTCCTGGCACAATCAATGGTTTTGAAGGATCTGTGGCTCTTTCACTTCTTATGATTCCAACAGTTGTGAAGTCTTCTCAAGAAATGCTAAAAATCGTGCCTAACGATTTGCGCGAGGCGTCTCTTGCTTTGGGAGTTACTCAGCAGCGCACAATTACAAAAATCGTTTTGCGCACTGCTCTTCCGGGAATTGTGTCTGGCTGTATTCTTGCGGTTGCGCGCGTTATTGGCGAAACTGCGCCACTTCTTATGGCTTCAGGCTTTATTGCTTCCACGAATCTCAATTTATTTGATGGGCAAATGACGACTTTGCCGGTGTACGTTTACCAAGAATATTCCAAACTTTCTGCGAATTGTCCAGCTAATGCGCCGGCTTCTTGTGTAACGTCAATTCCGATGGAGCGCTCGTGGGCTGCAGCTTTAACGCTTATTGTGTTGGTGTTGTTGCTAAATATTTTGGGGCGAGTTGTGGCTCGAGTGTTTTCTGTAAAGACGAAATAAAGCGAAGTAAATCTTAAATAAAGTGAGTTAAAGCAAAGCAAAATAAAACAAAGCAAAGCGAATTAAATTTTTAGAAAGTGAGCATAAAATGGGTCAGCGAATTGATGTGAAGCACTTAAATATTTACTATGGTGATTTTCTTGCTGTAGAAGATGTAAATATTAATATTGAGCCAAATAAAGTGACGGCTTTTATCGGACCTTCCGGATGCGGAAAATCAACAGTTTTGCGCACTTTAGACCGCATGCACGAAATCACTCCTGGCGCGCGAGTAGAAGGTCAAGTGCTTCTTGAAGGCCGCGATTTATACGGTAAAGACGTGGATCCTGTGGCTGTCCGCCGCGATGTTGGCATGGTTTTCCAGCGTCCAAATCCTTTCCCAACAATGTCTATTCGAGAAAACGTGCTCGCTGGAGTTCGTTTGAATAATCGCAAAATTGCTAAGAGTGATGCTGACGATTTAGTTGAGTGGGCTTTACGAGGCGCGAACTTGTGGAATGAAGTTAAGGATCGCTTAGATAAGCCGGGTATTGGTCTTTCTGGCGGTCAGCAGCAGCGACTTTGCATTGCTAGGGCTGTGGCTGTGCATCCGCAAGTTTTACTTATGGATGAGCCTTGCTCAGCTCTTGACCCTATTTCTACATTGGCTGTAGAAGATTTGATTAATGAGCTTAAGCGTGACTACACGATTGTGATTGTGACTCACAACATGCAGCAGGCTGCGCGTGTTGCGGATTACACGGCATTCTTTAATTTGAAAGCTGTAGGTCAGCCGGGGCATTTGGAATACTTTGCAGACACAACTACTATGTTCAACAATCCGCGCAACGCTGAAGCTGAGCGTTATATTTCCGGTCGTTTTGGCTGAGTTGTTATATACTTCTTTGATTTCGGTGTATTTCCTTGGTCAGCACGTGCGCGTAAGGTCAGAGCTGTTCGGTTGTTCAAAGGTTTCGCAATTTTCATAATTTTATGTGAGATTTTGTGATGCTTTCGTTCATTCGACGAGTCGCAGTAACCTCTGCGTGAATGCCCAAATGTAATTGCGTACGCGATTGCTCAAGTGCTTTCGCCGCGCTTTTCTGGTCTTTTGCGCTTGTAAACCAAGGAACAGAGAGTATATGGAAAAGTTCTTCCATCTCAAAGAAAACGGCACGAATGTATCAACGGAGATCACTGCAGGTCTCACTACATTCTTCGCAATGTCGTATATTATCGTCGTAAATCCAATGATTTTAAGCCAAACTGGCATGCCTAAAGGTGGCGTTTTCCTCGCTACAATCATCGCAGCAATCATTGGTACCCTTGTTATGGGCTTGTTTGCTAACGTACCTTACGCACAGGCTGCTGGCATGGGTCTTAACGCATTCTTTACTTACACAGTTTGCTTCGGCCTGCATTTTACTTGGCAAGAGGCCATGTGCATGGTGTTCTTGTGCGGTTTAATTAACATTATTATTACCGTTACTAAAATTCGTAAAATGATTATTCGTGCCATCCCGACTTCGCTTCAACAAGCAATCGGCGGTGGCATTGGTTTATTTGTGGCCTATGTGGGCATGATGAGTGTTGGCTTGATTACTTTTACTTCCAAGGATCCTGCCGCCGCTGCAAAGAGTAAACCAACTGCTGCTATTCCAGGTCTTGCTGTTATGAATAACCCTGTGCTTTGGTTATTCCTTATTGGACTTCTTTTTGCTATTGTTCTTACAGTTCTTAAAGTTCGCGCAAGCTTGCTTATTACAATTATTGCAACTTCTTTAATTGGTATTCCTTTGGGATTGACTTCTTTGAACAATGCAGTGTCTGTTACTGATGCTTTTGCTCAGCTTCCAACTACTTTCGGTGCTATTTTTAGCGATAAGGGTTTTGCATCTTTGTTTGCTGATCCTGCTCGTTTGCCGCTTGTGTTGGTAACTATTTTCGCATTCTCAATGTCGGATACTTTTGACACTCTCGGCACCTTTATTGGTACTGGCCGTCGTACAGGTATCTTCTCTGAGGCTGACGAAAAGGCTCTTGAAAACGGCTCCGGATTTAGCTCCAAGATGGATCGCGCATTGTTTGCTGATTCTATTGCTACTTCTGTTGGCGCAATTTGCGGTACTTCTAACACCACTACTTATGTAGAATCTGCTGCTGGTATTGGTGCCGGTGGTCGCACTGGTTTGACTTCCGTAGTTGTATCTATTTGCTTCGCGCTTTCTATTGTTCTTGCGCCTTTTGCTTCTGCAGTTCCTGCTGCAGCAACTGCAGGCGTGCTTGTTGTTGTTGGTTGCATGATGGCAAGCTCCTTGAAGGAAATTGCTTGGGACGATATTTCCGAAGCAATTCCTGCATTCTTTGCTGCCGTATTTATGGCGTTCTCTTACTCCATTTCTTACGGCATCGCTGCAGGCTTCATCATGTACTGCTTAGTTATGACTTGCAAGAAGCGTGCTAAGGAAGTTCATCCAATGCTTTGGATTGTTTCCTTGCTGTTCTTGCTTGATTTCGTTGCTAATGCAGTGCTGTAAAATGTGCATTTAATGTAAGGCGCATTTTGCAAGTAGTGAACTTGTGAAACATAAAATATAAAAGTAAAAATTAAAAAATTCGAGGGTATGTAAATTACATGCCCTCTTTTTTATTTCTATAGTATTTCTCTTGACATTGTCCTAACGGCGTATTAGACTTACCCAACGTAAACCACAGACCGTTGGCGGAATTAAAAATTCCTGAAATTGATGTGTCAGGCCAGCACAGGTTGAGCGATGATTTATAGCGAATTTCGTTATGAGTCGAAAATTTAAGCACATTTTAGTGTTTCTTATGTTGCTCTGCCAGTGCGCAGGGCTTTTTTTATTGCCCTGTTTATTACGCTTGATGCATTTCTTTCACCTACGGCCAATTTAGGAAGGAACGCCATGAAGAGGCCCGAAAAGGAAGCGGTAGTTGCCGAGCTTACGAAACTTTTCCGTAATGCAGACGCTATCTACCTCACCGAGTACCGCGGGCTTACCGTTCCGCAGATTTCTACTCTGCGCGAAAAGCTAGGCCGCGATACTTCCTACTCTGTGGCTAAGAACACGCTTGCTCGTATTGCTGCTAAGGAAGCGGGCATTGAAGGTCTCGACGAGCTTCTCGCCGGTCCAACTGCAGTCACCTTCGTTAAGGGTGATTTCATTGAGGCTGCTAAGACCTTGCGTGATTTTGCCAAAGAGAATAAAGCCCTCGTCATTAAGGGCGGTTTCGCAGATGGAACCGTTTACGATGCCGAAGGTGCAAAGCAGCTCGCCGACTTGAAGTCGCGCCCACAGTTGCTTTCCGAAATGGCCGGCGCGCTCAAGGGCACCATGTCCAAGGCCGCTTACCTGTTCAACGCATTGCCAACCAAGGCAGTTCGTACAATCGACGCTTTGCGCGAGAAGCAGGAAAAGGCCGCTTGATTCCCTTGCAGCTTGCTGCATGAGACCAACCAAATATAAAAATGTTATGGTCGTAAGGCATAAGGTATGCCCGGCCAAGTAAGAAAGGAAGCCAATTATGGCTAAGCTCACTAACGAAGAGCTTCTTGAAGCTTTCGGTGAAATGACCCTTGTTGAGCTCTCTGAGTTCGTCAAGGCATTCGAAGATAAGTTTGATGTCGAAGCTGCTGCTCCTGTAGCCGCTGTTGCCGCTGCTCCAGCTGCTGCTGGTGCTGCTGAGGAAGAGAAGGACGAGTTTGACGTCGTTCTCACCGCTGCTGGCGATAAGAAGATTGCAGTCATCAAGGCTGTGCGTGCTTTGACCAGCCTCGGCTTGGCTGAAGCTAAGGCTCTTGTGGATGGCGCTCCAAAGGCTGTTCTCGAGAAGGCTAAGAAGGAAGACGCTGAGAAGGCTAAGGCTGCCCTCGAAGAGGCTGGCGCTTCCGTTGAACTTAAGTAGTTCTAACTTTTTGTTGCTTTGCGCGTAACGCAGTTTTATGCGTGTGTGCATAGTAAAAATTAGGCGGTAGGATTATTCCTGCCGCCTTTTTTGTTGCGTCCCAACCTTTTCTTTACTCGCGCGTAAAGTTTTTGCCGCTATTTCGCACGCAAACGACCTTTTATTTACACCGCTGTAAAGTTTTTGCCGCGTGCGACACGCGAGAAGCAGGTTGTTGGCGTGTCGCACAAGAGTGGCTATATTGCAACGGTTTTGCGGCTGGTTGGGGGAGTATTCAAGAGTTTCCTGAGAGTTTTCTGGGAAAAATCTTTAAAAACCTTGAAATTGACATTTTTACGAAAAATAATGCGTAATACTGTATTTTTTACTTTTAAAAATAGTTTGACTGAAATATTTTCATAAAAATATGAATGTTTTTTATTAATGAGTTGTGTGTCTGCTCTTGACTTTTTCGAACGGGGGGGGGGTATGTTAATAGCAAACGTCGGTCAATCCTAGTTTGACAGGCGTGTGTGGCTCCGGTTGGGGTTACACAGCAAATTTTTCTTCGTGTACCTAGCATGAAGGAGAAGAAGAAAGGAAAATATTATGTTGAATAAGAAGGCTATCGCCGCATTCGCTGCTGGCGCAACTTTGCTTTCCGGTCTCGCTTTCGCGGCTCCAGCTTTCGCTGAGGGTACCGGTGATCAGACTACTCCAAAGACTGATCAGGGTAAGAAGGCTGATCAGGGTAAGAAGGCTGATCAGGGTAAGAAGGCTGATCAGGGTAAGAAGGATGATCAGAGTAAGAAGGATGATAATTGGCTCTATGAGACTGAGGACTCTCAAGCTCTTGCTGATCGTTTGAATGCTGAGAAGGCTGCTAAGATTGCGGCTGACGAGAAAGATAAGTCTGAGCATACTCCATTTGGCAATATGGACACGGATTACAAGAAGTGTGTGAAGCTTTACGGTGAAGATTCTCTCGAGTGCAAGGCTGTCGCTGACTACCTCAAGCGTCATGGTCAGAAGGTTGATGACAAGGCTAACGACAAGAAGTCTGACAAGAAGTCTGATAAGAAGGCTGCTCCATTGGCTAAGACCGGTGCTGCTGTAGCTTTGGCTGCTGTTGCTGCTTCTGTGCTTGCTGGTATGGGTGCTGCTCTTCGCAAGATCCGTCACTAAGCTGAAATCTGATTCAGTGATGAATCATTTGGGCTTTAGCTTATTGGTTGATCGTTGAGTCGGTTTTTCTGTGAATTACTTAGTCTAGTGTGCTGAAAGGTGCGCTAGACTAAGTGCTTTTGTAAAAAATTTTGTGCTCTGCACGCTGTGTAGATCTTTTAGTTTTATACAGCAATTAATTGGTTTGCGTTTGCTTGTTGATATGGTTTGCCAAATTTCCTTTTTTACTATTGATTCAGGCTTCGTTAACCGATTAATGCTGAGCACTTTGCGTTGTTGCTTTCCGCTAGGGACGGTTGGTAATATCGCAAGTTTCGAGGCTCGGAAGTTTCTTCCGAGCCTTTTGTTATTTCCATTTGCATAAAGATTTTAAAAATTATTGCAAATAAAATTCTTTGCAAAAGTTCTAGTAAAATTCCTTATAAATTTTCTTGTAAAATCTTCAAATATGAATATGTGATATTTTTATGCTTAAAATCAACAAATACTAGCGCAATATACACAAAGCATGACACAATAGTAAGTAGTGTGTTTTTTGAAGGGAGCAGATCACGTGAGTGAGCGACAAACCGTGCAGCGCTGGATGATTACAGTTGGTGGTGTCGAGCAGGCACGTGTGGGTGCAGGTCAGTCTGTAGAGATTGGTCGAAAGCCTATACGCCCGTTGCGTGAAGATGGTTTCGCGCGCGTCGACATAGTGGATAATAAACGTTCTATGTCAAAGAGGCATGCGCTGCTAATTGTAGACATGCGAGGCGTGGCAACAATACGAGATTTGCATTCAACTAACGGTACATATTTAGTCAGCGCAAATGGTGATTTGCTGCGTCTAGAGCCTGATGTTGATTTTCAGCTTCCAGATAACTTAATGCGCATGCAATTCGGTGATGTTCCTGTTGATTTTGTGCGTGTAGAAGAAGAATCTGCTGAAGTTGAAAAAGATAACGCAGTGCGTAATCTGTTCTCTTATGCTACAGATGAATCGCATGATGAGCCTGCAGCTTCAGATTTATCAGTAGATCAAATTCTTGATTTGCGCGCTGGTGAGCCAACAGGTGTTTTCCATGCTCAATCAGTTTCGCATCCTGGATTGTCTTGGAAACAAGGCATGCAGAATCATACTCAGCTCAATGATGATTCGCAAACAGATGTTGCTCCAATCAATCATGATGTAACTTTGCCTGTTATGCGAGAACAGCAGGAGGCTCCTGTAGAGCCGCGTAATTTATTTGCAGATGCGCAAGCGATTCAGCAAGAAAGTTCAACTAAAGAAGAACCTTCGCAACAAGATTCTGTGATTTCTTCGGTTTCTGCAGTTGATCAAGCTGATTCAGTTGCTCAGGTTTCTCCGGTTGCTCAAGCTTCTCCGGTTACGCCAGTTAATCCGGAAACAAATGTATTGCAAAACGAAAGTTCTCAAGAATTTCTAATATCTCCATTAAATTCAACTGAAACTTTTGCTGAAAATATTGCCAATACTTCAGCTTTTAATGGTGCAAATACAGGTTCTAATAATCTCGATATTAACAGTTTTGGCTCTACGAATCTCGGTACTACAAATCTCGACTCTAATAATCTCGATATTAACAATTCTGATGCGGAGTACACACCTGCATTTGAGCCAGGCTCCGTATTTGAAAAAGTATCAAAAGGCGAATTTGACTCTCAAGAAAATGTAGTGGAAGCCGGCGGATTTACGTCAAAAGAAGCTGAAGAAAGTAGTGATTTTTCAAAGCAATTTGAGATGGCGCAATATTCGCAGTTGCTTCCGTTTTTGGCTGCAAACACTGGGTTATATGATGACTTATACGCGTGGCTCGCAGCTCAAGGTAATTCTGAAGTAGATGCTGCACTAGCTAGAAACAGCGGTTATAGTGCATATCGCAAAGCTATTGAACAGTAAGCAAGTAGGGTGGGAATATGAGTGATACAAACAACGTGGAGCAGGATTCGTCAGAGCAAGTTTTTACTGATACAGTAGTTGAAAATACTACGTCAGAAGATGATTCTTTAGAAAAATCTGGCTCTAACAATACCAACAGCGCTCGTACTAACGCTTTACAACATATAGTTGGGTGGAAGCAGCAATATCAGGCTCAGCTATCTCCTTCTCCACTAGAAGATATAACGCAACTTGCTGCACAATTAGAGTTGACGCATGCTCATCCTTCCGGAATTGCGCAACTTTTTGCAAGCGGAAAAGTAACATTAAAATCTTTATTCCGAGACGCTGGAATGTTGCGGGCTGCTGGGCGAAGGCTAGATCGAGTTTTTGAAGATAGAGACGCAAAAGCACACGAAAGTGGCGTTTCCGAACTTTCTTTAATAGTTGGTGTTGCATCGTGGAATGGCAACCATGTGCCTGTTCTTACGTATCCTGTGAAAGTTGTTCGTGACACTAATCAAGATGAGACCTCCGCCACTATTTATTTCTCTGGAAGTGTTGGGCTGAACAATTCGCTTGTGTCGCGTTTAAGTGAGCGTGGTGTTCAACTTAGGGAAGATGTTTTATTCGACGGATCTCAATATGAAAGTGGAACGCCAGAAACTTCTGTAGTGTTTGATGCTATTTGTAAGCAAGCTCGCTCAGCTTTTACAGATTTTGATATTGAGCGCGATATTATACTTGGCTGCTTTACAGATGCTGGTTCGCGTTTTGTAGCAGAAAGTGAACAAATTATTAACGCTTTGCAATCTGGCAATGTTGGAAATGCGATGATTGACGCTATGGCTGGCGATGATCGAGCTATTCATAAGCTTCAGTCTGCAAATAAGCTAGAATATAGTCCTTTCGACGCAGATCCTCATAGCGAATGCGAAGTTGGTGAAGTAGATAACGTTGTGCGTTATGCAGCGGAGCTTGTTGCTTCTGGAAATTCTCTGTTCGTGGATATTGATTCGGGCTCAGATTCAGCTGCGATTGCTGCTGCGATTGCTTCTCGTTCTGTGATTGCAGGACATTCTGTGTTGTATGTGCCTAATGTTGTTGAGCAGCAGAGGCGTTTCCGTTACACGTTGAATACGCATGAAATTTCCTCATTAGCATTAGACGTTGCGGATGGTCATATTGCTAAGCATGTCGATGCGCAGTTGATTGCAGCAGTTGGTGCTAGACATAGTATTGCGACTTCACGATTTGAGCAGGTTGCAGATGAGTTGGTTGGAGTGCGTTCTCGCCTTACTCGTTATTTAGGCGATCTTCATGGTATCAACGAAACTTGGGGAGTATCTGCATATCAAACAATCCAGAATCTTGCAGCAATTGCAATGTTTCCAACCCATCCGTCTACGCATGTGCGTTTAGATGTTTCTGCAGCGCACGCCATGACCGGTCATATTGAAGAGTGGTCGAAAAAATTCCACCAAGCCGATGAGCTTGGAGAGTTTAGGATAAATCCTGAAGATACTCCTTGGTTTGGCGCGTCGATATTTGACGAAAATGAAGCTATATCTGTATATCAGCGTGTTGTAGACGTGCTTCTTAAGCTTCTTCCAGCAACTCGAGAACAAGTTAAAAGCACTGTGCAAAGCTGTGGTTTCCCTGTGCCAACAACAGCTCGTGAGTGGAGTCGTCAAGTTACAGTTCTCAAAAATTTGCGACGTGTACTTGACGTATTCCAGCCTGAAATTTTTGAGCGCGATTTAGATGCAATGATTGAAGCGAGTAAGCCGAAAGTTCAGCGTAAAGCCGAAGGCACAATTATGGGCTTCTGGGAACGTAGACATCATGTTCGAGAAGCGCGCAGCTTGCTAAGAGTTGGAGCTAAAGTCGATGATTTGCATGAGGCATTAAAGATTGTTGCGCAGCAAGCAGCTCAGTGGCGTACTTTCGTGCCTCACGGCGGATGGCCTGTTTTGCCGCCAAAATTGGATGATATTGTAAATACTCAAGAATTATTAGCAAGGCATTTAGTTGCTCTTGATGCAGTGTTAGCAACAACTCTTAAGGGCGCAGATCTTGAAAATATTGAATTTGCGCAGCTTGAAGCTCGTTTGCAAGATTTGCATGACGACAGAGCATCTCTAGATACTCTCCCTGGTCGTTGCAATTTGGAGCGTGAGTTCAGCAAAGCGGGCTTATCTGATTTAGTTAGCGATTTGCGTCGTCGCAACGTTACAGGTAATGCAATTGACGGTGAGTTGCAATTGGCTTGGTGGACTACTGTTTTTGAAGATATCGTTAATTCTTCTGCAATTATTTCTCACCAAGATGGCTCCGCAATGCAAGATGTCTCTGATCGATTCGTGCAAGTTGATACAGAACATGTGCGTTCAATCGGTCCAATGGTTCAGCAAGAAGCTATGAGGCATTTGTGCGATTTATTGTTCTCGCACACGCAAGAAGCTAATCAGTTACATACTATGCTTGCAGGAAACCGTTCTGGAATTACTTTTAATAAATTATTGCGCAATTATGCGGAACTTGTGTTGGCTGCGAAACCAATACTTGTAGCTATGCCATCTACTCTTACTATGATGACTCCGTTGAGACCTATTGCAGATACTGTAATAATTGATTCAGCATCTCATATATCAAATATTGAGTTGCTATCTATTTTGTCTCGTGCTCGTCAAGTAGTAGTTTTAGCGCATAAGCAAACAGTAAGTTCTGAAAGTTTGCGTTCGCTTATTTCATTACTACCATCTGTAACAGTAGTTTCTAGAGCAACAAGGCGCTCGCTTCGTTTAGCGCGATTCTTGGAAGAACATGGTTACGGAAAGTTGCGTCATGACGTTCCTGTTGAACGTTTGCAAGGTAAAGTTCGTTTGCATCAAATTGAAGCAACTGGAGTTCCAGTAATGTCTTCTGGGCTTATTGAAAGCAGCCAGCGTGAAATTGATGAAGTAGTTGAGCTTATTCGTCAGCGTGCGAATACGTTTACGGTTGTTCCTTCAAGCTATGTGCTTGTCGTAGTTACGTTGACAAACGTGTTCCGCAGTCGTTTAGGAGCAGAATTGAAGTCTTTGTCTATTAAAGACGAAAACATGGCTAGATTCTTGCGACATGTGAGACTTTTGGGCGTTAATGAAGCTTCTGGAGCAATAGCAACAGATGTAATTATGTCGCTTTGCTATGCAAAAACATCTCATGGCAGACTTCTTCAGCAGTTTGGATTGCTTGAAGAAGAAGGTGGAAGCAGTATGCTTCTTGATGCTTTGGCTCTAGCTCGTCGTCATCTAGATATTGTTAGTGCGTTTACATCTAAAGATATGGAAGATGAGCGTTTGCACCAAGATGGTCCAAAGCTTTTGAAGAACCTTTTGCAATGGGCTGAGAAGTTAAGTGATAAGCCGCTTCGTCCAGAAGATGCCAACGATGTTGAAGCGCAAATTGCTGCAGAAGCTGCACAAAGAAATGTGCTATTTACTGATTTAGCTGAGCGTATTCGCTCGCGTGGATTAAAAGTTGCAGTCAACTATGGCTTCGATAATGGCGTTAGAATTCCTCTAGTAGTTGGACTTGCGGACAAGTCATTTGCTGTTGCTGTGCTTACGGATGATGCGCAATTTATGAGCGTGCAATCAACTCGTGAACGTCATCGCATGATTATTCAGGATTTGGAATCCTTGGGCTGGTCAGTTATGACAGTGTGGAGCGTTGGAGCTTTTGTCAATCCTGAAAAAGAGGTTGACCGTGTTGTTTCTCGTCTCGGGGAATTGTATGGTGACAACGAATGAGTAAATACGATCCCAATAGAAGATCTCCCCGCAGGTCAGTTAGGGTTGTTCGTGAAGGCTCGGAGCTTTTTGATGCAGATGGCGTTAAACTCGAGCCTTCTGACGAGCTTACTTTGCAACAGCGTAATCAAGACGACGATAATCGTATTTTAAGCGAATTGCCGCCTCACTGGGCGGTGTTTTCCGAGCGTATTAGTTGAGCTTGAAATACGCGAGAAGTAGCAGAATGATTTATTCTTGTTGCTGCTTGTTGCTGACTGGTCATTATCGCTAATTGCTAATAATTACCGCTGATTTCTACTAATCGTGTACGTATTCCATGACGGCAATCTCATTGTGACAATTTCATGGCAACAATTGCCAAAGAGGGGTTTGCAGACTGAGCTTGTAATAATCGCAACGCATCTGCAGCAGGCATAGCAAGAGTGGTAGTATTTTGCTGATTTTGTGAAACTTGGGTGCTTTGAGTTATTTGCATTACCGTAACATTATGAACTACGCTAACATAGCGTTCGTCAATTTCTGCAATATTGTTTTCTTCAATATCGTGGTTTTTGTTTTTATCGTTATTTTCTATAGTGCTGCTTTTAGATTTTTCGTTGTTGTGACTTTCTGCATTTTTAGAGTTAGAAATTTCTTCATCTTGTACCGGCTTGCTAAAAGCTAGATCAATTTTTTCGCCAGGAAGCAGTGTGTGATCTGCACTAGCTAAATGAATGGTAATAGAAGTGAATCCTTCTGGAATGCGCGGAATTTTACTCAATAGTGTTTGCAAAATTGGCATGCCTTTACGTATTTCGCATGTTGCAATAATAGAAGCATTCGCGCTTATATTATTAGATAGCGCTTGATTAAATACTTTATGTTTAGGCACTCGAACGTATGCAATATCGTTTACGCTAACGCGTGAACCTTGCTGAATATTGTGTTTAGCTACTGCTATAACTTGAGTTTCTTGTGAGTCAATAATAGTTGACACAACGAGTAAAGCCATCATTCCAGCACATAGCACAATAATGATTTTCCGCACGAAAGCGCGTTGCCTTCGCTGCAATAACGCACTATTTTTTGCGTTATTTTGAGATTTAAATAAAGAAAAATTTATGCTCATACCTGCATTTTGAAATATAAAAAATGCAAGAGCAAGAAAAATTGCGCGCTGTGGATAAAACCTATTAGCGCGCAATATTTAAACAATAATTAATATTTATAATTTTACAAAATCATTTATCGGTTCGATAAAAGCCTTTGCCTTTAAAGTTGATTGGAGGAGCAGAGTACACTTTGTGCACTGCATCTTTTCCGCACTGAGGGCAAATGGTAATAGGGTCATCTGAAAATGATTGATGTTCTGAAAAATCGTATCCGCATTGCTTGCAACGATAATGATAAGTAGGCAAAAGTCCCTCCGAAGTTACACGAGCACATAAGTAGCAGCTTACTGTTCCTTCACATATCCTAGTACATACTATGACAGTTATTATAGGTGTTAAATTTGCTTAGTGAATGATTGCGGCACAGCATATTGTGTGATGTCGCGCGCAATAATCCCACATTTTGGCGACACGCCGAAATGTTTATGTTGCTACACATCCTATGACTTCTTTATATTAATACTTATGGGTTATGAATCGGTGAGTGCGGTACTCGTATTAGTCATCCTCGTAGCCTTATGGTTCGGGTGGTTGCCTAAACGCACGGTTAACGGCATGAAGTCTATGCTTGAACATCGCGAGGATAGGTTTTCACCAACACTTCATCTTGTAGGTGAGTGGAGTACTGCGCGCATTTGCGACGGTACTAGTATGTTGGCAAAAGGGGCTTGTATGCAACCGACACAACAAAAACGAACATTAACTCCTGAATATATTGCGCGCATTCGCGCTGCTAGGCGTGCTGCAATACGCCGTCGTTGTGTGTTGGTAGTTGCGCTTGCTGCCTTGACTTTTGTCGTATTCTTAGCAGGATGCTCTGGTATATTTTCTCCAGTTTTTGCTCTTATTCCTGGAGCTATATTGGCAGTAGTGCTTTATTTTGGAGCTCGTGCTTCTAAGCATGCTCGTGCTTGGGAGGCGCGTATTGCAACAATGCGCGCTGCTTCGAAATGCAAAGCTGAGGATGAGCTGTGCGAACGCCACAATAGTGCTGTTATACGCCAGTTGAAAGATTATTCTTCTGCATCTGATTCTGATTTTAATGGAGAAATCAACAGTAGTGATGCGATTTCTCAAAACGACAGTGCTGAATATTCTGTATCTCAGACTGTAGTGCCTGTTCGAAATGATGCGTCTCGTGACAATACTGAAACTTCGGTTATGGAGCAGAGCGAAATTCGTGTTGCGTTACATCGTGCGGAGCAAGAGCGCAATGCAGCGTTGCGTGAGCGTTTGTATAAAGAAGAATCTGAATCTAAAGAGTCTAATATCGTTGAGACGGAAAAGAAAGACGCATACGATTCTTCTAACGCTTTTGTGGCTTCGGAGCAAAACTATCAGTCTAATCAAGATTTAATTTCGTTCTCGCTTGATTCACAAACTAAGTCTGATTCAGGTAATGCTAATTTAGCATCTCGTACTCCAGAAAGTTTGGAAATTAAGTCAACTAAGCAAGTAGTTAAAGCTGTACCAGTTGCTAATGTTGATAATGCCGATGACGCTGCTAATTTTGCTGCTACAAACTCTTCTCAGTTCCACGAAAAAGAAAAAGTAAGCGAAGTGGATGCTCCAGAGAGTTCTGAAGACTCACTCGGCGTGGCAAATTTGCATGATGTTCTTGCTCGTCGAAATGCATGATTTAAGAGTTTTATAAAAATTTTCTTAAAAGATTAGCACTCGAGTTGTTAGAGTGCTAAATTCGCGGTATTATGAGGCATAGAACGTAAGTGCGGTTGCGGACGTGATCGTCAGCCTCGTCGGATTGTTTCTTGCGTACGAAATAGTATCTCTTATGAAAGGGGTGGCAACAGTGTCGATTAAGCTCACACCGTTGGAGGATAAGATTATTGTTAAGCAAGCTCAAGCGGAAACTCAGACTGCTTCTGGCTTGTATATTCCAGATAATGCCAAGGAGAAGCCACAGCAGGGTGAAGTTCTTGCCGTAGGTCCTGGTCGTCGCGACGATAAGGGCGAGCGCATTCCTATGGATGTTAAGGTTGGAGACAAGGTTCTTTATTCCAAGTACGGCGGAACTGAAGTGCATTATGAAGGTGAGGACTACTTAATCGTGTCTTCTCGCGATGTGCTTGCAATTCTTGGCTAGTATTTAGCCGGTTGAAACAATAAAACTTACGCTGGAAATGACGGAAACGTTGTTCCCAGCGTTTTTTATTGCGGTACGTAAGAATGTCTGTGGAATATTTAGATAGGCGGCAGAAACTTTACGCGGTTGTAAGGTTTTGGTCGGATTTTTGCTATTGCACAGTTAAGGCATGTGTGGAGTATGATGGAGAAGTATGACATACAAACACCGCAATATTGTAGATACAATTCCTAGCTACAAGCAGGGTAAGCCAGCTCCTAAATTAGACGGCATTCGTGCGTATAAGATTTCTAGTAACGAAAATCCTTATGAGCCTTTGCAAAGCGTAAAAGAAGCGATCTCAAATCGCGCTCTTAATGTAATAAACCGTTATCCTAATATGCGTGGCACAGAAGTTGTTGAAGAACTTGCTAAGCGTTTTGGTGTGACTGCAGACGAAGTCGTGCTTGGTTGCGGCTCTACGGAAGTTATTACGCAGCTTGTTGACTTGGTTGCAGGTCCGGGAGATGAGGTCATATACCCTTGGAGAAGCTTTGAAGCTTATCCGATTATTGTGACTGGAGCTGGTGCTACAAGCGTTCAGATTCCTAACCGTGCTGATGGTTCCCATGATGTTGACGCTATGATTGCAGCTATTAGCGATCGCACGCGTTTGGTTATTTTGAATAATCCTAATAATCCAACTTCTGCTTCACTTAGCGAGGAGGAAGCTCGCAAGGTATTAGATGCTGTGCCAAGCGACGTTCTTGTACTTATTGACGAAGCTTATGTGCAGTTTAACACAGCAAAAGGCACTGCAAATGGTATAAAACTGTACCATGAGTATCCAAATGTAGTTGTTGCTCAAACGTTCTCCAAGGCTTATGGATTGGCAGGTTTGCGCATTGGTTATGGTATTGCTCCGGCTGAAGTCGTAGACGGTATGCGTAAAGTTGCTGTGCCATTTGGAGTGTCTCAAATAGCGCAGGTCGCAGCTTTGGCTTCTTTGGAAGATGACGCAAGCAAGGAGATGAGTACTCGTGTTGCATCTCTTGTTGCTGAGCGTGAGCGCATTCTTGAAGCTTTGCGCGAGCAAGGTTGGAATATTGAAGATGCGTATGCAAACTTCTTCTGGATGCCATTTGGGGCAGATACCGAGCGGGCAACAGAACATTTTATTGCTGCAGGATTGTCTGTTCGCGCTTTTGCTGGTGAAGGTATTCGCATTAGTATCGGCGAGCGCGAGGCTAATGACAGGGTTTTGACAGTTTGCGAAAATTTAAAAAAAGAAGGTTTTTCGCTAAATAACTAGCTTTTTGCATAAAAGTTTTGCTTTCGGCGTGTCTTAATCTTGCATTAGTCGCGATTTCGTGGCAAAATAACAAAGTTGCCGTTTGAAGTTCACTTCTTACGGAGACTGCTGGCGGGTTTCCCAAGTGGTCAAAGGGAGCTGACTGTAAATCAGCCGCTTCGTGCTTCAGTGGTTCGAATCCACTACCCGCCACGCCTCGATAGCTCAGTGGTAGAGCACTTCCTTGGTAAGGAAGAGGTCGTGAGTCCGATTCTCACTCGAGGCTCTCTGGCGGGGTAGCTCAGCTGGCTAGAGCGTACGACTCATAATCGTAAGGTCAAGAGTTCGAGTCTCTTCCTCGCTACAACGGCCAGTAGGAGACTGGCTGGCCAATAATGAATTGTAGAGGTGAACGAAATGGCAAGCAAGAGCGCCGACATCCGTCCGGGCATTACGATGGCATGCACGGAGTGCAAAGAGCGTAATTACATCACGACGAAGAATCGTCGCAATACGCCTGATCGTCTTGAGTTGAACAAGTTCTGCCCACGCTGTGGCAAGCATACGCTTCATCGCGAGACTCGCTGAATCTTCAGCTTACTGCGCTCACGATTTTGGCTTGTTTAAGCTTATTGCTAGTTGCGCAGATTTTATGCTTATTACCCCGCTTAATGCGGGGTTTTTGTTATTTATTGCTGTTAATATTTAAACCATGAGTATGCAAGCATCTTTAGTAAATAATCCATCCTTTGCAGATATAACAACTGTTGGCGTAGGTGGCAAAATTGCGCGTTTTATAGAGCCAAAAAGTCGCGTTGCTGTTATTGAAGCGGTAGAAGATGCTGATGAGCTTGGTCTGCCTTTATGCGTTATCGGTGGCGGCTCTAATATGCTTGTTAGCGATGAGAACTTCAATGGCGTTGTTGTGCGAGATGCTAGACGTGATATTCATGTGCTTGATGAAGCAGCACCTTCAGAAGATGGCATTGATTTGCAAAGTGGTGCTCATTTAGTGCATATCAATGCTGAAGCTGGTTGTAATTGGGATGATTTTGTTTCCCATACAATTTCTCTTGGCTTAGAGGGTGTAGAAGGTCTTTCTGGCATACCTGGCACTGTTGGGGCTTCTGTTGTGCAAAATATTGGCGCTTATGGTCAAGAAGTATCTCAAAGTGTTACTTCCGTAGAAGTCTGGGACCGCAAAACAAAATCAACTATGGAGTTGCAGAAGGATGCTTTAAATTTTGGGTATCGCACTTCATTGCTTAAAAAAAGCATGTACTCTTCAGTAGGAGTTCCTGCGGACTCGTATTTTCCTACTCCTCGTTACGTTGTGCTGTCTGTTACTTTTTGTTTGAAACATAATTCAACCGGCATTGTCTCTCATTCGCAATTAGCTAATGCTTTGCACGTAGAATTGGGTGAGCGCATGCAAACAGCAGCAATACGTCGTGAAGTTTTGCGCGTTCGTGCCTCTAAAGGCATGCTTGAGGATGCTTCTCGTTACGATAAGCTGTGGATGCGTGGTACAAAGTGTGCTGAAGGTGTTGAATTTGCTTTGCGATTGCAAAGTGAAGACTATGTTACTGGCGAATTTTTAGAGAGCGATAATATTTACAGTGATCGTCATAGTTGCGGTAGTTTCTTTATGAATCCAATACTTAGTACTAGTGAAGCCGATACTTTGCCAGAAGATGCTCCTAAATTTGATGCAATTATGCAAGATGGATCGCATGGTATAAAAACTTCTGCAGCTTGGCTTATTGACCATGCTGGATTCCATAAGGGTTTTAGGCTTATAGAAAATGGGAAACCTTCGCCTGCGGGGCTTTCTTCATTGCATACTTTGGCACTTACCAATCGTAATAATGCTTCTTGTGACGATATTGCAAATTTGGCAAAAACTATTATCCGTGGTGTGCAAAGTAAGTTTGGTGTAACGCTTATTCCTGAACCTGTTGTAATAAATATTTCTATAAACTGAAAATTTTACGAATATGATGCGTTTTATGCAGTAATATATAAGTTTATTATTTAAATTTTCACAAATAATAAAGGAACACACGGTAAAACTACCATGTAAGCAATGTTTTGTGTAATATTTACCTACATTATCTATATAAATTTTTTATTTAATTACATTTACAGGAATAAATAAAGAAAATTAAGTAGAAATTTTATATAGGTGAAGTCGCAACTGTTTCGCAAATTTGTCGATGCGCTTCTGATTGCGGCATACCTTTATACCTATACCTCAACGAAAGTGCGTTTATTATGCAAATATGGAGAAAAAAGTCTGTTGAACAGACTATCGCTGAGACTATGGATGGTGAACGCCATCTTAAACGTACATTAAATGCTTGGGATTTGGCAGTTATGGGTGTTGCTGTCGCTGTTGGTGCCGGTATTTTCTCTGTTGGTGCTCAGGCTGCAGCATTTCATGCTGGTCCTGCTGTAATTATTAGCTTTATTATTGCAGGCATTGTATGCGGTTCTGCTGCAATGTGTTACGCAGAATTTGCTTCTATGATTCCAGTTGCTGGATCTGCTTATACGTTTACATATACTACAGTTGGTGAGCTTATTGCTTGGATTATTGGCTGGGATATGATCCTAGAAATGCTGATGGCTGGCTCAGTAATTTCAAAGTATTGGGGCGTTTATCTTAATGATTTAATGAAGCTTTTCGGTTTGAATATGACCACAAGTTTTAACTTAGGTGGTTTCACTATTGATGTTGCTCCGATTATAATCGTTGCATTCTTTACAACTATGCTTGTCCTTGGAACTAAGCTTTCTGCACGCTTCGACGGCGCTTTAACAATCTTGAAGATTGGTATCGTTCTATTCGTGGTTGTTGTGGGCTTCTTCTACATCAAAGCTTCCAACTTTACGCCATTTGTGCCACCTGCAACCGACGCTGCAAGTGTAAAGGGAATAGAAGTCTCTGGGGTTATGGCACAGCCTTTGTGGCAGTGGGTAACAGGCATGCAGCCAGCTGTTTATGGCGTTCCAGGTATTCTTTCCGGCGCGGCTCTCGTGTTCTTCGCATTCATCGGTTTTGATGTTGTTGCAACAACAGCAGAAGAAACTAAGGATCCGCACAAGAACATTCCACGAGGTATTGGTCTTGGATTGTTTATTGTTACTGTTCTTTACATCCTCGTCGCAGTTGTAACAACTGGTATGGTTTCCTACAAGGATTTGGCAAAGCAAGCCGCTCCTTCGCTTTCTACAAGTTTCGAACTTGTGGGTGCTACTTGGGCTGCAAAGATTATTTCCCTCGGTATTGTTATTGGTTTAACAACCGTTGTGATGGTGCTTTTGCTCGGTCTTACGCGCATTATCTTCGCTGTGAGCCGCGATGGCTTGCTTCCACGTAGCTTCTCTAAGGTAAGCAAGCGTGGTATTCCTGCAAGACTTCAGATTGTTGCTGGTATTGTTGTGGCAGTCGTTGCTTCCACTCTCGATATTGGCATTCTTTCCGACATGGTGAACATTGGTACGCTTTCTGCATTCCTGCTTGTTTCTGCTGGTGTGCCGATTATGCGTATGCGCAGACCAGATTTGCACCGTTCATTTAGCGTTCCTGGCAATCCATGGCTTCCGCTGTTTGCAGCGCTTTCTACATTCTGGCTCATGCTTAACTTGTCTGTATTGACTTGGATTCGTTTTGCAGTGTGGCTGGCAATAGGCTTTGCGGTGTACTTCGGCTACTCTTACCGCAATTCTTTGCTTGGCAGGCAGTTGCGTAAAGCTAAGCAGCTCGGTGTTCCGGTTGAAACTTTGTTTGCTCAAGATGCTGCTGCTGCAGAGAAGGTAGCTGAAGGAGAAACAGAGGAGCAGGCTCGTGCAGAAGCTCAAGCTGAGGCGACTGCTGCAGCCTCGCAAGATAGTTATAATTAATAAATTATTTATTTAGCAAGAAGTCGGCATACGGTTATATCGCATGCCGACTTTTTGTGTCATAGACTTTTCAAAAATGTTCTATAATAGAAAAGTTGCATAAAAGCAGAAAGGAGGGCGTTATGCCATATGTAATCGCAGAGCCTTGCGTTGATGTAAAAGATAAAGCGTGTGTAGATGAATGCCCTGTAGACTGCATTTATGAAGGCGATCGAACGCTTTATATTAACCCAAACGAGTGTGTGGATTGTGGAGCTTGTGAACCGGCTTGCCCAGTAGAAGCTATTTTTTATGAAGATGATTTGCCAGAAGACTGGGAGTGGTATCGCGATGCTGCGGTTGATTATTTCGACAAGCTCGGAGATTTGGGAGGAGCTACAGATGCTGGAGCTTCCGGATGGGATGAAGCTCGCGTTGCAGCCTTGCCTCCGCGTTCAGATAAAGCAAGTAATTAATTATTTGCAAAGTATTATTTAATGTGGCGCGAGTTTACAATCCAATGTGGGCAGCGTTGTTGCCGTATTTTTTGCGAACGGCATCTAAAGCGTGTTCTGCGTGACGCAATCTAGTATTTTTATTCATTGTGGACATGATGTTTTGTGTAGGATTTTTAGATTCGCGAGTATTTTCCTCCAGAATATCGTTTAGAGAAGGCTGAAGTGAAACTTTGTTTGCTGGCACAAGATTATTCGCTGTAACACCAGCTAAACGAACTGGGCTTAAAAGCTTTGTGTTATTGCCTCCAAGAATGTAATTATGCACAGTTGGATTAGCTTTAGAAAGCAAAACAACGACATGTTCGTAAAACTCGTGTGTTGAATCAGTTGCGTTTTGCAAAGTAGAAGATCTAGTAACATAATGCAAGTCGCCAAAGCGTAGTTTTAACGTTATAGTGCGTGCCATAAGTTTTCTGTTTCGCAACTGTTGAGTTACTTCGCTGCAGCATTGCTGTAGTAATTGTTTAACAGCATTCTCGTTCGTGGTATCTGTATCAAGAGTTCGCTCAGTTCCAATGGATTTTTCAGGGGCATGTGCAGTCACAGTGCGCTCGTCTATGCCCCTAACTGATTGATATATCATTCTTGCTAAGATTTGCGAACCCGTTATGCGAGTAAGCGTTGCTTCGTCAACATTTTTAAGCGACGCAACAGTAGATAAGCCCCAATCCTCAAGCTTATGTATTAAAGATGAGCCAATTCCTGGTATTGCGCGCAATGGCATTATTGACACAAAATCTTCATTACATTTTTGCGGAATAAGAAGCATTCCATTAGGTTTTGCATTAGTTGAAGCCATCTTTGCAATAAGTTTATTGCTGGCAATGCCAACCGAGCATGTAATATGATACTTTTCAAATACTTCTTTTCGTACCCAAGTTCCAATATTTACAGGCGATTTCCACTGTAATAAAGCCGATTTAACATTCATATAGCATTCGTCAACAGAAACTTTTTCAACTTGATTAGTAATATGCAAAAAAATATTTTCAAAAATACTTTTGGAAACGCTTGAATAGTAAGGAATGTCAACTGGCAAGAAAACTCCTTGTGGACAAAGATTTCTAGCTTTAACAACGGGCATAGCGGAATTAACGCCGTAAGCGCGCGCTTCGTAGCTTGCTGCAGAAACAACAGCGCGATTGCCTGTGCCGATAATAAGCGGCTTTCCTTTAAGCTCCGGGTGTCTTGCAACTTCTAAAGAAGCATAAAATGCATCCATGTCGACGTGAAGTATGTTACAACCTGAGGTGTCGTGTCCCCAATCACGTTTCGCTGCTTGTACTCTCGGTGCTGTACTCATAAGTTTATAATAGAACAAACGTTCGATTTTATGGAAAAAATTTGTGGATTAAACTAATGTTTTTGTAAAAAAGCGTATGTCGGATCAATATTCATGTAGGGTTGTTGCTATGAAGCAATTTGTCGTCAATCTTTTACATCGCATGCCTGTGCTGCTTATTATCGTCATTGAGGCTTCAATGGTGTATACAGCAACTTCTGTTGCAAAAGTAGCTTTTAGCCAATTGGATCCTCTGTATGCAGTGTGGTATCGCGTAGGATTTATGACATTGTTGCTTTTGGCTTGGAGAAGACCATTTTCTCGCAGCAAACGTAGTCTTTTGCCAAAAACGCTACGAGAATGGGGGATTGTTGCAGCTGTTGGCGTGTCGTTAGTTGCTATGAACACTATGTTCTATGTTGCTATTAGTTGCATGGCTGTTGGTGTTGCAGTGACTATAGAATTCATAGGTCCTTTGCTTGTGGCTGTTATTGCAGGTCATGAATGGCGAGAGCGTGTGGGAATTGTGATTGCTGTTTGTGGCATTATGCTGTTGGCTAGCGCTTCTATACATAGTTCAGTAAGCCCGCATTTTCTAATTGGGTTATTCGCCATTCTTGTTGGCGGTTCAATGTGGGGCCTATATATTGTTTCAGGTCGCATGTTGGCAAAAAGTTCACACGCTATTGATCGTGTAAGTGTTGCAGCTCTTATTGGTTGGCTGCTGCAGTCTGTTGTTCTTGCTGTTCCTGCAGTGCAGCATGTTATTTCGCCTAAACCAGAAGCTACTTGGGCTGCTCGCCCTGGTGGTTCTTTTGCTTTACTTGCGTTAATGTTGGTTATTGCAATATGTGCTTCTTTCTTCCCAACTTTGCTTGATCAGGTTTTATTGAAACGTGTTACTTCTGCAAAATACTCTGTTATACAAGCGTTGTATCCTGCAATCGCAGTTATTATTGGAATGGGATTTGGTGAAATTCCAACATTGACTGATATTGCAGGAATAATTCTTGTTATGTTTGCTGTAGTTGTAACGTTTTCTGGAGATCACAATCCTGTGTAGCACTGGATATTGTTATATTAAATGTTATCTTAAAGTGTGTCGTCAAGCTTGTTTACAGTCCTTAAGAGGTGCTATAGTGTCAATCTGTTGCTGTTATGTACAGTAAACAAGTGGAGTCATGCCTGAGTGGCCGATAGGGGCACCCTGCTAAGGTGTTAGTCGCGTAAGCGGCTCGAGAGTTCGAATCTCTCTGACTCCGCGAATCACTCCGGATTGCTTTTTGCAGTCCGGAGTTTTTGTTTTTTAAAAATCTCCACATGAAAAAATTGGGTAAGCGGCGGGTAAGCGGCGGGTAAACGACAAAAATTTAGGCAAGAGATTTAAGCAAAATTGTGGATTTGTGCATAACTTTTATCCAAATACTACCTTTTAACCACAATACTAAAAAAATATTTACGCAAATCTTTTCTAAAGTCATAGTTGATGCCATGAGCGCTTACTCTAGTGCTCAATGCAAATAGAAAATTATTCTCATAATTCGCTATTGCATTAAGGGTTGGGTTAAAGGAGATTTTTATGGAAACATATTTGGGGAAGCATACTAATTTTAGTTGTGCGAATAAATTGCGAAACCTCATGAAACAAAAAAATATTCGCAAAATGTTGGCATTGTTTACTTCCGCAGTACTAGTTCCTTCGGTGCTTTGTTCGCAAATTGCTATGGGATCTGTCGATAAATTAACGGGTTATTATTACAAAAAGTCGAATACTGTTGAATGGCTAAGCGAAAAGATTGCAAGGCTAAGGCTCGGTCCTGTTACGGATAAGTGGGAGGGTAGAAAGAATTCTATTTTTTGCATGGAATCTTCCGTGTTTATAGATTACAAAGGCAATATTAAGCAGATGAATGGTGAAGATTATCGTATTGCTGCAAATATTATTAAAACGCACAACAACAATGACGATGATTTAACTCAGGCTGCTTTGGCGTTTATGATTCATAATCATTTTGATATTAATCAAGATAGATGGAAGGAGGCTGTTGAAAACGGATTTGTAGACGTTGAAACAGAAACTTTAAGGAATAAGGCAGATAAGTTGTGGCAGCAGGGTGTTAAAGAAACTCCGGTTAAGGCTGTGCTAAAAAATGATTACACTAAGGGCAAGCGCATTGGCGTAATGCATATTAGTCTGCAAAATTCTAATGGAGATTCTTTAGGAGGAGTACCTATTAAAGTAAAATCCTCAAATAATCTTATTAAATTTGCTAACGGATCTGAGTCTTTTGAAGGAAAATCTAAAAAAGAAGGTTTAGATATTACTTGGAACGCACTTGATGCTGGAAACGCTCGAATTGAAGTTTCTTTTAACGCTCCAAAAGCTGAACGTTTATTCTCTCCAGATGGTCAAGATGTGATTAGATCTTTTGAAAATACATGGTATCCGCAAGATTTTTCTTTTGGTGTAGAAAAAACTTTCCAGCCGTTACTTAAGTCGAAAATATCAAAGCATGAGCTGCGTGCAGGAGAGCAGGTAGATAGTACTGTAACTAGCAGTGTTGCAGGAAATGATTCTTGGCCAGAAAATGTTCGTCTTCGCGCGCAAGGCTACTATTTTGTAGGTTCAGCTGAAGATATTTTGCATATTCAACAGCGAAATAGTGGTGAATCTGCTAAAGAGTACTTGAATCGCATGCGTTCTATGCCTAATTTGCGCCAAGTTGCTGCGGCTAAAGCTAATTTCTCTAATTCTGGCGAAACTATAACTGCAGTAGCAAAACGCGCTAATGGCGATATTACAGCATCTGATCTTGATAAAGCAGAAGCTTATAAAGTAAATGATTTAGAAGCAGGTTTGTTTGGCACATGGGTTTGGATTATTTCTCGCGATTCTCAGAATAAATCTGACCGAGAGTTTCTGAAAGATGATGTTGTGCAGCTATTTGGTTCTACAGACACTACGGCTGTTCATCAAGCAACTGTGAGCTCAGATATTGTTGCTAAGCAGCAAACTGTTGGGCTTAATACGGAAATTGTTAATGAGATTACTGTAAGAGGTCTTCCTGAAACTTACGGATCTTTTAAGGGAAATAACAGTTACGGCTTTAATGAAGATAAAAAAGCGCATATTCGCGTTTGGTGGGCTGGTGCAGGTAGCGAAAATCCTACTAAAAAAGACAACGAAAATTATATGCCGGGATCTAAAGGCGAGCCGTCTTATCAAGAGCCAAAAGAAGATAGTCATCATCGTTTGATTGCTAAGTGGGATGTTCCTGCAGTTAATGGCGTGTACAAGATTGGCAACGGAAATATTACGCTTAGACCTATTGCTGGAACTGATAGGTCTACTACTGAGCCGAAAGTTTTGGAAAATAATGTGCATATTCGCGCTAATAAAAATAGTGAGTCAGGATGGTATGTGTTTGTTTATGATTTTCCTGGTTCTTCACGCGCTTTAGCTCATAAATCCGCGTATGACGGATTGTGGAGCCGTGCCTTAGTTGAACCGGATGTTTTAACTACCCCTGTATCTGTTACAACTAGAGTAAGCGATGAAAAAGTTAAGGCTGGTGAAAAGTTTCACGATAATGCTCGTATTACTGGCACGTTGCCAAAAGGAAGTTACGTAGTGTTTAGTGCATACGAGTATGAAGATGGTAAGGGGAATAAGAGTGATTCTAGTGGAGCTAAATGTAGCGATGCTAAGAATGGTGACGCTAAGAAGGGCAGTGATTCTGAAACTAAGGAGATTAAGGAAGCTAAGGAAACTAAAGAGACTAAAGAGACTAAGGAAACTGTAATATCTGCTGGAATTGAGAAAAAAATGCCTCAATCTCGCGTAAATATTACAAATAAACAAGCTGAAGAAAGTAAAAAGTCTTCTATTTCTGTAAGTTCTGCAGATATTACATTAGATCATGAAGGAACTGTTTATTGGAAAGCTGAAGTTTACGATGCTCGGGGTAATCCTTTAGCAACTCACGCATTGGGTGTAGAAGGAGAGACTGTGCAAGTTTCCGGCGGCGAGGATCGTTCTAAGAATGATGAAAATGAGGAGAATAATAAAGAAAACAAAGAAAATGTAGAAGAAAATCATAGTAAAACTGGCAGTGATGAAACGGCTGGCAGTGATGATTCAACTGATTCGAAAAATGATGTGAATGATAATGCTTCCAATCAACACGACAGCACAAATAGCAACGAAAATGCTAATAAGAATTATGTTAATCGAAGTAATACAATTCCAACATCGCTTGCTGTTACTGGTGCTTCTTCAGTAACTGTGATACTTCTGGCTGTTATTACGTTAACCTTTGCTTCAGGTTTATCGTTAGGTCGTTTTTCATCTATAGTTCCTAAGCATGGGAGAATGTCTGGTGGAGCTCGACATGGCGGGATTCCTCCAATGAGGCGTCGGTTAGTGAAATAGCGCATTTTTAATGTAGAATATTTGGCGCGTTAGTCTATTGAGATTTTTTGAAGTAGATTAACGCGTCATTTTGCAATAAATAATACGATGATGCATAATATAGATACAACGATTTATTGTATTAATTTATATATGATGTTATAACCTTTATGTGGTTGTGTAATTGATAAATCGGAGTAACGATGAAAAATTATGATATTGATAAAGAAAAACTGATAGTACGCATGCATCGAGTACAAGGTCAGCTTGCAGCAGTCAATACTATGATTGAAAACGATGCGAAGTGTCAAGATGTTCTTATGCAGCTTTCCGCTGCAACTGCTGCTTTACATTCTTTAGCAGTGATAGTGGCAAGGGAACATGTCAATAAAGAAATACATGAATCTGTAAAAATTGGTACCGAAGAAGGTGCCGATGCAGCAATGGAAGATATTTCTGGTATCATTGACAGGTTATTGCGTTACGAAAAAGCGTAGTATTGGGTAGTATCTAGTGACTAATTCGCATAATATTCTGCACACTGTTCGTCAATTGCAATCGCAGCCTTTCGAGGCTTCTTTCGTAGAGAAAAAATCAGAGTTTATTGGATGCATTTGTCATATTGATAATCTTGACGATGCTGCGGAATTTATGCAATCAGTGCGTTTTAAGAATCCTAAAGCTCGCCATGTTGCGTATGCTGCAATTTGTGGCTCGTCGAAAGCTCAATTGCATGAGCGCATGAGTGACGATGGTGAGCCAACTGGAACAGCAGGAAAACCAATATTAGATGTACTTAGATCGTCAAATTTAACAGATTGTGTAGTAACAGTAACGCGATATTTTGGTGGTATTTTGCTTGGAGCTGGTGGCCTAACCAGAGCTTATGCGCGTGCAGCAAGTATGGCAGTAGAATCTGCGCAAATAGTTGATATTATTACGTGCACTCGTTTTACTTGCAAGTTGCAATATCAACAATTGCGAATGTTGCAGCATATTGTAAGCCAAATGGAAGGCATAATTGACAACGAAATTTATGGTGCTGAAATTTCCCTTAATATTGCTATTCCAACTTTAAAATCACAAGAATTTCTTGATATGGTTCAGAATGCTTTTTCTGGAAACGTTGTGCCGAAAGCAGATGGTACTCTAAGTAATAAGCTGATAGATACTAAGCGTTAAAGGTGATTTCATGGAAAAGACTAATGAAAAAACAAACACTATTGACGATTCATCTTATGAACCTTTAACTGCTGTATATGAGCATTTACGACATAGCGAAGATTCAGCTGAGCTTCATGAATTTGCTAGGAGAGAATTACCGGATCGATCAGACCAAGCGGCATTTTCTAGAGCCACCTCCTTGCTTGAAGCAGTTGCAGGTAATATCAATACTCCAGAAGAAGACCGTATTTATTTAGCTACAGAAATGCCTTTCCCAAACATATTAGTGAAACTTTCTGAAGATTCTGCTGATAAAGTACGTTTGGCTGTTGCTGAAAATAAAAATGCTAAAAATTGGTTAGTTGGAAGACTTACTAAAGATTCATGTAACGCAGTTCGAAATGCTGCATTATGCAATCCAAAAGCTTCTTGGAAAATGCGTTTAGAGGGTGCGCAATCGGATGGCATAAGTGCTGAAACATTGAAATATCTCGCCTCCCTTGGTGTTAGTGCAGAAGAAAACGCTCCAATTGTATTAGCTTCCATGGTACGAAGAGCTGTTGCGCTAAATCCTGGTGTTCCACAAAATGTGCTGCAAGAACTATGCAACGATAAATCTGAAGATGTATCATCAGCGGCGCGCAGTCGTTGCTAACGCGAATAATGGAGCGTATGGATAATACAACAGATGAAGAAGTAGCAATGAAGCCATTACACCGTCTTGCTGAATTAATGGGCGTTGGCGTGAGTTTTATTGGTTCGGATAATCAAAAACACGAGATTCAAGATAACGTATTAGTTTCTGTCTTAAGCGCATTAGGCGTAGATGCTTCCACAAATGAGACAATAGAAAAATCTACAAACGACGTTTTAGCGTATCGACACGGTCGTATTGTTGCTCCAACAGTTTTGCACACTGTTGGCAAATGTGATGAAGTTACAGTTAATACGGGAATATTAGAATACCCAGTTGCAACATTGACATTGGAAAATGGTGAACAATATAAAGGCGATTTAACTATTGTTCCTAACGAAAATGATGTTGCATACCCTGTAAATGGAAAATTTGTTGCAACATCTCTTATAAAAATTCCTGAAGATGTGCCAATGGGTTATCACACATTGCGTGTGACAGTTGGTGAGAGACAAGAAGAAGCAACACTTATTAGTGCTCCAGAAAGCATTGATACGCTGAATTCCTTAGAGCCCAATGGAGAACAGCTTTGGGGATGGATGGCACAACTTTACTCAATCCGTTCTTCAAAGTCTTGGGGTGTTGGTGATTTTGCTGATTTGGCGACTCTTCTTACTGAAGCTAAGCAAAAAACTGGCGCTGACTTTGTGTTAATAAACCCAATGCATGCAGGTGAGCCTATAACTCCGCTTACTCCATCCCCATACCTGCCGGTTGCTCGAGGAATGGTAAACGTAACGTATATTAGCCCAGAAAGTATTCCTGAGTACGAAACGTTAAACGATAAAACTCGCAAAGAAATTGAAAAGCTTCATGGACAGGTTGAGCCGCTTAACAATGACGCGCAAATAATAGACCGTGATTCCATGTGGCGTGTAAAAATGCGTGCATTGTGGCTGATTTTCAAGGCTGGTATGTCTGAAGATCGCGCTCGCATTTTTAATGAGTTTAAGCATGAGATGGGTGACAGGCTTGAATCTTATGCCACTTGGTGCTTGTGCTACGACAAGTGGGGTGCTCCAAAGGGTGACGATTGCTGGGAGAAAACTCTTACTAAGGATTCTGATCAAGTTCGCGAATTAGCTAATCGTTTCCCAGATACTCTTGAGTTTTATCGTTGGCTTGAGTGGGTTGCTTTTACGCAATTGCATGATGCTCAAGTTGCTGCACGTAAAGCTGGTATGAAAATCGGCATTATGTCTGATATGGCTGTTGGCGTGCATCCTGCAGGATCTGAAGTTTGGTGGAATCCGGAGAGATTTGCTAACGGAGCTACTGTTGGCGCTCCACCTGATTACTTCAATCAGCAAGGTCAAGATTGGTCTCAGCCACCTTTGCACCCATTTGAGCTTGAGCGGACTGGTTTTAAAACATACCGAGATATGGTTCATGGAATGTTTGCTTCGGCAGGTGCTGTTCGCATTGACCATATTCTTGGACTTTTCCGCTTATGGTGGATTCCAGAAGGTTCAGCTCCAAGTGGCGGTGCTTATGTTTACTACGATGCTGATATTATGCTTGGCATTTTGGCAATTGAAGCCGCTCGTGCTCACGGTGTAGTTGTTGGCGAAGATTTGGGTGTTTTGCCCGCAAATGCTTTGGAAGTGTTGCGCAAGAAGGCTGTGCTTGGTTGCACGGTTGAATGGTTCGAAGAGCGTGACGGCGAATTCCGTACTCCAGACAAGTGGCGCGAAATGACGCTTGCATCTGTAAATACGCATGATTTGCCTCCTGCTGCCGGCTATTTGCGCTATGAGCAAGTTAATATTCGTGAGCGCTTGCACTTGCTTACTGGTTCTGTTGAAGAATTCCGCGCTGGAGCTGAGGCAGAGCATCGCGCTATGATGCGAATGTTGGTCAAAGGTGGTTATTTGGATGCTCAGTTGCTTGAGGATGAGGATGCTCATACTCAGGAGATTGTTGAAGCATTGTACCGCGCTTTGAAGGCTGCTCCTTCCAGATTGTTGGCTGCTTCTTTGGTCGATGCAGTTGGAGAGTGTCGTGTGCAAAATCAGCCTGGAACGAATGACGAGTATCCGAATTGGCGTATTCCATTAGCTGATGGTGAAGGCAATCCTGTGTCCTTGGATAATATGTTTGATTTGCCTCGAGTGCAGTCGCTTTCTGCGATTATGAATGCATAACATTTTGTGATTTATTTTGTTTGACAATTTGTTTAGCAATTTGTTTTGTATTCGTCTCAGCCTTATATAAAATAGACACTTGCAAGTAGTCGCCACTTGGCGATATACTTGCAGATTGTTGTGTTTCCCTAAGGGGTCCTTCAAAGCGCTTTTCCCACTCGCCATCGAGGACTTTCAGGGAGCCCACGGATTATGAGTAAAATATTTTCTATAAACCAAGAAGATATACGCTCGAAACACAATAGAGAAAAGGTACGATTGTGAAGACTTTCACACCGAAACCAGCAGATTTAACTCATGACTGGTACATCATCGATGCCACTGACGTGGTACTTGGTCGTTTGGCCTCTCAGGTAGCAATCTTGCTGCGTGGTAAGAATAAGCCAACGTTTGCTCCTCATGCTGATTCTGGCAATCACGTTATTATTATTAACGCTGAAAAGATTGCTTTGACTGGCAATAAGTTGAGCAAGGAACTGTATTCCCACTCTGGTCGTCCGGGCGGCCTTCGTCGTGATAGCTATGCAGAGCTTTTGGAAAGGAATCCAAAGCGTATTATCATGGCTGCCGTTAAGGGTATGCTTCCAAAGAATCGTCTTGCTAAGGTGCAGCTTGACCGTCTTCGTGTGTTCACCGGAGCTGAGCATCCGCACACTTCGCAGAAGCCACAGGTCTTCGAGATCGCTCAGGTCTCTCAGCAGGCTAAGTGAGATCAAGGAGAATAGATATGGCAGAAAATAACAACTCCGCGGTTCTTGAGAACGAAGAAGAACTGACTAGCTACACCACTGAAACCAATGCTGGTGCAGGCACTGGTACTTCCGCCATCGAGCCAGGCTACGGCACTGGTCGTCGTAAGGAAGCTGTTGCTCGCGTGCGTTTGGTTCCTGGCTCCGGTAAGTGGACTATCAATGGTCGCACTTTGGAGGAGTACTTCCCATCTCGTTTGTTGCAACGCGAAGTGAATTCACCAATCGTGTTGCTCAAGCTTGAAGGCAAGTTTGATGTTGTAGTCCTCGTTGACGGTGGTGGTACCACTGGTCAAGCTGGTGCTATTCGTTTGGGTGTTGCTCGTGCATTGAATGCTATCGATCGCGATGCAAACCGTGTTGCTTTGAAGAAGGCTGGCTTCTTGACTCGTGACGCTCGCGTTGTGGAACGCAAGAAGGCTGGTTTGCACAAGGCACGTCGTGCACCTCAGTTCTCGAAGCGTTAAGTTTCGCGAATTTATATTTACAAATGGCTCCTGGTTTTGCTGGGAGCCATTTTTGTATTTTTTATTATTTATTAAATTTGTTGAGTAAATGTTATAAATAGTGTGTAATTATCTGTCAAAATTGACATTCTAGAAAAATTTATCTATTAATCGAACATAAATCATTACAAAAAAGAACAAATAACGAACAATAGAGGATAAAGCTCGCTCATAAATAGCGCAACTCGCTTCAAAGATGCGAAAGTACAGCAAAGAGACTAAATTGTGACTTGTATCACATATTTAGCGGTGAATACTAAATTAGTTTGTTCATAAGTCTATTGATACCGCTGGTGGAACTATCGAGGAGGATACTCATGGTTGAGGCACAACACCAAGCCGAAACTGGCAAAACTGCTAGTGCTGATGACATTGCGTTAGCTGCTCAAAATGAAGTTGATAAACTTGTTGAAAAAGCAACTGTCGCTTTGAATGAGTTTGAGAAGCTTAATCAGCAGCAAATTGATCATATTGTTGCTAAAGCTTCAGTGGCAGCGTTGAATAAACATTTGGTTCTTGCAAAGATGGCTGTTGATGAAACAGGTCGTGGTTTAGTAGAAGATAAAGCTACAAAAAATATCTTTGCATGCGAACATATTACGCATTATCTAGCAGGTCAAAAAACAGTTGGTATTATTCGCGAGGACGATGTTCTCGGAATTGACGAAATAGCTGAACCGGTTGGTATTGTTGCAGGCGTCACTCCAGTTACAAACCCAACTTCTACAGCTATTTTTAAGTCGCTTATTGCACTTAAGACTCGTTGCCCAATTATTTTTGGATTCCATCCTTTCGCGCAAAAGTGCTCTTCTGAAGCAGCTCGAATTGTTCGCGATGCTGCTGTGGCTGCAGGCGCGCCAAAAGATTGCATTCAGTGGATTGAGCATCCTTCAATTGAAGCTACTGGTGCATTGATGAAACATCCAAAGATCGCAACTATTCTTGCAACAGGCGGTCCTGGAATGGTTAAGGCGGCGTATTCTTCAGGAAAACCTGCTCTTGGTGTTGGTGCTGGAAATGCTCCTGCATATGTCGATAGTGATGTTGATATTGTGCGTGCTGCAAACGATTTGATTCTTTCAAAGCATTTTGATTACGGAATGATTTGTGCAACAGAGCAAGCAATTATTGCGCATAAGGATGTATATGAGCCATTGCTTCGCGAATTGAAGCACAGGAAAGCATATTTTGTTAACGCTGACGAAAAAGCTAAGCTTGAACAATATATGTTTGGATGCACTGCATATTCTGGAAATACGCCAAAACTTAATTCTGTTGTTCCTGGTAAGTCTCCGCAATATATTGCGCACGAAGCTGGATTTGAAATTCCAGAAGATGCTGTGATTTTGGTTGCAGAGTGCAAAGAAGTTGGCGAAATGGAGCCGCTTACTATGGAAAAGCTCGCTCCTGTACACGCAATGCTTCGCGCAGAAAATAAGGAACAAGGCTTCAAGATGTGTGAACAGATGCTTGTGCATGGAGCTGGTCACACTGCTGTAATTCACACAAATAATCAAGATCTTGTGCGCGAATATGGTGTTCGTATGCATGCTTGCAGAATTGTTTGGAATTCTCCTGGATCTCTTGGTGGCGTTGGAGACATTTACAACGCGATTGCTCCTTCGCTTACTCTTGGATGCGGATCTTATGGTGGAAATTCCGTTTCTGGCAACGTACAAGCTATAAATCTTCTTAATATTAAGCGTATTGCACGAAGGAATAATAATATGCAATGGTTCAAGATTCCGGCTAAAACTTATTTTGAGCCGAATGCTATTCGTTATTTGAGGGATATGTATGGCGTTGAGCGCGCAGTTATTGTGTGCGATAAGGTTATGGAGCAACTTGGCGTAGTCGATAAGATTGTTGATCAGCTTCGTGCTCGAGATAATCGCGTTAGCTTCCGTATTATTGATTACGTTGAGCCTGAGCCAAGCGTTGAAACAGTTGAGCGTGGCGCCGCAATGATGCGTGACGAATTCCAGCCAGACACAATTATTGCTGTTGGTGGCGGTTCTCCAATGGATGCTTCTAAGATTATGTGGCTTATGTATGAGCATCCGGAGATTTCTTTCGCTGATTTGCGAGAAAAGTTCTTCGATATTCGTAAGCGCGCATTTAAGATTCCGCCTCTTGGTAGCAAAGCTAAGCTTATTTGCATACCAACTTCTTCCGGAACTGGTTCTGAAGTTACGCCTTACGCTGTTATTACAGATCACAAGACTGGATACAAGTATCCTATTACGGATTACGCTTTGACTCCAACGGTCGCAATAGTCGATCCTGTTTTGGCTCGTACTCAGCCGCGTCGATTGGCGTGCGATTCTGGTTTTGATGCTTTAACTCATGCTATGGAAGCTTATGTTTCTGTTTACGCAAATGATTTTACGGATGCTATGGCTTTGCACGCTTCGAAACTTATTTGGGAAAATCTCAACGATTCTGTGAATTGTGAAGATTCTCAGCGCAAGATTGAAGCAAAAGAAAAAATGCATAATGCAGCTACTATGGCTGGAATGGCGTTTGGTTCTGCATTCTTAGGAATGTGCCACGCTATGGCTCATACTATTGGTGCTTTGTGCCACGTTGTACACGGTCATACGAACGCAATTTTGCTGCCTTACGTTATTCGCTATAACGGTCAAATTCCGCAAGAGCCAACTAGCTGGCCAAAGTACAACCGCTATATTGCTCTTGAGAGGTATCAGGAGATCGCTAAGAATCTTGGTGTAGATCCTGGTAAAACTCCTGAAGAAGGCGTTGAAAATCTTGCTCGTGCTGTTGAAGAGTATCGAAATGAAAAGCTTGGCATGGACGCTTCGTTTAAGGCTTGTGGCGTAGACGAAGCGTACTACTGGTCGATACTTGACAATATTGGCATGCGTGCTTACGAAGATCAGTGTGCGCCTGCAAATCCTCGTATTCCGCAAATTGAGGATATGAAGGATATTGCTATTGCCGCATATTATGGTGTTTCTCAAGAAGAAGGTCATCGCATGCGTTTGGAGCGTGAAGCGGCGTAATTTATTTGCATATCTAGTTAATAATGGCAGAAGCTCAACTAATTGTAGTTTCTGCCATTTTTTGTTGGAAAATAGCCGACACGCCCGGTTTTTAATAATCGAAGGTTGATGGTTTAATTACTTAGTTGCCTGTTTTAAGGCTCGCATATTGTAATTAAAAAAAGCGAGCGCGGAAGCAAAAACTTTGAATCGAAATTTTTTTTGTATGAATAGGTTTCTGATGCCGCGCACTGATGTGGAATTACCCTAGGGGTTTATTCTCGCCGGTGCCCTTGAATTCAGGTTGGTAAACAGTAAACGAATCGCTAGAAAGGGCGGACGGCAATGGCGGGACAGAAAATCCGCATCAGGCTTAAGTCCTATGACCATGAGGTCATCGACCAATCGGCGAAGAAAATCGTCGAGACGGTGACGAACGCGGGCGCCACAGTGGTGGGTCCGGTTCCTCTGCCGACCGAGAAGAACGTGTTTGTTGTTATCCGTTCTCCTCATAAATACAAGGATTCTCGCGAGCATTTCGAGATGCGCACTCATAAGCGTCTCATTGACATCGTAGATCCAACGCCAAAGGCTGTGGATTCTTTGATGCACATTGACCTGCCTGCGGATGTAAACATCGAGATCAAGCTGTAGGAAGGGGGAGAAAGTAATGTCGCAGAATAAGAATCGCACTGCATTGCTCGGCCGCAAGCTGGGTATGTCGCAGGTTTGGGATGAAAACGGCTTCTTCGTCCCCGTAACTCTGGTTGAAGTTGCTACTAACGTAGTTACCGCTGTAAAGACTGTAGAGTCTGACGGTTATTGCGCAGTACAGCTCGGTTACGGCCAGATTGATCCTACCAAGGTGACTAAGCCATTGGCTGGTCATTTTGCAAAGGCTGGTGTAACTCCTCGTCGTCACCTCGCTGAGGTGCGCACCGAGAACGCGGCAGATTATCAGCCAGGTCAGGAATTGACTGCTGAATTGTTCGCTGAGGGTTCTGAAGTAGATGTCACTGGCACTACCAAGGGTAAGGGTTTTGCTGGCACTATCAAGCGTTGGGGCTTCAAGTCCTATCGTCGTACTCACGGCTCGCACAAGAACGAACGTCGCCCAGGTTCTGTGGGCGCTTGCGCAACTCCAAGCCGCATTTTGAAGGGCAAGCGTATGGCTGGTCGCATGGGTCATGTGACTTCCACCGCGCTTAACCTCACCATCGTTTCTTCGGATGTCGAGAACGGCATTCTCGCTATTAAGGGCGCTGTTCCAGGTCCTAAGGGCGCAATCGTTCTCGTCCGTTCGGCAGTGAAGGGAGCCTGATAATTATGGCAAACGTAACTCTGAACGTCACTGATACTAAGGGCAATGCAAACGGAACCGTTGAAGCTCCTGCTGAAATTTTCGGCATCTCCAACGAAGACGTTTTAGCTCACGGTCCACTGGTTCATCAGGTCGTAATCGCTCAGCTTGCTGCTGCTCGTCAGGGCACCCATGCTGTGAAGAATCGTGCTAATGTTTCCGGCGGCGGTAAGAAGCCATGGAAGCAGAAGGGCACCGGTCGTGCTCGCCAGGGTTCCATTCGTGCTCCTCAGTGGGTACATGGTGGCGTTGTTCACGGTCCAGTTCCTCGTAAGTACGATCAGCGTACCCCGAAGAAGATGAAGGCAGCTGCTCTTCGCTACGTTCTTTCGGATCGTGCAAATGCTGGACGTATTGCTGTAGTTGACTTTGGTATTAAGGATGTTCCATCCACCAAGACAGCTGTTGCAGCACTTACTCCTGTGACCAATAACCAATTCACTACTGTTGTTCTTTCTCGTGAGAACATCAATGAGTGGATGTCTGTACGCAACATTCCAACTGTTCACGTGATCTTCGCTGATCAGCTCAACACTTACGATGTTGTTACAGCTCAGTACGTCGTCTTCTCCAAGGAAGGCTTCGAAGCCTTCGTTGCTGCTAAGACCGAGCCTGTCGTTAAGGAGGCCTGATTTAAATGGTCGCAGTCCATAACCCAGCACATGACGTAATTCTTAAGCCAGTTGTTTCTGAAAAAAGTTACGCAGCTTCTGATCGTGGTCAGTACACTTTCGTAGTGGCTCCAGATGCTAACAAGGTTCAGATCAAGCAGGCTATCGAAGAAATCTTCAAGGTCAAGGTGACAAACGTTAACACTTTGAACCGCGCTGGCAAGTTGAAGCGCTCTCGCACCGGTTTCGGCCGTCGTGTGAACCAGAAGCGTGCTATTGTCACCGTGGCTGAAGGTCAAACGATTGACATCTTTGGTAACTGAAGGCTAGCCGAGAAAAGTAAAGGAATACTATATTATGGCTATCCGCGTTTATAAGCCGACGACTGCAGGCCGTCGCAACGCTTCGGTTTCGGATTTTGCCGAGATCACGCGTTCTACGCCTGAAAAGTCGCTGGTACGCAAACTCAGCAAGACTGGTGGTCGTAACTCTTACGGCCGCATGACTTCTCGCCATCGCGGCGGTGGTCACAAGCGTCAGTATCGTCTCATCGACTTCAAGCGTTGGGACAAGGATGGCGTGCCAGCAAAGGTCGCTCATATTGAGTATGACCCTAACCGTTCCGCTCGCATCGCTTTGTTGCATTACGCAGACGGTGAGAAGCGTTACATTATCGCTCCTGAAGGCGTTGCCCAGGGTGATGTTATTGAGACCGGCGCTCAGGCTGATATTAAGCCAGGCAACAACCTGCCTCTGAAGAATATCCCAACTGGTACCGTGGTTCACGCAATTGAGCTTCGTCCACTTGGTGGTGCGAAGATTGCTCGTTCCGCTGGTGCTGCTGTTCAGCTCGTCGCTAAGGATGGTGCTTATGCGCAGTTGCGTATGCCATCTGGCGAAATTCGTAACGTGGACGCTCGTTGCCGCGCTACTGTTGGCGAAGTAGGTAATTCCGATCACGCCAATATCGAGCTTGGTAAGGCAGGTCGCGCACGTTGGCTTGGTCGTAGACCAATCACCCGAGGCGAATCCATGAACCCTGTGGACCATCCACATGGTGGTCGCACCCGTGGTGGTAAGCCACCAGTTTCTCCATGGGGCAAGGGCGAGGTTCGTACACGTCGTCCAAAGAAGGCTTCGAACAAGATGATTGTTCGTCGTCGCCCGAATGGTAAGAACCGCAAGTAAGGGAGTGTCGAATAGATGACTCGTAGCATCAAGAAGGGCCCTTTCGTCGACGCCCACTTGCAGAAGAAAGTCGACGAGCAAAACGACAAGGGTACGCACAATGTCATTAAGACTTGGTCGCGTCGTTCGATGATCACTCCTGATTTCATTGGACACACCTTTGCCGTACATGATGGCCGCAAGCATGTGCCGGTATTCGTTACCGAAGCCATGGTTGGTCATAAGCTCGGTGAGTTCGCCCCGACCAAGACCTTTAAGGGTCATGTGAAGGACGACAAAAAGGCACGCCGCTAAAGGAGAGTTAGGACACATGGAAGCTAAAGCAATCGCTCGTCACGTTCGCGTGACGCCGCGCAAGGCTCGCCGCATGGTCGACCTCATCCGAGGCAAGCGTGCAAGCGAAGCTATTACCATTTTGAAGTTTGCTCCTCAGGACGCATCATTGCCGGTGCGCAAGGTTCTTGAAAGCGCGATTGCTAACGCTCGCGTTAAGGCTGAAAAAGCCGGTGAACCATTCCGTGAGCAGGACTTGGTCATCAAGGAAACCTATGTGGACGAGGGTGTAACGCTTAAGCGTTTCCGTGCTCGTGCACAGGGTCGCGCTGCGCGCATTAACAAGCGCACAAGCCATATCACTGTTATCGTCTCGCTTAAGGAAGGAGCCCGCTAAAGATGGGTCAGAAGATCAATCCTTTCGGCTATCGCCTGGGCATCACCGAGAATCATCGCTCTAAGTGGTTCTCTGACTCCAACAAAGCTGGCGAGCGTTATCGTGACTTCGTCCTTGAGGATGACAAGATTCGCAAGGAAATGAGCCATGACCTCGAGCGTGCTGGCGTATCTCGTATCGTTATCGAGCGCACTCGTGATCGCGTTCGTGTAGATATTCACACTGCTCGTCCGGGTATTATCATCGGTCGTCGTGGCGCTGAAGCTGAGCGTGTTCGCGCAAAGCTCGAGAAGCTCACAGGCAAGCAAGTACAGCTCAACATCTTCGAAGTGAAGAACGCTGCACTTGACGCTCAGTTGGTTGCTCAGGGAATTGCGGAGCAGTTGACAAACCGTGTTACATTCCGTCGTGCTATGCGTAAGGCACAGCAAGATGCAATGCGTGCAGGTGCCAAGGGTATCCGTATCAAGCTCTCCGGTCGCCTTGGTGGTGCCGAAATGAGCCGCTCTGAGTTCTATCGCGAGGGTCGCGTTCCACTGCAGACCCTTCGTGCCTTGATTGATTACGGCTTCTTTGAAGCTAAGACCACATACGGTCGTATCGGCGTAAAGGTCTGGATCTACAAGGGTGATATGACCGAGCGTGAGTTCGAAGAGCAGCAGGCTCAGCAGGGTAAGCGTGAAGGTCGTCGTGGTGGCGATCGTCGTCCACGTCGTGGCGCACGTCCTGCTAACCAGCAGAAGGCTGCTGAAGCACAGGCTGAAAAGCCAGCTGAAGCTGCAGCTGCTGAAGCTCCTGCCGCAACGGAAACGAAGGAGTGAGCAGATGCTTATCCCAAAGAGGACTAAATATCGTAAGCAGCACCGTCCTACCCGTAGCGGCATGTCTAAGGGTGGCACCGAGATCGCTTTCGGCGATTTTGGTATTCAGGCGCTGGCTCCGGCTTACATCACTAACCGACAGATCGAGGCAGCTCGTATCGCAATGACTCGCTACATTAAGCGTGGCGGTCGTGTGTGGATTACGATCTTCCCAGATCGTCCATTAACCAAGCACCCGCTTGGTGCGCGAATGGGTTCCGGTAAGGGTGCTCCAGAATTCTGGATTGCCAACATCCACCCAGGACGCGTAATGTTCGAGATCGGTGGTGTTTCTGAGGACATCGCTCGCGAGGCTTTGCGCCGCGCTATCGATAAGCTCCCAATGAAATGCCGTGTTATTGCGCGTGAAGGCGGTGACATCTGATGCCAGTCGGAACTGCAGACTACACCATCAAGAATTTGAACGAGAAGACAAATGCTGAGATTGAAGGCTTCTTGAAGAAGTCTAAGGAAGAGCTATTTAACTTGCGCTTCCAGGCAGCAACTGGTCAACTCGAAAACAGCGCTCGCCTCAAGGCGGTCAAGCACGACATTGCCAGGATGTATACTATCCTGCGTGAGCGTGAACTCGGCATCAGCCAAGAGCCTGGCGCCACTGAGGTCAAGGAGAAGTAAGCATGGCTGAGAACCAAGAGCGCAACTTCCGCAAGGTTCGTCGCGGCTACGTCGTGTCCGAGGCCATGGACAAGACAATCGCCGTTGAGCTGGAGCAGCGTTCGACACACCCGCTTTACGGTAAAGTCGTTCGCTCCACCCGCAAGGTCAAAGCCCATGATGAACACAATGAGGCACATATTGGCGACCTCGTGAGTATTATGGAAACTCGGCCACTGAGCAAGACCAAGCGTTGGCGTCTCGACTCGATTATCGAGCGCGCCAAGTAAACAAGTTCGGCAAGGCTCCGCGCTTCACCTGTGTCTGCTAATGTGTAGACACAGGTGAGTGGGGAGAACCAGCTCGGCTAAGGAGAATCAATGATTCAGCAGGAAACGCGGCTTCATGTCGCCGACAACACGGGTGCTAAGGAGTTACTTGCCATCCGCGTGCTCGGTGGATCGAAGCGACGCTATGCCGGCATCGGCGACATCATCGTCGCCTCCGTCAAGGACGCGATCCCTGGCGGGTCGGTCAAGAAAGGCGACGTAGTTAAGGCTGTCGTCGTCCGTACTGTCAAGGAGCATCGCCGTGTCGATGGTTCCTATATTAAGTTCGATGAGAACGCCGCCGTAATTCTCGGCTCCGGTCGTGAACCAAAAGGCACTCGTATCTTCGGACCAGTCGGTCGTGAATTGCGTGATCAGCGCTTCATGAAGATTGTGTCCCTTGCTCCGGAGGTGATCTGATATGGTAGCCAAGATTAAGTCCGGCGACCAGGTGAAGGTCATTCGCGGCAAGGATCGCGGTAAGGAAGGCAAAGTAGTTCGTGTACTAGCCGATGACCGTTTGATTGTAGAAGGCGTTCAGATCGTTAAGAAGCACGTTCGCGCCACCCAGCAGGGTCAGCAGGCGGGCATTGTTTCGGTTGAGGCTCCAATCCATCGCTCTAATGTGATGGTTATTGATCCAGAGACCAAGCAGCCTACACGCGTTGGCGTGATTGTTAAGCAAGAGGCTCGTGACGGCAAGGTTAAGACCGTGCGCGTGCGTGTCGCCAAGAAGTCCGGAAAGGAGCTGGCATGACCGATACTACAGTTGAGTTGCCGGCAACTCCGCGCTTAAAGCAACAATACAAGGATGAAATCGTACCAGCCTTGGAGAAAGAATTCGGCCACACTAATCCTATGCAGGTGGCTCGCGTGCAGAAGGTTGTCGTCTCTATGGGTGTCGGCGCTGCAGCTCGTGATTCTAAGCTCATTGAAGGTGCGATTAAGGATCTCACTTTGATTGCCGGCCAGAAGCCAAAGGTAACTAAGGCAAAGAAGTCTGTCGCTCAGTTCCATTTGCGCGAAGGTCAGGCTATCGGTGCTTACGTAACTCTTCGTGGCGATCGTATGTGGGAATTCTTGGATCGTTTGCTCACTCTGGCTTTGCCTCGTATCCGCGATTTCCGTGGTATCAATGGCAACCAGTTTGACGGTCAGGGTAATTACAACTTTGGTCTTACGGAACAGTCTATGTTCCATGAGATTGATCCTGACTCGATTGATCATCAGCGTGGTATGGACATCACCGTGGTGACTACCACCAAGGACGATGTGGAGGCCAAGTCTTTGCTTAAGCACCTCGGTTTCCCATTCAAGGAGAACTGAAATGGCAAAAACCGCTCTGAAAAACAAGGCGGCCGCCAAGCCGAAGTTCAAGGTACGCGCTTATACGCGTTGCCAGGTTTGTGGTCGTCCTCACTCCGTGTATCGCAAGTTCGGTCTGTGCCGCATCTGCCTTCGTGAGAAGGCTCATCGCGGTGAGTTGCCGGGTGTTACGAAGTCCAGTTGGTAAATATCGACGCTGAAGGTCCACTGCTTGAAGACAAAGTTCTCATATAGAGGCGGTGGAAACCACGGCGAGAAAGGGCGTTAGCCCACATGACAATGACAGATCCAATCGCAGACATGTTGACACGTCTGCGTAATGCGAGCGCGGCAAAGCACGATACCGTGGAAATGCCGTACTCCAAATTCAAGGCGAATATCGCCGAGATTCTGAAGCACGAAGGCTATATTAAGGACTTCGCTGCTAAGGAAGCTAAGGTTGGACAGACGTTGGAAATTACGTTGAAGTATGGCTCCAATGGCCAGCGTTCTATCCAAGGCATCAAGCGCATTTCTAAGCCAGGCTTGCGTCGTTACGCAAAGTCTGATGCTTTGCCAATGCCTCTTGGTGGCCTCGGTATTGCTATTATCTCGACCAGCTCGGGATTGTTGACTCAGAAGGAATGCCTCGATCGAGGCATTGGCGGCGAAATCGTCGCCTACGTATGGTGAGAAAGGAGAGCTGAAGATGGCATCGCATATTGGTAAGCTCCCCGTCGACATTCCTGCAGGCGTGGAAGTAAAGATTGAAGGTCAGTCCTTCAGCGTCAAAGGCGCTAAGGGTTCTGATTCTTATGAAATTCCAGAGGGAATCACCGCAGCAGTCGCTGACAATCAGATTGTTCTGACTCCAGTTGACGATTTGCGTCCAACTCGTGCAAAGCATGGTTTGGCTCGCGCAATTGTTGCTTCTATGGTGAAGGGTGTACATGAAGGCTACACCAAGACTTTGGATATTGTCGGTACCGGTTATCGTGCAGTGATGAAGGGCAAGGGCATTGAGTTCTCGCTCGGTTATTCTCACACTATTACCGTTCAACCACCGGCAGGTATTGAGTTCGAGTTGCCAAATCCTAACCAGGTAATCGTAAAGGGCACCGATAAGCAGACTGTTGGTCAGGTTGCTGCTAACATTCGTAAGCTTCGTGCTCCAGAACCTTACAAGGGTAAGGGTATTAAGTACACCGATGAACGTATCCTGCGCAAGGCTGGAAAGGCTGGTAAGTGATATGAGCGTTAAGATTTTCGGTAAGGGTACCAAAGTCGCACGTTTGCGTCGTCACGCCCGTCTTCGTAAGCACATTGCCGGCACATCTGAACGTCCTCGTTTAGTTGTTTCCCGTTCTAACCGTCATATGGTTGCTCAGATTGTGGATGATACCAAGGGAATTACTTTGGTAAGTGCTTCCACTTTGACTGCTGACTTCGCTGGTTTCACTGGCACGAAGACTGAAGCTGCAACCAAGGTTGGCGAATTAGTAGCGGCTAAGGCGAAGGAAGCGGGTATCACCGCTGTAGTCTTCGACCGTGGCGGTAACAAATATCATGGTCGCGTCGCAGCAGTGGCTGAAGGCGCCCGTCAGGGAGGTCTGGCACTGTGAGCGACAACGAAAAGGAAACCCAAGTGGCTGAAGAAACTCAGAACACTCAGGCATCCGCTGAGGAGCGTAACGATGATCGTCGTTCTCGCCGTAACAAGGGCGAGGGTAAACGCGGCGAACGTCGTAATCGTCGTGAAGAAAACCGTGGCGAAGAGCTTCTGGATCGCGTAGTTACTATTAACCGTGTTTCCAAGACCCACAAGGGTGGTCGTACCTTTAGCTTTGCAGCACTTGTTGTTGTTGGCGACGGTAAGGGCACTGTTGGTGTTGGTTACGGCAAGTCTCGCGAAGTTCCAGCTGCTATTGCTAAGGGTCAGCTTGACGCTAAGAAGCATATGTTCACTGTTCCACGCATTCGTGGCACCGTCACTCATCCAGTGCTCGGTCACGATGCTGCTGGTACTGTGTTGCTCCGTCCAGCTGCTCCAGGTACTGGTGTAATTGCTGGTGGTGCTGTACGCGCTGTTATGGAATGCGCCGGCATTACGGACATCCTCACCAAGTCCATGGGCTCTGCAACTGCTGTAAACGTAGTGCGTGCTACTGTGGACGCTTTGAAGAAGCTCGAAGAGCCAGAAGAGATTTCTGCTCGTCGTGGTCTTTCTCTTGAGGAAGTCGCTCCTGATGCTTTGCTCCGTGAGCGTGCTGCCGGCATTGCCGAAGCTCGCAAGGCTCGCGAAGAAGCTCAGGCCGCCAAGGCATCTGAAGCAAAGGATGGTGAGTGATGTCAAATTTGAAGATCACTCTGGTGCATGGTTTAGTTCATACAACTGAGCGCCAGCGCGCGAATGTTCATACGCTCGGCCTTCATAAGATTGGTCACAGCGTAGTTCGCGAGGACACCCCCGTCAATCGTGGCTTGGTTATGGCCGTTCGCCACTTGGTGAGCGTCGAGGAGGTCGACTGATTATGGCTAACGAAGAACCAATGCTGCATATGCACACGTTGCGCCCAGCTCCAGGAGCTAAGAAGGATCGCATCCGTGTAGGTCGTGGTGAAGGCTCTAAGGGTAAGACCTCAGGTCGTGGTGATAAGGGCACAAAGAAGCGTTATCAGGTTCGTCCTGGCTTCGAAGGTGGTCAGCTCCCACTGTACATGCGCTTGCCTAAGTTGCGTGGCTTCAAGAGTCCTTTCAAGAAGGAATTCCAAGTCGTCAACGTTGCAGATCTTGCTGAACTTTTCCCAAAGGGTGGCGAGGTTACTGTAGCTGACCTTATTACTAAGGGCGCTGTACGTGATGGCTATCCTGTAAAAGTTCTTGGTGATGGTGAATTGACTGTTGCCTTGACTCTTAAGGGTATGAAGGCTTCTGCTTCTGCTAAGGCAAAGGTTGAGGCTGCCGGCGGCTCCATCAGCGAAGAGTAGTTAAAGGCTACTTAAAGCTTGATGCAGTTATAAATCTGTGATAGTCCCTCTAGCATTGTCTAGAGGGACTATTTTTATCACCAAAACTCACCAATAACCTATTTCAGTAGGTACCGTGGGTTAAACTATCGTCTCAGAGTTTGTTTTTTGCACTGTTGCGCCTAGGAGTGCGCGAAAAAAGGGAGGAAGACCCAGGTGAAAACGTTAATCCAGGCCTTCAGGACGAAGGAGTTGAGGAACAAGATCCTCTTCGTCTTCGCTATGATAATTATTTATCGTATTGGTTCATTTATTCCGATTCCGGGTGTGGACTATAAAGTTGTGCACGCTTGCACTGTTAAATTAGCTTCATCGAGCGAGAACTTTATTGGGTTAGTTAACTTGTTCTCAGGTGGCTCGCTGTTGCAGCTTTCTATTTTTGCTTTGGGTGTTATGCCTTACATCACTGCTTCCATTGTGATTCAGCTTTTGCGCGTGGTTATTCCTCGCTTCGAAGCTCTTCATAAGGAAGGTCAGTCTGGAGAAACAAAGCTTACGCAGTACACGCGTTACCTAACTATTGGATTGGCAATTTTGCAATCTACTACGATTTTGGTAACAGCACGTACGGGTGCTTTGTTTAATTATCAGTGCGGAAATAATATTATTCCAGACGGAAGCATGTGGAGCCTTATTGTCATGGTTTTGATCATGACTGGCGGCACTGGTCTTATTATGTGGATGGCAGAACTCATTACCGATAAGGGTATCGGTCAAGGCATGTCTGTCTTAATCTTTATGTCTATTTGCTCTGGCTTCTTGCCAAAGCTTTGGGAGATTGGTTGGGGAACCAACGGTTCTAATGGCGATTGGAATAAGTTCGCTATTGTTGGTGGCGTTTTGATTGTTATCCTCATATTTGTTGACTTTGTTGAGCTTGCTCAGCGTCGTATTCCTGTGCAGTATACGCGTCGCATGATTGGCCGAAAAATGTATGGCGGCTCTTCGACTTATTTGCCATTAAAGGTAAATATGAGTGGTGTTATTCCACCAATCTTTGCTTCGTCAATTCTTGCTGTTCCTACTCTTATTGCTCAGTTTGGAGATAAGAGCAAGGCTTGGGTGAATTGGATTGAAGCTAATTTGGCTAATTCCACTTCTGCTTGGTATATTGCGTTTTACACAGTAATGATTGTGTTCTTCTGCTTCTTCTACACAGAGATTACTTTTAATCCTGATGAGACTGCAGATAACATGAAAGAGTATGGTGGCTTCATACCAGGCATTCGCGCTGGTAGTGCTACAAGTCATTATCTTAGCTATGTTATGAATAGGTTGAATACTGTCGGTGCTATTTATTTGCTCTTTGTTGCATTGATTCCTACCGTTTTGATTATGGCTTTGCATTTGAATACAAAATTGCCATTTGGTGGTACAACAATTTTGATTATTGCTGGCGTTGGTTTGGATACGTTGCGTCAAGCAAAGGCTCAGACTGAACAATTCCAGTATGCTGGTTTCTTGTTCAAGCATGATGAGCAAAAGCAAGTATCTAAGTAACTACAGTTAGCGAGCTAAGGAGATGAATATGCGATTACTAATTATGGGTCCACAGGGCGTTGGAAAAGGCACTCAGGCCGCTTTGTTAAGTGAGCATTATGGCATTCCAGCGATTTCTACTGGTGATATTTTCCGCTATAACCTTAAGAATCATACTGAGCTTGGAAAACAGGTTCAGGGATATCTTGACAAGGGCGAGTTGGTTCCAGATGAGCTGACTAACAGCATTGTTAAGGATCGTCTTGCTCAGGACGATGCAAAGAGCGGCTGGATTCTCGACGGTTATCCTCGCAACGCTTCTCAGGTTCAAGCTTTGGATCGTATGTTGGAAGAGCTTGGCACTCCTCTCGATCACGTTGTGGCTCTCGAGGCTGAGCGCGATGTTTTGCTCGAACGCATGCAAAAGCGTGCAGTGGAGCAAGGTCGTTCTGACGATACTCCAGAAGTAATTGCTAAGCGTTTAGAAACGTATGAGAAGGAAACAGCTCCATTGCTTGATATCTATGATAGCCGCGGTCAGTTGGTTGAAGTAGATGGCGTTGGAGATATTAAGGAAATCAATAATCGCATTGTTGAATCACTTAATTAAGTAGTGCGTTTTTAAATTTAAAAAGTAAAATGCGTTCTGTTCGACACGCCGAGTGTTGAATGGGACGCATTTACTGTATTATAAAAGATTGGCGTGTCTTCGGATGCGCAAAGTAGTATGCCCAAGGAACGGAACGAGGCTCATGGCAAAAGACGGTGTGATTGAAGTCGAAGGCACGGTAGTAGAAGCACTACCAAATGCGATGTTTCGCGTTCAGCTTGAGAATGAGCACATTGTTTTAGCTACGATCTCTGGTAAGATGCGTAAAAATTATATTCGCATTCTTCCTCAGGATCGTGTAGTGCTAGAGATGAGCCCTTACGATCTGAATCGTGGGCGTATTACGTACCGTTATAAGTAAGGTACAAGCAAAGGAAAACCATGAAGGTCAGCCCTAGCGTGAAGAGGATCTGCGAAAACTGCCGCGTGATCCGCCGTCACGGCCGCGTCATGGTGATCTGCATTAACCCACGTCATAAGCAGCGTCAGGGCTGAGCAGATTTCCATCGCGGAATACAAAGAATAAGGCGCTAAGTCACAGCAGAAGCTGAACCCTGGGTGCGCAGGCCCAGGCCGCATTTAATTTCTATTAATGCGGAAGACTTGGTGCACGACCTGCGTAACAGTAAAGGAATTACAATGGCACGTCTTGCCGGAGTAGATATTCCCAATGAGAAGCGCATTGAGATTGCCCTCACCTACATTTTTGGTGTTGGTCGTACTCGCGCTAAGGAAACGCTTGCCGCGACCGGTGTTAATCCGGACACTCGCGTCAAGGATCTTACGGATGAACAGCTGATCACCTTGCGTGATTATCTTGAGGCCAATTACAAGATTGAAGGCGATTTGCGTCGTGAGATTGACGCTGACATCCGTCGTAAGATTCAGATCAACTGCTATCAAGGCCAGCGTCATCGCAAGGGTCTTCCTGTGCGTGGTCAGCGTACTAAGACTAATGCTCGTACTCGCAAGGGTCCGAAGCGTACTGTCGCCGGGAAGAAGAAGGCCACCCGATAGTAGTCGGTGGTCGGCTCTAGGCCACGGATATATTTCCATCGTCTAGACATACCAACTCATTCGTCATTAGGAAACGAGGGTCAATGGCAGCTGCAAAGCAAGCCTCGCGCAAGCCGCGTCGCCGGGACCGCAAGTCGGTGCCGGTTGGGCAGGCGCATATTAAATCAACATTCAATAACACGATTATCTCCATTACCGATCCATCCGGTGCAGTCCTTTCTTGGGCTTCCGGCGGTGATGTCGGCTTTAAGGGTTCCCGTAAGTCGACTCCTTACGCTGCAGGTTTGGCTGCTGAGTCTGCTGCACGCAAGGCAATGGAGCATGGCCTCAAGAAGGTCGACGTGTTTGTTAAGGGTCCAGGTTCCGGTCGTGAAACCGCTATCCGTTCCCTCCAGTCCGCGGGTCTCGAAGTTGGTTCTATTACCGACGTTACCCCACAAGCGCATAACGGCGTACGCCCACCAAAGCGTCGCCGCGTCTGAGCACTCTTACGAATCCATCCATCCAACCCGCTTATGGGCGGCGAGTGCACCACCGACCAGAAGCTGAAAGGATACCAAAGTGCTTATCGCACAGCGTCCGACACTTACCGAGGAATCACTGAATCCCCAGCGTTCTCGCTTTACTATTGAGCCGCTGGAACCAGGTTTTGGCTACACTCTCGGCAATTCGCTGCGTCGTACCTTGTTAAGCTCTATTCCAGGTGCTGCCGTTACTTCGGTTCGCATCTCTGGAGCTTTGCATGAGTTTACGACTCTGCCAGGTGTTGAAGAAGATGTCACTGAAATTCTGCTGAACATCAAGGGCATCGTGCTCACGAGTGAGTACGACGAGCCTGTAGTGATGTATTTGCGCAAGAATGGTAAAGGTGAGGCCACTGCTGGAGATATTACTCCTCCAGCCGGTGTTACTATTGCTAATCCTGACTTGCATATTGCTACACTCGCAGAAGATGGTGAACTTGAAATTGAGTTTACTGTTGAACGCGGTCGCGGCTACGTGCCAGCTCAGATGAACAAGCAGGAGAACAGCGAAATCGGCCGCATTCCTGTGGATTCGATCTACTCACCAGTTTTGAAGGTGAGCTATAAGGTCGAAGCTACCCGCGTGGAACAGCGCACGGACTTCGATAAGCTCATCCTGGATGTGGAAACCAAGCCAGCTATTACACCGCGTGATGCAGTTGCATCTGCAGGCTCGACTTTAGTTGAGCTTTTCGGTCTTTGCCGTGAGCTTAACGTTGATGCTGAAGGTGTTGAAGTTGGTCCAGCGCCAACTCATGATGAAGCTGATTCTCAGTTGGCTATACCGATTGAAGATATGAATTTTACTCAGCGTAGCTATAATTGCTTGAAACGTGAGGGTATTCATACAGTCGGCGAACTGGTAGTTCACACTGAGCAGGATTTGCTCGATATTCGTAATTTCGGCATGAAATCCATCGATGAAGTTAAAGAGAAGTTGCAGGCAATGGGTCTGTCTTTGAAGGCTTCACCGATTGGCTTCGACGCCAATAATCTCGAAGGTGGCACTTTCTTCTCGCCTGAAGACGAGTAAGTTCCGCCTGCAATCGTCGTAACGTTCGGATGTTCGGGTTGATGCCCACCTGAACGATGCGACAATAAGGAGTAATAATGCCTACACCGAAACAAGGCCCTCGTCTGGCTTCTAGCCCGGCTCATGAGCGCCTGATGCTGGCCAATATGGCGACCAGCCTCTTCCAGCACGGTCGTATCGTAACGACGTTGCCAAAGGCAAAGCGTCTTCGTCCGCTTGCTGAGCGTTTGATTTCGTTCGCTAAGCGTGGCGATTTGCATTCGCGTCGTCGTGTGTTGCGTGTAATTCGCAACAAGTCCGTGGTTCACGTGCTTTTCACTCAGATTGCTGAGCAGATGAAGCAGCGTGAAGGTGGTTACACACGTATCGTGAAGATTGCTCCACGTCGTGGTGATACCGCTCCTCAGGCAATTATTGAGCTCGTAACTGAGCCAGTAAGCCCAAAGAAGGCTGTTGTGAAGGAAGCTGAAGCAGCTACCAAGGTTGCAGCTAAAGAAGAAGCTGCCGAGTAGTTTGCATTCCAGCTTTACGCATCGGTAAAGTGAATCTTAAAGCAAGCGTTTAATCGCTTCTTGAAGAATTGCTAAAACGAGTCGAGGATTTCCTCGGCTCGTTTTTTGTTTGTATTATTATTAAGTTATGCCGAATATTTTGGATCAAGTAAGAAGCGATTTTCGTACTTTTGCTCAAAGAAGTTTTAATTCTGTTGATGCTTTGATTTTGTGTGAGCTTTCATACATAAATATGCCAAAATCTATTCCGCTATATAACAGTGAGTCAAAAGTTATTTCGACTACGCCTATTTACGATCTGCTACGTTTTGAAGATTTTTCGTCGATGTTTTCTTCTGGAGTAGCTAAGGTTGATAAGTTTCGTCAAGAGTTACTTTTTGCAGTTGCAGCTAATCCGCGCTACAGAGGTATTAAAGTAGGGGAAATTCTTGAACGATTTGATAAATCGAATGCTCATGAATCTTGTGAACAGCAGTTTGCTGGTGTTACTTTTGACCTTAGTTCTTGTGAAGGAATTGATAATCCGAATACTATTGTTGTTGCTTTTAGAGGAACTGATAATACGCTTGTTGGGTGGAAAGAAGATTTTAATATGGCCTTTCGCTGCCCAATTCCAGCTCAGGAGTCAGCAGCAGAATATTTAATTTCTGTAACACAAAGATATAGTAAATATATTGCAAAAAAAGCTAGTTTATTACAAAAAATTTCCTCGTTTTTCGCAAAATCAACTAATTCGAAGCGTGACAATTGCGATAACAATAATAAGCGCGATAATAATAACAAGCGCAATAACAGCCCGAATATTATTGTCACAGGTCATTCAAAAGGTGGGAATATGGCGTCCTATGCTACTATGCGATTGGATGCGGAAAATGAAAAACTTGGCAATCTTGTATCTAAAATTTATTCAATGGATGGGCCGGGTTTTGCAAATGATGTAGTAGATACTAGCGTTTTTTCGTGCGTGGCAAGTCGAATAGAGAAAGTTGTGCCGCAATCTTCGATTATTGGGCTTCTTATGGATAATGGATTGCCATATAAAGTAGCTAGGGCTGATTCTGTTGGTTTAATGCAACATTTTGGCATGTATTGGCATGTTGAGGATGGTGATTTTGACTATCGAGATGAAGTTACTGCTCGCGCTGCTGCAATCGCAAAAGCTATGAATTCTTGGATGTTTGATTTGCCTGTTGAGGAACGAAAACGCAGGATTGATAGTGTGTATAACGTTTTGTCGAGTTTAGGTTATCCTACTTTTGATTTATTGGGTTCTCATTGGTCTGAGCTTGTGCCAAAATTACTTGGAATGGCAACGCACTTGGATGCGAAGTCTTATGAGCTTATACGCGGAATTATTGCTGCTGTTGCTGGCGTAGGCGTGAAGTAACTGTGGTGAAGCAAGCTTTATGAGTAACTGTAGATGGAAAGTAATACTAAGCGGAAGCAACTGTAAACGGAATTTAATTGCGGAATTATTTAGTTATGACGAATGGAAGGTTTTTTAAATGCGACTTCGCTTAGATTTAGCGTATGATGGCGGCGGATTTTACGGTTGGGCTAAGCAGCCTACTTTGCGCACCGTGCAGGGTGAAATTGAGGGGGCTTTGCATACAGTATTGCGCGTTCCAGAAGGGGATTCTGCTGAGCCGTTGCGCCTTACTGTGGCTGGACGTACGGATACGGGCGTGCATGCATCGCATCAGGTTTGTCATCTTGATGTTTGTGAAGAAACTTTATTGCGATGCGTAGGTCATACCGGATTGGACGGTGTTTGCGCGCTCGAGTACAGGCTTAAGCATGTTTTGCCACAAGATATTTCGTTGCATAAGGTTAGCGTTGCGCCCATTGGTTTTGATGCACGCTTTTCTGGGTTAGAGCGCACGTATGTGTATCGTATTTGCGACGCTTCTGATTATTGTGATTATGACCCTCGTATGCGCGGTTTTGTTTTGAAACTTGATGATGTTTTGGATGTTGATGCAATGAACCAGGCTGCGAGGCTTATGATTGGCCTTCACGATTTTGGATCTTTTGCGCGCCCTAATCCTGGAGGCACTACTATTCGCGATGTAAAAAGTGCCTGTTGGGAACGCGTGGGAACGCGTGCTAATGACGTGCGCGTTAAGCTTAAAACTGGATGCGTGCCGCCTGTTGAGCAGGGTTTGCTTGAGTTTACTATTGTTGCTGATGCTTTCGCTCACAATATGGTGCGCTCTCTTGTGCAAGCTTGTGTGCAGATTGGGTGTGGTAAGCGCACGCTTGATTGGTTTGTTGAGAAGATTAATACGCCGCTTCGAGAAGGTTCTACTGGTCCTATTGCGCCGCAAGGTTTGACTTTAGAATATGTGGCGTATCCGCCAGATAATGAGCTTGCAGAGCGTGCAGAAAAGATTCGCGCTCGCCGTGATTCTGCTGAGTTATAGCGTTTCAACTCGCCATAAATTTATATTCGCGCCATGGTTTACAATTGAAAAGTTGCGTTTGCGCGCGATTTTGTTGCGCGAATCGTAAGTGGATGAATGTCCGAGCGGTCTAAGGAGCACGCCTCGAAAGCGTGTGAGGGTAAAATCCTCCGCGAGTTCGAATCTCGCTTCATCCGCAGAATAATAAGCTTCAAGCGTATTTCGCGCTTGAAGCTTTTTTATTCTGCCGAGCTTGCTCAGGTTGGAAGCACAGTGTGCTTCCAACGCAAGCGAGGTCTTTCTGCGTCAATAAAGACGCAGAAAGTGTGGGCTAGTGTGTTTAACGTAGTGTGTTAGGTTTGTGTTGCCGTATTTCGCGCTTGAAGCTTTTTAGGGTTATAGGCCAAAAAGTGTGTAAAGCTAAGCTGATGAGTATTCTGTGGCATAAACTAGCCTCAGCACTGTTAAAAACTCAGTCAAGTATCTTAAGAAAGTAACGGTCATATGTTACTCGCGCAGTACGTAATCTGCGTTAGTAACAGCCTTTGACGATTTATTGTTAAATACTCAGCTAATACATGCTTCGAACGCCGCTTAACATAAGAAATAACCTACATTCGATATACTGCGAGCCTTACTGCTATAAGGGTTATGAGCTTATTTTTTACACACTTTTTGTCCAGGTGGCGAATGTGCAGAAAACAGATTCGATTACCGCAAAACCCTTGTATTGCAAGGTCTAAGACATGATTTCTTACACACTTTTTGGCCTATAACCCTAATCCGCGCGAACTTTCTCTCGCGTTTGGAGTGTTTGAGGTTGTGTGACCCTCCATCTGTGAGAGAGTCTCCTCGTGTTTGGAGCGTTTTGTTTTGGAAATTGCTCCAAACGTGCGCAACTTATCTCGCGTTTGTGGTTAAGTCCTATTTTGTGTGTAAAAGGGAATGCCCTATAGGCTAAAAGCCCCAAGGTTAAGTTTTACTTCAAAATAAGCTTTGTATCAGTAGGATACCCAAGTTCATAAGCTCTTAACAGTCTAGATGTGATTAATTGCACAATTGCATTTTTAAGAGTTTGTTGGGCGCGCATTACAGAATCGTTATCATCGCTTTTTGCAGTAACGTTATTCTCGGATGCATTATTATTTTTTGACGTAATCGTTATTATTTGATTAAAAGCAGCTAGTTCTTCTCTAGCGCAATCCATGTAAGCTATAGCGGTAATCGGCAGATCTTTTCCGCTTACTGAATCATGTGTTTTTCCGCTTTCTAACGTCTCTTGAGGAATATCGTAAACTTTTTTGCGCAAGTCTGTTCCTTCTCCTGCAGCTCGCATAAGAGTTTGAGCATTTGTCGACGCCATATCGCTGTATTCCAATGCAATATTTTGCTCTTTTCGCGCTGCTAGTGTCTGTAAAATAAAAGCAAGTTTGTCTTCAGCTTCTGCAGCTTGAGCCAAGGGCTGATGTGTCCATTTGAAGTTTTTGTAATGATTTATTACTTCTATAAGATTCGCGTATGAATCATGCTCCATTTGTTGCGCTGTTGTAGTTTTTGTATTTTCTGAGCTTTCGTTTCCGCTTTTATTGCTTACATTATTTGAATTTTCGTCACTATTTTTCTTTGAAAGCATTTCCCATTGAGCTTGCGTGCTGTATACAATACTTTCGCTTAATCTTCCTGGGCATTGCTGAGCGACAGTTTTCCAATATTTCGCTGCAGTTTCAAAATCCTTAAGGGATGTGTTATTCTGGTTCTTTTTGATTTCGCGCTGCCTTTTTTGCGCAAGCCTGTATGCTTTAGCACATGCATTTTCTGGAGCTGCTGTGTGAACTGTATGCTCGACATGAATGTTTTGCAATGTTCCGCAAGCTGTTAGCAGTGGAGATATTAAAACGCATATAAGAAGCACGAGTGCTCTGGCAATACTGCGTTTTACTTGTTTGTATATATCATTTAACAAAACATAAAGTGTCTGCATAATCTACTAAAATAGCCACTGACTGTGACCAATATCGATTTATTAATTTGGTATTTGTTCTAAGTCTGTAACAATTAAAGCTAGCTGTTATTAGAAGAAAAAGATAAGTGTGCTCTAATAGTTACAATTGATAATCATAAATTAATGCGTTATAACGAGAGGACGTGCGCGATGGAATTGGATTTGGCGGGAATGCATCAGCTTGCGGCACAGCAGGGGATTAATGCCGAGGAGCTGGACGAGGCGCTCGCCGAGGCCTTGCGTCTTGCGTATATGAAAACCGCTCATCCTGCAAAGCATGTGCGAGTTGAATTGGACGAACGTGCAGGTTCGTTCACTGTGTGGGCTAGGGATGAAATTCCTGGTAAACCTACTGAAGATAACCCGTATCCAGCTCCAACGCTGGGAGAGGAGTATGACGATACTCCGCGTGATTTTGGTCGTTTAGCTGCTGCGACGGCTCGTCAAGTTATTAGTCAAATTTTCCGTAAAGCTGAAGATGATCGCGTATTTGGTGCGTTTTCTGGTCAAAAAGGCAAACTTATCAACGGCATCATTCAACAAGACGCAAAAGATAACACTAACATCCACGTTGCTGTTGGAGATGTTGAAGCTATTTTGCCGCGTCGCGAGCAGGTTCCAGGTGAACGTTACCGCCATGGTGAGCGTATTCGCGTATATGTCGTAAATGTTGCGCGTGGTCTGCGTGGTCCAGAAATTGTTGTTTCACGTTCACATCCTGAATTAGTTCGTCGTCTTTTTGAGCGAGAAGTGCCGGAACTTGTTTCTGGAGCAGTTTCTATTATGTCGATTGCACGTGAAGCCGGAGCTCGCACAAAGATTGCTGTTAGAGCTAATACTGAAGGTGTGAATCCAAAGGGTGCTTTAATTGGTCCTGGCGGTTCACGCGTGCGTGCTGTAATGGAAAACTTGGGTCAAGAGAAAATTGATATTGTCGATTGGTCGTCTGATCCAGCAAAGTTTGTTGCTGCTGCTCTTTCGCCTGCTACTGCTACACAAGTGCAAGTAGTGAGTGAAAAGAATCAAACTGCAGTTGCTTTTATTCATGATGCTCAGCTTTCTCTTGCTATTGGTAAAGAAGGTCAGAACGCTCGTTTGGCTGCAAAGTTGACTGGTTGGAAGATTGGTATTGAGTCTGCGGAAGAGCATGCTAAGAAGGTTGCTGCAGCTCAAGCACAAAATGCTCAGCCTGCTTCAGCTGATTTGAATAATAACGCATCTGCTGCTGAATAGATTGTTAATTGAGAAGTGCTAAATATTTTTAGATTGATATTTCCGCAATGTTTAGCACTTCTTGATTGTTTATTTTGTTAGTGGTGTGCAAATAAAGTAGTCTCTCGCGTGGCATTTAGCGACACTCGAGTCAATCCAACGTTTCGAGTATGCTAAAAGCTGGAATCTGGGCGAAAGGCAATCGCCATCGTCCGGCGGGAGACGAGGTATAAGATCATGGTCGCACGATGATATATCGCACGATAATAAATAATAAGCTCGCAATAATGTAAAGTGGTCGCGTGTACTAGCGCTGCCACAGACAGAGGAGAACACTGAGTGGTTAAAAAGCGCGTGTATGAACTGGCCAAAGAATTTGGTGTAGACAGTAAAACCGTGTTGGAGCGTTTGAAGAGCATGGGCGAATTTGTTAAGTCTGCTTCTTCAACAGTTGAGGCTCCAGTAGTTCGTCGTTTGCAAACAGCGTTAGCATCTGACGGAAATAAGTCCGAAAAGGCATCTAGTGCAAGTAAGCCTGCTGCGCCAAAAGCTAAGCCTCAAGCTAAGCCGCAGGCTAAACCTCAAGCTAAAGATTCGTCACACAGTGATTCTGTAGCTGGCTCTTCTGCTAACCAGCCTGTGCACAACACAGCTTCTCATTTTGTTCCAAAGCCGGGTGCAAATCATACTCGTTCAAACAATCCTTCGCGTTCTAATGCTGCTGCCGGCGAAAATAGAAAAAATGATCGTCGCAATGATAATCGTGATAATCGCGGCGAATCGCGACAGCAAGCTCAAGGTCAATCTCACTCAGATCGTTCACAGATGCCTCCTCGCCCTCGTCCGCACCAGAATGCACAAGGTGCAGGCGCATCTGCTCCACGTCCTGGTAATAATCCGTTTAGCCGTAAGCAAGGTATGCGTGCTCCTACACCTGGAGATATTCCACGTCCTCATCCGATGTCTCGTCCTGGTGCTGAAAATGGCCGCGGTGGTCGTCCAGGTCAAGCTGGCTCTGGACCTCAAGGTTCGCGTGGTGAACGTGCAGAACGCGGTGGCCGCTCGCGTGGTGGCCGCTCTGGTCAAGGCGGCGCACGCTCATCGCAGTGGTCGGGTCAGCGTCGTGGTCAAGGTGGCGCAGGTGCTGGCTCTGGTGCATCTTCTCGCCCATCTGCAGAATCTCGTTTTGCATCTCAAGGAGCTAGCTTCCAGGCTGCTGCAGCAGGCGCACCTAATGGTGGTCCATCGCGTGGCGGCGGTCGCGGTCGTGCAGGAGCTGCAGGCGCATTCGGTCGTCAAGGTGGTAAATCTTCTAAGGCTCGTAAGAATCGTTTAGCGAAACGTCGTGAATACGAAGAGCTTAAAGCACCAGTGATTGGCGGCGTGCGTATTCCTTCTGGTAACGGCGCTACGATTCGCTTGCGTCAAGGCGCAACTCTTTCTGATTTGGCAGAAAAGATCGATGTAAATCCAGCAGCTTTGGTAACTGTTCTCTTCCACTTGGGTGAGATGGCAACAGCTACACAATCTTTGGATGAGTCGACATTCCAAATTTTGGGTGAAGAAATCGGTTGGAATATCATCATTGTTTCTGCTGAAGAAGAAGATAAAGAGCTTTTGCAGCAGTTTGACATCGATTTGGACGAAGAAGAGCTGCAAGAAGATGACGATTTGCAATCTCGTCCGCCTGTTGTTACTGTTATGGGTCACGTCGATCACGGTAAAACTCGCTTGCTTGATACCATCCGTAAGTCGAATGTTATCGATCGCGAAGCAGGTGGCATTACTCAGCGTATCGGTGCTTATCAAGTAACTGTAAATCTTGAAGGAAAACCTCGTAAGATTACGTTCCTCGATACTCCAGGTCACGAAGCGTTTACTGCTATGCGTGCTCGCGGTGCTGAGCTTACAGACGTTGCAATTCTTGTTGTTGCAGCAGACGACGGCGTAATGCCTCAGACTGTTGAAGCTATTAACCACGCTCAAGCTGCTCATGTGCCAATTGTTGTGGCTGTGAACAAGATTGATGTTGAAGGTGCTAATCCTGAAAAGGTTCGCGGTCAGCTTACAGAATACGGTTTAGTTGCTGAAGAATACGGCGGCGACACCATGTTTGTGGATATTTCTGCAAAGCAGGGCACTAACGTCAATAAGCTTCTTGAAGCTGTGTTGTTGACTGCTGACGCTGAGCTTGATCCTAAGGCAAATCCAAATATGGATGCTCGCGGTGCAACTATCGAAGCTCGACTCGATAAGGGTCGTGGTGCTGTTGCTACTGTTCTTGTGCAGCAAGGTACTCTTCACGTTGGTGATTCTATCGTTGCTGGCACTTCTTATGGTCGTGTGCGCGCTATGCTTGACGAGAACGGCAAGCATTTGCAGGATGCGGCTCCTTCCACTCCTGTTCAGGTGCTTGGTTTGACTTCTGTTCCAACCGCTGGCGACTTGTTCTTGGTTACTTCGGACGACCGTTCTGCTCGTCAAATTGCTGAAAAGCGTGCAGCTACAGAGCGTGCAGCTCAGCTTGCTAAGCGCCGCAAGGTTGTGTCTCTTGAAAGCCTTAAGGAACAGTTCGCTAAGTCTGAAGTTGACATGCTGAACATCGTTATTAAGGGCGATTCTTCTGGTTCTGTTGAAGCTTTGGAAGATTCCTTGATGAAGATTGAGGTCTCTGAGGAAGTTGGCATCCAGGTTATTCACCGCGGTGTTGGTGCAATTACTCAGAATGATGTGAACTTGGCAACTGTCGATAAGGCTGTGATTATTGGCTTCAACGTGCGTCCAAACCGTCAGGTTGCTGATTTGGCTGAACGCGAAGGTGTGGAGGTTAAGTACTACTCGGTTATTTACAAGGCAATCGAAGATATCGAAGCTGCTTTGAAGGGTATGCTTAAGCCAGAATTTGAAGAGGTTGTCACTTCTCACTCTGAGATTCGCGAAATCTTCCGTTCTTCCAAGTTCGGCAATATTGCTGGTGTTATGGTTCAAGATGGCGAAGTCAAGCGCGGTACGAAGTGCCGTATTTTGCGCGACGGCGTTGCTACAGTCAACGACCTGGAGATTTCCAGCTTGCGTAGGTTTAAGGATGACGTGCAATCCGTTAGCGAAGGTTACGAAGCTGGTATTAATCTCGGCAGCTTCAATGACATTGAGCTTGGCGATATAATCGAAACCTTTGAAATGAAGCAGATTGAGCGCAAGTAATTATGGCAGGAACGAATCCTAGAGCTGCACGTATTGCAGCATTAATTCAGCGCGTAATCGCTTCTAATATGGAATCGCATTTGCATGATAAGCGTTTGGCGAGTGTGACTATTACGGAAGTGCGCGTTACGAACGATTTGCAAATTGCAAAGGTTTACTGGACGCAACTTGGTCACGAAGGTAAAGAGCAGGGTGAGCGTCAGCGTGCAGCACAAGCTTTGCAGCAGGCTCACGGTCGACTGCGCTCTTTGGTCGGTGCAAAAGCTGGATTGCGTTTGACTCCCCAATTGCAATTTATTTATGACGAAGTGCCATCTGAAGCGCACGAAATTGAGGATATTCTTGTTGCAGCTCGTCATCGTGATGAAGAATTAGCTAAATTGCGTGAAAATGCTAAGTATGCTGGCGATGTCGATCCATATAAGAAGCCGCGCGAAGTTGAAGAATCTGACGATGACTTTGACGATGATAATTTCGACGACGACGATTTTGACGACGACGATGACTTTGAAAGCGACGACTTTGAAGGCACGTCTGAATCGTCTGACAACAATTAAATCTCAAAGCAAACTCAATGTGAATCGTATAGTAGCTAGATTTAACTTATGTGCATACCAGATTCAGGATTACTGCTTGTAGATAAGCCTCAGGGCGTTACAAGTCACGATATTGTTGCATGCGCTCGTCATTTGTTGCATACAAAGCGAGTTGGGCACGCAGGAACGCTTGATCCTATGGCAACAGGATTGCTAATCATAGGTTTTGGCAACGCAACGCGACTTTTAAATTACATGTTGGGGCACAATAAAACCTATGAAGCAGTAATCCGCTTAGGAGAAGCAACTACTACTGATGACGCAGAAGGTGAGATTCTTCCGGATACTGCATTAAATATAGGTCCGGGGGTTCATGTCGATAATGACGACACGTCTTTTGAAAAGTCACTGTCTTTTGAGCGAATTAAGCAAGTTGTTAGCGAAAATTTAGTAGGCAAAATTATGCAAGCTCCTACTGCTTTTTCTGCTATTAAAATTAATGGTCAACGAGCTTATGATTTAGCGCGCGAAGGAAAATCAGTAGAGATTGCTCCTCGAGAGATATTTGTTAGTGATTTTTCAGTAAGTAATCCTCGAATTACTAGGGGAGTGAGTGGGAAACTCGTATGCGATATATCTGCAAAAGTTTCTTGCAATAGTGGAACATATATTCGCGCTTTAGCTCGTGATTTAGGTCGCTTACTAGGAGTTGGTGGACATCTTACTCAGCTTCGTCGCACTAGCATTGGTGATTTTTCGGTTGCTGATTCGCGAGTTCTTAAACTTCGCGCTCAAATGCGAGAATTTACTGATCGCAATGGAGTATTGCAGCATCGCTCAAAAGCAGTTCCTAGTGACGATTTTGACGCAAATAATATGCTTCCTAAAATTTGCTTAAATATGATGGATGCAGCTTCGCATTCTCTTCCAACTTTAAGCATTGATGAGAATCAAGCTAAAGACTTACGTTTTGGGCGCTGGATTGAGCTTAAATCTGGCATAAATTACGAAAATTATCCTGCAATAGCGTACGTTCCAAACGCAAATACTGAGGAATGTGACGTTGTTGCAGTAGTTGAATTGACAAAAAATATAAAAAGTAATCAAATCAAACCAATTGTGGTATTTCCGGCAAGCGAGAAGACTGGTAAACTAGATAAGTATTTAAAATAACGAATTGCGTATTTTGCGTAGTTTGCTTGAGTAATGCTTGAACGCGGATAGTAAGGATATCATGAAGGTCATCGACATTCGACCAGATGCCAACGGCATGATTAATTGGCCAACGTTAAGTGCGGAGCGTAAAGCGGTTGTTACCATTGGCGTATTCGACGGTATGCACAAAGGTCATCGCGAGGTTATTCGTCGTACTGTGGATCTTGCGCATCGTCATGGAGCGTTTTCAGTAGTGATTATGTTTGATCCGCGTCCAAGCGTAGTGCATGCTAATCCTGATTTATACGATGATTTTGGCGACGTTAATTCTAAACTCCCGGACGATCCGGATGCTCTTACAAGCGTGCGTCAACGTTTGCGTGTGATGTCACAGTTGGATGTTGATCATGTTGTGATTGTGCGCTACAGCCTTGCTTTTGCTGCAAAATCGTACCGTTTCTTCTTAGGTCAGCTCGTTGGAAAGCTTGGTATGCGAGCATTAGTTCTTGGCTCTGATGCTGCGCTTGGTGCTCGTCGTGCTGGTGATATTAAAGCAATTCGTGAGTTGTCTCAAGCAACTGGAGTTTTTGAGCTTATTGAAGTAGAGGATTTGGGTCCAGATGACGTTCGCGTGCCTGATCCTATTGTTCGTGAAGTTCCACAGGAACCTGGAGATCCTAAAGATCCTTCTGAGGGCATGAATAAAGCTGAATATCGTGCTTGGAGCAAGAGCATGCCAAATAAGAAAGTGCGTGCTTGGAGTTCTACAAATGTGCGCTGGATGTTGGCTACTGGTCGAGTCAAAGAAGCGCGTGAAATTTTGGATCAGCCGCATCGCGTTGAAGGAACAGTAGTTCATGGAGACGAGCGTGGGCGCGAGATTGGATTCCCAACAGTAAATCTTGGCGAAAAAATTGAAGGCTATGTGCCAGTTGATGGCGTGTATGCAGGCTGGGTTGTTGATTTAGATGCTGACAATAAGAACGATGTCAGACCATCGAAAAATGCTGTTCCAGATGTGAGTGTTTTGCGTCGTGATGAGCTTCATTTAGGCGTTCATTCTCCGTGGCGTTGGCCTGCTGCGATTTCTATTGGAACTAAGCCAACATTTAATAAAGATGGCGAAGAAGATGCAGAGCGCACTGTTGAAGCTTACGGATTGTTCGACGATTGGAAAGACTTGTACGGGCATCGTGTTTGCATTGAGTTTGCTAGTTTCTTGCGTCCGCAACAGGCTTTTGACTCAGTTGACGCGCTAAAAGATATGCTCAAAGCTAATGTTGAGCAAGTGCGCGAGATTACAGATGCTGAAGCTGAAGTCTGATTTTGATATTTGTGTTTAGTTGTGCTTAGTTGCTTTTAGTTGCGATTATTTGTGCTAGTTGCTTTTAGTTTATAGCCCAAGTGCTTTTAAAATTGTGTTTGCTAAAGCATAAAATATACTTATGATAAACGCATCAATCAATCTTGAGCAAAGTGAAACATATAATCGCGCGTTTGGAGCTATTGTTGGTCTTGCTATAGGCGATGCGCTTGGAATGCCAACTCAAAGTATGAGCGCTCAAAGCATACGCCGTTTTTATGGCGGTCCAATTACAAGGTTAATGGATGCTGTAAGTCAGCAGCCAATCGCGCCAAATATGAAAGCAGGTTCCGTAACTGATGATACGGAGCAAGCTTTTTTACTTGCTGAACGCATAATCGCAGATAATGGCAATATTGACAACAACAAGTATGCGCAAAATCTTTTAGATTGGGAAGATGCAATGCGCGAAAAAGGTTCCTTGGATTTGCTAGGACCGTCAACTAAGTCAGCTTTAAAAGCGCTTGTAAATGGAGTAAGTCCTGAAGAAACAGGCAAATTTGGCACAACTAATGGTGGTGCAATGCGTGCGACGCCAATTGGCATTGCTTTCAAACCAGGTGAATCTCTCGCTAATGCAGCCAGAAAATCATGCTTAATTACTCACAATACGACTCAAGGAATTGAATCTACAACTCTTATTGCTGCGGCAGTAAGTTTAGGTATTGAAGGTTGTGAGAATCCGCTTAAAGAAGCAATAAAATTCGTAAAATCGCTTCCAAAGTATGGCAATTGGAGCGCAAAAGCAAGCGTTATAAGTAGGGTCGAATTTTTCACTAAAAAAGCTGAAGAGTTGAGTTTCGCATCTGTTAGTGACGAAGAATTTGCGGAAATACTCCAAAATGATTGTGGTACAAGTGTTGAAGCTAATGAATCCGTAGCTGCAGCTTTCGCAATTGCAACTCGCTTTGCGAATGAACCAACCAAAGCTGCGTGTTTTGCAGCATCGATTGGCGGAGATACTGATACGATTGCTGCAATGTGCTCTGCGATGTTGGGCTCACAGTATGGGTTGCAAGTATTCGATGAAAAAATACGAGAACGCGTTTTAGAGAATTTGCGAATTGAACACTGCTATGACGTAGAAAAGACAGTGTATGATTTGTGCTTAATTAGAAAAAATTAGAAGATTGAGAAAAGTGGAGAATATGCTGCATAGTAGCTTTCAGAGGCGATTGCAATGTACGAATCAAACATAAGCTTGAATGAAAAAGCAAGTTTGGTAGTGCCGCAGGTAATCTCACTTGGCCAAATTATCGTAGATGTAACTATGAAAGTTAGCTCTGTTCCTAAGCCTGGTGAAGACATATTTGCAAACTCTTATAGTATGAGCGCTGGTGCAAGTTACAACATGCTATTTGCTGCAAGTCAAATGGGAGCTAAAGCGCAATGGGCTGGCGTTTTGGGTGAAGGCTATTTTGCAAATATTATTTCTAAAGCTTTAAACGAAGCGCATATTTCGCATATTGGCACAAAAAATTCCATGCTTGATTCAGGATTTTGCATAGCTCTTACGGATAAAAGCGCAGAGCGAACTTTTATATCTACTAAAGGTGCAGAAACTAGTGGTGACGAGCATGCTTTTGACTTAGTAAACCCAAATCCGCAAGATGTTGTGTACATTAGTGGATACACATTTGTGAGTCCTATAAAGCGCGCGCTTTTGCGGTTTATGTTAAGAACATGCGGTTCAATTAGTAGTGCTTCAAGTAGTGCTTTAGAGAGTTCTTTTGATAAACACAAGCGCCGGTTTACAGCGATTTTTGATGCGTCTCCAATGATTGCAAATATTTTAGATGAAGATTTAAAAGCTTTGATTGACTACGCGCCAATTTGGTTGTGTAATGCTAGAGAAGCTGAGATTTTAGCAAAAAGGCTTAACGCTTGGGGAAATGACGAAATCGAAGATGATTGCAGCGAAGATGCTGACGAAAGCAAAGTTGCTGATAGCAAAAACTTTAATGACAAAATAAATAATCAACTTACAAAACGAAAGATTGAGCGTTTACAGCGTGCGTTAAAAGCTCCGCTCATCGTTCATGCAGGATCTCACGGAGCTTGGGTGTGTGATTTAGGTAAAGAAGCCGAGCATATTAAAGGATTTCAAGTAAAAGCAGTAGATACGAATGGAGCTGGCGATGCTCATACTGGCGTACTTGCGGCTTGTATAGGCTACAAAATGACACTTAAGCAGGCTGTTTTATGCGCGAATGCTGCAGCTGCTATTGCTGTCACAAAATATGGGCCTGCAACGTGTCCTACAAAAAAGGAGATAGAAGATTTTATTAAAACAAATGTTTATTAACACCAACATTTAATGGATTTTCTTAAATTATCCACAAATCTATAAAACAAAATCAATATAAAAAGAAGCTAGGTGAAAAATGAGTAAATCTCAAGTAGGAGAATCTAAAACTCAACAAGCCACAGACTCGTCGAGTCAACATTCCTTAAGCATTGAGGAACAAGGCATAGACACAATAAGTGAAAGTGAGCGTAAAGGAACGCCATCAAGCCTATTCTGGCCGTGGTTTGCATCAAATATTTCTGTATTTGCAATGTCGTACGGAGCGTGGGCGCTTGGTTTTGCAATATCCTTCTGGCAGGCAACGCTGATGACAATAATCGGCGTAATTGTGTCATTCCTGCTGGTTGGAGTGATTTCAATAGCCGGCAAACGTGGAAACGCGCCAACAATGGTATTGACTCGCGCAACGTTCGGTGTACGTGGAGCAAACATTCCAGCAGCACTAAGTTGGATTGCAACGCTCGGATGGGAGATTTCTCTAGCAATAACTGCCGTTCTTGCAATGGCAACAGCCGCAGAAAAGATCGGCTGGGGTAGTGGTATGAGTGTTAAAATCGTGAGCACAATCATCGTAGTTGGATTAATTGTAATTGTTGGAATTTACGGCTACGACTTAATTATGAAGTGCCAGCAAGTTATAACAATTGTAACGGGAATAATCACTCTTGGATTCTTCGTACTAGGCTGGGGACACATAAACTTTGCTGCGATTGGTCAAATTCCAAACGGATCTCTTCCTGCAATGCTCGGTTGCTGCTTCTTCGTTATGACTGGCTTCGGCATAGGATGGGTTAATGTTGCTGCTGATTACTCAAGATACTTGCCTAGAAAATCTTCAAATAGCGGAATCGTTTTTTGGACTACTTTTGGAGCGTCAATTGCAAACGTGTTCCTAATTTTCTACGGTCTTCTACTCGCAGCTTCTAATATGAAATTAGCTCAAAACGTTGGAAACGACCCGATTGGAGCAATTGCGGCAATCTTGCCAGCGTGGTATTTGATTCCGTACACGATTGTAGCGGTTCTAGGACTTATGTCTGGAGCAATTATGGACAATTATTCAAACGGTCTTGCGTTGCTATCTTTTGGAATACGTATTCCTAGAACTGTTGCAGCAATTATTACTGCAATTCTAACTACTCTTGGTGTTGTTTATGTCACGTTCTTCTCCGACACATTTATTGGACCATTCCAAGGCTTCTTAACAACTTTGGGAGTGCCAATGGCTGTTTGGGCTGGAATGTTTACTACGGATGTGCTTGTTCGCAAAAAAGATTATTGCACTGAGGACTTGTATAAGCCGGAAGGTCGCTATGGCGCTTGGAATGTTAAAGCTTTTACAATTCTTTGCGTTGGAACGATTGTTGGATGGGGTTTGGTCGTAAACTCTGCAGCGAAATGGCTTACATGGCAAGGTTATTTGCTTTGGCTTGTTGGCGGAAAATCAAGTAGCTGGGCTGGTGCAAACTTGGGCGTAATAGTTGCGCTACTAATCGGCTTAATTGGCTCTTTAATTTTCCAGCGTAAAGATATTGCTAAGCAAGAAGCGGATTTGCCAACAAGCGAAGTAGGTTTGCAGACAAGCGAAATTGCAGAATAAAAATAAAAATGAAAAAGGATATTCGTATGAAAGGATATTCAAATGATTAAAGAAGACGAATGGTTAGTGGTAATCGACAGACAGCGCGTTTTTTGCGAAAGTGAGTGGTCGACTTGGGCGTGCGCAGATCACACTTACGATTCAACAACCGAAGCTTTTACAAAACTTGCAAAAGCCTATGGTAATCGAGTAATTTACACGCGCTATGTAGCACCGCTTAAGCCAGAAAACGCTTGGGTTGACTATTTTAAAGATTGGCCACAATTCCTCGTAAAACCTGACGACCCAATGTATGACTTCACTCCAGAAACAGCAGAACTTGCGGAAGGTCACACTGTAGTTACTTGCGAAACTTTTGGAAAGTGGGGTACGAAGCTTAAAGCTGCATTAGGCGAATGTCACAAAATAACAATTTGCGGAGTCGCAACAGATTGTTGCGTACTAACAACCGCTTTAGCTGCAGCAGATAATGGCGTTGCTGTGCGTATCGCAGAAGATGCTTGTGCAGGAAGCACGCCAGAAAATCATAAGCTAGCTCTTAAAACTATGGAGCTTTTTACGCCGCTTATAACAGTGTGCAGCACAAGCGAAATCCTTTAAAGTAGTAGCACTTGGGCATTTGCTTAGCTTATAGCCCAAGTGCTTTCAACGCTTCTCGCACTGTGCTAACTTCAATAATTTCTAATCCTGGAATATTAACGTTTTTCCGCATATGGCAAACTATTGCGCGCTTATATCCTATTCGCGCAGCCTCACGCAATCGCGGCTCTATTCTTGGCACTGGGCGAACTTGACCAGTTAAGCTCATTTCGCCAATTGCGCAAGTTTTAGGAGTTACTGCTTTCCCGGCAGCAGCGCTAGCTAAAGCTGCTACGATTGCTAAGTCGCAAGACGGCTCTTTTGCCAACGCTCCTGCAATAGTAGATACGTACAAATCTTTTGCAAGCAAATTAACGCGTCCGTGACGATACAAAACTGCTGTAAGCATTGCAAGACGGTTAGAATCAACACCAGAAACTGCACGGCGAGGAGTGGGCAGGGCTGATTGCGTTACAAGTGCTTGTATTTCAATCGGCAGGCTTCTGTGTCCTTCAAGTGTAAAAGTGACGCAAGTTCCGTCGTTTGTGCCATCTTGCGCATTTTTACCTTGATTATCGTTTTCTGTAGAAGACAAAAACAGTCCGGAAGGATCTGGCACTTCCTCAATTCCTTCACCGCTCATATCGAAGCAGCCAACTTCGTCTGTAGGTCCAAAGCGATTCTTTACGGCTCTTAGCATGCGTAGCGCTGTTTGTGTATCGCCTTCAAATTGACATACTGTGTCAACTAAATGCTCAAGCGTCCGCGGTCCTGCTATTGAACCATCTTTTGTAACGTGCCCAACTAAAAGTATCGGAATATTGTTAGCTTTAGCAACGTCGATAAGTGCGCTCGCAACTTCTCTAACTTGTGTAGAACCGCCTGTAATACCATCTACTTCTTGTGCGGAAATCGTTTGCGCAGAATCGACAATGGCAAGCGTAGGGTGATGCGTTTCAATAAGATCCAGCACAGTGTCAAGATCGCCTGTTGTTGCAAGTAATAAATAATCGTTTACAGCGTTAATTCTAGACGCGCGCAATTTAACTTGCGCTGCTGATTCCTCGCCGGAAATATACAATACCGGGGGAGTGTTGCTTTCTTTTGATTGCTTAGATACGTAAGCTGCTGTTTTTAGAAGTAGTGTTGATTTTCCGATACCTGGCTCTCCTGCTATAAGAGTTACGGAGCCTGGCACAAGTCCTCCGCCTAATACGCGATCGAATTCGCTAAAACCAGTGTGGATGCGCATTGTGTCGTCTGCTTGAATTTCGCTAATTGGTTGCGCGGATGTTGCTGAATCGAGAGTTGAATGTGCGCTATTGCGATTAGAAGTAGTTATGCTATCTGGTGAATATGCGCGCGGTGTACGTGTTGTACGAGATAATCCGCTAACTCGCGCTTCTCTAAACTCGTTCACTGTGCCCCATTCGCCACATTCAGGGCAGCGACCGTACCATTTTGAGCCGCTCCAACCGCATTCAGAGCATAAATAGTGAAGAGTAGATTTACTAGCCATATCTCGACGCTATACGCTTTATTAGACAATCATATTTTGTATTTGTTTTTGATTGTAAAGCGCTTTTGCGTACTAAAAGCGTCATCGCGATGTGACATAATGCAAGTATGTCGAAATCGAATGCTTCAAGTATGAATGCTTCAAAGATGGGTGCGTTGAATATGAATTCCTCAAGTGTCAATAATTCATCACACAGCAAGTTATTAGTTGTGTTGACTTCAGCTGCAGTAATTGTGGTTTTGGCTCTAATTTCAGCATTTATGTGGCCAGGTTGGGCATTAAATCACGAAAACGTTGCGAGCAAAAATCATATGGTAATGCCTAAAACGCCTTCTATACCATCGAAACCTTTGCCAGCATCTTCTACGGCATTGCTTAAGGCTATGCCAGATAGCGTACTTGATTTCGCTCGTGTTGACGCTATACCTAGTGCAACTTGGACTGAATCGTCGCCTTTGGAGGAATATTCTGTTAAGTACTCAACTGGTCAGCCAGATGGGGAAGTGTCTGTAACTGTTGCTCAATGGTCGAATCGCGATTCTGCAAACAAACAGTATGAGGCGTTAGTTGATGGACTTAAGGGTTCTGATATCGCAAGTGGAAAAATTCAAGTTTCTGGCAAGACTTCCGGTAGCTATGTGTTGCGAAATGATGAAAATGATAAATCACAGGCTAGTGCATTGTGGCAGAACGATACCGCTGTTTTTGAAGTGAACGGCGCAAAGCAAGCAGTAGAGCGTTTTTATCACAGATTCCCAATGTAAATTGTTGTAAAAAATGATGTTCTTTGTAATATCACTCCACAAAGTCGTTAAAACGGTGTAACATTAGGCAAGTTGCACACTTTACATAGGAATGGAGGCTTCAGATGGGTTCTGTCATCAAGAAGCGCCGCAAGCGGATGAGCAAGAAGAAGCACCGCAAACTGCTGCGTAAGACTCGTCACCAGCGCAAGTAATTTTCTTGCTATGCGTTGATGCGTGTCTGAACGTTTAGGCACGTAAGACTTTTTTTGAAGCGTCGGTTTTCCCGGCGCTTTTTATTTATTTATATATTTCGCGGATTGTCTTGCAAATATTCGTGTGGTAGAGATTTGAGATTTTTCGCACTGAGCGCGGCGAACGTCAGAGCCGCAGGCTGCTGATTCGCCAAGCGAAGAAGAAAAATCGAAAAATCTCTGCGATAAGGCACGGTTATTAACGATTAAACACGCAGAGTTTGGGGGATTTCTTTACGAGCACTAAAAGAGGACTGCGCATTGACTTGCCGGAGCGCTTAAAGCGTAGTGCGCGGAGGCACTTCAATGCGGAAACTCGCTTAAGTTGGAAGTCCAGTGGACTTCCAACGCGAGTTTCGCAAGCGAGCGTAATAAAACGCGAGCTTATCGTTAAAAAAGTTTAAGAATAGAGCGACGAAGGAACGCTCGCGCGGTCTAGGTGCGCTCGCTACTGAGCTTGCGTTGAAAGCACACCGTGCTTTCAACTTGAGCAAGCTCACGCTCCGAGTTGCTTTCGCGCGCACAATGCTGCGCTCAAGCAGGTCGTAGCGCATGCGAGGAGAGAAATCCCCCAAAACTCGCGCCACACCAAACAAAAACTCGCGCAACAGTAATAAAAAAGTAGAGCCCGTGTTTACGGACTCTACTTTCGTTTTATTTAGTTGCGATTAGTTTCGCTACTTATTTGGGTTGGTAAGCGTGCGAGGGCCGTTAGGATCGCCGACGATCACGGTGTCAACCATGTTCAAGAACAAGCCGTGTTCCACAACGCCAACAGTTTCAATCAAATCCTTCGCCAACTCCTGTGGATGCTCAATGCGCTCCATATGCAAATCAACCACGAAGTTGTTCTCGTCGGTACGAACTTCTTTGCCGTCTGCATCAAGACGTAAAACTGGCTTATATCCGCGCTTTTCGAACTTACGAATCACTTGCGCGGAGCCGAATGGAATCACCTCAACAGGAAGTGGGAACTTGCCAATCGTGTCGACTACCTTGCTTGCGTCAACAATCCACACAATGCGGTCAGAGTTAATAGCCACAATCTTTTCCCAAAGAAGAGCTGCGCCGCCGCCTTTAATTCCGTTGAAATTCTTGTCAACTTCGTCGGAGCCGTCGATTGTAACGTCAATGTGATCCACTTCGTTAATGTCGAGAATCTTAATGCCGTAGCCTTCTGCTTGCTCTTGTGTGCGACGAGAAGTGGTAACTCCCGTAAAGCTCAAGCCTTCTTCCTGAACTCTGCGGCCAAGCTCGTCAACCAAGAAGCGCACTGTAGAGCCGGTGCCAAGGCCAACCATCATTCCATTCTTTACAATCTTTGCGGCTTCAATGCCTGCTGCTTTTTTAAGCGCATCTTGTTGTGCTTTATCCATTATCCCTGCTTTCTTGTTTTTGTTATTCCCGAGTTCGCCGATGAACTTCCATCGCTATTTGCGGGAGAGGCTTTGTGTTTTTATGCGTGCCTCATTTTCGTACATTTCCATATTAGTCTGCGTGCAGATTTTTAGGGCTATGTGCATTTTAATTGTGCCTTCATTCATTCACGGGATATTCGTGTGGTAGAGATTTGAGATTTTTTGCACTGATTGGATGCTTGCACGTTCATGAAGTTTTGCAGTTGCGCTCTGCAGACGTTGAGTATTTATTGCTTAGAGAACACTAGCGTCATTGCTACTGCATGGTGCCACACCAGGCACTCATACCACACCACAGAACGCTAGCGGTTTTATTAGTAGTGGGAGATAGGAATTGCTTGGTCGAGCAATATAAAAGCGGAACGATAGTAATAATCTTGTTGATGAATACTATTTTTGCAGAAAAAGTAAGTAAAAAACTAAACTTAACTATGCAACCGCTAAGCTCAAATAAGGTATAAGAGCGGAGCGCTGCGAGACAAGTAATTCCTATCTCACACAGCCACTTCAGAAATCCGCCAGCCAAACACCACACTAAACGAATTGCAAAAAATAGCTATGAAAGGTAGAAGGCGGTTGGAGATAAATGCAAGGTGCCGTCTGGTTCTACGTAGCCGTTTACGTTGATTGTGCCGGAAATAAAGCGCGCCTCGCCGTTAAAACTTGGGCTTGTGTTTGGTGGTGGAGTAAATTGCAGCACGCCAGAAACACTTAATCCTTGAACTGGTTTAGATGCAGTTTGCGTAACATTTTGCTTTGTTTTTGGAACTTCTTGAACAATAGTTATAGCGTCTTGCTGGTGTGCATCTTGCTGGTGTACATTTTGTTTATTTTCTATTGATAGTGCATCTTTTTCGCTATTTTCTAACGTTTCACGCTTTGTTTCACGCGCTTGTTCGCGCGCTGATTCATTTGCAGATTCAGTTAGATCACTAGTGTTTTTACTATTTTGTGCAGAAAAATCAGGATTAATATCTTCGCCAACTGTGCGTTCAAGATGGTATTTTGCATGAGAAATTTTGCCGTCTAAAAGCATTTTCGCATCACTTGGCACATTCGTACCTTTTGCATATTCAGAAGCAAGAAGCGACTTCCAGCCTTCTAAAGGCAAGTATCCGTCCTTCAAACCATTTCGGCAATCTTCCGCATATCCGCGCGCTAATGTATCAACTTTTTCGTTTCCTTCGTTTCCTGCGTGACCCTTAACCCACACGAATTTTACGGCGCCTTCGCGCTTAGTAATTTCCGCGTCGATTGCTCGAATCAGCTCGGCATTTTTAACAGGTTCATTTTTAGAGTTTTTCCAACCGTTCTTTTTCCATCCGTGAATCCACGTAGTTGCGCAGTTAATAGCGTATTGTGAATCACTTTCGATTGTGAGCGGCTCTCTTCCAGGATGTGCTCGTAAAGCTTCCAAAACCGCGCATAATTCGCCAATTTGATTTGTGCCATTAGTTGCGCCTCCAGCATCTGCATTGCCTGTGTGATGATGTTCGTTAGAGCTACCAGACTCGTCAATGTGATCTGCCCACGCCCAACCCATTGAACCATTCGGGTTTCCGAGCGCGGAACCGTCTGTTGAAACAACAATCATGACAAAACCTTTCAAAAATGCGCCGACTGCAGATTGCAACCAGCGCAATTAGTAGATTTCTTTATTTACGCAAGATTATTACGTTACGCTAAAGCCTTGTCGACTACAGCAGTAGCTTCCTCAAGCACCTTGTCAAGTGCTTCTGGAGAAACGAAGGATTCTGCGTAAACCTTGTAAATATTCTCGGTACCAGATGGGCGAGCAGCGAACCAGTTGTTCTTAGTCGTCACCTTCAAGCCACCAATCTTTGCGCCGTTTCCAGGAGCTTCCGTAAGCTTTGCGGTAATATCCTCACCAGCAAGCTTGGTTGCTTCAACGTCGTCGCCGCTCAAAGCTGCAAACTTCTGCTTTTGCTCAAGTGTTGTTGGGGTATCGACGCGCTTATACCAGCTTTCGCCAAAACGAGCTACCTGATCCTGGTGAAGCTGAGCTGGGTTCTTGCCAGTCTTTGCAGTAATTTCCGCAGCGAGTAAATCAGGAATCAAGCCATCCTTATCGGTGGTCCACACGCGACCATCTTTGCGCAAGAAGCTCATGCCGGAGCTTTCCTCGCCGCCGAAAGCAACTTCGCCGCTAAAGAGTGGGTCAACGAACCACTTGAATCCAACTGGAACTTCCACAAGCTTTGCGTTAATAGAAGCAGCTACGCGGTCGATCAAGGAAGAAGACACAAGCGTCTTGCCGATAGCAGTATTCTTTGGCCAATCCGGGCGAGCGCCGCCGAACAAGTACTCCACGCACACCGCGATGTAATGGTTCGGGTTCATAACGCCCCAGTTCGGGCACACAATACCGTGACGGTCAGCATCTGGATCGGTGCCGCCAACCAAATCGTACTTATCCCAAGCGCCAGCGTTAAGCTGATCAACTAAGCCCTTCATTGCGTAAGGGGAGCTTGGATCCATACGAATCTTGCCATCGTGGTCAATAGTCATGAATCTCCAAGTTGGGTCAACTTCTGGACGCACAACGCCAATGTTCAGGCCATACTTTTCGTTCATAAGTGGCCAGTAGTTTACGCTTGCGCCGCCGAGTGGGTCAATTCCCAAACGCACGCCGCTGGAACGAATCACGTCGAAGTCGATTACGTTTGCCAAATCGCTAACGTAGTGTTCGCGGTAATCGAATCCTTCAACCAAATCAGACTTGATTGCTTCCTCGAAAGGTACGCGCTTTACAGACTTGTAGTTGTCGAGCAATTCATTTGCTCGAGCTGCAATTGCGTTAGTTACTTCTGCAGGGGCAGGACCGCCTGTTACAGGATCGTACTTAAAACCGCCGTCGGTTGGTGGGTTGTGCGAAGGAGTGACGACAATGCCGTCAGCCAAGCCGTCGCCGCTAAAACGCTGAGTGCCGTCGGCTGCGCGATTATGCGTCAAAATAGCTTGGGATACAACAGGAGTTGGCACGAAATCGCCGCGAGAATCCACGCGAACGTGAACTCCGTTAGCAACCAAAACCTCAATAGCGGTCTTTTGAGCAGGCTCAGAAAGAGCATGCGTATCGCGACCAATATAAAGAGGGCCAGTTACGCCAGCTTTTTTGCGATATTCAGCAATAGCTTGTGTAATTGCCACAATATGAGCTTCGTTAAACGAAGTTTTTAAAGCAGAACCACGGTGACCGGACGTGCCGAAAATCACGCGCTGTTCTGGAATGTTGGAATTTGGAACTTCATCATAGTAAGCGCCAACCAAAGCGTCGACGTCGACTAGATCTTCTGGGGTGGCGGGCATTCCCGCATTTTTTGCTACCATAATTTTTTATTTTGCCACGGCGCTTGTATTTTATATTTTTTCTGAAGCAACGCTAGTTTTTACGCTTGCTGGCACGCGCACGCACAGGGCTTGTTTGTCAACAGTGAAGCGCAAATGCTTTGTGTAACCCAAAATGTCGCCGTCCACCTGCACTGGCGCCGCTTTTTCCAACTGCACTTCCGCGCTAAATCCTTGCGTTTGGTCAATTCTGGAGCCTGCGGATAGCGACTCCTGCTGCAGAGCGTGACCGGTTACGGTTTGGTGTACTACTCCGCGGAATAAATTAGCCCAGCCGATTAATCCGCCCGAAGTGTCAATAATTTCAAAGTCGAGCACGCCGTCGTCGTAAGCGGCTTCTGGCATTAGCGAGAACATAGGAATTTGCCCGCAGTTTCCTGCCATAAGGGTTCGGAAGGTGAGTCCTTTTAGTACGCTTTCGTCGCCGTTTGATCTTTGTAAGGTAACGGTTGCACGATACTTCGGCATAAACAAATGTTTAACTCCGGCCACAAAATAAGCAAGCCAACTAATGTTTTTCTTTAGCTTCGGGTCTGTGTCGTCAATCATAAGCGCATCAAAGCCAATTCCGGCAATAATCAAAAACGCATGGCCGTGGTCCTCTTTCGGATTGTCCAGAATCGTTACTCGCCCAACATCAACCTGCCTAGATCCATGCGAAGTAGCCACGCGCAATGCAGCTTCCACATCGTTTACAGGTATGCCCATGTTTCTTGCAAAAAGATTTCCGGTGCCAATAGGAATAATTCCCATAGCGTGTCCTTTGCCGCTTACTGCGCTCGCAACTGTTCTAACTGTGCCGTCTCCGCCAACTGCCACAACAACGTTCGCTCCGTTGGAAAGTGCTTCTTGTGCGCATTCACGTCCGTCTTTATCTAACTGAGTGTCTATTATTTCGTAAGTTAGTTTGCGCTTGTCGCAATAATTTTGAATACTTTCGCGGTAAGATTCTGCCTGCGGCTTTGAAGGATTTAGAATAAACGCGTAATGTACAGAGTCGCCGTGTCGTTTTGCGAGTTTTTTCGCTAAATGATGCCGTTTCATGGCGCGCGTAACAATCATGATGACGAATGGAGCGAGTACAAGCGCGAATACAATCATCATAAGAGCAATAGTCGCTTGAATAGGCATAATTGGCATACCCTCTATTCTTGCACATTATTTCTATTGCTACGATAAATTTTGCTTAATACTGTGAATATTTACGTTTTTTACACATTTGTATAGTATGTATTGTTTTTATAAATATCGTTTATTGCTTGTATTAGATGTTTATTAGTTACTCATCAGGTGTCGGCTAGTTGCTAGTTAATTGTGCATTTTGCTGCTTTTGCTTGTTCTTTGCTCGTTTTTCACGTGTATTATTCGCATTAATTCTGTACTAAATATTTAGTTAGTTATATAGCTAGTTATGTAACCAGTTATGCTCTCCTGCTTCGCTAATACTAATTTCGTGCGTCGCTAGTGGTAAACTGTGCAAGCGTGTCTGTCGCATATAATTATTAAGCAGAGGTTTTGAATATGGCTGAATTACAGCAAAATTTTGAGGGAGATGAATCCCTCAATATTACACCTAGTAATATGCCTGATGATGCTAGTGACGATACTGTTGCTTTTATGCAGGTTCCTCAAAGTCATGTAGAAGATCAAATAGCTGATAATTCTGTTAATTATGAGGGAACTCTTGCTGATAATTTAGGCGAAGTCGCCGATGAAGAAGATACTTCTGGAGACATTGTTGACGATATCGTTGAAGATATTGCGGGTAATAAGAAGAATGTGTTTGGTAATAATGCTGCATCTTATGGCATGTATGCAAATGCAACTCCTGCCGATTCAACTGCAACCGATTCATTTAGAGTAGTAGAGCCGAAAGCAAAGAAACATCGTACGAATCGTTCCGCACTGGCGTTGATGTATTCGCTTCTTATCTTTGTTATTTTGTTAGCAGCAGCATTTTTTGCACTTCATTTGTATTTCAACAATCGAGTTGCTCCAGGTGTTGATTTTGGTGATGCTTCTATTACGCGCAATCTCACTGGCTATCAGGAAGATTCTGTAAGCAAGACTGTTCAGAATGCTGTGGATCATAGCGAATTAGAAATTAGTGACGATCAAGGAAATAGTATTGATGCAGATTTGAGTCAGCTTGGTGTCAAGATTGATAAGAACGCAACTGTAAAAGCTATTATGAATGCTAAGCGAGATAATTTATTTACTCGTATTATGCCTTGGGTTCATCAAACTGTGAGCTTGAAAGCTGTACGTGATGATTCTGCTTTGGATTCGTACTTATTGCATAAGTTTATTCGTGAGAAGGATCGTGCTGTACCTTATAGTGCAGTTTTCGACAAGGATTCTGAATCTTACAAGGTAGAGGATGGCATACCTGGTCGCACTATAGAAACTATGTCTGTTCGTGAAGCAGTAAAAAAGTTAATTGCTTACCCTGGTAAAACAGTAAAAGTTTCTGTTACATCTCGACGCACTGACGCTCCTATTAAGCTTGATGCAGCGCAGAAACTTGTAAATGATTTAAATAAACTTCTTGAGAAAAAAATCACGTTTAATAACGGTGACGGTAAAGATTTTACGGTTCCAAAAGAAGCGATTGCGTCTTGGATCAGTATAAAAGCAGATACGACTCGCCGTAAGCTTTCTTACACAATTGATGCAGATAAAGCAGATTATTATTTGTCTCAAGTTCTTCCAAAAGAACTTAATCAGCAAAAAATTAATCAAGAAGATGCAATTGATAAAGAAGGTAGGTTTATTTTCACAACGCTTAAAGGTTCTAATGGTGTTGAAATTAACTATTCCAATAGTGTTGCGAAAAAGGCTGTAGAATCTTTGCGCAATGGCAATGATTTCAAGATGGCTGTTCCTGCGAAAATCACTAAGTTTACCGTTGAAAAGAAGCTTGTTGAAATGCGCATTGTTGTTGACAAAACAACCCAAACGGCTTCTGTTTATAAGAATGATGAACTTGTAAAAACATTCCCTGTTTGCACAGGTAAGCGCGGTGCTGATGATTCAGCTTCCGGCACATTCTTTATTTACTTGCGTTATGCTTCACAAGATATGCGCGGTAGGAACGGCGATGGCTCTCCTTACTTCTCTCCTGGAGTGCGTTGGGTTAGCTATTACCATGGTGGAGAAGGCTTCCACACTGCTTCTTGGAATTATAAGGGTATTGCAACTGGCGATGCTGCAAATCACGGCTCTCATGGTTGCATAAACATGTATGAGCAGGATGCTCGCTGGATTTTTGAAAATTGCCCACGTGGCACTATTGTACAAATTGTTGGCACGACTCCAGATGGTCCGGTACGCGAATGAGCGAATCTGTGGGTAACTCACTTAACAAAGATGAACGCGCCGAAGAACTTTTGCTTTCTGCGCGTTCTAATCTTGAGTGTGTGCAAAGTCCACAATCTACTCCGAAGTTAGCTGCGTCTAGACGAATTAGCAGCGCGCCAATTCCTGTGCATGTTACTGCAACATTGTTTGACACTCCGTCTAAAGCTGAGTGTATTGACAATAAGCCATTGCTTGTGCGTTTTGGTCGCAGGCTCGTTACGTCTATTGTCGGCATGTGGATGCGTCTTGCTGGTCGTGTTGCTCGTCGTCTTGGCTGGTTTCCAAGTGTTGAGCCATATATTGGGTATGGAACGCATAGATATGCTCGCTTGATTTGCAGAACTGTGTATGCTCCAAAGCTTGGTCATCATTCTGCTCTAAAACGCGGAATTTACGCGATGCTTGTTGTTCCTGCTGTGCGTGTGCGCGTGGCTTTGTCTATTGACGGTATTCCTGTAGAAACAGCTCAAATTGGCGATTCTGAAATATACGATAAGCCTGAAGGTTCGCGCGATGGTAGTGCAGAGTATTGTATTTCTGACCGTGCAGGGTATTTAGATTTAATTACTGAGCGCGCTTTAGAGCCTGGTCGTCACGTTGTTTCGTATTCTGTTAGTGACCGTGAGCCTGTAAAAGCGAGCTTGTTTGCTATTGACGCAAATGTTCCTGTTGGTGTTATTTCGGACGTTGACGACACTATTATGGTAACTCAAGCGCCTTCGCCAATTCGTGCTGCTTATAACTTGCTTATTATGAATCCTGCTCATCGTTCGCCAGTTACTGGAATGTCTGAGTTTTTCCAGTCTTTAGAGCGTTTACGTGACGATATTCCATTTTTCTATCTTTCTACTTCTCCGTGGAATGTTGAGGCTTCAATTCGTCACTTTATTGATCGCGAAAAGTTTCCTGAGGGTCCTCTTCTTCTTCGTGATTTGGATCCACGTCCTAAAACTTTTATTCCAAACGGACCGCAACATAAATTAGAATTTGCAACTCAGCTTATGGATGATTTTCCTGGCATGCGTTTTGTGCTTATTGGCGATGATGGTCAAAAGGATCCTTTAACGTATGCGAATATTATTCGTAAGCATCCAGGTCGTGTGCTTGCAGTAGGTATTAGGCAATTGCGTAAGCGTGCTACTGTTGAGGATTTTCGTCGTAAATTATCTCGTGATTTTGCGGTTGCTTTAAGTGCATCTAAGCGTGCGTATGTTTTTTCGGATGCTCTTGATACTACGTGTGAAGCTGCGCAAGAAATTCCTACTATGGCGATCGAAAAATTACATAATGCCAATGAGTTTTCTGGTGATATTGATGATTTTGATGATGCTCAAATGCGCATAATTGAAGCAGAAGGTGCTGTTGGTACTTTGCAAGGCGTGCCATTTTTTGCAGCTCCTCAAGGCAAAGATTTAGCCAAAGTAATGCTTCCGTTTATAGAGGAAGCGATTGCGAAATAGTATAAAATAATTGCAAAATAATTTTGTAATATTAAAGAATTGCAGAAAATATTTCGTTACTAATATATAAAAGCTGAAGAAAATACTTAATGAAAATTAAAAGAGGTGTAGCTATGAATAATCAAGATTTTGCGAAGCCAAAAGCGGCAGAACGCATACCGTCGACGCGTGAATTCCATGGCGACACTTATATAGACGAATATGCTTGGATGAAAGATCGCAATAATCCTAAGCTTATGGAATACATCAATAGTCAAAATGCTTATACTGAACAGCGTGTAAAGCACTTAGAAAACTTGCGTTCTACATTATTTGACGAGTTGCGCTCAAGAGTTCAAGAAACAGACATGTCTGTTCCTGTGCGCATGAATAATTACTGGTATTACGTGCGCACTGAAAAAGGCAAACAATACGCTGTGCAATGCCGTATGAAAGTCAAAAATAGTGACGATTGGAATCCGCCAACTATCGACAATTCTGCAAAACCTGGCACAACTGATGGTGAAGAAATTTTATTTGATGCAAACCTTGAATCTGAGCACTCTGGTGGCAAGTTCTTTAGAGTCGGTGGAATGGATTTGAGTACCGACGGTTTGAGAATGCTGTACGGTGTCGACACTCAAGGCGATGAACGCTTTAACTATTTTATTCGTGACTTTTCTACAAAAACATGTTCTTGGTTGCAGTTAGAAGAATCGTGGGAAAATCTTGCTTCTGCTTCACTTTCTCCAGATGGAAAATGGGTGTTTTATGTAAAGCTTGATGATGCTTGGCGTCCTTATCAAGTTTGGAGGCATAAGGTTGGCACTAGCGTTTCTAATGATGTAAAAGTTTTTGAAGAAACTGACGAGCGATTTTTTGTTGACGTGTATGAAAGTTTTGACGAACGATACATGATGATCAGCAGTAGTTCAAAGACTACGTCGCGCGTGCTTATGCTTCCTTTGAGCAATCCTGAAGGCGAATTCCGTATGGTTATTGAGCCGGTTGAGGGGGTGGAATACGATATTTCTTTCGCTTGCTTTGAGAATGCTGGCGAAAATGGTGAAGATATTCCAATTGCGATTGTGTGCCATAACGCTAAAAATCCTAATTTTGAAATTGACATTATTGATATGAGAGGAAATTCCGGCAAGTTTGATGAGCATATAACGTATAAGCTTTCGGATGGAGTATGTGTTGCGTCGGGTTCTCCTTATGGTTGCGAGCAGGGAGATGCTTGGCAACAAGGTGCTGGAAGTGAGCCTATTACAAAGCCTTATAATTCGCCTCAAAATCCTGAAATATTGCAAAATGCAGTTGGATTGAGCATAAGCGGATTGTCAATGTACAAAAATTATGTGGCACTAGCTTATCGTTCTCAAGGTTTGCCGCATTTGGCTGTAATGAGCAAGAAGCGCGCTGTTGAAGATTTTTTGCAAGCAAAACCGTGGCGTTTTTGCGAAGTGCGACCGCTTTCTTCCCAGCTTGCGAATCAATTTACGGATCAACTTTCTTCTCAACTTGTGGATCAAGCGCAAGCCGAATCACGTGCTGCGCTCGCAAATATTTCACAAGAAGAAATCAACAATAATCGCCTATTGAGTATTTCTATGACTGGAAATCCTTCGTACGAAGCTCCGCGTATGCGTTACGCTTTTGGTAGTTATGCGACTTTAGGTCAACTTCGCGAGTTGGATCCTTTAACAGGCGAAGATGTGTTGCTCAAGCAAGGTAAAATTTTAGGTGAATTTAATGAGCGCAATTATGCTGAAAAGCGCGTTTGGATTACTGCTCGAGATGGTGAGCGTGTGCCAGTGTCTCTTGTGTGGCGTCCGGATAAAATTTCTCAAACTGACTCAATGTTTATTACTGGTTATGGAGCGTATGAAGTTAGTTCAGACCCTACTTTTTCTGTCGGTCGCTTGAGTTTGCTGGATCGCGGCGTGTTATATGCGCAAGTGCATGTGCGAGGCGGCGGCGAAATGGGTCGTGCGTGGTATGAACAGGGTAGGCGCGTCAATAAAAAGCATACTTTTGAAGATTTTGCTGATGCCACGCGTGCTTTGCAAAATGCTGGTTTTGCTTCCGCTTGTCATACTGTTGCAAACGGTGGTTCAGCAGGAGGCTTGCTTATGGGTGCTATAGCAAATATGGCTCCGGAATGTTATGCAGGAATTGAAGCAGACGTGCCTTTTGTAGATGCCCTTACGTCTATGCTCGACTCTTCTTTGCCGCTTACTGTAACAGAGTGGGATGAGTGGGGCAATCCACTCGATGATCCTGAAGCTTATGCTTATATGAAATCGTATACTCCTTACGAAAATGTGCCTTGCGTAAAAATGGAAGATGGTTGCAAAAAGTTAGCTGATTTTCCGAAAATCTTAATCACGTCCTCTATTCACGACACGCGCGTGCTTGTTACGGAACCTTTAAAATGGCTCGCTAAATTGCAAGCTTCTGGAGTTGACGCAATTGCTCGTATTGAAACTGACGGTGGTCACGGTGGCACTTCTGGCAGGTACAGGCAATGGCAGGAGTTAGCTTATGAAAACGCATGGTGCCTGCATGTTATGGGTATAAACAGTTAGTTGGAAGCGGCAGAAACTTTACTGCGTTGTAAAGTAAATGTCGTTTCCACGCCTTTCGTGATATCATGGGTCAAGTGATGTGCGTTTTTCGCTTGCGTTTGCGCTCATTTACATACAGGTAGTTCAATGGAGATATCTACTTATTGCTTAATGAAGGGGTAGAGCAGCAATGGCAACACTCAACGTTGACAGCGATGAATTTTCACTGCAACATACCGCATTGTTTAAGCAAGTTCCAGCTGATCAAGTAAAAGAATTGATGCAGTATTTACAAGAATCAACATTTAAAAAAGGTTCTGCAATTTTTAATGAAGGCGATACTGACCATCGAATGTACTTGCTTGAGCGAGGAAGAGTAAAATTAGTTCGTCATTCAAACGACAATCGTGTGCAATTGTTAAGTATTCACACTCCTGGCGAAATTCTAGGCGAAATTCCCGTTTTTGACCCTAGCGGCGGTCCTCGTACAGCTTCAGCAATATCTATTACCAACAATACTAGAGTTTTATGGCTAGAAAATGACGTGTTATTCCATTGGTTAAACAATCACCCTAGTGTTGCAGTAGATATGCTTCAGGTGCTTGCAGCGCGCATGCGAGCAAATAATGAGCGAATTTCCGATTTAGTTTTTATGGATGTTCCTGCTCGTTTAGCAAAGACTTTGCTGAATTTAGCTTCAAGATTTGGTGAGCCTATGAGCGATGGCTTGCTTGTGCCGCATGATTTAACGCAAGAAGAGCTTGCGCAACTTGTTGGCTCGTCACGCGAAACAGTTAACAAAGCGCTTATGGATTTTGCAAACAGGGGTTGGATTATGCGCCAAGGCAGGTCAATTATTATCTACAAGCCTGGCATGCTTATTCGTCGAGCTGAACGTTAAAATGCGAATGTTTATGATGCTAGTTTTCAAGTAGAGGCAAACCTTTAAAATAGTACGCATGTCGAAAAAGAATTCACTGACTGTTCGCCGTGTGTTAGCACTGTTCCTTACCTACATCACTTTGTGTGTTGCAGGAGGTATTGCAGCAAGTATTATGTTTGTTCCTGGCGTAATGAGCGTGAATAGTGTAGTGAAAACAGTAGTGCCTTCACTTCGCGTTGACGGCATCGATTTTGATGTTACCGCGTTGCCGCAAAAATCGCGACTTTACGCTTCTGATGGCAAAACTATTATTGCAACTTTTTATGCTCAAAATCGCACTGTAGTACCGCTTCGACGCATATCGCAATATATGCAGCGAGCAATGGTTGCTCGTGAAGACCGTCGATTCTTTGAGCATTCCGGCGTAGATATGCAAGGTGTTATTCGCGCATTCGTGCAAACATTCGTTAAAAAGGGAGATATGCAAGGTGGCTCTTCCTTAACTCAGCAATATGTAAAAAATGTGCTTATGATTAAAGCTCGCGAAAATAACGATCCTTTAGCTGAGTATCACGCTTCTGAAGGCACTATTGCACGTAAATTACGCGAAATGCTTATTGCAATTCAAATGGAGAAAAAATACTCTAAACTTGAGATTTTGCAGGGATATTTAAATATTGCGCAGTTCGGTAGCAATAATATTTACGGCGTAGAAACTGCAGCTCATCGCTACTTCAATACGAGCGCTGCAAAACTTAATCTTGTGCAATCAGCAACTATTGCTGCAATTACAAAGAATCCTTCGCGTTATGATCCTTCTATTGAAACAAATCAGCCTGAAGCGCAAAAGCAGCGCAATATTGTACTTGATTTAATGCTTCGTCAAGGTTTTATTACTAAGAGCGAGCATGATTCCGCTGTTGCTATTCCTCTTAAAAGCACTCTTAACATACAGAGGGAAGTTTCTAAAATTGGATGTCAAGCTGCAGGCGACGCAGCATTCTTCTGCGATTATGTGACGAAGAAAATTTTGCACTCTCGCGAGTTTGGTAAAACTGCTGCCATGCGCGAAAAGTTGCTTACTGAGGGTGGTCTTGATATTTACACAACTATGGATTTGCGTGCTAGTAAGGCTGCTATGAAAGCTGCTAGGGATACGATTCCTGTAAATGATAAGAGCGGTTTTGAGGTTTCAATTGCGGCAATTAAGCCTGGAACTGGTGAAGTTTTGGCGTTTGGTAGCAATCGTATTTATGATGCTACGGATGCTGCAAAATCAGATCCTACGCATACGGCTTTGAACTACGCTGTCGATGAACGAGATGGTGGCGGTCTCGGTTGGCAAATTGGTTCTACTTGGAAGCCAATTAATATGGTTGCGTGGATGCTTGCTGGAAAGTCAATTAATCAGCCTCTTCGCACTTCTATGCTTTATAATAATGCTGATTTTAATTGCAGCAAATTCCGCGGAGTTGGTAGTTGGTCAGTTCAAAACTCTGGTGGTGGCACAACTAATCCGGAAACTCCTTTGCAAGGTCTTGTGCGCTCGCATAACACCACTCAGGCTTCTATGGCTCAGCAAATTAAGCTGTGTTCAATCGCGGATGCTGCTCGCATACTTGGCTACCACAATTCGCCTCTTGGTCAGGAAAGCGTGTATTCTGCTAACTCGCTTAATCCGCCTATGACGATTGGTTCTGTGCAAGCTTCGCCTTTAACTGTGGCGAATGTGTATGCAACTATTGGTGCTGATGGCGTGGCATGTGATCCTATTGCTATTAAGCGAGTTGTTGACAAAAACGGTAAGCGTTTGAAAGTTCCTAGTGCGCATTGCCATCAAGCAATTCCAAAGGGAATCGCTCAAACTGCTGCTTATGCGCTGAATCAGGGTGTTGTGCAACCTGGTGGCGAGGCTTCAACTACACAACTTGATGGCGGTCGCAAGACTTTCGCAAAAACTGGTACTAACGAGCAGTACTACATGACTACAGCTGGTTTTGTGCCGTATCAAGTTGCTTCGTTTGTGGCAGTTGGTAACGCTGAATCACAGAAAAGCTTTAATGGCATGACTATTAACGGTCGCACAATGGCAGCTTGGTACGGTATGTATATTGCAACCCCAGCGTGGAAACAGTTTATGAACGACTATTTGAAAGCTGCTAACATTCCTGTTGACAACGATTATGGCAAGCCTGATCCAAAGTATACTGCCGGTGGAACTCTGCCCGGCACGCCTAAAAATACTGTTAAAACTGATCAGCAGAAGCGAGATGAAGACGCCAGAAAGCAGGCAGCACAAGAACAGCAGGAAGAAGCTAAGACGCAAAAGAACACGCAAGATCAGTACGGCACTGCTCGCCGCGACGACTATGGTGATTCAGAAACTGATAATTACTAAATGGTATTTGTTAACTCGTAATTGCTAGTTAACTTACTAAATACTAAGTTGTTTTGTGCTGTTCCTTATACAAATAAACCCTTACTTATGCTACTTGATTGTGAGCAAAGTAAGGGTCATTTTTAGCGCAAATACGCACTGTGCTAGTTCAAATCCGCACCAACTGCGTCTGCAACATGCTCAAAGCCGTCGCGCTTCAAAAGATCCGCAAGTCCGCGTTTCAGCGTCGTAATTTGTTGCGGTCCTCTGTACATAAGTGACGTAATAAACATAACCAAGTCAGCGCCTGAGCGAATCTTCTCATATGCTTGCTCTGGCGTAAATACTCCGCCAATGCCTGCAATAGCAAAACGTTCACCAAAAGCTTTGCGCGTGCGTCGAATAAGCTCGTTGCTTGCGCTGTAGGTAGGACCTCCAGAAAGTGCTCCTTGCCAATCTTCCGGAACATCAAGTCCTGCGCGATTCTTTTGCAAGTTTGCAATACTTACTCCGTCAACTTTATGTTCTGCAAGTACGTCAAGCAAAGACTTGAACTGTTCCCAACCGCCGTGTAAATTAAGCGGCATCTTAACTAACGTTGGCTGAGGTCGCTTAATAGTGTCAAGATCAGTGAATAATTTGTCAAGTGCTTCCGGCTGACTAAATGGTTCACCCACACGCGTGTTCGGGCATGAAATATTTACTTCAATTATTGAGCTTTTTCCGGCTGCACGTTCCATAGAAATATGGTAGTCTTCAATTCCTTCTTCCAAGTCGCCAACTAAGTCGTCGTTTGTGCGCGCAATAGAAATAGACATATTCATAGATTTTGCATGCGTCCAAGCTTTCTCGGCTCGTGCAACAACGGCTTCGCTGCCATCGTTTGCTAGTCCTGCGTGTACAAGAATAGAGTCATATTCTGGAAGGCGATGATACCAAGGTTTTTGATTTCCTTCGCATGGTCGGCTTGTGGTAGAGCCAACTGTTTCAAATCCAAAGCCGGCGTTGTCTAACACGGTTGCCATTTGGCAATTTTTATCTAGTCCTGCACTTAAGCCAAACGGGTTTGCAAAATCCACACCCATGACATTAGTTTCTAGCACCGGGTCTGTGTAGTTAAGCATTTCGCGAAGAAGCCACATTAACCCAGGAGTGCGTTCGCTAAATTTGCAAAAATTAATCATGCGATCATGCGCTTCGTCTGGAGGAATGTTAAAAACAAAATGCGGTTTAATAATGTGTTTGTATGAGAATGTAAAAAGGTCTGTCGTTGCTTTATTGACGACATTGTGCAATGAGTGTTCAGAAACGTAATACATACTTATATAGTAGGGCATTATTGTTATATGCGCTATTACTTAGTGTATTTTGTGCGTTTCCTTACTTAGCGTGCGTTCGTTTTTGTGCGATTTTTCATAAAACTTGCTTTGCTTGACAACAAAATGTGCGTTCTTTTCGTTTTAATGCCCTGAAACGCTCAATTACGTTTGTTTTTTGCGTTTACGTGTGCGATAATGTTCGTATGATTTCTTCACAGCGTCAACATTTGATTTTAAGCCGTCTCCGTACGCGCGGTGCTGTTCGCATTACTGCGCTTTCTAAAGAGCTGAACGTTTCTGCTATGACGGTTCGCAGGGATATTGCCGAGCTTTCGGATCGTGGGCTTTTAAAGCGCGTTCACGGCGGTGCTGTAACGACTAATACTCTGCTTTCGGAGCCGCTGTTTTCTGTAAAGTCGCAGATGGACATTGGTTTGAAGGATGCAATTGCGCGTTTGGCTGTGGACTATGTTTCTCCTGGGGATGTGATTGCTATTGGCGGCGGTACCACTGCTTATGTGTTTGCGCAGCATTTGCTCGAGTCTCGCAGGGCTTCTGGCATTACGATTTTGACTAATTCGATTCCTGTTGCGGAGCTTGTGCAAGCTTTAGAGTCGAAGGATGTCGAGGTTATTGTTACCGGCGGCGTGATTACGCGTTCCAATTCGCTTGTTGGGCCTATTGCAGATAAAGTTGTTGCTTCTCTTCGTGTGAATACCGTTTTTCTTGGCACGCATTCTGTGTCTCTTCCTCGCGGATTCCTTATGCCAAATTCTCTGGAAGCTGCTACGGATATGGCTTTAATGGATATTGCGGATCGCACGATTATTTTGACGGATCATACTAAATGGAGTTGTACGTCGCTTTCGCTGTTTGCTCGTTTTGATCAGGTTGATACTGTTATTACCGACGATGGTTTGGATGCTGATTCTCAGCTTCGCACGCGTGAGCTTGTAAAGGATTTGGTTTTGGCACCTGTTATTGATGAGCGAGATGTTCTTGATGCGTCTAATGCTGACGATTTAGTGAGTTCTGGAGATTCTGACGATTTGCTTGATTAGTATTTTTGCAAATATTTTTGCAAAGTTTAATTTTGCGCGCTGATGATTTTAATGCCCGAGTGAGTTGTTTACGCGGGCATTTTTGGTTTTTTCTGTTTGGTTTTGCTTCAAGTGTGTCGATGTTTAAACAAATTTCGCCGATAGTTAAATATTGCGTTTTTTGTTGTTTTATAAGGCAGTTAGAGAAATCACAAAACTCAAACCTTAAAGAAAGCTGAAAAAATGTTAAAAAAATCCAGTATATGGTGTGTCGTGTAATTTTTATCAAAAAATACAGAAAAATGCCGTAAATATTTCTGCTTTTTAATGAATATAACGAATATTTATCAAGATTTTTGTATTTTTGATGCTGAGAAACCTGAATTTTAGTGTTGAGTTTTCTGAGAGCTTGCGGTAAGTTTTAACTCAGTTACCTGTTGAATCCCTAGTTCACTGGTACGAGCGGGAAACCGCAAATGGCAAATTTTTCTTCGCATACCCTAGTGCGAAGGAGAAGAAGAAAGGAAAATGTTATGTTGAATAAGAAGACTATCGCCGCATTCGCTGCTGGCGCCACCCTCCTCTCCGGTTTCGCTTTTGCTGTCCCAGCAATGGCTGAGGCTCCTGCAGCTCCTGCAGCTCCTGCAGCTCCTGCAGCTCCTGCAGCTCCTGCAGCTCCTGCAGCTCCTGCAGCTCCTGCTGAACCTACTTATAATAAGTCATTCTATAAGACTGAGACCTTTGAAGAGCTTGATGCTCGTTTGGCTAAGGAGAAGGCAGAGAAGGAAGCTAAGGCTAAGGCTGAAGACGAGAATGATAAGTATGAGCATTCTCCATTTGGCAATAAGGACATGGATTACGCGAAGTGTGTGAAGCTTTACGGTAAGGATTCTCTCGAGTGCAAGGCTGTCGCTGACTACCTCAAGCGTCATGGTCAGAAGGTTGATGACAAGGCTAACGACAAGAAGTCTGATAAGAAGTCTGAAGCTAAGAAGGCTGCTCCATTGGCTAAGACCGGTGCTGCTGTAGCTTTGGCTGCTGTTGCTGCTTCTGTGCTTGCTGGCATGGGTGCTGCTCTTCGCAAGATCCGTCACTAAGCTGAAATCTGATTCAGTGATGAATCATTTGGGCTTTAGCTTATTGGTTGATTGTTGAGTCGGTTTTTCTGTGAATTACTTAGTCTAGTGTGCTAAAAGGTGCGCTAGACTAAGTTTTTTTTATGACAATTTTGTGCTCTGTACGCTCGTGTTCACGTCTTCGTCCTCTTTTTACGCAACTGTAAAGTTTCTGTCGTTATTTGCTGGTTTCGCGGCTTTTTCTTTACGCTGCTGTAAAGTTTCTGCCGCCTGACACCATCGTTTAAGCGCGTAACTCTCGTCGTCACGAGCGTGCTGTAAAATAGCAAAGTTGTGTGCGGTTTTGGTGCTTATCATCAAACATATCGCGCATATTTTGCAAACACACTCCTGCTGTGGAAGGTCCACAGCCGATAGTCCGAAGGAGGTGGGTGATGTCTGCACATAAGTATGAACTGATGTTCATTGCAAATCCTGAGCTGGATGAGCACGGTCTTAAGAAGTTGACCGAGCAGTATCTTGAGCTTGTCACCAACGAGGGCGGTTCCGTTGACGGCACCGATTACTGGGGTCGCCGCAAGTTTGCCTACGAAATTGAAGGCAAAACCGAAGGTAACTACGTTGTGGTGAACTACACTGCCGAGCCATCTGTAAGTGACGAACTTGACCGTGTTTTGAACCTTAATGAATCTGTAATCCGCACGAAGATTCTTCGCAAGGACGCTAAGTAAAAACTAGCAAAACTAAGTAAGCTCTAGTGAATTAAATAAAAACTAGTTAAGCTAAATAAATACGTAAACAACCGCGCATAAGTTGCGCACAAAATTGCCAGTAATCACTGATATGTGATTACGAGTAAAGCGAGAAAGAAAAGGCACGATATGGCAGGTGAAACAATTATTACCGTCGTGGGAAATCTCACTTCGGATCCTGAATTAAGGGCACTTTCCAACGGTGCTTCTGTTGCGAGCTTTACCATTGCATCCACACCTAGAACGTTTAATCGTAATACGAATCAGTTCGAGGATGGGCCTGCATTATTTATGCGTTGCTCAGCGTGGAGAGACTTGGCAGAACATTGTGCAAACAGCCTTTCTAAAGGCACGCGCGTGATTGCTCAAGGCAGGTTGTCGCAGCGTTCGTATCAAGCGCAAGACGGCTCGAATCGCACAGTTGTTGAACTTACGGTTGACGAAATTGGTCCATCTTTGCGTTATGCAACTGCGCAAGTTAACCGCCAAAGCTCTTCAACAGGTTTTGCTGGTGGCTCGCGCGCATCAAATGCTGCTGGCGCAGGTTATGCTGGCGGAGCAAATTATGCTGCTAGCCAGGCTGCTTCTCAGCATGCCGCAAATTCTTCAGCGGCTGATCCGTGGAGTGCTGCTGCGCCAACAAACGATAGTTTTTCAACTTTCGGTGCCAATTCTGATTTTGGCGGCGATTCTGAAGAACCTGAGTTCTAGCGTTTTAGTTGAGCTATAGATAGCGTATTTATTTGTTTATTTATGCACTTATTTACGCGCTTACTTAATCCTTATAAATACATCATCAGTTACATGTTATGCAAAAAGCATAACGGATTTGAGAGAGGACATCTTATGTCACGCAAAAGGCCGCAACCACCGGTCAAGCCTTTCAAGAAGAAGCCAAATCCTTTGAAGGCTGCCAAGATTACTGAAATTGATTATAAAGACGTTGCTTTGCTGCGCAAGTTCGTTTCTGACCGCGGCAAGATTCGTTCCCGTCGTATCACCGGCGTAACCGTGCAGGAACAGCGCAAGATCGCGAAGGCAGTGAAGAATGCTCGCGAAATGGCTTTGCTTCCTTACGCCACTACCGGTCGCTGATTGAGAGGATAGGAATATGGCTGAAACCAAGGTTATTCTTACCAAGACTGTTGCCAACCTCGGTCACTCTGGTGACGTTGTTGAAGTTAAGGCTGGCTATGCTCGCAACTACCTGATTCCTCAGGGTCTTGCTTTTGCATGGAACAAGGGTGCTGCTTCCCAGATTGAAGCAATGCGTCGCGCTCGTCTTGCCAAGGCTGTTGCCACTCGTGAAGAGGCAGTTGCAGCTAAGGCTCAGATTGAAGGCACCGTTGTGGAGCTTTCTGCTAAGGTTTCCGAATCCGGCAAGCTTTTCGGTGGCATTTCTGCCGAGAAGATTGCTGCCGCTTTGGCTTCCAAGGCTCAAGTTGAGGCTCGCGCAATTAAGGTTGCTACTATTAAGACCACTGGTGAGTTCCCAGCAACCGTAACATTGCATCCGGAAATCACCGCTTCCTTCACTGTTAAGGTTGTGGCTGAGTAAGTAGCTTTGTGAATTTTACAAAACATGTTGTAGCAAGCAGATTCTTGCTTTTAGTGGTTTTCTGCTTGTAATACATGTGGATTGAACTTAAGCATTAGCTCTGCGTTTGCGTTGTATTGAGTTTTCTCATTGCGATGCTGCGCAGAGTTTTTTTATGCTGCAATATTTTGAAAATGTGAATGTGTTGTAAGTGTCACGTGCGTAACGTAGTTTTTTAAGTTCTACTCGACTAAATTAGAACAGTTGGAAAATTACGAAATTATCAAGGAGATGCAAACTGTGCTGGAAAGCAAATATGAACTGGCCGACGAGTTTAGTATGAACGCAAAAGCGCAAGATGCCAGCATATCTGCTATTCGCAATGACGAAGAGTATGCTTGTAAAAATTCCGCAATTACACCTTCCGCAATTACGAATCTCGAAAACGCAATAAAATACAGCAATCACAAAGGATACGGCGAAACTTGCGCGAAGGTTATTCTTTTTGGCGAACATTCCGTGGTTTATGGTCATTCTGCAATAGCTTTGCCGCTTAAAAACTTGCGTATGCGCGCTGTCGTAACTAATTGCAATGAATCTTTAGTACCTGTATCGTGTAAATCTTTATCTTCTGCTTCGTGTGAATCTTTAGCATCTGCATCACGCGAATCTTTAGCATCTACGACGAATCTCGATTCACATATAACTCTTTCGTGCCTTGACTTTACTGGCAAACTTTCCGAAATTCCTACGCGCTTTAATAGCATACGAACAGCAATTCGCGCGTCGCTAGAGTTTGCAGGGTGGAGCGGTGAGAATTTGCACATTTTTACCGAGTCTGATTTTCCAGCAGAACGAGGTCTTGGCTCGTCTGCGGCTGCTGCTGGTGCTATAATTCGTGCGATTCTTGACTATTATGGCGTTTCAGCTAGCGATGATGAGATTTTTAAGTTGACGCAGACTGCTGAGTGCGTGGCTCACGGACGTTCTTCAGGCTTGGATGCCACTGCAACCGCTGCTTCCTGGCCTGTGCGTTTTAGTCGTGGCTGTTTTGATCGCATGGAAATTAACATGCGTGCGTGGCTTGTTTTGGCGGATTCTGGATGCAAAGGAATGACTCGCGAAACAGTTGAAGCTTTGCATTCTCGTTTAGAATCGAATCCTGTTGAAGTTGGAGCGCAGCTCAATAAATTGGGGGAGATTGCGGCTGTTGCAGAAGATGATTTGGTGTTTGGTCGTATTGAAAATATGGGTAAGCAAATGACTTTCGCACACCGTATTTTGGCGGATTTGGGCGTAAGTACTGCGAAACTTGACACTTTGGTAGATGCTGCTTGCAAACATGGCGCGTTGGGTGCAAAACTTACTGGCGGAGGTGGTGGAGGATGTGTCATTGCGCTGGCTGATAGTGAGGATGCTGCTAAGCGAGTGAGTGAAGCTTTTAAAAATGCAGGAGCTTGCGATACGTGGATTGTGAATATAGGTGATTCTGCAATAAATTGAATCTTATTTTTACTTGAAATGTAGCATAAACTTTACAGTTATTTAAAGAAAAGAAGCTTGTGCGCACTGTTTTGCTAAAACATTGACTAGCACATTAACAAACGAGAATTACGTATCTGCCGCAAAAGGAACAGTATGCAAAATGTTGAAATTCAGCCAAAAATAACGTTTGACGCTAGTCTTTCACCCAACTCAGCTTTTGCTAAAGCAAACGCGAATATTGCGCTGATTAAGTATTGGGGTAAGCGCGATGAAAAGCTGATTTTGCCTTATACTTCCTCGCTTTCGCTCACTCTTTCGGATTTGTCCACAACTACAAGCGTAAGTTTTGTGAATAATCTTGAACAAGATACTTTTACTTTAGATAATGAAAAGATTTCGTCATCTGCCAAAACTTTTCGTCGCGTAGTAGCTATGCTCGATTTGGTGCGTGAAATTGCAAGAATTTCAACGAAAGCAAGCGTTATTTCGCATAATATTGTGCCAACTGCTGCTGGTCTTGCGTCGAGTGCGTCTGGTTTTGCAGCTCTTGCGTCTGCTGCCTCGTACGCTGCTGGATTAAACCTAACTCCACGAGAACTTTCTAGACTTGCAAGACGTGGTTCTGGTTCAGCTTGTCGTTCGATTTTTGGAGGACTTTCAATTTGGCATGCAGGTTGCGACGACGAAACATCTTACGCAGAGCCTATTGAAAACGCACAAGTTGCGCTTAAAAATTTAAACCTTGCTATGATTGTTGTTACTTTGGACGATAGCAAAAAGCCGATTTCTAGCCGAGAAGCGATGCGCAGAACGGTTGAAACTTCGCCAACGTATATGCAATGGGTTGAGCAGTCGAAAGACGACCTTGAAATTGCTAAAAACGCAATTAAGCGAGCAGATATTGAGCAATTGGGTGAGGTTGTTGAACGCAATGCTTTTGGAATGCACGAAACTATGCATAATGCTGTTCCGTCGGTGAATTATTTAACTAGCAGCACGCATATTGTGCTTGAAGCGGTTAAAAATATGCGAAAAGATGGTTGGCTGGTGTGGTCTACGATGGATGCTGGTCCAAATGTGAAGGTGCTTACTTCTGGAGATGATGCTTATCGTGCGATGTGTCAGTTGCGCTCGCGAGTTGAGGATGGTTTACGTAATTCTAGCGTTTTTTGTAATACAGAATATTGCGAGCCGAAATTTGCAATTGCGCTGCCAGGTGACGCTGTGACGGTGAGTACGAGTTTAAAATAGGCGGATAATATGACTCAAGTGCGCTCTAGTGCCCCAGGAAAGCTTTATATTGCTGGCGAGTATGCTGTTGTTGACGGCTGTGCTGCAATTGTTGCTGCTGTTAGTCGTTATGTAACAGTTAGCATAAGTGATGAAACCTTAAACGAAGAGTTACGCGAAAATTTGCAGAAAAATGCCCCTAGTAGCAGAAATTATTGTGGTGCAATTACGTCAGATGCTGAAAAATATAAACCGCTTCTTTGGGCGCGTGCATCCGACGGAAGTATTGAAATACAAAACGACGGAAAATATGCTTATGTGCTCGCTGCAATGGGCGTAGTCGACGCTTATGCTAGTGAGAAATGTGCGCCAAATATTAACCGCAAAAGTTACAATGTGCATATTTCTAGCGAACTTGATGATGCAAAAACTGGTAGAAAATACGGTCTTGGATCTTCTGCTGCAGTAACTGTTGCAGTTATTCGCGCGTTGTGCAAATGGTATGGTTTGAATCTTTCGACTCCAGAAATTTGCAAGCTAGCGTTGATTGCGTCGTCGAGTGTTAAAAAATCCGGAAGCGGTGGAGATGTTGCTGCCAGCTCTTATGGCGGTTGGACTATGTATCGCGCGTATAGCCGAGAGTGGCTTGAAGCTGAGCTGACGCTAGTAAAATCCGGATGCTCTGATTTCGGTGAGTTGTTGCACAAAAAGTGGCCACGACTGGAAGTTAAGCGTTTAAATGTAGATAAGTCGCTAAAACTTTTAGTCGGGTGGACTGGTTCTCCTGCGTCTAGCGCAAAGCTAGTAAGTAGCGTAGAAAGTAGCGTTAAAACTAGTGCTGAAGGTAGTACGGAAAGTAGCGTCGAAACTAGTGCTTTTGACAATAAAAATCAACTTTTTACTTACGAAGATTTTTGCAAACAAAGTGAGATTTGCGTGCAAAAACTTGCGCGCGCAATTGAAAAGTTTGAAATAAGCGAAATTTCTAGCGGTTTTGCTCAAAATCGTGCGTTGTTACAAAAATTAAGTGCTCTTACTGGAACTGTTATCGAAACGCATGAACTTACAAAATTTATTGAAATTGCGACTTGTGCCGGTGTTCCTGCAAAAACTAGCGGTGCAGGCGGGGGAGATTGTGCAATTGCGCTGTCGACAATTTATGACAATAATGTAATTGAAACTATGAAATCTACTTGGGAAGCCAATGGAATAAAGCCATTGAATATTGATGTTACGGAAATTTTTGGAACTGGTAAGCCTTCTGAAAATATTGTATTAGACGCGTTTGCTAAGAGTCGCGAACCTAATGCACAATCTGTTCAATCTTGCACAATACAAAACCGCAAAGACGCGCATATTGCGCTTGCGGACAAGCAGTATAAAACTCGTGCAGATTCAGATTTTGACAAAGTGCGTTTTGTGCCGAATGCTTTGCCGCAAGTTGCGCTTGAAGAAATTGACGCTAGCGTGAACGTGCTAGGAAGCGAAGTATGCGATTCTGTGCATTGGTGCTCGCCGATATATATTAACGCAATGACCGGCGGAAGTGATGCTGCTAAAAAAGTGAATGCAAGTCTTGCTAGAGTTGCTGCAAAAAATTCTGTTGCTATGGCGAGTGGATCTTTGAGTGCTGCTCTTCGAGACGAAACTTTACTCAGCACTTTCAGTGTCATAAGAAGCGAAAATCCACATGGATTTGTGATGGCAAATGTTAGCGCTGGAACTAGTGCGTCTGATGCATTGCGTGCTGTAAACATGATTCATGCGAATGCGTTACAAGTGCATTTAAATGCTGCACAAGAGTTGGTTATGCAAGAAGGAGATCGCGATTTTCGAAATTGGTTGTGCAATATTGAGTCTATTGTCAGTGCGTGCGAAGCACTAAGCGTGCCTGTGATTGTGAAGGAAACTGGATGCGGAATTTCTGCTAAAGATGTTCATCGTCTTAAAGATGTTGGAGTGCGCACTGTAGATGTGTCTGGTCGTGGCGGAACTAATTTTGTAACAATAGAGAATGCTCGCAGGAACTTAGGCGACTGTGATTATTTGGCTGATTGGGGTCTTACTACTGTTGAGTCGCTGGTTGACATACGCAAGTGTGATTCGTTAAAAAATATGGAAGTTTTCGCAAGTGGAGGAGTTCGCACGCCTTTGGATGTTGTGCGTGCGTTGGCTTTGGGTGCTTCTGCAGTTGGTGTCGCTGGCGAGTTTTTGCATACGCTTATGCATGAAGGTGAGGATGCGCTTTCTTTGCAAATTGATAACTGGAAGAAGCAAATTAGGGTGATTATGGCTCTTCTTGGATGCAAGACAGTCAAGGATTTACAAGAAAAGACTGAGTTTGTGCGCGCGGATTGTCTTGGTAAGTGATATACTTGTGTAGTTGTGCGTTCAAGCGTGCTTATTTGTTTATGCAATGTGCGTAAGTAATTTGCGTAAGTAGTTCGTGTGTTTGAATGACGCAAGACTTGCAAGTCAAAGAAAATAGGAGTCCAATTATGGCAGCTCGTTGCGCAGTATGTGGCAAGGGACCTCAGACTGGTTTCACTGTTTCACATTCGCATATCCGCAATAAGCGCACCTTCCGCCCGAACCTTCAGCCGGTTCGCACCACCATTGATGGCGAGAACGTTCGCCTTCGTGTGTGCGTGAAATGCATTAAGGCTGGCAAGGTTCAGCGCGTTGAGGCGTGATTCGCGCATTGTATTGCGTTTAAATTGTAAGGCCCTGAGTGTTGCTCGGGGCTTTTTTGTATTTGCGTATTTTTTCGTGCGCACGTTATATTCCTGATTGCGAATGATTTATAATCGAAATATGCTAAATACGCCCACGAACTCAGCCAAAATGCATACTTCGCTTTGTGCAATAATCAGCAATAAGCGACGCGTTTCTGCATTAAAATCTTTGGGCATAGTCACAGTCGAAGACGCATTGACTTACTACCCGTTTAGAGTCACAAGTCCATTGAGAATTGCGAACTTAAAAGATATAAAAATTGGCGAAGAAGTGGCTTTCTATGCGCAAGTTCAGTCAATTAACGTTGTGCCTATGAACGCTCGTCGCGGTTTTAGAATCGAAATTAACGTTTTGCAAGATATGCAAGCGGTAGCTCAACTTATTTATTTTTCTAAAAATCGTCAATACGCTCAGTGGCTTTCCGCAAAGATGCATGTTGGTGAAATGGTTGTTGTTGGCGGTACGTCTAGCGCTTTTAATGGTAAATTGCAATTTACGCATCCTCAAATTCTTACTGTATCTGCTGTAGAAGAAAGTGATAGCTTGCATCAATCTCGCGATACTGTAAGAAGTGTGGAAGATGGTTTGGCGCGTATGAGCGCGCCTATGCCCGTGTATCATGCAAATTCTAGGATTTCCAGCGAGCATATTCACGAAACTATACTTTCTATACTTTCTGCACTTTCTAAAGATTCTGAAGATTCCGCAGCTTCTAAAAATTCCGCAGCTTGCACTAGTGAATTCCTGCAAATCCCAGATATTACGCCTGAATCAGTGCTAAAAAAACGTAACCTCATGACTAGAGCGTCAGCAATATACTCAATTCATAATCCGCAATCAGTTGACGAATTTTATAAAGCTGTTGACTCGTCGCGCTATGAAGAAGCTTTTATTTCCCAAGTAGCTGTATTGCGATCTCGTGAAGATTCTAAAGATAATCAAGCAAAATCTTGTAATAATTCTCTTATAAGAAATGAATTTGTGGAAAGTTTGCCGTTTGAGCTTACTGCAGGTCAAAAAGATGTAATTGATGAGATTGTACGTGACATGCGTGAGCACCATCCGATGCGTCGCTTGCTTCAAGGTGAAGTTGGTTCCGGAAAAACAGTTGTTGCGCTCGCTGCAATGCTCGAGGCAGTTGGATCAGGCTATCAGGCTGTGCTTGTGGCTCCTACTCAAGTTCTGGCGTCTCAACATGCCGAAAATTTGCGCCAAATGATTGCGCGCGCGAATCTAAAGGTGCCTGTAATCGTCGTAACTGGAGGCATGAGACTTGCGGATCGCAGACGTGCGCTAGCGAGTGTGGCAAGTGGAGAGCCTTCGCTTATTGTTGCAACTCATGCAGCGTTCTCGTCGACTTTTAAGCCGACTAATTTAGCTTTGGTAATTATTGACGAGCAACATCGTTTTGGTGTTGAGCAGCGCGATGTTTTGTTGCGCAAAATGAGCGTAGATTCGCATAATAGTGCTGAAAAGTCTTTTACACCGCATCTTTTAGTAATGACTGCAACGCCTATTCCGCGCTCTGCTGCTATGACGTGGTTCGGTGATTTGGATGCTTCGTATTTAACTGAACTGCCTGGAGGTAGAAAACCTATTCGCACTTTTGTTGTGCAAGAATCGGATGCGAATACTATGGCGAGAATGTTTGCGCATATTCGTGCTCGCATTGATGCAGGTGAGCGTGCGTATGTTGTTTGCGCGCATATTGATGATGATTTTAATGAGGATTCTGGTAGGGATTCTGGTAGTGCTTCTGTTAGTAATTTTGGTAGGGATTTTGATAGCGATGAATCTGAAGGTTTTGAAGATGTTTCGCAATCTGTGCAATCTAATCAATCTGAAGAAAATAACGCAGATTCTTTGCGCAAACTTCATACAGTTAACGGCATTTTGAAGCGGCTTTCAGCTTTGCCGCAATTTAAAGGCGTTACTTTTGCTAAGCTTACTGGTCGCGACGATGATGCTACGAAACGCGAAACGATGGAACGTTTTGCGCGCGGAGATGTGCAAGTTCTTGTAGCTACAACGGTTATTGAGGTCGGTGTTGATGTGCCTCAAGCGAGTTGCATTGTGATTTTTGACGCGGATCGTTTTGGTCTTGCGCAATTGCATCAGTTGCGTGGACGTGTTGGGCGTGGTGGCACGAATTCTTGGGCATTTTTGGTTGCGCAAACTGAGGATGGAAGTCTTGCTCAAGAACGTTTGCAAGTTGTTGAAAATTCGCTAGATGGTGCCGTAATTGCTAAGAAAGATTTGGAATTGCGCAATGTTGGCGATGTTCTTGGCGATAAGCAGTCGGGTGGTCGCTCGAGTTTGAAGATTTTGCGAGTTGTTAAGGATGCAAAGATTATCGCTATGGCTCGTGAAGATGCGTTGGAGACTTTGCAAAAAGACACTCATCTTGTTTCGTTGCCGTATCTTGCAGGTGCAGTGCTTGATTTTACGAGAGGTGGAAGTGCGCAAATCGTAAGCAATTAAAATTCTAAAGTTCTGAATTTGCGCGCAAAATATCTTATAAAGATTACAATATTGTATGAATAAATTATCCTATAAAAAAAGTATAAAGAAAAAATTATTGCATATTTATGCACTTAATTTAGTAAAAAATACGGTAAGAAACTATTTTTAATTGATAATTAATATCAACTTTTGTTGGATATAATATAAAAAAACAACAAAATTACATAAATTTACGTGCATATTATGAGAATTGTGAATATCCTAGATAGTAGGCATCATTTGTAATCACAATAGAGATGAGGCGACAATGACCGAACGCGAACAACAAATCTTGACTTGGATTCAACAAAACCCGATGATTAGCCAACAGGAACTTGCAAATCTCGCAGGAATTACTCGTTCAGGTGTGGCTGCTCATATTTCCAATTTAATTCGCAAAGGATATTTACGAGGTAAGGGATATATTGTTACTCCTCCAAGTTATGTGACTGTTGTTGGCGGAATTAGCATGGATGTTCTTGGCATTGCTTGCGGAGATTTGATGGATTACACGTCTAATGCTTCCCGTGTGCGCTATATGCTAGGCGGTGTTGGAAGGAATATTGCAGTCGCGTTGGAACGTCTTAATATTCGCACAAGCATGGTTTCTGTCTACGGTGGCGATCACAACGGAGAGCTTTTCCGCATTGATGCTGCTGCAAACGGCTTAGATATTGGTTATGCGAAGCAACTTCCTGAGTCAATGACTGCTTCGTACATGTATGTTGGTGACGCTTCTGGTCAGCGTTTGCTTGCTTTAGACGATATGAGTATTTACGACCACATGACTCCTGATTTTTTGCGTGAGCGCATGTCCATTATTGAAAATGCTGATATTTTGGTGTTGGATACTAATATTCCGCAAAAGTCAATTGAGTGGCTATGTGACCGTTATCGCCGTCCTATTATTGTTCGTGCAATTACGGATGCAAAAGCTCCTCGAGTGCTTTCTAGATTGTCTCGTATTGACACCCTTATTTTAGATACTGCTGAATCGCAGGCTTTAACTGGCGTTAATGCTGTTGACGAGCGTTCTGCAATTCGCTGTGCGAATGTGCTTCTCAAGCGTGGAGTAAAACGTGTATTTGTAAATGCCGGTCGCGCAGGAGTTGCTTATGGTGTTGCAGATGAGGGAGTGTCGTTCTATCCTGTCCCAGTTAAGCGCGTCCAGAGAATGATGCTAACTCGCGGAAATAGCAATGTTGGTGTTGAAGCAGTCGGCAACGACAACGGCTCTAGCGATGCTGCTACTGCGGCGCTTATTTACGCGCGATATAACGAATTTGATTCTTCAAAAACTGGCAGATTTGCGGTTGCTGCTGCAGCTTTGAATACTGAATCTATGCAGCCTGTACATGAGTTGTTTAATCCAGAACTTATTTCTCAACGCATGACGAATATTCATGAGCGCATTTAATTAGTGCTTTTTGCGCTGATTTTATTTCTTTTATTTAATTTACGAATTAATCTTGTAAATTTTTCTTGCATACAATAGTAGGTCTGCTATACTTGTTATTAGTCATTTGTTTAGTTATATAAACAAATGTTAGGTAATTAGTGTTGTATGATGCAATGGAGCGTATGTGCAGCGAAATGCGTAGTGGCGTACGAGCATGGATCATAGAGCAATTTACGCATAAATTAACAGCAGTTAGTAGCAAACGTAATAGCAAAAATAACTGAAAACTATTTACGTAAGTTATTAACAAGAAGTTAGTTATCTACGAAGGAGTAATGATGACTTCAATCATCCTAGATTGCGATCCTGGCCATGATGACGCCATGGCTATTCTGTTGGCACTTGGTAACCCAAATATTGAGTTGCTCGGCGTAACTACAGTTGGCGGCAACCAAAGCCTTGAAAAAGTCACGTATAATGCGCGTGCAACTCTCGAAATGGCTCGTGCAACTCACATTCCAGTTCACGCAGGCTGCGACCGACCAATGGTCCGCCCTCTGGAAGTTGCGGCTTCCGTGCACGGCGAAAGCGGCTTAGACGGCGTAACGCTTCCAGAACCAACGCGACCATTGGACGAAGGCCACGCTGTAAATTGGATTATTGATACGATTATGAGCAACGAACCTGGCACGATTACGCTTGTACCAACTGGTCCGCTCACCAATATTGCTATGGCAGTGCGCCTTGAGCCACGAATCGTAAGACGTGTGAAGGAAGTTGTGCTCATGGGCGGCGGATATCACGTTGGTAATTGGAGCGCGGTTGCTGAGTTTAATATTAAGGTTGATCCAGAATCTGCGCATGTTGTGTTTAATGAGGATTGGCCTATTACTATGGTCGGCCTTGATTTGACGCATCAGGCACTTTGCACTCCTGAAGTGCAAGCAAAGATTAATGCTATTGGCACGCCTCTTTCTGCGTTTGCTAGCGGTTTGATGGACTTCTTCCGTAAAGCGTATAAGGATAATCAAGACTTTATTGATCCGCCAGTTCATGATCCTTGCACGATTGCTTATTTGATTGACCACAGTGTGGTGGCTACTCGTCGCTGCCCTGTAGACGTTGAAATTAAGGGCGAATTAACAGTTGGTATGACCGTTGCAGATTTGCGCGGACCAGAACCATCCGCAGAAGAATGCCATACGCAAGTTGCAACCAAACTTGATTTCGATAAATTCTGGGATTTGATTATTGACGCGCTGAAGCGTATCGGCTGATTTGTACTAGAATTATTCACGATATTTTGCGCAACAATACTGCAAATTTACCGAAAGAAAATAAAGCGGTAAAGTTGCGCAAAAATAAAATTTATACGAAATTTGATATGAGGCTATTATGACTGAAGTTTCATCTCCAACGCCTTCCATGCTAGACAAGGGTGGGCGATCAATTGTTGCGCTAATGACGGCGCTACTCGTTGCTATTTTTGCTTTCCAGCTCAACGCTTCAATGCTTTCTCCAGCATTAGCAACAATGACAAAAGAGCTTCACGCAACCGATACGCAAATCGGCTTAACTCAAACAGTGTTCTTTACTGCTGCTGCTTTATTCTCACTGTTTTTGCCGCGTTTATCTGATTTAGTCGGTCGTAAGAAGGTGCTTATTGGCATTTTGATTTCAACGATTGCGGGCTGCGTAGTGTCTGCGCTTGCTCCAGATGTGAATATTTTGATGCTTGGACGTATTTTGCAGGGTGCTTCTGGTCCTGTAGTGCCGATGTGCTTGATTATGCTTCGCGTGCGCGTAACTGAAGAAAAGCGTTACGCAAAGCTAATGGCAATTTTGACATCTGTAAACGGTGGTATTGCTGGCGTTGATGCGTTGCTTGGCGGTTGGCTTGCTGGAAAGTTTGGTTTCCGTTCGGTGTTCTGGACTATGGCAGGTATTGCTGTAGCGGCAGTGATTATGGTGATTGTTGCTGCTGAAGAATCTTATGCGGAGGAAACTTCAAAGATGGATTGGTTGGGCGTTGTGACGCTTGGTATTGCGTTCCTTGCAGCATATCTTGCTATTAATGAAATTGATAAGCTTGCAAATGCTAACTTGACTATGGTTGCAGGCCTTGTGGTAGTGGCTGTAATCTTCTTCGCGATTTTCTGGAGAATTGAAGGAAAGATTGCTGCTCCTTTGGTTTCGACGCATTACATGAAGCAGCGTCGCACGTGGGGCTTGCTTTCTTGCACGCTGCTTACCATGACTGGCGTTTTTGCTTTGATGAATGGTGTAGTGCCGCAGCTTGCTCAGGATGCTAAGTTTGGTGCTGGCTTGGGTGCTGACGTGGTGAGCTTTGCAACGTTGACGCCTTACGCAATTATTGGCTTCTTGTTTGGGCCTGTGGCTGGTATGCTGGCTGCCAAGTTTGGTTACCGTTTGGTACTTCGTGCTGGCATTATTGTCAGTGTGATTGGCGTTGTGTTTGGTATGTATGTTGCTAATAATCCATCGGTGTGGTCTTTGGTTGCGCTTTCGCTGGCTTTGGGCGTAAGCTACGCAGGTGTTGCAAACATTATGCTTAACGGACTTGGTATTGTGCTTTCTCCAAAGGATAATCCAGGATACTTGCCAGGCATGAACGCTGGTGCTTTTAACTTGGGTGCTGGCTTAAGCTTTGCAATTCTTTACGCTGTGATGACGAATGTTGCAGGAACTAATGGTGCAACAGGCGGATACATGGCTTCGATGGTTGCGGGCATTGTGTTACTTGCGCTTGCGTTTGCTTGCTCCTTCTTAATCCCGAATCCTGAAGAAGTAAATAAGTAAGATTGACGCGTGAGTTTGCGTAATCTTAAGTGAATAAAATTAAGCGGTAAAGCTAGGATTTCCTATGCTTTGCCGCTTTTTGCTTTCTGCGCGCGACACTTCCTTTACACAGCTGTAAAGCGAGTATCGAAACCGAAAACAAATGCCAGTAAATTCTCCAACAAATGTGTTTAAAACTCATAGACAATACTAAATAATCACAAAATCGCATTGAGTAACAATGACTGTCGGGAGGGGGAGGATAAGCTAGAAGAATGCACATTATTGCTGGACGTTTTAAATCTTTGCCGCTTACTTCAGCGCAGTCGTGTACAAGACCTACTACAGATCGCACGAAAGAAGCGATATTTTCTAGGCTCGATTCGTGGGATGTTATGCACAATGCTCGCGTTCTTGATTTATTCGCCGGCACAGGTGCGTTAGGAGTTGAGGCGCTATCTCGTGGCGCGCGTGAGCTTGTTTCTGTTGAAGCAAATTCGCAAGCGGCTGCGCTGATACTTCGTACGTCGAAAGCGTTGCAGAGTTCAAAGGCTTGGGATTCTGCGCTTTCTATGAGGGTTCTTCGAAAGCGCGCGGAGCAGTTCGTTGCGGATTATAGTGGGGAAGCGTTTGACTTGGTTTTTATTGATCCGCCTTATGCTTACGAAACTGCGGATTGCGAAAGTTTATTGGCTTCGATGATTGCGAGCGGAGTTGCGAGCGTTTCTGCGGATACGTTGATTGTGTTGGAGCGTAGCGCGCGAAGTGTTTTGCCGACTATGCCTGAGGGCTGGGAGCTGTTTGATACGCGTAATTACGGAGAAACTTCCGTGCTGTTCATTCAGCCTAAGCGCGATTGATTTGATTTTCTGCGTTTGTTTCTAAAATGATTCGAAACTATTGACAGTTTTTGCGCGGATGTTCGCCGGAAACTTCCCATCCGAGCGACATAAGCGTTTTTCGATCCGCTTTATCTATCTTGTGGCAGTCCAATTTTTCAATCAAATCAGGTCGAATTTCGCTTGTGCGAGATATAGCTTCATCTCGACGAAAACGATCAACTTTGGCGTGATTTCCGGAAGTGAGTATTTCCGGAACGCTTATACCTCGCCAAGTAGTTGGACGCGTGTATTGATGGTGTTCCAAGAGTGCGTCCGATCCTGTGTACGACTCTTCAACAATCGACTCAGGATTTCCCATAAACCCAGGGATTAAGCGTGTAATTGCCTCAAGCATAACGCTTACTGCAACTTCTCCGCCATTTAGCACGTAATCGCCAATTGAATACTCGCGTACGTCAATTCCTTGCGCGCGGTAATATTCTGGAATCCTAGCGTCGTAGCCTTCGTATCTGCCGCATCCAAATACCAAATGATTTGCGTTGCTTAATTCCGTTGCGTCTTTTTGCGTAAATAGTGGGGCAGAAGGGTTCGGGAATATAAGAATTGGTTTAGTTGAGTCTATTTTATTAGTCACGATTTTTGCTTCTTCGCAACTATCGCACGTATCGCACGTATTTTTTACTTCAGATTTTGGCAAGCTAAGCAGCTCGTCTAAGCATTCCGCCCAAACCTCAGGCTTCATAACCATGCCAGCACCACCGCCAACCGGCGTGTCATCAACAGATTGATGCACATCGTGAGTCCATTTGCGTAAATTGTATGCGCGAATTTGCAATAAACCATTATTTTGCGCTTTGCCTAACAAACTTAGGTCTAGCATGCGAAAATATTCTGGGAATACGGAAATAATATCGATGTCCATCATAAGGCACTCTACTACGAAAACTGATAAAACTATGAAAACTACGAAAGCCCCGGAATTAGACCGCCCGGAGGATCAATAGTCAAATACCCGTTTGCAACGTCAACTTCCGGCACAAGTGCCTCAACAAATGGCACAAGCGCAGTCTTATTATCGTCGTCAATCGGATTATTCAAGCGGATTTTTAGCAAAGATTGCGCACCGTCGAGCACATCCACAACTTTTCCAATAGTGCAAGCCGGCAGCCCAAGCTGATTTTCTTCGCACAAGCGCGCTTGTAAACCGACTAAATCCTTAATATACCAAGCATTTTCGGCAGCAAGTTCTTGCGCATCTTCCGCATGTACATACAATTCAGTGCCATTAAGTGCTTCCGCATCGTTGCGATTTTGTGATTCTTCGAATAGTAAAATCCAACGATTTTTGAATGTTCTTGCGTTCTCAATAACGAACTCGCGCTCGCCGTCTGCAGTGCACAATACATTTCCTGGCTCAAAACGTTCGTAAGGCTCATCTGTAAAAATTTGTACAGTAACTTCGCCTTTTAAACCTTGGGCTTTACCGATACGACAAACCCTCAGCAGGTCATTACGACTTTGCTGAGGGTTGTCAAAAGATTGTTGGTCTAATGCCACGTTCATCTCACTTACGTACGTCCATAATGTCAACGCGCACATTGTGGTTGCTCAAAGCTTGCACAACAATGCGAATTGCATTAGCGGTACGACCATTGCGTCCAATAACGCGACCAATATCTTCAGGATTCACGCGTACTCGAAGCAATTCGCCGCGAGCATTTTCGTGAGAACGTACCGACACGTCATCTGGAAAATCCACGATGTTCTTAATGAGATGTTCAACAGCTTGAGCCAGCATGATTACTCAGCCTTTTCCTCGGCTTCGGCAGCTTCCGCAGCTTCAGCTGGGACTTCTTCGGCTTCGTTTGCAGCGGCTTCAGCTGCAGCCTGAGCCTTAGCAGCGGCTTCAGACTTAGCGGCCTTCAGCTTCTGAGCTTCAGCTTCAACAGCTTCAACGCGAGCCTGTGCGTCTGGACCAGCTTCAGAAGTCTTCAACGTGCCTTCGGCACCGTCGAGACCCTTGAACTTCTGCCAGTCACCAGTGATCTTCAAGAGTTTCAACACTGGTTCGGTTGGCTGTGCGCCAACGCCAAGCCAGTACTGTGCGCGCTCAGAATCAATCTGAATCATAGATGGCTGCTTGTTTGGATCGTAAACGCCGATCTCTTCGATGGACTGACCGTTGCGCTTGTTGCGTGAATCAGAAATGACTACACGGTAAAAGGCATAGAACTTCTTGCCCAATCGCTTAAGACGAATCTTGGTTGCCAAAATGGCTCTCCTTATAACTAGAGTCGTGGAATTTCGTTCGGGTGTGGGGCACTCCTTGCGAGCTTCCACATGTTCCTCACGTGGTCGGGAAGAGGGCGCCGATTCACGCGAATAACTTATCTATTATGCCTGCGCGCTTGGACGTTTTTATCTAGGGATTGTAGGTCGATTGCTGCGATGTATGCTAAGTGATCAGTGCCGTCGACAACTACATTCTTTTGCCATAGTGCGTTAGATTTACAGTTTTTTGCGCAAAATAGCACATGGTCAAGTGTAAGATTTGGCCACTTAAGCCATGTAGGCCATGTGCGTAGACGCTTTCCAAGCGAAAGCGCAACGTCTGTAAATCCGTATTTCAAAAGCGAGCGAAAGCTTGGGTGGTCGACTGTGGAATTAAGATCGCCAGTAACAATAGTAAGAGTTGCTAAATCGCAAGTTTTCGAAGTAGATTCGTCAGCGCATTCGTTAGTGCAATCGGCGAAAGAATCAGTAGTAGAATCAATAGTCGCAAGTGCGCGAATTCCATTACTCCAAGCAGCACACCCACGCATCGGTGACTTTGGATGTGCAGAAGCAAATTTCACCAAAACTTTTTCATTTGCACCAAAATCTAAGCAAGTTGTAACGCTTGGTACGCTTGCAGCTTCAATTTTTACAGAATTATTGCAAGTAGAAATCGCGGAATATTGCGTAAAAATAGCGTTGAATCCGCCGTTATTATGCTCACTTTGCGCACCTACGCACGAAGTTGGAAAAATTTCGTATATTCCAAGTTTTTCAAGATTTTTTACTAAAGACTTGCTTAATTCTTGTAAAAGTAACGTATTTACGTGATATTTTTTCGTTATTTCTATTATTTCAGATGCGCTCGCTTTTCCGTATCTGCAGTTAAGAGTCATCACGCGTATTTCTTGATGCTGTTCCTTGCAGCTTTTGCGCGACGACCTGCTTTCGTGCAACCTACGCAATCTTTCAAACCAGTACGGCGTATGCGACTTAAGCGAAATCAAAAATAGCGCAGCGTAAGCAACGCATAAATATCCGTAAGATTTCGCGTAAGATTGTGCTAAATTAAGCGATTTCGTTACTTTCTCTGCGCAGCATGTATACAGCAAAAAAGCGCCAAAATTACACAAAAACAGTGCTCCCACAACGTAAGTTGCAAGTGGAAGCAACGCAATAACATACGGAAGTGGGTTATATTTATCCGCACCTGCTGGCAGCCAACGCAGCAGCTGCCACAAAAGAAGCGGCACAAATATAACCCACAAAAACGCCAATACTAAAATCATCGACCGAATAAGCCAGCTAATCCGCCGCCAAAGTTAGGTGGCAGTTGATTATCTTGATTTGCATCTTCGGAATTCATAAGTTCCTTAAGTCCTTCAGGAAGATTCTGAAGATTTGGTTGCTGTGGCTTTGCAAAAGCAGAACCTGCAACATCGTCGCTAGTAGATTCGCCAGAAAGACGCTCACGCAACGCGCGCTCTTCAGCTTCCCTGCGCATTGGATTTCCGGACTTTCCGCCCTTCTTCTTGCCTTTCTTGTCTTTGCGCTTCGACTTACTGCCGGCTCCACCGAATCCAGGAATGCCGCCCATGCCAGGCATTCCAGCGCCTCCGCTCATTCGCTTCATCATTTTTGCAGCCTGCTCGAAACGTTGCAAAAGTGCATTAACTTGCGAAACGCTCACACCTGAACCAGCAGCAATTCTCGCGCGGCGAGATCCGTCAATAATCTTTGTATTTCTACGCTCTTGAGGAGTCATAGAGCGAATAATCGCCTCAGTGCGGTCAATTTCCTTATCGTCAAACTGCTCAAGCTCTTGACGGTGGGCAGCCATTCCAGGCATCATACCCAAAAGCTTCTTCATTGAGCCAAGCTTACGAACTTGCTGAAGCTGCTCCAAAAAATCATCCAAACCAAAGCTGCCTTCAGCTATTTTTGCAGCAGCCTTGCGTGATTCTTCTTCGTCGAACTGCTTCTGTGCGTGCTCAATAAGCGTTAAAATATCGCCCATATCGAGTATGCGTGAAGCCATTCGATCAGGATGGAAGATTTCAAAATCTTTCAAACCTTCACCTGTAGAGGCAAACAAAATCGGTTTTCCAGTAACGCTTGCAACCGAAAGTGCAGCACCTCCTCGAGCGTCGCCATCAAGTTTAGAAAGCACAACGCCAGTAAAGTTCACGCCATCGTTAAAAGCTTGAGCAGTGCGAACAGCATCTTGACCAATCATTGCGTCAATAACAAACAGCACTTCTTGCGGTTGCACGGCATCGCGAATATTGCGTGCCTGCTTCATGAGCTCTTCGTCAACACCCAAACGACCTGCGGTATCAATAATCACAGTGTCATACATTTTTTCGCGCGCATAATTAATAGAATCGCGCGCAACCTTAACCGGGTCGCCTTTAGTGAACCATGGCAAAGAAATCGCACTTCCGCCTGTTTGTACGCCCTTTTCTGGAGCAAATACAGGAACTCCTGCGCGCTCGCCAACAACTTGCAGCTGCGTGACTGCATTAGGTCGTTGCAAATCTGCTGCTACAAGCAAAGGAGTATGGCCTGCATCCTTCAGCCAGTAGCCTAGCTTTCCAGCAAGCGTAGTTTTACCCGCACCTTGCAAACCTGCAAGCATAATTACAGTTGGAGGATACTTCGCAAAATTAAGCTGCCTATCTACACCTGCGCCCAATACTTGCGTAAGCTCGTCGTTTACAATTTTCACAACTTGCTGAGCTGGGTTTAAAGCGTGCGAAACTTCCTCACCAAGAGCGCGCTCGCGAATTTGAGCAGTGAATGAGCGGACTACTTCCAACGCAACGTCTGCGTCGAGAAGTGCGCGGCGAATCTCGCGAATTGTGCCGTCAATATCGGATTCTGATAGCTTGCCTTTGCTGCGCAAATGCTTAAAAGCATTGGAAAGGCGGTCTGTTAACGAACTAAATGCTGCCATAGTTTTCCATTCTACCTGTTGTTGCTAACGTAACTTTAGTGCAATTGCTAACTTGATTTGCTAATTAATACTTTCGCGTTTTCTTTTGCTTTTGCGTTACTTTCGTTTATTGCAAATGCCAAGATGATCCTTGCGAAGTATCGACAATTACAATTCCTGCGTTATTTAACGCGTCGCGAATAGCATCTGCAGTAGCAAAATCCTTTGCTTTTCTAGCATCTGCTCTAGCTTTAAGTTGCAAAGTAATTAAAGAGTCCAAAGCTGAGTGTTCTTTGTTTTCCTTGCCGTTTGAGCCTTCTGCAGGCGATTGATTATCGTTCGAAGCCCACGTTTGTGCGTAAGGATCCAAGCCCAAAGTATCTAACATAGCTCGCACTTGCAAAACAGCGAGATATATGAGCTTTTGTACGCTTTCGCTTTGTGCTTGTGAAGAATCTTTGCTGCAGTCGTCAATAAGAGTATTTCCTTGACGAATTGTAGTAAATATTTCTGCGATTGCGCCAGAAACGTTAATGTCATCGTTCATAGCGCGAGTGAAATCTTCCGGAAGCTCGTCTGCGTTAACAGAGCGCACTTCTTCGCAAGTTGGCTTCTTGTCAAGCAATCTGTCAGCTCTCTCGAGGAAGTTCATAATGCGATCATAAGCCGATTTTGACTCCACCAAAGCTTGGTCAGACCACTCCAACATTGCGCGATATTGCACTGCTCCCAAAGCATATCGCACAACCCAAGCCGAATTATTTGCCAAAACTACTGGTACGGAAAGACCATTTCCCAACGATTTTGACATTTTTTCACCTTTGGCGGTAACCCATGCTGAATGCATCCACACATTGGCGCTTTCCCATCCAGCAGCACGCGTTTGTGCCATTTCGTTTTCGTGGTGAGGGAAACGCAAATCCAGGCCGCCTCCGTGAATATCGAAATCATTTCCAAGATAACGATGACTCATAGCAGAGCATTCAATATGCCAACCAGGGCGTCCCTCGCCAAAAGGAGTTTTCCAGCGCGCATCCGGCTGATCGAAATCGCAAGGTGCTTTCCAAAGTGCGAAATCCCTAGGATCGTGTTTGTCTGGTGAAGCATCTGCAGGATCTGTTGGATTGTAAATATCGTTTTCGGCAGCGTCTACGCTTGGACCTTTCGCGTCTGCGATAGCTGCGGCTTCATCTGCGCAAGTTTCATTTTGGTTCTGATTTTGGTGCGTTAATTCGCCGTAATGCTCCCAACTTGGCACGTCAAAATAGACATTTCCAGTAGGATTTCCGTCATTGTCTTTAATAACATATGCGTGACCGCGTTCGATTAAGCGTTCAATCAGCTCAACCATGTCTGTAATATGACCTGTTGCGCGTGGCTCAACTGTTGGCGCAAGCACTCCTAAAGTATTGTAGGATTTTGTAAATTCGCGCTCGTAAATATATGCTCGTTCCCACCAATTTTGCCCTGATTCGTTGGCTTTTTTCATAATTTTGTCGTCAATATCTGTGACGTTTCTAACAAACGTGACTTTGTATCCTAAACGCAGCATCCAGCGACGGATTATATCGAATGCGATCGCTGCGCGAATATGACCAATATGCGGAGAACTTTGCACTGTTGCGCCGCACACGTACATGCCTACTTGACCATGCTTTTTAGGTACGAAAGTGTTCGTTGAATGTGAAGCCGTGTTGTATAAGTGCAGGTTTTCTGCGGCTTTAGTAACTTTTGCAGTCTCTTCGTTCAAACTCTTATTAAGCATAATTGCTATTATAAATGCTTCTTTATACTGCGATTTGGCATTGCTTTGTCTATTACTCCAAACGTGCGCAACTTTTCTCGCGTTGGCGCGACGGCCTGCTTGAGCGTAGCACAGCGCGCGCGAAAGCAACTCGGAGCGGAAACTCGCTTAGGTTGGAAGTCCAGTGGACTTCCAACGCGAGTTTCGTAAGCGAGCGCTTATAGTGCGAGCTTGTGGTTTGGCACTCCAAATGTGGGGAACTTATCTCGCATTTGGAGCGTTATCCGTTGCGCAGTGCTCAGGTATATCGTCGCGCTCGCTGTTTCCCACACAGCCCAAGTATCAGCCAAGTAACAAGCTCAGTAGATAGAGCTAATATGATTCCAGTGTTACGTTGCGAATACTTATTAACTACTCGCGCGAATACGCCACTCCCAAAGAATTGGTAATTAGTAACTAGTTTTTATTTTGTTCGTTACTGAAAGGAATATCATGGCTGAGATTTCATCTGCTCTTATGACGGACATGTATGAATACACTATGCTCGACGCTGCTCTTAAAGACGGCACTGCAAATCGCAAGTGCGTTTTTGAAATTTTTACGCGCCACTTGCCTCAAGGTCGTCGTTACGGAGTCGTTGCCGGCATGGGTCGCATTTTGGAAGAGCTGCAAAAATTCCATCTTTCGGAAGATGATTTGCGTTTCTTAAGTGATCGTAAAATTGTTAGCGCAGAAACCATTGAATGGCTGGAAAATTTCCGATTCCACGGTAAAATTTCCGGTTATCGCGAAGGTGAGATGTTCTTCCCTAACTCGCCAATTTTGCAAGTAGAAGGCACTTTTGGTGAGTGCACTTTGCTTGAAACTGTGCTTCTTTCTGTGCTTAATTATGATTGCGCGGTTGCGTCTGCCGCAGCACGTATGGTTTCTGCCTCCGCAGGTCGTCCTTGCATGGATATGGGCGGCCGTCGCACAAACGAATATTCTGCAGTTGCTGCATCTCGCGCAGCGGTTATTGGCGGTTTTAAGGGAACCGCAAACTTGCTTGCTGCAAAACTTTACGGATTGAAGGCAATCGGAACCGCAGCTCACTGCTTTACTCTTGTTCACGACACTGAGCGTGACGCTTTCACTTCTCAAATTGCCGCTCTTGGCAAAGGCACTACGCTTCTTGTTGACACTTATAATATTGAGGAAGCTGTAAAGACAGCTGTGGAAGTTGCAGGCCCTGATCTTGGTGGAATTCGTATTGATTCTGGAGATTTGTGCGCTTTGGCTCGTCGCGTAAGAAATCAGCTCGACGAGTTGGGTGCTAAAAACACAAAGATTACAGTTACTAATGATTTGGACGAGTATGCTCTTGCTTCCTTACAAAATGCGCCTGTGGATTCTTACGGCATCGGCACAATGCTTGTAACCGGCTCCGGTGCTCCAACTTGCGCAATGGTTTATAAGCTTACTGAGCGCGAGGGAGCAGATGGTGTAATGCAACCTGTTGCTAAGCGTTCTAAGAATAAAGCGACTGTGCCTGGACGTAAGTTGGCGTATCGTTCATACGATTACAGCAACGATTCTTGCGGTGTAGCTGATTGCGAACGCGTGATTTCTGGTTCGGAAGTTGCGCTCGCTCAGTTTAAGCCTAAGGATTCGTGGGAAAATCTGCTAGTTGATTACATGGTCGACGGTGAAGCTGACGAACAGTTTATGGGTCACGATGCGATTATGCGCGCACAGGATTATTGCGCTTCTGCTTTGAAGCGACTGCCTTTGGCTGCGCAAAGTTTGATGCGCGGAGACCCTGCAATACCAACAGAAATTCAAGTACTGTAAAAGTACTATAAATTAATCTTTTTAAAACTAAACTTTACTAAATAACTAAATAAGATTCGCAAATAATTTTCGCGAATAATTCGTAAATAATTCATGCGTAAAGACTAACGTTTCTGACAGCTTTTTTGAGCGTTTGTTGCGATAATGCTTTATGCTTGATTTTGCTAATAAAATTCAATTAAATTTTAGTGCGCTACGAAATTCGTTACACAATGCGTTACGAAAGGATGCGATATGTTTTCATCTTTAGAAGCAGATAATGCGTTAGATGCTGTTATGGAATCTGGTTCGCAATCCGCAGATCCAGATTCTGGTTCCGGCACAAGCACTTCTGTTCTAGAACGTCCAGAAGTTGACGAAGATGCTCGTCTAGATGATGGTGGTAATGCAGATCGTTTTGCGCACTATGTGTCAAAAGACAGAATTGAAGAGTCGCGCTTAACTGGTCGACCAGTGGTAGCTTTATGCGGTAAAGTGTGGATTCCTCGACACGAAGCAAATGACTACCCAGTTTGCCCTGAATGCAAGCGCATATACGAGGAATTAGGAAAGTTTAATTTTTAAGTAATTATGCTGCGTATTTAAGTAGTTTATATTGCGTATTAGCGTTACTTCTATCTTTAACGATAAAAGTAACGCTATTTTTTAATATATTTTTGTTCTGAGCGCAATGGGTGATAATCTAAAAGCATGACTATAGCTGTGTGCCCCGGCTCGTATGATCCAGTCACTGCCGGCCATTTAGACGTAATACAACGTTGTACGCATCTATTTGATGAAGTACATGTGCTAGTTGCGGTAAATGCCGCAAAGACTCCGTTATTTTCTGAATCTGAGCGCGTAAAAATTATTCAAGAAGCAATAAATAATTTGCCGCAATCTCAAAATAGCTTCAATCGCGATTGCAAAATAGTAGTAACTTCAACAGCTGGTTTGATTACTGACTACTGTACAAAAGTTGGTGCTACAGTAATCGTAAAAGGCTTACGTCAAAACGGTGATTATGAGGCAGAACTTGGAATGGCACTAGTGAACCGCAAATTAGCAGGTATCGAAACGCTTTTCCTACCTGCTGATCCTGTGCTTGAGCATGTTTCAAGCTCTGTGGTTAAAGATGTTGCTCGTCATGGGGGAAATGTTACTGGCATGGTTCCAGATAACGTAATACCCTTATTAAAAAAGCTTTTTAGTGAGCAATCATTAGGCGTAGATAATAATTCATCTATGCTGAACAATTGAACAGGAGAGTAGAAGATGACAAATAAAAATGAACTTACTGACGTGACTTCTGGATTATCTAGTGAAGGAGACGACACGATGGAGCGTGAAGTGCAAGTTGATCGCAATCAAAAGCTTCCATTACATCCGGTTCTCGCAGATGAAGAAGATGCTCAAGACGGCGTTGTAAATACAACACATTCCGACGTGCGAAGTGCGCGTGAAGGCGACCTATTAGTTGATGCAGATGCTGACAATACAGAAACGTCATCTGTTGCGGCAGTTGGAAGTGTTTCTGCTGCGGAAGATGTGCAGGATAATGGTGCTGATGGTGCAAATAAGAACAAGAAAAATAGCAAAGCAGCTTCTTCGCCAGCATCATTTTCTCCTTTCCCTCTTCCAGATTTACGAGAGCGAGAAGATGGTGGCGTTATCGACTTTGAGGAAAATGAATCTGAAACTTCAAAAGTAGCTGCAGAAACAATAAGCGATGAAGCGCGTTCAAAGAGCCGCGCTGAATTTACTACAGTTTACGACATTATTGACGCAATGGAAGCAACTCTTTCGGAAGCCAAGAATGTTTTGTTTGCTGCAGGAATGGTAAAAATTGATCGCGATGAGTTCGTTGACCAGTTAGCGCGTTTGAAAGATATGCTTCCTGTGCAATTGGAGCGAGCTTCTGCGTTAATGCGAGAAGCAGAGCGACGTTTGCGTACAGCGCAAGCACAAGCAAGCTCTATTGTTTCTTCAGCGCAATCTCAATCTGCAGAAATAATTGAAGAAGCGCAAGAGCGTGCTCAATTTTTAGCAGGTCAAGAAAACGTAACGGCTTTAGCAAAACAGAAAGCTCGCGATATTCTCGCTACTGCGCAAGCAAAATCAGACAAGCTTACGCAAGGTGCGGATCAGTATTGCGCGACTGTTATGGAAGGCTTAAAGCAGCAGCTAGATAAATTAGAACAAGATGTGCAAGCGGGTCAGCGAGTGTTGGAAGATCGTCGTCGAGCTGCAGCGCACGTACAAAATGACATTAGCTCATCATTGTATGACGATGATGAAGAGGAAAGGAATTAGTAATGGCTTCGCATCCATCCCAATCACCATGGGCTGTTCCAGTAGCGCAAATGGCTGCGCGCGCTGGTAGTAGCATGTCGTTGCATCGCGTATTTCCGGCGCCGGAAGGTATTGGAGATTACGTTATTGGCGTAAAGCCAGACAGTGATGTTATGGTTGATGGCGATTTTGATGCTGTGGCTGACGGCTTAATGTTTCAGGGCAGTATTACTGCTCCGGTGCATGCAGAATGTACTCGATGCTTGATGCCGCTTCGTCGCGATTGGAAAGTGGATGTGTGCGTATTCTTTCCATATGCTGACTCGCGTTCTAATCGTTCGGATAATCGCAATACTCGTGGCGATGCGGATGAAGCTGAATCGCAAATTTGGGATGAAAATGACGAGTCGGGCAATGTGTATCCGCTAGTTGCGGGTGGTGATTTTGCGGATATTGAGGCTCTTATTCGCGACACGATGGTAAGTGAGCTGCCGTTGCAACCGTTGTGCGAGCCGGATTGTCGCGGACTTTGCTCTCAGTGTGGCGAAAACTTAAACGAGCATCCAGATCATCATCATGACGTTACGGATATTCGTTTTGCTGCTTTAGAGGATTTGAAAGCTCAGCTTGAGCAGAATGAAAAGCGCGACGACCTGCCTGAGCGCTGCGATTTAGCGCGCGAAGGCAACTCGGAGCGGAAACTCGCTTAGGTTGGAAGTCCAGTGGACTTCCAACGCGAGTTTCGTAGCGAGCGCTTAGAGCGCGAGCTTTTGCGCAAAACAGATTTCGCTTAAATCTCACTCAAGTTCACGTAAATTAGTAATTTGTACGGCGCTTGCTGTAATATACAGAACGCTTAAGCTCAATCGATTGAACGAAATAGAGGAAAGAATTATGGCACTGCCTAAGTATAAGACCTCGCGTGCTAATACGCATTCGCGTCGCGCTAATTGGAAGGCGTCTGCCGTGCAGACTGTGACTTGCCCGAACTGCGGTTCTCAGGCATTCCCACACATGGCTTGCCCATCTTGCGGAACCTTCCGTGGTCGTGTTTATCGTGAAGCTATTCGCTCCGAGCACACCAAGTAGGTTTTATTAATAGAAACCCTGCCATCGACGGGTGGCAGGGTTTTTCTTTTTATTTACGCGCGTCGAGTGCGTGCCAAGCGATTTCGGCGGCTGCGAGTTGCGCTTTTCGTTTGCTAGAGCCACTTCCGACTCCCAACACTTCGTCGCCATCCTTATGTGCCAAAACCGCGCGAGCTTCAAATACTGGAGCGTATTCTGGCCCAGAAACAGCCATTCGATACTCTGGATCTTCCAAACCCATATCGTGAGCTTTGACAGTAAGCGAAGTCTTCCAATCGAGAGCTGGTCCTTCAGTTAGCACTTCCGCCAAAGTGTCGTCAATCAAACGATGCACAACTCTGCGAGCTTCATCAATTCCATGTTCAACAAAAGTTGCACCAATAAGTGCTTCAACAATATCGCACAAAATTGAATCTTTATTATTTCCGCCCTGCTCCATTTCTCCGCGACCGAGAAGAATATACGCGCCAACATGCAGCTTTTCGCGCGCAACAGCAGAAAGCGCCCATTCAGACACAGCTTTCGCTCGCATCTTCGCAAGCTGACCTTCAGTCATGTCTGGGTGTGCAGAAAACAGCGTTTCTGTAGAAACTAACTCAAGCACAGCATCGCCCAAAAACTCAAGTCGCTCATAATTTCGTGTGCCAGGATGCTCGTGCGAGAACGAGCGGTGGGTGAGTGCTTCTACCAAAAGATCCGGCGAAATAGTTGTGCCTAAAGCGTTTAAAAGTTCCTGTGTTGGGTCTCCAGGACGTGTTTCACCGCCATCTAATCTCAAAACTCCATCTTCGTTGTGTTGCACATGCGAGTTGTTTTGATTATTTTGATTGTGTTTGCTCTGCATATTCTGTTGATTCTGTTGATTCTGTTGATTGTTCTGAGTTTTCATAGCACGTATTATTATAGTCCTACTACCAACACAAGCGCTTTTAAGCTTCGCGTTCGCATTTGCGATCGCATTTTTCCATATTCCTTCTATATCCTTTCGTATAAGTGTTCAGCTATATTTGTGGATTATGCCTACGTATGATTTGGGATTAGAACGAGTTTCGCTAGAATTTGCTACAAAAACGATTTTTAAAGACGTTACTATTGGAGTTTTTGAAGGTGACAGAATCGGTATTGTTGGAAAAAATGGCGACGGAAAGTCAACGCTACTTCGACTACTTGCCGGTAAAATGCAGCCTGATTCTGGTCGCGTTACGAAGCGCGGAGGGCTTACTTTTGGCATGTTGGACCAGCGCGATCCATTGGACGATAACGCAACTGTGCGCGAGGCTGCTCTTGAAAATCGCGAAGATTACGAGTGGGCTGCAGATCAGTGTTCGCGCGAAATTGTAGAAGCGCTTCTTGGCGGCATAAATTTGGAAGCGAAAGTTGGAACGCTTTCTGGAGGTCAGCGCAGGCGCGCAGATTTAGCAAGATTATTGTTGCACGACTGGGATATTTTGGCTTTGGATGAGCCTACGAATCATTTGGACGTTGTGACGATTCATTGGCTTGCAGAGCATCTTCTTCACCGTTGGCAGGACGGTCAAGGTGCGCTTTTGATTGTGACGCACGACCGCTGGTTCTTGGACGAGGTTTGCACTTCGATGTGGGAAGTGCACGACGGCGTAATTGATCCTTTCGAGGGTGGTTACAGCGCTTATATGATGCAACGTGTGGAGCGCGAACGCCAAGCGGATGTGCGCGAAGAGCGTCGCAGGAATTTGGCGAGAAAAGAGTTAGCTTGGCTTTCCAGGGGTGCTCGTGCGCGTTCTACTAAGCAAAAGTTCCACGTAAAGCAAGCGCGCGAGCTTATTGCAGATGTGCCGCCGCTAAGAGACACTCTTGAATTGAAGAAAATGGCAACTTCGCGTCTTGGTAAGCAAGTTGTTGATTTAATTGACGTTACGCAAATTTTCGGTAACGCTCAGCAGTTAAAAAATATCGATCCGGATATTGCAGAAAGCGCATCTTCGTCTGAATCGAATGCAGAAAAATCAAATAAAGTCGATATTGTAGAATCTGCTTTTGCGCAACCAACTCACGTAGGAAGCGTTACTATTGCCGTTGACGAAAATCAAGAAAATTCTCTTGAAAATTCTGCGGAAAATACTTCGGAAAGTACTGCTACGAGCGCAGAAAACATTGCAGAAACTTCAGCTGCATCGCGCAAAACTATTACTGGACGCATGATTTTAGACGATGCAACTTGGCTTATAGGTCCAGGCGATCGTTTTGGAATTGTGGGTGCGAATGGAGCAGGAAAATCAACATTATTAAGCATTATTGACGGATCTCTAAAGCCTACGCTTGGACACGTAAATATTGGCAAGACTGTAAAATTTGCCGTGCTTTCGCAGCGGCTAGAAGAGCTTGAAAAGCTTGGAAAATATAAAGTAAAAGAAGTTTTAAGTCGCTATAAGCCTAGCTATATTATTGATGGCAAAGAAGTGACCCCAGGTCAGCTTATGGAAAGGCTTGGTTTTAAGCCCGAGCAGCTTATGACACCAATTGCGGATCTTTCGGGCGGTCAAAAGCGACGTATGCAGCTGCTGCTGATTTTGCTAAACGAGCCAAACGTGCTGATTATGGATGAGCCTGGAAACGATCTCGACACTGACATGCTTGCAGTTATGGAAGATTTGCTCGATACTTGGCCTGGCACTTTGATTGTTGTTTCGCACGATCGCTACTTGCTTGAGCGCGTAACAGACCAGCAATTTGCGCTTATTGACGGCAAAATTCGTCACCTTCCAGGCGGTATAGATGAGTATTTGCAAATTGTAGAAAAGCTGCAACGCAATCACGAAAATAGTAGTGGTACTACTGGTACTGTTGGCGCTTCAAGTACTGCGAATGCTTCGAGTGCTGCAAATTCTACAACTAAAGAAAGTTCAGAAAGTACAGTAATTGAGCCCAAACTTACCGGCAAAGCCTATCACGATGCTGCAAGGCGAGTTTCAGCAATCGAGCGAAAACTTACAAAGCTTGAAGAAGAAAAGTCGCAAATTGAAGCGCAAATGGCTGCGCATAACCCAAGTGACTTTGTTGGACTTCAATCTCTTAACGAAGATCTTCAAAAAAACGAGCAAGAAGCAAGTGCTCTTGAGGATGAGTGGATGGAGCTTTCTGAGCAGCTTTAGTACAAAATTGCTGCGTGCTAAGAAGATGAAATAGAAGATAACAGCCACGTGCTAAATTTGTGAGGTATGACTCAAATCAAGGATATGTTGGAATCTGTAAAACCAATTCGCGTTGACGGTCGTGATGTTGACGAGCTCCGACCTGTGCACATAACACGTAAATTTACTGATGTTCCTGAAGGCTCTGTGCTTATTGAGTGTGGCAATACGCGCGTAATGTGCACCGCAACTTTTACGGTTGGTGTGCCTCGTTGGCGTAGAGATTCCGGTTTGGGTTGGGTAACTGCCGAATATTCTATGCTTCCTAGAGCAACAGCTGAGCGAACTGATCGCGAATCTGTGCGTGGAAAAATTGGTGGTCGCACTCACGAAATTAGTCGTCTTATTGGTCGCTGCTTGCGCGGTGTAGTCGATATGAAAGCGATGGGTGAGTGCCAGATTCAAATTGATTGCGACGTGTTGCAAGCGGATGGTGGAACTCGTACTGCTTCCGTAACTGGAGCTTATGTAGCTTTGGTAGATGCGCTTCATTGGGCAGAAAAGAATGGTCATATTCGCTCTGCTGCAAATGTTATTAAGGATTCTATTTCCGCTGTTTCTGTAGGCGTTATTAACGGCACTCCTATGCTGGATTTGCCTTATGTTGAAGACAGTCAAGCTATGACAGATATGAATGTAGCTATGACAGGTTCCGGTACTTTCATTGAAATTCAGGGCACTGCAGAACATCGTCCATTTAATCGCGACGAATTAAATACGTTACTTGATTTGGCAACTAAAGGTAATCGCGAATTGCAAGCTGCTCAAAAAGCCGCTTTAGCAAAATAGAAGAGATTGAAGGAGAACGGGCGTGAAGCTTATTGTGGCAACACATAATGAGGGAAAACTCGTTGAAATCAAGCAAATTTTAGAGGAGCAATTGTCGAAACTTGCAGACAGTTTCGAGTTAGTAACTGCGGGTTCTCTTGGCTTGCCTGATCCTGTGGAAACTGGCGTGACTTTTGAACAGAATGCTTTGCTCAAAGCGCGTGATGTTGCTGCAAGAACAGGTTATCCCGCTATTGCAGACGATTCGGGTCTTATCGTTGATGTGCTTGGTGCTGCCCCTGGTATTCTTTCTGCTAGGTGGAGTGGTGTGCATGGAGATGATAAAGCTAATAATGAGCTTCTTTTGCGCCAACTTTCTGATATCCCAGATCAATGTCGTACTGCTCGTTTTCGTTGTGCTGCAGCTCTTGCTATTCCGGATGGGTGCAGTGAGGTTCCTGAAGGCAGTGTTATGTCGCATTCTCACGGCTTTGAGACTGTTCGAGTTGGAGAAATGGTTGGTCACTTGTTGCGCGAGGCGCGCGGAACTAACGGTTTCGGCTATGATCCGCTATTTGTGCCAGATTTTCAGCCTATTCGCGATGGTGTGCAAATGAAAGGTTTGACTAGTGCAGAGCTGACTCAAGAAGAAAAGAATGCTATTTCGCACAGAGGTAATGCTTTGCGCGCACTTTTGCCGGAGTTGCAGGCATTATTTATTACTGAATAAGCGAAAAATTTCGTGCGCGAGATGGGACTTGAACCCACACGTCGTAAGACACAGGAACCTAAATCCTGCGCGTCTACCATTCCGCCACTCGCGCATAGACTCATATAAACAATCGAGCGAATAAAAACAAATCAAAAGTATTAATACACTCGAGTGAGTCAGAGAGCCACTTGACAGAATCGAACTGTCGACCTTCTCATTACGAGGGAGACGCTCTACCGACTGAGCTAAAGTGGCATGTTGCCCGAGACGCATTCGCGACTCGCGCACAAATCAAACACTATATATCATATTTTTGAATTTGTCCAATTTGGCGCGTCGTGCAACAGATAATGCTCCAAATGTGAGATAATTTCCTCGCGTTTGGAGTGATAAACCACAGATAACCCTCCAAATGCAGGGTAGGTTGCGCGCGTTTGGAGCACTGCACATCCTCAAACTACAAATTTTTATGTGTAAATTATCAGTGTGATTGTGTTCATTTTTGTGTTAAGCTTCGCGTGTTTCTGTCTGCTTTTGTGAGTATCTTGTGAATTGGACTATAGTGACGGTTGCTGTCACGTCAGTTGAAGAAATGAAAGGACCTTACAATGGCCATCAATCCGCCAGTTGACGCCGTAAAAACCCCAGAGTGGGCTGCATTGCAGAAGCATTACGACGAGTTGCAATCAGAAGGCGTTTGCCTGAAGAAGTGGTTTGCCGAGGACGCAAATCGCGTGGATAAGTTGAGCTTCGAAGCTGGAGATCTCCACTTCGATCTTTCTAAGAATTTAATTAAGCCTGAAACTCTTAAGCTTTTCGCAAACCTTGCAAAGGCAGTCAAGCTTGACGAGCGCACTAAGGCAATGTACACCGGCGTGCACATTAACAATACTGAAGATCGTGCAGTTTTGCACACTGCTTTGCGTCGTCCTGCAGAGGATGCTGGCAAGTTCATTGTTGACGGTCAAGATACCGTTGCAGACGTGCGTGAAGTGTTAGGTCGCATTTACGATTTTGCTAACGAAGTTCGTTCTGGCGCTTGGAAGGGCGTTACCGGCAAGAACATCAAGACTGTTGTAAACATTGGTATTGGCGGTTCTGATTTGGGTCCAGTCATGGTTTACGAAGCCTTGAAGCCATACGCTGACGCCGGCATCAGCGCTCGCTACGTTTCTAACATTGATCCAAACGATATGGCAGAAAAGACCAAGGATTTGGATCCAGAAACCACTTTGTTCATCATTGTTTCCAAGACCTTCACCACTTTGGAGACTTTGACCAATGCTCGTACCGCTCGCACTTGGTTGCTGAACAAGCTTCAGGAGTGCGGTGCTATTGACGGAAGCGACGCAAAGAAGGCTGAAGCTGTTGCTAAGCACTTCGTGGCTGTTTCCACCAACCTTGAGAAGGTTGAAGAGTTCGGCATCAACCCAACCAACGCTTTTGGCTTCTGGAGCTGGGTTGGCGGCCGCTACTCTGTGGATTCCGCTGTCGGCACTTCTTTGGCTGTTGTCCTCGGTCCAGAGCGCTTCGAAGAGTTCTTGAAGGGCTTCCACGCAATCGACACCTACTTCGCTGAGACTCCATTCGAGAAGAACGTTGTTGTGCTTCTTGGTATGCTCAACGTTTGGTACCGCAACTTCTACAAGGTTGCTTCTCACGCTGTGCTTCCATACGATCAGTACTTGCACCGCTTCCCAGCTTATTTGCAGCAGCTCACCATGGAATCCAACGGTAAGTCTGTGCGCTGGGACGGCACTCCTGTAACAAGCGAAACCGGCGAAATCTTCTGGGGCGAGCCAGGCACCAACGGTCAGCACGCTTTCTACCAGTTGATTCACCAGGGCACTCAGCTTATTCCAGCTGATTTCATTGCTTTCGTGAACACGCCAAATCCTACTAAGGATGGCGATCAGGATGTGCACGAGCTCTTCTTGGGCAACTATCTTGCACAGACTAAGGCTCTTGCTTTCGGCAAGACTGCTGATGAAGTTCGCGCTGAAGGCACTCCAGAGGAGATTGTGCCAGCTCGCGTGTTCAAGGGCAACCGTCCAACCACGTCCATTTTCGGCGATGCTTTGACTCCATTTAGCTTGGGTGAGTTGATTGCTCTCTACGAGCACATCACCTTCGTTGAAGGTACCGTGTGGGGCTTGGATTCCTACGATCAGTGGGGTGTGGAGCTTGGAAAGCAGCTTGCAAAGCAGATTACTCCTGCAATTTCTAAGGATGATGAAGCTTTGGCAGCTCAGGATGCTTCTACGCAGAGCTTGATTCGCTTCTATCGCGCTCATCGCAAGTAAGATAGTAGTCATATAGGCAATCGTTTTTAGTGATTGTTGGTTTATAAGTCTCTTGGCGTTAATTCGTCAAGAGACTTTTTGTTTAGCATCTGTCGCTGAGTTTTATAGGTCTCAAGTGCATTGCAATGTGTTTTGCTGCATATTGACACAACTGCAACAATAATTTATAATGAGCACGGTCGGTAGGTAAGGCTACCACGGGGATAAGGGTTGCTGCCGCAACACAGTGGAGACACTGCACGCTGGTTAACAGTCGTTGTCGAATTTAAGGCTTCGACTAATGCAACGCCACCGCCCTGCGAAGCTGAAGCTTGAACGACGTGGCACGCTTAACATGCATTTGTGTGTTTTGGTGCGTCTCTGTTCTCTTGTAAACCTCCGATTCAATGATGAAGATTTGCGCCGGCAGCGCACTAACTTAAGGAGGTGATTTGCCGTGAAACATGACAGTAAAAGCCATAATTCTAGTACTCGTACTGATGAAGGCTCCGACACTATTGGCAGTAGTAGTTCGGATGTTCCTCCTGAATATATGAAGCCGGCAATCATCGAATTTAGGTTGCAAAACTTGCGAAATATATAACTTACGAATACAACTTGCGAAATATAATTTACGAAGTTAAAACGTGAGTTCTAGTTATTTGCGCCTGTAACGTAATCAATGGTGATACGGCTACGCAAGAATTTACACAAGAAAAGTTACGCAGATCTTTACGCAAGAATTTACGAAAATCTAAATAGAAATCCGCATAGAAATCTCAATAGATATCTGCGTAATAAATGAATAGAAATAAAAAATACACGAAGGTGAACCCACTTATTGCCTATTCGAGGACTTTATTATGACCGTATTTACAACTTCGCGCAAAGAAAGCGCAGGTGTGCAAGTCGACGAGAACACTCGTTTCTGGTCGGATATTATTGTGTGCGTTGGCATTATTGCCGTTTTTGGCGTAACTGCCTTCCTTATTCAGCGCATAAATCAGCCGATTGGTCCAAGTGGCATACCATCTAAGGTATCCACGGACTTAATCAATCTGCCTTACTACACTTTGCGCTCAGTATTTCGCATGCTGATCGCATTAGTTGCATCTCTTATATTTACTATTGTTTATGGCTCTCTTGCAGCTCGCAGTCGTAGGCTTGGCAAGGTGCTTATTCCTCTTCTAGATATTTTGCAATCAGTTCCAATTCTTGGCTTCCTTTCGGCAACTGTCACTATTTGGTTGGTAATTTTTCCTGGATCAATGCTTGGTGTTGAAGCCGCTTCGATTTTTGCTATTTTTACGAGTCAAGCATGGAATATGACTTTTTCGTTCCACCGTTCGCTGCTCAGCGAGCCAAAGGAACTGGATGAGGCAGTTCGTAGTTTGCAACTCACGCATTGGCAACGTTTCTGGGTGCTAGACATGCCTAACGCAATGATTCCGCTGCTTTGGAATTGCATGATGTCTGTTGGAGGCGGATGGTTCTTCCTTACAGCTTCGGAAATGATTTCCGTAAATAATCACACTTACGCTCTTCCTGGCATCGGTAGTTTTGTGGCACAAGCTGCTGCCGAAAATAAGCTTGGTCTTATTTGGTGGGCTATTGTGTCGATGGTGATTGTTGTTTTGGCACTTGACTTCTTCTTGTGGAAACCGCTTACAGCTTGGGCTGAGCGTTTCCGCATTACGCAAAGCGCATCTGATAATGAGCGTCACAGTGCTATTTTGACTCTTATTCGTCACTCTCATGCAGATGAAGTTATTAGTAAGCTGTTTTTGCCAATTCGCGAGTGGCTTGAAAAAGTAACGCGCCCATTCGGTCGCACAGGCTCCAAGTGGCCTCATAAGGCTGCTCAGCATAAGCTTGGTGATTGGGTATTCAACGTTATTATGCTAATTATTGTGGCTGCTGGCGCCGCCCATATGCTTTACTTTGTGTATACAACTGCAGGTTTGCATGAGTTCATTACTGCAGGCATGCTTGGTGGCATCACTTTTATGCGCGTTGCTGCGTTGATTTTAATAAGCTCGCTTATTTGGGTTCCTGTTGGTGTTGTAATCGGCATGAATCCTAAGATTTCGCGTATTATGCAGCCTATAGTGCAAATTCTTGCTAGCTTCCCAGCAAACTTCATCTTCCCGTTTGCTATGGCTTGGTTTATGTCTTGGCATATTGATCTTGGTTGGGGAAGTATTATTTTGATGGCTCTTGGTACGCAATGGTACATTCTGTTCAATGTTATTGCAGGTGCTAGTGCTATTCCGGATGATTTGCGTGAAATGACGCGCAGCTTCCGCTTGGATCGTACTTTGCGATGGAAGACGCTTATTTTGCCGTCTATTTTCGGTTCATGGTGCACTGGCGGTATTACAGCTGCAGGCGGTGCTTGGAATGCTTCGATTGTGTCTGAGATTGTGGAATATGGAAAGAACCACATGGAAACTCAGGGTTTGGGTGCATATATTACTAATGCAACTACTTTAGGAGATTCTGCGCGCACTTTAGTTGGCGTAACTGTTATGAGCTTGATTGTTGTTTTAAGCAACCGATTATTCTGGTCGCCAATGCAACGTATTTCCGAAAAACGTTACGTATTGAATTAGATCGACTAACAAATCGACTAATAAATTTACTAATAAATCGCTTAAAATAACAAAATTTTATGGAAAAGATTGGCAAAATTATGAATACTTTAAAGAGCAATGCAAAAAAAGTGCAATCCTCAATTACAAGCGATATTATCGACGCAAAGCACATCAGTCAAAGCTTCACTTCTGACAGTGGCACTACTCAGCACGTTTTGCACGATATTTCTTTCACTCTTCGCGAGGGTGAAATCGTGGCAATATTGGGACGTTCTGGTGCTGGAAAATCAACTTTTCTACGCACAATGGCTGGTCTTGTGCAGCCAACAGAAGGCACAGTAACATATCGCGGACGCGAGCTGACAGGCCCAAACCCAGGAGTTGCAATCGTATTTCAAACCTTCGCTCTTATGCCGTGGCTTACAGTACAAGACAATGTGGAACTTGGCTTGCGTGCTAGAGGTGTTAGTAAAGAAAAGCGTACTGAGCTTGCTTTAGCTGCAATTGATGCAATCGGTTTGGATGGCTTTGAAACAGCGTATCCTAAGGAACTTTCCGGCGGTATGCGTCAGCGAGTTGGTATTGCGCGCGCGTTGGTGCTGAGACCAGATGCATTGTTTATGGACGAGCCGTTCTCTGCTCTCGATGTGCTTACTGCTGAAAACTTGCGTCAGGAAGTTCTTAAGTTGTGGTCTAGCGAGGAGCGAGATATTAAGTCTGTGCTTATTGTGACGCACAATATTGAAGAAGCTGTGCAAATGGCTGATCGCGTTGTGGTTCTTGGATCTCATCCAGGTCACTTAATTGCTGATGTGAATGTTGATTTGCCTCGTCCTCGAGATAAGCACAGTGCTGAATTTGAAGCGATGGTTGATAATTTGTATGCTATTTTGACTGGTTCTGCTCCAGAAAGCACTGCAGAGCAAGACGCTTCCGAAGATGCTGATTCTCAAGATCAAGCAAATAATGCAACTAATGAAGATGCTGAAGATAACGAAGCTGCAGCAATTGCAGATATGCTTATTCAGCGCCACCATGACGATGAAGATGAAGATAAGCAAAGTGAGGATGAAGCTGAAGCAGGTGAGGCAAAGGCAGAGCCTGTGGCTGTTCGTTTGCTTCCAAACGCTACACCAGGTGGTATGGCTGGTTTGCTTGACGTGATTTCTGAAAGCCCAGATGGTATTGATTTGGCTGATTTGGCAGCTGATTTGTCGTTTGAGATTGATGATTTGTTCCCACTTGTTGATGCTGGCACGATGCTTAATTTGCTTACTGCAGAAAATGGTCATATTACTATCACTTCTGAGGGTGAAGAGTGGCATAATGCCGATATTTTGCACAGTAAGCAAGTTTTTGCTCGTCTTGCGATTGAACATGCGTCTCTTGTGCACGCAATTGATCAAGCTTTGAGTAGGAATCGTAACGGAAAGCTTCGTGGCGAGCTGATTTTGGATTTGTTGCGCAGTAAGCACACGGATGCTTTGGCGCGTCAACAGTTTGATATTGCAATTAGCTGGGGTCGTTACGGCGAGTTGTTTGATTATGACGCTGATGATGACGAGTTGACTCGTACAGTTGAAACTGCTCCTCTCGATGGAGTTGTGCGCTGAAATAGTGCGGAATAGTGCGGAATTATGCTCAATAATGTCCATTATTGAGCATAAATTTGGTACTTGTATGCTTTCGATAAAGGGATGCCGCATAGTTCTTTTATCTTTTAGGTCTAGTCGCTTCTTATTTAAGATTGCGCGGATCGGAAGCCCCCTAAAAAGCGAACTTTTTGGGGAAAGATTTGCGTAGCACATTTGTTGCTAACGCTTACTATGCGTCGATATGCGGCGGCGATGGAGGAATATTATGGTAAATGCTGTAGAAGCATTTGATGCTAAGCATCTTAAGGCTGCTGAAGAAATTCCAGCTTTCCGTCCTGGCGATACCGTTGACGTCAACGTTAAGATTCAGGAAGGCAACAACACTCGTATTCAGACTTTCACCGGCGTTGTGATTGCTCGTAAGGGTGCTGGCGTGCGTGAAACTTTCGTTGTTCGTAAGGTGAGCTTCGGCACTGGTGTTGAGCGTCGTTTCCCACTTCATTCTCCAGCTATCGATTCGATTAAGCTGGTTCGTAGCGGTCGCGTTCGTCGCGCTAAGCTGTACTACTTGCGCGCTTTGCGTGGTAAGGCTGCTCGTATTGCTGAGCGTCGCGATAACTCTGCTAAGTAAAATAGAACTTATGTGAAGGGTATTTGTTATGACTGATGACACGCAAATTAGCGATACTCATATCGTTTCAGTAGCGGGTCATGGTATAGATCCTTCACCGGTTCCGCCAGAGCCGGAAGGAGATTTACCTTCCGGCTCTCGCATGTTTAAGCGCAAAAATAGAAAAGGTAAGCATTTTGCACATTCTAAGCGTGCTAAAAATGACCGCCTAACTTTGCGCGATGCTATAACATGGTTCGGTATTCCAGTATTAGTAGTGATACTTATTCGTGTGTTCCTATTTGGAGCTTACACAATTCCTTCTGGCTCTATGCTAGATACTATTCATATTGGCGATTATGTTATTACGACTAAGCTAACTCCGCGCTTATTCCCATTAAAGCGTGGAGATATTGTTGTTTTTGAGGATCCTGCACATTGGTTGAGTGGTGAAAATTCTTCCGGTGTTGTTGGCAAGGATTTAATTAAGCGTCTTATTGGTTTGCCTGGGGATACTGTTGAGTGTAAAGGCGCTGGACAGCCTATTGTTGTAAACGGTGTTCCAATACGAGAATCTTCCTATATTCGTCCTGGTGTTGACCCGAGTGCTTTTCCGTTTAAAGTAAAAGTTAAAGCTGGTCACGTGTTTGTTTTGGGCGATAATCGTTCTAATTCTGCGGATTCACGATATCATCGCAATGATGGCGATGATGGCTTAGTTCCGATTTCCAAAATCGAGGGCGTTGCTGTGTTTAGATCGTGGCCGCTTGATCGAATTGGTCTTTTAGACGAACACCATGATGATTTTAAAGATGTGCCTGATCGTCCTGCAAAATAAAAGTATTAACGCAATGTTGTTAACGCAATGTTATTAACACAATCGTATTAGAGCAATTGTATTAGCAAAACTTATACAAACTAATTTTAATTATGTCAAATAAATCATCCAATATACCGCTTGTTCCATCATTTAAATATGAGCAAGATTTGCTTTGCGAAGGCTATGATTGGGTTATTGGTCTTGATGAAGTAGGAAGAGGCTCTCTTGCAGGTCCTGTGATGGTAGGAGCTGCAGTTATTGGAATTAAGCAAGTAAAAGAAAACTATATGCCTGAAGGCTTAGCTGATTCTAAATTGCTGAGTGAAAAGCGTCGAGGAGAGCTTTATGAACCGTTGCAAAAATGGTGTACTTCTTGGGCTGTTGGATCTTGTACTAATAAAGAAATAGATGAGTGGGGTATTAGTTATACGCTTGGCGTTGCGGCTTTGAAAGCAATCGCAAAAGTCGAGGAAGATATTCAAATAAGTAAAAAAGAAAACACTCGTATTGCAGCAATATTGGATGGACCTTGCGATTATATTGACAAAGTCGCAAATACTTTTGACGCTCCTTACATTCCTGAGCCTGTAAAAGTCCATACTTTAGTAAAAGCAGACAGACAGTGTGCGAGCGTAGCTGCAGCTGCAGTTTTGGCAAAAGTTACTAGGGATAATCTTATGGTATCTCTTGCTAAAAATCCGAAATATGCAGCCTACGATTGGGCAAGTAATAAGGGTTACGGCTCTTTAGCTCATCGCAATGCCATTAAAAAAGTAGGACCTAGCGATTTGCATAGATTGTCTTGGCATTTATAAGCGAGGGGTATATATGGCAGAAAATGAAGCAAAACGCGTGTCAATGATCGATGTTGCGCATGCTGCTGGCGTAAGTCATCAAACTGTTTCTCGCGTTATTAATAATTCTCCTGATGTTTCTGCTAACACGCGAATTAAAGTTCTGCGAGTTATTGAGCAACTTGGGTATTATCCAAGTAATTCAGCGCGCGCATTAGCGACTAAGAGGTCGCGTACTTTAGGGCTTATCGTTGGTGCAGAAAATAGAACATCTCGAAACATCATTGCTCCTATAGAAGCGCAAGCAAAATCTCGTGGTCTTTTTCTTTCTATTAGCATGGTCAACGAAACGTTATGTGAACAAAGTGATATTCAAGATTTATGCGAGAGTTTTGAAGAGCAAAATGTCGACGGATTAATAATTGACGCTCCAACAGACGCAATATTTACGTCACTGTGTCGTACGCGTATTCTTAAGCCGTGCGTATGTGTTACTGCTACTCATGGTGCAATAAGCGCGCATGAAGGCATGAATATGTTGCGTTCTCATAGCAACGTTGAGTATTCAATGATTGGGATTAATCAATCTCGCGCAATGAACGATATTGTGTCACTTATTGCGCATTATGGACATCGAAATGCCATTTATATAGCAGGTCCTTCACAATGGAGAGGTGCTGCAACGCGACTCATTGCATGGCGTTCACTTTCAACTGCTCAAGGTATTCATTCGCATATTGTGCAATGTACTTCGTGGAAGTCTTCTGAAAGTTACGCGCGAATGAATCATATGATTGAGAAATTTGGTATAGATGGCATTGCATTGCCGACTGTTATTGTTGCTTCAAGCGATGAGCAGGCAGTAGGAGTTGTGCGTTCCTTGTATGAGCACGGTTTGAAAATTCCGAGTGATATTAGTGTTGTTGGTTTCGGCGATATTCCGGCAATAAGTGATTTTTTCCCACCTCTTACAACTGTGAGTCTCGATATGCAGCAATTAGGGTCGTTGGCAGTGCGTGAAGCTTTGAGATTAATGAATCATGGGCCTGAACCAGCATTCCCAGATATGTCTCATGGAGTTGGACAAATACCTGCTAGCTTAAAATTGCGTTCTTCTATTGGTGCAGTATTGAGATAATTTTGCGATCGTGAAAAATTGTATTAAAAAATTATTGAGAATAGAATTAAAAATGGTATTTTTAATTATTTTTTTTGATTATTTAAATATTGCGTGAAACAGTTGTGAAACAACTTTATTTTCTTAATGCTAATATCTGGCAAAATGGCTTAAAATCAGCATAATTACGCGGCTGTCGGCGTGTTGATGGTGTGTGTGAAGCGTAATCTTAACATCTGTTGGGAGTGTGTGGTTTTTGAATAAATATGGAATAAAGAAAAGGATCAGGAGATGATAAATCGCTGCTTTGCGTTCGTGCCAGGAATTAAGCATCTAGTTGTTTTAAGGTCGGCGTGTCTTGCGATTTCTTATCTTGTAAACATAGCTTTTGTCTACGTTTGCGTTGGGATGTTGTCTCCAGTATTAAGACCTGTTCGTTCTACTGGAACTTCTTTAATGAGTTCTGTTGAATTTACGTCTTACATTATTGTTTTAGCTGCTATTATTTTGCTGAAATATGCAGTTTTTTACTGGTCGTGTACTGTTTGTGCAGAAATTGAGTCGCGAATAGCTATGCGTTTGCGCCCTAAAATGTTGCGCGCAATATTATCTCTACGCTCTGTGGATGTTGAAGATTCTCATGACATTACTTCTTTGCGCGTAAATGAAGATATTTTTGCAATACAAAGTTTTGTTGCTTCTTTAGTTCCACAAATTATTGCATCTATTCCTGTTCCTGTAGTCGTTTCTGCAGCACTATTTACAGTTAACCCTGCTATAGCTGGGATTTGCACATTAGCTGCATTGTTTAATGTTGCTTCTCTTATATTCTCGTTGGCACTAAGCCCAGTATCGTGGCGTTGTGTAAGTGCATTATTTGCCTATGTTATTGCTGGACTCGCAATTGTTGCAACTGTTTGGTTATCTTCCGTTAAAGGTGTAGGTCTTGCTGCAGCTCTGTTAACAATGCCTTTGTTAATGTTAAGCGTCCAGCCACTGAGAATTGTTGGTAAGAATATGCATGTAGTTAAACATGCTGTTCATGGTTTGAATCATGTTGAAGCATTGTTGCAAATGGTTACTGATTCTCCTGCTCCAATAGCATTTAGTGACGATGGTTCAACATTATCTTTGCCTGATGGCTCAACCAATATTGCTTTGCGTATGCGATGCAATATTTCGGAAAATAATGCGAATACTAATGAAGCTCAGCGTTTATCGATAATTGCAAAATCTGGTGAATTGCAAGTTATTCCAAGTAAATATCATCATGTTATGCGTGAGAAAATACTTTCTGGAACAGGTTTTAATAAATCTGCTGACATATTGCTTTCTTATAGCGACCGTTATGATATTCATGAAGACGACGTTTCTCCATTTGTAGTTTCTGAAGTATTTGACGCAAACGATAGTGCATCTTACTTGTCGTTGAACGATGCAAGTTCTGCAGCTTTAGCAGATATTGTTACTATAGTTAGCGAGCGAAGTCATCTATTTTCCACAACATTGCGAGAAAACTTACTTTTGGCTGCTCCAACAGCTACGACTACTGCGATGTGGGATGCATTGCGAGCTGTGCGAATAGATGGTGTTGTTTATGCCGATTACGACGGTCTAGATATGCCAATAGATAGACTTTTTAATAATCCTGAAGCATCCTATAATTCTGAAGATTTAAAGCGTCGCGTTATTCTTGCTAGAGCAATTTTAAGACACACTAAAGTGTACGTTTTTGATTATTCCCAATGTGATATTAGCAATCATGAGGCTGAAGAAATTGTTAAAATATTGCGTCGCATAGCGCGTTATGCAAATGTAATAGTATTAATGCCAAATGATGATGGCATTAGCTCAACGGACGAAATAGCAACTGTAGAATCGTATCGTCATGTTGCTAATGATAGTTCTAAAAATATTACGCAACTAAATCAATTAAACGAATCTCAAAACTCGCAAAACTCGCATAATGTTGAGCAAGCTCAGCAAGATTCTAATAAAAACAAGCATATTTCTTCTATTGCAAGTATTGCTTACACTTATGAAGTGAGAACAATCTCAAAGTTCAAACGTGCTATTTTTGCTTTTATATCAATGTTTAGTACTGCTCTCAATCTTGTTTCTGCAGTATGTATTCCTGTTGCTATTGTTTCAGCAATGTTTGCTGTTGCAGGACGTCCAATATTTGGTTTTGTAATGCAACAGTGCGTGCTTGTTGCTGTTGCTTGTATGGCAGTTCGTGCATTAACTCTTGTTACAACATTTGCAGGTGTAGATATGCATCACGAACATTGGCATAAAGCTCATATCAGCATGAATGTTGGAATGATATTTGCAGTTGTACCTCTTATGGTTGTTTTGTACTATTTCGATGCGAATTTGTCTTATGTAGCTATTGTTTCGTGCGTGTTTATTATGTTTATTGTTCCTCGATACTTACTTATACGCTCCAAGCATATTGCAAATAAAGTGCGCATTGAACAGCATGAAGTTGAGAATGAAGTAAGTGATATTGAGCTTGGTATCGATGAAGTACTTGCATTTAGGCAAGGTGAGCATTGCGTTAATCGAATGGTTACTTCAATGCATAAAGTTTCTCAACAAAGAATGCGTCTGGCTCGTAAAAGTGGAGGCATGTCGGCACTTGTTCTTGCTATATCGTTAATTAGCATTTCTGTAGCCGCACTAGTAGTTTCTCACACCATTCATCCGGTGCCAGCTAATATTCCAGCATGGAGTACGGTTTATGCTGTTATGGCAATGGTTTTGCTGGTAATTATGATTCAGCAAGTTGTAGATGTTGTTTTACAAAGAATACCGTCTGTTATGAGAGTTAAGAGCAGTAACTAACTTTAATTTAAAAAACATTGAATATGCATAAGTTGAGTTGGGGGACTGAGCATGCGTAATCGTTGTAACAAGAGGCAGTTTCTTGCGCTGTTCTGGATGCTGCTGTTTGCTGTTTTATGTGGGATTGTTATTGGCTTGTTGCTTCCTAAAATAAACAGTAGCGTTGGGAAGATTACAGGAGAATATGAAGCAAGCGGAGAAGCTGCGCAAGCATTGGAAAAATTGCGTATATCTAAGCCTTATCATTACGGGTACGAGCGTCAAGTATTTGGATATCGTACTACTGACGATGACGGTAACGGATGTGACGTTAGGGAAGACGTTTTAGCGCGTGATTTACAAAATGTGAAATACAAGTACGCAGGATCCTGCCAAGTGCGTTTCGGCTTGTTGCATGATCCGTATACTGGCAAAGATATTCACTTCGTGCGTGGGCGAAAAACCAGTGCATTAGTTCAAATAGATCATGTTGTTGCATTACAAAATGCGTGGGAATCTGGAGCGTGGAAATGGAATCGTGCAAAACGATTAAAATTTGGCAACGATATGATGAACCTACTCGCGGTTGAAGGAGCTGCTAATCAAGAAAAAGGTTCCGCGTCCGCAGCTTACTGGCTTCCTTCAAACAAAACCTTCAGGTGCGAATATGTTGCTAGGCAAATAGCTGTTAAGTATAAATATGGTTTAACTGTAACTCGCGAAGAAAAGCAGAGTATGGAAAGCGTATTGCATAACTGTTCTGCACAAAAATTGCCAAAGTAAGGATTTCTCAGTTTGGTATTCGTAAAGCGACTTAGTAAGCGTTTAATAAGCGTTTAGTAATGATTATGAGTGTGATCGTGCATTACGTCGTGATGCTCTGCTGAATGAGGAATATGCAACACGCGCATGCGATCAATAGCTCTACGCGCAAGATTGTGAGCAGAACCCGTGCCTTCGCCCTTGACTCCAAAAATAACGATAAGAGCCATAATTCCTGTAATAATAGCACTAATGCGCAAAGTCCATTGAACTCCGAAAATACTAGCAGCAACATCGGCAGCGTGACCTGTGCCAGAATGGTGAAGAGTTGTCAATACTGTCATTGTAACTACTAAAACAGGTGCTCCAATAGCTCCCCAAAGCTGACGCATAGTATTAGTTACAGCCGAACCATCGCCAAGTTCTTCCTTATGCAAACAATTAAGCGACCACGTAGTTATTGGCATAAGCAAGAATCCCATGCCAATTTGGCGAGTAAACTGCCAAATGGAAATCCACCAAATCCACGTATCCATGTCAATAAGACTCATCATTACAGTGCCAAAAAACAGAATAATAGAGCCTGCCATAGCAACTGGGCGCACTCCAAAGCGATCTAGCATACGACCACCAAAATACTGCGAAATAGCCATGCCGAACGCTCCAGGAAGCAGAATTAAGCCGCTCATAGTTGCTGAAAAACCACGATCAGACTGAATATAAAGCGGAATAAGTACCATAATTGAGCTGAAAGCAAAAAATGTAAGGCAAGCGCAAATAGTACCTACCATAAAGTAGCGGTTTTTAAGCACATTAAGACCAAGAAGAGGAGTGTGACCGCGTTTTTGCGCTCGCAACTGCCTTGTAACAAACCAAGCAATTCCAAAAGCGCCAATAATCATAGGAGCCCAAGATAATGGGTGTGAAATTCCGCATCCTTCAATATTAGTGAATCCAAACATGAGCCCGCCGAAGCCAATAACCGAAAGGCCAACCGAGAAGAAATCAGCATGCGCGTTAAGATCGTGTTCTCCAAAATTATGCAAGAAAAATACTGCCAAAACGACGGATATTGCTCCGATAATAGTAAGAGAGCAGAAAATAGAACGCCATCCATTAATATCAGTTTGCAAACCGCCAATAGTAGGACCGATTGCTGGAGCAATACTCATAGCCATGCCAACGCTTCCCATTGCCATACCTCTGCGAGTAACAGGGTAGACGGAGAATACGGTAATTTGTAAAACAGGCCACATTACGCCAGTGCCAATAGCTTCAAGAGTTCGACCAACAAGTGCCATCATAAAGTCGTTACTAAGCCATGCAAGTACAGATCCAAAAGTAAAAAGCGACATGGAAGTAATAACAATTTGGCGAGTAGAAAAGCGTCTTGTTAAAAATGCTGTAAGTGGAACCATAATTGCCATAATCAGCTGGAAAATAGAAGTAAGCCACTGACCAGTTGTGACGCTTATACCAAATTCTTGAACTATTGTTGGCAATGCTGCAGTAAGTTGTAATTGTGCGAAATTGCCGATAAATGTAATAAACGTAAGAATAGCGAGAGAAATTAAAGCAGGACGTGTAAGACGATTGTTATTGTATGCTTCTTCGCCTGTTAGTGCATGACTGAGATTTTGGCTTTTATGAGACAGCCATGTTGAGTGCGTTAAAATAAAACATCCTTTTTTGTTCTTAAACATAGTTTTTCTTAAGCGTATTTTTAAGCATAGGTGGCAAAAGTCAATCGACTTAAGTCTATTCTCTTATCTATTACAACAAAAATTGCAAAACTTAATTTACGCAAAACAAAAGTTATTTAAAAATTTATTTTGCGCAAAACAATGATATTTAGACTGATTCTAATCAGTAGCTGTGGTAGGAAAGCCAATGATTGTAAGCGCCTTGAATGGAGCCATAACGACCATTGCAATAATTCCAGAACCAGCGGAGCTGCGTTTGATAGTTAGTTGCCCAATCAGCGCCAGCAGAAGCCATTTTTCCGCCTGGCAAAGCTTGAGGTAAACCGTAGGCCCCAGAAGGATTCATTGCGTTTACGCGCCAACCGGACTCATGAGAAATAATAAATACTGTTGCAGTAAAATCAGCTTCACTATAACCGTTAGAGATAAGCCAGTCGTGAGCCCATTGTTGCATCTCGCCAGCAGGAACAGTCGTACCGATAGAAGCAGTTAAGCCAATTCCGGCAGAAGAGCCGCCAGTTCCAACAAGAATAACCTTATCTTTTGGAGCTTTTTTAACATAAGAAGCAAAAATATTAGAGGAAACTATTTTTCCCTTAGCTCGAGTAACTATTTTTGCTGTTTCCATTACGCCGTTAGCGCCTTCACTTTGCACCTTCTCAGTACCTTTTGGAAGTGCAGCAGTTTCCTTTTTGACGACGTTAAACGCGATTGGGTCGTCGGAATTTTCTAATTTTGCGCCTGCGCGATTAATCGTAATAACAGTTGATTCGCTGACTTTAGTTGTAAGAGATGGAGTAACAACATCGTGTGGCTCAAGAGTGATATCTCCAGCATCAAGAACGGATTTTACATCAGTGAAATTAGTGCCCAAAACAGTACGATGATGACCATTTATAACAACGTTAATATATGAAGTCGCGCCATTATGCAACATACTACGGCTAGCACTACGAGAAACTTGCGAAGAATCGGTTGCTGAATAAGAAGTAACCTGAACAGCGTGACCTTTAGACGAAGCGTAAAAATCTCGCGAGGCAAAACCAAGTATCACCAAAGCAACGAAGCCCAAAATAACCGCGCTAACTCTAGCCCACTGTCGTAAACTGAGTGAACCAAGCGTAACAGTATGCTTACGGTGACTGGTCATAACCCTCCTTATTTCTGCAATTACTCTATTGATACTTGCAAACGCTCGCAACGTAGACTAATAAAACATGAGAAACATGCGTTAAAGTGTATGTGCAAAACGTATATGCAAAACCTCACGTATTATATCTCATGGCATAGTCTATAAATCAGGATTCAGAATCATCAGATTCGTAAGATTTAGCTTGTTCAACCAAATCTTCCAAATCAGAAGCTAGTAATGCTCCAGCTTGTCTATAAATAACTTCGCCGCGCTTAATAACCATTACTGTTGGAACAGCTTGGATTTGAGCAGCTGCAGCAATCTCGTTGCTTTTGTCAATATCAACTTTTACGAAAGGAATTTCGGGATATTTTTCACTGACCTTCTCAAAAATAGGACCAAAAGATCTGCATGGACCGCACCATGTTGCCCAAAAATCAACAACAACTATTTCATTTGTCGAAGCAATCTTCTCAAAATTTTCTGTAGTAGCATGTATTGCTGCCATATTACCCCCTCGATATTTTGCGTATTTGCTTTATTGTACGTGCCGCCTTGCATAAAGTTGCCGATAGTGCGCTTATCTGTCGTCTTGCGGCACTAGGCTAGGAGTCATGCTTGATATCCAATTTATTCGTGAACATGCCGACGTAGTTAAGGAATCGCAGCGCAAGCGCGGTGAATCCGTTGAGCTCGTCGATGAAGTATTGCGCAGCGATGATTTGCGCCGAACCGCTCTTAAGGCTTTTGAAGAAGCTCGCGCCGAGCAGAAAGCTATTGGTAAGAAGGTTGCAACAGCTAGCGCGGAGGAAAAGGCTGCGCTTATTGCCGAAACTAAAGAATTAGCTTCGAAAGTTGCGGAATACAAAGCTGAATCCGAAAAAGCTACTGCCGACTACACTACGGCAATGTGGCAGCTTTCTAACATCGTTGAAGATGAAGCTCCAGAAGGCGGAGAAGACGACTATGTTGTAGTTAAGAAGGTTGGTACGCCTCGCGATTTTGCAGCTGAAGGTTTTGAGCCAAAGGATCATTTGACTCTTGGAACTGGCGTTGCTGGAATTGATATGCGTCGCGGCGTGAAGGTTGCAGGATCTCGCTTCTACTTCTTGCGCGGTGCTGTGGCTCGCTTGCAAATCGCAATGCTTACTATGGCTGTTGATCAAGCCGAAGAGCACGGTTTTACGCTTGCGATTACGCCAACGCTTGTTCGTCCAGAAGTAATGCGCGGAACTGGCTTCTTGAATTCTCACGCGGACGAGATTTACCGTTTGCGCGAACCAGATGATCAGTATTTGGTCGGTACTTCCGAGGTTGCTTTGGCTGGCATGCACGAGGATGAGATTCTTGACTTAAGCAATGGTGCTTTGCGTTATTGCGGTTGGTCGAGCTGCTACCGTCGTGAGGCTGGTGCTGCTGGAAAGGATACTTCCGGTATTATTCGTGTGCATCAGTTCGATAAGGTTGAGATGTTCGTTTATTGCAAGCAGGAAGATTCTCGCGCTGAGCATCAAAAGTTGCTCGGTATGGAGCAGGAAATGCTTGCTAAGGTGGAAGTGCCTTACCGCATTATTGATACTGCTGCAGGTGACCTTGGTTCTTCTGCCGCTCGTAAGTTTGATTGTGAAGCTTGGGTTCCAACGCAAGGACGTTACCGTGAGCTTACTTCTACTTCTAACTGCACTGAGTATCAGGCTCGCCGATTGAATGTGCGCGAACGTATGGAAGATGGCGGAACTCGCCCAGTTAGTACGCTTAACGGCACTTTGGCTACTACTCGCTGGCTTGTGGCTATTTTGGAAAATCATCAGCATGAAGATGGTTCGATTGATATTCCAAAGGCAATGCAGGCTTATATGGGTGGCAAGGAAGTGATTGAGCCGACGAAGTGGGAAGCATGAGTTTACTCGTGCACAAACACGGCGTTTGTTTCAAAAAACCGTTTAATTAGCTACAAAGCCCGGGAAATTGCCTGGGCTTTATTTTTTAGTTGATAAGCTTTTTGAATCTGGGTGTTGTGTGTTGTGTTCTATACGTGATGATATGCTTACCACTTGTGCGTTGAAAGCGGCAATTTGATTGCTTTCGTGCGCAAATGGATGGGTGTCCGAGCGGTCTAAGGAGACGGTCTTGAAAACCGTTGTAGGGAAACCTACCGCGAGTTCGAATCTCGCCTCATCCGCGAATTAACTAAGCCTAAAGCATGTGAAATTGCTTTAGGCTTTTTTAATTCGCTGAGCTTGCTCAGGGTTGGAAGCACAGTGTGCTTCCAACGCAAGCGAGGTCTTTCTGTGTCAATAAAGACGCAGAAAGTGTGGGCTAGTGTGTTTAACGCAGTGTGTCAGGTTTGTGTTGCTGCATTTCGCGCTTGAAGCTTTTTTATTCTGCCGAGCTTTCACTGAAAGTGCGCTGCACTTTTAGTGAAAGCTCGGTCTGTCTTCGTCTCGATTGACGGGAAAGGGCGTGAAGGTGGCGGAAAGTTTGCAGTCGTGTAAAGGAAGGGTCGTTTGCGAGCGAGAATCCGATCGAAACGTGCGCTCGCTAGATTTTAGCGCGCGGAGTAGTGACGCTCTTGCGATGTGATGTCATCCAGGAAGAAGCTTGCACCTTCGCGGCAAGACGTGCTGCTTTCGAAATCTTCCGGAGCGTAAGGCGCAACGCTTTCAAACATCTCCTCGTAATCAGCAACGCTTAAATGCACGCGCGAATCAAGCATATCCGCATGCTCGCGCGCAAACAGCGCATCTCTAAATCTTGGCGCAATCGTGCCGCTGAAAAATTCACCAACAGCGCCGGAACCATAAGAAAATAGTCCAATCTTATCGCCGCTTTTAAGTGCAGTAAGATCACTATTTTCGCAAGTAAATTCGTCTAACTCAAGTAAAGACAGCAATCCCAAATACAGGGAACCCGTATAGATGTTGCCTACACGACGGCTGTACTTCGTGCTGGTTTCGTAGCGCGAAAGTAAGCGATTGCGCGACGACTCGCTTAGGTTGCTATTATCGCAAGAATCAGAGCAAGAATTTGCGCAAGAATCCATCGCAGCCTTAAGTGCTTTCAAACCCATTTTCGTATATGGCAAATGGAAGCACAATCCGGCGAAATCGTTGAAATTGCAATCGTTTTGCGCGCAATACTTTTGCCAAACTTCGCAGAAAAATTGTATGTATTGCTCGGTTGAAAACTTGCCGCGAGCAAGAGCGGTGTCTTGGTAAACAGGTCGCCAAAAGTCCTGAATATCCGCGGATTTTACAACGCTGTCGTCGTTAATTTTAAGCACGTGCGGATTCGCGCTCACAAGCATTGCCACAGCCCCAGCGCCTTGCGTAACTTCGCCAGGGGTAGCAAGCCCGTAGCGCGCAATATCGGCTGCAATAACAAGCACTTGCGGATTTTTTTCTGCGTGCGCGCGAACGTAATCGCATGCCATCATCAAAGCTGCCGTTCCGCCGTAGCAAGCCTCTTTTACTTCAATAGAGCGCACCCACGGCGTGAGTTTTAGCAAATTTTGAACGTATAGCGCGCTGGATTTACTTGCGTCGACGCCGCTTTCTGTGCCGACGATGAGCATTTTGAGGCGATTGCTATCGATGTATGGTAGTAGTGGGAGTGCGGCTTGCGTGGCGAGAGTGACGATGTCTTGGTGATTTGGTGGCACGGATTGTTCGCTTTGACCGATTCCGATTGTGAATTTGTTAGGGTCGATTCCGCGGTGTTCCGCCAATTCTTCGAGGTTTAGGTAATAGTGCGGCGTTGCGAAGGAGATGCGGTCGATGCCGACGGCAAGGGGAGTGGTTGTTGTGGTTGCGGCTGTGTTGGCTGCTGCGGTTGCTGATATTTCGATATTTTGTGTGCTCATTTGTCCTAAAACCCCTAAATTTTCTTAATTTTTACTTGATTCTCGTAACTTTTGAAGTAATTGTGTAACTTTTTCTGTAGTTCTTTCTGCAGGGCTAAGTTGCAAAATATTATGCGTGATTTCTGTGATTTCCGCACCTTTGGCACCTGCTGCAATTGCTAGGTTTGAAGACTGCAATGCCATGTGACCTGCTTGAATTCCAGGGCCTGCTAGTGCACGAAGAGCCGCAAGATTTTGCACCAAACCGAGCGCGGCAAGCGTATTTCTAAAGTCGTTTGCGTTTTTGTATTTGCCGATTTTGATCGCGAGTTTTGCCATTGGAAGCGATGAGATTGAGCCGCCGACAATGCCGATCTGTAGCGGAATTTCAATACTGCCGTGGAGTATGGTTTTTCCGTTTAAAGTTTCGGTGTTCCACTTTGACAGTGGTAGGTAGCGACCGGAGCGCGCCGCCCACGCGTGTGCTGCCGATTCTAGCGCTCGCGTATCATTCCCGGACGCGAGCGCGGCTCCTGCGATTCCGTTTAGGATTCCTTTGTTGTGCGTGGCGGCGCGTGCAGGGTCGCTGGCGGCAAGCGCGCTCAATGCCGCGATTCGGCGCGCAAGGCACTTTCCCTCGCGCTCTCGTTCAGAGTCTTCCAGCCGCCTGGATGCTAGTGCTTCAACCGGTATATGCACTTCTGCTGTGCTGGCAACGCGGCTGGTGTTCGTGAGTATTGCAACTAGCGCCTGCACGCCGAGCCAGCTTTCCAGCTGGGCTTTGACGGCTTCGCCCATAGTGTTCACTGTGTTTGCGCCCATTGCGTCGCATGTGTCTACGTCAATCTCGAGCTTTGCGAAGCCGTGCAAAGCTGAAGCGCGGCATTTTCGCGCGCCGCCACCCCTTTTACTCATTGATGGGTGTGACTCGTTTGCGATGCGCAACAGTTCTGCAACCTTTTCTTTATCTTCAACGATTCTGCTCAAACGCGCCGCCACGCTCCCGTCAGCGTCCTCAAAAGCTATTTGCGCTGTAGTCACGTATTGTGGCGAGTTTGCTACAATGCAACCTTCAATGCTTGCTGCAGCAATCCGCGCCCCATTGCACGCAGCTGCAATCACGGATGGCTCCTCAGTTGCAACCAGCACGTCACGCACTTCGCTGTTCACAATCAGCCCACGCACAACGCCAACCGGCAGCGTATACTTTCCAATTTGATGCTCAATCATATGATTTGCAACGTCTGTAGAAATTGTAGTATCGGAACTTTCCGCAAACTGTTTAAGCAAAAATGCTGCCTCAGCCTTGTTAATTGCGCCCTCATTTTGCAAGGTTTTTATGCGATTTTCCACGCTTAATTCACGAAAAGCAGCCATCGAAATCACCTCATGATTTGTAGACTACGAATGCTTCTGATCGCTTTGCATTCTGACTTGGTTGTTTGCATTCTGACTTTATTGTTTTACATTCTGGCTTGATTGTTTCGCATTCTAATTTGCATAGAAACGCCGATTCCGCCGCCGACGCACAGCGCAGCAACTCCATTTAACTTATTGCTATCTCGCAAAGCGTATATAAGCGTCGTCAAAATCCTCGCTCCGCTAGCGCCAAGCGGATGTCCGAGTGCAATTGCTCCACCGCGTACGTTGAGTTTTGACTCGTCAATATGAAGTTGCTCCGAAACAGCAATGCTTTGCGCTGCAAACGCTTCGTTTATTTCGAATAAGTCAATGTTGTCAACGTTGCTGCCGGTCGCATTTAGCATGCGTTCCATTACATGTTTTGGAGCGTATCCCATTAAATCTGGGTCGATTCCGCCTTCTGCGAATCCCACAATTTGCGCAAGATATTCAATTCCGTGCGCTTGCGCGTAATCTTTGCTCATAAGCACTAGAGCTGCAGCTCCGTCGTTAATTCCGCTTGCGTTTCCTGCAGTTACAGTCGATTCGTGCTTGCAAACTTCGTTTTCGCCAACTTCGCGCTTGTCAACTTCGCAAGTCGCGTCCGCAGTTTCTTCCGACGCTTTAAAAAGCGTGCGCAATTTCGACAACTGCTCTAAAGACGTATCTTCGCGAGGATGCTCGTCGCGAGTTATAACAGTTCCGTTTGCAAGCGTTACTGGCACAATTTCAGAAGCAAAATCGCCTCTTTTAATAGCGGCAACAGCTTTTTGGTGAGATTTAAGTGCAAAAATATCTTGTGCTTCGCGAGTGATACCAAATTTTGCTGCAACATTTTCTGCAGTAACGCCCATTGCGTCGCCAGTAAAAGCGTCGTTTAAGCCGTCTCGTTGCAAACCGTCAATAAGCGCAAAATTCCCGTATTTGTGTCCGCTAAATCGCGAATTAGTTGCGTAAAACGGTACGTTGCTCATGCTTTCAGTGCCGCCTGCAACAACAACTTGCGCATCTCCCATAACGATTGCGGATTGTGCTAAGCGCACTGCTTTTAAGCCGGATCCGCATACTTCGTTAATTGTCATTGCGCAGCTAGAAGTATCTAATCCTGCTTTTAACGCAATTTGGCGAGCAACGTTTTGTCCGCTGCTTGCTTGTAATACGTTTCCAAAAATAGCTTGATCCACGTCGTGTGAGCTAATTCTAGCGCGTTCTATTGCTGCTTTTGCTGCGATTGTTCCTAAATCAACTGAGGAAAGCGAAGATAAGCTGCCGCCGAATTTGCCAATAGGCGTACGTACAGCGCTTGCAATCACCACTTCAGTCATATGTTTAGCCACCTAATCAATTGTTTGTTGCAATACGTGTTGAAGTATACCAACCGGACTACTTTATCGTATTTTTCGACAAAATTACCATTTGCGAAAAATTTTTCTCGTTTCCTTCACAATTAAGCGTGCTTCAATGAGTTTGCGCTTCCGAATCCGGCATAAACTTCACAGCCGCGTAAATTAAGAGTCGTATTTCTCCCAAACCTTCTGAAGCTTTGCAGTAATGCTCTGCAAACGTTGATTTACTACTGTCCAAAGAACGCTAACATCCGTGCTACTGCACACGTCACACCGGGCACAAATACCACACACCCCACCGCAGCTTAATTTCGTGACTTTAGTTGCACGAATACCAGTGTGGTAGAGATTTGAGATTTTTCGCACTGAGCGAAGGACGCTCGCGCAGCGCTTTGACCGAGCTTGAAATCATTGGGATTTCAAGCTCGGTCAAAGCGTGATTTGGCTCAATTGTGAAGCACGGTGTGCTTCACATGCCAAATCAGCCTCACGGCTACCAATAGCCGTGAGGAATAAGCTCGCTACGAAACTCGCGTTGGAAGTCCACTGGACTTCCAACTTTAGCGAGTTTCCGCTCCGAGTTACTTTCGCGCGCTACGCTCTAAGCGCGAAAGCAGGTCGGAGCGCTACTTACGGAACGAAATCGAGCCGTCAACAGGATCCATCGCGTCAACAATCGCCAGCGAATCCAAGTCATATCCGGCTTCACGAAGCGCATCTCCACCACCTTGGAAGCCCTTTTCGATAGCGATTCCAATGCCGGCAACGCTAGCTCCAGCATGATTGCAAATGTCGATTAATCCTTGCAAAGCTTTGCCGTTCGCCAAAAAATCATCCAAAATAAGCACGCGATCTTCCGCACTTAAATACTTACGTGACACAATCACCGGAAACTCGCGCTGCTTTGTAAAAGAAAATACCGTAGATACGTATTGGTCGCCATCGAGATTAATTGACTGAGCTTTCTTTGCAAAAACTACAGGAACTCCGCCAAAATGACGTGCTGCAACACATGCAATTCCAATACCAGAAGCTTCAATCGTAAGAATCTTAGTAATATTTGCGTCGCGGAAATGCTCAGCCCAAGCGGCTCCCATATGATCAAATAAATTCACATCGCACTGGTGGTTCAAAAAAGCGTCTACTTTTAATACATTGCCTGGTTTTACGATACCATCTTGGAGAATGCGTTCTTCCAGTTCTTGCACGATGCGCCCCTTCTTACGAACAATTACATTGCAGTACGCTCAAGCATACCCAAGTTCGTGACACAATACGAGTAAAAACGACTGCAGCATGTGGTAAACCTGATTAAATACGTGCGCAATTAAAACGTGGGGGCGTTTTATTGCTGAAGCTAAAACGTAGGTAATTGGCAGCATTAATGGAGTACAAGTATGAGCGTAAGTATGGGCGCAAGTATGAATGCAAATATGAGTGCAAAAGATAGCGATTACGGATATGTAAGTGATTTGTTGGGGAATCCAGTTGATTCGTTCGATTCTGACGATCGTTTTTACGAGAATGTTGCGGATGTGAATGATTATGCCAACTACAGTTACGACGAGTATGCTGACGCTTACGCTAAAGAGCCTGATTTTACGCAGCAAGAATATGCGTCTGATCAAGAATCAGTGCCTCCTCAAGAAGAAGTGCCTTCCCAACAAGAAGCTCTTGCCCAACAAGAACTGCTTCCTCAAGAATCTCAAGAATATTCCCAAAATTTCGCACATTCTAGAGTTGCAGTTGACGCGCAAAAACTACTCGACGGCTTAAATCCGCAACAATCTCAAGCAGTCCAGTACGACGGACCGGCACTGCTTATTGGAGCAGGAGCTGGAAGCGGCAAAACGCGAGTTCTTACGCGAAGAATAGCTTGGATATTAAGCCAAAAAGGTGCCTGGCCAAGCCAAATTCTTGCCATCACTTTTACAAACAAAGCAGCTGCCGAAATGCGTGAACGTTTAAGCAAACTTATTGGTAGCGAAGCAAATACTATGTGGGTTTCGACGTTCCACTCTGCATGTGTGAAAATACTTCGCAGATCAGGACAGTATATTGGCTTAAAATCAGGCTTTTCTATTTACGATACTTCCGATTGCGAGCGATTAGTAAAAATTATTGCAACAGAGCTTAACGTTGATATTAAGCGTTTTACGCCACGCAGCATTTTGGGCAAGATTTCGGATTGCAAAAATAGTTTAATCACTTGGCGTGAGCAACTAGACATGTATGCTAACGATTACAAGCCTGGTGTTGCAGGTCAACAAATTGCGCACGCTGGCAATTCTGAAGCTGTTTACGCAACTATTTATGCGGAATATCAGCATCGTTTATCTCAAGCAAATGCGGTTGATTTTGACGATTTAATTATGCGAACTGTGCAACTCATGCGCGAAGTACCAGAAGCTGCGCAATATTACCGCCATAAGTTCCGCTATATTCTTGTAGACGAGTACCAGGATACGAATCACGCTCAATACGAGCTTATTCGCGAGCTTGCTGGAGTGGATGTAAAGCAAAATAGTGCAAATCCATCTCAGCAAAATAACACTCCTGCATCAATCACAGTTGTAGGTGACTCCGACCAGTCGATTTACGCTTTCCGCGGAGCAGATATTCGCAATATTCAAGACTTTGAAAAAGATTTTCCAAACGCTACAACTATTATGCTTGAGCAAAATTATCGCTCTACGCAAACTATTTTGGATGCTGCAAATGCAGTTATTTCGCATAATCAAGGACGAAAGCCTAAAAAATTGTGGACGGCACTAGGTAAGGGCGCTCCAATTACTGGTTATGCAGCAGACAGTGCTCAACAGGAAGCAGCTTGGGTTGCGCAAGAAATAGCGCGATTAGCAGGTGAAGAGGGCGTTGCTTATTCGGATATGGCGATTATGTATCGCGCTAATGCACAGTCTCGTTCGCTGGAAGATGCGCTCGTTAAAGCAGGTCTTCCGTATCAGCTTGTTGGTGGCACGAAGTTTTACGAGCGTCGCGAAGTAAAAGATGCGCTCGCATACTTGCAATCTATGGCAAACCCAGATGACGATGTGAATATGCGTCGAATTTTGAATGTGCCTAAGCGTGGGCTTGGAGCGCGTGCGGAGGCTTTGTTAACGCTTTATGCTCAAACACAAGGAGTTAGCTTCTGGCAAGCCTTGGAGCATTTGGAGTCAATCGAAGGTATGCCAACTCGCACTGCAACCAAGCTTAAAGAGTTCCGCGAGCTTATGCACAACTTAATTACGTGTATGCAAAACAATGACTCGAAACCTTCTAAAGTTATTGACAGCATACTGAACGACAGTGGTTTGCTGGAGGATTTGCAACGTTCTGAAGATCCTCAAGATGCCGCTCGCGTGGATAATTTGTCGCAATTGCAGTCGGTTGCAGCTGAGTATGAGCAGAATACGCCGGATGCTAGTGTTGCTGGTTTCCTTGAAACGACGGCGCTTGTGGCTGATTCGGATCAATTGCCGGATGAAAATGAGGACACTGGTAAAGTTACGTTGATGACGCTTCACACGGCTAAGGGTTTGGAGTATCCGGTTGTGTTCCTAACTGGCATGGAGCAGGGAACTTTTCCGCATTCTCGCGCTTTGGAAGACGATGGCGAGCTTTGCGAGGAGCGTCGTCTTGCTTATGTTGGTATTACGCGAGCTAAGCAGCGTTTGTATGTTACGCGTGCTGCTGTTCGTGCGCAATGGGGGCAGGCTCAAGATATGCTTCCAAGCCAGTTTTTGGATGAGATTCCAGATAATTTGATTGATTGGAAGCGCAGAGAGTCTGATGTTGAGCGTTGGGGTGCTTCGTCTAGACGCGGCGATGATTTCGATAGCGATTTTGATAGTGATTTTGGCGGCGATTTTGATAGCGACTTCGGCGGCTGGGATGACGATTATAGCGATGCGTTTAGTGAAAAAACAACTTATGGTGGAAGCAGTTACAGTTCTGAAAAATCGCATGGCTCTAAGTCTTACGGAAGAAATAAATCGTATGGCTCGAGTTCTTACGGATCTTCTTACGGAAAGTCTTATAGCAAGTCTTATGGCTCTTCTTACGGATCTTCTTATTCTAAATCGAATTGGTCTAAGTCAAGTGCAGTAAAAACGCGCAAAGTTACCGCAAAAACTGCGGCTTCAACAAGCGCAACAAAAGTTGGTTCAACTTCCTCAGTTATGAATAAAGACAATCATCTAAATATTCAAGACTTCCAAGTTGGCGACAAAATTACTCACGATACTTACGGCTTAGGAACCGTGCTAGCAACGCAAGATAAGGGCAGAAACTCAATTATTACAGTCGATTTCGGCTCCGATGGAGTAAAGCGACTAATGCTTAGAGTTGCACCAATCGAGAAATTATAAAATCTTCTATTTATGCACTTTAATGTAAGATAAATTTTTAACAAGGACGTGGCATTCGCGGGTGTGGGTGCCGGGAAGCGTGTTGCATTAACGAAAATGTGACACTAAAAAATAAAAACATACATTTCATGAGGTATAAATGATGAAAAACAAATTATTCGCATCAATTCCTGCAATTATTTTCGGCTTGCTTATTGCCATTGCGCCATTGACGTTTGCAAAGCCATGCTCAACCGGAGGCATGCACAAAATGCATATGATGATGCAACCTATGGCATGCTACTACACAGGTCGTGCAGCTGTTGGAATTGGCTTAGTTATTGCAGTACTTGGAATTATTGCGCTATTTGTTAAAGAAAATGTTCGCATTGGTTTAAATATTGCTGTAGTTGTGAATGCTTTGCTTATGCTTGTTGTTACAACATTCCTTATTGGCGTGTGCAAGAGCCCAATGATGCATTGTGCATCAGTTATGCGCCCAACGCTGATTGTTCTGTCTGTACTCGCATTGGTGTTCGCAGCTGTTTCCGTGTATTTGGATAATAAAGAAGATTAATAGTTCAAATAGTTCAAAAAGCTTACTAAAGCAAAATTATGCGCACTATTACGCTAAAGCGATTGCCGCTGGAAAATCTTAAACGCAAGCCATTGCGCACTGCTGCACTTATTGTTGTATCTGCGTGCTTGTCTGCAATATTTTTCGGCGGCTCGCTGATTTCTATGAATCTTGAACGCGGCTTGAACAGTATGCGAGAACGTATGGGAGCCGATATTATGGTTATCCCTCAAGGTACGCACACTAAGGCAGAAGCGTTGCTTACAAACAGTGGTTCAAGCACTTTTTATTTCACTAACGATATTGAGAATTTAGTAAGACGCTCTCCGGGTGTGCAAAAGGCGAGTGCACAAACGTATATTTCTTCGCTTTCTGCAGGATGTTGCGCTGAAAAATTGCAAATTATTGGTTTTGATCCCGATTCTGATTTTGTTATAGGTCCTTGGATTTATTCTCAACATAAGCAGAAGTTACAAAAAGGCGAGATAATTGCTGGCGCAAATGTAATCGTGTCTTATATGAATACTGTTCGTCTTTTTGGACACCAATGGCCTGTAGCTGCACAGCTTGCAAAAACCGGCACAAGCATTGATAATTCAGTGTTTGTGCGACGCGAAAGTGTGCCGCAAGTAGTTGAGTATTCAACGAAAGTAGGGCACACTGCTATTCCAAAGGAATATGCTAAAAAAGCAGTTTCTGCAGTACTTGTAAAAGTACAAAAGGGTTACAGCGCGCAAGAAGTTGCAAAAAATATTCGCAAAACAACTGGTCTTTCAAGCATTGGCATAGTTTTTCCGGGCGGAATTACAGCAACTACGCAAGCTAATCTTGGTGTTTTTACTCGCACGTTGACTTTTATAATTGCTGCGTGCTGGCTAGTTGGATTGCTAGTTTTAGTTGCAGTGTTTTCAACATCTGTAAACGAACGCAAAAAAGAGTTTGCTTCTCTTCGCATACTTGGCACAACAAGAAATATGCTTTTAGGCGTTGTCGTTAGGGAATCTGCGATACTTGGCTTAGTTGGTGGAGTATTGGGTGTTGCGTCTGCAAGTCTTATATTGTTCCCTTACAGTTCTCTTATTTCTGAACAATTGCAGCTTCCGTATTTGGAAGTGACTGCGCTACCAGTAGCAGTGCTTATGTTAGCGTCTGTGCTACTTGCGCTTGTTGCAGTTGTTGTAGCTTCAGCGCTTACCACATTGCGCATTGCTATGCGCGAAACGTATTTGACACTTAGGTCAGGTGAGTAAGTATGGAAGATAAGAGTCAAAAACTGCCAAGTAATGAGTTTGATATTTTACCTGTTGTTGAGCTTACTCGTGTAACTCGCGAATTTATGCGCAGAAAACACAAATTTTTTGCAGTAAATAACGTGAGTTTTGCGCTAAATAGCGGCGATTTTGTGGCAATCGTTGGAAAGTCAGGTAATGGAAAATCTACTTTACTAAATTTGATTGCTGGGTTATTGAAGCCAACGCATGGAAGTGTAAAAGTTTGCGGCGAAGAGATTTCTGAACGCACTTTTAGTGATGCAAAAATGTCTCGTTTGCGCGCATGTGATATAGGTTTTGTGACGCAATCGCAGACGCTTTTACAAAATCTTACTGTGCATGACAACATACTTTTACCTGTGCAAATTGCAGCTAGTGCTTGTGAAGTAAGTAAGTCTGGAATAAGTAAGGCTGAAGTAAGTAAGGCTGAAGTAAGTAAGTCTGAAGTAAGCGAAGATTTAAACGAGACTCGCGCGTTAGAACTTTGCAAGCAATTGCATATTGAAGATTTACTGTGGTGCTACCCAAATGAGCTTTCGGGTGGTGAAATGCGTCGCGTAATGATTGTGCGCGCGCTAATAAACAATCCAAAGCTTCTTATTCTTGACGAGCCTACTGGCGATTTGGATGTAGAGCATACTCGCATAGTTGTGAAAATGTTGCGCGAGGCTGCAAAAAATGGTGTGGCAGTGCTCATGGTAACTCACGATGTTGAGGCTGCTCGATGTGCGGATCGCAAATACACAATGGATGCTGGCTCCCTTCGCTAATTTATTCTTACGGGTGTGTAGAATCAGAAACGATGCCTATTTTGTGTAAGCATCATCTGGAGCCTTAGCCCATCAGTGGGTCGGCGCGCGGTAGTTATGGCGTTATTTCAACGTTTTAATACTTACGCGTTCGTGTGTTAGCACGAAGAAGCACTGGAGAGGCCGGCTCAGCGTGAGTAATTTTTAAGTATTTTAACGAATGCTTAAAATTTTGGCTCACGTTCCGTTCAGATAACGACAGAATTAAAGGATTAGTTATGACTAATATTCAGCGTTCTCGCCGTCAGGTGCGTCTTTCTCGCGCCCTCGGCATCGCTTTAACCCCAAAGGCTCAGCGTATCTTCGAGAAGCGTCCATATGCTCCAGGTGAGCACGGTCGCACTCGTCGTCGCACCGAGTCCGATTACGCAGTACGTCTTCGCGAGAAGCAGCGTCTTCGCGCTCAGTACGGCATCTCCGAGAAGCAGCTTCGTGCTGCTTACGAGAAGGGTACGCACACTGCAGGCCAGACCGGTGACGCAATGCTCACCGATTTGGAAACTCGTCTTGATGCTTTGGTTTTGCGTGCAGGCTTTGCTCGCACCACCGCCCAGGCTCGTCAGTTTGTTGTACATCGTCATATTTTGGTTGATGGCAATCTTGTCGATCGCCCATCTTACCGTGTGAAGCCAGGTCAGACCATTCAGGTTCGTGCCAAGAGCCAGACCATGGTTCCATTCCAGATGGCTGCAGAAGGCGTTCATCGCGACGTTTTGCCAGCAGTTCCTGGTTACCTCGATGTGAATCTTGCCTCTTTGAAGGCTACTTTGACTCGTAAGCCGGAAGTCGATCAGATTCCAGTTGAAGTCAACATTCAGTACGTCGTCGAATACTACGCTCGTTAATTCGCCGATTTAATTCTTAAGGACATACCGCTTGACCCCTGTTGCGCATTCGCGTGGCAGGGGTCAATGCGTTTTTGTCGATTTCATCGGTTTGTTTGGTGTTTTCGACAGTTATGTACCGCGTAGTGCAATAATGGAGTTATGTTGCTGCATCTTTATTTAGTGCGTCACGGTCAGACGCTATTTAATCGCTATAATCGACTGCAAGGCTGGTCAAATTCTCCACTTACTGAAAAAGGTTTGAAAGATGCGGACACGGCCGCAAAAAAGCTAGAAAATATTGCTTTTGCTGCAGCTTATTGTTCGGATACTACTCGTGCGCAAATCACAGCACAACGTATTCTCGATGCAAATGAATCTGCCGGTAACGTGCGCCCGACGCTTGTAAGCGACATGCATTTTCGCGAGCAATGTTACGGCTATTTTGAAGGTCAAGATATGCAAATGGCTTGGTGGGCTGCAGGAGCACCTCACGGAGCTCACACTTATAACGAAATCGTTGAAAAATTTGGGCTTGCAGCCACTCGTGACATGCTTAAAGAAGCGGATCCTTTCCACGATGCCGAGTCAGATATCGAATATTGGACTCGCGTAGAAGACGGTTTTGCGTTAATCGCTTCAAATTCTTTGCTTAACGATGGAGATAATGTTTTGCAAATTTCGCATGGCAACACTTTGCTAAGTCTTATGCACCGTTTTGCGCCTGCAGGTTACGATTTAAGCGAGCGCCCGGCAAACGGAAGCGTAACTAGGCTCGATTTTGACACTACTAAACCTATTGATAACGCTATTACTATCCAAGGCTACAACGAGTAGATTCTACTTTTTAACTTTGTTATATGCGTCGTTACCGTTCGTTAGTCTTAAGTCATTGCGAATGGTTTTAACTGTAGTCTGATTTGCTATTGTATTAGCTTTCAGCGCGGTGAAGTCTTAAGCAAAAATGGTACAGAAAGAGGTTACGATGAGCGTTGGAGACATAGCTGCTCTTATTGCCGCGATTGCGTTTACTGTGCTTTCGGGTTTTTTGATTTATCCGCTAATTAGATTGGGCAAGTTGTTCGATCAGATTGCGAAAACTGTCAAAGAGTCGGGTGAGCATGCGATGCCTGCAATTGACGAGTCTGTGACGACGATTAAGCAAGTTAATAAGACTCTTGACGATGTAAACGCTGTTTCAGGAGCTACGCGCACAACTGTTACGAATATTGGTGCTCTTACTGATTTGTATGGTGCTTTCCTTGGAAAACCGCTCGTAAAAATTGCAGCTGCCGGTTACGCTCTAAAAGATACTGTTTCTTCTTTCTTCAATAAGCCGACTGTGCCAACAGACAAGAATAGTGCCAATAGTAACGCTTCAAAAGAATCCTCTGATAAGAATGCAACTAAGAATGCAAGCAGGGGGGAGTAATGTTCAAGCGTTTATTTTGGATGTTTGTTGGCATTGTAATTGGTGTTCTTACAGTTACGAAGGCTCGTGCATATGTTAAAGCAAAAATGCCGTCTTCTGCTAGTCGTTTTATATTTGATAAGGAACCGAAAAATATCACATTGCGCACAGTAATGGGATTGTTTAAAGATTTCAATACTAGCCGTAAAGAGCATGAAGCTGAGCTTAATTCTCGTTATGCTAATCGTAGAAATAGGGAATTTTAAATAAAAAACGAGTTTTTCATAATTTCGTTACTTTGCTAAGTTTAGTTAAGTTAAGTATTGAAGTACTATATTGAATGTTTGCATGATTGCGTCGTGCGTCATGCGGCACGATTTCGTGTGAGCGTTGCATGTGGCTTTTGTTTGTGACGGTTATTTGTGACAGTTTGCGTGGGTCTTGCTAAAAATTACACAAGGAGTTCGTACGTATGCGCACAGCAGAAATTGCAAAGCGTTATCTTGACTATTTTGCTAAGAATGGTCATATGGTTGTTCCTTCGGCTTCTCTTATTTCGCCGAACCCAACAACATTGTTTACTATTGCCGGCATGGTGCCGTTTATTCCTTACTTGCTTGGTGAGCAGACGCCTCCTTCGCGTCGTATGGCTTCGAATCAGAAGTGCGTTCGCACTCTAGATATTGACGAAGTTGGTAAGACTACTCGTCACGGCACCTTCTTCCAGATGGTTGGTAACTTCTCGTTTGGCGATTATTTTAAAGAGGAAGCTATTCACTACGCTTGGGAGCTTTTGACAACTCCTCAAGATAAGGGCGGCTACGGTTTCGACCCAGAAAAGCTTTGGGTTACTACTTATACTGACGACGATGAAGCCCGCGCAATTTGGAAGAACGAAGGCTTCGACCCAGAGCATATGCAAGTTTTCGGTATGGAAGATAACTTCTGGACTACCGGCGGCCCTGGTCCTGGCGGCCCATGCTCTGAAATCTACGTGGATCGCGGTCCTAAATATGGTCGTGACGGCGGTCCTGCTGCCGACGAATCTCGTTTTATTGAGATTTGGGATTTGGTTTTTGAAAATTACCAGGTAGATAACGTCAAATCTAAGACTGATTTGCATATTGCTGGCGAACTCGATCAAAAGAATATTGATACAGGCGCTGGTTTGGAGCGTTTGGCTTACCTTATGCAAGGCAAGGAAAACATTTACGAAACCGATGAAGTTTACCCAGTTATTGAAGCGGCAGAAAAGCTTAGTGGCGTAAAGTATGGCAGCAACGCTGATGCGGATGTTCGTTTCCGCGTTGTAGCAGATCACGTGCGTTCCGCTTTGATGATTATGAGCGATGGCGTGCGTCCAAGCAATGTTGGCCGCGGATACGTGCTTCGCCGTCTTCTTCGCAGAACTGTTCGCGCAATGCGTATGCTTGGCGTGCAAGATCCAGTTTTGCCAACCTTGTTCCCAGTTTCTAAGTCTGCTATGGAGCCAAGCTATCCGGAGCTTAACGATACTTTCCACGAGGTTAGCGAAGCTGCTTACGGTGAAGAGGATGCTTTCCGTCGCACTCTTGAAAAGGGCACGACTATTCTCGATTTTGCTGTTGAAAAAGCTAAGAAAGAGAAAAGTGACGACCCTATAGTTGGCGGCGCAGACGCGTTTACTTTGCACGATACTTACGGCTTCCCAATTGAGCTTACTCTTGAGATGGCAGCTGAGCAGGGTGTCAAGGTCGACGAAGCTAAGTTCCGCGAGCTTATGAGCGAGCAGAAAGGTCGCGCTCGCGCTGATGCTTTGAAGAAGCGCCACAACGTGGACGTTAGCGTTTACGACGATATTAAGAAGGCTCTTGAAAAGCCAATTGACTTCCTTGGCTACACTGACTTCTCCAGCCGTTCTAACGTTTTGGCAATTGTTGAAGCAGGTAAGGGCTCTGTTAAAAGCGTTAGCGCTCCTGCAAACGTTGAGATTATTCTCGACCGCACGCCATTCTACGCTGAGCGCGGCGGTCAGATTGCTGACCAGGGTGAGATTATTTCCGACGACGGCGCAATTTTGGAAGTTGACGACGTTCAGCGTCCAATCAAGGATTTGATTGTTCACAGCTGCCGTTTGACTGAAGGAACGCTTAACGTTGGCGCTCCTGTAAACACGAATATTGACCAGGTTCGCAGGGCTGCTTTGGCACGTTCTCACACCGCTACTCATACTCTTCACAAGGCTTTGCGAGAAGAGCTTGGTCCTCAGGCAACTCAGCGCGGTTCCGTGGTTGATCCAGACCGCTTGCGCTTCGACTTCCAGTGGCCAAAGGCTGTTGATAAGGATGCGCTTTCTCGCGTTGAAGCTCGCGTAAACGAGCGTATTCGCGACGATTTGCAGGTTGTTCCTAAGGAAATGCCAATCGACGATGCTTTTAAGCTTGGAGCAATGCACTTGTTCGGCGAAAAGTACGGCGATGTTGTGCGCGTGGTTGAAATCGGCGACGGTTGGAGCCGCGAGCTTTGCGGTGGCACTCACGCTAAGAGCACCGGAAAGATTGGTATGGTTACAATTCTTTCCGAGTCTTCTATTGGCTCTGGCGTTCGCCGTATTGACGCTCTTTGCGGCGAGGCAGCGTACGAGTATGGCGCCCGCGAGCACACTTTGGTTGCGCAATTAGCAGACATGGTTAATGCTCGCCCAGACGAGTTAGCTGAACGTTTGGAATCTTTGCTTAACAAGATGAAGGATTCTGATCGTAAGCTTGCTTCTGTTTACGAAGCTCAATTAAATGAAGCTGTACCAACATTAGTTGATGAAGCAAAGAATAGTAACGAAAAAGTTAAGTTGGCTCTTAAGAATGTTGGCAACTTTGGCTCATTCGATGCTTTGCGCAAGACAGTCCTAGATATTCGTGCTCGTTTAGGTGAAGATGCTCCAGTGGTTGTTGCACTTGCTGGTGTTAATGAAGACGATCGACCAATGATTGCAGTAGCTACAAACGAAGCTGCTCGCGGTCTTGGCGCTAAGGCTGGCGACTTGGTTCGTACTGCTTCCAAGGTGCTTGGTGGCGGCGGTGGCGGCAAGCCAGACTTCGCTCAGGGCGGTGGTACAGATGCTTCTAAGCTTGATGAAGCTCTCGAAGCTGCGAAATCAGAAGTAGCTAAGCTCGCCTAGTGCGTGTTTTACAGCTTAAAAATTTACGAATCTATACCAAAAGCAACACGAAATATGGTGTGGTTAGGTATTGATTTAGGTGACGCAAGGGTCGGACTTGCACTTTCCGACCCTGGTCTCACCTTTGCACATCCTATTGGTAATGTGCAAGTGTTTGGAGATTCCTTCCATGCTATAGATGAAGTGCTTGAAGTTATTGAAGATAACAATGTAGAAAAAGTTGTTATAGGCTTGCCTTTGCAACTCGATGGCACTGAAGGAAAATCTGCTAAAAAAGCTCTGCGCTGGGGGAAGAATCTAATAAAACGCATGCAAATATTGCATGACGAAAAAGATTGGACGTTGGATTATATGCCAGAAGTAGTTTGGAAAGATGAGCGTCTGACAACAGTAAGTGCTCATCGTCAGCTTTTGCAAGCGGATCTTTCTACTAAAAAGCATCGTCCAATGGTAGATCAGCAGTCGGCAGTGTTGATTTTGCAGTCTGCGCTTGACGCAAATAATGCAGAGTAGTTTTGAAAATCGAGTAAAAGCAGAAATAGCGAAGAGGAGAATAGCGTGTCTGACAATTTTGATGAATTTTTTGACAAACATGCAAAGTGGACTGAGCATGATGGCGAGCTGTCGTCAGAATCATCTAATTCTTCTAAATACAAGTCTTCGACTGTTAGCTCCAGAAAACGTGCTAAAGCTCGTCTTGAAGCAAAAAAACGCAGGCGTAGAGCAAAAGTCGTTTTATCTATTCTGCTCGTATTCGTATTAGCTGTTGTTGGATATTTTGGATACAGTGCGGTTCGCGCGTGGAAATTATCTCAAAATAGCGAGTCGGTTGCAGACTGGCCAGGTCCAGGCTTTGGAACGGTTGAGTTTACTATTGACACCGGCGAGGGTGCTATTAGCGTTGCCAACAAATTAGTTAAGGCAAATGTTGTTAAATCGCAAGCTGCATTCACTTCAGCTGTTTCTGCAAATAATAAAATTTTGTATCCTGGCGTTTACTCACTGAAAAAACATATGGCTGCTATTGATGTAGTTGATATTCTTTCAGATCAAACAAAAGCAGGCGGATTCCTTGAAGTTCGTGCAGGGGATCACGCAGCAGACGTTTTGCAAAAAGCTTCAACATTATCTGGAATAAGTTTAGATAAATTCAAGGCTGCGTTAGCTGATGGTGCTGCAGGAATTCTGCCTGCTGAAGCAAACGGTAGTGTTGAAGGCTGGCTAGAGCCTGGAGTTTATAACGTAAAAGCTATGAAAAGTGCGGATGCTATTCTTTCCGCAATGGTAAAAAAGCGTATTGAAAAACTTGATTCTCTTGGAATTCCTAAAGGTAAAGATAGAGAAAAAGCCTTAATTATGGCGTCTATTGCCGAAGCTGAAGTGAATAATCGCGAATATTATGGCAAAGTTATTCGCGTAATACTGAACCGTTTGGCAAAAGATATGTCGTTAGGAATGGATTCTACTGTTGGTTACGGCGCAGGAGTAAAACCTATTAAACTCACGCAAGCAATGCTTGACGATGCAAATAATCCGTATAATACACGTATTCATAAGGGTTTGACCCCTACGCCTATTGGCATTGCTGGCGACAGCGCGTTGCTTGCAACCATTAAGCCTCAAGATGGTCCATGGCTTTACTTCGTCACCACGAATTTGAAAACTGGTGAAACGAAGTTTGCGGATAACAAAGACGACTTTTTGAAATTCCGCGACGAGTACAAGCGCAACAATCCTGAAGGCAACTAAACTGTTAAATAAAAATATAGCTTTTAACCACATATATGTTTTGAGGTTGTAACAGTTTCGCAAGTTTTCGTAATCTGCTTTAATGAAGCAATTAATTATTACGATACTATCGGTGCTGCCAACGCTCACATGTTTAATTTCAGTTTGCGCAACAGACATAAAAAGTCGCGTAGTGCCAAGACTTTGGGTTGTTATTGCAGGAATTTTTCAATCTTTTGCGAATCTCATATATTCGATTATTTTGTTTAGAAATATTAGCGTGCTTATTTTCGGCTGGATTTCTTGCGTAATTATTTTTGCAATTTACTGGAGTATACGAAAAATTTCCGCAAAAAATGCTATTGGTTTCGGAGATGTTACGAGCGCGTCAATGATTGCGCAAGCCTTGGTATTATTCGGCTTTTACTGCTTAATTTACTGGTTCGCTTTAGTTGGAGCAGTTGGCTTACTTTGGCTTTTGCTATGGAAAATTTACTGCAAAATCTGCTCGCCAATCAACGCATCAATACCATTCGTACCAGTAGAAGCAATATCTGCAATACTCGCAGCATTGCTGTCAATAACAACCTGCTCAATACTTGGTAGTTAGTAGAGTAAAGTATTTAGACGCGTAAATTACTTGAGAATGGAGAAATGGCATGCTTAGATGGCAAACGGCAGGGGAGTCGCACGGTGAAGCATTAGTAGCCATGATTGAAGGTTTGCCGGCTGGCGTGCGCATTACTAGCAATGATGTAGTTTCGGCACTTGCTCGCCGTCGCCTTGGTTATGGTCGTGGCGCGCGTATGAAGTTTGAGCAAGACAAAGTGCGTCTTTTAACTGGAGTTCGCCACGGCGTAACGCTTGGTTCTCCGATTGCTGTAGAAATCGCGAATACAGAGTGGCCAAAGTGGACCGAAGTAATGAGTGCAGATCCTTTGGATCACGAGGTTGAGCAAGTTGGCAGAAATGCTCCTTTGAGCCGCCCTCGTCCAGGGCATGCGGATTTAACTGGTATGCGCAAGTATGGTTTTAATGATGCTCGCGAAGTTTTAGAGCGTTCGAGTGCTAGGGAAACAGCTTCGCGCGTTGCTTTGGGTGCTATTGCTGATGCGTTTTTACAGCAAGCTTTAGGCGTGCGCACAGTTGCGCATGTTATCGGCATCGGCGGCGAATACACTAACAAAAGTTTAGCTTTACCAACACCAGATGATGTTGCTGCTTTGGATGCTTCTCCAGTTCGCACTCTCGACAAAGATGCGCAAGCGCGAATGATGGCTCGCATCGACGAAGCAAAAGCAAATGCAGATACGCTCGGTGGAGTAGTGGAAGTGCTTGCTTATGGCATGCCTGCAGGAGTTGGCACATACGTTGAGTCGGATCGTCGCTTGGATGCGGCTCTCGCGAGCGCGATTATGGGAATTCAGGCTATTAAAGGCGTGGAAATTGGCGACGGTTTTGCAGAAGCAGATTGCCCCGGATCGGCCGCGCACGACGAAATGGTAACAGACGAAAACGGGAAAATTAAGCGTCTTACTAATCGAGCTGGAGGAATTGAAGGCGGAATGTCGAACGGCGAAATTATTCGCGTGCGCGCTGCGATGAAGCCAATTCCGTCTATTCCACGCGCTTTGCGCACAGTGGATGTGCTTACTGGTGAAGCTGCTCAAGCTATTAATCAGCGCTCCGATTTCACTGCTGTGCCAGCTGCTTCTGTAGTTGCAGAAGCAATGGTAAGGCTTACTTTAGCGAAGTATGCTTTGGAAAAATTCGGCGGAGATTCTTTGCAAGAAACGCGCCGAAATGTGGAGTCTTACGTAGCTTCCTGGCCGGAGAATATGAAATGAGCAACACTAAACTTCCGCTAGCTGTTATTATTGGCATGCCTGCTGCTGGAAAAACGCGCGTTGGCCGCGAAGTTGCGCATCTTATGAATCTGCCTTTTTATGATACAGATGACATGATCGAGTGCGATATTGATATGTCAATACCGCAATATTTCGAGGAATATGGCCAGGATGCTTTTCGTAAAATAGAAGCTCGCATAGTGCGAGAGGCAATTTTGGGAGATACACCTATAGAAGATTCTACAAAAGGAATAGTTTCGCTTGGTGGCGGTGCGCCTATGCGTGAAGAAACTCAAAAAGTTTTGCGTGAGTATATGCGCTGTGGCGGTCGCGTTGTGTATTTGCAAGCCAATGCTAAAGAGGCTATTGAGCGCGCAAGCTGGAATAATAATCGTCCTATGTTTTCTGGAGAAGACGCGCAAAAGCGTTGGATGGAATTATTTGAGCAGAGAGACCCTGTTTTTAGAGCGGTATCGAATATCCACATGCAAACAAAAGGTTCGACTCCGTATATGGCTGCAGAAAAATTAAGGAGCATGATTATGCAACGTATTGTGCACGTAACAGGTGAAGGAATTGAACCATACGATGTGCGAATTGGCGACGGTGCAATGCAACTTCTGCCGCAAATGCTTGGAACTAAGCCAGTTAAAGTGGCGTTAGTTCACACGCAACCTGTTCAGCGTCATAGCGACAAAGCTCGAACTATTTTGCGCCAATCTGGTTACGAAGTTTTCGACATGTTAATTCCGGATGCAGAAGCTGGAAAAACTATTAAAGTTGCAAGTGGATTGTGGGCTAACCTGGCAGAAGCTGGTTTTACTCGTTCGGATGCAATTGTTGGTTTAGGCGGAGGAGCAGCAACGGATGTCGCTGGATTTGTTGCTGCAACTTGGATGCGTGGAATTCGCTATGTAAACTGCCCTACTTCGCTTCTTGCGATGGTTGACGCGTCTACGGGCGGTAAAACTGGTATTAATACGGATGCTGGAAAGAATCTAGTCGGCAGCTTTTACACTCCAGCTGGCGTTTTAGCAGATACTTCTACGCTTGCAACTCTTCCAAACGATATTCTTATTGAAGGCTTGGGCGAGGTTGCAAAATCTGGTTTTATTCGCGACGGCGAAATTTTGAAGATTCTTAGCGATGCCAATAACGCAAGGCTTTTGCGTGAATTTAATGGGGATGATTTAGAAAATAATAACGAACTTCATGAACTGCTCGTGGAGCTTATTGAACGCACAGTTAAAGTAAAGGCGTATCACGTATCGAGCGATTTAAAAGAGCAGGGTTTGCGCGAGTTTTTGAACTACGGGCATACGCTTGGTCACGCTATTGAGCAGATTGAGCACTTCCGTTGGCGTCATGGAAACGCTGTAGCTGTTGGCATGGTTTTTGCGGCGGAGCTTGCGCAAATTTTAGGATATTTGGATGCGGGAGACGTTGCGTATCATCGTTCGCTTTTGGATTCGCTTGGATTGCCAACTTCGTGGCAGTGTGCCAAAGATGCGGATGCTGCTTTTGAGTGTGTGCTTAACCTTATGCATCGCGACAAAAAAGCGCGCGGCAACATGCTACGTTTCGTAATTTTGGATGGTATTTCTAATCCTATGCATTTAGACAATCCGCCTATTGAAGCTGTTCGTGAAGCTTTTGAGCGCGTTTATAAGCAAAAATAATTAATCTTGCGAGGTAAAAATGGAAAATCAGCATACAAAAAAAGTGCTTGTTGTAAACGGACCGAATTTGGGTCGTTTAGGCGTGCGTCAGCCGGACGTGTACGGTAGTGAGAACTTTGAAACTTTGCGCGAGAAATGCGAAAAGTGGGGTGCGGAACTTGGGTTTGAAGTAGAAGTGCGCCAAAGTGACGACGAAGCGCAAATGGTTCACTGGATGCACGAAGCTGCAGATACTCATACGCCTGTTGTTATGAATCCTGCCGCTTTCACACACTACAGTTACGCGCTCGCGGACGCTGTTCACATGGTTTTGGATGCTGGAGTTCCGCTCATGGAAGTGCATATTTCTAATCCTGCTGCGCGCGATGCTTTTCGTAAAATTAGTGTAATTAGTCCTGTTGCAACCGGCACTATTACAGGCATGGGATTATACGGCTATAAGCTCGCTTTGGAAGCTGTTGCGCATCTTGTTTGATTTTGTTCGATTTTTTGCGAATCAACACCCAGCGTCGAGGCTCGAAGATACCATGGAGTTCCATGGTTAGAAGACAACATGGTAACTCTCAGGAGCATATTACAAAGCATATTTTTGTCACAGGTGGCGTAGTTTCGTCCCTCGGAAAAGGCCTTACAGCATCATCTTTAGGTCGACTTTTACGCAGTCGCGGATTGCATGTATTACAACAAAAACTCGACCCTTATATCAATGTTGACCCGGGTACAATGAACCCATTCCAGCATGGCGAAGTCTATGTTACGGAAGATGGTGCAGAAACAGATCTCGATATTGGTCATTACGAGCGATTCCTCGATGTTTTCTTAAGTCAGAAAGCGAATGTAACTACAGGTCAGATTTATCAATCTGTGCTTCGTAAGGAGCGCGCTGGCGAATATTTGGGTCAGTGCGTGCAAGTTATTCCGCATATTACTGGCGAGATTAAGTCGCGTATGCGCGCGCAAGCTTCCGACGATGTAGACGTGATTATTACGGAAATCGGCGGCACAGTTGGCGATATTGAATCCCAGCCATTCTTGGAGGCTGCTCGCGAAGTTCGTCGCGATTTAGGTCCTGAAAACTGCATGTTTGTGCACGTTTCTTTGGTACCTTATATTGCTGCAGCGCACGAGTTGAAGACTAAGCCAACTCAGCATTCTGTGATGATGCTGCGTCAGCTTGGTATTTCTCCAGACGCGCTTGTTTTGCGCTCCGATCGTCCGCTTAATCAGGCTATTAAAGACAAGATTTCGCTTATGTGTGATGTCGATGCTGAAGGCGTTGTGAACTGCGTTGACGCTCCAAGCATTTACGATGTGCCGAAGATTTTGTTCAACGAGGGCTTGGACGCTTACGTTGTTCGCGAGCTTGAGCTTCCATTCCACGATGTTGATTGGAACGAGTGGGAAGATTTGCTTGAGCGCGTGCATCATCCAAAGCATGAGCTAAACATTGCAATCGTTGGAAAGTATATTGATTTGCCGGATGCTTACCTTTCTGTTACCGAGGCTATTAAAGCTGGCGGTTTTGCAAACTGGGCTAAGGTGAATGTGCGCTGGGTTGCTGCCGACAAGTGCGAAACTCAAGAAGGTGCAGCTGCGGCTCTTGACCAAATGGACGGCATGGTTATTCCAGGCGGCTTCGGCATTCGCGGTATTGAAGGTAAGATTGGCGCACTTCGTTACGCTCGCGAGCATGGTTTGCCAACGCTTGGTCTTTGCCTTGGCTTGCAATCTATGGTTATTGAGTACGCTCGTCACGTGCTTGGGCTTGAGGATGCTAATTCCACTGAGTTCGAGAAGGATTGTGGCGATCCAGTAATTGCGACTATGGAAGAGCAGAAGGATATCGTGGCTGGTAAGGGAGATATGGGTCACACAATGCGACTTGGCTCTTACCCTGCAATGCTTGAAGAAGGTTCTATTGTTGCTGAGCTTTACGGCACTACGCATGTTACTGAGCGTCATCGTCACCGTTACGAAGTGAACGTGGCATATAAGGATCGTTTGCGCGAAGCTGGCTTGCGTATTAGCGGCCAAAGCCCAGATGGTAATTTGACTGAGTTTGTGGAGCTTCCAAAGGAAGCTCACCCATTCTACGTAGCAACTCAAGCTCATCCAGAGTTTAAGTCTCGTCCAACTAAGCCTCATCCACTGTTTGCTGGATTGGTTGCGGCAGCACTGGAACATCAGGAAGCTGCTGCTAGTAGTAAGGCTGATAAGTAAGGCTTAAGTAAGAATTAAGTAAATAGAAATAAGCGGTAAGACTGGGTTTTCCTAAGTTTTGCCGCTTTTTCATTCGCAACCGATCTTTTCTTTACACGCGCGTAAAGTTTCTGCCGTTTTTGTTTTATTAGATTGTGATAAACATTACGTTTTGCGCGTAACACGGCTATACCAAGAAATCGCATTACGAGGTAACCTTAGATAGGTGATAATTGAGTGGGGAGAGTGCAAAAGTAGCGCTTGGGGAGCAGCTTTTGCCAATTGATACGTACCGCGCGCAGGTGTGCGTTAAGTATGGAGGTGTTACAGGCTTTATGAGCGATACTGGCAATATGAATGATACTGGCGTTACTGGCGATACAAGCGTTGCAGCAAGCGATGGTAATCTAGCAAAAAATAAAGCTGCAGACGTTGAAATGAGCCAGTATGTGGCAGATCGCGCTCGCGTAAACGAAGAGAAAATCCGCCAAGATGAGCAAATTGTTGCTGAATTTGGTGATTACAATTACGGCTGGCACGATTCGGACGCTGCAGGCGAGGCTGCAAAAAAGGGTATTGACGAGTCGGTTGTTCGCGCAATTTCTGCCGATAAAAACGAGCCGGAGTGGATGCTAGATCTTCGCTTGCAAGGCTACCGCGCGTTTTTGCAAAAGCCAATGCCGGATTGGGGCGTGGATTTAAGCGGTTTTGACGCTGACGATTTTAAATACTACGTGCGCCCGGTTCACGATCAAGCAAAAACTTGGGACGATTTGCCGGAAGATATTCGCAAAACTTACGATCGCTTAGGCATTCCGGAAGCGGAGAAAAAGCGCTTAGTTTCAGGCGTTGCAGCACAGTACGAGTCGGAAGTTATTTACAATTCGATTCGCGAAGACTTGGCAGCTCAAGGCGTGATTTTTGTTGACACGGATACGGCAGTGCAAAAGTATCCGGAGCTTGTAAAAAAGTATTTCGCAACCGTGATCCCTGTTGACGACAACAAGTTTGCGGCTCTTAACACCGCGGCTTGGAGTGGCGGCTCGTTCGTGTATGTTCCAAAAGGCGTGCACGTGGATATTCCGCTTCAAGCTTACTTTAGAATTAATACGCCGAACATGGGTCAGTTTGAGCGAACGCTTATTATTGCGGACGAAGGCTCTTATGTGCATTACGTTGAAGGTTGCACGGCTCCAATTTATTCCACGGATTCGCTTCACGCTGCAAACGTTGAAATTGTTGTGGAAAAGCATGCGCGTGTGCGTTACACAACAGTGCAAAACTGGTCAAATAACGTGTATAACTTGGTAACTCAGCGAGCTTACGTGCGCGAGGGCGGCACAATGGAGTGGGTTGACGGAAACATCGGCTCCAAAGCTACTATGAAGTATCCTGCTTGTATTCTTGCCGAGCCTTACGCAAAAGCGGAGACTATGTCTTTGAGTTTTGCTGGCCGCGGACAATATCAAGATACTGGTGCGAAGATGATTCATTTAGCTCCTCACACGAGTTCTACGATTGTTGCTAAGTCGATTTCGCGCGGCGGCGGACGTTCAGCTTACCGCGGTCTTGTGAAGATTATTAAGGGTGCGAAGGGCTCTAGTTCGTCTGTTGTGTGCGATGCTTTGCTTGTTGACGATTTTTCCAGGTCCGATACTTATCCGCATGTTGACGTGCGCGAAGATGACGTTTCGATGGCTCACGAGGCCACTGTTTCCAAGGTTTCGGAGGATCAGCTTTTCTATTTGATGAGTCGAGGGCTTGAAGAAAAAGAGGCTATGGGCATGATTGTTCGCGGCTTCGTGGAGCCGATTAGCCGCGAGCTGCCAATGGAGTACGCGCTTGAGTTGAATCGCTTAGTTGAGTTGCAAATGGAAGGATCCGTGGGCTGATGAGCGAAGATTTAAAAGAGAATTTAGGCAATAAAATGACGGAAAAAGAAATTACTATTCCTATAGCAGACCCTAATGATCCGTATGCGGTTCCTGCAGCAATGCCTTCTAGCGCAGATAAATCCGTGCGCTCGTTTAATGTGGAAGATTTTGCGATTCCAACTAGAAAGCAGGAAGATTGGCGGTATACTCCAGTTGAGCGAATTTCCGAGTTTTTCGAGCGTTTTGAACCATCTAATAGTATTCAAGTAACTCTTGAAGGTGTTGGTGGAGCTGCATTGGATGATTCTTACGTTGGTAGCGACGGTTCCGTAAGTTTGCAAGTAAAGCCGAAAAACGAGGCTCCTCATACCGATATGAAGCCGTCTGATCGCGTAGCTGCAGTCGCGTGGAATACAGCGAAATCTGCATACGTGCTTCACGTATCTGGCGAAATCAAAAAGCCAATCGTACTGAAAATTCAGGGTGATAATGTTAATACGCTTGACGCATTGCACTTAGTAATCGAAGCGGATTCTCGCTCGAATGCTGACATTATTATCGAACATACCGGCTGCGCAAAACTTGCTGAAGGTGTGGAAATCATCCTCGGAAAGCACGCGCACGTTTCTACTACCTTTATTCAAGAGTGGGATTCGGGCAGTAAACACGTTGGAAATCAGCGTATTCACGTTGGTGAGGGAGCTTCGCTTCGCCACACGATGGTCACTCTTGGCGGAGATGTTGTGCGCATTCGCATGGATCAGGATTTTGGCGGCGAACAGGGTGATTTGAACATGCTCGGCATGTATTTTGTGGATCCAGGCGAGCATGTTGAGCACCGCACAATGGTTGTGCACAATTATCCGGAATGCAAGTCCAGAGTAGTGTACAAGGGTGCCTTGGAAGGGAAGGGAGCGCATTCAACTTGGGTTGGAAACGCGCTTATTAAGCCGGAAGCTCCTGGCACAGATTCGTACGAGTTGAACCGTAATTTGGTGCTCACTCCTGGCGCAATCGCCGATTCTGAGCCAAATTTGGAAATTGAAAACGGCAATATTATTGGCGCGGGTCATGCAAGTTCAGTTGGACGATTTGACGACGAAGAGCTTTTCTACCTGCAGTCTCGCGGAGTTAGTGAGGTTGAAGCCAGAAAGCTTGTTGTGCGTGGATTCTTTAACGAGCTTATTGAAGAAATTGGCGTTCCGGAAATTGTTGATCACTTAATGAAGGCGATTGAGCGCCGTCTTGCAAGAACGGAAGAATAGGAGAAAAACATGTCAACTTTGGAAATTAAGGATTTGTACGCTTCTGTAGAAACAAAAGAAGGTCGCAAGCAAATCTTAAAAGGCGTAAATCTTACAGTTAATTCTGGCGAAACTCACGCAATTATGGGTCCTAACGGATCTGGAAAGTCTACTCTTGCTTACACTTTGGCAGGTCACCCGAAGTATGAAGTCGATTCCGGCCAGGTGCTTTTAGACGGCGAAGATATTTTGAAAATGACTCCTGACGAGCGCGCGAAAGCGGGATTGTTCCTCGCAATGCAATACCCAGTAGAAGTACCGGGCGTGTCTATGACGAACTTCCTTCGCACTGCAAAAACAGAAGTCGAAGGCAAAGCTCCATCTTTAAGAAGCTGGGTGAAAGAACTTAGCGAGGCTATGAAAAAGCTTCGAATGGATCCAAAATTTGCGTCTCGTTCCGTAAACGAAGGCTTCTCTGGCGGCGAAAAGAAGCGCGCGGAAGTTTTGCAACTAGAGCTTTTGAAGCCAAAGTTTGCAATTTTGGACGAAACTGATTCTGGCTTGGATGTTGACGCTCTTCGAATCGTGTCGGAAGGCGTGAATCGCGCCAAAGAGAACACCGGTTTGGGCATTATGATGGTTACACATTACACGCGAATCCTCAAGTATATTAAGCCGGATATTGTGCACGTTTTTGCGCAAGGTCACTTTGTAAAGACGGCAGGACCGGAGCTTGCGGACGAGCTGGAAGAAGAAGGCTACGACAAGTACTTGCCGGAAGGTGCAACAGAGTCGGCGCTGGCTTAAGCGCGGTTTATAAATAATAGTTTTAAATAACGGCTTAGAATATGACTACAGTGATTGAAGAAAATATTATGCGAGAATTTAGCGATTTGCGCTCGCAGTTTCCGATTTTGCGTCGCACAGTTCACGGCACTTCGCTTTACGACACTGTGCACGGAAAACCCTTGATTTACTTGGATTCTGCAGCAACTTCGCAAAAGCCGCAAGTTGTAATCGACGCCGAAAAAGAGTTTTACGAAACAATTAACGCAGGAGTTCACAGGGGAGCACACGAGTTGGCGGCGCTTTCCACGGTTGCATTCGAAGAAGCGCGTGCGAAGGTTGCGCGTCTTGTTGGAGCGTGCGCGGATGCTGGGCGCGAAGAAATTGTTGTTACTCCGGGCGCGACCGGCGCGCTTAATCTTCTCGCAACTGCTATTGGCAACGCTAGTGCAAAAGCGAGAATCTGCAAAAAAGACAGTAGTGATTCTGTTAGTTCTAAGCGTGATTTCCGCCAAAATTTTGTTCTTCGAGAAGGCGATGTAATAGTCGTATCTCGCGCAGATCATCACTCTGTTTTGCTGCCATTCCAAGAGCTTGCTCTTCGCACGGGAGCGGAGCTTCGTTGGATTGACGTAACAGAGGACGGCCGCGTGCGCACGGACACGGATTATTTGCGAACAATTATTGACGAGCGCACGAAAATTGTTGCAGTTACGCATATTAGCAACGTTACTGGCGCGATTACGGATGTTTCGTCGATTTGCAAGCGCGCTCACGAAGTTGGTGCGATTTTTGTGCTTGACGCATGCCAGTCAGTGCCTCATATTTCGGTTGATTTTCACGCGTTAGACGTTGATTTTGCAGCATTTAGTGCGCATAAAATGTATGGACCTACGGGAGTTGGATTCTTGTATGGTCGCCGCGAGCTTTTGAACGCTCTTCCGCCGGCGAATTTCGGCGGTTCAATGGTGGAGCTTGCGTGGCTTAACAAGCCTGCGCAATACATGGATGCGCCTTACCGTTTTGAGGCTGGAACTCAGCCGGTTGCGCAAATGGTTGCGGCCGGAGTTGCAGCGGATTGGTTGCGCGCGGTGGGTATGAATAAAGTTGCAGAGCATGAGCAGGAAATTGCTGCAGAATTGCTAAAATTACGGGATGTTCCAGGCGTTCGCGTTTTGGGTCCAACTGATTTGAGCCAGCGAATTGGCACAGTTGCTTTTGAAGTTGAAGGCGTGCATCCGCATGATGTTGGCCAGTTTTTGGACGCGCAGGGCATTGCGATTCGCGTCGGACACCATTGTGCTCAGCCGATTCACCGTCATTTTGGCGTGTATGCTTCGAATCGCGCTTCCGTTGGTGTTTACAACACGATTGACGAAGCTCGCGCGCTTGTTGAAGCAGTCTCACACGTTCGCGCCTACTTTGGCGCATAATATTGTTAGCGAGCGAGTTGGATAGTTAGCGAGTTAGCAAAGCGAATTGGCGAGTTAGCGAATTAGCGAGTAGGTAAGGAGTGCGTATGTTTGATATGGGTTTTGGTACAGGTGCAGGTTTTGGTGCAGATGCTGGTTTTGGTACAGGTGATGCGGCTGGTGACGGCTTAGAAAGCATGTACCAAGAAGTAATTTTGGATGCTGCGCGAAATCCGCATGGCAAAACTCATTTCGAAACTACGGACGCGCTTGCACAAGCGGAATTGCAGGAAGAAACTCAAGAATCTACTGAATCTGCTGAAAATACAAAATCTGCCGAAATCACCCTAAATAATACTCACGAAAGTTGTGCTGTTACATCTGACGAAAACTCTGCTTTAGGTCAATCGCACCAATTCAATCCAACTTGCGGCGACGAAGTTACCATGCGCGTGGAGCTTTCGCGCAGCGCAAATAATGACGAAACACCAATAGTATCAAGTATTAAGTGGGACGGTCACGGCTGCTCAATTTCGCAAGCAAGCCTTTCAATGATGGTTGATCTAGTCGAAGGAAAATCAGTTGACGAAGCCTTACAATTAGACGCGCTTTTCCACAAACTTATGGAATCTCGCGGAGAAGGTTTGCAAAGCGAAGAGGACGAAGATGCGCTGGAAGATGCAATGGTTTTGCAAGGCGTATCGCGCTACCCAATGCGAATTAAGTGCGCGCTTTTGGCGTGGGAAGGCTTAAAAGACAGCATCGCAAAAGCTTCACAAAACTTGAATCCGCAAATTCTTGGCAGCTTGTAAAATCGAAATTTGGTACAAGCAAAGCAAGGAATATTATGGAAGAAAATAAATCGGCAGTTGAGGTGGCGGCGTCGACACCTTTAAGCGCGAACGATATTGGCAGGGTTACCGAAGAAGATATTAAGGAAGCGCTTCACGATGTTGTGGATCCTGAGCTTGGCATTGACGTGGTTGATTTAGGCTTGGTTTATGGCATTGAAATTGATGAGCTTGGGCGCGCAATTATTACTATGACGCTTACCACTCCTGCATGTCCGTTAACTGAATTGATTGAGGATGAGTGTGCGAATGCGCTCGCGGGTTTGGTGGAAGAATTTCGTATTGATTGGACGTGGAAGCCGCGTTGGAGTGTTGAAAACATTAATGAGGACGGTCGTGCGCAACTTGAGGCACTTGGCTACAATCTCAACAGTTTGCAAGCGAATTTTGCTGCAGGAATGTACGGTTCTGGCGTAGTTGGCGATGCGTCGATGAGTGCTGGTATTCCGCCAACTGTGTGAGTATTTGGTTGGCGTGCTGTTTTGTTTTGAGAGCAACGTATTGCACAAGTGGGAATTATGGGCGCTGAAATAAAGGCAGTTAGTGCAAGCGGTATCTGTGATATTCGCGAAATAAGTGATGTGCGCGAAAATAGTATTCGCAAGTATGCTTTGCGCAGAATAACTGACGTTGTTTTCGACTTGCAATTGCTTGTGGATTGGAATGCGCGCCGCACTCTGGATGCAGATTATCCGGATTTTATTGGGGAAGTGCTCTTTAGTTTCGAGCCGGAATGGGGTTTTGAGTTTCACGAGTCATTGCGCGAGGCTGGGTGGAGCAGCAAGCAAGCGCTGAATTCGTTTGATGAGCATCACGGACCGGCAGTTACGTGGCTATATCGCTTGTATTTTGAGCGTTTCGAGCGCGGTTTTGCAGGCGAGCTCGCGGATGCTTCTGCCGCGGCGCGCGAGTTGATTGCGAGCGGCGTGCGCGTGTGGGCACTTGGTAACGCTTCTTGCGATTGGTTAAATTGCGCGCGTAAAACTTGCCCAATACTCGGCGAGCTTAACGGCGTTTGTGCATCTTACGAATTGCATTTGCGCAAACCCGACGTAATGCTTTACCGCACGTTTTTGCAACAAACCGGTCTTTCCGCTGCTTCCGCGCTTTTTCTCGAAAGTGACTCTCGCGCAGCTTCTGCAGCGTCGCTGCTTTATTCTTAAGCTGCATTTCTAATCTGCGCGCGCTCGGCCGCTTCGAGCGAATCGTAGCCATACATGTGCACGGTATTCGCGATTATCATTTGCGTAAGATTTAGGTTTTCCGCGCGCAAGTTATGTACAAAACGCTGGTATTTAGCGAGAGTTGCGTCAGAATACGTGCTTAATTCGCCTCGCAAATAGGTTTCAAAAGACGTATTCTCTGCCGTATCTTCGCTAGTTTTAAGCACGCGCATCGCAAGACCTAAATGCGGGTAGCAATTGCGAAAATCTGCAGCCCACTCAACTTGCGTTAAAATAATCTGCTCCTGCGCGCTTTTTCTAGGCTCCAAAATCGGCTTAATATAAGGCTTAATCGTGCGCTCAAAAATTTCCGGCGCAGTCGATTCCATCATTCGCGCATACTTTTCCGTAATCAAATTGCCGCCGTCGCTGTGCGCGCGCTCAAGATCCTGCTTATAAGACTCCTGCAAATCAAGCGGCCACGCCAAAAACTGACTTATGCGCATAATGCGAAAAGTTGGCCAGTTTCCTTGGCAATTCGCGCGTCCGCCTTCGTTTTCTGTAAGCTGGAACTGATCCCACTCGAGTTTAGTGATTTCTTCCGCAAGCTTTTGCGTTTTCGGATTTTGCGCTTCCGCAAGCTTTTCTGATTTTGGATTTTGCGTTTTTGGATTTTGCGCTTTCGTTGCCGATAAATCGCACATCATATGCTCCTTAAGCACGCAGCACGCGAGTGAATATGTGCTTCAACGTACGGCCGCTGCCATTCCAAAAAAGTTTCGCTGCAATCACTTAAGCCTTGATATTGCAATTCTCGCACAATATCTTCGCAAATGCTGTCAATTATTTGCGTAACTTGCTTTTGCGCAAGTCCAGCGCCCTTGCCGCCTTCGCCAAAACCGTCTCCGCCGGAACCGTCTCCGCCAAAGCATGCAGCGGAAGAAAGTCGCATTACCGACTCAAGTTTGCTGCATACTTCCGGAAGCCTAGATGCCATGCGATTGCTGAGCTTGCGCAATGCCGCAAACTGCCACTTGTAGTAAGGCAAGTAGCCTGCGGTTACAGGATTGTTGAGCAGAAAAACGAGGGAAGCAGTTGCGCGCACGAATTCGTTGATAGAAAGCCATGCTGCGGATGCGTCTTTGCGCGCGATCATGCGTGGGAAATTGTACTGGCCAGCTTGCGAAATCATGCCAAGTCTGCGCGAGATTAGTGAGATTCGCACATCGTCCGGCATGAGCTTGAAGCTTTGGCGCGCCTTTGAGAACTTTCCAAGAGGATCCGCGAAAATTTTGCCATTCGTTGCTGCTGCAAGCGTTGGCTCGTTTAATGATAGCCATAAGTGTGGCTCGTTTTGGCTTGGAGCAGTGGGGAAGCCGGTTAAATTTTCGAAAAATTCGCTTATGCGAAATACTCCGACGCGTTTGCTGCTTTCGCATGATTTTGCGCGCGGCGTTTCGTTGCGAGAGTCAAAACCGGCGTATTTTCGCGGAAGTGCGTCGTAAGCAGCCTGCAAATCCGCGCCGATTTCCGCGTAATCTTCGTCGGTAAGCCACAAGCAGAAGCCTGGTCCAAAATCGTGATCGCGCGAAATCTCGTCGTCAAAACCGTAACATTCCGATCCGTGACCAACTAATCCGGCTGCAATGCGATTTTTGTATTTCGCAAATTTTGGATTGGCTAGTAGTGCTTTTCCGTAAGTTTGCCAGTATAATTGTGCTAATTGCATGCCGGTTTTTATGTTATTGTTTGCTGGGTTATTGTTTGCTGCGTGTTGGTTTTCTGTTTGTTGGCTTGATGATTCTTGAATTTCTATAGATTCTTCCGTAACTTTTTCTGCCAACTCGCGCGTCTGCCGCAAATTTTCCGTCGTAATCACGTAAGATTCGCTATCTTTTCCGTAGCATCTCGCAATCAAATCAAGTGCCTTACTGTAACTCTCCTCCGCTTGAGCGTACTCGCCGCGCGCGCACTGTACTTGCGCAAAACCTGCCAATGCAGAAGCGTAGTGCGGCTGATTTTCGTTATTCCCCGCAATATACATGCGAACGCTGGTCGAAGCGTGTTCAAAAGCGGATTCAAGAGTTGCGGATTTGCTGTTTGTGCTGGTGTTGGGATGCGAGCACTCCTTCGTATGCTCCTTCGTACACTCCTGCAGCATCGCAAGCGCAAGATTCGTGTGCGTGGCGGCAATATCGATGTCGCGCTCAGGATCCGTGCTCGTATTTTGCAAAATTTCAAGCGCCTGATTAAGCTCCTCAATTGCATCATGCGTGCGACCGGTTTCGCTGTAAAGCATCGAAAGATTGTTGTGAAGCGCGGCAAGCTTGCGGTTTTTAGTGCCGAGCGTTTCAGCGGATTCGTTAAGAGCTTGAGTGTAAATTTTTTCGGCGCGATCGTAGTCGCCAGCCGCGCGGAGGCTAGTAGCAGCGTTAATTAGCGTAGTTGTGCCAGCTTCGGTGCCAGCTAATTGCATTTTGTTTGCAAGATTTAGAGCGCGATTGATGATTGGCTGATTTTTTGTGTGTTCTCCGCGCGAACGGTAAAAGCCCATGAGTTCGTTGAGAATAGACAGTTGCAGGGGATTGGTTTCGGCAAGTTTTCGCAAAAGATACGTTTCAATCGCGTCTGCGCTCGCGTGATTCGCGAACATTTCGTCAAGCTCGCTATAAAATTGCGCAGCGTTCTGCATCAAAGCCCCCTTGCTATTGCGCCTGTTCACAATCAATCGACTTCAATTTTACAGCCATGTAAAGAAACTGCCGTTTTTACGCCAAATTGCGGCAGAAACTTTACGCACGTGTAAAGGAAATATCGCCTACGCGCCTTAATTCGGCAGAAATTTTACAACCGCGTATAGGAAATGTCGGAATTGCGTGTGCGTGGGTGGAGGGTGATTCTAGAAATCAAAAGTCGGGCTGGCGGGATTTGAACCCGCGGCCTCTTCGTCCCGAACGAAGCGCGCTACCAAACTGCGCTACAGCCCGATGCTGAAACTAGCGAAAGCATATGCGCATAAAAGTTCCAACAACGTCCGTAATGTTACATGTTGGCTAATACAAATTATTGTAAAGCGTGTGCAAGTCACGCAAAGCAAGTCACGCAAAGTAAGTCCCGCGTAAGCATATTGCTACAGGCTGCGGAATTCCTTTGTAAATATATCGCAAATTATCGCTACAGCTTCTGTGCAAACATATTACAAATTATCGCTGCAAGTCGCGTATAAAACCTGTATTACCTACTGGCTACAATTAGCGTTTATGACTGACACCAATACTGCAATGTCTGCCGCGCAAAGTGCCGCAGAATCTGCCGCTAAAAATGCAGCAGAAAACGAAGCAACAGATACCGTCAATGAAATTGACACTGTTGAACATGCCGAAATGTTACTCGCTCAAGACGAGGCAATCGCCAAGCGCGTAAACGAAGGCGCAACCCTGGATGAAGCAATCGACCCAAGCAATAAAGAATTTGGGCCACAAGCTCATCCTGAGCAGGTACAGATGCGCGTTGCTAAGCGCGCAATGATGCTTAAGGAGGGTGTGCAGCCTTATCCTGTGCATCTTAACGTTACTGACACAATCGAAAAGGTGCGTGCTGATTTCGATGGCAAGCTTGAAGCAGGCGAAGAAACCGATACCGAGGTTGGTATTGCAGGTCGCGTGCTTTTCTTGCGTAACGCTGGCGGCTTGTGCTTTGTTAAGCTTTCTGCCGGTGACGGTACTACGATTCAGGCGATGGTTTCCAAGAAGGAAATTGGTGAGGAGTCCATTAAAAGTTTTAAGCAGATGGTGGATTTGGGTGACCACTTGTACGTTCGTGGTCGCGTGATTTCTTCTAAGACTGGCGAGCTTTCTGTATTTGCAACCGAGTGGGCGATTGCGGCTAAGGCTTTGCAGCCGCTTCCGGCTTTGCATAAGGAATTAAGCGACGACACTCGTACGCGCAAGCCTTATATTGGCATGATTGCGGACGAGAAGATTCGCGATATGGTTCGCAGGCGTTCGCGCGCTGTGGCTTCGCTTCGCCGCACTTTCGACAGTCATGACTTCTTGGAAGTCGAAACTCCAATGTTGCAAACGGTTCATGGCGGTGCTGCTGCTCGTCCATTTACAACTCACATGAACGCTTTCGACATTGATCTTTATTTGCGCATTGCGCCTGAACTTTTCTTGAAGCGTTGCTTGGTTGGTGGCATTGAGCGCGTGTTCGAAATCAACCGCGATTTCCGCAACGAAGGCGTGGATGCAACTCACGCTCCAGAGTTTACAATGCTTGAGGCTTACCAAGCTTACGGCACCTACGATACGATTGCTGCTCTTACCAAGGAGTTGATTCAGAAGGCTGCACTAGACGCATTCGGATCTACTAAGGTGACTTTGCTCAACGGCGAAGAATACGATTTTGGTGGCGAATGGAAGCAGATTACCATGTACGGCTCGCTTTCTGAGGCTTTGGGCGAGGAGATTACGCCGGAAACTTCCGTTGAGCATTTGGGTGCGATTGCAGACAAGCTTGGTGTTGAGCGCGACGAAGTGGAGAATCACGGCAAATTGGTTGAGCACTTGTGGGAGCACTTCTACGAGGATAAGCTTTACGCGCCAACGTTTGTGCGCGACTTCCCAGTTGAGACGAGCCCGCTTGTTAAGGGTCATCGTACGAAGCCTGGAATGGTCGAAAAGTGGGATTTGTACGTGCGCGGCTTTGAGCTTGCAACCGGCTATTCCGAGCTTAACGATCCTGTTGTGCAGCGCGAGCGCTTTGTTGCTCAAGCCAAGGATGCTTTGGCTGGCGATGTTGAGGCAATGGATATTGACGAGGACTTCATTGAGGCTCTCGGTGTCGGTATGCCTCCTGCTGGCGGCATGGGAATGGGTATTGATCGCTTGCTGATCGCTCTTACTGGCGCAACTATTCGCGAGACAATTACGTTCCCACTCGTGAAGCCTCTTCGCTAGTTGGTAAGTTTTAAGGGATATAAAGCCGTTGGATGTTGGTTAACATTCAGCGGCTTTTTTGTATGCGATGAGGTTGTTGCGTAGTGCTCCATTTGCGATGGGACGCTCGCGCTATAAGCGCTCGCTTACGAAACTCGCGTTGGAAGTCCACTGGACTTCCAACTTGAGCGAGTTTCCGCTCCGAGTTGCTTTCGCGCGCTGTGCTGCGCTCAAGCATGTCGTCGCGCCCGCGTTTGGAGTGTTTGGTGTGGTGTATCGCTCCAAATGTGCGCAACTTTTCTCACATTTGGAGCATTTGGGTCTGTCGTCGTAAGGCGTTAATAAACTAGGTGACTATGACATACAAATTAATATTGCTCCGACATGGTCAGAGCGCATGGAATAAGACCAATCAGTTCACTGGTTGGGTTGATGTACCGCTGACTGAGCAGGGTGTTGAGGAAGCTAAGCATGGTGGCGAGCTTCTTAAAGAGAAGAACGTTCTTCCAGACATCGTGTTCACTTCTTTGCTTCGCCGCGCTATCAATACCGCGAATTACGCGCTTGATGCAGCCGACCGCTTGTGGATTCCAGTTCGTCGCAGCTGGCGTTTGAACGAGCGTCATTATGGTGCTTTGCAAGGTAAGAACAAGTCTGAGATTCGTCAGGAATATGGCGATGAGAAGTTCATGATTTGGCGTCGTTCTTACGCAACTCCACCTCCTGAGATTGATCCAAACGATGAGTATTCTCAGACGAATGATCCTCGTTACGCAGGCGATCCAGTTCCAGAAACTGAAGCTTTGGCAAACGTTGTGACTCGCGTAACTCCTTACTGGGAGTCGGATATTATTCCAGAGCTTAAGTCCGGCAAGACTGTAATGATTGCTGCTCACGGCAACAGCTTGCGCGCAATCGTTAAGATGCTCGACAACTTGAGCGAGGAAGAGATTTCCAAGGTGAACATTCCAACCGCTATTCCTCTGCTTTACGAGTTGGATGAGAACTTCAAGCCAATCAAGCCTCGCGGTGAGTATTTGGATCCAGAAGCTGCTGCTGCCGGCGCTGCTGCCGTGGCTGCTCAAGGTCAGAAGTGAGACTCTGATTAAGTTAGCTTTGAACTGCTTAAGTTAGCTTTTACAATAAAAGTAGGTTTGCAATTGATTTGCAGACCTACTTTTTTATTCACGTTTTATTTTCGTGCGCACTTTTGAGTAACTTGAAATTGCGTAGCGCGTTTCGCTGTAACCGCTTTACGCTACAACCGTGTCTTTATCTGGCTCCGGCTTCTTGGACGGATCGAATCCGGAAACAATAAACACAATTTGCCTTGCGACGGCAACGCAATGGTCTCCAATTCGCTCAATAAAGCGGCTAAGCAGAACGACATCAATTAACTGCCTGCGTGTACCCTTCCAATTTTCGCCTTCTACCAGCTCAAAAATCTTCTCGTGCAATTTGTCGAGCGCATCGTCGCCAGCAATAATAGTTTCCGCCATTTGCACATCGCGATTTGCAACCATGGTCGTTAAGCGGCCTGACAGTTCGTGCAAGAAATCAACCATTGCAACAATAGTTTCGCGTCCTTCTTGCGCAATAGCAGATTCAGGCCAGGTTCGTCTAGTAATTTGAGCGATATGACTTGTTAAATCTCCCATGCGTTCAAACGTTGCAGCTAATCGCATTGTAGCTACAACTTCGCGCAAGTCCGTTGCCACAGGGTTTTGGCGAGCAAGCAAAGTCAAGCATTGGTCAATAGTGCTTGCTTCTAAAGCGTCTAAGTCTGCGTCTTTATCGATAACAGTTTGAGCAGCTTCCAAATCCGCGTTTAAAAGCGCGCTTCCAGCATCGTTCATAGCTTTTGCTACAAGTTCTGCCATGCGTTCGAGGTTTGAAGCAATCGCCTTCATTTCTTCGTTGAAAATTACTCGCATGGTGCGTCCTTTCTCAGTGCTGTGAGTTTATTTGAACGCCTAGTTTGCACGTCGCTATAAGTCAGGCATCCTATGTAATTATAGACGATGCTGGTAACGAAGCGACCGAAACTTTACAGCCGTGTAAAGTTTCTGCCGCTTTTTAGTTGCATAGTTACAAAAGCGCGCAAAATATGAGATTATAGGAGTATGCCTCAAGGTTCTTCTGCGGTTGTGATCGTTGTATTTGTTGCTTTCGGCGTGCTTGCGTTGTGCGTTGTGCTTTCGTTGTGTGTGTTGATGTCGGATTGGTTTTCTACAGTTTTGCGTCTTTTTAAGCGAGCGTTTAATTATATTCGTGGCGCAAGGTATGGCGCAAAGTATGACGAAAGCGACGACATAACCGACGACATCAGCGACAACGCAAGTGACGACATCAGTGACGACGCGTCCCAAGTTTTGGCAATGCTCGACATGCCAACTGTTGTCATTGATGCCAACAATGACGTAATTCGCGCAAGTTCTGAAGCTTATTTGCTGGGTGTTGTTAGCGATGATTCTCTATGTCAGTCTCGCGTTCTTCAAGCTGTTAATTCCGTACGCGCTTCTGGCGGATTCGAGCGCTTCTCTTTGGTCACTTCGACCCCTGAGCGTTATGTGTCAATAACTGCAAATCCTCAAGAGTCAACCACTGTTTCGCGCCCTAATTGGCTTACTGTTACGGCTGGAAGCATTGGAGGCGGTATTGTAGTTGTAATTATTGAGGATACGAGTGCAGCTCACCGTTTTGCGCAAACTCGCGACGACTTTATTTCCAACGTTTCTGAGCAGTTAATGCGATCTACTCGCAACTTAACTCAGCTTACGAAAGTTTTGCAAAATGAACAGGTATCTGCGCAAAAAATTAAAGATATTGCGCAAATTGCCGGTAAATCTTCCAAGAAACTTGAGCACATGCTTGAAGATTTGTTATGGCTGGTTCGCGCTCAAAATCCTATTGATTTAGATTCTGCGCAAGTATTTTCTTTGAATGATGTTTTGTCGTATGTGCAAAATCAAGTTGCTGCGTTTGCTAAGGATTGTTGCGTACGCGTCGTGTCAAAAGTTGATTCGCACTTATGCGTGCGCGGTGAAATTTCGCAAATTCAAGCTGCAGTGCGGAAATTAGTTGAGAATGCAATTACGTATTCTCCAAAAAATTCTACAGTTTCGCTATCTGTGTCACTTTCAACAGATGGTCAATACGCTGTGATTCGTGTTGTAGATCGCGGAGTTGGCATTGATTTGCAAGATCAGTCGCGAATTTTTGAACGATTCTATCGTGCGAATAATCAAAATAGTCAAAGCCAGGATGGTGTAGGTTTAGGGCTTGCAATTGCTAAGCATGTGGCACTTACGCACCACGGAAATATTACGCTTTGGAGTATGCCGGGGCAGGGTACTACCGTAAGTTTTGCGCTACCAATTGCAAATAAATAAGCAGCAAGTAAGTAAGTTGCAAGTTAGCAAGTAGCAAATCAGCAATAAACTATTTTCCTAAGCGCCTGTAGTCCCAGCGGTCAAAATGTTCCCAAATTAATAGCAGAACGCCAATAATTGTTCCCGATACGCAAAACAGCACAGGAAACCAAGTTGTAATATGCAATAACGCAACGATGAGCGCAATTATTGTTGCGACTAGCCACGCGATCGTTCCTATAGCAAAAACCTTTCGCAAATCAACGCGCAGCGGTTTTGGTGCTGCTTTTCGTGCATCAGGATTAACTATAGGTGCAAATTTCATACTTCCAACCATACAACTTACCGAAGTCTAAGTGTGACAAGTGCAGCTTAAGCGCGAAAATTGGCGGATTTAGGTTGTGTGCGTTTCTTACATCCTAACCACGTTGTAACCTTTCACATAGAAGATTGGAAGAAAATCAGTTGGGGGTGTAGCGTTTGTGCGCTGCGTTCCACGTTTAACATAAGAAAGTGATTAGTATGAGACATGCTGCACATGGTGCCACAAAAGCAAAGAGGCGTGGTGATTCGCCGCTTTCGCTGTTTGTAGCTCAGCATGGCGCGCATGGTGCGCATAGTGTGCGCGGTATGCGTTCTGTTCAGGCTAATCGTGTTAGTGAGCGTTTGGCTGCGGTTGCTACTAGCAATGGTGCTGTTGTAGAGCTTCCAGAAGCTGTTTCTGAGCGTTTGCAGGAGCTTGTTCCTCAAAGCAGGCGCGCGCTTAGGTTGTCTAAGCTTGCTAATGAGCGTCGTCACAATGTAATACTTTCGGCTTCTCTTGTTGCAATGGTTGGTACTGTTGCAGCTACTATGGCTTTAACTAAGGTTAATAGTTTTGATGCTCGCGCTTCCGAATTTGAGCCGTCTATGACTGCAGTTGGCGACGCATCTTCAACAGTTTCGCGTTCTAGCCAGCGCGAGTCTCTTAATCCTATGGCGACTATTAATAATGCTGTTGACTCTATTGAGAATGCTGCTAAAAAATCGCATAATGCGGGCTCTGCTGATGCTGCAAATAACGCGAATGAAGATAGTTCTGCTCGCTCGGATTCGAAGCATGGAAACTTAGCCAATAAGGTTGCTAATTCAGTACAACCTGGCACTTTTTCTACTATATCTTCGAAGTCTGATTCGTGGAATTTAGGTTCTGATTCAGGCTTTAATATTGCGGAAATGTCGCGTTCTGCTGCGAATAATCCTAAGGTTGCTTTGTTGATAGATAAAGACTTTGACGTTTTGCCGAAGGGCTTTAATCCAAATCACGCAACTGGGGATACCGGTAACGCGTATGAGTTCAGCCAGTGCACGTGGTGGGTGTATATTCGCCGCCATCAGTTAGGTTTGCCTGTTGGCTCGCATTTTGGTAACGGAAATATGTGGGCTGATTCTGCGCGCAGTCTTGGCTATTGGGTAGATAATTCCGCTCGTCATGTTGGTGATATCATGGTGTTCCGCTCGGGTCAGGCTGGTTCTGATCCATTCTATGGGCACGTTGCAGTTGTTGAAAAAATTAATTCAGACGGTTCTATTGAAACTTCTGAATGTGGTGCTTCTTATCAAGGACGAACTTTTTCGCGCAAGTTTGATGCTAAGGAAGTTTCTCAATATCAGTTTATTCATTACTAAAGCTGCATTACTGAAGCTTCGTTACTAGAGCTGGTTTGCTAAAATTAGTTTGCTTATTACTGGCGTTGCTATTTTTCTCGTATGTAATACCCAGATGATACACTACGGAAAGTATGCTAAAACAAAGTAGAATTTTCTCAGTTTTTGTATCAGCTGCCGCTGCAGCTTCAATGCTTACTGTTATGGCGCCATTCGCCATGGCAGAGTCTTCGCATGAGCTTTCCGAGTCAGCTGTCACTTCTACGCGCGCATTTCCAAAGGTGACGAATGTGCGTCGCGATATTTTAACTGAATCTACTTCTACTGATGTCGACGCAAATTCTCATTGGGGTGGCATAGAAAGCTTGAATGTACCTCAAACTAAGACTCCTAGCGAACAAGCTGCTGAAACGGCACGCCGTGCTTTTGCTGGAAATGCCGCTGCAAGCCGTTCTGGTTTCCGCAGTGGTGTTGAGCAGGTTCCTCTTGCTTCTGTAGTTCCTCCTGACGGTAAGTCTGTTGCCTCTCTTTTGAATTTTGCTACTCAATTCTTAGGCAAAGTTCCGTATCGCAGCGGTGGCAATACTCCTGCTGGATGGGATTGCTCCGGTTTTGTGCAGTATGTTTTTGCTAGTGTTGGTATTTCTTTGCCTCGTACTTCTGGAGCGCAAGCAACTGTTGGAACCCCAATCCCAAGTTTGGCTCAAGCGCAGCCTGGAGACATTATCGCGAATGCGCAGCATGCTTCTATTTATGTTGGTAACGGCATGGTAATTAATTCGCAGCTTGCTGGCACTAAGTACGATCCTATCCGCTGCGTGTTCCCAGGCGGATACTCTATTCGTCGCGTTCTGTAGTTTCTATAGCTTCTGTAGAGTTTCTGTAGTCATATATCGCAAAACTGGCCAACACTCAATCTAAAATTACGCTACAATAGTATTTACAAGTTGTGCGCGAGTGACGCTGCTGTCGCAAGTGCAAGTATGAGGAGGTTGGCAATGATCCCAGAAAAAGCTGTATTGGTTGGAGTTGACGGCTCGCACGCGAGCTATAAAGCGGTTTGGTGGGCTGCAAATTACGCAAAGCATGCTGGGTTGCAATTGCAAATTGTTTGCGCTTATTCGTTGCCAAGTTATGCTGCTGTTTCTTTTGATGCCACTTACACTGCGATTGGTGACGATAATGCAGCTCATCACGATGCACAAGAAATTCTATCTAAAGCAAAAGCTGTTGCTCTTGAGCAGGGTGTTGACGCGACTACGCTAATTGTTACGGGTGATCCTTCTTCGGTTTTCGTGGAGCTTTCTCGTAACTATCAGCTTATTGTGATTGGCAATCGCGGCAAAGGTGGCTTGGCAGAGCGTTTGCTCGGCACAACTAGTTCTTCGCTTCCAGCTTATGCGTATTGCCCAATTGTGGTTGTGCCTTACACTGACGATGACGGTCAGCGTATTCATTTGAATAATACGATTACGCGTGTGGCTGTTGGTTCTGACGAGTCAAAGTGGGGGCTTAAAGCTCTTGAAATTGCGGCTGATTTGGCGGATAGCTGGCATGCTGAGCTTGATGTTATTTCCGCAGTGCCAAGAGTGCAAGGTGCTGAGGGCGACACCGCTGTTATGGGATCGTACATGGAGGATCTTGAGGAGCGCGTGAAGCCAATTTTGCAGCGTTTGCCGGATTTGCAAATTCATCGAACTGTTGTGCCTGGTTCTGCTGTTGAAGCTTTGACTCAAGCTAGTTTGAATCATGATCTTGTGGTTGTTGGTTCTCGCGGTCGTGGTGGCTTTACCGGTTTGCTGCTTGGCTCGATTAGCCAGGGATTGTTGCAGCATTCTTCGAGGCCTGTGTACGTTGTGCCGCGCAAGTATGTGGAATTTAGTGCAGCTCAGGTTGCGGCAGCGCAAAAGCAGCATTCTGAAGCGTCTATTGACGATATTTCCGGAGTGCATGAGGTTGATGTGCCGAAGGCTGGTAAAGAAGCTGCTAAGGAGATTGAGCAAACAATCGATCCGCTGCGATAATGCAACGACTGCTTGGGATAACGCTCGCATTGGCGCGACGACCTGCTTGAGCGCAGCACAGCGCGCGCGAAAGCAACTCGGAGCGCCGAGCTTGCTTAGGGTTGAAAGCACGGTGTGCTTTCAACGCAAGCGAGGTCTGCCTTCGTCTCGATTGACGAAGGCAGGACAGATTTGTGTGGTTATGCTTTAGAAACTAGGTTGTGTTTTGTGTGCGCTGACGACCTGCTTGAGCACTGAATTACTAGCGTTGACTTGCTTTCTGCGCGCGTGTCTCATTTTGCCCATTTTGAGACACTGGTGCAGATGAGTTACTGCGTTATTGTCTCTGTTTGGTTGTTTTCGGACATTAGTGCAGATTGCGTACTGCGTTAGGGTCTCATTTTGCTTGTTTTGAGACATTCGTGCAGATTGCGCTCGCGCTGATTACGCTCGCGCGCGAAACTCGCTTAAGTTGGAAGTCCACTGGACTTCCAACTTAAGCGAGTTTCCGCTCCGAATTGCCTTCGCGCGCTAAAATCGCAGCGCGAAAGCAGGTCGTCGCGCTGCGCGCGTGTCTGAAGACCGGCGTAGTGAAACATTTGCCGGAGTTTTTACTGGCGTTTGTTGTCGGTTTTGCCGAAGCTGACCACATTTGCCGGGGATTTTATCCCACATTTGGAGCGCGCAGGTCATCTAGTCTTGCGGCTTTTGCGGCTCTTGCGACTCCGCTTCAGTATTCTCGCGCTTTTTCAGCATAAAACGCGCGCGCCTGGCATCTCGCTTAGCTTTCTTCTCAGTGAGCTTTTCCTTGTTCATCTCAATTGCGCGCTTGTAAATCTTAAGCAGCTCAAGTGCTTGGCTTTTAAAATCGTTATTCTTCGAATACTCGAGCACGTTCGCCTTAAGCTGAGCCTGCTCAGCCTCGCTCATATTCAAAACTTTACTAAAAACAGCCTTAAAATCTTCCTTAGTATCCCACTGATACCCGTTTTGACCGCTGATAATCTGCTTCTCATTCGGTACATCATGCTTTACAAGCGCAAACAGACCGGAAGCCATTGCTTCTAACATCGAAAGTGAGTGCATTTCGGAAAGTGATGCGGTTGTGTAGTAGTCCATTGCGTGCAAATACTTTGGAATTTCCGTGTGAGCAATAGGCCCAAGCAAGCAAATTCTGTCGTCAAAACCATTATCTGCCACGCGCTTGCGCAACGATTCCAAATCAGGACCGCCGCCAATAACAAATAAGCGCGCTTTTTCGCGAGGAAAATCGCAATACATAAAGTTGTCAATTAATTCTGAAATATTTTTTTCAGCGCCGATTCTACCAACGAAAACAAACAGCTTAGTAGAGTCAGAAACGCCATATTTTTCGCGGAAAGCTTTGCGGAATGCAAGTCGCTCAGGCGTTGGTAGGAACTTTTTATATTCCACAGCATTATTCAGCACAATTACTTTTTTATCAACCTTCTGACGGTCAATATATGCCTGTGCTTTAGGAGACATGCTCGTAATAATTGTGGCATTTTTCGAGAATCGCATAAAATATTTCGCCGAAATATTGCGAGAGAACTCAGTAAAATGCTTTAAGCCAATGTAAAACAGGAATTTATCGTATTCTGTATGAAGCGTGTAAATAACGGGAATATGCTCTTTTTTTGCTACTTCCAAGCCGATTTCGCCAATGCCAAATTCGTTTTGAATATGAATGACATCCGGCTTAAATTTAAGAGGAAGTTGCTTTCGCATGTGACCAATCGGAAGCGCAACGCGGTATTTGTAAAGCTTTTTAAGCAATATGCCCGGAACGTAAACAACTCCATCTTCAAGCTTGGTTTTGCGCTGTTTTTCGGAGCCGACCGTGACTACTAGCACTTCATGCCCAAGCTCTTCATACATCTTTTTGAGCATATAAGACTGTGTTGCGACGCCATTTATGTACGGTGGATACGTTTCGGTAAAAATAGCGATTTTCAAAGTTTCCTCCGGTTGCATACATGCATGCGTAGCGTCATTATTGCGCAAATATCTTGTGTACTCAATTGTGCCACACGTGGTGAATTTTAGTGCAAGTTTAGTGCAAGTTTAGTGCAAGTTTAGTGCAAGTTTAGTGCAAGTTTAGTGCAAGTTTAGTGCAAGTTTAGTGTGATTTTTCGCGACTTTTGGCTTATTCTAGCTGCGAACCGTAACGTTTACGCTAACTTGCGCGCCTTTTTCGAGCGTATGTTTAACAGTACAACCCCTGGAAATGTGGCGTTCCATGCGCTCTTTTAGTGCGGACGCATCTTCCTGGCTGAGTGCAGGTTTTGCGCCACTTGCGTCAAGAGTGACGTCTTCTTGAAAACGCAAGTATGTGCCTTCTTCCGCGTCGTACGTGCCGTTTACTACAACTCGCGCTCCAGCGCCCTCGCCAATAGCGTGTTCTGCAGCGTACTGGCTGCTAAGAGCTGTGCAACCAGCTAAAGCGATTTGCATTAATTCAACCGGGTTGAACATGCTTTCGCTGTGACCAAACTTCAAGCTCACACCGTCGTCGCTGTGTGCTTCCCAAGTGCCGTCTTCGTTGCGCTCTACCCATAATCTTCTAGACATTTTTGCTCCTTTGCTGTAGTCGTATTTGTTCATGTTATCGTAAGGATTGTAACTTTGCGTTCAATTGCAGAAGTTAGCGTTTTGCGCGGTAGGCATATGGTTTTACGAGCGCGATTCTTTAAATTTATTAGCACTTTGTTAACATGGCAGCATGGCTTTAACAGAAGAAGAACTTGCCGCAATTCGCGCGCGCGTACCACAAAAACCGCTTTCCAGCATCCCAACTCCTTACGAGGATTTAGTGCGAAAAATCCTTACGGAAGGCACTTTAAAATCAGATCGCACAGGCACTGGCACGATTTCGCTTTTTGGTCAGCAAATTCGCTTCGATATTAGCAAATACTTCCCGCTGATTACCACGAAAACCGTGTTTTTCAAAGGACTTGCGTACGAGCTGCTTTGGTTCCTTAAAGGCTCGAGTAATGTGCGTTGGTTGCAAGAAAACGGCGTTCATATTTGGGACGAGTGGGCGGACGAAAACGGCGATTTGGGCCCTGTTTACGGCGTGCAGTGGAGGAGTTGGCCGGCTCCGACAGCGGAAAATCCAAACCGCACAATCGACCAAATCGCAAACGTTCTGGATCTTATGAAGAATCACCCAGATTCTCGCCGCATGATTGTTAGCGCTTGGAATCCTGCGGAAGTTGAACATATGGCGTTGCCGCCTTGCCACTCGCTTTTCCAGTTCTACGTTGCTGACGGCAAGCTTTCGTGCCAGCTTTACCAGCGTTCTTGCGACATGTTCCTCGGCGTGCCGTTTAACATTGCATCCTACTCGCTTTTGACGATGATGATGGCTCAGCAGGCAGGCCTTGAGCCGGGCGAGTTCGTGTGGACGGGCGGCGATTGCCATATTTACGACAATCACGTTGAGCAGGTGCTCGAGCAGCTTTCGCGCGAGCCATACCCGTATCCGCAGCTTGAAATTCGTAAGGCGGATTCGATTTTTGATTACGATTACAGCGATTTTAAGGTGGTTGAATACAAGCATCATCCGACGATTAAAGCACCGGTTGCTGTGTGATTGATTGCGGTTTGATTGGTTGCGAATTATTTTGCTTGATTTAGTTTAATTTTTAGCTTGATTTAGCGTGTGAGGTGCGTATATGGCAAACAGCGTGTCGCATAATTTTCCTGTGCGACTGATTTGGGGCGAGGCTTTTGGTTTGGACGGCAAGCCAGGCGCGATGGGTGTAAACGGAGGTATGCCGTGGCGACTTTCGCCGGATTTGCGCTATTTTAAGGCGATGACTATCGGTTGCCCTGTGATTATGGGTCGTGGCACGTGGGATGCGACGCCGCCGAAATTCCGTCCGTTGCCTGGGCGTGAAAATATTGTTGTTACGCATAATCCCGATTTTGTTGCGGATGGTGCGCGTAGTTTTACTAGCATTGACGCGGCTTTGAATTATGCGCGCGAATGGCTGGAAAATAGGGAAACGCTGAGAAGTCAGGGAAGTGTATCTCAAGACGCATCTCAAGACTTTCCGCAAGACTCGCCTCAAGACGGACGCGCAATCTGGGTTATTGGTGGCGCTGCGATTTTGCGCGAGATGCTTGCGAATTATCATGCGGACGCAGCTTACGTAACGCAAATTGACGCGAAAGTTGCAGCGGACACATTTGCTCCAAACATTCATGCATTGGTTGATGCAGGAAAATGGCATGTTGCGCGCGAAGGTGAGTTTGAGGAAGCGCTGCTTAAGGTTGGTAGCGAAAGCAATCCTGCACGATACCGGTTTATGGTATATGAGCCTGCGCAGTAAACGAGAATCGCAAAGTAAACGAAAACCGCAAAGTAAACGAGGAAATATGACTGAAGAATCAAGCAAAATCAAGGTTGACGCGCGTCACCCATATACCGTTATGACGGTTTGCACAGGCAATATTTGTCGCTCGCCAATGGCGGAAATCGTGTTGCGCAACGAGTTTCAATTGAGGGGATTGGGCGACGTCGTTGCTGTGCGTTCCAGCGGTGTAAGCGACGAAGAGTATGGCAATCCGATTGATCGCCGCGCGCAAAGGGAATTAACTAAGCGCGGATACAGGCTTCCTGCTTCGCATTTTGCGCATCGAATTGAAGCGGATGAGATTGCGGAAACGAACCTGTTTTTGCCTATGACGGCTTCGCATATGCGCTCGCTTTTGCGTTTGTTGCCGCCGCAAAAGCGCGAACTTGTGCACATGTACCGCGCGTTTGATCCATCGCTTCCTAAGCCGCAGCCTGGTCGCGAGATGTTGCTCGATTTGGCTGATCCGTGGTACGGCGGTCCGTACGAGTTTGAGGTTGCGATGGATCAGATTGAGCAGTGCGCGCCTTATATTGTCGATTGGGTTGCCGCGCGCATTGAGAGGGCTGACTAAGCTGGACGCTTCAAACGTGCGCGACGACCTGCTTGAGCGCATAAAGCGTAGCGCGCGTGTTTACCCGCGTTTGTTGACTTGAGTAGTGCGTAAGTCCACATTTGCGCGCATACTTCCGCGTGTTTGTGGACTTGGGTGGAGTACAAGTCCCCATTTGCGCGCGAGTTACCCCGCGATTGTGGACTTGGGTAGTGTATAAGTCCCCAAACGCGCGCATATTTCCCTGAATTTGGGTTAGTGCGCGACGACATGCTTGAGCACTTATAGCGCAAGCGTTTGCGAAAAAGTTTGCGGACATAGTTTGGGTATAATTTATAGGTATAGTTTTACAGGCATCAATTACCGCTCTGTTGCTTTTAGTTGGGAGGATTTATGGCAGATTTGGCTGTCGAAGACGTGCGCGCTCGCGTGCAAAACGCCTGGAATGACGTGGTTTCCGTGCTGAATAAGAAGATTTCGCTGGCTGCGGTGTCGGCTAATGGCATTGCTGGTGAGCATATGCGCAAGTCCGCGCAATACGTGGCTGGGGTATTGCGTGAGGTTGGTATTGACGCGCGCGTCGAGCAGTCCACGAATCCGGACGGCACTCCAGGAGCTTTCGAAGTGGTCGGCTCTCGTATCGTAAACCCAAGCGCGCCAACGGTTTTGCTCTACGCTCACCATGACGTGCAGCCAGTGCCGGACCCATCCGAGTGGGAAACCAACCCATTTGAAGGCACAGAGCGCGACGGTCGTCTCTACGGACGCGGCTCAGCTGACGACGGCGGCGGAATCGCAATTCACTACGGAGCTTTGCGCGCACTAAGCGACGATTTGCGCGTAAATATTAAGGTTTTCATCGAAGGCGAAGAGGAGATGGGCTCGCCAAGCTTCATCCCGTTCATTGAATCGCATAAAGACGAGTTCGAATCCGACGTAATCATTGTGGCTGATTCTGGCAATTGGTCCGCCGAAATCCCAAGTCTTACAACGAGTTTGCGTGGAAATACCGACGTGGATGTAAGGGTTAAAGTACTTGGTCATCAAGTGCATTCTGGACAGTTTGGCGGTCCGATTTTGGACGCTTACACGCTCGCTTCCATGCTTATTGCCTCGCTTTACAACGAAGCTGGCGACTTGGCAGTTCCTGGAATTGAAGCACAGGAACCGGTTGGCGGTTTGCAGCGCGATTTGGACGAAGCACAAGTGCGCGCCGACGCTTCCGTGGTCGATTCTTATAAGCTTGCAGGCACCGGTTCTCTCGCCGCGCGCATGTGGACTAAGCCAAGCCTGACGGTAATCGGCATGGACGCACATCCTGTTGAGGGCAGTTTTAATGTGATTGCGCACGAAACTAAGTTGCGTCTTTCGCTTCGTACCGCGCCTTCGCAGCGTCCGGAAGAAGCGCAAAAAGCGTTGTGCGACTTCTTGGTATCTCACGCGCCTTTTGGTGCGGAAGTTACTGCAGAGCCGATTGATAACGGCATGGGTTGGGCAATGGATCCGGATGCTGTTGCAACGAAGGATGCGCTCGCTTCTATGCGCGATGCTTTCGGCGTGGAGCCGGTAAACAAGGGCGAGGGCGGCTCGATTCCGTTTATTCCTGAGCTTCAGCGCATCTTCCCGAAGGCGCAGGTGCTGGTGACGGGTCCGGAAGACCCTAAGTCTAATGCACACAGCCCGAACGAGTCGATTTCGCTTTCTGGTTTGCGCGGAAATATTGTGACGGAAGCGCTGCTTTTGGATCGATTGGGCGAGTAATTCTGGCTAATTTTGCGCGAAGGCGGCATAAACTTTGCAACGCTGTAAAGTTTCTGCCGTTTTTTGATATGTACCCCTTTTTCTTTACATGCGCGTAAAGTTTCTGCCGTTTTTGTGGCGATTCTCGACCGAAATTTTACGTTACTGTAAATTTTCTGCCGTTTCCGCCGCGTCTGCATGCGTCTAGTCTGTTGAGTAATCTGCAAACATGACATGGAATCCATTTGCAAAGAAAACTGCCAATAATGAGGGCGCGTCTACTCCTTCGTCGCAAAAGAAAGTAGCGGATGCAGAATCGTCCGTAGCGACGAAATCTCGCGAAAAAAACGCGCCGACTCCTAAGCGCAACGCTGCTCAGGCGCAAAAGCTTCGTCCACTAGTGCCGGCAGATCGCAAGGAAAGTGCAAAACGCGCGCGCGCTCGTCTTCGCGAATCTGAGAATTTGCAATACAACGCAATGCGCACTGGCGATTTGGTGCATATGCCAAAAATTGAGCAGCTTCCGTGGCGTGTGTATATTCGCGATTACGTGGATGCTCGAATTAATATTGGCGAGTTTTTCATACCAGTTGCAGTGCTGATTATGATTTGCTTGTTTGCGCTATCTAAATTTGTGATTGTTTATTTTGTTTTTGCAGTGTTCTTGTACGCGTATTTGTTTGCATCTGTAATTGACATGTTTGTTATGTGGCGTAAGTTGCGCAAGGAGCTGATTCGTCGTTTTGGCGATGTGGCTGTGTCGCGCAAGTCGCGTTCCGGCATGTATGCATTCAGCCGCGCTATGCAGCTTCGTCGCTGGCGTTTGCCTAAGCCGAGTAGCGCAAAGCGTGGTAACTGGCCGAAGTAAGTGCAAAAGTAAGTGCAAATTTATTAATATTTGCACAAGCTACTATTATTATTTGGGATACTCAAAATAACGCGAATATTATGGGGTAAACGCATGGCACAAGATAAAGCACAAAGCAAATCGCAAGGCGCGTCGAAGGGTGCGACGCAAGGCATGAAGCAGCCTAAGAAAAAGCAGGGCATGTTCTCGCAGATTATACGTATTTATAAGTACACGCATTCTGACGATAAGCAGCTGCCTTTGTGGTTGTCTTGCGCGTTTGCTGCGCCGATTTTGGTTGCTGTAATTCTTGGAATTGTATCTCGTTGGTCCATTTTGATGTGGATTATGATGCTTATTACAGCGGTGATGCTTGGTTTGCTGCTGTTTACTGTTGTGCTTACGAAGCGCGCAGATAAAGTTGGTTACGCAAAGTTGGAAGGTCGCCCGGGTGCGGCTGCCGGCATTATTTCTGCGATTAATAAGGGCGGTTTTACTTTTCCGCAGCAGCCTGTGTGGGTGGATGCGCGCACGAAGGATGCGCTTTGGCGAGGCACTGGTTTTAACGGAATTTTCCTCGTTGGTGAGGGTAATTACGAGCGTTTAATGCATGCTATGGATCGACAGGAGCACGCTATTAAAAGCGTTACTGCCGGATCTAATATACCTGTATACCGTATTGCTGTTGGTAATGGCGAAAATCAGGTGAAGCTTAAAGAATTGCGCGGAAAGGTGTTGCGCTCGAAGACGCTACAGCCTGTGAAGCACAAGTTTGCGTTGTTCGATAAAATTCATCCGAACCGCCGATTCTTCCTTACTAAGACGGAGCTTGCGATTTTGAATGAGCGTTTGCGCACGTTGCAAAGCAAGAGTGGATTTGGCATTCCGAAGGGCATCGATCCAACGCGTCCGCAGCGCATCAGCCGTCGTGCAATGCGCGGTAAGTAAATTTTATGTTTTAGCCTTATTGTTGCGTGCGTAAGTGGCGTTTGTTCGGTGCTTGCGCACGTTTTTTATTGACGTGACGGACCTGTTTGAGCGCAGCACAGCGCGCGCGTTATCTCACATTTGGAGGGTTTATTGTTGCCATACGCTCCAAATATGGGGTGCTTTTCTCGTGTTTGGAGTGTTTGGTGTGGCGTATTGCTCCAGACGTGAGAGGACGCTCGCGCGGGTTACGCGCTCGCTTACGAAACTCGCGTTGGAAGTCCACTGGACTTCCAACCTAAGCGAGTTTCCGCTCCGAGTTGCTTGCGCGCGCTGTGCTGCGCTCAAGCAGGTCGTCGCGCGCGTTTGGAGGGTTGGCGTCGACGCAGTGCCGTACAATCGTCAATCGACACGGGTGCTCTGTGTTCTCGCTTATGCAAGCGTGAACATTCAGAGCTGAGAGAAAACCGCTTGAACGTGAATCCGGGTAATACCGGCGCACGGAGGTCTGTTTTTCCCGTGCCTGGAGAGGTGTTGCAAGGTTTCTTTGTAACGCAAAGTATTGCATGTAACGCATCGCAATGTAACGCGTTTGACGCACAGCATCGTAATGTACACATGTAACGCAAAATATTGCATTGCGCACAATGTAACGCATTGCAACACGTAACAAGAAAGGCACATTTTTATGTCAGAAGAAAATTATCAGTCCAACATGCAGTGGCGTGTTGCAGACATCGCAGTTGCTTCCGTAATTGGCGTTGTTTCTGCTTTTATTTATTGGGTTGTTGCCATTTTTAGTGAGGTTCCATGGACTGCGCTAAACAGCATTCTTCCAGGTTTTGCAGGTCTTATTAACGGTCTTTGGCTCTTCGCTGCTCCTTTGGCCGCAGTAATCGTGCGTAAGCCGGGTGCTGCTATTTACGCTGAAGTCGTAGCTGGCGTGCTCGAAGCTTTGATGGGCAATCAGTGGGGTGGTGCTGAAACCTTCGCTATTGCAGTAGTTCAGGGTTTGTTTGCTGAAATTGCGTTCATTATTTTCGCTTACAAGAAGTGGAATTTGAACACAATGATTCTTTCCGGCGCATTGACTGGTATTGGTTGCTGGGGTTACACCTTCCTCGGTAAGTTGCAGGCTGTTAGCGTATTCGGCAAGTATGGTCTTCCATACTTCGCCAGCACAGTGGTTTCCGGAATTGTGTTTGCTGGTGTTTTAATGTGGTTCTTGTATGTGGGAATCGCTAAGACCGGCGCGTTGGATCAGTTTGCGTCCGGTCGCGAAATACGCGAAAAATAGCGAATAGCGTATTAAGAAATAACTAAAATCTATCATTGCCATAAAGGATTTACTATGCCTGATGCTACTCAATCGCAAGAATCTGAAACTTTCCTTCCAACAGATTTAAGTGATCGCAAGAGTATCAGCAACGCTAGTGACGCAAGTAGAGCTAGTGATAACGCTTCTAACGCAAGTAACGCTGAACTTTGTTTTGAAAACTGGGGTTATCGTCATGCTTCCCGTCGCGCTTTTGCTGTGCGCGGGTTGGACCTCACGATTAAGGCGGGGCAGCGCGTGTTGCTGCTTGGTGCATCAGGCATCGGTAAATCCACGATTTTAAGCGGCGCGGCAGGTCTTATTGGCAATGATTTTGTGGCGAAAAATAGCGCAAAATCCCAGCAAACCACTCTCGTCGAAGATGCCGATGGTGGTGTGAGCGAGGGTTGCGTTTTGGTTGACGGCGTGCCGGTTCGACGTGCGCGCGGTCGTGTTGGTTTGGTTTTGCAAGATCCGGATGCACAGGCGATTTTCCAGCGTTTGGGGGATAACGTTGCGTTTGGTCCGGAAAATATGAACGTTCCGCGCAGCGAGATTTGGGATCGCGTGCGCAAAAGTCTTAAAGAAGTTGGGTTGGATGGCTTGCAATTGCATCGCTCAACTTCGCATTTAAGTGGCGGTCAGATGCAGCGTTTGGCGCTTGCTGGCGCGCTCGCTATGCAGCCGAGTGTGCTGCTTTTGGACGAGCCGACTGCGAATTTGGATCCGGATGGCACGCAGCAGATTGTTGGTGCTGTGCGCGCGGTTTTGGATTCGACGCATGCCACGATGGTGCTTGTGGAGCATCACGCGGAACCGTGGATTGACATGATTGACCGCGTGGTTGTGCTTGGGCTTGAGAATGATGAAGCTGCGAACGGAAAAGCTGCGAACAACGAAACCGTTCACGACGACGATATTGCGCGCGTGGCTTCTTCGCGCACGGTGATTGTGGCGGACGGCACGCCAGACGAGGTGTTTAATCGCACCGATTTGGACTTTGAGGATCTGGGTATTTGGCTTCCGGAACGCTACAAGAAAAACGTAAAATCTTCTGCAAATGAATCTTCCGTAAGTAATTCTTCCGCAAATGCAGAATCTTCTGAAAAATATTACGAAAACTGCAGTCCAGCAGAAGGCTACGGAGAAGTGCTACTTTCCACGAAGGACCTCGCAATCAGCCATAATAGCGAGCCGATTGCGCGTCACATCAATCTTGAGTTTAAAGCCGGGCAGATTACGGCTTTGGTCGGCGCGAACGGTGCTGGAAAATCAACGCTTTCGCTCACTTTGGCTGGTCTTTTGCCGGCAGTAAGCGGCGAGGTTGTGGCGAGTGATGCTCTTGCTCAAGGCACGAATGGTACGGATCCAATGAAGTGGAAGTCGCCTGATTTGGCGAAGCGCATTTCGTACGTTTTTCAGAATCCGGAGCATCAGTTTGCGTGTGGTTCGGTGTTGGATGAGGTTATGTTGGGGCCGCTTCGCACGGGTGTTTCGGCAGATGAGGCGCGAGTGAAGGCTCAGGAGTTGCTGAAGCGATTCCGTTTGGCTCGTTACGCGAAGGCGAATCCGTACACGCTTTCGGGAGGTGAAAAGCGTCGTCTGACTGTGGCGGCGTCGCTTGCTGCGGCTCCGCGTGTGTTGATTTTGGATGAGCCGACTTTTGGGCAGGATCGCAAAACTTGGTTGCAAATTATTCGCTTGATTGCAAGCCTTCGCAGCGAGGGTGTGAGCATTATTGTGGTGACGCACGACCGTGAGCTGGTTGAGGTGTTGGGTGCGCGCTTGGTTGAGCTTGTGCCGGATGTGAAAGCTGAAGCTGCTGAAATGAGTGCTGCTGAAGTGAGTGCTTCCGAAGTGAAATCTTCCGAAGCGCTTTCCGCAACTACCGGCGCAACAGACATTTCGCGTATCAAAGTGAGCGCTGTAAACAATCGCGACGAGGAAGCGAAACTTTCAAGCAAATCGCCGCTTCTTGCGTCAATTAATCCAGTATTTCGCATTTTTGGAGCGTTCGCGGCTTCGATTCCGCTACTTTTTACGCTTGATTGCGTTTCTGCTTCGGTTGCGTTGCTGCTGGAATTTGTGATTTTTGCGTGCATTAAGCTTCCGCCATGGCGTGTGATTCGCCTTTCGTGGCCTGTGTGGGTGGGTGCGCCGACTTCCGCGCTCACTGTGTTACTATACGGCAAAAGTGGCGGAAATACTTGGTTCCAGTGGTGGCTGATGCATGCTACGGATCGTTCGGCTATGCTGGCTGTTGCAACTTCGCTTAGGATTTTGGCGATTGGCGTGCCGTCGATTGTGATGGTGATTGGGCTTGATGCTACGGATTTGGCGGATGCTTTCAGTCAGGTGCTACATTTGCCGGATCGATTCGTGTACGGCGGTTTGGCTGGAATTAGGCTGTTTGGCGTGCTACAGGATGATTGGGCGGCGCTGACTGCGTCGAGGCGTTCGCGCGGTTTGGGTGATGAGCATCGCGTGAGGGCGTTCTTCCCGCAGTCGTTTGCGCTGCTTGTGCTTTCGATTCGACGTTCGACGACGCTCGCTACTGCTATGGAAGCACGCGGTTTTGGGGGAGTTGGTGCGCGTTCGCACGCTAGGGTGAGTCGTGTGCGTGCACGCGACTGGTGGATTTTTGCTGTGTGCGCGATTGTGCCGTCGGTTGCTGTTGCGGCTGCGCTTTACTTTGGCACCTTTGCCTTCCTCGGTGGCGCGTGATGGCTGTGCGCGCGATTGCGTGCGCAGGCGGCATAAACTGCGCGCGGCTGTAAACTTTCTGCCGTTTTTTCGCCTCGCATCCCCAGTCACAATCTAGTTTCTAAAGCACAACCATACTAACCTGCCCTGCCTTCGTCTTTATTAACGAAGGCAGACCTCGCTTGCGTTGAAAGCACACTGTGCTTTCAACCCTAAGCAAGCTCGGCGCTCCGAATTGCCTTCGCGCGCGCAATGCTGCGCTCAGGCAGGTCGTCGCGCATCCTCACTAGCGTGTATACTTTCTCGAGTTGCGGGCTTGTAGCTCAGTGGATAGAGCGTCTGCCTCCGGAGCAGAAGGTCGTGGGTTCGAACCCCATTAAGCCCACTTTTGATTTTCTACTTTTGGTCGTGCCTGTCTATTCGTTGCTTTTCGTGTAGTGTTTTGTAGAATATTTGCATATGCGCTGGTGCATTTAAAGAGTCATCGAATGCTATTGGGGTAGTATTCGCAAAAATAAAAGATATTTATCCATAGTTTGGAAAAGGGGAATACATAGTATGGACAATCAATGCGATTCGGATATAAAGAAAACATGTGCAATTAGTAAATTGCCTGTGAAGCTTTCGTCAATAGATCAGATAAAACATCTTAAGAAGCAAGGTATAACTTTTAACAAACAATCTGAAGATTCTGCAATTTCCTACCTTTCAATCTTCTCATATTATTTTGAGACTTGTTCATATAAAAAATTGTTTAGCAAGAGAGTTGGTGGATCTAGGGATGGCCAGTATATTGACTTGGATTTTGATCAATTATGCAAAATAGAGCAGCTTAATAGGATGTTTCAAATACTTTTGCTTCTAATAACTTTAGCTATAGAGCATGAGGCAAAAGTTAAGTTAATGAAAATGTTTACTGAAAATCCTGAAGAAGATGGATACTCCATTGTTGAAGATTACATGTCTAGTCTTTATAACGATGACCGCAAAATACTAATTGCTGAATTAGAACGACTTAAAGATGGGAAATATAGCAGAGAATCGGCGGCAAAGTATACAGGTGGAATGCCAATTTGGGTATTTGTTGAAGGTATTACATTTGGAACATTGTTAAGATTTTATCGTTTTTGCGCAAAAAGATGGGGTAGTAGAGAGATGCAGAAGGAGCATCACTTATTGTGCAGGGTAAAATCCGTGCGTAATGCTTGTGCTCATTCTAATTCAATATTGGATGGAATTACTGAAAAGAGTTTTGACAACGTGCTTTTGCTTGAAGAAGTAAGTAAAGCTATTGAAGCTGTAGGGTTCAATAAGCGTGCGAGGCGATCGAATATGTGTAATGCGAAGATGAAAGAAATAGTGATAACTGCATATATGTATAAGAGATTTTTGTCTAGGAATTATCAATGTGATGAATGCGTGAATGATCAAAAAAGCATTATTAGATACATTGCAGGAGGATTTATAAAAAAGGCATCTGAGTACACAAAAGAGTATGATAAAGCGAGTAAATTTAACTCATTGCTTGCTTTTATTTGTACTGTTATTGACAGTTGGATATGTGAAAGATAGAATTGAAAATGCTTGAAAACCTTAGGGTTTTGGGGGGCGGAAGTGCGAGAGTGCATCTGCCCCGATTTTTTTTTGCGCGCAAACGACTTTTTCTGTACACGGCTGCACAGTTTCTGTCGGATTTTCTTGCTGACGCGACGACCTGCTTTCGCGTTGCACAGTATATATAGCATGGCATATAGTGACGAATCTCACACAGTATATAGCGACGAAGCACACAGAATACAGCAGCGCAGCACACAACACACACAGCATATACCAGCACAGCATATAGCGGTGCGATGCATGCGTTATAACAACATGTAGTGCTTTGGGTTGGGGAAGTGGTCGGTTTTTAGACACGCCGAAGATGCGATTTTTGCGTTTTGGCGTCGGAAATTATGCGTTATAAATGCGTTTTACAGTAGATTTTTTAGCGATATTCGCGAATTATAGAAATTTTTTATATGCACAATTATAATACGTGTTTTGCTTGAAATCCTTCATGGGGGGGGGGTATAAATATTAGGGGCTTTTCAGCAACCATGCTTGTATATAGGGCATGCAGGTATGTTATACTGGACTACCTGTGGTTGGCTCTGTCTGTGGCATTTGCAGTAGTGTGCGTACAAGGTTTTAGTGCACCGAGCATTGGCATCGCATGCAGGTTGAGTGCGTGAAGTCTTAAAGATTAGAGAGTTGGAATTTGAGATATACTGCGGCTTGTGCAGCAGTGGAGGACTAGGAAGGCGAGAAAATGTTACCAGCAAAGTTCCGTGGATTCGCATCACGCGTGGGTCGTCTTGCGTCGCGCGCTTTGGTCTGGCATAAGACCAGCGAGCGTGATGCCGCCGTTCGTACTTCCAGCACCACAGTTATTTCTTCCAGCAATGCCAGTACTTTCGGCACCGCCAGCACTTCTTTCGACAAAGCAGTCATTTCCGACAGCGCAGCCAATTCCGACAACGTTACCACCATCGCTCGCACCGCTCACCCAGCCCACACTCTTCGTCGCGCGCTCTTCGCAATGTTCGTAGCCGCCGCCACCATAGTAACCATGCTCATAGTGCCGCCGATGAAAGAAGCTAATGCAGCTAATGTTAGTTGGGATTACATTGGTAACGGGTATATTTCTCCTAACTCTGTTGCGAGTTATGATGTATATAGAGATTTCGATGTTCAGTCTCCAGATATAAATACAGTAACCGTTAATGGAAAGAAAAAAACAACCATCACTTGGAATGTTCTTTTTAACGCAAATGGATGCAGAATTAAAAAAATAGAAAATCCAAATGTAGATTGTGATGAAAATACTGCTCTACATGCGTATGATGGTAGACCTGATTTTTATCTTATTCTTCCAAAAAACATCAAGGATAATAGCATAAGAATTACAAGGTATCGTACAAAATTTGCTGGTTACAGTGGTAGAGGCAAAAGGTTTGTTTGGGAAGAACGAGGCAAAGATCAAATACCAAGCGATTTTAATGGTTATACTAATGCTACGCGCTTACCAGGTGATAGTGATTATGAGAATTTCTGGAAAGCATCTATTGAAAAATGTGGTTTAGGTACAGATGCAACATGTGAAGTAGATACATGGCGTCGAGCTGGTAATTTTGGTAGGTTATTTAAATCTTGGGAACAAGATAACGCTGTAGATTCTATTCGCTGGATTGTTACTGCAGAAGTTGAAGAAGGCAGTGACCCTTATAAGTTACCTTTTATGGCAGGTTGGATTTCCTACTATGGAGATAAGCATAAGTTTACAGTTTTTGGTCCGTATGATCATGATGGCGACGGCATACCAGACTTGGAAGAGTTTAAGTATGGTTTAAATCCTAAAAATGATGATGACATCCAATTCCCAAAGAGGTCTAAAGAGGACGCTGTTTACGGTGAAGTTACTTCCGTGAAACCGTATATAAATACTGGTGAGTGGGTTGGTGATTCTTATAACGGCGATTTTAAATATTATAAGGACATGCCAAATCATGGGGGCAGAACTACGTCTGAGATGATTCCAACTGATGCTGGAATAGAATTTACGTTTAAAAAGAATGAAATTGGAAATAGTGAGATACTTCCGCCCGGTGTTACTAAGACGTATAATCCTAATAATATGCAGCCTGGTCAAGCCTATATTAATCCAAGAACAGGCGAGGTTAAGTATAGTCCTAAGGCTTCTGATAGAAACAAAACTATACATTTTGATGTTCAAATAAACTATCCTGATCCTAAACCTAACAATTGTAAAATGAACAATTCAATTGTGAAGGTCAAAGGCGTTGATATACACGTTGTTTCGCAGGCGTCCCGGTATAACCCTTACTATGACGATACTACAGTAAAAGCTGGTGAAGAAAAGAATTCTCCAAATCCAAAAGACAGGGGAGGGAAGAAATTCCCATCTGGCACTAAGTTTAAGGCAGAAATTTATAATAAGTATCAAAATCCACCAACTTGGGCAAAGATTAATAACGAGTCCACTGGTGTTGTCACTTTCCACCCAAATAAGTGGGTTCCTGCTTCTAAAACTGGTCAGCCTGAGAAGAGACCTGTAGTTGTGCATTATCCTGATGGTTCAACTTCGAAGGATAAAGATTCTGGTAATCATGGTGATCCAGTTAATGCTCCAGTGTATGTAACAAGAGATAACCCTGGCACTGGTGACTTGCAGCTCCATATTCATAAGAACCAAAATGGTCAAGAGATTGACTACAACGATGGATTCGTATTCCGCAAGAATCGTGAAGTTAAGCCACAACCATGGATAGATTCTTGGTCAGTGCAGGAACCTGGCGATATTACTATTCGCTCTGTGTGTGCTGATACTACAAATCCTCTGAATCTTAAGTTTTATCTTAACGGTATTAATGGAATAACAATAAATGGTGAAAAACCGTGGCCTCATGCTACTGATGAGGAACAAGAAAAGTGCCGAAATGGTCAGGGCTGTGCAGCAAACAAATTATTTGATAGCACAGGCAGAACCATGGAGCGTACGCGTGGTAGCATCACAGGAAAGCCACTAAAGGTTGGCAATTACCAGTGCACTGTGTATGCTTTGAAGCCTAAAGCTTTGAAGAAATTTGAGGATGCTGCTAAAAAGAACAAAGATATTGAAAAGCAAACCGGTTCTCCTACCAATATCATTAATCCGGATACCTTCAAGGGTTTAAGAGAAGATATTGATTATACATCTAGGACTGTGCCAATTAAGGTTCACTCCGACGCGCATTATTATAACCCTCAATACGATAAGGTATATGTGCAGGCTGGTGGTAAGTCTAAAGAATCGGCTGCTCCAGTAAGCCATTCTGGTGCTAACGGCGTGAAAGGTAATGACAAGAGTCAACAGGAGCTTGTGCAGAATGGTACTAGGTTGCCAAAAGGCACTTGGTTTGAGCTAAGAACCTATCCTAAAGATAATGAACATGTTCTTACATGGTATAAATTTGTCAATAAGCAAAGTAACAAGAAATCAGGCAAGGATGAGCCTGAAGATAGTACTACTGACGCTAGATATGGCAAAGTTACTTTTTCTCCAGAAAAAACTGTAATGCTTGGTGAATATTTTGCTCCTGTAATTGTGCATTATCCAGATGGTTCCACTTCTGAAGATCCGGATTCTGGTAATCTTGGCAAGCCTGTATATGCGCCTGTAGAGGTAACTAGTCAACCGATCCAAAAAAATGATTTAAAGCTCAATGTTTATTCGCAATATGGCGGAAGACGAATTGAAAACAATGATAAAAATGGTATGCGTTTCCGTAAAGATGAAGTGTTAGGCGACGCTACTGGTAACACTAAGCCAATGTTCTTTGACTCATGGTCAAGTGCTAAGCAAGGAAAAATTTATCAGCGCATGCTTTGCTATAAAAAGAATCCACAAACTGGTAAACCTGAAAGCTATGAGATTGATGGTATTAATGGTCTGACACTTGCCGGTCGAAAAGGTAATACTACAAGCGGTGAATTTATTGATAAACAACCATCACAATGGACAAGAGCTACTGAAAAGAATAAGTATGAATGTACGGTTCATGGTAAAAACTGCAACCGTAACCTTTACTTATACGGTGATGAGCATGATACCGTAGAGCGCACTTGGGGTTGGTTACATGGCAAGGTTAAGGAAAATGGCGACTTTGTGTGCACTGTGTACGCTATTAAAGACCTTGAAAATAAAGATGGTAAGCATGGTGATTTACAAAATAAGTTTGATAAAGCTGTAAATGACTTTGTAAAGAAACCTGCTGATCGCAAGTTTGAAGAGGTTATTAAATCAGTCTTAACAGATAAGCCGGGTAGTGAAGATAGTCCTCAAGAAGCCACTCAAAGGCATATCGATTGGGATTCGGTAACCTTCCCAATTCATGTGCATAGTGATGCTCACTACTACAACCCAGAGTATAAGACTATTAGCATGGAGGCTGGTACCAAACAAGCCACTGAGGTGCCTAAGAGCAAGAAGAATGCCAACGATGCTAATACGTTGCAAGACGATGTGCGCGAAGGTGATCTACCGGACGGAACTTGGTTTAAGTTTAAGAAATCTTTAAGCTACACATTCTTTGAGGATGATCAAGATAATAAAGCTGACTCTGGTGATTCAGCTAAGAAGGGCACGGGTCAGTTTGGCAAGGTGACGTTCCGACCGCACAAGTGGTTCCCTGTTGGTTCTGACAAAGTGCAGGTTATTGTGCACTATCCGGACGGTTCCACTTCTGAAGATAAGGACTCTGGTAATCTTGGTAAACCTATTTATGCGAAGGTAGACATTACGCGATCGCATGATGAGGATGCTGGTAATTTACGGCTGAATGTTGGCGATCGTGAAGGTAGCGGCGACTGGAATGATACTACCATCAAACTCACTAAGGGCGAGGAACTTAGTACTTCTAAAAAGACGACCCGTTGGCTTGATTCATGGTCCAAGTATAAGCCTGGAAAAATCAATTTGCGCACAATTTGCAATAAGATCAATTCAGACGGCACTAAGTCTCACTACCAGTCGGGCGGTATTGCCGGCATTACGATGCAAGATGTAAAGATTTGGGATCATACTGAAGATGCGTCAGCGCAGAAAGCTTGCGAGAAGGATGCAAGTCAGTGCCACCCTGATAGGCAGCTGTACGACGATTACATTGCAAATGGTAACTCAAAAGATACCACTGAGCGTACTCGTGGGTGGATTAAAGGCAAGGCTAACGAATCCGGCGACTACGAGTGCGTAGTTTACGCGATTAAAGCAAAACAGTTTAGTAAAGACAATAACGATTTGCTTACTAGATTCGATGCAGCTGTTGGCGCACTTAACAAAGATGCAAGTAAGAATAACACTGATCCTTTGAAAGACTTCAAGTGGAAGCTTGATGGTAATAACGGCAACAAAAACGCGGTTAAAGGTGTCGACTACGAGTATCGTTCAATACCAATCCACATTCACAACGACAACCACTTCTACAACCCGAAGTATGTTGATGTGAGCGTTACGGCTGGTCAAAAGGTTGAGAATGCTGTGCCGCAAAGCGTTAAGAGTGCTAACGGTGCGGATAAATACCAGGATGTTGTGAAGGCTGGTGCGCTTCCGGACGGAACTTGGTTTGAGTTTAAGGATGCCACAAACGGCTTTGAGGTAAATGCTGACGGCACTGCTGGAAACAAGGTGTCTTTAGACTGGTCGTATTGGGCTTCTAATAACGCTGCCGATAAAACCGGTGAGCAAAGCAATAAGCCTGACAATCCTTCCAAGCAAAAGAATGGCAAGCACAGTTCCAAGGATGACGGCACTCGCTACGGCAAAGTGACCTTCCACCCAGATCAATCTGTTGCTCCTAAAGCGTACTTGAAAGAGATTGTCATCCATTACCCGGATGGCTCCACTTCGGACGACTCGGATTCTGGTAACAACGGCAAGCCTGTGTATGCGAAAGTTACAGTTGGAGGCCTCAGTGGAGCTGACAAGGATCTTAAGATGACATTGCTAAGATCCCAAGACGCTGATCCTGTTCATGACACGCTTGGTAGTGGTAATTCTCTTACTGTTATGAGCGGCACGAGCCTTACTAAGAATCCGTATGTGCTCGCGTGGAGCTTGAAGGATCGTAGCAATATTTCATTGCGTATGATGTGTGCTAAGCAAGGCGAGCAAAAGTGGAGTCGCGGGCTTGACGATACGCTCAATATGCACCTGAACCAGAATTATGGCGAAAGTGTAAAGCCGTGGGCTTTTGCAAATGCTGATCAGCGAAAGTCTTGCAGTCAAGACAGTAAGAATTGCATGGCTAACTTGCTGTATGGCTTTACGAAGGATAAAGATCCGAACAGCATAGAAAGTGCTGTGTCTCGCAGTGAAGACGATATTGCTGGCGTACCTCAAAAGGCTGGAAATTACACGTGCGCTGTGTTTGCGTTGAAGCCGAATGCGCTGACGGTGTTTAATAACACTGTTAATGGAAGTCTTATTGAAGGTAACAAGTATTCGTCTACAAATATGCAAACAACTCAGCTTGCCGGCGTAACCGTTGGAAAAGACTGGAACAGAATTGCTGTTAATGTGACCGTGATCGATCCGCCTAAATTCGCTCTGCCAAAGACCGGCGGAATGAACTGGAACGTGCTGCTTGGTGCGTTTGCTGTGATTGGCACGGGCGTGATGGCGGCTGGGTTCTTCCTTGAGCAAACCAAGTGGGGGCGCGCGATGCTCGAGGCGTTGCTGCGTAAGACACTGATTAAAGATTTTATCTGCAAAACTGCCAAAAAGCTTCGCGCTTTAAGGCGACGTAGCGAAAGGTGGCGATGCTGATGAAAATTTTCTGCAGCTTAAAAACTGCAGTATCAACGTTCCATGTGCTAGCAATGGCATTACGCGTTACACAGTGATGTTACACAGTGACGGTAATTATGCCGGAGCATGGTTCGGATTTAATCTTGCTGCGCGCGGCGCAAATCGTAGCCGCCGACAGAGTTCATGCGGCTTTGCGATGACTCCGCCGACCGTGCGCAACACAAAATAAAACAATAAACGTATTTTCCTCAAAACCTGCCCACAAGGGCACTGATATAAAGGAGAAGAAAGTGAATAAATTCACTAAACAATGCGTGGCGGCATTCGCCTCGCTCGCAATGGCTGGCACGCTGTGCGTCGCCGGCGCCGTGGTGGCAAACAACGTAGCATTTGCTACGGGTAGTGAGAGAGCAGCTGCTCAGCCAGCACCTTGGTCTGAAGTTGGTAAGAAGATGAAGGGTAAGATCATCATCAATAAGAAGGATGCATCTAACAATAATGGTTTGAAGGATGCTGTTTTCACCATTCAGAAGGTTACCAATATTAAGAGCGATAATGACCAGACTGGTCTTAGTGTAGATTTAACTTCTGAAGATGGCTGGACTAAGCTCGCTGCTAAAGTAAAGCAGCTTAATGCAACACCTCTTGATGAAACCAAGCTTACATTAGATAACGTAAAGGAAAAGACTACCGATCAAACTGGTAAGGCTGAATTTGATAACCTTGATTTGGGCTTGTATTTAGTGAAGGAAAAGTCTGCTCCTGCTGGCTATGCAACTGATGTGAAGCCATTCTTCATGACTGTTCCAGAGATTACGCGTGAAGCCAGTGCTAAGAACAACACCTACACATATGAAGTGTCAGTTGCGCCTAAGAACACCAATGTTAAGGATAATGTAACCAAGACCGCTGATAATGGAAAGATTGTTGGTGCTGGTGATACATTGCCTTACACTATTACTGCAAAAGTAAACAAGAAGAAGTCCGATGCTGCTGATTCTAAGACTGGAATTACGAAGGATGAGCTCCAAGGTTTTGCTATTTACGATGACGCTGTAACTGCGGCATATGATTCTGTAGGTACTGGCGTCGTTAAAGAAGTTAAGATTGAAGGTCAGCAGAATGCTATGACTGCTGATGATTACGTTGTGACTTCTTCCGCATTGACTAAGCCTGAAGATACAACTCGTACTCGCATCATGGTTAAGTTTAAGGATGCAGGTCTTACAAAGATTGCAACTGTTGTGAATGGTGCAAATGGCGCTGATGTTAAAATTACTGTTAAGTTAGAGTTTAAGTTGAAAACGGATCTTTCTAATTTTGTTGGTTCCGATAAGAAGTTAGATAACAAGTCTGGCTTCGTTCCAGGTCACGGTGCCGGCGTTCCAGATACTCCAACTCCTGGCGGTGACGCAACAACTGAGTTCCGTAAGTTCCACATCAAGAAAGTTGATGCAACTGATAAAACAAAGCTTCTCAACAAGGCTGAATTCAAGGCATTTGCTGATCAAACTGAAGCTAAGAAGTGTGCTGCTGACCCAACTGCTGCTCAAGCTTGCGATAAAGCAATGGCGGGCTTTACTGACACAGCACAAACTAATACTGAGGCTACCATCACCACAACTGGTGTTGATAAGACTGCTAGTGGTGTAACTAAAGATTATGTTGCTAAGGTTACAGATGCTAACGCTAATAGCAAGATTTATCTTGTTGAGGTTAAAGCACCAGAAGGTTATGCTCGCTCTGAGCAGCCTCATGAAATTTCTTTAACTTCTGCTGAGTCTAATGCAACTGCTCAGGAAATTGAAATTGTGAACGTCCCAACCAAGGATAATGGTTCTTGGTTCAACCTTCCAAAGACCGGTGCCGCAGGCGTGATCATCTTCGCGTTGGCTGGCATGTGCTTGGTTGCTGTTGGTATGTTCATCTTCTTGCGCAACCGCAAGAAGGATGAAGAGCAGCAGAACGCCTGATTGTAATTGGTGACTGCTGAGAAAAAATCAGCAGTCACTGCTACATGAATGTAAATATCTGTTTGCATGGCATAAATATTGGAGCTGGGTGCGACTTGTTGCTCCCGGCTCTATATTTGTGCGCTTTAATTGAACTAACTAGCGAGCGCAAAATAGATAAATCGTAAATCAAATCTAAATCCAACGAAAAACTCACGAAACGAGGAAGCATGAAATTAAACGACGCTGTTGCTAAAGTATATGCTTTCCTCAACAAAATCTCCCAAAACAAGCTTTTCAAAAACCAAACAAACGCAACTCAAACTAACGAAACCAACTTAATCGAAACCAACTTAACCGAATCAAACGCAACCGAAAATAACGCAACTCAAACCCACGCAACCGAAGCAAAATCCACCGCAAGCAATCACAAATCTAAGCAAAAATCTAAGCTCCGCCGCATCGTCGAGCCAATCGCATTCGTGCTGGCAGGCATTTTGTGCTTCAGTTACCCTGTTGTTTCAACGCTTTGGAATAATCGCGTGTCGAAGGAGATTTCTAACGCGTACGACAAGTATAACCACGATCAGGCTGGTGACGTGCGTCGCGCTCACATTCGTGCCGCGAAGCTTTACAATAAAACTCGTAAGAATATGCTTACCACGGATCCGTATGGTCCGGATGGGCAAAAAGACATAACTAACACACCTGAATACAAGCGTTATCTTAAGGCGCTTGAGGAGCCTATGGGCATTATCGGCATTGTAAAAATTCCGAAGATTGGCGTAAAACTTCCTATTTATCACGGCAGTTCGCAAGAAGTTTTAGCGCACGGCGCTGGTCATTTGTACGGCACGGATTTGCCGGTTGGCGGCAAGAACCGCCACACAGTTATTACCGCGCACACGGGTCTTGCGGATGCCACCATGTTCGATGATTTGGTGAATTTGAAGAAGGGTGACTATTTCTACCTCGACGTGCAAGGCGAAACTTTGCGATACAAAGTGTTCCGCATCAGCGTGGTTGAGCCGCACGATATTAGTTTGTTACAGCGCGAAAAGGGGCGCGACTTGGCGACGCTGCTAACGTGTACCCCGTATGGCGTGAATTCGCATAGGCTTTTGGTGACGGGGTATCGTGTGCTGCCGGACCCTGTGAAGGTGCCGGGTGACCACGTGCAATGGCCGCTTTGGATGACGCTATTCGTGATTGCAATGGCGTTCTCATTGATTATTTTGTCCATGATGATCGCTGTTGCAACGTCTAAGCGAGGGCGACAGCTCGACATTCGCGGCAAGCATTTGCTGGTACTTTCGCGCAAGATGCTGCGTAAGTTGCGTCGCGAGTAGCGCGACGACCTGCCTGAGCGCAGTATTGCGCGCGCGAAGGCAATTCGGAGCGCCGAGCTTGCTCAGCGTTGAAAGCACGGTGTGCTTTCAACGCAAGCGAGGTCTGCCTGCGGCTTTATTGACGCAGGCAGGGCAGGTTAGTGCGGTTGTGCTTTAGAAACTAGGTTGTGACTGGTGTGCGCTGACGACCTGCCTGAGCGCAGTATTGCGCGCGCTTGGAGCGTCGCACAATGCTAATCACTCCAAATGTGAGATAACGCTCGCACTATAAGTGCTCGCTTACGAAACTCGCGTTGGAAGTCCACTGGACTTCCAACTTGAGCGAGTTTCCGCTCCGAGTTGCTTTCGCGCGCGCTGTGCTGCGCTCAAGCATGTCGTCGCGCCTGCGTTTGGAGTGCTAAAGTAGCGCAAACCCTCCAAACGTGAGATAACGTTCGCGCGAGCGTAAAATTTAGGTCAGTTGCGCATATCGTCGGTTGGCTGAAAAATTTACGGTTTATATTGCGCAACGCACTAACATTAGTTGGTAAACCAGCAATATTTTTTTAAAAAACATTGTCAAAATGCAAGGTTGTTGAAAAATTCTGTAAATTATATGTTAACTACAGATTTTTTACATGTTACTTGTGGAAAAGTGTTTGCGAGAAAATGGCGTAATTTAGCCATTTTTTCTATCCTAAATACAAATTTTTCAAATTTTATTTGCTAAATTAACAAGTTAAAAAAATTTTTTCTCTTTAAACAAGTGCTAGAGTATATGAAAAATATTTTGTTGCACTTGCAAAAATACACCATTATTTGCTGTTTGCATGGGGGGGGGGTATATCTCTTATGCGATATTTAGCGGAAATGATTCAAACCAGCGTAACAAAAATATTTACACCCGTATGAAAAATTTTGGCAGCCAGTATGAAAGATTTTGGCAGCTGGTATGAGTTTGTGATAGCTAGAACCGAAATTTTTCCGGGATAACAACCACCATTTTGAAGGAGAGTATGTTTATGAAGTTCAAACGAACGTCATATCTGACTCGTTTAGCAGCATTAGGTGTGGCTGCGGCGACGCTTATGGTGCCGCTTGGTACAGTTCCTGCGGCATTTGCAAAAAATGATAATGAAACTAAAAAAGATGGAAATGCACTTGTCTCTAAGATACTTGATTCATCTTTAAAAGCTAATAGTGAGATTAAGTCTATAGAAGATTTACGCCATGTTAATCCAACTCTTGCTAAAGCTTTTGAGCATTACAGTAAAAAAGATCAATTTAATAAAAATTCAAATGCTCAAGTGACTGTTGTTGTTACGTTGAAAAATAATCATCAGCAACTCACGGATACTGACGAAAAAGCCAACATTCATGAGCAGAATGCTTTAATTAACCGCGTAAAGTCAAAGTACAATATGACGGTTCGTCGCCAAGTTGGTTATTTGATGAGCGCTTTTGAAGCTACACTCCCTGAAAAACACGTTCAAGATTTGAAACGTGAGCCAGGTGTAGTTTCTGTCGCAAAAGAACGTTTATATCATCCAATGGAAAATACTGCACGTAATTTGCAAGGTGTGCAAGCTGCGTTTAAAAAATATCATCTTGATGGCACTGGTATGTTGGTTTCCATCATCGATACGGGCATAGATCCAACTCACCAAGATATGAAGCTTGATGCTTCAGCTAAGACGCATCTTCGATTACAACCAACAGGTAAAGGCAACACTACTGACAAAGTGCCTGCAGGTTTCAATTACGCTGATGAAAATACTAATTTCACAGATTCGGGTGCGGAACAGCACGGTATGCACGTTGCCGGTATTGTGGCTGCTAACGGCGATGAGACTGGTGCTCCTGCATCTGAACATAATCGTGTTGATGGCATAGCTCCAAACGCTCAGCTGCTTGCTATGAAAGTATTCTCAAACGTGCCGGGTTCGCATGGTGCTCGTGATGTTGATATTGTTGCTGCAATCGAGGATTCTGTAAAGCTTGGTGCTGATGTTATTAACATGTCTCTCGGATCAGATAACGGTTTTGGTGGAACTTCTAATGCTACATCTCTCGCTTTAAAGAAGGCTCACGAAGCTGGTGTGCTTCCAGTTATTTCTGCAGGAAACTCCGGCTTGAACTTCTCTGAAAGTGGTGGCATAGACGATGTTCTAGGTAAGTGGGATGATGCAACTCTTGGTTCACCATCTTCTTATCCTTCTGCTTTCAGCGTTGCTTCTGTAGAAAATTCAAATATTACTCAGCAGTCTGCAAATTGGGTTGGAAAAGATGGCAAGTCACATACTTTGCCGTACAGCTATTCTATTGGTTCTTTAACGGATGCACTATCTCAGCATGAACTTGTGGATGCTAAAAAAGCTACTAAAGCTGATGTTAAGGATCTTGATCTTACAGGTAAATATGCTCTCGTAGAACGTGGCGATATCAGTTTTACTGAAAAGTTTAATAATGCGATTTCTAAAGGTGCTAAAGGTGTGATTGTTTACAATCACGACAAAGATTCATCCTTATTCATAGGAATGGGTGGATTGGACAAAATCAAAGGTTGCTTTGGTGCGTCTATTCCTCGTTCTTATGCATTAGAAATTAAAAAAGTATTAGATAATGGTGAGAAAGTAAAGATTGCTTTCACTGAACAATTCGTTACTATCGCCAATCCGGATGATGGGAAGCCTTCTAGCTTTACTTCTTGGGGTCCAACTCCAGAATTTGATTTTAAACCTCAAATTGCTGGTATCGGTGGTAATGTTTGGTCTACGCAGAATGGAAATAAGTACACCAGCATGTCTGGTACTTCCATGGCTGCTCCAAACGTTTCCGGTCTTTCAGCGTTGGTGATGGAAAGCTATAAGAAGCGTTTCCCTGATCTTAAAAAGTCTGAAATGGCTACTCGTGTAAGCCAAGCATTAATGAATACAGCAAGTATTATTGGACATAAAGATTCTGCAGATAGTCGGAAAATTCCTTACGCTCCTCGTCAAATTGGCGCTGGTTTAGCTCAGGTCGATAAAGCTGTTGCTACTAACGTGATTGCAACAGTCAACGGCAATTCGTACGTTGCTCTTAAAAACGTGAATTCTAATCGCAACTTTACAGTTACTTTGCATAATTATGGTAAGACTCCAGTAAAATTTGCTGTTCCAGATCAGGATGTGGTAAATGAGTCTAATGAGGCAAATAAAGATACAGTAACCTCTATTAGTGATACTGAAACGTTGCAATCAAAAACGCGTGAAGTTACGGTAAAGCCTGGCAAAACCGCTGATGTTAAGTTTACGTTAAGCCCAAATCGTTCTAAAGGCAATCATTATATTGAAGGTTGGGCGCGATTTGAATCGCTTACTGATACTCAGCCAGATGTTTCTGTGCCATATCTTGGCTTTGTTGGCGATTGGAACGATGAACCTATAATGGTAAAACCGGGAGAAAGCTATAGTGCAAGCCGTAGTGATCTTACGACATCATTGCTTTCTGTAGCTGGTTTTATGGGTAAACTTCCGGTTAATAATGAAACGAAGCCTTATGTACTTGGCGAATTTTCACCTGCAAATAGAGATGGCTGGATGGATTATGTTGTTCCATCTATGGCTATATTCCGCGGTGCATCTGAAGTAAAATATTCTGTGTTGGATTCACATAATAAAACTAAGATTGTTCTTGGAACAGAACACAACGTGAATCGTTCTACTATTTCTAATGTTGGAGCAACCGATGGCTTAGCCGGAAATTTTGACGGGTCTGTGTGGAATCCAAAAACAAGTAGATTTGAAATTCTTCCTGACGGATGGTACACGTATCGTATTCAAGCTCGCTTAGGAGATAAGTTTGATTGGCAAACTTATGACATGAAGGTAGCAATCGATAATCATGGACCTAAAGTCACAGTATCTGATCGTGATGCTAACGGCAATGTGAAGATTGTTATTAGTGATGAATTAAGTCCTGATCCTGGCGTACCAACTATTCATCTTCCTGGTGTAAAGGATGCCTTGAACTATGGTGATGAAGACACTCAATGCCCGTTGAATGAAGCAACTCGTACGCGAGTGTGCAAGACTATTCACATTGGTAATGAAGCTCAATACATAGATGTGCTTGTTCGAGACAATGCTATGAATTCAACTGAGGTTAAAAAGGTATTCGACACATATGCTGTGAAGAAACCGGATGGTTCAGAAGAATCTAAGAAGAACAAGAAGTTTATTATTCCAAATGAACAAAAACTTACTTCTCAACAAATTAAAGCTAATGCTCTAGAAGAAAGTAAGACCGACCCAGATATTAATGGTAAGTTCTATCTTGAGGGATATCTCACTAAAGATGTTGCTTCTATAAAAGCTTATGTGACTCCTGAAGGCGGTAAAAAGCAGGAAGTCAAATTAGCTAAAAAGCGCAAGGGTGAGAATACTTTCTATGCGTTTGTGCCACTGAAAAATGGTGAAAATACTGTGATGCTTAAAGCTTTTGATAGTAAGGGTGACCGTATTGGCAATAAGAAACTTGTTTTAAAGTTTAATGCACAAACACCTAAGATTACTGTTGATGGTCTTGACAACAAGGGTAATTTGCCTGTAGCTGCAGATGGTAAAGTAACTGTTGCTGGTAAAGTAACTGATACTCCTGGAGATACTGTAAAGCTAACGCTTAATTATCAAAAGGCTGCTGACAACACTACTGCAGCTAATGCAGTTGCTGGTTCTGTGAACAATCATGCTTCTGGTTCTGCCTCTGAATCTACTACTAAAGCTGTTTCTGGTGCTAATACAACTTCAGCAGCGAATATTAATGCAAATATGAAGCAAGCAGATACAGCTGCAGCTAGTAAAGAAACTGAAGAAGTAGTAACTGTTGGTAAAGACGGTAGCTTCAAAACAGTTATTACTCCTGCCGCTAAAGCTGTTATGGTAACTCTTGTAGCTACTGATTCTGCTGAAAACACTACAACTATAGGTTTGGCTCTCGCTGGTCGTTCAACTCCTACGCCTAAACCTGCAGCTGCAACAAAAGATTTCATGCTTACTAATGCTGGCTCTATGGGTTCTTATGCGTGGTTAATTCATAAGAAGAATAATGGTCCAGACGTTATTGGCACTGATTACTTTGTTGCTCAAGGTGATGTGAGTTCCAAAGTGACTAGCGTGGTGTTTACTCCAGCTTCGCGTTTTGATGCTACAACTAAGAATCTTGTAACTCCAAACCCATTGCGTGCTGAAATTAAGAACGGAAAGTTTAGTGTAAAGCTTCCAATGCATCCGGGTATAAATGATTTCCGCTTGCAGGTGAACACTAAATCAACTGACGAAGATGCTGATGAAGACGATGAAACGAATGTAATCGATACTCCTGCAGCATTCTACTTCGACATTACGCCTCCAACAGCACATTTCGATACTCCAAAACTGTATGGTCACACGTTGTTCACTAATCGTGACACAGTGACTTTCAGTGGAAATGTATCAGATGATGCTTTCGGTCAAAGTTTGCGAATTAATAATGATTCTGTAGGTGATTTCTACACTTTGGACACGAATGGTAAAGAAACAACTCGTCGCCAATTCTCAACTGACATTCAAGTAGACAATGGTGATAAGTTGCTGCTGCACTTAAGTGATCAGGTTGAATCTCATTTACTTGGTGTGATTCCAGTTGTTCTTGATGAAGTTGATCCTACTGTTAAAGCAGGTTTGGTTGAAGGCGAAGAAATCACTGATGGTCACGAAATTACTGTTAAAGCAGAAGATGATAATTTGAAGTCTTTGCGCGTTATGGTTGATGGTCATCCAGTAGCGTATACGGAAAATTATCTTCCAACTACAGCAGTAGAGGACACATTAGTGGATGTTTCTAAGGTTAACGATAATCCAACTCCAGATAAGCCAAGTTCTACAACATTAACGTTGAAGATTCCTACTAAGAAGTTGGTTGATGGTACTCACACTATCACTATTGAGGCGACCGATTTTGCTGGTAATACAGCAAGTGACGCAAGTAATAATGCAAATGGAGCTACTGCATATACATTCACGGTGAAGAATGGTGTGAAGCCTGGTGAGAATCCAACGAAGCCAAGTAATTCAGGAACCAAGGATGAGTCAACTCAAACTGATTCTGCACCAATTCCTCCTGCTTCTACAAAAAAGATCCAAAAGTCTCTTGCTGGATTAGAAACCAAGAATGTCACAGCTGGAAAGGAAGTAAAGATTTATGTTTCTGGACAGCCTGAAGCTGTGAAGAAAGCCAAATCCGGTGATCGCATGTATGCGTTCATTTACTCTGATCCTAAGGATCTTAAGGGTGAAGATGGTCATGAATATGTGACAGTGCATACTGATGAAAACGGTAAGTACTATTTCAAGGCTTTGATTCCTAGCGGATATTCAGGTAAGCACACAATCTTACTTATGGATGCAAAAGGTAACCAGATTGCTTCTGGAGAGGTATCTGTATCTTCCTCTGCTTCTTCTGATAGTGGCAGCCAAACTGGTTCTGATAATAAGAATAATCAGAACCAGAATGGTAGCGGTAATGCTGGTAATACTGGTAACTCTGGTAATACTGGTAATAGCGAAGGTGGAAGCACGGGTCACGGTAACGGTAGTGGCAACAACGGTGGCAGCACTAGCGGTAATGCAAGCGGTAATACTAGCGGTAATGCCAGCGGTGATACCAACAATAATAGCCGCGGTGGTAGTCATGGCGGTAGCCACAGCTCTAACCACGGCGGTAATCATGGTGGAAAATCCTTTACTACTGGAGGTAATTCCAGTAATAATTCGGAGTCGTCCTCAAAGGATGATTCTGATAAGGAATTGAATGAAGATGCGGATTCTGCTAATGCAGATACTTCTGCCAACGCAGGTGCTGCATCCGGCGATGCTGCTGCAAAGCAGAAGGCTGCTGAAAAGGAGCAGGCTGACGCTAAGTCTGCCGCCAAGAAGATGACTTCTGATTTGGCGATGACTGGTAGCAGTGTGATTGGCATGGTTGTGACGTTTATGGTATTGCTTGCAAGCGGTGCTGTAACGTTTAAAACTCGCCGCCATCATACGCACACAAGCAAGTAAATAAACAAAATAAGTAAATAACATAAATAAACAAAGAGCACTTTTCATCTTCTAGTAAGATGGGAGTGCTCTTTTTGTATGTAATATATTTTGGAGAATAATCCATAGTTTGTTTTACATATTAATTTGCTTCATCATTCATTCACGTGGATACTCGTTCGCTCTCCAAATGCGAGACAAGTTCCCCGTATTTGGAGCAAAACACAACCTAAAACCCTCCAAATGTGAGAAACTTTCCTCGCTTTTGGAGTACCACACAAACCTACGTTTAGTAAACCCACCATCCAAAAACAACTGAGCTCTTGTTCTAAACAAACAAGAGCTCAATGAAATCACGTGTAGGAGCAACCTACACAGGTAAATTAGAGTCTACCACATCCCCTTAGAATTTGCGTTTGTCAGGTTATATTTCGTGGCGAATGTCAAACTAAATGTGCAATAATGTACAATATTTTCATGTCTGCTAATACATTTTTTACTTTGCAAGAAGCGCAACAATTTTGTGGCGTGGCTAGATTTAATCGTTATATGCGCGATGCAAATAACGATTTAGGTACAGCTATGCTTATATGCAAATCGAATCATGAATTAGCAGGAATATTGCATGAGCAGATTGGATACGTAGAAATATGCGTGCGTAATTCAATTGATTTAGAACTTCGTAAACTTGCGTTGAAAGAAAAGCAAAATGAGGAATGGACCAATCCTCTGTATACGCCAGATTTGGTTAAAGATTTGATTGAAAATCAAATCAAGCAAGCGAGAGAAATTGCAGTTCACTCGCATGATGGTAGAAGCGTAAATCATGATGACATTTTATCTAAACTCATGTGGGGAACATGGGTAAAGCTTGTTGGATCTTCGGAAACAAAAAATAGCAATCGCATTCAACAAAAACTTTGGAAAGATGCTGTAGGCAATGCGTTTCCATTTGTGAACTGTTCAAAAATGAATAAAGAGTACGATGAGGATAGAAGAATAATAGCAAAAAATCTTATTTATATTAAAGAGATTAGGAATAAAGCAGCTCATTTTGATAATTTATATAACATAGCTAGGGGAAAGAGGAATCTTACGAACGCACTGTTTACGCTACTTCATGCGGTTAATAAGTTGTTTACAACTGGATGGATTGATCCCTCAAAAATACGTAAAGCTGCTAATAAATATTTGGAACTGATGATTGGTGTTGATGAAGTAAACGGTATGAAAGCAAATGCGTAAGTTGCGCGAACTGCCTGCCTGAGCGCGCGCAATGCTGCGCTCAAGCAAGTCGTCGCGCCCGTGTTTGGAGGGCTTTGGTGGGTTTTTGCTCAAATCGAGGTAACGCTCTCACCGTGTAAAATTTAGGTCAGTTGCGCATATCGTCGGTTGGCTGAAAAATTTACGGTTTATATTGCGCAACGAACCAACATTTGTTGGTAAATCAGCAATATTTTTTTAAAAAACATTGTCAAAATGCAAGGTTTTTGAAAAATTCTGTAAATTATATGTTAACTACAGATTTTTTACATGTTACTTGTGGAAAAGTGTTTGCGAGGAAATGGCGTAATTTAGCCATTTTTTCTATCCTAAATACAAATTTTTCAAATTTTATTTGCTAAATTAACAAGTTAAAAAAATTTTTTCTCTTTAAACAAGTGCTAGAGTATATGAAAAATATTTTGTTGCACTTGCAAAAATACACCATTATTTGCTGTTTGCATGGGGGTGGGGTATATCTCTTATGCGATATTTAGCGGAAATGATTCAAACTAGCGTAACAAAAATATTTACACCCGCATGAAAAATTTTGGCAGCCAGTATGAAAGATTTTGGCAGCTGGTATGAGTTTGTGATAGCTAGAACCGAAATTTTTCCGGGATAACAACCACCATTTTGAAGGAGAGTATGTTTATGAAGTTCAAACGAACGTCATATCTGACTCGTTTAGCAGCATTAGGCGTGGCTGCGGCGACGCTTATGGTACCGCTTGGTACAGCAAATGCTAAAGATGCTACACAGAATAACGGTGTTTTTACAAAAAGCCAGTTATTAAAATTAAGTAAAGAATCTCATAAAAGTTATATTGATAGCTACAATCTTTACAAAAAATTTGGTTCAAAAACAGTTATTAATTCTAAAAAACCTGTAACTGTTATTGTTACTTTGAAGAAACAGCCACAACTTCCTTCGAAACAATCTGAAAGCAGTAATAAAGCTGACCAGAATCGTCTTATTGAAAAATGGTCTTCAAAATATGGCATGACAGTACGTCGCCAATTTGGTTACCTTATGAATGGTTTTGAAGCAACATTGCCAATTAATAAGATGTCTTCTTTGCAAGCTGAACCAGAAGTAGCTTCTGTTGCAAAAGAACGTTTGTATTACCCTCTTGAAAATTACGCTCGCGGCTTGCAGGGTGTGAATGAAGAATTTAAAAGGCGTGGTCTTGATGGAACAGGTATGCTTGTTTCTATTATCGATACGGGCATTGATCCAACTCATCAAGATATGAAGCTTGATAATTCAGCTAAGAGTCATCTGAAAGTACAGCCACGAAAAGGTTTCACTGATAAAGTTCCGGATGGCTACAATTATGCTGATGAAAATTACACTATTACAGATAGTGGTGCAGAGCAGCATGGTATGCACGTTGCTGGTATTGTTGCCGCTAATGGTGATGAACCTGGTAAGCCAGCAGACAAAAATTGGCGTGTAGATGGAATTGCTCCAAATGCACAGTTGCTTGCAATGAAAGTCTTCTCAAATATGCCAGGTTCGCATGGTGCTCGTGATGCTGATATAGTCGCTGCAATCGAGGATTCTGTAAAGCTTGGTGCAGACGTTATTAACATGTCTCTTGGCTCAGATAACGGTTTTAGCGGAACGTCAAGTGCTACTAGTGTAGCGTTAAAAAAGGCGTATGAAGCTGGTGTGCTTCCAGTTATTTCTGCAGGAAACTCCGGCTTGAACTTCTCTCCATCTGGTGGTGAAGATGATGCTCTTGGAAAATGGGATGATGCTACTTTAGGTTCACCTGCTGCGTTCCCTGAAGCATTTAGCGTAGCTTCTGTTGAAAACTCGCATCTTACTCAGCTTAAATCTGAGTGGGTTGACAAAGATAATAAAAAAACGCCAATTCCTTATTCACCTGCTTCAGGAAAAGCTGACGGTAAAGAACATGAGATCGTGAACATTGGTCTTGGCAAAGAAGATGAAGTTAAGAATTTGGATCTTCACGGAAAGTACGCTTTAGTTGAACGTGGAGCAATAGCATTTACTGAAAAATTCCAGAATGCTATTGATAAGGGTGCTGAGGGTGTAATTGTTTATAACAAAGCTGGCGATTCAGCACAGTTCCTTGGCATGGCCGGAGTTGATAAGTTCACATGCTTTGGAGCATCAATTCGTCGTGATGATGCTTTAAAGATTGTTGATGCGCTCAAAGCTGGAACAGTAAAAATTTCATTTAATGATGCTTTCATGGTTAATAATAATCCAGAAAATTTGAAGCCTTCAACATTTACTTCTTGGGGTCCAACTCCAGAACTAGATTTTAAGCCTCAGATTGCTGGTATCGGTGGTAATGTTTGGTCTACGCAGAATGGAAATAAGTACACTAGCATGTCTGGTACTTCTATGGCTGCTCCAAACGTTTCCGGTCTTTCGGCGTTAGTGATGGAAAGTTATAAACAGCGTTTCCCTAATCTTTCTCCAAAGGATCGCGCGATTCGTGTACGTCAAGCTTTAATGAATACCGCAATGATTCTTAAGAATAAAGACGGTGTTCCTTACGCTCCTCGTCAAATCGGCGCTGGTTTAGCTCAGGTAGATAAAGCTGTTGCTACTAATGTGATTGCAACAGTCGACGGAAATTCATATGCTGCTCTACGAGAAGTTAAAGATTCTGGACGTAATATTACTGTCAATTTACATAATTACAGCAATAAAGACGTAACTTATAATATTCCTCAGCAAGATGTTATTAATGAATCAAACGATAAAGATAAGAATACGCATACGTATATTAGTAATGATGAATCGTTAAATTCTCTTAGTCAGACTGTGACTGTTCCAGCGAATAAAACTGCATCTGTCACCTTTAAGCTTGATGTTAACTCTTCGCGAGATCATTATGTTGAAGGATGGATTCGTTTTACTTCAAAAACTAGCGGAGAACAAGACTTAGCTGTTCCATATCTTGGCTTTGCTGGAAATTGGAATCATGAGCCTATAATCCTTGGTCCTAAAGACGCATATGGCAAATCTAAAACTAAACTACTTGCAGGACCTTACTTCATGATGCCTGCAGTGCAAGTAAATAAGGAATCGGACAGTGCTTACGAATTCTCTCCTAATGGAGATGGTGTATTAGATTCATTAGTTCCAGCTATGGTTTTGTTGCGCAATGCTGCTGATTTGCGTTATTCGATACTAAATGATAGGGGTAAAGAATTACGAGTACTAGGTGAGGAACATAATGTTTCAAGAATGAGCTTAGGTAATTTTGGCTCTCTTGATAAAGCTGAAGCTACTTACGTTTCTCCTGTAAGTAAGTTTGACGGTAAAGTATATAATCCTCAAAAGGGAAGCTTTGAAACTCTTCCTGACGGTTATTATAAGTACCGTATCTCTGCTCGATTAGGTGATAAATTCAGTTGGCAGAATTGCGATATGCGTTTCAAGATTGATACACATAAGCCAGAAATGATACTTTCTGATCCTGTTAATGTGAAAGTCGATGATGAAGATGATAATGGTCATCCAATAAAGAAAGATGCACAAAAAATCACCATTCGTGTCAAAGATGCTATGAAGAGCGAACTTAGTGATTTGATGGTTTCAAGCCAATCAGTTGATAAAACTATCAAAATGTATGATGACGATTATGAAAAAACACCATGCAAGACAGATAGTGAAGGTTATCACGTATGCGACGTTATCTTAGATAAAGATGACACTTATATTAGTGCAAGCATAAAAGATATGGGTGGAAACTGGAATGATCAAAGTAAGGTCTTTAAGGATAAATCTTTGTATCTTACAGGTAAAAGCGTGCTTGATGGCGAGAAGCTTGGTTTGAAGGATTTGAAAAATGGTAAGGTTGATCTCATAGGTTATGTAAGTAAAGATATAAATCATGTGAAGATTAGCGTTACTAACGGTAGTGATACTGTTCAAACCCTTGATTTGAAGCCTGAAAACATGAAGTTTGACGCAGGATTATCGTTAAAAGACGGTAAAAATGATGTTAAAGTTGAAGCTTCTGATTCTAAGGGAGCGGTAGTTGCTTCGGATAGCCTTACAATCTACTTTAATTCGCATATGCCAACTGTTAGTGTCACGAATGCCAACAGTGATGGAATGTTGCCTGTTAAAAGTGATGGTTCGGTAGAAATCAAGGGTAAAGTTACTAATACAAATAAGCTTCAAGTTCGTTATAAGCGTGCAAAAACATCTTCAGATCCTGATGAAAGTGATTGGCTGACTGGCGAGAAGAAAACTACTGTTGATGCTCGTGATAAAGTTACAGTCAAATCTGATGGAACTTTTGATGTTACTGTAAAACCTCTTACAAGCGAAAAAAGTATCACATTAGTTGCTATGAATGATGGCAATAGTATTAGGCAAGATATTGGATTAGCTGGTCGTGCTACTGTATCAAAGGCTAATACTGATGATGAAGATGGCTCTTTGAATTTGATTGTTGCTGATAATTTGAATGTAATAGACAAGAAGTATATGTGGATACACAGTGACAAGACTGATTCAAAGGACATTACTAATAATTCTCTCGTATTTAGAGGTCATGTAGATAAGAGCAAGAATATTACGTCTATATCATTTACTGAGGCAAATCACGTAAAAGATAATGGTGAATATGAGGATCCAAAACCTATTGAGACTAAGCCTGATGATCAAGGTAATTTCTCTATAAAGTTGCCTATGCATCCTGGTGTTAATGATTTCCATCTTCTTGTGAAGTCTGGAGATAAGAAACTCTTTGATGGTCCGGCTGCTATCTTCTTTGATAATGAGCCTCCAAAGATTACGTTATCTAAGCCAGAACTTTACGGCAATACTTTGTTTGTCAACAAAGACACTGTAGATTTCGAAGGCACTTTGAGTGATGACGCATTCGGATATGATTTCTATATCAACGGTTCTGTGGTATCCGACTTCATGTCGTTTGACGGTGGTGGAGCTGCTGTAAATCGTAAGAGTTTCACAACTGAGATTCATGTTGCAGACAAAGATCACATTCTCATGCAATTTAGTGACAAGAATAAGTATCAATTTGCTGGAATGATTCCTGTAGTCTTTGACAATGAAATTCCAACAGTCAATATGACATTACTGAATGATCAGAAAGTCAGTGATTCATATGTTATCAAGGTGAGCGCAAAAGATAAGAATATTAAGTCACTTCATGTGTCTATCGACGGTAAGGATGTGTCTTCTGCAGAGAATAATTTGCAAAAGACGTTAGCTGCTAGTATCCTCTCAGAAAATGAACCGGATGCTGCTAAGAATAAGCCAGCTGTTCCAAATAAGAGTGAATTGACTGTTAATGTTCCAGTTAAGGAGCTTTCTGCCGGAAAGCACTTAATCACAGTTGAAGCTGTTGATTATGCTGGTAACGTTGCAACGAAGAATACTTCCGCAGAATTCGTCGTTGAAAAGAAGTCGAATGATGGTCATGGGAACGATCATGGTTCCTCCTCTGTAACTGTCAATCCTCCTTCCACCTCAACTCCAGCACCTAAAGCTCCTGAATCTACCGCAAAGCTAGATCAGTCGCTTAAGGGAATCCTTGTTGCTGGTGAACATATGAATAATGTTGTTCGTGCTGGTAAGAGCAATCCTGTGAAGTTGTATTTCGCTGGCATGGATGCTCCTGCTAAGGGTGATGCTGGCTCTAAGTCTCACAAGACTAAGGTCTCTTCTGCCACGAGCGAGTTCATCAAGGAACTTAAGAAAAACAAGGTTGCTTACGCTTATGCTTACATGTATTCTTCGCCTGTGTTATTGAAGGGCGCAGATGGATCTAAGTATGTGAAAGTAACTTTGGATAAGAATGGTCAACCTCAGTTTAATGTTGTGATTCCAGCTGGCTACTTCGGTAAGCATACGATTGTTTTGCTTAACGACAAAGGTGAGCAGCTTGCTTGGGCTAACGTGTGGGTTGTTCCTGAGAATGCTACAGCGTCCGATGAAACAGATGCAGAGATTAACCTGAAGTATTCGGAGCTTCATTCTGGTACTGGATTCGGCAACGGATTAGGTGCTGGTTCTGGATTTGGCACATTTACTGGCACTACTTACGTTGGTACAGACGGAAATGCCTCCAACGGAAGTGCCAACGCAGGTGCTGCGAATGGCAACGCTGCTGCAAAGCAGAAGGCTGCTGAAAAGGAGCAGGCTGCCGCTAAGTCTGCCGCCAAGAAGATGACTTCTGACTTGGCGATGACTGGTAGCAGTGTGATTGGCATGGTTGTGACGTTTATGGTGTTGCTTGCAAGCGGTGCTGTAACGTTTAAAACTCGCCGCCATCATACGCACGCCAGCAAGTAAATAAACAAAATAAGTAAATAAACAAACAAAAGTAAATAAACAAAGAGCACTTTCATCTTCTAATAAGGTGGGAGTGCTCTTTGCTCCTTTTTTATTATTATTGGAGGAATTATGAAGCTAGCTGATTTTGCAGAGTCTGCTCGCGCGCTATTTAAGCGGCTGACTCGTATGCGCGCTAATAAGTCCTCCAAAAGTGCGGAATCTTCCGCAAGCTCTGGAATCGCTGCATCTTCCGAAAATACTGAATCTGCGCAGTCTACGCAGTCTTCGTAATCTTCATCATCACAAGAGCAATCTTTCCCAAAACCAATGTCCACACTTCGCAAGCTGGCTGAGCTGATTGCGCTTGTTACTATTGGCGTTTTGTGTTTCAGCTATCCTGTGGTTTCTACTTTGGTCAACAATCACGCTGCCAAAGAACTCTCAATCTAGTACGATAAATTAAATAAGGAAAAGACTAAAGAAAATCGCGCGGAAATTTTGGGAAAAGCGCGTGAATACAACGCTCGCCACAAGGCGATTATTAGCGCGGACCCGTATAACGGCAATAACGACTACATGGACACTCCCGAATATAAAGAGTACGAAAAAGTGCTTAGTGATGTCGATGCTGAAGGCGTTGTGAAAATACCGAAAATTGACGTGAGGCTGCCGATTTACCATGGAACTACTCAAGATACTCTCGCGATGGGAGCGGGGCATTTGTACGGCACGGATTTGCCGGTGGGCGGCAAAAGCAGGCACACGGTTGTGACGGCGCATACGGGTATGCCGGATGCCACAATGTTCGACGATTTAAACACGCTGAAAAAAGGTGATTACTTCTACTTTGACGTGCAAGGCAAGACTCTTCGATACAGAGTGTTTCGCATAAATGTGGTGGAGCCGAACGATATTCGTTTGTTGCGGCGCGAAAAGGGGCGCGACTTGGCGACGCTGATTACGTGTACCCCGTATGGAGTTAACACGCACAGGCTGCTCGTGACGGGGTATCGTGTGTTGCCGGATCCTGCTAACGTGCCGGGCGACCATATGCAGTGGTCGTTGTGGATGACGTTGTTTGTGATATCGATGGTGATGTCTGCGGTGTTGATGGCGATGATGCTGATTGCGTCGTTGCGAAAGAAGAATGGTGTGAGTAGTGTGCAAGGCAGGCATTTGCTGGCGGTTTCGCGCAAAATGTTGCGTAAGTTGCGCAAACGACCTGCCTGAGCGCAGCAATGCGACACGCCGGCTTGCGTGCAAGCTCATTCTGAGTATAGTAGTTACTCGGTTCGCGAAACGAGCCAAGATAACCAACGCCCCTTTAGCTCAGTTGGTTAGAGCAGCTGACTCTTAATCAGCGTGTCCAGGGTTCGAATCCCTGAGGGGGCACAAGCGAAACCCAAGCTTCACTGCTTGGGTTTTTTCGTATCTAATCTCTCCGTCACGCATATGCAGCAGCGCGCGTTTGTCCTTCTTTGCGGTCAAGCTGGAAACATGACCTCGTCAAATATGATGCCGCAATTATTCCAGGATGATGCCCAGCTTGAACAGCCGCAACCGTCGCAACAACCGCTGCTAAATTTAGCACAGTCGCAGTCGCAACAAGTTCAGTCGCAGCTGCAATCACTTACGCCGCAGCAAGCTCAGCCGCGACAGCTCCCTCTAAAAGCCGCCGACACGACTGCCGAAAATCCATGGCCTGTTGCCGTTTTAAGCCAAAAGTTCCACAGTGCAGTAGAACGCTGGCCAGCCGCGTGGATTGAGGGTCAAATCGTCGAAATTAACATGCGCCGCGCTTCTTCCGGTTACATCACCCTTCGCGACAGTAATGAAGAAGTGTCGATTTCCGTAATGGGCTTCAGCAATTTCGTGCAGCAGGCGCGCGAACTTCGCCAGGGTGACCGCGTAGTCGTTCACGGCAAGGCGGATATTTGGGTAAAAGCCACGCGTTTGAGCTTCGTTGCAGACGAAATCCGCCGCGTCGGTGCCGGTGACTTAAAAGCGCAAATTGACGAGTTGCGAAAAAAGCTTAAGGGCGAGGGCTTATTTGACGCTGAAAATAAGGTTCCGCTGCCGGAATTTCCTAAGTGTGTCGGTCTCGTGTGCGCTCCTCAAGCGCGCGCGGAGGGCGATGTTATTACGAACGTGAATTTGCGCTGGCCTGTTACGCGCTTCAAAGTTATTCACGCGCACGTGCAGGGCGTGCAGTGCCCGGCGGATATTATTGCCGCAATTAAGCAGCTCGACGCGGATCCAGAAGTTGACGTTATTATCGTTGCTCGCGGCGGTGGAAGCTTTGAAGATTTGATTGGTTTTTCAGATGAGGGTGTGGTTCGCGCTACTGCTGCGTGCGTGACGCCGATTGTGTCTGCAATTGGTCACGAGGACGATTGGACGCTGATTGATTTGGCTGCAGACATGCGCGCTTCGACTCCTACGGATGCTGCAAAGCGCGTGGTTCCAGACGTACGCGAGCAGTGGCAGCTTATTGATAACGCGTTGCAAACTATGCGCATGCGAATTTCTGCGCGCGTAGACAATGAGATTCGTCTCGTTGAAGGTTATGCGAATCGCCCGAGCCTTACGCGCCCGAGCACTATGCTTGAGCCGCACGAGCGTTTGGTTGAGCAGGCTGTTGAGCGAATGCGTCACGGTTTGGTGCGACTTCTTGACGACGCGAGTTTGACTGTTGAGAAGGCTCACGCGAGCTTGACTGCGCTAAGTCCGCAATCGACTTTGAATCGCGGGTACGCTGTTGTGCAGCTCAGTGGTGGGCGAGTGCTTGACGATGCGGCTTTAGCGAAAGTTGGCGACGATATGACAGTTACGCTTAAAAGTGGCGTGGTTCTTGGCAAGGTGACTGGAACAAAGTCAGCTGTTACTAAGTCTGCTTTCATAAAGCCAAGTAAAAAGTCAAGTAAGTAATTTTTTAGATATTTTAGATATTTATTTAGATACAACGAAAGGTTAGATATGAGTGAGAAAGTAACGAAAAAAGCGGAAGAATCAGCAGAAAACACAGAATTTGCAAGCACACTTACGAAAGAAGAGCGCGCTGCGATTGAGACGATGCCGTACGAAGAGGCTCGCGAAAAGCTGGTTCAGGCGGTTCAAGCGTTGGAAGCTGGCGGTTTGACACTAGATCAGTCCATGCGTCAGTGGGAGATTGGCGAGGCGCTGGCAAAGCGCGCGCAGGGTTTGCTTGCCACGGTTCGCGCTAAGTTGGACGCGGCACAAGCGGAACAATCGGCGACGGCGGCTACGGCTGGCACGCAGTCTAATCTTGAGGATTAAGCGCGCCGCAGTGACACGCCATAGTGTATAATTGCCATTTGTTGCCTCGGTAGCTCAGTGGATAGAGCACCACTCTCCTAAAGTGGGTGTCGTCAGTTCGATTCTGATCCGGGGCACTTTTATGTGTGGACGTTGTGCAGTTTATATTTGTGCAATGGTGTTGTGTGCTGTATAATTCGCCTATTTTTTGTTGACAAATATTAGTTTCTTTCGTATAATTGAGTAGTGGTGAAGCCAGGCAGTGTCTGGTTCGCGAAGAGCCAATCAAGCGATTGATTGGCTCTTCGTGCATCTAATAGCGGGGGATTGGTGGGGATGATGGTGATTTATAAACCTTTTACTACTATCAGACAACAAATAGAATTACTTAAGTCTAGAGGAGTAGTGTTTCCTGATGAGATTAAAGCTATGGAAATACTTGAAAGAGAAGGTTACTATAGCGTTGTAAATGGATATAAAAATCCATTTCTTGAGTCAAAAAATTCGAATAAATATGTTCAAGGAACAAAGTTTGAACACATTTATTATCTTTTTAAATTTGATCGTGAACTTCGCAGTGTTATCTTTGCAGCTACAACTAGAGCAGAAGCATTGTTAAGGTCATCATGTTCATATTGCTTTAGCCAAATGCACGGTAATGAAGTTAATGCTTACCTTAATGAAACTAACTATGAAGATCCAAAGGAATCAGGTGGTTTAATTAAAGCATTTAATCGAATTATAGAAAATAATAAGTCAAATAATCAAAAATTAAATATAGGAAAAGAGTACATACGACATTGTATCAATAATCACGATGGGCAAGTTCCATTATGGGTTTTATCTAATGATTTGACTTTCGGACAGATGTTCTGGTTTTACAAAGCGCAAACTAAATGCGTTAGAGGTTTGGTTGCTAAAAAATATACTGAACTTTATAATTCTTCACACTGTTCTCAAAAAGATATTACGTCAATAAAAATTGATTCTATTTATAGAAGAATTAAAGAGTTCAGAAATATTTGTGCGCATGATGAACGTTTGTATTGTGCTAGACCGCATAGTGATAATGCAACAGTCTTTCAGCTTATTAAAGATTTCGACATATTATTAGAAACTAGCTATTATCTAGAGTTTTTAGAGAAGATTGAAAAATTACTTGTTGCGCTTTGCGATAAAGTTCCAAATTGCTCTAAAAATGTTATTGAATGCATTGGAATGTCTAGTATTGATGAATTTTATGATTGGAAAAATAAAATTAAAGAAAATATTATCTTGAATAGTAACTTGTCTGTTCCAAACGAGGCAACGCTTAAGGCTATGAATCACGCTAATCAAATTATGAATGGCAAAATTTCTGACGATGGCATTGCTTTTAGCAATGCTAATGAAGCTAAGGCATTTTTGGATAATATGTCATGAAAATGTCATGAAAATTATTCGCGAGTCGCGAAATTATTCCTAATGTTAGGGGATAGTGTTAGATTATTTCTAACTTAAGCGATGATCCGTTATCGGCGGGGAGTTTTCGGAAGAACGGCGAGGATTCGTAAGGTTTTCGCTTATTAGAACCGACGGGGTTGGCCCGCACAGCCAAACACGAGAGGCTATGGGAATAGTTCGATTGCGTTGCATATTTGTGTTACGCACTTGCGTTATGCATTGCGATACACGTTACGTAATCATCTTATAGCAAGCGAGGTGGTACCGCGGCAGTAACTGTCGTCCTCGCAGGGAAATATTCACCCTGTTGAGCGAGGAGAGCACAGTGAGCGAATCCACTAATCCAGCAGCAAACGCGTCCGAAAATACGTCCGCAAATCACGTATACCCAAAGGTAAGTGTTTCAGCATCAACGCAAGAAAACTCCGGCGCGCAAGTTGCACCAAATCCTTCCTTCCCAAAGCTTGAAGAATCAGTTCTCCAATACTGGGATGCAAACAACACTTTCCGCAAGTCAATCGAATACCGTCCGTCCGGCAAGGGTAGTCAAAACGAGTTCGTGTTCTTCGACGGACCTCCATTCGCAAACGGTCTTCCTCACTACGGCCACCTGCTCACAGGCTACGCAAAAGACGTCGTTCCGCGCTATCAGACTATGCGCGGTCGCAAAGTAAACCGCGTTTTTGGTTGGGATACTCACGGTCTTCCTGCAGAGTTGGAAGCGCAGAAGGAACTCGGCATCGAGTCGGTTGAGCAAATCGAAAAAATGGGCATCGCAAAGTTTAACGATGCTTGCCGTGCCAGCGTTTTGAAGTACACAAACGAGTGGCAAAACTACGTGCATCGTCAGGCTCGCTGGGTTGATTTCGAGCGCGGTTACAAAACGCTGAACATTCCATACATGGAATCCGTAATGTGGGCTTTTAAGCAGCTTTATGATAAGGGCTTGGCTTACAAGGGTTACCGCGTGCTTCCGTACTGCCCGAAGGACCAGACTCCGCTTTCCGCCCACGAGCTTCGCATGGATGCGGACGTTTACCAGAATCGTCAAGATACTACCGTTTCCGTGGCCGTTAAGCTTCGCGACGAAGCCGACGCTTACGCAGTCTTCTGGACCACTACTCCTTGGACTGTGCCAACCAACTTCGCAATCGTAGTTGGCGCAGACATCGACTACGTGGAAGTTCGCCCAACTGAAGGCAAGTTCGCAGGTAAAAAGTTCTACATCGGTAAGCCTTTGCTTGGCTCCTACACTAAGGAACTTGGCGAAAATTACGAAGTTGTGCGCGAACTTAAGGGCGCTGAGATGGCTGGTTGGCGCTACTACCCAGTGTTCCCATACTTTGCAAGCGATTCCGCGCTTTCCGAGGGTGGCACTCCTGGTCCTAACGCTTTTACGATTTTCACTGCAGATTATGTTGACACCGCTGAAGGTACTGGTCTCGTTCACCAGGCTCCTTACGGCGAGGACGATATGAACACGCTTAACGCGCACGAAATTCGCAGCGTTGACGTGCTCGACGCAGGCTGCAAGTTTACAAGCGACTGCCCAGATTACGAAGGCTTGTACGTTTTCGACGCGAACTTGCCAATTTTGCGTAACTTGCGTGCAGGAGACGGTCCGCTTGCTCAAATGCCGGAAGATCAGCGCGCGTTGCTATTCCAAGAAAAAAGCTACGTGCACAGCTATCCTCATTGCTGGCGTTGTGCAACTCCGCTTATTTATAAGCCTGTTTCTAGCTGGTTTGTGTCTGTTACGAAGATTAAGAAGCGCTTGCTTGAGCTTAATCAGGAGATTAATTGGATTCCTGGAAACGTTAAGGACGGTCAGTTTGGTAAGTGGCTTTCTAACGCGCGCGACTGGTCGATTAGCCGTAACCGCTTCTGGGGTTCGCCAATTCCAGTGTGGGTGAGTGACGATCCAAAGTATCCTCGCGTAGACGTGTACGGTTCTTTGGAAGAGCTTAAGGCTGATTTTGGCGACTATCCGCGCGATGACGACGGCAATGTGAATATGCACCGCCCGTATATTGATCGCCTTACTCGTCCAAATCCAGACGATCCTACTGGAAAGTCGCAAATGCATCGTATTACGGATGTTCTCGACTGCTGGTTTGAGTCTGGTTCCATGCCTTTCGCGCAGTTCCATTATCCGTTTGAAAATAAGGAATTCTTCGAAGAGCACTTCCCATGCGACTACATCGTTGAATATATTGGTCAGACTCGTGGCTGGTTCTACACGCTTCACATTATGGCTACGGCTCTATTCGACCGCCCAGCTTATAAGAACGTGATTTGCCACGGCATCGTGCTTGGTTCCGACGGCCAGAAGATGAGTAAGCATTTGCGCAATTACCCGGATGTGAACGGCGTTTTCAACGAGTACGGCTCGGACGCAATGCGCTGGTTCCTCATGTCTTCGCCAATTTTGCGCGGTGGCAATTTGATTGTGACTGCAGACGGCATTAGGGATACGGTTCGTCAGGTTATGCTTCCAGTTTGGAGCTCGTACTACTTCTTCACTTTGTATGCGAATGCTGCAAACGGTGGTAAGGGTTATGACGCTCGTCGCCTTCGCGCGGATGAGGTTGCAGGACTTTGCAACATGGATCGTTATTTGCTTGCTCGCACGCGTTTGCTTGTTGAGCGCGTAGAAAAGTGCTTGAACGCGTTTGCGATTAGCGATGCTTGCGCAGCAGTTGGCGATTTTATTGACGTGCTTACGAATTGGTATATTCGCGGCAGTCGTGACCGCTTCTGGAATGAAGACGAGACTGCTTTCAACACGCTTTACACTGTGTTGGAAGTGTTCATGCGCACGATTGCTCCTCTTGCTCCTATGGAAGCTGAGGCTGTTTGGCGCGGTCTTACCGGTGGCGAATCCGTGCATTTGGCTGATTGGCCTTATTTGGTGGAGCCTGAAACTCTTTCAGACGGTGAGAAGAACCCTAAGGCTGGAACAGTCACTGAGCTTGGTGCTGTTCTTGCTCATGACGATGCTTTGGTTGCTGCTATGGATAAGGTTCGCGAGGTTGTGTCTTCTGCGCTTTCGTTGCGTAAGGCGGAACAGTTGCGCGTACGCCAGCCATTGGCAAACTTGACGGTTGTTGCAGAAAATACTGCTGCTGTTGAGCCTTACGAGCAGGTTCTTGAGCGCGAGCTTAACGTGAAGAATGTTACATTCTGCACTTTGGAAGACGCAAGCAACCACGGTTTGAAGATTGTTCACGAGCTTAAGGTGAATGCGCGCGCGGCTGGTCCTCGTTTGGGTAAGCAGGTGCAGTTTGCTATTAAGTCTTCTAAGAGTGGCGATTGGCGAGTTGACGAGTCTGGCGCTCCTGTTGTTCAGACTCCAAACGGCGAAGTTGCGCTTGTTGAGGGCGAGTATGAGCTTGTAAATCGCGTTGAGTCTTCGGATGCTCAAGCGGCTGCGAATACTGCTTCTGCTGCAATGCCAACTGGCGGTTTCGTTATGCTCGACACTGCTTTGACTAGCGATTTGCTTGCTGAAGGTTACGCTCGCGACGCTATTCGCGCTGTTCAGGATGCCCGTAAGGAGAACGGTTTGGATATTAGTGACCGAATCGCTTTGACTTTGAGCGTGCCAGCTTCGGACGTTGTTAAAGTTGAGCAGTTCCGCGATTTGATTGCGGAGGAGACTTTGGCTACGAGCTTCGAGGTTGTTGAGGCTGATTCTAGCGCAACTGAGCTTAGCGTAACTCTTAAGCGTGCGTAAAACACAACTAACAGCTAATTAACTAAACAAAACGTGCCGGTGTATTTCAATACGTCGGCACGTTTTGTTTTACTTCTAGTTTTATTTGACTACCGTGTTGTAGCTACTCTAAAGAATTTCATTATTCTCAATATCCATCCAGGCATAATAAAAGTGACGTGCTTTTGTTCGTTCGAGTGGTTCTCTATAATTGGATGCTCCAAATCAAAGTACTCAAGTACGTCTTCGCCGTTATCGAATTTTCTATCAATTTCTTTTCCGCTTATCTCTTTACTTTTTGTGGTGTTTTTCATAATATTGTTCCTCCTTCTTTCGTGATCTTCTTACAGAAATAATACGAATTCGATTATTTCTTTTTGTTATTACTGCAGTCCAATGTTTGCTGTCTATCTTTCCAAAAACTAAGTAGCGAGAGTCATCATTGCCTGAATTTTTGGATTTGATTTCAGTTATTTCATTATTCCAAAGTATTTGAGCTTTTTTGAAACTGATACCATGTTTAGCTAAATTTTTTAAGCTCTTTGCAGGATCGTACTCAAAATTCATACTCACCTTCTATCGTCTATTTTAACGTAAAATAGCATCAATTGAAACTATTTTTAATGATTGTTGTTTTGTATTAAGTATCGTAAATGCTTTAAGTCGGCTTTCCTAGATTTTTTTACGCATTGTGGTTAAAGGCTATTTATAGAAGCAAGCGCTACCGCATTGAGCTTGCTTGAAGCGCACAATGCAGCTTCAAGCAAGAGCAGTTAATTAACATTTTTTGGATTGTTGGTCGTCAGATTACGCTTTCTTAAGAGAATAAAGAAAGCGTAATCGAGTGCGCGCCGACGCTGAAAGCACACTGTGCTTTCAGCATTGAGTCGGTGCTACCGCATTGGGTCTCTTTTCGCGCTACGCTTAATCGAAAAGCGAGTCAATGTGACACCCCGTTTTCTATGGGTTCCTATAGTGTCGATAAGACAACAATACAAATTTTTACTCGATTTGTGTTTTGCGTTAATTTATATTGCATGATATTCAAAAAGAAAGTGCAGGTGACGAAATGAGTAAAGATGAGAAGGGTCGGTGTATTTCGTTCACGCTATAAGCGTGATTCATCTAGCGTCACCGTTCCTACTGGAAATAATTCTGGCATTATTATCGGAAGTATAATTATTGCAATTTTTGTGATTTTGGCAATTTTTGCCGATGCTTTTACTGCAATCACTGGCAATAATCCTTATGATGAGCATCCAGAATATTTAGATTTTAATTCTGTTCCAACAGGTTTTGGTGGCATTAATTTCCAGCATTGGTTTGGTCTTACGCCACTTCGTGGTCTTGATATTTTTGCAATTGTGGCTCATGGCGCGCGCGTATCTCTTGGAATTGGCGTCGCTTCTACCATAATATCGCTATTTCTTGGCATCGTAATCGGCATGATTGCAGGGTATTTCAGTGGTTTTGCAGATGCTTTGCTTTCGCGCACAATGGACGTGTTCTTCGGTTTCCCGTTCCTGATTTTTGCGATTGCTTTGTCTGCTGTTGTGCCGCAAGATTTTCCGCGTCCGCTTCTACTAATACTTGTTTTAGGATTTTTTGGTTGGCCAAGTATTGCGCGTTTAGTTCGCGCTCAAACTCTTACGCTTAAATCTCGCAATTTTGCAGTTGCATCTCGCGTAATGGGAGCCGGTACGTGGCATGTTCTTCGTGAACAAATAATGCCAAATATGATGCCGTTGTTGCTTGTGAATGTAACGTTCCTTATTCCTGGACGAATTGGAGCTGAAGCTGCGTTGTCTTTCCTTGGCGTTGGTATGAATCCGCCTTCGCCTTCGTGGGGTCGCGCTATTGCGGAAGCTGTGCAGTGGGTTTTAGTTGACCCATGGTATTTACTTTTCCCTGGAACTGCACTGTTCTTGCTAACTTTCGGTTTTAATCTTGTTGGTGACGGTTTGGCCAGTGCTCTTCAGCCTCGCGCTAAAAAGGCGGCGACGGCATGAGATATAAGGAAAATATTAGTAATAGCGATACAAAAAATAGTAATAGCAGTACGAAAAATATCAGCAATAAGCAGAATGTAAATAATACGCAGAAGAAAAATATGCAACAAAATATTGGTAATAACAGCAATAATGAATCCGCAAAAAACCCGCGAATTATTAGCAAAACCGTAGATTTTCTTACGTTTTTAATAAAGCGTTCAGCAAGCGCGGTACTTGTTTTAACACTGATTGCAGTTGTATTATTCCTTATTTTCTTTATGCTCCCAGCGAATCCTGCGCAACTAGCTTGCGGAAAGCCGTGCACTCCTGAGCGTTTGGCTCGAGTTTCCGCATTTATGGGCACGGACGCGCCGTGGTATGAGCAGCTTGGAAACTATATTCGTGGGATATTTTTTGGACGAGAATTTGGAACTAATTCTGCATCCTCAGGAATTTCAGCCGCTGGTGACGCAATTATCTGCTCGTCTCCATGCTTAGGCTGGTCCTTCACGCTTAACGAACCAGTCACAGATCTTATTATGAGCCGTTTTGCTGTGACAGCTTCTTTGGCGATTGGCGCTGCATTACTTTGGGTAATTATTGGTGTAGTAACCGGAGTGATTTCTGCTTCTAAAGAAGGATCGCTTTTTGATCGTGCATTTAGAGCGCTTTCTTCAGTGGGGATTTCGTCCCCTGCTTACCTGATTGGTATGCTTGCAATACTTGCTTTTGCAGTATATCTGCCAATTTTCCCTACAGGCGGTTATGTGAATTTTTCGGATGATCCTTTAGGTTGGCTGCAGCATTTGCTACTTCCGTGGATTGTTTTGGCACTTCTTAACGCTGCTTATTATACGCGACTTACTCGTGCTCATATGCTTGACGAGTTGCAACAGGATTATATGCGCACTGCCTTGGCTAAGGGTATGCCGCGAACGAAAGTTATAACTCGTCACGCTCTGCCTAACGTAATGCTTCCTGTGCTAACAATGTTTGGCTTGGATCTAGGCGGTTTGCTTGGCGGTGCTGTGATTACTGAGAGAGTTTTCTCTATGCAAGGTTTGGGTTCGCTACTTCTTGATTCTGTTAAAAATCTTGATTTGCAAGTGCTGGTTGGTGTGACGCTTTTTGCGGCTGCGCTTGTGATTGTTGCGAATCTTATTGTTGACATCTGTTATCGTTTCATCGATCCTCGTGCCGCAGTCTGTTAGTGCCTTTCGAGTGAAATTGTTAGTGGGCGAGGACTAAGCGCTTGCGTTTGCTTGATGCTGCTCGTGTCAGCTCGCTCACTTTTTCTCAAGTTCAAAAATGTTAAATAGCTTATGCGCGAGTTTTAAAGAATTAAATTTTAAATAGAAAAGATTAAAGAAATAAGGGGATTATTATGTTCATTTTCAAAAATAATACGGCTTCAAAGAAAATTCTTGCTTCAACAGCAGCTTTTTCACTACTTACAATTTCACTACTTTCGCTTTCAGCTTGCACAAATTACAACTCTGGGAAAACCAGTATTACGAACACTTCCGTGCTAAATTCTAATCCTAAAAAAGGCGGAACTTTTACAATATTTACGTCAAATACGAATATGAATTTCGATCCAGCGCGCAGTCAGGGTTTGCCAATTACGTCAAATAATTTCATCTTCCGCGCACTTACTACGTGGAAAGTAAGTCCGGATTCAAGCGAGCAAACGCGCGTAGTTCCAGATTTGGCAACGGATACTGGCACAACAAGTGACGGCGGAAAAACTTGGAAATACACTCTTAAAAAGGGTGTTAAGTATGAAGATGGAACCGAAATCACTTCGCACGATATTAAATTTGGTATTGAGCGCTCGTTTGCAGATTCGTTAAGCGGTGGTTTTGGATATCACAAAACTCTTCTTGTTGGAGCTGAAAACTATAGAGGACCATTCGACGGAAAGTCGCTTGATTCGATTGAAACTCCAGATAATCAAACGATTATTTTCCATTTGAAAGCACCTTTTGCAGATTGGCCGTGGGTGACATCTTTGGCTGCATTTGTGCCAGTTCCAACTAGTTCAGGCGATGCTCAGATATATAGTAAAAGGCCGAAATCTTCAGGACCATACAGGATTGTGCAGAACGAAGTTGGAAAGCAAGTTGTAATGCAACGCAATAAGTATTGGGATTCCAAGCTTGACAGTACTCGCACAGCTTCTGCAGATGAAATTGTGTGGAAACTTGGTTCAGACACTACTGTTTCAGCTCAGTCTATGATTCAAGGAAATACGGATACAAAAGCCGCATTTTTGGCTGATTTTGTGCCGCCTGCTCAGCTTGCACAAGCTCAAGCGCATCCTCAATCTCGCAAGTTGCTAACTACTAGTAGTGATGGTGCTCTTGAATATTTGGCTATGAATACGCGCAGAATAACGGATATCAATATTCGAAAAGCGATTCAGTATGCTGTTGATAAGCAGTCGTATCGAACTGCGAAGGGCGGCGAAATTGCTGGAGGTTTTGCTACTACGCTTATTACGCCTGGTATTTCTGGTCGAAAGCAGTTTAATTTGTATTCTGAAGATCCTCGAGGGAACGTTGAGAAAGCTAAACAACTGTTGAAAAAATCAGGTAAAACCGATATTAAGTTGATTCTGATTGCTCGTCCGGATCAAACGCAAGTGGCATCTTCTGTGCAATCAAGTTTAAAGCGAGCTGGTATTAAAGTGACGATTAAAACTGTTGACGCAGTAAACTTTACGGATGCAATTACGTCAAATTCCGGAGATTACGATTTGGCTTTGGCTTCGTGGCAGCCTGATTTTCCTTCTGCTTTTGCGAATTTGGGACCGCTTTTTGATTCTTCGCAAATTGGCGGCGGTAACTGGAATATTTCTCGTTATTCGAATCCTAAAGTAGATGCTTTAATTCGCGAAGCTGTGCAAACTGTTGACGAGAATTCGGCTCATAAACTGTGGCAAAAGGCGGATCACGCTATTATGGAAGATTCTCCTGTTGTTCCGCTTATTTACTCGCATAATACGTTTATTCATGGAAGCGGTGTTGAGAATTTCTACATCGGAAGTTTTCCTGCTTACCCTAATTATGCAGCTGTGTCTTTGAATAGGTGATTGAAGATGACGAATTTGGATGCGCAAGCTTTGGATAATAAAGATTTGGATGCGCGTAAAAGAATTGTTATAAGTGTTGAAGATTTGTCGGTTTCGATTGACGGTAGGCAAATTACACGCAATGTTTCTATGCGATTGCGTGCTGGAATGGTTTCTGCGTTAGTAGGCGAGTCCGGTTCTGGAAAGTCACTTACTGCGCTGGCTCTTATGGGATTGCTCGATAATAATGCGCGTGTTGAAGGGAATGCGGCACTTCTTAACGCTTCGGATGCTAACGAATCTTTTATAAATTTGCTTAGCGAAGATGCCTCTTATGAGCATATTCGCGGTGGTATGATTGGCATGATTTTTCAGGAGCCGTCCAGTGCGTTTAATCCTGTGAAAACAATTGGCAAGCAAATAGAAGAAGCGCTAATATATCATCCTGAAAAAGCAGGAAAGCTTAGCCAAAGAGAGCGTAAGAAGCGTGTGATTTCGCAGCTTCTCGAGGTTGAGTTGAGTGATGCTGAGCGCGTGTATCGTTCTTATCCGCATGAGCTTTCTGGCGGCCAACTCCAGCGTGCGATGATTGCTATGGCTTTAATAAATCGTCCACAAGTTTTGATTGCAGACGAGCCTACAACAGCACTCGACATCACCACGCAACGAGATATTTTACGTCTTATACGTAATTTGTCGGAGAAATTACAGCTTGCTGTATTAATTATTACGCACGATATGAGTGTTGTGCGCGCGCTCGCAGATGAAATGTATGTAATGCAAGGCGGGAATATTGTGGAATCTGGCGAAGTTCAGCATATTTTTGCGAATCCTAAGCACGAATATACGCGCACTTTGCTAGATTCTGTTCCTAAATTTGATATGCAATATGCTTCAAGTGGTGATTCTTATGAAAGTATAGAAGAAGTAGCAAAAGCAATTGCTAAGAATATTGCTAAGAATATTTCTGAATCTCCAGGATCTGAATCTCCAGTAGTTGAAGTTCAAGGCGTAAGTGTGAAGTATTCGCATGCTCGTTTTAGCAAAAATTCAAATAAGCTTGCTCTCGCTAATGCAAACTTGCGCATTAACTCTGGCTCTACACTAGCTTTAGTCGGGGAGTCTGGAGCTGGGAAAACCACTATTGCAAAGCTTATTTCTGGGCAAATCAAACCAAATTCAGGATTAGTGCTACTTAATGGAGAAAACTTAAACAGATTAAACAATAAAGCTCGCCGCCAAGCATTATCGCGAATTGGATACGTTTTTCAAGATTCAGGTTCCGCACTAAATCCGCGTAAAACCATTGGCTGGAGTATTGCAGAACCATTACTTTTACACACGAATCTTGATGCCAATGAGCGTTTAGAGCGCGTTGAAGAAATGCTTAATCAAGTACAACTGCCAGTTGAATTCGCAAGCCGTTTTCCTCACGAGCTTTCCGGAGGTCAAAGACAGCGCGTAGGTATTGCGCGAGCGTTGATTTTGCAGCCTTCTCTGCTTATTGTGGATGAGCCAACTTCTGCGCTTGACGTAACAGTGCAACGTTGTGTACTTAACTTATTGCATGATTTGCAACAAAAATACCGTTACGCATGCTTGTTTATTACTCATGATGTTGGCGTTGTGCAAGAAGTTGCTAGCGAAGTTGCCATAATTAGAAATGGCAGCGTTCAATATATTTCGTAGTATGTTTTCCTAGTATGTTGACACTCGCCATTACGATAGTAAGCGTTTTTAGGAGGTAGTTTATGGCATCGTCGGCAGCAATTGGCGTTTTTGATTCTGGGCTTGGAGGCATTTCCGTGGCTCGTCAGTTGCATGCTGCTCTGCCGCATGAGCGAATTATTTATTTCGGCGACTCTGCAAACGCGCCATACGGCATTAAAACGCCTGAAGAAGTTAAAAAGTTAAGCTTTGCAATCGTCGAGCATTTTGTTCGTTTAAATGTAAAAGCTGTTGTAATTGCTTGTAATACTGCCACTTCCGCAGCTGTGAACGATTTGCGCGCGCATTACAATATACCTATCATAGGTATGGAGCCGGCGCTTAAATTAGCTTGTGATTTAGGTAAAGGTGAGCCTCAGCGCGTAATCGTAGCTGCAACTCCGCTTACTCTTCGCGAGCGCAAGTTTGCGGATTTGCTGCAACGTTTTTCGCAAAATAACACGATTTTTTCGCAGCCTTGTCCTGATTTAGTGCGTATTGTTGAGCGTGGGGAGCTTAATAATCGTGATGTAGTTTTTGCTGCTCTTCACAAGTATTTCGACGAGTATGATTTAGACAGTATCGATTCGGTTGTGCTGGGCTGCACTCATTTTGTGTTTTATAGGGATTATTTCCGCGAGTTTTTGCCTGCGCGCACGAATATTGTTGACGGCAACGAAGGAACTATTAATCATTTGCGCAAAATATTGGAACTTAATAATGAGCTTGCAAGCGATTCTCAAGAAGGCAGCATAACTCTTACTAATTCGGATACAAGCTTGCGCATGCAGCAACTTGCGAAGAGCTTGTGCTGAAAGACTTGCGTTAAGATTTTGCGTTAAAAATCGCTCTTATTCAGCCAAAAAATACTTTAGAATATTGGCACAAAATCAAAGTAAGCAATGCCGCAACCCAAAGCACATCTATTAGCAAGTCGTATCGCAAACGGTAATAGCTTTCAACCAAGCTAAAACGCTTAACAAGCAACTTTTGCGAACTTACGCTTGCGTGAGTCAAAGATATAAATTGCATTGTTGTGGAGAACATAAGCACAATGCACCACGGGCACAACGCGTGAATTACGAACATAGATTGCGAAAACAGCCAGTAAGCATAGACAAGAGCGCATAACCCACCAAGCCAAGTGCAGATTGCGAACCATCGCGGCACGCGTACGCGAATCATTCCAATAACTGCGAGCGTTACGAATACGCTTTCTGCAGCAATTCCAAAGAATGCGTTTGGGAAGCTTAATTCGCCAAATTTCACAATTTCTGCCTGCCAAGTTTGTGCAACTCTAGAGCAGGACACAACGCTGTTAAAATCGCAGCTGAGCAGTTTTTTAGGTGCGCGCGCTAAAGCAAGGGTTTCAGCAGAAAGTATAAGCGAAGTTACGAGTGCTACTGCAGAGAAAAATAGCATAATGCCATACGTCCATGCTGCAGAGTGCCTCCATCCGCTAAGTGTTGTTTCATAGTTTTCTTTAGCGGCGTCAGTTTGCTTCATTGCTGCTCCTAAAAGTTACTAATTGCGAATGATGTGAATAATAATAAATAATAGCAAATAATTATGTGTGCATATTCATTTCTCGTTACATGGCACAGTTTACGATGATTATATGACCGCAATAAGCAACAACCAACGTGAAGCATCAAATCATGCTAGCGATAGCAACTCCAGCATGATGAGTTTTGCGCGCGAACGCTGGGATTTGCACTGTCATACTGTTTATTCAGACGGTACTGCAACTCCAGAAGATTTAATTACGCAAGCTAAAATCGTTGGTTTGCAAGGTGTTGCTATTACTGATCACGACACAACTGCAGGATGGCATGATTTTCAAGAGGCTGCTAAAGCTTCGAATATGCCAGTATTATTTGGTTCGGAGATTACTGCGCAAGACTCAGGCGTGTTTGTGCACATGCTCGCATACCAGTACAATCCGAAAAATAGCATGATTGTGAGCATGTTTGAGCTTACTAGGAAGCGTCGTTTTGATCGCACAAAGCGTATGGTTGAATGTATGTCGCGCGATTTTCCAATTACTTGGAATGACGTTTTGGCTCAAGCGAAGCTCGGTGACTTAACTACGATCGGGCGGCCGCATATCGCTGATGCTTTAGTAAAAGCTGGCGTGTATAAAACGCGTTCTGAAGCTTTTGCTGGGCCTATTTCTCCGTGCAGCCCGTACTATATACCAACTCCTTCTCCAAATGTTCGTGAAGTTATTGAGGCTGTTAAAGATGCTGGAGGGGTTGTTGTTATTGCGCATCCTGCCGACCCTACGCGTAACCGCGTGCTTCTTTCGGATAATCAAATTATATCGTTTGCTAAAGCTGGTCTTGACGGTTTAGAAGTGTATCATCGCGGAAATTCTAAAGCACAGCGTGAAAGACTGCTTTCTTTAGCGAGTAAGTGCGATTTGCTTGTGACGGGCGGCTCGGATTGGCATGGCTACGGTAAGCCAAATCGTTTGGGCGAAGAAACAACAAGCCGCGAAGTAGTATCGGAAATACTCTTGCGCGGCTATAAGCTCTAAATTCCTTATTTACTATTTGTTTAATGTGGCGCGAGTTTTGGGGGATTTCTTTCCTCGCGCGTCCCGTCCTTCGTGCGCTCTGGCTGCTAAAAGTGCTTATTGTGTTCGCCTTTCTTTAAAGAATGTAGCTTCTCAGTCCTCTTTTAGCGCTCGTAAAGAAATCCCCCAAACTCTGCGTGTTTAATCGTTAATAACCGTGTCTATCGCAGAGATTTTTCGATTTTTCTTCTTCGCTTGGCGAATCAGCAGCCTGAGGCTCTGACGTTCGCCGCGCTCAGTGCGAAAAATCTCAAATCTCTACCCACGCGAACATCCCATGCAACTAGAGCCGCGCAATAGGCTATGTTGTGTGCGTTGTAGGTACATCCGGAGTAGCGTATGCGGTAGCACAGATGCTAGTGCTCACTAAGCAATAAGTAATTAGCTTCTGCAGAGCAATACTGCAAAGCTTCAGAAGGTTTGGCTAGAGTTCGTTATTTTAGTTGAGTGCTCCGAAACCTACTGAATGCTTTGGTGTATCGCCGATGAGCGCGTAAGACAGCGACGAAGCTGAGACCATAATAGTGCGCCCATTTACGTCCGTAAACTCAAGCATATCTTTGGAATCGTTAATCACTTTGCGCACTTCTTCTGCGCTTTGGTTGGTTTCAAAATCGATGGAATCAGAAACGTTTTTTACTCCTAAAACAACTCGCATACATACTCCTTTTGCTTTTTACGCTATTTATCGTTTTAATTAGTATTTAGTATTTTATTTATCTTAGTCTAAGTCTGCTTGTGCGTCGCGCATTGCTCGTTCTTCACGCTCTAGCAGAGGGATGATTACGGTTTCTGGTTTATCGTCATTTTTTTGCGTATTTCTTTCTGTATCTTCAGAAAGTTTTGAGTCCGAAGAAGTCTCGTTTGCGCTATCAACCTTACTGTCACGCTCAACTATAACTTCATCCTTAACCTCAGAATCATTGTTGTTCTTGGCGTCCTTGGTTTCCTCATTGCTACCAGCGTTACTAACGTTTTCATGCTCAGCACTAGCATTGCTATCGGCAGATTTACTCATTGCAGTTTGCACAATAGTTTCTGCGGTTTCGTGTACTGTTTGAGTTTTTACATGAGTAATTACTTGAGTTGCTGTGTCGTCAGCGAGTTGTGCTGCTTTTTCAGCCTCCTCAGCGTTAGCTGCGTGTGTGCCAGCATATTGAACTTTGCGCTCATGAGTATCGTCGCTTATAGTTTTGTTGCTATCGTAAGTCTCGTCTTGAGTGTTATTTAATTCAGTATTTCTTTCTGAAGTAATGTCTCGCTCATGAGTTTCGTCGCTATTTCCAGTGTTTAGTTGGTTTTCAGTAGAATTATTCTTAGAAATTTGGCGACTTTGCGTATTGTCATTTTCAAGAAGTGTTCCAACTGTAATAGTCGAGGCGGGATTTCCTGCAGCACGACCAGTTTTAGCAGTTTGTGCATTGCTAATACGACTAAGCTCGTGCGCTAAACGCTCAACTTGAGCCTTAAAACGCATAATACTGGTGTTATCTGCACGTTGCAAAGCTTGAACAAAATCGCCAACTTGTTCCATTTGCAGCCACAAGTTTGCGCGAAGCATAATCAAACTATCTAAACGAGAACCCATAATTCTACCGTATGCAGAAAGCACTGCGTTTCGGCGCTGCTCGTTAAGTTTTGCAAAAATCCAAGCCAAATCGCGCGCAGGATCGTTAATTTGCATTCTTTGCCAATTTGTCACAGCAGTAATTGTTGAGCCAGCAAACAAAATGTCGCCATCCATAAAACCGCCGTGTACTGGGCAAGTTTCAAATGACCACAATCCTTCAGTTTCCAACACTCTTGACCAACTGTCAGTGATTTCGGTTGGAATATGACCGGCTTGACGAAGTCTTTTAATCCAACCGGTTAACTGTGCGCGAATTTGACCAGTAGTAAAAGCAGGGTATTTTCCGCGCGTTACGAAAGTAGGGCGCAGGCGATGAATAGCGCCGATTGCAGTTCCAACATTTGCGCAATCGTCGGTAGTAAGAAGACGCAAGTCGCGAGCGCTACCTTCAAGATGTTCGCAAATAAGCACAGTGTATTCATCGTTGTTGTTGGCAATAATGCTTGACATTCGTATAGATTGCTGTTGTGTAGATTGTTGTTGTACGTATTGTTGAGTGCCAGCAACTGTAGAATTTCCATCGGTTACATTATTTGCAACGTTTCCAGCGTTGTTATTAGCATCTTCGCGTTTTCCTGGCATAAACGTGAGCATAGTGTCGTAAGCGAATCCCAAAGCTGCCAAATCTTTACTGTGCTCAAGAGTCCATGCTGCACGAGCCCGGTCATGCAAACGCTTGCGACCTTTACTATCCGCACTGATAAAAACGTCGTAAAGCTTACCGGAAATATCTTGCACAACGGCGTGAGAAATTCCAGCCGCGGTATCAGTGGCATTAACTTGCTCACTTTGGCGCGTTCCTGCAAACTGTACTTCGGGCATGGCTGCAGATGCCAGTGCTGCCAACTTGAATCTACTGAGTTGTGTCACACTCCCACAGTAATACAAAGCACCGAAATTTTGCCAATTTTTTGTAAGTTATACACATATTTTTATTCTTGTTGCGTAAGTGTTGTTATTGCTGCAACAATAGAATTATGAATTCTTCACCAGAACCTTCGCAAGTGACTTCTAAAACTTCTCAAGTGACTTCTCCAGAAGCACTTTTAGACGGGTTGGATAATTCGCAACGCGAAGCTGCTACCGCACTAGAAGGGCCAGTGCGCATTATAGCTTGTGCAGGAGCTGGTAAAACGCGCACTATTACGCGCAGAATTGCGTATGCTTGCGCTACTGGTAAGTGGGATCCTGAAAGAGTTTTGGCAGTTACTTTTTCTGTAAAAGCAGCTGCGGAAATGAGATCGCGTATTGAGGCTCTTGGTGTAAGTAATGTTGGATGCGTCTCAACATTTCATTCTGCGGCTTTGCAACACATTCGCAGCGTGTGGAACGACGTCTGTTCAGCACAATTTCCATCAATTATGAATGATTCTCAGCAAATCATAGCTTCTGCGCTTAAGCGTTATCCGGATTTTGCGGATATGACTTTGTTGCAAACTCGCGATATTTTGGCAGAAATTAATTGGGCGAAAGTTTCGCTTATTGCGCCTGACGATTACTTGCGTGTGTGCGCTTCTACGCACCGTTTGCCTCCTGCAGGTTTAGAGCCGCAGCAATTTGTCGATATATATGAAGCTTACGAAACCGAAAAAAATGCGCATAATTGCATCGATTTTAACGATATTCTTCTACTTTGCTGCCATATTTTACGAAATTTTCCGGAAGCTGCAAACCGTATTAAGCAATCAATCGGATGGATCACAGTTGACGAATATCAGGATGTGTCTCCTTTACAGCACGAATTGTTGCGATTATGGATGGGGCAGAACCGCGATATTTGCGTAGTGGGCGATCCTGCGCAAACAATCTACTCGTTTGCAGGTGCGAATAGTTACTATTTGCTTTCATTTCCGCAAGAATTTGCTCCTCTTGGAGCAGATATTAGTTTGAATACCGACTACCGCTCCACAGAACGCATAGTAGGTCTTGCTAATAGAGTGCTTGTGGCTTCTGCGCATAAAAAGGATTACGTAAAAGTTAAGGCGGCAACAAAAGGCGGCGTTCGTGTTAGCCAGCAAGTTTTTGCAACCGATGTTGAAGAAGCTTTGGGTGTAGTTGAGCAAATTGCAAAACTTGTAAAAAGCGGCGTTGCGCATCTTGGGGAGTGCGCAATACTAACGAGAACCAATGCTCAACAGCAAGTAGTTTGTAAAGCGTTAAAAGCAGCAAAACTTCCGTATCGCGTGAGAAAAGACGTGGGGTGGCAGCGAAATGTTTTAGAGGATGCGCAAAGCTACGGTTCTCAAGGTATTTCTGACATTTTTGCATCTTCTAATATTTCAACTGTTACTGTTTCAACTATTCATGCTGTTAAAGGTTTAGAGTTTGCGCATGTTTACGTAATTGGCTGCTCTGAAGGGCTTATTCCTTTTGGCTCTACGACTGATGACAGTGCTTTGGAAGAAGAGCGCAGACTTATGTACGTTGCAATAACTCGCGCAGAAAAGACTTTGCATCTTTCTTACGCTTCTAGAAAAGACAGTGGAACTGGCATGAATCGCGTGCCTAGCCGCTTTCTGGCTTAATCTCGCGGCATAAATTTTACGCTCGTGTAAAGTTTTGGTCGTTTTTGGTTGAGACCGACCTTTTCTTTACACAGTTGCACAGTTTATGCCGTTTTGAGCGTTGATGTCGATTATTCAGCTGGATTGTTATTGAATCAGGAGTTTTACAAGAGTTTTATTCGCCGTCAGCATCAGTTTTATCGGAATTGCCGGATTCGTTGCCAGCTTCGTTACCGGATTCGTCGCCGGATTCGTCGTCAGTTTCGTTACCGGTTTTGCTGTTTTGCTTCTTTTGGCGTGCATCCTCTTCCAAAAGCTTGCTAAGTTCAGCATCCCAATCATTTGTGCCTAAATCGTCTTCTGTTAATTTTTCAAAAGATTTTTCGATAGGCTTATTTTCGATAGCGTTATCAGTATTTTTGTTACTTTCGTAACTGTCTGCACTTTCGTGACTTTCGCTAGTTTCGCTAGTTTTTTCAGTTGCTTCGCTAGTTTGGTTAGACTGAGTTTCTATTGCATTTTTTGCAGCAGTTTTCGTTGCATCCTCCGCATCGATTTCTTTCGTAACTTCGTCACCTGCGTTACCAGCTTTACTTTCATTACCAGCATCCTTCGTAACTTCGCTAGCTTCCGGCAAAGTTGGCAACAAATCTGGATGACTCCACAAGCTATCTCGCTCTTCAATACCGCGCTCGCGAGTCAACTTTTCCCACAATTGCGATGCCTCGCGCATACGGCGAGGGCGCAAATGCAAACCAAGTAACGATTCAAACGTCACTTCTGCAGGTCCTCCTGCAGCTCGCTCGCGACGCATCATCTCTCGCAACTGCTCAATGTGCACAATATGAGCCATTCCAGACTGCCATGTAACGCAATCAACCCAACCTTCAACAAGTGCAAGCAAAGTTTCCAAACTGTGCAAAGCTTGACGCTGCTCCTCAGAATCATTGCTGCCAATATTTTGCAAATTAACAGCTCCTGAAATTGCTTCCGGATTCATTGTTTCCACGTCGCGAAGCTGTTCTTCCATAGCCTCTAAATCAATACTTATTCCGTTTGCGTACTTAATAATCAGTGCTTCAAATCGTGGCATAAGCCATGGCACGGATGCAAATAATCTTGCGTGTGCAGCTTCTCGCAAAGCCAAATAATTCATGACTTCTGTAACATCCAACTCCCACACTTTTGCATACTCAATGCAGTTGTATGGAATTAATCCGCCTGCAGGATTTTGCAACAGCGCAAGACCTTGATCAAAACTGCCGTGTACTTCGTGTGAAAGTGCTCCAGCTGCTTGACCCAGTTGCATAGCAAACGAAGTGTTTCCAAGCAGTTTCATGAGTTGCGCTGGATTATTCATTCCTTCAGGCAACGGAATCGGCACAACTCCTGCAAATAATCCTTTTACTTCAGCATTATCCACATCTCGGAATCGCTCTTCAATAACAGAAGTGAGTGCTTCATTTACTGATTTTGCAACAGGATTAGCGAATTTAACCCAAGCTTCAAGCGTTTTTTCTACCCAATCAGCTCTAGACAATACTTCTGGCGTTCCAGGAGCAGGATTGAAATTGCACGTTATATCTAGCCATAAGTTCGCTTGGCTTAAAGCTCTTCGTGTGGCATCTGCTACGTCTGCATTTACATTTCCTTGATCGCCATTAGCGTGCTGTAAAGCAATAGATTGCGCTAACTTGCGATTAATTGGCCCTTCTTCAAGTGTTGCTTCCATTTCGTATGGATTATTAAGGCCGCCTGCACTAAAAGCTTGCATCATTCCGCGAACTTCGTCTGGTTTAGGAAGCTTATCTGGATTCTGATTTAAGAGTTGTTCGCGTAGCTCAAACGGAAGCTGGTCAAGTTGTTTCCATGCTTCTTCTCCTTGTATTGGCCCAAAGCATTCAATGAGCCATTGGTGAATTGCATCGTCATTCATGAGCGTATCCTTCTCGTGCCACGTGTTGCATAATTTACAGTTTTTATTTTTATACGTTTCGTATCTGCACGTATTTGTACGTATTTTATAAGTATTTATACGTATTTTACACGTCTTTATATGCGAGTTTAGCGCATCTTCTTAATAAAAATATTTCTTAATACAAATATTCTACTCGATAATATGGTTTTATGCGCTATAACTTGCGTGCAAATATATTTTAAAGCAAAACTATATAGGGCTTGTGCCATGATACAAGCATGTTTCGCTTTTCTACAGGTGCTAGTGTATTCCGTACGTGTTTTAGATTCTTGCGTTCGCTGTCTCATGCTTTAGTTTTGTACATTACTTCGCATTCTTTGCGATATTTTGCAGGATTCTTTACAGTAATTGTTGCGATTTTTGCGTTGTCGCTTCCAAGTGCATACGTCGTAGAAGAGCCTGGTCCAACGCAGGATGTTTTAGGATCCCTATCAAATACTCCTGTGATTGATATGTCTGGTTCTCGAGTAAAAGAAAATCATGATACTGGTAAATTATTGTTGATTACTGTCAATGTTTCTGGTGTTCCTGGATATGAGGTTTCAACATTTTATTCATTGATTTCGTGGATGAATCCTCATAAAAGTTTGTTGCCTCGTGAAGCTATTGTGCCAGTAGGGCAGAGCGCTGACGAGTATGAGAAGGAATCCACGAACGAGATGGATAATTCGCAAAATCTTGCTCAAAATGTTGCGTTGCAGTACGCGTCTAAGCATCTTGGAATTAAAAAAGAAGATGTAAAAGTTCGTTTACATATTGAAGATATTGGTGGACCGTCTGCCGGAATGATGTACACTCTAGGAATTCTTGACAAGCTTACTCCTGAACAAGAAACTGGTGGTAAGACGATAGCCGGAACTGGAACTATTGAAAAATCGCAAAAAATTGGTGCAATTGGTGGTATTCGTTTAAAGATGATTGCAGCTAAAAGAGATGGAGCTACTTGGTTCTTAGCGCCTTACGATAATTGCAATGAAGTTGTTGGGCATGTGCCACAAGGTTTGCGCGTTGTAAGTGTAAAAACATTGGATGATGCTTACAAAGCGTTAAAAGCTATTGGTTCTGGTCGTGGGACAGATAAATTGCCAAGTTGCAATGTGAAATAAAACTATAAACCAAATAAAGCAGAAACCAAATAAAGAGCAGAAAGTGGGCGATGAGGGACTCGAACCCCCGACATCCACCGTGTAAAGGTGGCGCTCTAGCCAGCTGAGCTAATCGCCCGTTTGCAACAAATTAAAAACATACATGATGGTGTGTACGAATGCAACGTGTGGCGCGCGTCGTAACAATCGCGTACAGTATACTGAATAAGAACATGTGCTCAGGAGGTCGATATTCGATGGCTCAGAAACCTGATACCGCTCGTAATGCTTCAGCAATGGAGCGTGTGGGTAAGCGTAAGTTAGGATATAACGTCGCACAGGTGAATGCTTTTCTAGAGCGTGCTCACACTTTGTACGAAAGCGATGAAGCTCGACTTACGCAGAAAGATATTCAAGAGGTTTCTTTTGACTTGGAGCGTAATGGTTACATTATTGGTCAAGTTGATGCTGCGTTATCGCGTTTGGAACGTGCGGTAGTAGATAAGTGCACTGAGCAAGAATTGGCGCAATGCGGACGAGTTGCATGGAAAGCTCGTGTAGAAGCGCTTTATCGTAAACTTTTGCAACATGCTCAAAGAGATTATCGCGATCGTTTTGATCGTGGTTCTTCGCATCACCCGTCTTATGCGCGTAAACAAGTGGATATTATGGTCGATCAAGCGTTAGATAAGATTGCTCTTATGCTTGGTCATGAGCTTGAGTGGGAGACAGACAAAGAAACATTGCAAGATATTGATTCTGCTTATGTTTCTAATGTGATTTTTACGCAAAAAAACGGTAAGCACGGTTATGATGAGCGTCAAGTTGATTATTATTTAAACGCTTGTGTGCGTTTGCTTAGCAGCTTGGAATCTTTTGAGCGTGTAGAACAGTATGTTGATGCGGATAATAGTAGTTCCTCATACTCTCGAGCAGCATCTGAATCTTATTCTGCTCCTGCTTCTGTTCCTCCTTCCGTTCCACCTTCTGTTATTCCTGTAACTAAAGCTGAAGAGCCTGCTAAATCTTCAGAATCTACGGAATCTTATAACCATTCTGAAGAGCCTGTTCCATCATTTGCTCCTTCAATAAAGCCTGCATCTGATTTCAGTGCTGCTTCTGCAGCTTCTTCCGCTTCTGCCACTGCACCTTCTGCTTCTTCAATATTCAAACCTGTTGAGGATGCTGTGGACGATGAAGACACTGCGGATAGATTGTCTAAGATTGCACCTCGCTCAATACCTAGCGTGCCAAATCATGATAAACAAAGCATTTTTGCTCCTGTAGATTATGCTAATCAAGATTCTAATGATTCGTTTGAAGCGTTAAATAAGTCTGAGCGCGCAATATTTACACCTCATGCTGCTGCAAGTAAGCCTTCTAATGTTCTTAACGATACTGATAGCAATGACGAGCTTTTGCAAAGCGCTACAGTAATGCGAAACTCTTCTGAATCTTCTGTGCTACCTCCTTCTTTCACTCCTGCAGCTCGTAATCGCAATAATTCATCTGCGCCTAAGCCTGTTGCGGCTCCTGCTCCTGATGAATCAATTCCATCATTTGCTCCTCAAGATTCTGCACAGCATTCCTCGCAGCATTCTTCGCTTAATATTCCGGAGTTGCATGTTTCTAATTTGCAGCCGAGTAAGCCATTGAGTTTAGATATTCCAGATTTGTCATTCCCAATTATTGGTCATATTGATGAATCTACTAATTTCGGTAGCTCTTCTCAAGGCGACGACGATTCGGAAAATAACGATCGTAATTAATCTAACTATTAAAAAAGATATAGTTTGATTTATGCCATTGTATCGCGATGAAGCTGTTGTGCTTCGTACTTTTCCTTTAGGTGAAGCGGATAGGATTGTTGTGCTTCTTACTAAGCGGCATGGCAAAGTTCGTGCTGTTGCAAAGGGAGTTCGTAGGCTTAAATCACGTTTTGGTGGTCGTCTTGAGCCGCTTATGCGTGTTGATTTGCTTCTTGCACAAGGTAAATCTTTGGATGTAGTCTCGCAGGCTGTTTCTATTGCTGCTTATGCTGGTGAAATTTGTGCAGATTATACGTCCTATGAGTATGCAAACGTCATGCTTGAAGTTGTGGATTTGCTTGTTTCTAACGAATATACAGATGAATACAGGCGTGAATATCAAGATACGCTAGGGCAGTATCGTCTACTTACTGCGGCTTTACTTTCATTGTCTAAGCATAAGCATTCTCCTGATGCTATTGGCGTGTCGTATATATTGCGAGCATTGTCATTAGCTGGGTGGTCTCCGCGACTACAGGCTTGTGTTGTATGTGGAAAAAATGAAGATTTATGCTATTTTTCGCCTTGCGCAGGTGGAATGATGTGTGCAAGTGATCACACTCCGGATTCAATAGTTTGTGCTAATTCGACGCGTTTGCAATTGTGTGCGCTTGCGCAAGGAAACTGGTCTGTTCTTGACGGAGTGTCGGTTGATTCTTCTACTATGCGATGCGTTCAGCAATGGGCTGAATATTATCTTGAGCGACCTATTCGTTCGATGGGGTTGTTACATTCGTAAGTATGGCTTTTGAAAACGTGGATTATAAGTCGCTTGATATTCCAGCGGCTCCTTTTAGTGACCCTTCTCGCATACCAGATTTTCCTAAGGGCAAAGTGCCTCGTCATGTCGGTGTGATTATGGACGGAAACGGACGCTGGGCAAAAGAGCGCGGAATGATTCGAACCGAAGGTCATAAAGCTGCAGAACCGGTAGTTTTTGACGTTATTGCAGGAGCTATAGAAGCAGGAGTTCGTTATTTAAGCTTATACACTTTTTCTACCGAAAATTGGAAGCGATCTCCGCAAGAAGTGCGCTTTTTAATGGGATTTTCTAGGGAGATTATTCATAGGCGAGTTGCACAAATGAACGAGTGGGGAGTGCGAGTTCGTTGGGCAGGAAGGCGCCCTCGTTTGTGGAAGTCTGTTATTGACGAGTTGGAAAAAGCGCAAGAAATCACCAAAAATAATAAAACTATTGACGTTGTTTTTTGCATAAATTACGGCGGTCGTGCGGAAATTGCGGATGCTTGCGCGCAAATTGCGAAAGAAATTCGAGACGGCAAAATTAAAGGCGATCGCGTAAGTGAAAAAATGATTGCTGAGCACTTGTATAATCCGGATATTCCAGATTGCGATTTGGTGATTCGCACTTCCGGCGAGCAGCGCACTAGCAACTTTTTGCCTTGGCAAGCATCCTATGCGGAACTTGATTTTGTGCCGGAACTATTCCCAGATTACGGCCGCGAAGCGCTGTGGAGATCAATCGACCGTTATGCGCATCGCGACCGCAGATTTGGTGGCGTAAAAAACGCCTAGTATCTCACTAAGATTTGTTACTTTTCGCTAGCGAGCCAAGCGCAAGCTGCTACAACTGCAGCTTCTAATCCGCGATTAAGAGTGGGCTGCAAATCTGGGGCGAATGCCGGATTGTGATTTCCAGGAGCATTCTGCATATCCGCAAAACCACCTAAGCCCCAGTAAGCGTAAGGAGTTTTAAAAGCGTTCGCGACTATAGAAAAATCTTCCGAAGCAGAAGCGCGCGAAATATCTACAGAATCTTCTCCAAAGTATTCATCAAAAGCTTTACGCACGCGCAAAGACGCATTCTGATCATTATTCGTAAGCGGATAGCGATCATAATACGTAAACTCTGGTTCTTTAGGACATCTTGCAAGCTCGCACTCTCCACGCACAATTCGTTCAATAGCATTGTGCACAAATTTTTGAGTATCTTCGCTATAAGTTCTTGTGTTAATTAAAAGCTCGGCATCATCAGGAATAATATTCGACTTACTTCCTGCATTAAGCGCGCCAACTGTAACAATTGCGTAATCTTTAGCTGCAAGTTCGCGAGAAACAATCGTCTGCAATTTAAGCACAATTGATGAAGCAACAACCACCGGGTCAACGCTCAACTCAGGCATAGAACCATGCGAACCTTTACCAAAAATGTGCACGCGAATCGAAGCTGCAGTAGTTAAGAACGCGCCCGGACGAATACCGACTGTTCCTGCAGGAATAGCACCCAACACATGCTGACCAAGGTAAACGTCGGGCTTTGCAATCATGCTCGTAATGCCATTTTTCACCAAGTCTTTTGCGCCTTGAGCTGTTTCTTCTCCAGGCTGAAAAACGCCAATGTACGTTCCTTTCCAAGCATCTTTATGTTCATTAAAAGCCTTCAAGGCACCAAGTAGGCTGGAAATATGAAAATCGTGACCGCAAGCGTGTGAAACTCCAACCGTTTTGCCATTTTCGTCTTGCGTGCTAACTGTTGAAGTGTAATCTTTTCCTGAATTTTCTTTAATTGGAAGCGCATCGATATCCGCTCTCATAACAACAACAGGACCTTCGCCGTTTTTAATCTCTGCCACAACGCCTGTTTTTCCAACTCGCTTTGTTTCAATCCCAGCTTTGCTAAGAATATCAATAATTGTTTGAGCTGTATGATCTTCTTTCATTGACAGTTCAGGATGTTGATGAAAGTATTTGTATTGTTTTTCTCGTTCTGCTTGGGTTTCATCTAAATCGGATAATATTTTCTGAACTGCCGTAAGTTGCAGCATAAATTCCTGCTTTCTTTTGTTTTATTATAACTTTTTTGAGTTTTGAGATTATTTGATTTTAGTTTTATTCTTCTTTATTTCGTTTGTCGAGAATCTTATCTACAAGCGCACTTTTTGCGTCAATTTGATTGCTAAAACCAGGGCGAATATCTAATTTTAGTATTACTCCAGTACGGTATCCTTTACTAACTAAAGTCATCGTAGCATCTTTCACAACGCGCATAACGTCATCAAATTCGCCCTCAATATTCGTGAACATTGCGTTAGTTTCGTTCTTTAATCCAGAATCGCGAATTACTTGTACAGCATCCGCCACGTACTCGCTCAACTCGTCTCCGACTCCGCTTGGAGCAATGCACAACGCCGCGACCGTGTTAGTTCTGTGCTCGTTCGCGTGGTCGTTTGTATTCTCGTTATTATTTTCACTCATAGTAACAATCCCTTTAAAATCGTAATCTTATGCAAATCTAGCAAAACAAGACAACGCCAAATAATGCGTCAACAAACTTATAAATTTGCATTACTTTAACAATTTTACAAGCGTCACAGGGTTTTTCTATAATAGCAACGTTTTCACCCGAATTTTCTAGTTTTACGAAAAGGTGTATTGTGGCTGTTTCAAAGCTTGATGAAGTCGTCTCCTTGGCTAAGCGTCGAGGATTTGTGTTCCCAGCCGGCGAAATTTACGGTGGCACGCGTTCTGCGTGGGATTACGGCCCGCTCGGTGTTGCGTTAAAAGATAATATCAAGCGCGAATGGTGGCGCTACATGGTGACCACGCGTGGAGATGTTGTTGGAGTGGATACTTCCGTTATTCTGCCTTCACAGGTGTGGGTTGCTTCCGGTCACGTTTCCGTGTTTAACGATCCTTTGATTGAGTGCTTGAATTGCCATAAGCGTCATCGTGCAGATAAGTTGGAAGAGTCTTATGCTGAAAAGCATGGCGACAAGATGCCAGAAAATGGATTAAAAGACATTGCTTGCCCAGATTGTGGTACTCGCGGAAACTGGACTGAGCCACGTGACTTCAACATGATGCTTCGCACTCATTTAGGACCGGTTGAAGACGAAAATAGCTTGCATTATTTGCGTCCAGAAACAGCTCAGGGTATTTTCGTTGATTTTAAGAACGTCATGACTTCTGCTCGTCAAAAGCCGCCTTTTGGCATTGCGAATATTGGTAAGTCTTTCCGCAACGAAATTACGCCTGGAAACTTCATCTTCCGCACTCGCGAGTTTGAGCAGATGGAAATGGAGTTCTTTGTAGAGCCTGGAACAGACGAAGCTTGGCATCAGTATTGGATTGATACACGCGTAAATTGGTATGTTGATTTGGGTGTAAAGCCAGAGAATTTGCGCATGTATGAGCATCCTAAAGAGAAGCTAAGCCATTATTCCAAGCGCACTGTCGATATTGAATACAAATTTGGCTTCCAAGGTTCGGATTGGGGAGAGCTTGAGGGTATTGCAAACCGTACTGACTACGATTTGTCTGCTCATGCTAAGCATTCCGGCGAGGATTTGAGCTACTTCAACCAGGCTACTGGCGAAAAGTATGTGCCTTACGTTATTGAGCCTGCGGCTGGTCTTACGCGCTCGCTTATGGCATTCTTGGTTGATGCTTACGACGTTGACGAAGCTCCAAACACTAAGGGCGGAGTTGACAAGCGCACTGTTCTTCGACTTGATCCTCGTTTGGCTCCTGTTAAAGCTGCAGTTTTGCCTTTGAGCAAGAAGCCAGAATTGCAAGCTGTTGCTCAAGATTTGGCTGCAGATTTGCGTCAGCATGATTGGGTTATCGATTACGATGAGGCTGGAGCTATTGGTCGCCGCTATCGTCGTGAGGACGAAATTGGTACTCCTTTGTGCGTAACAGTCGACTTCGATACTTTGGAAGATCATGCTGTTACAATTCGCGAGCGCGACACCATGCAACAAGAGCGTGTTTCCTTGGACAAGGTTGCAGATTACGTCGCTAGCCGAATTAACGAAAAGCGCGTTAAGTATCCGCAAGGTCCTGTTGAAATCGTTGGTACTCGTGCAGCCGACGGTGCTACGGATATTGCTAAAGAAGCTGGCGAAGACGAGTCTAAGCCTGTACAAATCGCGACTGCTGGCGGATTGTACTAATACGTATTTGAGTAGTGCTTAAGCATTAATAAGCAAAATTATTATTACAGTGAACGGAGTTAAAGCAATATGAATTTTTCTATAAAACCAGTGGATTTAGGGAAAGTTCATATTGCAACTCCTGTTGTTTTATCTCCAATGGCTGGGATCACTAACTGGCCATTTCGCGTAATCTGCCGCGAATTTGGTCCGGACGGGCTTTACGTAGCAGAAATGATTACAGCTCGAGCTTTAGTTGCACGAAATCCAAAAGCATTGCGTTTATGCCGTTTTGCTCCTAGCGAAAAAGTGCGCTCTTTGCAACTTTATGGTGTAAATCCTTCTATTGTAGAGCAAGCAGCTCGAATTGTTGTCGACGAAAACATGGCTGATCACGTTGACTTAAACTTCGGCTGCCCAGTTCCAAAAGTGACGCGACGCGGCGGTGGTTCTGCTCTTCCTTGGAAAACTGATTTGTTGCAAGAAATTTTGCATCGCGTTGTTTCTGTTTGCGAACCAGCAGGAATCCCTGTTACAGCTAAATTCCGCGTTGGAATTGACGAGAATCATGAAACTTTTATTCAAGCTGGTCATATTGCGCAAGAAGAAGGATGCGCTGCTGTAACTTTGCATGCTCGTACAACTGCAGAATATTATGGTGGTCATTCAGACTGGACGCGTATTGGCGAGCTTGTAGAAGCACTCGATATTCCAGTTTTTGGCAATGGTGATATTTGGGGTGCGGAAGATGCGCTCGCAATGTTTAAGGAAACTGGTTGCGCTGGCGTTGCTATCGGTCGAGGATGCCAAGGTCGCCCATGGTTGTTTGCTGATATTCGCAATGCTTGCGAAGGTAGCGATAATCGTGTGAATCCTACTTTGACAGAAGTTGGTTCCGTTATTTTGCGTCACTTGAAGCTCTTAGTTGAGTTTTATGATGGTGACGAGCGTATGGCTGTTCACGACTTGCGTAAGCATGTCGCTTGGTATTTAAAGGGCTTTCCTGTTGGTGGTGGCACTCGTAAAGCGTTTATGGAGTGCGAGTCAATTGAGGATGTTCAACGTAATCTCGATATGCTTGACGGTTCTCTTCGTTTGCCAGAAAAAGTGTTAGACACGCCGCGTGGACGAGTTAGATTTGCTAAAAAAGTTCATTTGCCGTATGGGTGGTTAGATTCTCGTACAACTAGTCACGAAGAGCGAGAGGCGTTATTTGGTGATGATCCAATGGATGCAAGTTACTAGTGTTTTCTAGGGCTTTCGTCATTTTTTTGCACTGATTATTTCGATAATGTTCTATTAAAATCACCTTGTGCTCATATTTGCATATAGCACGGTGTATTATCAAAACAGTGACATTTTTTCAGTTTATTGTGAAAACGTCGTCAGTATCGAGCGTTTTGCGCTAAAATATTGTGTAAACGTGCGTGAGTGACAGGAGATAACGGTGAGCGAGATTGCCCAGACTGACAATTTCAACGACAAAACCATCATCAAGGTAGTCGGCGTCGGTGGTGCCGGCGGTAACGCCGTCAATCGGATGATCAGCGAGGGTCTACAGAATGTAGAGTTTGTGGCCATTAATACTGACGCTAAAGATTTACTGCGTTCTGATGCTGATGTAAAGATTTCATTATCTGATGCTTCGAGCCGAGGCTTGGGCGCTGGTGCTGACCCTGAAAAGGGTGCTAAGGCTGCGCAGGATCATCAATCAGACATTGAAGAGGCGCTTAAGGGTGCTGACATGGTGTTTGTTACCTGCGGTGAAGGCGGTGGTACGGGTACTGGTGCAAGCCCGATTGTGGCTCGTGCAGCTCATCAGCAAGGTGCTTTGACTATTGCTGTTGTTACACGTCCATTCGGTTTTGAAGGACCGCAACGTGCTGCATCTGCAAAACTTGGTATCGAGAATCTTCGCAAAGAAGTTGACGCGTTGATTGTTATTCCAAATGATCGTCTTTTGGAAATTTCTGATCGTACTATTGGAATTATTGAAGCATTTAAGACTGCAGATACTGCATTGCTCGCAGGTGTGCAAGGCATTACTGATTTAATTACCATGAATTCTTACATTCATGTTGATTTTTCTGATGTTACAGCTGTTCTTCGCGGAGCAGGTACCGCATTGTTCGGTATTGGTGCTGCAAAGGGCGAGGATCGTGCAACTCAGGCAGCTGAAATTGCTATTAGCTCCCCATTGCTGGAAGAAAGCATTGAGGGTGCTCACGGTGCTTTGATTAATATCGCAGGTCCAAGTGATTTGAAGCTTCAGGAAGCTTCTGCTGCAACTGAACTTGTTCGTAAAGCTATTCATCCAGAAGCTCAAATTATTTGGGGTCTTTCTTTGGATGATTCTTACGGCGATGAGGTTCGAGTTACGGTTATTGCTGCTGGATTTGATGCTCATCCTAAGGCGGAGGAGTCCTCAGCTAAAGCTGGTCAGTTTGTTGATATGCAAGCAGATGTTAAGCCTGTAGCTCCTGCACAGTCTACGTCATCTTTCAAAGAGGAAGCTCAAGCTGCTCCACAAGTAGAACAACCTGCTTCTATGCCTTCTATGTTTGAGCCTGCAATGAATCAGCAATATTCTCCTTCTGCAGCTCCTGTACAGCAGCCTGCTGAACCTGACGAATTAGATATTCCTGATTTTCTGCGTTAAGCGTAACGAGAGGAGGGTTGCTTCATGGCTGGCTTTATGAAGAACGTGATGTCATACGTTGGTATGGCAGATGTGCCTGAGGATGATGATTATGCTGAATCTGATGTTCAAGAAACGTCATTCGATAATGATCGCTCGGTAACTCCTGCTGTGTCGCAACATGGTAATGATTTGCGTGGTGGTTCTGCTCGTGCGAATGCTAGTCGTATGAGTCGTATTACTACAATTCATCCTAAGTCTTACGATGATGCGCAAATGGTAGGTCGTGCTTTGCGTGACGGTGTTCCAGTGGTTTTAAACCTTACTGGTGTAACTGAATCAGTTGCGTATCGTATTGTTGATTTTTCTGCTGGAGTTGTATTTGGTGTTCGCGGTTCTATTGAGCGTGTGACTCCTAGGGTATTTTTGCTAAGCCCAGCACAAGTGAATATCAAAGTAGAGGATGCTCCGAACGACAATACTGCGCGTGACTTGTTCTCCTAAAAATTGTATTTGCTAAAGAATTAATTGAGCAGCGTTTGTTTAACAACTTTCGCTGCTTTTTTATACTTTTTGGTAGCATAAAAGCGATGCGTACGAGCATGATTAAAATCATGCGAATTTAAACTAAAGGCATATAGCCCAAATAACGAAAGTAATCTCATGAGCATTGAAAATGAAAACGAAAACACTATGCAAGCCAAGCAACGCACTGTATTGTCGTTTGTGCGTCGTTCTGGGCGCTTAGATGCGCGTTTACAGCACGCTCAGGAGCGTTATGCAAGTCAGTACCTGCTAGACGTTACTGAAGCGCCTGGCTCATTTAGATTGCGCGAAAATTTGAACATTACGCATGATTGGATTAGTGATAAGTGGGGGAATGATAATCCGCTTATTGTTGAAATTGGTTCCGGGCAAGGCGAAAACATTGTTGCCGCAGCTGAACGTTTGCCGGAAACTAACTTTTTAGCGCTTGAAGTTTATGATCCAGGCGTTGCTCACACAATGCTTCTTGCTGGAAAGCAAGGTTTGACTAATCTTCGTATTGCGCAAATTAACGCTCCTGATTTCTTCGCTGCGTGCGACTGTGGAGTTTTAGAAGAAGTTTGGACTTTCTTCCCGGATCCATGGCCTAAAATGCGTCACCATAAGCGTCGTATTGTGCAACCAGAGCTTGCCTCTACAATCCATCAGGCGTTGCGTAAAGAGGGCGTTTGGCGCATTGCTACAGATATTGAGGACTATGCTTTGCATGTGCATGAGATTATGGATTCTCGCGAAGATTTTGCAAATATTGGCGAATTAAGCGTAAGTCTTCCAGTTGAGCACGTAGGAAAAGGTACAGCTGGCACCGCTGCAACTCTTCCACACGCAGATTTTAGCGAATCTGAGCGCTTTGCTGGTCGAGTTCTTACGAATTTTGAACGCAAAGGCTTGGAGGCTGGTCGCACGATTCACGACTTCACCTACATAACACAATAATGTTCTGCCGCCGCTGTTCTCGTAGCTTTGCAATTGTACTTAACCTCAACACGCCGTGAGTTGCGTACTGCTTTTTTGAGTGTTAATATCATATGGTTTGGTTCGAAGCCCCCTTCGTCTAACGGTTAGGACACCAGACTTTCAATCTGACAACAAGAGTTCGACTCTCTTAGGGGGTACAAATTACAACGCCGCTGGGTTTTCAGCGGCGTTTTTCGTTTTTTGTATTTCTGATGTTCGTATTTCTATTTTTGCTGCTTACCCTATTTTTCGTATTTTGCGCAGCAATTAGTTTTTCATATATTTTTTCTATAAATCGATATAAGATCTGACAATGTATTAAATATCACAAAAGGTATGTTGTGCTTTTTAGAGGTGATACACTTTCTCATTGGTACTTCTGCCCAGGCTGCGTAGGTCAGGAAGTATTCAATTCAGTAATTTACAATGCGCAGCAGCTTAAAAAGGATTTCCTATGAGCGATATTTTCAATACAAATAATAATGGGTTAGAATCATCTAATTGTGTAACGGATCAAGTGGATAGTAATGCTGCTTCTAGTATTAATAGGGTTGTAAGCATGCGTTGGCGTGTTGCAGATATCGCATTAGGTGCTGCTCTTGCTGCTGTTTTTGGCGTTATCTTGTATGGCTATGGCTTGGTGTTTATTCCTTTGATTCGTACTTTGAATGCAGCTGTTCTTCCTGGTTTTGCAAGCATCACGCATGGTGTTTGGTATTTGTCTGGAACTCTTGCAGTTTTGCTTATTCGTAAGCCAGGTTCTGCAGTGTATGTAAATGTTGTTGCAGCATTTGTACAGGTGCTTCTTGGAACTCCGTTTAATATGCGAGATACGCTTATTTCCGCACTTTTGCAGGGTGTGTTTGCGGAGATTCCGTTCTTAATTTTCCGTTTGCGAAAGTTTAATTTGACTTTAAGTGCTCTTTCTGGTTTGCTTGTGGCTTTTGAGTATGGTGTGTTCTTAAGCTTCACTAAGTATCAGGCTAAAGCTCCTACTTATATTACGATTCATATGATTACAGAGCTTATTAGTGGATTGTTGCTTTCTGGAGTGCTTGTGTGGTTTGTGTATTTGGCTTTGCGCAAAACTGGTGCTCTTGATAACTTCGCATCTGGACGTTCTGACCGAGCTTGAAATCATCGGGATTTCAAGCTCCTTCAGAACGTCGAGCTTGCTCAGGTTGAAAGCACGGTGTGCTTTCAACGCAAGCGAGGTCTGCCTTCGTCGTTATTGACGGAGGCAGATTTTGGTTGGTGTGGTTTTGTGTTGGGTTTTGTTTTTGTTTGTTGGGGTTTTGACCGAGTTTGAAATCATAGGGATTTCAAGCTCAGTAATCCTAAGCAAGGTCAAAAATTCGACTCACTGAGTTGGCGACGTTTATGGGTATGTGCTAATCTAGTCGTTGCTAACTTTGTTAGCGTGGGGCTTTAGCTCAGTCGGTTAGAGCAGCGGACTCATAATCCGTCGGTCCAGGGTTCAAGCCCCTGAGGCCCCACAAGTTGCGAAGAAACCAAGGCTTCAGGCTTCACTTTGAAATAGCTTGAAGCCTTTTCTATATCGTCCATATTCCAGCGTGTTCTACCTGTAAATTTTTGCGATAAGGTTGGAGCAGAAATTTTCATTGCTTCAGCAAGGCCTTTTTGTGTTCGCTGTCTAATCGCAAGCATGACGCGAACATTGTAAGTAACTATGTCCTGTAAGCTTTTTTTGCCATTAGTAAATTTACTCATGTGAAGAATATTAGCATATACCAAAGTCATTTTTCAATTTTTCAACACATAATTTGCAAATGACTAATTCTAGTGATATAACATTAACCATGAGCGAAAAAGATTTGCATCTTCCTAAAATTGCCATGAGGATAAAGGCACAAGCTGCGTTGCGTAATATGAAACAGCTTGATTTAGCGAAATATTTGAAAATAGCGCCAGCTACGATGTCTCAAAAACTTAATGGGAAAATCAGAATTTCTGCTGACGAACTCAATACACTCGCTGACTGTTTCAATGTATCTACCGATTACCTTCTAGGACGACAAACACATCCAGATATAATCCACAGCTCTAATAGTGACCTAATGAGTTTGCCGCTAAAAAATTAAAATGCTCAGTTCTCGACTGTTGTCAAGAACTGAGCGGTGCAAATAACCATGATATGCAACTGACAAAGATTTCCCGATCGCTAATCAGTTTCATATTCACCAAAATTATGAAAGGAGATTCGCACATGTTTTATTATACCAGTTTCTACTGCTATATGACCATGTTGATTCTTTCATCATACAAGAAGTTGAACAGAAAAACTTTAACGAATCAACAATCTTCCAATGATGGTGTCAGATGAGTGTTCAGGCTGTTTCTTGGGTTTTTAGTTTGAGTTTGGGTTCTGCTCCTCAGAAAGCAGTGTTATTGTATTTGGCTGAGCGTGCGCAGGATGATGGTTCTGGTGCGTATCCGAGTGTTCGCAAGATCATGGTTGCTACCGAGCTTTCTGAGCGCACGGTGCGTAAAGCGTTACATGATTTATATGAGCGAGGATTGATCACGCTTGGGGATCAAAGACGCGCGGCGTTAGGGAAGAAGCAGAGTGTTATCCCTCGTAATAGGCGCGCAAATGTATGGGATTTACAAGTCAACACGCCACTTTCTGAGTTGAAGAATGTTCAAGCGGCTAAGGATGTAGAAGCACGGTTGCGCGAGGCTGATGAAACAAAATATGTGGTGCAAGACCAGGGTGAAAAAACTTGGATGCAATCACATGTTCATCAGCAAACCAAGTCTAGTAATCAATCGAGTAGCCAAAACCTTGTGAGTAATGAGAATGAAGAGGTTTATGGTTCTCAACAGTCTCAACCGTGTGTAGTGTCTTCTGAGCAAACCGTAATGTCTACTGATGCTTGTGTTGTTGATGATGATCATGATACCACGAGTGGTTTAGAGGCTGTGGGGTGCAGTAGATGCACCCCAGAACACGTGACTGTGGGGTGCGATAAATGCACCCCAGAATCGGGCTTGGGGTGCAACACGTGCACCTCTAGGGGTGCAGCAGATGCACCCAAACCATCATGTATAACCATACCTCCTAATCCCCCTACGGGGGATATCCCCCCACAGGAATCCGAAACAACAACCGCAACTCCAGCGACAACGAGTGAGCGTGAACGTGTGCAAGGTTCCGCGTGTGATTTGCTCACGGCTTCTGTTGAGACTGATAGCGAAACTTCTGAGTGGATACCAGATGCTCCCATGATGAGTGTTCAAGCGGCTGATATGACACCAACTGGTATAGCGTCTCGTGCGATTGACGCGTTTCAGGCAATGCGGTTGCGTTTGGGATTACAGGCCGGAGGGGTGACAAAAATCGATGAGCGTCGGGTGGAAAAGCTTGTTAAAGGTTTGCTGATGGTGTATGGAGCCTCGCGTGCTGAATGCTTGGTTTTGAACGTGATTCAGTGGATTCCAAGCCAAGTGTTTTGGCTTCGTCGGCTTATGTTTCCTCGTGATTTGGCTGACATGTGGTTACGTGTGTTGAATGATTACCAAGTCGGATGTCTTACACGAAATAGTCAACAGACGTGTTCGACTTGTACGCCTACACCGCCGGTGTATCAGCGTGAAAAGCGTGAATTGTTTGACGTAGAAGCATTCAAGAAAGCGCATGAGGGGCGAACGCCTCGTGAACAAGCCGTGTATGAGGCTTCGTGTGATTCGGTGAGTGTGGTTGCTGGTGTGTGATGGGAAAGCAGGTAGTAGCACCATGTGTGCGTTTAGCGCAAACGAATCCTCGTCTTGCTGATCGCATGTTTTCTACCGTTGAAGACGAACGGGGTAAATACATGGTTGATGCGCTTGCGCGAGCAGAGGGGGTGAAAGTATGTGAATCATGTCCGCTTATATCCGCGTGTTTAGCGAGTTATTTGGTTGATGTGTGGGAGGATAACAATATTATTGGCGGGTTGAATTACGTACAACGATTGCATTTAGCTCACGCGATAGCTGAGGATTTTCACGTGAGTGTGCGACAGTTAGGATCGCTTCCGTTGTCTCGTGTAAAGGCTTGGCTTGAAACTCATCCGGGGTGGCGTGAACATGTCACGAAACGGGTTCGTACTACGTGGCGTGAAACCAAACGGTTACAGCGAGCAATCGGAACAAGCAAGCGTAAGAGTGTGAGCGAAGAAGATAAAACACGAGCGTATCAACCACAATATTTACCTCCAGTTCCTACTGCTGTGCAGTTGACACTTTTCTAACTCATGAACTGTTAAACCGAAAATAGATTTACCGATTTACCGAGAAACCGAAAAATTGGTGATAATCAAGTGAAAGGAATGATAAAGATGATTATTACGATAGCAAACGCGAAGGGAGGGGTCGCGAAAACCACGACCGCAATGTTTCTAGCGGTCGCGTACACGCGGCGTTTTCCTGATCGGTGTGCGCGTGTGTTAGATGCTGATCCTCAGGCTAGTGCGAGTTTGTGGCGTGACATGATTGAAGCAACTGGTGAAACATTGAATAATATCATGGTTGACCCAGCAAACATGTCAACACTACAGCATGTTGACCGTGTTGCTTCGGATGTAGTGATTGTGGACGCGCCACCACAAGGACGTTTACTTGAAATGAGTGTACGAGTAGCGGATATGGTGATTATTCCTACATCGGATAGTCCTCTTGATTTACAGCAAGCGTGGGCTACTTTATCGAGTTTGCCAGACCCAGCGCGTGGTGTGGTGTTATTGACGCGTGTAGAACGTGCAACACGCGCGTATCGGGAAACAGTTCATGCGTTAGACGCGCAGTGTACGCCACGGTTTAGCACGAGTGTAGTGAAACGACAGGAAGTGAAAACGAGTATGGGACATGCTCCCAGCAAACTGTACGAGTATGGGCAAGTGTTACAAGAAATCATGGAGGCAGTAGCGTGAAACACACGAGTATGAGCGCGTTTCAACCAGTAGCGTGCAAGCGTCAAAAGTCGAGTATGGTAAGCGTGTTTACTCAGGATAAACGAGATGTATCAGGTTGGGTGAAAACCAGTGTGAGTTTACGTGATACTACTCGCCGTCGTTTGAAACAGTACGCGCTTGATCATGATCAATGTTTACAAGAAGTCGTAGATGCCGCGCTTGACGCGTATTTACGATAGTGAGCAGATTGATGCTAGTTTTTCGGTAAAAACTAGAAAACTGTTATACCGAAAAACCGACAATTATAGTGAATCATAAAGTAAGTAACGAGTAAAGAAGTATACTAATAGTAAGTAGAAGATAAGAAAGAAGGCTTATCATGACAAGTGATCTTAATAATGATACGAGCATGGTTTCCTCTGAACAATTAGTGTCAGAAACACACAGCAAAGCTGCACAGCCTGTAAAACAGGGTCGTGTTCCACGTTGGCTACTGCCGGTAAGCGTCCTTGTGATTGTAGGTTTAATTCTTGGTGGTGGACTGTGGGCTGTGAGTGTTTTTCGGGAGAAACAAGCGCAAGAACAGTTAGTGTTTGCGCGTACTGAGTGTGTGAAAACACGCAAGCAAGTAGTTAAACTGTTTGATACGTTAAAGCCGTTTAACACGCGGGTTACGAGTATGTGTGAGCGTTTACAATCACTGGTAGAACAGCGTGATAAGAAAGCGGAAGTTTTGGTGAAACAGTTCACGAGTTTGCAACCTGTTCAAGAGACAATGGTTCCTGATTGCCCAGTGGTAAGTGGTAAGCATAAGCCGGGTACGGGAGAGTATCAAACAGTTACTCAAGCGCTTAAACGGCTTGTGAAGAAGTTTACTGAGCAAGGTAAGCAAGTAACCCATTTGTTAAAAGAATCGCAGACTGTGTTGGATGAGTATGCGCTTCGTGAGGCTCGTGAGCTTGCTGAGCAAGCGAAAGGCAAGGTAGCGGATCAGGCGACACTTGACATGTTAAACAAAGCAGTAGAGCGTAAGGATGTGAATAGTTTAACGAATCTTTCACGGAAGGTGCAGGAGAGTATGCAAGCCAAGGTTGAGTCTGATCGTCAGGCTCAAGAAGCCGCACGTCAAGCACAAGCGCGTGCGCGGTCGCAGCGTGTGTATCCGAGGTATCAGTCGTATCAAGGCGCGTATGGTCAAGGTACTACCCCAAGCCAACCATGGACGTTAGTTGATAAAAACGGTAATCCAGAGAAAGATCAGACAAATAGACAGCTTACTTTTGAAGAGATGCAAGCAATGTCGAAACATGGTGATCAATATGATTGTCAGCCTGGTCAGGGTTGTCCGATAGGTTAAACGTTTTTTCGTAGTTTTCTATGAGAAGGGGGTACTCATTCTAGTGGGTACCCCTTTCGGTTTCTTGATTTTTCGGTATGTCGGTAAAGACCGATGTGTTAAATCTAATAAGACCATAATTAATAAGAAATTGTGACTACATGAATCTATGGTCAATTGCTTATTGATGGCTAGTATGAGTGCTCTCATTATAGAAAAGTGGAAGAAAATCAAAACCAATTTGACAATTTTGTATTACAGTATTACAATTATATTCTATAAATACAAAAATCTTATGTGCATTTTGCATGAGAAGGGATTATTATGGCTGTTATTACTGTACGTCTGGATGATGAAATCAAGAGTCGTCTTGAAGATCTAGCGTTTGCGCGACAGGTGAGTGTAAGCTCATTGTTGAAATTGTGGATTGATGAACATATTTATCCGGAGTCTCGTGATAACGAAATTGTTCAACCACGTATGACTCCATTGTCAATAAATACTTTGATGCGCAAGCAATTGGCGCTGTCTCATCGTATTCTTGCGCGACTTGTAAATGAGAATATTGAAGATGGTGATAAAGAATATCAATTGAATTTAGCAAGGATTCTTGAAAAAGGATACACTTTAGAATACGATAATGAGTTTAGTGATATCGAACCTGAATTAACGCGTGATGATTGTCTATTTGTTATGAATATTTTTGACATGTTTCGACATGTTCTTTATTCAATACAATCGTTGAAAGAAAATGGGAAAACTATTGATGCTGGTTTAGCTTATAAGATAGAGTTTGTAGGTTTTGATTTTAACATTTCTCATGAAGCAGCTCTGGCTGATTTTGGTAGGTATCTTATTGATAATAATCGGTGGATTGAATTGAAAGCATTCTATAAAAAGCATGATAATGGTAATTCGCATGCTCCTATGAAACAGACGTACAATCGTATGTTGACACAATGGAACATTATCCGTGATTCCAAACGTCACTGTTCTATGTTAGAGCCTTTAACTATTGATGAATTGCAATTGATAGCAGATGCGTCGATGGGGATTTCTCCACAACACAACTAGTAGTATTGGATTGTTTTTATTTATGATAATTTATAGGCGACACGCGCTTGTGTAAACCATTACAAATGAGTATTCTAACTAGAACAGGCATTTGCGCTGTATACGTGAGCTATCGAATTAACGTTTAAGCGTCGTTTTCCGGCGTCGACCTCACGGCAATAAGGTCGCCTTGATGGCGACCTTATTTACCTTTAGGGATTGATATGGATATTTTCGTGTATGCTGACGAGTCTGGGGTATTTGACCGTTACCATAATGATTATTTTGTATTCGGCGGCGTTATCTTTCTAGGAAAAGAACAGCGCGATATAGCAAGAAGGCGTTATATATCTGTCGAACGGTTACAGCGTTCTCATGGTGCTGCTCAGGGACATAGCGAAATGAAAGCTATTTATCTTAAGAATTCTCAGAAATCTTCCATGTTTCGATCGCTTAACCCCTATCATCGTTTTGGTGTCATCGTTGATCAGAAAATGGTGATATCTCAAATCTTTCAGAATAAAAAAAGTAAGCAGCGGTATCTTGATTTTGCATTTAAACTAGGATTACGTTCTGCATTGGAACAATTGATTCGTGATGGGTTGGTGAACCAATCTGGTGTGAATAATATCTACGTGTTCATGGATGAGCATAGTACGGCTACTGATGGTCGTTATGAGTTGCGGGAAGCACTGGAAGCTGAATTTAAGATCGGGACCTATAACGATAAATGGTCTAAATTCTTTCCTCCGCTTTTTGACAATTTGTGTTCCGTGGAGTTTTGTCTAAAGGATTCAGCTCAAGATGCTTTGATTCGTGCTGCTGACATTACTGCTAATCGATTGTATTATGCAGTTGTGTCAAATCAATTGAATCTTATAGAGAAGAAAATAATTTATCGTCGGCTACCTCATCAGTAATATATTTCTATTACCGTAGAGCCTAGCATGATTTTATATTGAACAATTCTTCATGTTAACCAGTCGATGTCAATTGGTTTTTCGGTAAATACCGATATATTGATATACCGAAAGAGTCGCGCGTTTGCTTGGTTTTATGAGTGTTATTAGCTTCTTTGCGTGTTGTGGATAACTATTTTTTTGTCCAAATTGGGTTCGTGAAAACTGTGCTTATACTCACCATGATTCAACAAATGGTTGAATTGTGTGGTGAGTGAAAGGATAGTATTTTGCGTAATAATACTCATCGTAAACCGCGTGTGAGGAAGTGTGGTGTAAAAACGATTGCGTTGCTTTCTGCAAGCGCGTGTTTACTGTCGTCTACCCCAGTGTTTGCTGATGGTGGTGCGGGAAGCGGCTCGGGTTCTACTTGGGGTGGTGGCTATCATGGTAGTGGTGGTCGCGTTTCCTGGGTGTATCAGGATTCGTTTGGTGGTGCCTCACGTCAGAGTGTGCTTGCTGCTATGGGGTCAATTGGTGTGAAAAGTCTTAATAGTAATGCTGCGTATGCGCCGATTGATCAAGCAGTGAATGAGGCGAATAGTGAGTGTGTGAGTCGTGCATCCTCGCATGGGAATAATAATCCTCAATGTCGTCTGGTAGCCGTTGGTATGGTACATACTCCTGGCAGGACAGGGGATTGGTATACGGGAGCTAACGGCGCATTCAATTCAGGTACGTGGTTTAATGCTTGGAATGCTTCAGGCATCCCCAACGCAACTTATTCACATAATGGAGTTAATTACACGACAGCTACGAAATTTGAAGATGGTCAAACTGATTTGAATAGTTTGGCAAATCGTGAGATGAGTCGTGCTCCGCGTGCGGTGATTGCGATTGTGTTAGCGAATGATGAGCCGCGTGTTTCTCCGGGGGATACTCCGCCTGCGCCTCCTGAGTATACGGTCAGTGCGGTGACAGAAGCGTCGAAGAACACGACGACGGCTGGAGATCAGGAGAGTGTGTCTGATGTGATTAGTTTGACGCGTCAGGGTGATGATGTTGATGAGGATGTTACGGGTACTTCTACGTTGCATTGGCAGGGTGTGGATGGAAGTACGCGTCAAGCGCGTCAATCGTTTACGGTAGCGAATACTGGTAGCACGCGTACGCGTTTTTCTTATACGGATTTGGATTCGTCGTGGAAGAGTTGGCCGTCTGGCCGGTATTGGTTTGATGTGGTTATTCCTTCTCAAGGGTATATGACGAACACGGTTGTGTTAGATGGTCAGTCTGATAGTGCGGAGAAGTGGCATGCTCCTCGTATTCCACTACCGGTGAAACAGTTAACGAATTATGAGGGTAAGCGTGTGGTGTCTCCTGATGATCAGATCGCGTCGGGTAGTTTGTATACGGCTCATGTGCGTGCGCATTCGAGTGCGAGTGAGCATTTCTGGCTGTATGAGACTATTGATGTAAGCCAGCAGAAGGTTGTGATTGGTGGGGTGGATCGTGATGATTTATCGAGGGTTACGGTTACTGATGAGTCAGGAGGCGCGGTTCGCGCTACAGTGAGTGTGGATGATTCGCAGCCTGGTAAAAGGATTGTTAAAGCGCATGTGGTGCATCCTGCTAGTGGTTATTACACGTTGAATGTGCCACAGTCAGCAACTCCTACTGGTAGTGATTATTTGATTCCTGACGGGTCGAAAGCTTGTTATGATGGTGATGGGGATAATTGTCAGACTGGTAATAGTAAACAGGTTGGTAAAGTCACGCCACGACCGGATAAGGTTTGGGTGTTAAACGAGGCTGGTGGTTTGAAAGCCGAGGATCCTACGCATTCTAATAAGCAAGGTTCGGATGATCGCACGTTCGTGACTGGGGATGCTATTGGCGTGGTAGTGAATGGGCGTATTCCAGCGCACTTGTTGAACCCGTTTACTTCGTATTTGCTTACGGATGATTGGACAGATAGTGCGAAGTGGATTGATTGGAATCATCTTGAGCAGGTGAAAGTGTTCGTGGATGGTAAGGATGAAACAAGGAATTTCACAGTTAGTATTGATACTAAGCGTCATACTACTACGGTGAGTGCGAAACCTGGTTTTCTTACTGCTACTGCTTTTGGCGTGTCTGATAGGAAAGTGAAACTCATCATGGGTGGTATTGTTCATTTAACACCAAGCCCGGATGTGGCGTATGTTCCACAGCAGTTAACGAATAAAGCAACAGAAACGTGGAATAATGAGACCAGGCCGACGAATAAGCCGCCAGTGTTTGTCAGGAATCCGAAACCTAATAAGATTTGGAGTAAGAGTCAAACGGATGCTGATAGTGCTGTGGATACTGGTTGGTCGAACACGGTGCATGCTGACAAGCACACGTTTGTGCAACGTGATGATTTCGCGGTCACGGTTAATGGTGTGCTGCCGAAGAATCTCGCGGATAATCTTACTGTGTATGAGTTGGGTGATGATTATCATGAATCTGCGCGTTACGTGGATTTGGATGAGAAAAGTGTAAAAGTCACGATTGATGGGAAGTCTGCTACTGATCTTTTCCAAGTGCATAAAGCTCAGGGGCGTGTTTGGGTCAGTGCAAAACCAGAGTTACTGGCTACTACAGTGAATCGTTCCCAGGATCGTCAGGTACGTCTGACGGCGCGTGGCGTGTTTTTGAAAAACGTGTTGAAGCCAGGGCAGAAAGTAAGCGTGCCTAACTCTGGTTGGGAGACGTGGAATAAACAAACCGTGCCATCGAATACGCCGAAGGTAAAAGAGTGGACACCAAAACCAGATAAATCCTGGATACGGTTAGACAAGCATGGTCAATGGCAGATGGTGATTGACCCAGCGTGGTCGAATACAACTGGTGCTGATACGATGCATGTGCTTGACCATGACAGGCTTGCTAGCGTGGTCAACGGTGTAATCGCGAATGATCTAGTGAAAGTGACGAACATTACGCTTACGGATGATTATAAGAATGCTGATTACATGTGGGATCCTACTAGTAACCTGGGTGAGATCCGCGTATACGAGGCAGACGCGATAACTGATGCTAAGACGAGTGTGGCTGATATTGCACGTTCGGGTAGTGATGTGACTGACCAGTTTACGGTTACTCGTAAGGGCACGGTAATTCAAGCTGAGGCGAAACCAGCGTATGTAGCGAAGCAAGTATTGCTTGCAAAACCAAAACAGTTGACGCTACTGGTTCCAGGTGTAGTTAATTACGCGTATGGTAAAGGTTCTGCGCGTGTTCGCAAGGATTTTGGTAAACAGCCTGGTAGTGAGGTGAGTTTCTGCACAAACCCAGGCAGTAATAAAAAACTCACTAATCGTGCAAGTCAGCGGGTGAATAACGAAACCCAGAAAACCAATGAGCCATACGTGTGCGGGTACGTGCCACCGGTGAAGAAACAAGTGATCGCGGAAGGCTCCCAAGGGGGCGCGAACCAGGACGTGAACCAGAAGGTTGTGTATCGTGGGCAGAAAGTTGAATACCGTTTAATCACGGAGCCTAAACTTCCAGCGGATCTCGTGTATGATATTACGCGTGTTCAAGCCGTGGACGTGTTTGATCAGTATCTTACCCCGGATGAGCAGACGCTCGAGGTTACTGATTTGACAACTGGTAAACAGATGGTGATGCCTGACCCGCAAATGGGTGTGAAAGGCGACTATAGTGTGTCCTGGGATAAGAAGGCTCACTCGTTCACAATCGTGTTTGCTTCTGAGTATGTCGCGAAAAATTGGAAGCGTGCAGTAAAGCCTCGCATACAAATCAGGTTCGAAGGAACTGTTTCGAAGAAAGCTCCTGTGAATAAAATGGTGGATAACCAGTGGACACTGCGATTGAATAACATGCTGACCCCGTCGAACAAGGTAGCGAACAGGCCTCCGAAACACGAGCCGAAGAAGCGTGTTACGCAATCGCGTAAGCAAGGGGATCCTAAGATTACGATTGATGGGAAAATCTTGTTGCAAGGAGACACTGGCTATTATCAAGTATTACTTGATTTGAAGCAGAAGGATAACGCGTACCGCGTGTATAAGGCTGGTATTACGGATGATTACGATGAACGCTACCTGGACGTGAACAGTAAAGATATTCAAGTGTTTGATGATCATGGTAGTGATGTGACCGCTAGGTTTAATGTTCAGGTCAAGGATGGTGTCGCGTACGTGTATGCCAAGACTGTTGACACGTTTATTCCTAAACTTGCTAAGAGTGTGAAGGGGGATCCGCAGCCAGTGGATCTCGCATCGTATGCTGCTTTAGATAAGCATGATCCTTTGAAGGATCCTGCTATTGATCAACAGCTTCTTGGACACGCGTATACGATTATTCTGCCGTTTACGGTTAAAGCGGTGAAGAATCATACAGTCGTGAAGAACACGGCAATTCAGGTGACGAATAATACGCGGAAATCTACGAATCAAGTATCGAATCCGCTTGACCCGTTGAACCCGGCGAAAGACGTAGTGATCAATGTGGGAGATAAGAGTATTAACGCTCGTAGCGTGTACTTGAATTCCACGTTCCTCTATCAGCTTGACTCATCCGTGCTTCCAGCAAACCGCGCGTATTTGAAAGCGGAACATTGGCGGATTGTTGACCCGTTGAACACCACGTATGATAAGTACACGGGACAGTGGGCAGTGTATGCGGCAAGTGACTTATATCAGCATGGTAAACTTTTTGCGCGCAAGGGTAGTATGCTTGCTTCTAACATGTACACGTCACCAGCCGGACGTTTGTTTACGGTAAGCCAGGATGAGCATGGTGTGGTGAGTGTTGAAGCATCGCTTGCATATTTGAAGCTCGTGAGCGCGGAAAATACGCGTCCAGTAGCGTGGCGTGCTTACATTCAATGCCAGCGTGTTAAGGTAGCGGATCGTGTAGAAAACCAGTTTATTGAAGAATATAACGGGAAACGTATTCCGTCGAATAAGGTATACACGCGTACGCCTGATCTTGCTCCAAGTATTCATATTGTTAAGTATGATGTGAAAAGTGGTGAGAAACTGGGGGATCGTAACAAGGTCGTGGAAGCATTAAAGATGCGTGATGATCATATTAAGATCGCGTTTAAAATCACGAACACGAGCAAAGTAGATCCAGAATCCAAGGTTGGTGCCTGGTATCAGGCAAGCAAGCTTAAACTGGATGACGAGACGATTGCCGGCGTGGGCAAGGTTACAGATTTCCAGTATCCAAAGAATTGGGATAGGCTTATTTTGAAACCTGGAGAGTCAGTAATTGTTACTGGCATACTCGCTGGAGTTACACCACAGGCTAAGCATACGAACCGCGCACAGGTTACTGGAATACCATTAGTACCGTGCCCGGTAGTAGACACCACACCATTTGCAGTTAATAAGAAAGCGTTAAAAGCTTCCCAAGGTTTGAATGCTGCTGCACGTCAAAATGTGGTGGAAGTTAAGGATGGTGACAAGACTGTCCGCCTGTGTGTGGATACGCGTGTGAAGAGTAATAAGGATGATTGGAACGCGTATCGTGTGCAAGAATTGACAGCAACCGGTGTAGCAATCATGACCATACTCGTCTGTGCGTTTACTATTGGCGTCACGGGTGTGATAGTCATGCTGGTTAAAAGGCGCAAACTGCGCGTGTGAAGCATAAGCAACTACTAGTTGAGTAGTCTCATTGAATAAGAAAAAGCGAGCAGTTCATTATGTTGAACTGCTCGCCTTTTCTTTGAGCTGGGATAGTTTTGCCTGTAGCACGTGGTTCGTTGTTGGCTTTAGCGGAGACTTGTTGGAGTTTTGTTGGAGTTTTGTTGGAGATCTTCAAAATTTTATGTACCTAGTTATTCGCATGGTGTTTTTCGCATGTGGATAACTATTTTTTTGTCCAAATCGGGTTCGTGAAAACTGTGCTTATACTCACCATGATTCAACAAACGGTTGAATTATGGATGAGTGAAAGGAATTAAGCATGGTAGGAAGTGAATTGTTTACACGGTTGCTTACGCGTCCGGTTGTTCTTGCTGCGCAGGGCGGTGAGGTGATTACACAAGTGTTAGATTTGTTTAGCCGGTTCGCGATGATTGGTGGCGGACTGTGGACTGTGTGGGGGTGTGTTATGTTGGCTGGTGGTTTGAAAGATCAGAATGGGCCGCAGACTCAGTCAGGCGTCTGGCAGGTGGTGGGTGGCGGCCTTATTATTGCTGCCGCTGCATTGTTTAAGACGTTTGCTGTTTAAGGTGGCGTCTATTGGAGCAGTGGCTTGTTGATATGCTCAATCAGATCGGTCAGGGTGTTGCTTTTAAGCAGGTTACCGATCTGTTAACGATGCCTGCTGAATATAATTCAAGACTCTATCAGCTCGCGTTGAATGTTGCGCAAACCGCGGTGAAACCAATCGCGTCGATCGTGCTTGCAGTAATTTTTACGTTAGAGCTTGCGCGTATTAGCAGCAAGGTTGACGGGGATCGTGAGCTTGGTACGAAAATGATTGCCACGCTTATGATTAAATGCGCGTTGATTCTTACTGCAGCACAGCATACGCCACTTTTGTTGCAATGTATTGAACAGTTGGGTGGTCGCGTGTTGAACGGTGTTCTCGTGTCGCATAGTGTGCAGAGCGTGGTTGGAACAACGGGTATTGGTGACCAGTTGCGTCAGCAGATTCATGATAGTGGGATCCCGGGGCAGGCAGCTTGTTGCTTGCTGGTTATTCTCCCGTTTCTGCTTTCGCATGTGGTTTCAATCATGGTAATCGTGGTAATGATGCTTAGGTTTGTGCAAGTGTATTTGTTGGCGGCGTTTAACCCGCTACCGATCGCGTTTTTAGCGCATGAGGAAACGAAGTCGTGGGGTGTGAATTATTTCAAACAGTATGCGATTTACATTTTTCAAGGCGCGAGTATTCTGATCGCGTTACTCATGTATCGAAGTCTTGCACAGGACACGTTAAAGCCTCCAGGTGAGGGTGTGCAGTTAACGGATTGGGTGTTTGGAAATTTTGGCGGTCTGTTTATGAACTCAGTGCTTTTGGGCATGCTGGTGATTGTGGCGAACGGGGTTGCGAAACGCTTGTTCGGTGGAGAATAAGGAGTGTTGCTATGGCGTTGCAAATGCCGGTGTATCGTGAATTGACCACGATTGAGTCGCGCGTGTTTATGGGGATGAGCTGGCGGCAGCTGTTGGCCGCAATCATGCTCACGATTGTGTGTGGAGGAACTTTTATGCTGTTGTGGCTTGAGTTTCAAGTTTCCACGGATCTGGCTATGTATGTGGTGTTTCCTCTGGGTGTTCCTATCGCCTGCTGGGGGTGGGTGCGTCCGAAGGGGTTGAAACCAGAAGAGTATTTACAATACGTGTATCGTCATTACACGCAGCGCAATGTGTATCTTCTTGATGGTCAAGCAAAACCATTGGTGAAAACTAGTAAGCCGAGTGTGAAGGAGTGAGTATGAAAAGAACACGGCAACCGCAGCAAGTAAATAAAGAGCATGCTGGACAGCTAAAGCGTAAGCATACGTTTGCTAAGAGTGTGAAGCAGATGATTGGTTACGATAGTATGCTTAAAAATGGTATCGCTTATCTTGGTGATAATAAGTGGAGTGCTTCCATCATGTTTACTGATATTAACTATCAGTTAAGCGCTGAAAATCATCAAATGGAGCTGGTTGACCGGTGGGCTAAGCTCATCAGCTCGTTTGACGCTGAGCAAATGCTGCAAATTTCCTCGTATACACGTACTCGCGGCATAAGTCAGTTAATGCACGAGATTATGATGCGTGAAGCCTGTGATGGTTTGGACGCGTATCGCAAGGATTACAATCAACTTGCGTCAGCTAAATTGGAAACTGTTTCTCGTAATACGGATACGGTGAAAACGTTGACAGTGACGATTCTTGAATCGGATAAGGACGCGGCTCAAGCGAAGCTTAACGCTCTTATGAACTCGCTGATCGCGCAAATGCGCAGTATTGATGAATGTCATGCGACGCGTCTTGACCGTGTGCACCGTCTGCAGTTGTTGGCGGAAGTGCTCCGTCCTGGTGAACCATTCACGTTTAGTGAAACCCATTTTGCGCGTCAGCCAGGCCGACATAGTACGAAGGATTATGTGTGTCCGTGGAGTATTGATGCGAGGGATGCTTCTCATCTTGTGGTGGAGAGTTTAGACTCGAAGTTTTATCATCGTACCCTGTGGGTCAGTGAGTTTCCGCCAGAATTGTCTGATCAGCTCGTTAATGAGTTAACATTGATACGCGCGCGCGTAAACGTTGCGATCCATTTAGCGCCGATTGACCGTAGTGAAAGCATTAAGATTGTGCGTCGTAAAGCCGCGGAAATTAAAATGCAGACCATGGAAATCGCGCGTAAAAACCGTAAACAGGGATTGGATTCGGATGATCTTCCAGATGATCTTGCTGACCAGCAGGATCAGATAGCAAGTTTGCGTGATGAGCTGATGCAAACGAATCAAAAACTTATACGATCAATTATGGTGATTGGTGTGAGTGCGACTACTTTAGAAGCGTTGGATCTTGCGTGTCAAACGGTGAAGTCAAAAGTGGCCGCGCAATCGTGTAAAGCGGAGAGTTTGAAATTCATGCAGTTGGAAGGGTTAACTGCGGAACTAGCGTTGGGTAATAATCCTCTTCCGATGACGCGAACGCTTACGACAAACTCGGCTGCAATTCTGGTACCGTTTACTACGCAGGAAATATTCGAAGCACATGGCTTGTTCTACGGATCAAACGCGAGGAGTGGTAATCCGATAGTTGCTGACCGGCGCGCACACATGAACTCGAACGGGTTCGTGCTCGGCACGTCTGGTGGTGGCAAAAGTTTCACGGTGAAGCAGGAGATTGCTGGCATGTTCCTGAATAGGGATGATGAAGTGATTATTATTGACCCGGAGCATGAGTATATTCCACTCGCGGAAGCGTTTCATGGTGAGATTATTCGCGTGTCTGCTGGTACGGGTACGCGTATCAACCCGTTAGATATCGTATTGGATGATCAGGATGCGGATCCAGTAAAAGAGAAAACCAATAACGTGGTTGCGATGATTGGTAGTCTCATTGGTGGTAATAGTGGATTGACTGCTATTGAAAAAAGCTTGGTTGACCGTGCAACGATGCAACTGTATGCACAGTATAGGAATACGGGTGGGTTAACACAACCGACGCTTGCTGATTTACAGCAAGCTTTGGAAGATTCTGGTGAAAAAGTAGGGCATAATCTAGCGTTAGCGTTGAACTCGTACACGGCTGGTAGTCTTTCCGGATTCAACGGGCAGACAAACGTGGATTTAACGAACCGGTTTACCGTATTCGATGTGAGTGCCTTGTCGGGTGAGCTACGCACGTTTGGCATGATGGTTGTGATTGACCAGGTGTGGAACAGGGTAGCGAGGAATAAGAAACACGGCAGACGTACCTGGTTGTATGTGGACGAGTTTCACCGGTTTTTTGGTAACCAGTATTCTTCCGCGTGTTTCCGTGATATTTACAAGCGTGCGCGCAAGTATGGGCTTGGTATTACTGGTATTACCCAGAATATTGAAGAACTCCTTCGTGATGAGGATGCGAGCCTGATGCTTGCGAATAGTGATTTTCTGATGCTTTTGAGCCAGAATCCGACAGACGCAGACGCGTTATGTGACTTGTTGAAACTCTCGGATGAGCAACGCCAGTATTTCACAGGCGTGCTTCCTGGACAAGGATTGATGAAAATTGGTCAAGCGTTTATCCCGTTTGACTCGCGTATCCCTCAGGGTGGTTTACTGTATCAACTGTTTACTACCGCTTTTAGTGACCGCTCCTCATGACTCGCGCACATCCATCATCAACTGGTGTCTCCTCTCAGCATATTTATGCAACGCACGCGAGTGTTACGAGTAGACGAGTGAACGTGCAGGGGAATGTAGTTGCGCGTGAGAATCAGCAGTTAAAACAGAAGAATAATCATGCGACGGGTCGTGCACGGAATCAAGCATCGTCTCGTGTAAAGGCTTCTCAGCATACGAGCTTGACGGGTTTACGCTCACCAAGCTTGTTTGCGCGATCGAAACATGGTAGGTTGCATGCTCGGCAGTTCGCAAGGAGCCTGGTGTGTCACAGTGGAAACATAGTAAAACAGGTTGTGCCACGTGTATCGCGCTCTACGTTGTTGGACTTGTTTGACCAGGATGATGAAGATCAGGAAAACACGCTGAGTACACGGCTTGAAGCAGATGTAATGCGCGCGACCAGGTTGACTAGTCGAGTGAGCACGCGTGGCGTGACTAGTAGTGCCCGCTTCCTGTTCCGGCATCGTCATGCGCCGAAAAAACTCATAAAAACTAGTGTGCGTGCTGCTAAGCAGAGTGTTCGTGTGGCGCGCGTGTCTGCACAAATCATACGGCGTATGATTCAAGCGGTAGTGAGTGCTATTGTCAGCGCGGTCAGTGCGATCAGTATGCCGATCATCGCTGTTATTGTGGCGATTCTCGCGGTGATTATGGTGATCATGAGTTTCTTCAGTATCTTCTTCTCCTCACCGCATCACGAAGATGCCACGAGTGTTCCGCAAGAATATGTTAGTGACGTGCGGCGTGCTGGAAACTTGTGTGAACAGATAACGCCAAGTATCATTGCCGCGCAGATTGAGGCGGAAAGCGGTTGGAACTCGCGCGCACAGTCGCCTGCTGGCGCTCAGGGTATTGCTCAGTTTATGCCATTGACGTGGGCAAGTGTTGGTCATGATGGTGACGGGGATAAAATCGCTGACGTGTTGAACGCGCATGATGCGATTTACTCGCAAGGCATTTACATGTGTAGGCTCGCTAATCAGATTGATGAAGTCAAACGAAACGGTCGTCTCACTGGAGACACGGTCGAACTGACTCTGGCAGCATATAATGCTGGGATTGGCAGCGTGTTGCGATATCAAGGTGTGCCACCGTTTTTGGAAACACTTATGTATGTGAACCGGATCATGGGTTTAGCGCAAGACAAGTATGCGAGTGAATCCATGCGCGCAGAAGCGTCAGCAGGCGGCGTGGTGCAGGTCGGTGCTGATGGGACTTTGAATCCACCACTCGTGATGCAAGATGGTATGCACGTGAACATTACGCGTATGGGGTTAGGGTTCTATCCGATTCCTGACTATGACGTGTATCAGTGCACGTGGTGGGCTGCAATGCGACGCAAGCAGATTGGTAAACCGGTTGATAGCCACATGGGTAACGGTGGTCAGTGGGATGATACCGCACATCGTTTGGGTTATCCGGTAAGTAAAACCGCGTTTCCTGGGGATGTGATGGTGTTTGAAGCTGGCGTGCTCGGCAGTTCGCTTGCTTACGGGCATGTAGCCGTGGTAGAGCAGGTAAATCCGGATGGCAGTATTCTTATCAGTCAGTCAGGAACCGGGTGGATGGCAGTGGTGACACAAACCATCAGCCGCGCACAGTTACAAGCGAACGCGCGTGGTATCAGTTTCATTCATTAAATGGAGAGGGAATATATGAGTCGAGTGTCATGGAAAACATGGTGTTTTTTTGCGTTGAGCATGCTGATGATTGTCTTGCTGATCGCTACGAATTTTCTTATCAGTGCACATGTATATGAGTCACATCAGACTCACAATATTACAAGCTCGCGTGTTCCGATGAGCGGTAAATCAACCCGTGAACAAGCTAAGTCTACTGCTGGTATTGATGTTCAAGATGCGAGCGGCTTGTGTGTGCGCTACGCGCCACGCGTGTTGCAAGCCTATACGACTGATACGCCTAATCGTGCAACGTTAATCGCCCAGTATTATACGAAACATGCGAATGGTTTAAGTATTCCGGTGACGCGTATTGCCCGCCAGCCACTCGACGAGTATACGGGGTTCCTCATGACTTCTAGTCAAGGAAGCGTCACATGCAGTGTGGGCACGGGTTTGCAAGCACCATGGATCCTTGAATTTGGCAAGCAGATAAACGGCCGCTGGTTGTGTTCGAGTGTAGCCGGACCGTGGCAAGGCGCATACAACATTGTAGGCGACAAGCTACCAGTAAATCTTGATATGGAAAGGTAGTGTGTCAGTGAGTAAGGAATTTCATCTTCCAAAAAATTTGACGCCGCGTCAACTGTGGATGATGGCGAACGATCCAGACTGGTTTCAATTTCTTGATTTGATTGCTGCGCATCCTCACGCGTATCCAACGCTTATTCAATGGGTGAGTCGTGTGCAGCAAGATGGTATAGTTCAGGCTGGTGGCGCTCCAGAACCAGACGCAGATGTTCAATCGCGTTCGCGTGTGTTTTTCAAGGCTCGTATTCCAATACCGCCTAGTGTACAGGATGCTTGTGTTGATGATGTTCTTGATCCCATGGTAAGGCAGGAGCGTATTGTTCCTAACTCGTATAATGAGGTATTCCAGGAAGAGGCGCAAGATGCGCAGGCTGACAGTCCTGTAATTGATACTACGCGTGATACTCGTGATGTGATTGATGAAGTAACTCGTGTTCATACACAAGACTTGTTTGATAGCGATGATAGTGATGATGTGTTTGATGATGAGGAATCTTCTTCCTCATACACCGGCGGTTTTTTACCATTGCTTACACGTACAGTGAGTAAGCGTGGGGTGCGTGTTGGAATACTGATAGGTGTTCTTCTTCTTATCGTCCTGTTGGCTGCAGGTATGCTGATGGGTAAGACTGCTCGTCACGCAGAGAGTACGAACAGGGACCATCGGCAAGTTAGCCAGCAATTGCAAGCTTATCAAAATTGTAAAACCGTGTACGAGCAGGCAGTCAAGTCGAGGAAAGCTTGGATAAAAATAGTAAACCAGGTAGATGCTGAGCGACAAATCATGGAGGTGATAGGTATAAGCGCAAGTGAACTGGATGCATATAATCAGGCAGTCGCTGATCCTATGATCACGATACGCGCATGCAAGCCAAGCATGACATCGGAAGATTTACGTGTACAAACACGGGAATTACGGTCAACGAGCCGTGTGTATAAGGTTAAAACTGGTAAGCTTACAAAAACAGTGGATCTCATGCGTGAAAGGCAAGTTAAACTTCTTATTGAGGCGCGTAATCTTGCTGAACAGGCGAAAGGCAAGGTAGCGGATCAGGCGACACTTGACCGGTTGAATCACGCTATTACAGAAAAACAGTATGCGCGTCTTTGTTTCCTCATGCGCCAGGTTCATGAGAGTATGCAGAAAGAAGGTAAAACAGATCAACATGCACCGGTTTCACGACCGTTGCAAGCGTCAGGAGAACACCAGGATTCAGTCTCTCAGCAGCCAATGTTGCAGTCTGTACGACCACCAATAACGCCACGAACTCAAACTCCGTACGTGCAGTCTTCTGCTCCTGACTGGCATGTGCCTGATTCTGTTGACCATGAGATGATGCCTAATCGGGATCCAAGCTTATGAGAGTCGCGTGTTTTATATGTGTTACGCTAGTGTTTTTTAGTGTACTTAATGGTGGTTTTATTTTGCTACGATCCCAGAGTTTGCGACTTTTAAACGGGTGCACGCCGCGCAGCATGTAAAGGCATAGATTATTGTCGAGGTGCGCGATTTCCTCAGGAGTGAGTAAGTCTCGACCAGTACGCTGATAGTTGATCGTGTAACTTCCGTTTCTACCTTTAGACGTGCTACTGGTACGCGTGTCAATGGTTTCCTTACCGAGCATTTTCGCGATCCACTCGGTGGTAGAGGGTTCTGCTCCTCCAAGAAACAGGGTATTATCACAGTTTCCGGTCACGGTTTCCCAACTCTTGTCGTACATGGTTTTCAATTGGCTCAATGCTTGCAGAATAATACTGACGCTGACATGTCTAGAACGGATAGTTCCGATGAGTTTATCGAAGTTTGGGATTCGACCAATGTTGGCGAACTCGTCTAAGAAACAATGTAATGGGGTAGCCAGTTGTTGGTTTGGGTAGGTGCGGCATCGTCGGATAATACTATCAAAAAGGCATTGGTAGAAGATCGCAGCGATAAAATTAAATGTAGGATCTTCGTCAGAAAGCGCTAGGAAAATCGCCATTTTAGGAGCATGTGGTGCGCCAAGCTGGTCAATATGCATGGTGTCTGTGCTCAAAATCTGCCTGACGACACTGACCTGGATAGGAGCTAAGCGCACGCCGAGACTAATGATAATGCTTTTCTTCGTTTCACCAGCACCTTGCGTGAAAGGTTTATACTGGGTGAGTGCGAACCGTAATCCTTGCATCAGCTGGTGACGTTCAATGATCACAGGATTCGTAGTGCGAGATTGCATCTGGTCTTCTTTCCAAAGTGTTTCTTCTTCACGGATTGTTTCGCTAATACTTTCCATGAGCATGTCAATCTTACTTTGTTTCGACTCTTCTTGCTCACTGGCTTCCAAACAATTCACGAGATCAGCAACAGTGTTCAACGTGTGGCCAGTGTGTGAACTGGTTAAAGTAGCGAGAAGATCATCGTCTAAATAGTAAACGAGAGCCATCATGCTCGTTAGCAGGCTTCTCTCAGCCTTATCCCAGAAACTATCATTACTGTTGGTTTTCTTCGAGTCTCTAGGATTCGTGTTATCCATAATATTCGTCACCAGGCGCATGATACTCGTGTCGGGCATACTGGGATCAATGTAATTGAGCGGGTTAAACTGTGTGGGGGTAGTAAAGTCTACAAGGTCGAGTTTTTTCACAGTATATCCATGAGTTTCTAATTGCGTGTGGGTTTGCTCGTAGAGTTCACCTTTCGGATCGGTACACGCGTAATTCATGTTCATGGTAAGAATGTTCGGAATCACGTGGGTACGAGTTTTACCACTTCCTGAAGATCCGATTACGAGCGTGTTTAAATTACGTTTCGTTTGGCGTGTGTCAAGCGCTAATCCTTCAGTTTGTGTCATTTGCAGATTCTTACGTGGATCACTACTGGTGTATGGAGCCATGTCTCGAGGTGAAGCCCATCGTGCTGAACCGTATTCGATACCATCACGGTATTTTTTCTGTTGTTGCCCCCACTGGTATATCCAGATAAGCCCTATGATAGCGCTACCAGCAAGTCCGGCGAGAATACTAATACGGTCAACGCCTAAATGCCAGGGAGGTATGAGCGCGGTTTGTATCGATGCAATTGTTTGACTTGCGCTCATATCGTGTGCAAGCGCGTCTTGGATACGGTAGGCGATGAGATTACCGGCTACATGCCCGATTATTAATGTAATGATAAAGGCTAATAGTTTCTTTTTCATGTACGTGCTCGTTTCTCTTCATACTTGGTTTTAATTTGTTGGATTATGTCATTTTTTGATATCAAGATTGGTTTATTACGCTGCTTGCTTGCAACTGGTTTTTGTGTTGCATACTGATGCGTATGTGTGTGTTGTGGATCGTGTTGTGTTTGACAATGATGTTCACTGTTGACTGTGGGCCGTGAAGTGATACGTGTGAAGTCACCATCAAAGACAATCTGACATGGCGGGTTCACTCCTGGCATGAGGCATAAGCGTCTGCCAAGTGGCGAAGAAGCTAGAATCATAGCTTCTTCACCACTTGGCATGCTATAGGTAAGCGTGAAGCAAGACACGTGGTTACTCATCAGAGCCTGTCTTACTATTCGTGCTTACTTGGAAAGCAAGACACTTCACGCGCAGACTGGCTCCTGTAATATCTTGACAAGACAACAGTTCACATTGTGCGACAAGTAAACATTGACTTGTCGCATGGGTTTGAATATTACTCGTATGCTCTTTTGGCGCGTGCATGACCACGCGCTGCGTATCTTCACTAAATCGTACTGCTATGGTTAAGAGCATACTGTTATCGGGAAGAAGGCTCGCTTCTAAGAGTCGACCGAATAACCATATGATAGTAGGAGTATTCAATGTCAGTTAACCTTTCTTTGATTACCGTGTGTGATGAGGTGCTGGCAGTGTTTCCTGTTGTAAAGCAGGTTGGCTAACCGATTGGTTTGCTGCTTGTAGATGTGGTGTGTCTTGCATCATATCGGGAGTTAACTGGTAGCGTTGCGCGAGTGTTTTATTCACATTGGTGATAAGACTGGTACTGGAGGTAACGACTTCGCTGATAAGCTGTTCTTTCTGTTTAATGTCCATTCCGTGAAGGTAACTATCAATATATGCAGCATTAACCTGCATGTCTCCCATACCGTAATAATTGGTAACAATACCGGCAGCAAGCTCCGCCTGATATTCTTGCAATTCACGTGGAAGATGCGTGTTTTTATGGAGGAGCGCGTGAGTTAACTCGTGCACGTACGTTTTTAAGTATTGACGGTTTTCCAGGCTTTGCTTTACCCATAGGCTATTAGCTGATGGGAAGAAGTAGCCGCGTTCGCCACCTTGATGGGCGAGAGGATCGTTAATGAATCCAATGCCTAACTGTTCGCGATACGCGTCAAGCGCGTCCTTGAGCGCATGGAAATGCTCAGTTGATCCTAAGAGGTAGAACTGTTGATAAATTTTTGGATACTGTTCAACCGGGCAGTTTGTTTGTGTCAAGTCAAATACAGGAACAGTTATGTATCCTTTTGATCGTTCACGTACTTCAAGCGCGTGGCTTGTAATCTGTTGTTTCTGTTCTCGTGTCGCATCGCGTAGAGCACACACGTAGTTGCCGTCAAGGCTAAACACTTCTTTAATAGTAGATGGTGCAAACACGCGTATTGCTTTCTCACCTTTACGAACCTGCCAGCCTTGTTTTTGCCACTGCTTATATCCGGCCGTTTGGATCGCTCCAGGATACTGATGTTTTACCAGTATCGTGTTGCGTGTGCTTAATTGGTGAAATTGCAGTTGCCAGCGTGCGAGTTCAAGGATTTGTTCCGGATCCTGCACATACGTTTCAATCGCTTGATGTAACTCGTTACTGAGTTCATTGACACGCTGTTTGATTTGCTCACTGCTCATTGTTTCCCTTTCTTTGCTTATCGTGTCCTGTGTCGGTTGATGAGTTGCGATGAGGGTCTTGTTGGCGCATCATCGTCTGTTTGCTTGATAGTTTGCTTGTTGATCTCGTGGAAGATGGTTTGTTTCACGATTCGTTCAAGAAGGCTGGACGCGGCTGTGAGCCTGACTGATTGCGAGATAGTAAGATCAGTTTCGTGCATACACCCAGGATTGATATGGGTTTGCTCATAGTAGATAAGACACTTGTTGACCAAGCGTCGCACGGTGTGTAATGCTTTGAGTGGATCATACGTGCCGCGAGTCTGATATTCGTGGAGTTTTTTAGCGAGATTCGTGACTTGTTCGGGATACTCTTGCTGAATAAGCATCATAATGTGGTTGGCTTGTTCAACGTCTTGTTGCCGTTGGCTCCGCGCGATTTTGTTACCTTCACGTAACATGTTTGCGAGATCCCATGGTTTGACACGCATGGTTTCCTTACCAGTAGGAGTCGAGTGGAACAGGGTAATGGGCTTGGTTTTATCCAACCAGAGACACACATCTTTTCCTAGGGTTTTGCGTTCCAGGTTTGTTGTTGACATGAAAGCGTCGAACGCCCAGCCTTCTACAGGATTATTGACGATTTGTGTACCGTTTGGCATGATGATGAGCATTTTCTTCCATTCACGACCATGCTTATCGGTGAACGTGTAAGGGCGTACCCATTGGCTTGAACACCATACGCTGATTAAAGTGTTATGCCTGGTAACCGTAAGCGTATCAAGTTGTTTATCGCGTGGATTTGGTGACGTTTGATAATCTTCGTGATAAGGGTTAATCTCAATCGTAGTTTGAGGACGAGTAATCAAGGGTTGTTCGCTCGTATGCCACATAACTGCTTGCTGGCTAATATGCCAAGTAAACGCATCTTTAACGCTTCCAGCATCCTTTTTACGCTGCTGATTATAAGAATCAACAAGCTGGCGTGCTTGCGTAAGAACCGTGGACTGTGACGCATGTTCGCCGAGATCGTATGCGAATTTCACTATGATCATTTCATGCGTATCCTGATGGTACTGCCAGTGGTAAAAATCGCGTACTTGATACTCTCCGCTCGTGGTTTGCTGCCAGGAAACTGTGAATAGGTCAATCCCATTGTCGTCAAGCATCCAACAGCATGGTGGTGTTTGTGCTTGAATTGCTTCCTGTAGTCGCGTTAAGCGTATTGCTTGCTCATCATTCATCGTAGGATCTTTCCTTTCGTGTTATTGTTTACTAATGGTTGGTGTTTGAACAGGTGGTTTCACTGTTTCGTGTTTCGTTTTCATTTTCTGCTTGTATTTGGTTTGAATCGTGTTCATCATGTCCTTCTTTGTTTTCACGTTGTTTGTCTTATGTTTCTCAGGCTTGTTTACTGGCTGATCATGTGTTGCGCGGTTGATTGCACGTTCGACACAGTGAGTGACGTGATCGGTATCTTTCCCAAGAAACATGAGCGTGAACTTGTCTGTACTCGTGTTTTCGATCGCGTAAGGAATCCCAGCCTTATATAAGGATTGTTCCAACTGTTGCAGTACGTTTTGTTGGAAGGTTTGCGTGTGCACGTCGCCAAGTGTTTGAAGATGACGTTCACTGACACGCCCTTGGCTGATCATGGTTTTACTTTTATGCGCCACAGTTTTCACACTTTTGCCTGTGATTTTCATGGTTTGACGCGCGGCTTTTCCTGACATGCGTTGTAAGAGTTGAGTGAGTTTAGCAAGTAAACGCAGTGCGATTCTGACAGTTTCACGCATGTTTTGCCTCATACTGTCGTAAAAATGTTCACCAGCATCCATAATGGGTTCCTTTCGTTAGTGTTTGATATTGTGTGTTGGCTGCTCACGTTGTGTGGTACGTGTTTTTTCCATGGTTACCTCACGCGTGTCACGTGATGTAAGTACGCGTGTAAGCGCGTTGAGTTTACGTGTTAATTCGTCAAGTTCTTGTTCACGTTCTTGTTTCGCGTGGTGTGTTTCGGCAACCAGAGTAGTGTCTGCTTGACTGATTGCTTCTTGTAAGGCGATTACGCAAGCAGATACCTGGCTACGTGCGCGTGCTACTTCCTGTTGAACCTGGCTGATGATTGCTTGTAAGTCACTGTGGGTTTGACTTTGATATTCAAGGATCGTGTTCAATGCGGTGACTTTATCTGATAAAACATCCAGTTTTTGCTGCTGGTATGCGTAGTAACGTTGTTGCGCGAGACTGACACCAATTTTCTCGTGTGGCAGATGCTGCGAAATGTCAACTTGCATATCAAGGGTTTGTGGTTGTTGGAAGTATTGGTAGAGTCCTGCTGCGTGCAGTTGTTTCAAGAATCGTCCTTGCTTGTTTTGTATCATCAGTCGTGTGGCGCGAGGGATAAATACGCGCCAAGTGGTTTCACCTGGTATCGTCCATGTTTTCTTGAAACTGATTTTCTGTGTGCGATGCGTGCCAGGAATCCACACGGTCACGCTCTTACCTGTTTGATTGGTGATCAGTGAAGTATGAAATGACATTTCCAACACGGTTGATTGTGCTAAGCGTGTCATGATCATGCTCGGCGTGTATGCTGCGCCAAGACGCGTATCACGTACCTTAAAACCGGTCGCGTCAACCGTGAAGCTAACGTGTTTACCACGTACGCTTACGCTAATACCAGTATCTTTTAATACGCGTGTGAACTCGGTAAAAGAAGTGACTTGCGCGCATGCTAGTTCGATACGCGCGCGTATGTCTTGTTTGACACTTGTTCCTTTTAACGTAGCGTAGAGTTCTTGCATGCACATCGGGATCGTCCCGTTCGACACGAGCATTGGGGTAATCACGTGTAAGTGTTCACGCTTGCACATGTCATCGGCGATCAGACGCCACTGATTAATAATGGTTTTCTCTGGATGCCATTTCAATCCAGTCATCGTGTTAGCAGCGCAGATAGCAATATGATCATGCAAGTGTGGACGATCTGTGTGAGTTGCGATCACATACTTGTTATTTCCGTGCGTGATACGCTCAGCAAACTCCATGCCTAACTCGTGCACGCGTTCAGGAGTCAGATTGTCTTCAGGAGCAAACGAGAGCTTAACATGATAGATAAGACGTGACGCGCGTTCGCCGCCAACAATTCCATGAGGAGTAGCACGTAAATCATTTTCCATAATCGAGGCAAGCAAACCACTATCATTGGTAGGCGCGGTGAAGTTGGAACTCACCAGAGTACCACCCAATGTTTTATCAGGATTCATAATGTAATCAAGCACACACCTGATACCAATCGTGCTACCAGTCTTTGTTGCTTTCACAATCCTGCCAAGTTTTACTACAGCCATTAGCACGCCTTACTTCACTGTTTGAGCGCGAGTTAATAGCGCGTCGCGATAAAACATTTCCAGTGTTGCTCGTACCTGACTCATCAAGTCGCATACTTGCAGGACTTGCTCACTCGTAATCGTTTTATTCTCGTTCGCCCAATGCGCAATCTGGTTAATGTTCACACCAATCTTCATGAGTTCACGCGCGATAGGCTCCGGATTCGTTAAAGGTTCCATGCGCGTAACTTTCACCACGCCACGTGTTAACAAGACGCGCGCAAAACACGTATACGAACGGTAGATAGCATCACATGTAACTGCATGCGCATACAATGTTTGTGCTTTACTCCACTCCTCAGGAGAAAACGCAATCTCTTTACGAATACGGCGTTGACGATTCTCATTCCAACTCATAACAGTATTTCTTTCTTACGCTTATGAAAATAATGATGATGAATTGCCGCGAAGCGGCTTAGCACACGAGTGTGCTTATAGGGTCTGGGTTTTCCCGAGCAAGCCAAACCAAAGGTTTGAGTAAATGTACGTACATTTGCGTCGCTTGCTACCTCATGCTTACAAGCATGAGGTAGACTGGTTCCTTCATATTTTTATGAGCATGGAAAGCGGGGATAATATTGCATGTTGAGTTCCTTTCTCGCGTGTGTTTGCGATGCTTATTTATAATTTTCGTAGAGATTACATGGAGTTGATTTGGACAAACTCGTTTTTCGTGTTCCAGGAACGATTCTCCTGGACGAGAGTTTGTTGAATGCTTTGAGTGGATAGGTACGCGTGTTTGTTCGTGCGAATAATGTGGTTCTCGCCAGTATTTTTCATGAGCTGTTTATGTATGAATACGTAAAAATTTTCGTAAAGATTGCGCAACATTAAGCAAAAATTCTGTGAGATTTATTTCATTGATTCAAGAAAAATTGTGTGTTTCGTTCAAGTTTTTTCTGTTACGAGCGTGTAACGTGAAGACTACAAGAACAAAATTTTTTCAAAAAATTTTCTCGTGCACGGAAAGGATTGATGAGTATGGTAAGTACGCTTGAACAAGTCAACAAGTTTTATGGAGTAGAAGAAGAACGATTAAAAACGAGTAAGAAAAATTGTGTTGAGTTCGCGAAAACACTGGAGGCTTACCGGCATGCGGTTGAAGTAATGCGTGTGTGTGGCGCGCATCTTGTGGAAGAAAACGCGTTGTCGCAAAAACAAATCACGACCATGTTCTCATTATCACCTGTTGAACGTAACGCGTTATTTAATAATGGCAGCACACGTAAGTGCAAAGTAGAAGTTAAGCAAGCAAAGTCTATCAAGCAACAAGAAAATGATGAAGCAATATCATCGCGTCAAGCATGGAATAATGAACAAGTTCACGCGTTCAATGATGAAACAATGTTTGCCGACCCGCGTGCGTAAACTCGTAAAAAGTCAAGCATGGCGTAGCGCTGGTCATGATAGGAAAGGAAAACCTATGCTCGTACAAGTTATTGGTTTGACCGGTAATGAAGCCACGATCACTGATTACGAGAATAATCAGATACGCGTGCATATTGATCGTGAAGACCATGATCTTATAAAAGCAACACTCGACACGTATGAGGAATGCGTATTTGAATACGATCCTGACACGCGCCAGTTTGTTACTTCAACTCTGCAAGAAGGAGAGTTACTGATGAACCCTGATGATTATCTTGATATCGATCAAGCGTAAAATAGTAAGCAAATGTTCACGTGTTTGGTAATAGTCAAGGGGTAAACAATGCCGTATCTGTTTGTTTTCCTTGTTGTGTCTATTGGGATTGCAGTAATACGGTTAGTGTTTAACGCAGTGTCAATAGTATCGAAGCTTGTTGCGCACCCGTTACTGATAATCTTGTGGATCATTCGATCGATTATTCTAATATTTGCTAGTGCATGCCTTTTGATTTTTGTGTTTGTTGATAAGAGTCATATGCCATCAGCATCTATCTGGGAAATGGTTTGGATTATTGTTAGCTGTCTTGTAATTGCTGGTATGTTACAGCTTGGTATTGAACGACTCGGGCAACACTTAACACGTAAAGAACTCGTGAAGCAAGCTCGACTTATGCGGCAAGCAGAACTTCAAGTCGATCAAGAAATGTTTATGGATGCTCGTTCATCTCATAGTAAGAACGATGATTGTGAAGATGTTGAAGTAATTGACGTGACTGCGATCGACAAAGATGAAAGATAATAAAAGTATCATGAATAAAACAGAAGACTTCAAGGAATAACTTGAAGTCTTCTGTTGGGAGGTGCTCCTACAGAGCACTCATAATTTATGCTATCGTGTAATAGTCCAGAAAAGGAAATGAAAAATTATATTTTATTATAACTTTTCTAACGAGCTAACACGTTGTGGGGTCACACCAATGATTGTTGCGACATCGCGAATTGTTAGGTCTTGATTACGTAAATTTTTCACGGTTTGACGCATTAAGTATGAGGCGTGTTCTTGTATTTTTATTGCTTTGCTCTTAGTCTCAAGCATTGCTTGTAGCATTTGCTCATCCTGCTTGCTTAATTGAGGTTCTACACTTATGTGTTCTATTTGTATATCGAGTAGTTGTGCTACGTCTTTCACCATTGCTTCAACCTGATTAAGCCGACGTGTTTGCGTAAACAAGTCAGGGATTTCGGGAACTTCGATAGCCCACCATTCATCACAACGGCGCGCGGTAGCAGTAGTACTCGTTAGTCTTTTCATGATTGTAGACACAGTTTATAGTTTATGCTGGCATGGTTTGCGCGGCATGTTGATATTGTGCTTCCAACGCATTGCGCAGCATGCCGCTGTAATTTATGCCAGCTTTTTGTGCCCACGTGTCAAGCCATGCGGGAATTGTTACGTTCTTGCGCACAGCTTTGCCGCCGTATTGAGCTGCATATGCATCCATATCAAGTGCAACCATGCTCACCGTGCTTGTAGGATCTTCCATTTTAATGCTACGAGGATCGCTTGGTGCCGGTGCAGGTCTTCCTGCTTCGAGCTCAGTTAATACCCAGCCACTGGCTGCATCTTGCGCCATCAATAATGCTTCGGCAATATTATCGCCGCCAGTTACACAACCCGGCAAATCTGGAACTTCTACCACATAACCACCGTTATGGTCTTCATAGGGCGTAAGAATAATCGGATATGCTAACTTCATTACTTACTTCACTTTCGTTTCGTTGATACCTGCTTGCTTCCAGATAGATTTCACAACCGACGGATGAATATCTCCAGGATGCTTTGGGACGGTAACTTTTCCAGGCTTGGTTGGATGAATGAACTGGCAATGGCTACCACGTTGCGCCAAATATTGCCATCCATCTGCTTTAAGACGTCGTTCAATTTCTTTGAATCTCACACTCTAATAATACGCATAATGCGCATTGGTGTCAATAGTTGAGTTGTCTTTATTTGAAGTATTATTCAATATTTGTTGCGCTAATAATGTTTTGTAACGCGTCAACTGGTAAGGCGACGTATCGTTGTGTTGTTGCCACGCTCTCATGACCAAGTGCTCGTGATACGGCGAAAATATCGTGTGTTTTACAATAGGCAGTTGTTGCAAATCGGTGACGTAGCGAGTGACCGCTCCAACCGTTTGGCAATAGGTCAGAAAGTCGTTTACCTATATAAGATTCTTCAACGTGTGTGTCTGAGTAACGTCCTGGATATAGGTAGCCGTGCTCTGCAATAATGTGCATGGCTATATCGGTGCTAATTGGTAGGCTGCGTTCTTTGTTTCCTTTGCCGTGAATGATAAGTGCATAACCGCCGTATGCGTCATTGATAATATCGTTACTGTGTATTCTACAGATTTCACATCGTCTTAGACCGTAGCCAGCGGCTAAGATAATCATCAGGCGCTCTTTGTTGTTGTGGACTTGTTCAAGTGCGTTGGTGATGTATTGGTCAGGACATGGGTGTGGTAATGGTCTACTGGGTCGTACTGAAGGTAAATCGAATGCTGGATCGTCTGTGCGTATGTGTGTGTGGAAAAGGTAGTTAAAAAATCCTCGTATAGCAGCACGATTGCTTTTTCGTGTTTCGTTAGCCCAATTTTTGTTGGCTAGCCATGTAACTAGTTCTTCATTGGAAACTGTTGTTACATTGAGATCGATTGCCATGCGTACAAGTTGGATGCGTCTGCTTTCGAGTGTTTTCGGTGATTGGCCTGCTGCCTTGAGTGTGAGTATGTAGTTATTGATATAAGTTTCTGCTGGTTCGCCAGCATGTTTCTTATCTTTTCTTTCTTTCTGCACGATTAGCAGATTAGTACAAAGTCTAAGCTTATTGGTATATCATACAAGTAGTATAGTTTTTTGCAACCGTCGGTCCAGGGTTCAAGCCCCTGAGGCCCCACAAGATATTAATAATGCCACTTCATTATGATTTATGAAGTGGCATTTTTGCATCTTATAATTTAAATTTTTTTGTTTTATTTGTTATTTTCTGCCATTGACAAGTAATCTGGTATTTGTTTTGGATACTTAGGCCATGCTCCTTCTTGAGTGCACACAAATGCTGCAGTATTAACAGCTGCGCGATGCGCCTCTTGCAAGCTTTCTCCCTTAAGAATATGCGCTGCAAATGTTCCTGAGAACGAGTCTCCAGCACCAACTGTGTCAAGAACTTCAACGTGTGGAGTTGGGATAGTAGAGCTTTCTCCGGTGTTTGTAGTAATCGTGCTAAAAGTAGAGCCGCCTGTAAGAATCACATAATCTAGTCCGTAACGAGCTTGGAACCACTTGCAAGCTTCCTCGTCTGAAGTGTCGCGAATATTGAACATATCGCGTAATAAGAATAGTTCCGAATCGTTAAGCTTAAATACTGTTGCTTCTTGAAGTAATGTGTCGATAAGATCCTTAGAGTAGTGATCGCTTCTAATGTTAATATCGAAGAACTTCATTGCTCCAGGCTTAGTATGCTTTAACAATTGCAAAATTGTGTCGTGAGTTTCTTGAGAACGTAAGCTTAGAGTGCCAAAGCATACTGCATCTGCTCGTTCTACTAAATCAATGAGTTCTCGAGTGTAAAGAATATGATCCCATGCTATATTTCGCAGAATAGTGTACTCTGGTATTCCATTTTTTAGTGTTACTTCTACAGTGCTTGTTGGCCAAGCGTTGCGTTGAATAATTGAAGCGATGCCAGCTTTGTTCACTTTGTCAATCAGCTCATCGCCGAGTTGGTCTTGACCAACAGCGCTAATCATGCAACTTTGCGCTCCGTGACACTGTGCATGATATGCAAAATTTGCTGGTGCTCCGCCAACACGTTTTCCGTGTGGAAGCAAATCCCATAAAAGTTCGCCGAGTGAAAGAACAATTGGCTTAGTCATAATATTCCTTTCGCACGCGTCAGTGCAGCAAGTTTGTAGAGCTATACTTTTTACTAAATATCTTCTCGCTTCTTCAAAAGCATTTTGATGCAAATTTTGCTTGTAAAAATGCTATACGAACAATTATGGTGCGCCCTTTCGATAAGTAATATGCGCAATGCGTGTTACGTTTCTATAGAGCGCACCATAAGTGCTATATTGTGTACGTTTAACTTAGCTTATGCTGGCGTACTATATTATTATTATTCTTTTTTATTATATTTTTCTATTATTTTGATTTATTGCTTAATGCTGAAAAATATCACTTTTGTGAGCTTGTTCAGCCATCCATGCTTCTACATCATCGATTTGCTTTGGAATGTCAATAGAAAGCCACTCTGGACCGTTTTCAGTCATTAGTACATCATCTTCAATACGAATTCCAATTCCGCGCATTTCTTCCGGTAGCATCAAATCGTTAGCTGCAAAGTATAATCCTGGCTCAATAGTGAATATCATTCCTGGAGTAATTTTTGCGCTCTGATAAGACTCGTAGCGTGCTTGTGCGCAATCGTGCACATCCAAACCAAGATGATGAGCAACGCCGCAAGCGTGCCAACGACGATGTTGTTGACCTTCTGGCGAAAGTGATTCTTCAACGCTTACTTTCAAAATTCCCCATTCGTGCAAGTGTTCAGCTAGAACGCGCATGCAAGCATGGTGAATATCGGAGTAGGTTGCACCTGGCTTAGCAGCCTCAAAACCGGCTTGCTGAGCGTCAAGAACGCACTGGTAAAGCTTCTTTTGCAAGTCAGTGAATTTGCCGTTCGTTGGGAAAGTTCGTGTAATGTCAGCAGTGTAGAGGCTGTTAACTTCAACGCCGGCATCAATAAGTAGCAATTCTCCGCTGGAAACAACGCCAGTATTGCGCATCCAGTGCAAAATTGGCGCGTGCTTGCCGGAAGCAACAATCGTGTCGTAGCCAACTTCGTTGCCTTCTTCGCGAGCAACAGAATTAAAAGCACCCTCAATCATGCGCTCGGAATGCTCATGACCCAAAGCATTAGGCAAACGCGTAAGCATGCGGTCAAAACCAAGTTTTGTGGCGGCAATAGCTTTGCGCATTTCGCGAATTTCGTAGTCGTCCTTAAGCATTCGTGCTTCTGCAGCGAATTCGTGCAATTTGTCGTCTGCGCAAGTGTTTGCATCTTCATCAGTAAATCCACTTGCTTCTCGCATTGTTTCAACTTTTGCAGTAAGCTCAGGATCGGTTTCTCGAACAATTCGCACGCGAATGCCTTCACCATTAGCATCGTCGCTTACGTTCTTTGCAATAGCGTCATCAAGTTCTGCAATATCGCGCGTTTCAATGCCAGTCATTGCTTTAAGTTCTTTTAAGCCTGCGCGAGGACCAACCCAATATTCTCCGTAGTGAGGATCCTTGTAAAATGCTGAAGTGCTGTTATCTGCGCGTGGAGCTACAAAAAGCTCAGGTACATGCGTTTTTCCAGCCTTAGCTTCTTCGCTGTCTTCGCTGACTGGCTCCATAACAAGCACAGCACCAGCCTCATAGTCTTGTCCTAAGCCAGTGTAGTAAGCAAATGTAGTGTCTGGACGGAAAGCATAATCGCAGTCGTTATTACGCACCTTTGGTTGTCCTGCAGGAATAACTAAACGTTCACCTGGGAAACGCTTTGAAAGAGCCTCTAAACGAGCTGGAATGTACTTGCTAGATTCAAGAGCTTTAACTTCTGGCTCCTGGTTATCCCAGTTATTCGTCATAAAATCTTTAAAAGAATCACTGTTTGGACGAAGTGAACGGTTATTTACGCGATCTTCTGCCTTTTGCGTGCCGTCAGCTTTTAGCTCTTCGCCGTGCTCAGTTGGCGTATATTCTGCCATTATGAGACTCCTTAATTTTTGCTTGTTAATTTTTGCTTGCGCAAATTATACAAATAGTAAATAAACAGTCAATAAACTAACATAGTCTTATTTAGTGTTTTATGCGAGTTTTTTAGTGCAAAATAGCAAGATTTTATACGCAATTTACAAAGTGCGTATAAAACGCTTTTGCTATGTGAATATTGTCACAACATATTTATATGCGTGTGTTGTTGGTATCAACTAATCTAGATTGTTGGAAAATGAGTAAGCGAGCGTAAAAATTAGGGGGAGTAGTTATGTCTATTGAAAATCCAAATCGCAATAATGAGCGAATTGTTGATATCGAACGCAATATTATGAGTCGAGCTCCAGAACACAATAAAACTAATCTCGACTTGGATCGCATGCGTCTTATTCTCGATATTTTAGGTCATCCAGAGCAGTCTATGCGTGTTATTCACATAACTGGTACGAACGGCAAAGGTTCTACTGCTCGAATGGCTGAGTCAATTTGTCGAGCATACGGTTTGCGAACCGGATTATATACTTCTCCACATTTGGAGCGCGTAAACGAGCGCATTATGATTGACGGACAGGAAATTAGTGACAATCAGTTCGTTGATGTGTGGGATCAAATGAAAGACATTATCGACATGGTTGACGCTCGCATGGAAGCTGACGGTAAGCCAAAAATGAGCTTTTTTGAAGTGCTTACAGCCATGGCAATTTGGGCTTTTGCGGACGCTCCTGTTGATGTTGCTGTTATGGAAGTTGGCATGGGTGGCGAATGGGATGCCACTAATGTTATGAATGCTGATGCTGCAATTATTGGGCCGGTTGATATGGATCACATGCAATGGCTTGGAAACACTGTTGAAGAGATTGCTCGCACGAAGGCTGGTATTATTAAGCCAAATTGCACTGTTATTTTGGGTCCTCAGCCGCATGAAGCTAAGGTTTTGCCAATTATTAAGGAAGTTGCAGAGCGCAACCATGCTACATTATTGCGCGATTCTTCTTATGGCGATGGCGAACTTGAAGTTGTGTCTCGTACTCCTGCAGTTGGTGGACAGGTTGTTACTTTGCGTACACCTCTTGGCACTTATGAGGATGTTCCGGTTGACAAGTTTGGCAAGCATCAGGCTCATAATGCTTTGGCAGCTCTTGCCGCTGCAGAGGTTGTGCTGCCTGTAAGTGGTGCTTTGGATGGCGATTTAGTTGCAGAGGCTTTAAGTCAGGTTAAGGTTCCTGGGCGTATTGAGCAGGTTCGTACTTCGCCGACAATCATTATTGATGGTGGACATAACGTGAATGCTGCCGAGTCTCTTCGTGAAACTATTGAAGAAAACTATCATTTTGAGCAGCTTATTGGCGTTGTGGCAATGATGGCAGATAAGCAAGTTGAAGAATACTTGGGTGTTCTTGAACCTATTTTGACGAAGATTATTGTTACGCGTAATTCTTGGCGGGACCGTGTAATGGATCCGGAAGATCTTGAAAAGGTTGCTGTAGGCGTGTTTGGCAGGGATCGTGTGATTCGCGTTGACGAGCTTCCGGATGCTATTCAAACGGCTGTGAATCTTGTTGATGAAGACGATGAGCTTGGCGTGGGCTACGGTCACGGCGTGCTTATTTGCGGAAGCTTTGTTACGGCAGGAGATGCTCGCACAATGCTTGTTGAGCATGTGAATCCGGATTTAAAAAAGCCTAAAGATCAGCGCGTTGCAATTCACCCGAATATTGACGAGTCCTGAAAATTAAGCTATTTCTGCTACTTCATTCGCAAAGATTTAGCTTTTTCTACAGTATTTTTTACAAGTACTGCTTGAGCGTCAACTAACGGTATTTGCGGAAGAGGAAAAGCTTCATTAAGTACGCTTAATTCTGTGCAACCCAAAATAAGTGCGTCGCAACGGCACGCTCCTGCAGGGTCAAGCATGTCGCTTAAAACGGACTCGTAACGGCGTAAATTAAGATTACCTGTGCCTTTTACATCATCATAAATAAGTGATGTAATGCGTTTTTGTAAATCGTCGTCGGGTGCTACGAATGTGTATCCTGCTTCTTCTATAGCGCGCTGATACACTCCAGCTTTACGCGACCCTGCAGTACCTAAGAATCCAATACGGTTACATTTAGACTTTGGGTAACGTTTAGAAACTTCAGCTACAGCACCACGCGGCATATGTATAATTGGCACGTCGGTAAGTGCTTGGAACTTATCGTAAAAGTAATGCGCAGTATTGCACGTGAGCACAATAAATGAAGCACCCATCGCAGTTGCTTTAGCTATGTCGTCTGCAAGAGTAGGGAATGGGCTTTCGGATGATTCGCCAACAATATATGCTGTTCTATCTGGCACAGAAGCATCATTGAATACCACATAATCTAAAAACTCTTGATCGTTATGTGCATGCGTTTCTTTATTAAGTAAACGAATATAGCTTTCTGTTGCAAGTGTGCCCATGCCGCCAAGTACAGCAAAAAACGGACGTTTCATTGTCTCATATTCCCTTCAAAGTTACGTAATAATTTTCACGCTTTATTGCGGAAAAATTCTGCGTAACGCCTTGTGTAAATTGAAAACATATGACGAATCATCAACCAGCGTAGCAGATTCATATCTTTTTTATATTCTAGCGTAGTGCCCCAATCGCCGCGACGAATCATATTAAGACCGCGCTTCTTTTCATCGCCTTCTGCTACATAATTGCAAAATATCGATCGCGGAATCTCCATCCACAACTTTTCTCCACGACCGAACACAGTATTTCCGTCAAAAGGCTTATGGTCAATTAAATCTTCAACAAAATATTTAGCAATATTAAATCCGTTTAAAGTGACGAAATAGCTTGAACGGCCTTGGCGTAAATTGATTTCAAAAAGCTTATATTTTCCGTCTCTCTCATCGTATTTCATATCAAAATTAGCTACGCCAACGTAATGTATATCTTCCAAAAATGCTTTAATATTTTGGAAAACTTCTTCATTGTAGTCTGGAATAATAGCTGCATAATTGCCAATCGCTTCTGGAGTTGGATCCTCCAGCAGAGGGTGTCCTAGAAACATCATGCGCACATGATGATCGCTATCAACGTAAGCATTTAGCACACGCATGCGGCTGTCGTCTCCAGGAATAAAGTCTTGCAAAATCATTTCGTCATCGTAGCCAGCTTTGTACGACCGTTGAATAAGAGTATCAAGTTCTTGCGGAGTATTGATAATAAAAGCTTTTTTACGTCCCTCAAAATCAATATCAAGCCATTTAGTGCTATTCGCTGGTTTCATAGCAATAGGGAAGCTGAATGGCAAATCTTCATAAGCGTGCGCTGCTACTTCTTGAGCGTTTACAACTTTAGTTTTTGGATGAGGAAGATTGTATTTTTCACAAGTTTTATAGAATGAGCTTTTAAGGCTAAGCTGGCGATTGAGCGAATTTGGCAATGTGTGGAAAGCAAAATATTCGTGCAATTCATCACCGCATTGGCTTAGAAGGTTCGCATATACGTCGCCGCAAGGAATAAGCAGAAGCTTGGTATTAGGATGCTCTTGATGCCATGATTTAGCAAAATTAAGCATTGTATTGCGGAATGTAGGAAGTTCTCCAAAGCCTGGAACAATTCTCACATCGACAATTTTGCTAAATTTCGTAGGTGAAAGTTGGAAGTGCGCAAAAGCAATTGAAGTAATGCCATATTCTTCATGGAATGCTCGAGCCATGCCATATGCGTTTATATCGCTACCGAGTAACACAGGTTGGAATTGTTGATTATTCATTTGTATCTTCTTCATTTGTTTTAATTTGTTATTTAACTTGTTTGTTATTTAGTTTGTTAGCTAGCTTGTTATTTAGTTTATGTAGTAATTGCGTTTATTTTATTCGTATATTTTCATACTTTCGCATAAGCGTATTACAGACCAAAAAGACGCTTTATTACGAATGAATCACCCTCATACGGCACATGCTTTCGTTTGTTTTTAATCCAACGTTCATCGCCCTTACCAATAGCAAGAAGAATGTTTAATCTTCCATTTTTTTGTTCGCTGTTTGCAGCATCGTTGTAAGCGTATTCTATTGCTTCAGCTCTGTCGATAATAATGCGTGAAGAAACATTTGGGTCCGTAACATAACTTTGCATATCCTCGCAAATATGCATTACGTCTTCAGTATCAGTATCTTCAGTAGTGAAAATAAACTGTTCTATGCGGTTTTGCGCTGCTTCAACAATTTCTTTACGACGGTCGACAGCTTTATCTCCTGTGGAACCAGTTATTAGCGTAATTCGAGGATTAAATTTGCCGTAGCGCTCTTCTACAAAGTCAAGAACTGATTTTGTAGAAATGTAGTTATGCGCATAGTCGACAACTGCAATCATATTTGAGTGCGTGTCTTTGAAAACTTCCATGCGTCCAGAAATTTTCACGTTCTCAATAGCGTGTAATGCGTGTAAATCAGTATCTTGATTAATTCCCAATTCTCCTGCAATAGCGATTGCAGCTAAAGCATTTTCGTAGTTAAAATCTCCTGCAATAGACAATGCGAATTCGTCAATAGGGCAGTAGTGCACGTCTTCTTCGTAGTCGTTATCTTCATAGTCGTCGTCTTCGCTTGAGTCTCGCATAGCGATGCAGTGTGATTCACTATTTTCTACTGGCATTGCAATGTAGTCAGGAGTAAGTAATTCTGTGTAGTCATCATCGTTAGCAGGAGCGCAATAATTTATGCGATCGTCGTCAATATCATCGAAATTGTCATTTTCGCAAGTATCGCCTTCTATTTCATCTTTTTTAATGCGAGCAAAAGTTGTTACGAGCACATTGTTGCGTTCTGCATCTTGTAAAAGAAGATCTGCGTGATCTGTATCAGAATTTAGTACTAAACGCTTAGTATTTGCAATAATTTGTCGTTTGCAATACAAGTAATCTTCAAAAGTTGGGTGTTCAATAGGGCTAATGTGGTCTGGGCTAATGTTTAAGAATGCTGCAACATCGAATTTAAGACCATATACGCGATTCACCTTATAAGCTTGTGAAGAAACTTCCATAACAAGATACTTCATGCCGTTATCTACAGCTTCGCGCATCATTTTGAAAGCATCAAAACTTTCAGGAGTAGTTAAATTAGATTCAACGTAATTTTTTCCGTCTACGCAATTATCTACTGAAGAAAACAGTGCTGCTTTACCGTGCGAATGGGAGTTTAGAATAGCGTGAGTAAAGTAGGCTGTAGTTGTTTTGCCTTTAGTTCCAGTAATTCCAACAATAGTGAGTTTTTCTTGTGGATTTCCAAAGAATGCTGCTGCAAGCACGCTCATTGCTTTTTTAGCATCCGTAACAATTAAACCAACAGCTTTTGTGTATTGTGCGTAGCTTTGTTCAGCAACATATGCAGCAAGTCCTTTGTTGTCTGCATTTAAAAGATATTCCGACTGAAAATTGCCTTTAATAAACAGAAGTGTCCCAGGTGTAATATCGCGAGTATCGTAAGTTGCGTTAGTAAAGCACTCATCTGCATCAATATTTGGGAAATAATACGGATTTAAAGACCATATTTCATTGCGAGAATGAGTAGAGTCTACAGTTTTTTCTTTAGTATTAGCACTATTAGTATCTTCTGCTTTACAATATTGAATCATTTCGCGTAACAAACCATAGTGTTGCAAAATTTCACTTGCGTTTGCTAGTGACAACGTGTTATGCATGATCATAATTTACTTCTTTTCGCCAAATGTTTTATAGCCATGTTCCAGTAATAGGCTCACGTCCGTGAGATTGCAGCCATTGATTGAAGCTATCTCGCCAATTAATATAAGCTTCGCGCTGCCAATCCATCATAGTATTCAGCCTCATGCAACTTACTGACTCATATAGTTTGCTCATTGGAGCAATCAAATCAAGAGCTGCAACTGTGTCTGCTGTAGCATCGTGGAAATCTCCGATTGGTTCAACTCCATAAAATTGAGATGTAATAGTGAGAGTACGCTTGCCGGATCTTCTAGAAACAGCTCTATCGATAACAAGAGGATCAACAGTAAGAATGTCATTAGCGTTTAGTGCATGTATTGAACAAGTTGCGCGTTCTTCTAGCGCAGTAAGATGCCAACGCTTCAAGTCGTGACGTAACATTGAAATATCAAATGGAGCGTTATAAGCAAGTAGTGGAATATTCTTAGCTTGAGCCATGCTTACTGCGCGTGCAAGGAATTCAAGTTCTTCTTCAGGCTCTCCGCCGTGTTCTTGAAGGTATTCGTCTGTGAAACCATTTACTTCGCTTGCCTTAGGATTCATAGGCTGATGAGGGTTAATTAACCAAGTTGATACCACATCTCCATCGTGAGCTAGTTCAGGATTGCGTAATACTAGAGTTGCAGAAACAATGGCATCTTTACCAATATTTGCACCTGTAGTTTCAGTGTCGAAACCAAGTAACCATGATTCAGCAAGTAATGTATTCTCAGCTTGCTTAGGTGCTAAATCTAAAGCATTTAACAATTCTTGAATATGAGTTGGCATAGTCACAATACTACCGCAATGTCACGCAATGTCACACTATGCCGCGCTGCGTTATTGTGCTGCGCTGTGTTATCATCTCGCTCTGCGCTACACTATGCAACACGATAAATCAGTAGCGATATGTGCAAAGTAAAAGTATTATTGACTATATGGGTGAGCAAATCGAGAAGACAAATGTTATGTGCTCTAAAAGCGTAAGAGCTAAAAAACAAAGTGCAAAAAATCGTAATGCTCGCTTATTTAGTGATCGTTTAGTAGATACTAAGCAAAGTTCTGCAATGGAAAGTCGACGCAAAAGATTTGAACAACTTGTATCTACTTGCGTTGATCCTTTGTACACTCAAGCTATGCGTCTTACGCAAAATGCGCAGGATGCGCAAGATTTAGTGCAAGATACTTTTGAGCGTGCTCTTAAATCTTTTGAAACTTTTCAGCCTGGCACAAATTTTGCTGCCTGGATTAACAGGATTGAACGAAATTTGTATTTTAATCAGTACGCGAAAGCAAAACGAAGCCCTAAACGTGCTAACGATGAAACTGGCGACTACAATGATTGGGATATTTATGAGGCTTCTAATCATTGCGCAAAAGGAATGCTTTCTGCTGAACAAGAATATTTAGAAGGGTTTGCTCCACAAGAGATTATTGCTGCGCTTAGTAAGTTGCCGCCTGAGCGTAGAAAAGTTTTTATTGAAGTCGCTATTCGAGGTAAATCTTATAAACAAATTGCCCAAGAAGAAGGCGTAAAAATAGGAACTGTTATGAGCAGACTTAACCGCGCTCGCATGCAACTTAAACGTGAGCTTTCTGATTATTGTGGTGAATAAAAGTATGCTAAAACGAAAAAGCCCACGATTGACGTGGGCTTTACAGTATGTATAAGCGAATTTATAGCTTAAGCATTTGGCCTTTTGCCATGATTCGCTGCTTTTTTACGACGCGCCTTGCGCTTGCGGCCACGCATACCCATAATGCACTCCTTAACGATTAATGAACAACCTTAGGGATTATCGCACGTTGCCAAGACGTTATATTTGTCAACGTACTAATCTCGTGCGAGTAATCACTTGTTAGTAACAATATTTGCAGTAATAAAGCTTATGTTGCTTATGCTGCTATATCAGCTACAGTTGCGTTTAATAATGTTACGATATCTTGAGGATTAAGAACTACGTCCAATCCTCGTTTTCCTCCAGAAACAAGAATCTCATCAAATTGCATTACGCTACTATCTAGTACTGTTTCATGGTGCGTTTTTTGTCCGAATGGTGAAATTCCGCCAACTACGTAGCCGCTTTCTCGTTGCGCAACTTCTGGGCTTGTCATACTTGCTTTCTTTGCGTGTACGGCTCCTGCAATTGCTTTCATATTGAGACGTCCGTTTACTGGAACAATTCCAACTACTCGCTTTTCACCAGTGTCAACCATGAGAGTTTTGCAAACTTGAGCTGCGCTTACGCCTAGCTTTTCAGCAGCCTCAATTCCGTAGCCGTCGTCCATGTGATCAGCGTCATGCTCGTATTGCGCTATGCGGAAGGTGATGCCTGCGTTTTCGAGTTGCGCAATAGCAGGAGTTGCTTTTCCGGTTTCTGCATGTTTTTTACTCATTTTGTTACCGTGCCTTATACTCAGCCATCAAATTCTGTTACATGATATGCTATACCGACTGTTGACTTAACATATAAACCCCTTGTGTAGCTTAGAAAGCAGCACAAGGGGTTTTGATACATTAAATATTCGCACAACCAGCTATTGCTGATTGATGCTTAGCGAAATTACTCGGAGATTTCAGCGAAGTAAAGAAGGGTGCGAATCATGTTGGAGGTGAAGCCGTACTCGTTGTCGTAGAAGGTAACGGTACGAGCCAAAGTTACACCGTCAACAGTGTTCACGTCGGTCTGAGTTGGATCGAAAACGCCACCGTGGGTGTCGCCGATGATGTCAGAAGACACGATGCTGTCTGCATTGTAACCGAAGTACTCGCAGTTTTCGAAAGCCTTCTTGAAAGCGTCGTTAATTTCTTCAGTGGTTGCTGGCTTCTCAAGAACAGTAGTCAACTCGGTAACAGAGCCGTCTGGAACTTGAATGCGCTGTGCGTGACCCTGGAGCTTGCCGTTAACTTCTGGCACAACCTTGCCGATTGCCTTAGCAGCGCCGGTGGAGTGCTCAATGGTGTTGCAAGCTGCGGAACGGTTGTTGCGTGGCTTGGAGCCGCGTGGGCCGTCGAGAATCATCTGAGTGCCGGTGTAGGCGTGAATTGTGGTCATGAAGCCGGACTTGATTCCCCAGTTGTCTTGAAGCAACTTCACCATTGCGGCCATGGAGTTGGTGGTGCAAGAACCAGCGGAAACAATGTTGTCAGAAGCCTTCAAGATTTCGTGGTTAACGCCGAACACAACTGTTGGAGTGGTTTCGTCCTTAGCAGGAGCAGAAATAAGAACCTTCTTAGCACCTGCGTTCAAGTGAGCCTGGGACTTTTCTGCAGAAGTGTAGAAACCGGTGCATTCGAGAACGAATTCAACGCCGTCGTTCTTAACCCATGGAATGTTATTTGCGTCTTTTTCGGCGTAAACCTTATAAGTCTTGCCATCTACAACGATTGCGTCTTCGGTGGAGGTTACCTCAACTGGGGTGCCGTCATCGTGGCGGAATGTGCCGTGGGTGCTGTCATACTTGAGTAAGTAGGCGAGCATCGAAGGGGTGGTCAGATCGTTGATGGCTGCGACTTCGATGTCACCTGCTTGACCGCCGCGAGCTTGAAGCTCAAAAATACGACGGAATGCGAGACGACCGATACGACCGAAACCATTAATACCAATCTTGACTGTCATGTGGTTCTCCCTTGAGTGAGACCTCGTGCGCAACGTTTTAAGTCGCGCTATTTTCGCGATGAAAACTCACGCATTTAGGTCATCGTTATTTGAATTAACGGTGTTCATTTTAGTGTGCGGTATGTACGAAGAGTTGTAATATAGCTCACTTTTATTGCAATAATGCATTGTGAGAACAGTGAGCGTTAACATGCTGTGTTTTATGAGTGTTTTTGTGAATTTTTTGATAGTTTCCAGTTGCGTTTTTGCATAACATTTTACGAATCAATATTGTTCAATTGAACAACGCATGTAATGTTAAAAAGAAAAAGGCTGACGAGTTTTTCAAGTAAAAGAACCTCGTCAGCCATTTGCACAAACTAAAGTTTGCGCCTATTCGTTATACGTCATTGCTTCAGCAGCTGCAGTAGTCGAATATGTTGGAGTAGTTTCGCTTTCAAGAGGAACTGCTAATGCCTCAGATATAGAAGTATCGACTTCGCCTAAATCTCCAATTGGTCTTTTAAACCAGCTCACCTGTGGTAATGGAGCATTAATAGGGAAGGTTACAATAAGTGTTCCTTCATGAACGTCAATATGAGCAGGCGTATCATTTAATAATTCGTTACTTAAACCTTGTACTGCATCTCCATGCATGGTTGCGTGTTTAAGCTGATACTTTAATCCAACTTCATTTACATCATTAGAAACTGGAGTATGAGAAAAAACGGAAACTATGCGCAAATCATTTCCAGATGATGCTGGAAAATCAAGAGATCCATCATGTATTGCTGTAACAATTTGACCGTCGCCGTACAAGAATCCAATTCCACCGCGACGCGCTAAACGAACCATAAGTTGAATATTGGAAATAGTATGGTCGACTCGACCACCTAATCCTCCGAAAATATGAAATTCTCGAGAGCCTTTAGCCCAACCGACTTTCAACGCAGAAAGTAAGTCCGGATCATCTTTTTCTGCAGGCAATCTAGTAATAACTGCATCAGTAGGGAGCTTTAATCTAACAGAGTCAAAATCGCCGATGAGCGCATCTACATGCAAACCTAATTTACATGCATGATCCCAGCCTCCATCAGCTGCAATTGTTAAAGCGCGATCTGGCACATGCTCACGCGTATGATCGTAATAATCTCCTGCTGCTAATACTACGCAGCGTTGCAAAGGTTCCATAGCAACATAATAACGCTGCATTTGTACTGATACCATACATTTACAACAAGAGTTTATAAGCGTAGTTGTTAACCAACATTTGACTATGTTTTATGCCATTTTTGGATTTGATATTAACGTATTTTATTGCTTTTATTCCGGCAAATACAGGAATTTTTAGACTAATACTCGCTTAACATAAAGTGCTTGGTGTAATATTGCATGGCAAGTTAGATTTTCCAAGTTATTATGGATTTTCGTTAATTATTTGCTAGTAGACTAACGTAATGCTGTGTTGTATATTCTACGAGGAGAAATAAATGTGCGGAATTGCAGGGTTCATTAATGACACCCCAATTAACGTCAAAAGCCAAATTGTAAAAGATATGACAGATGTGATTGCGCATCGTGGTCCTGACGAGTATGGAACTATGATTGACGAACACGCAGCACTTGGTTTTCGTCGACTTAGCATTATAGATCTTCACGGTGGATCCCAACCTATGTACAACGAGGATGGGAATCTTGCAGTTACTTTTAATGGTGAGATTTATAACTACAAGCCACTTCGCGAAGAACTTATTAAAGCTGGTCACACTTTCCATACTGATTGCGATACAGAAGTATTAGTGCACGGATACGAAGAGTGGGGTAAAGGCTTACTTAATCGTTTACGCGGAATGTTTGCATTTGTTATTTGGAACAAGAGTACTCAAGAATTGTTTGGCGCTCGCGACCATTTCGGTATTAAGCCTTTTTATTATGCGCAAATGAATGGTACTTTTATGTACGGATCCGAAATTAAATCTTTACTGCGCCATCCAGATTTTAAGAAGGAACTTAACGAAAATGCGCTTAAGCCGTTTATGACATTCCAATATCCTGCAATTAACGAAACTTTCTTCAAGGGCGTTTTTAAGCTGCGTGAAGGTAATTGCTTTACGTATAAGAATGGCGAAATGAAGATTGAGCAATATTACGATCCTAATTTCAAAGAAACAAAGCAACGCTTGAATGAATTAGTTGATTCTATTGATAAAACAGTTTGTGATTCTGTTCAAGCTCACCAAATTGCGGATGTTGAAGTTGGTTCGTTCCTTTCTTCTGGAGTTGATTCAAGTTATGTTGCCGCTGTTGCGCGCCCTGAACACACATATTCTATTGGTTTTGCTGGTGGAAGATACAATGAATCCAAACAAGCAAGCGAATTGGCAAAAATTATTGGCTTAAACAATAAATCTGAAATTATTGACGCTGCTGACGCATTCCGTTATTTCCCACAAATTCAGTGGTATTTGGACGAACCTGATTCTAATTTCTCTTGCGTCCCATTATTCTTCCTTGCAAAATTAGCTTCGCAAGATTTACGCGTTGTGCTAAGCGGTGAGGGAGCAGATGAATTATTTGCAGGATACATTGATTATGGTGTTCATACGCGTTCTAAACTTATTAAAGTTGTGACTCGCATGCTTGCAAAGTTGCCAAAAAAGTTGCGTTACGCGATTGGTCGAGCTGCAAAGGGTAAGCATTTCCATGGAGCGTGGCATTTGTACGCTAATTTGGCTCCAGCTGAGGAGCATTTTATCGGTCAGTCAAAGGTTTTCAATGAGGAAGATGCTGTAAAACTTTTGAAGCCTGAGTATCGCAAGGGTCCTAGCGTTCGCAGCATTGTTGATGCTATTTACAATAGAATTGCTGGTAAGGGACTTTCTGAAGTGAAGAAAAAGCAATATCTTGATATGCATCAATGGATGCCAGGAGATATTTTGCTTAAGGCAGATAAAATGACTATGGCACATTCTTTGGAGCTTCGCGTGCCTTTGCTTGATCGTGTTCTTATGGATGTTGCAGAAAAAGTTCCTACTAAATATTTAATTACTGATGAAAATACGAAGTTTGCTTTCCGAAAAGCTGCGTCCCGTCATTTGCCAAAAGCTTGGTATGACAGAGAAAAGCTTGGTTTCCCTGTGCCAGTTAAGGATTGGTTGCGTGAGGAACGTTTTTATAAGATTGTCCGTAAGACGTTTGAAAGTGACGATGCTGCTAAATTCTTCGATAGAGATGCTTTACTTCGTATGATTGACGATAATTATGCAAAGAAAAATGACGATCGTCGTAAGATTTGGACAGTTTACACATTCCTGACTTGGTATGATGTGTACTTTAATCATGATGGATTGAAGCCTGAGCCAATGCAGTTAGCGTAGAAATCGCATAGTTCTAGCTTTGATTTGTGGCAGTCAAAACGCGTTTCGTGTGTTGGCTGCTTTTTTGTCAAGGCTTCTAGTAAAATGAATATTCGGCTTGAGTAATCAAGAAAGTGGGATGTCCCCACCTGGAAGCCTACTGTGGTTTCGGGTTCATGACTTCGGTCACGCAAGTTAGCTCTTGTGCTGCTTGCTGCGCTGTTATATAGCGTTTTATTGATATGAAGTGGTGAATCTTAAGCTCTTGGACTTCTTGGTGTATTACATCTTACAAGTATTTAGAAGGATTGGAGTCATCATTAGCGACGAACCACGCATTAACGAGGAAATTCGAGTCCCTCAGGTGCGCCTTATTGGTCCAAAGGGCGAGCAAGTGGGAGTTATCGCAACCTCTGTCGCGTTAAACCTTGCAAGGGAAGCTAACCTCGATCTTGTCGAAGTTGCACCTACTGCTAAGCCTCCAGTAGCCAAGCTTATTGACTACGGTAAGTACAAGTACAACGAAAAGATTAAGGCTCGTGAAGCACGTCGTAATCAGACCGTCGCAGAGGTTAAGGAAATTCGTTTCCGTCTCAAGATCGACGATCATGATTTCGATGTGAAGAAAGGTCATGTGCTTCGTTTCTTGAACGGCGGAGACAAGGTAAAAGTAACTATTATGTTGCGTGGCCGTGAGCAATCTCGTCCGGTTGGTGGCGTTGAATTGTTGCGCCGACTTGCAGATGAGGTCTCTGAAAGTGGCACAGTAGAGTTTGCGCCAAAGCAAGAAGGTCGAAATATTATTATGACTCTTGCTCCAAAAGGCAAGAAAATTCATACACAGTCTGAGCAACGTCGTCGTGGCGCTGAATCTCGCGCTGAGCGTCAAGCTCGTCAGGCTGCTCGTCTTGCAGCTAAGCAAGAGGTTCAGTCACAAGCTGCAGCTGCAGTAAATGCTATGCAATCCGATCAACATCACAAGGAGGGCAGCAATGCCGAAGATGAAAACTAATTCCGCAGCGTCCAAGCGCGTTCGTCTTACCGGTACCGGTAAGGTGATGCACGATGGTAGCGCCATGCGCCACAACTTGGAGCACAAGTCGGCTCGTAAGCGTCGTGCTCTTTCTGAAGATAAAGTATTGGCTACTGCGCAGAGCAAGAAGCTTAAGGGCTTGCTCGTTAAGTAAGTAACAAGTAAGAATTGCTTGTAAACGAATACGCAATCGAAAATTTTTAAGAAAGCTGAGGAATACTTATGGCACGAGTAAAGCGCGCAGTAAACGCTCACAAGAAGCGTCGCGTTGTTCTTGAGAGGGCTTCTGGTTACCGCGGTCAGCGCTCCCGTCTTTATCGCAAGGCAAAGGAACAGCTGCTCCACTCATTTACTTATAACTTCCGCGACCGCAAGGCTCGCAAGGGTGATTTCCGCAAGTTGTGGATTCAGCGCATTAACGCAGCAGTTCGCGCTGAAGGCATCACTTACAATCGCTTCATTCAGGGCTTGCACTTGGCAGGCATCGAATTGGATCGTCGCGCTCTTGCTGAGCTCGCAGTTTCCGATATTGAAGCTTTCAAGGCTGTTGTCGAAGCTGCTAAGGCTGCATTGCCAGCTGATGTAAACGCTCCAGTTGAAGCCTGATTTTGCTTTAATAGAGTTTTATTTTAAGCCCACCAATTTAGGTGGGCTTTTTCTTTTAAATCAACAAATTTATTTATTAGCTATAATTATTTTTATGCGCTCAAATCTTGATTCTGACAATAGGGAAAATAATATTCCTGAAGAGTTTGCACTTCATATTCAACGCTTTATTGCGCATATTGATATTGAGCGTGGTCTTTCTAAAAAAACAGTATCTGCGTACGCTTCAGATTTGCAAGATTACACATGCTGGCTTTGCGACGAACGAAAAATAAAAGATATTACTACTATTTCTCAATTAGATATTGAATCATACATTCGAACTTTGAATGAATTAGGGTTGGGGACTAGGACAGTTGCGCGTCGACTTGCAAGTATTCACGAATGGCACCGCTTTATGCTTGCTCATGGTGACATACAAGCTGACGTTTCAGCGCAAGTAAAAGCTCCAAAACAAGCAGACTACTTGCCGGATGTTTTAAGTATTGAAGAAGTAAATAGAGTTATTGAAGCTGCAGGAAATTTTGGAAGTTCCGATGCTATTTCGATTAGAGATACTGCTCTTCTCGAATTTTTATACGCTACTGGAGCGCGAATTTCGGAAGCAGTTGGCGTAAAATTCGAAGATATTGATTTAAACGAATCTGTTGTAAAACTTACAGGTAAAGGCTCTAAGCAGCGTTTAGTCCCGATTGGTGGTTGTGCTGTTCGTGCTCTTCGTAACTATATGGAGAAATCTCGCCCAGAATTAACGTTAAAGGGCAAACGTGAATTGCACACAATTTTCTTAAATAAGAGAGGTAATGCACTTTCTCGCCAATCAGCATGGGCAATAGTAACGCAAGCTGGCGAGCGTGCAAAACTTGACAAACCATTGCATCCGCATACGCTGCGTCATTCTCTTGCCACGCATCTTATTGCAGGTGGTGCTGATGTGCGCACAGTTCAAGAGTTGCTTGGACATGCTTCAGTTACAACAACTCAAATTTATACGCATATTAGTCCCGACGCATTAGTTGAAGCTTACGTAATGAGCCATCCTCGAGCTAAATAATTTTATGCTCAGAGTTTCGTGAGTATACCTGTTGATAAAGTGGGGAACATGCCTACTGATTTACTTGGACGCGAATACGAAACTTTTCATGCACCAGAGCCGTTAACTTCACATGGTCCTGCTCGCATTATTGCAATGTGCAACCAGAAAGGTGGAGTTGGTAAAACTACAAGTTCCATTAATATTGCTGGCGCGCTAAGTCAGTATGGTCGTCGCGTTTTGATTGTTGATTTCGATCCGCAAGGTGCAGCAACAGTTGGACTTGGAATTAACGCAAATGCGCTTGATAATACAGTTTATACGGCATTATTTGATTCGTCTGTAGATGTTCACGACGTAATTCGTCATACTGAAACAGAAAATATTGATATTATTCCTGCAAATATTGATTTATCTGCAGCTGAAGTTCAGTTAGTAACCGAAGTAGGACGAGAGCAGATATTAGCAGGTGTATTGCGCAAAGTGCGCGACGAATACGATGTTATTATAGTCGATTGTCAGCCTTCTCTCGGCTTGCTTACTGTAAACGCGTTAACGGCAGCTGATGGTGTGATTATTCCACTTGCTGCAGAGTTTTTTGCTCTTCGAGGCGTGGCTCTTCTTATGCAATCAATTGAGAAGGTACAATCTCGTATTAATCCAAATCTTAAAGTATTTGGAGTTCTTGTCACTATGTACACTCGCACACTTCATAGTGAGGAAGTGTTGCAGCGCATTTATGAAGCTTTCCAAGATCGCGTTTTGCACTCTGTGATTTCGCGTTCTATTAAGCTGCCAGATTCTACAGTTGCTGCAGTTCCTATCACTATTTTTGCTCCTGAACACAAGACTGCAAAAGAGTACCGCGAAGTTGCGCGTGAGCTTATTGCTAAAGGTGTTGTTGCGTAAGTTCTTGTTGTTCTGCGTTAGTGTGGATTAAAAGCTGTCTGCGCTCACTAGTAAAATCGGTGCGGTTTGGCAGTTTACCTATTTGGGTGCTTGTCAATAATGTATATAGCTACTGTTTCAGCCGATATTTATAGCTTAAGCGGTTGCATGTTAATAATTACTTAAACGCGAAGAATGGAAGAGGTTTGTGATGACTGTTCGCGGTGATATTCGAAATGTGGCAATTGTGGCGCACGTAGACCACGGTAAGACCACTCTGGTAAACGCCATGCTTCAGCAGTCGCACGTATTTTCTGAGCGTGAAGAAGTTCCAGATCGCGTTATGGATTCCAATGATTTGGAACGCGAAAAGGGCATTACTATTCTTGCTAAGAACACTGCTGTGCAGTACACAGGTCCATTAGCTGAAAAGTATGGTCATCCAGAAGGTATCACTATTAACGTTATTGATACTCCAGGTCACGCTGATTTCGGTGGTGAGGTCGAGCGTGGTATCTCTATGGTTGACGGCGTTGTTTTGTTGGTTGACGCTTCTGAAGGTCCTCTTCCACAGACTCGCTTTGTGCTTCGTAAAGCTTTGGAAGCTAAGCTTCCTGTTATTTTGTGCGTAAATAAGGTAGATCGTCCAGATGCTCGTATTGAAGAAGTTGTTGGCGAATCTACAGATTTGCTTCTTGGCTTGGCTCAGGATGTTGTCGAGGAAGGTATTGACCTCGATCTCGACGCTTTGCTTGATTTGCCAGTAATTTATTGCGCTGCTAAAGCTGGTTATGCTTCTGTTAATCAGCCTGAAAATGGTGGTTTGCCAGATAACGATAATTTGGAGCCATTGTTTGATTCTATTATTTCGAACATTCCAGCTCCTGAATACGAAGAAGGTGCTCCTCTTCAAGCTCATGTTGCAAACATTGATTCCTCTGACTTCTTGGGTCGTCTCGGTTTAGTGCGAATTTACAACGGAACTTTGGAAAAGGGCAAGACTTACGGTCTTTCTCGCGTCGACGGTTCCATTGAAAACTTCCGTGTTTCTGAGCTTCTTCGCACTCAAGGTTTGGAGCGCACTCCTGTAGCTTCTGCAGGTCCTGGCGACATTGTTGCTGTTGCTGGCGTAAACGACATTATGATTGGCGAAACTATCGTTGACCAAAACGATCCAAAGCCGCTTCCATTAATTCATGTCGACGATCCTGCAATTTCTATGACTTTCGGAGTAAACGATTCTCCTCTTGCTGGAACTGAAGGCAAGGATCATAAGCTTACTGCTCGTATGATTAAGGATCGTTTGGATCGCGAGCTTATTGGTAACGTTTCTATTAAGGTTATTCCAACTGAGCGTCCAGATGCTTGGGAAGTTCAAGGTCGTGGCGAGCTTGCTTTGGCTGTGCTAGCTGAGCAGATGCGTCGCGAAGGCTACGAGCTTACAGTTGGTCGTCCTCAGGTTGTTACCAAGACTATTGATGGTCAAATTAATGAGCCTATGGAAAGCACTACGATTGACGTCCCAGAAGAGTACATGGGTACCGTCACTCAGCTTATGGCTGATCGCAAGGGTCGCATGGATTCTATGAGCAACCACGGTTCTGGTTGGGTTCGTTTGCAATTTACTGTTCCTTCGCGTGGTCTTATCGGTTTCCGCACTGCTTTGCTTTCTGCTACTCGCGGAACTGGTATTGCAAGCTCTATTTCCGCCGGTTATGCTCCATGGGCTGGTCAGATTGTGACTCGTCAGAATGGTTCCATGGTTTGTGACCGCAAGGGTGTTGCAACTCCTTATGCTATGCAGCGTTTGCAAGCTCGTGGCGTATTCTTCGTTGATCCACAAAGCCCAGTTTACGAAGGACAAATCGTTGGTATTAACAACAAGCCAGATGAGCTGGATGTAAACATTACGCTTGCTAAGCACATGACTAACATGCGTTCTTCAACCGCTGATGTTCTCGAGACCTTGACTCCGCCAATCAAGATGAGCTTGGAAGAGTCTCTTGACTTTGCTAACGAAGACGAATGCGTGGAAGTTACACCTGAAGCAATTCGCGTGCGCAAGATTATTTTGAGCCGTGACGAATGGTATAAGTGGCGTGCTAAGCAGCGTCGTCAAAACAACAACGCTGCATGATAATCGCAATATACCAATTAGTAATGGAACGTTAGGTTTTATTATGTCGTCGAAACCGTGGTCGCATCGCTTGCCTTCGTGGGGCAGGTATGCGACCACGTGTGTTTCTGCAGTAATATGCGCGTTGATTGGTACTTTTGCTCATCGCTGCGGTGCAATGGATAACATTCCTTACGGATTCGTATTATCTATGCTTTTGCTGTTTTTGTCTGCTTGGTGTGCAAGATCTCGTAGTGGTTGGAGTGGATTACTTATTCACGCAATAGTTTTCTCCGCGTTTGCTTGGATTCTCGCATTAGATTTTATTGGCAGTGCAATTCTAGTACCTGTTGGTTTCACAATACCGTTGCCATGGTGTTCGCAATATGTTGGATATTTTTGGCTTTACGGCGTTCTTGTTGCTCACTTAGTCTTGCTTTGTATGCCTCAGCGTTGGTTTGTTATTGAATAGTGAAATGAGCAAAGAATTTGCAATAATTTAAGCGTGACTTCGCTGTGAATTTTGCATACAAAGAAGTATTAAGCAGTATTTTTTACAGTAGTCTTGATTACAATATTCTTAACTGCAACAGTTTTTAAGGAATACTTATGAATAGTAGTAACAGTAAGTTCTCACGTAAATTATGCTATTTAGGGCCGGAAGGTTCTTTTACTCATCAAGCAGCTTTAAAAGTTCAGCAGCAGTTACAATCATTTGAGAATTTGCGACTTATTCCAATTGCTTGCGAGAATGTTCTTAGTATTGCTAGTGAAATTGAAGAGCATAACAATTGGGGTGTTATTGCGTGGGAAAACAATATTGAGGGCGTTGTAATACCTAATTTAGATTTACTAATTGATGCAAAGAATATGGTTGGTATTGCTCGCGTAGGAGTCGATATTAGTTTTGATGCTGTTATTTGCAAGTCAGATTCAATCGATAACTGTTCTACTATTGTTGCTCATCCGCATGCGTTGGCACAATGTCGTAAGTTTGCTCAAGAGCGTGGATTGAAAGAAAAAACTGCGTCTTCAAATGCTGCTGCTTGTAGGGATTTAGTTCCTGGAGAAGTTGCTTTATGCCCTAAAATTTGTGCTGATTTATACAATAGGCAGATTGTGAGTGAAGCAGTTGAAGATTTTTCTGGCGCGCGAACTGAGTTTTTAGTGCTAGCTCCTCGAGATCAGGCTTTAGATTTTGTTAATGTGCAGCGAGAAAACTTTTCATCATTTTCCTCAATTATTGCATTTATTCCGCGTTGCACAGGTGCTGGCGTGTTAGCAAATTTGCTTGATGTTGTGCGTGATCATGGTCTTAATATGACTTCCTTTATGTCTAGACCGATTAAAGGGCGAGGCGGTTTATACAGTTTTATTGCAACTGTTGATTCTGCTCCTTGGGATTCTATGTGTAAAGATATGATTCAAGAGGTTGTTGAACATGGTGATTGGGTTCGAGTTTTAGCAGTGTATTCTTCTGATAAACGCAAGAATCCGGTGATGGATGATTGGATGCTACCTCATGGTGGAGTGTGCGTTGAACCTTCAGTTGATGCTTTACGTAATTTGAACGTAATGCGTGCAGAAAGAGAATTATTATGGTAGACGATGCTGAATTTTCTCAAAATTTTTCTGTTGGTATTGTAGGTCTTGGTCTTATTGGTGGATCTCTTGCAAAACGACTTGCTAAACTGGCAAATTGCAACGTATATGCATGGAATCGTCATAATGAGCCTTATGACGAAGCTAAAAGTTTAGGAATTACTTGCGTAGACAATGTGCAAGATTTAGCTAAACTTCGTCCAAATGTTTTGATTTTATGCAATGCTTTAGCCGCTATGCCAAGTATTTTGCATGAAGTTGCACCTTATATTGACAAATCTTGCACAACTATTAGCGATGTTGGTAGCGTAAAAACTTTAGTTAGAAATCAGGTTGCTGCAGCAGGTTTGCAAGATTGCTACGTTGGTGCGCATCCGATGGCTGGTAGTGAATTTACTGGTTGGAAAGCTTCTAGTGGTGAGCTTTTAAATGGTGCTTTGTGGGCTTTAACTGTTGATGATTCTACTGAGTTTTGGCGAGTTAGAAATATTTTGCAAATGATTGTTTCGCTATGCAAGAATCGCGCAATAGTTTTGGATGATGCAACGCACGATAATTCTGCAGCTCTTATTTCTCATATGCCTCATGTTGTTGCAACAGCTCTTGCAAACGTATTATGTGAACAATCTAATCGTGCTATTGCTTTACAACTATCTGCAGGTTCCTGGCGAGATATGACACGAGTTGCTCTTACTGATCCTCAACGCACTCGTGCTATGGTAAGTGAAAATCGGCATAATACTGCGAAATTATTGCGTTCCGTAATTTCTGAGCTAACTTTTGCTGCAAATATGTTAGATAATGATGTTGAAACCGCGGATGCTTTAGAGCAAGAGTTTTTTGCTAAAGCTCAATCTTGGAGAGAATATAAATACTTGCAGCGCAACTCGTCTAAAACTAGTATGCAACAAAGCGATGCTGCAAATAGCAGATTGTGGAAGTATGATTCTCAAATCAATTGGCAGCAGGAATTATTAGAATCCGCGCGCTTAGGAGAATCCATTGTTGAACTTTCCGGATTTAACATCAACGAATCTTCGCAACTGCTATTGCGCTCAGATGCTTCCTTGAGAAATGTGTAAAACTTGCTCCTTATCAGACAATTCTACAGACTAAGCGGCTTTTGGAATTTGCGTTCTGGGATTGGCTTTAAACGGTAAATAGTTTTGGCATCAATGAACATTTCTTCGGCAGCTCTAGTGCCGTTTGCTGCAGGATCTCGAAGTAAATGAAGCATTACCCCGTCCCACTCGAGTACGTGCCCAATTGCATCATGATACTCGATTTTTTGTGTTCCATTGTTATTGTCTTCTATAATTTTGTAAGTTCTTACTACTATGCGCGAGCCTGCAGGTATTTGCTGTGGTAGTGTAGTTAAATTCCGTGTTTGTGTGTTCATAACATGCTCCTTGTTGTATTATGCATGTGACTGAAGTATATGGCAAACGTTTTGTTTTAAACTTTTATGGAAGGGTGAGTTAAGTATGAGCAACAATAAATTTGTTTCTGAAAATTTCTTAGGCTTACCTTCTAAATATATGAGTTTAATAGATGATTATATTGATTATGTTCGTGCTAATAAAGGCTTGGGTGAACGCACGCAGAAAGCTTATGCCAGTGATATTTTGCAATGTTTAGCATGGTGTAATCGGCACGGATTTAATAATATTTCGGAGCTTACTACGGATGATTTGCGTTCGTGGATGGCTGATGAGTCGCGAAGTCATGCGCGTTCAAGTTTGGCTCGCAAAGTAGTTGCGGTGCGTGGTTTTTTTGCGTGGTGTCAGCATGTTGAATACATAAGCGGTAATCCTGCAGAAATTTTAATGACGCCAAAAATTAAAAATATGCTGCCATCTGTTTTGGATGAATATCAAGCAGAATCATTAATGAATAATGTTGATTCTAAAGCTAATGTTTCAACTTCGTGTCCCAAAAATCAGAAAGCTATAGGACTTCGCAATGCTGCAATTCTGGAGCTTTTATATGCGACTGGTATTCGTGTTGGTGAGCTTACTAGTTTAAATATTCAGGATATTAATTTTTCCTCGCACACTATAAAAGTTACTGGTAAGGGAAATAAGCAGCGTGTTGTGCCTTTTGGGGTTCCTGCTTATAAAGCTTTATCTGCTTGGATTTCTAAAGATGGACGAGAAATTTTATTGCGAAATTCTGTTGAAGAGGCAGTATTTCTTGGTACTCGCGGAAAGCGTATTGATCAGCGTTTGGTAAGGCAGATTGTGCATGACGAGGCTAAAAGTGCGCATGTTCCGGATATTTCTCCTCATGCTTTGCGGCATAGTGCTGCTACGCATATGTTGAATGGAGGGGCAGATTTACGCGAAGTGCAGGAATTATTGGGTCATTCATCGCTTAATACTACTCAGCGTTACACTCATGTTTCTATTGAATCTTTAAAACGTAAGTATTCTCAAGCTTTTCCGCGTGCATGATAGTAAATGTTTTAAACATTCAATTATTCATATTTAACATGTTTTTTACATAATAAATATGTTAATTTACATTTTTGTAATATACATATATCTATAAAAAACAATAAATTTTACTATATAAATAATAAAATTTTCGGTATTTATAATTAAATCTAGACTTAAATAATTAATTATTACTAATATACAATATTTTTTTCAATTTTCTTTTACTATTGCATTGTTTGTAAAAATACGTATCATTGAATTTTAATCAACGAAGAGGCCTCGTCATTGGCTTGCGAGAATCCATCTGGCAATAAAAACCGGATGGATTTTTATGTTTTAGCTGATGTTTGGCTTTTTTGTGATATGACAATCCTGCCTACCAGACGTTAGGAGAAAAATATATGAAGAATAAGGCTTTGGCTTTCGCTGCTGCTGCCTGCTCGCTGGCAATGTTACTTGGTGGCTGTGGCTCTTCCGCTAAGAATGCACAAACAAACGGTGGCAAGGTTATTATTACCGTTTCAAACTCTGAGCCACAAAACGAATTAGTCCCTGGAAATATTAACGAAAATGCTGGCGCTCGTCCTGCCATGTTGGTTAATTCCACGTTGGTAACTTTCGATGAAAAAGGTAATCCTGTGAATGAGGATGCTGAAAGCATCACTCCAAATGCTGATGCTACCCAGTACACCGTGAAGGTTAAGAAAGGAAAGAAGTTCAGCGATGGCACTCCTATTACAGCCGAAAGCTTTGTGAAAGCTTGGAGCTTCGTCGCTAACGCTAAGAATGCTCAGAAGTGTGCTTCCTTCTTCCAAACCATTAAGGGTTATGCTGATTTGCAGAAGGATGGTACTAAGGGTGACGAACAGCTTTCTGGTTTGAAGGTTGTTGATGAAAATACTTTTACCGTTGATTTGGAACAGCCAGATTCTGTATTCCCAATTAAGGTTGGCTACTTGGCATTTGCTCCACTTCCGGAATCCTTCTACAAGGATCCAAAGGCTTATGGCGAAAAGCCTGTTTCTTCTGGTCCATACTTGTTCAAGTCTTGGGATCACAACAAGCAGATTGAAGTTGTGAAGAACCCAGATTACGATGGTCCACGTAAGGCTCAGAATGATGGCGTAACTTTCAAGGTTTATACAGATGGTAACGCTGCATACCGCGATGTGCAGGCTGGAAACCTCGATATGACTGATAATATTCCAGATACCCAAACTAAGACTTTCCAGAAAGATACAACTGTTAAGGCTTACAACCGTCCAGGTTCTGTAATCCAACAGTTCACTATTCCTTCAAGTCTCCCGCACTTTGATGTAAAGACTGAAGAAGGTAAGCTTCGTCGTCAAGCTATTTCTATGGCTATAGACCGTAAGGTGATTATCAACAAGATTCTCAATGGCACTGCTTCTCCTGCGAACGAATTTACTTCTCCATTGACTCCAGGCTATAAGGCTGATCTTAAGGGTCATGAGAACGTAGAATTTAATGCAAAGAAAGCTAAGGAACTTTGGGCTAAGGCAGATAAGATTTCTAAGTATGATGGATCTCTTACTTTCTCCTACAATGCCGATGGAAATGCAAAGTCTGTGTTTGATGCTGTTGTGAATTCCCTCAAGAATAATCTTGGAATCAAGGCTGAGACCACTCCAATTCCTACATTCCAGGAATTCCGTAATGCTTGCGCTAAGCGTCAGATTAAGGGTGCATGGCGTGCAGGTTGGATGCCAGATTATCCAAGTGCAGAAAATTACTTGACTCAGGAATTTGCTTCCGTTGCAGCTGATGGCAATGGTTCCAACGAAGGTGATTATAAGAATCCAAAGTTCGACGATTTACTTAAGAAAGCTGCATCTGCTAAGCCAGAAGAGGCTATTAAGCTCTATCAGCAAGCAAACGAAATCCTTCTTGAGGATCTTCCATCTGTCCCATTGTTCTACTCGAACGCTAAGGCTGTGATGGTTCCAACTTTGAAGGGCTTCACAATGGATTGGCAGAATATGCCGCTGTACTATCAGCTTCACAAATAAGCTGGTAGCTAATTAAGAAAACAGCATAGTGTTACATACTTTTTAGAAAGTTAGTAGGTAACACTAGTTGGTTCCTCTTAATAATTTAATATCGCTTATTGCGAAATTGCTGCTCCAGCTAAACTAGTTAAATAAAACTATTGAGCTGGAGCGGCACTTTGTTGTTTTTTGAGTAAGTTTTAACAATTCAAGGAGAATTCGATGGGTAAGTACATTCTGCGTCGTATTTTGCAGATGATTCCTGTTGTTCTCGGCACAACATTATTAGTTTATGCTTTAGTATTTGCTTTGCCTGGAGACCCAGTAAAAGCAATGTTTGGAGAAAAACCTGTTAATCCTGCAGTGGCTGCACAAATACGAGCCGAGTATAACTTAGATAAACCATTTATTATTCAATATTTACTTTTCTTAAAGAATGCTCTTACCCTCGATTTTGGTCATACTTTTGCAGGTCAACCAGTTATCGATGAAATTGGTCGTGCATTCCCGGTTACTGTTCAACTAGCAATTATGGCATTCGCTTTCGAGGCAATATTTGGTGTCATATTTGGCATAATTTCAGGTTTGAAGAAAGGCAAGTGGTATGACAGTGTGATTCTGGTTGTATCTCTTCTTCTTATTTCTGTTCCAACATTTGTGACAGGTTTCGTAGGACAATACTTATTTGGTGTTAAATGGCGCATATTACCAGTTACAGCTAGTAACGATCCTGGATTCTTCGATTTGCTTCTTCCTGCAATGGTTCTTGGTTCTGTGTCTATGGCGTATATCATTCGACTTACAAGATCTGAAATTTCTTCAAATATTTCGCTCGATTATGTGCGTACAGCTCGTGCAAAGGGCTTAAAAGAAGGCTCTGTTATTGTTCGTCACGTTTTGCGCAACTCGCTTATACCTGTCGTCACCTTCTTAGGTCAGGATTTGGGTGCTCTTATGGGCGGTGCAATGATTTCGGAAACGATCTTCAACATTCATGGCGTTGGATTCCTCACATATCAAGGGATTCTAAAAGGAGAAGGAAACCTTGTTGTTTCCATTGTCACGCTTTTGACATTGATATTTGTATTTAGCAATTTTCTTGTTGATATGTTGTACGCGGCTCTTGATCCGCGCATTCGTTACGCGTGAGGGGAGTACACTATGGAAGATAATTTGATGAAAAATGATTTGATTGCAAATAATGCTTCAAATTGCGATATATTACCGGGGCAAGAACGCTACGTTGCACCATTAGACGATACGCCTATTCAAGAAGTGGATTCCGTAGACGAATCCGCTGCTGCAACGAGTATGTGGGCAGATACTTGGAGAACTTTGCGCAGGAATCCATTGTTTATTGTTTCTGCAATTTTGATTATTGCAATTATTTTTGTTGCGTTCTTCCCAAGCATTCTTACAAAGCACAATCCTAATTATTGCGTTTTGGAACACTCTCTTGAGCCAGCTTCAGCCGCGCATCCATTTGGTTTTGATATGCAAGGTTGCGATATTTATGCTCGAGTTGTTTATGGTACTCGTACATCGCTAAGTGTTGGTTTGCTTGCAACTATTTTGGTTGTACTTGTTGGTTCTTTAATTGGTGCGTTAGCAGGATTCTTCGGAGGCTGGGTTGATACTATTCTCAGCCGAATAACTGATATCTTCTTGGCTTTACCAATGCTTCTTGGTGCAATCGTAGTTTTACAAATGTTCCGTACATCTAAATCAATTTGGAAAATTGTGCTTGTTATGGTGCTTTTTGGATGGGTTAGCGTTGCTCGTATTGCACGAAGCGCTGTTATGGAATCAAAAAATCTTGAATTCAATACCGCATCTACTGCTTTAGGATCTACTCCAATACGTAATCTTTTCAAACACATTATCCCGAACTCTTTGGCTCCAATCATTGTTGTTGGAACAACTTCGCTTGGAACTTATATTGTGTTGGAAGCAACATTAAGCTTCCTTGGAATTGGTTTACCAAGTACTACTGTCAGCTGGGGTGGAGATATTTCTACCGCTAGAAATGTTCTTACTACGAACCCAGAAGTCTTGTTCTATCCGTCTATTGCACTCGCAATTACTGTGCTCGCCTTTATTATGATGGGTGATGCTGTAAAGGATGCATTAGATCCGAAGAGCCGTAAGGCGTGAATTTAGCGTGGAGGAATAAAACTTATGAATACAACACGTAAAGATATAGACATTCGCGCCATGCAGCTAGAGCAAGGGCCATTGTTGGAAGTAAAAAATCTCCAGGTTGATTTCACAACAGACTCAAAAAAAGCTGTTCATGCTGTTAGAGATGCTAGCTTCTGTGTTTATCCTGGTCAGTGGGTTGCAATTGTAGGTGAATCTGGTTCAGGAAAGTCCACTTCTGCAATGGCTGTTCTTGGTCTTCTTCCTGGAACCGGTCATGTTACAGGTGGATCTATTAAGCTCAAGGGTAAAGAAATTAGCAGTTTGAAGCCAAAAGAGATTGCTGCCTTGCGTGGTACTGCAATGGGCCTAGTTCCGCAGGATCCTATGAGCAACTTGAACCCTGTGTGGCGTATTGGCGAACAAGTTAAAGAAGCATTAATCGCAAATGGTGTTGACGTTGATCACGAGAAGCGTTCTTCATTAGCTGAGGCTCTTGCAGGCGATTCTGTTCAAGTCAAAAGCAATGAGGATGAAACATTCCTTGGCTCTAAAGAATTACCAGATTTGATTGAAGTTGCTAAGAAAGCTTTGAAAGAAGTTGGGCTTGATGAGCATAACGATGCTGAAAAGTTCAATGAAGCTATTGATTACTACAAGAAAGAGTGGGTTCCAGGCTCTGAAACTCGTTGGCGCGTAGCAGACGATTTAATCAAATATGGTGTAAATGACGACGAAGCTTGGGAAATTGCCAAAAAGTATGTTGTAGGTGCAAGCGTTGAAGATCGTATTGCTGGTTTGCTCGATGAAGCTGGTTTGCCAGATGCTGCAACTCGTGCACGTCAGTTCCCACATGAGTTTTCCGGTGGTATGCGTCAGCGCGCTTTGATTGCTATTGGTTTGGCTTGCCGACCGGACTTGCTTATTGCAGATGAGCCAACTTCCGCTTTGGATGTTACTGTGCAAAAGCGTATTCTTGACCATTTGCATACACTAACTGATTCGCTCGGAACTTCTGTTCTCTTCATTACACACGATTTAGGTTTGGCTGCCTCTCGCGCGCAGCATGTTGTTGTTATGTATAAGGGTCGTGTTGTTGAGTCTGGCCCATCGTTGGAAGTTTTGCAGCATCCTCAGCATCCGTATACAAAGAGACTTGTTGCTGCCGCTCCAAGCTTAGCTTCTCAGCGCATTATTTCTGTTAAAGAACACGGTGGTAACGCTGATAACTTGCTTGAGCATCATGTAGTAGGTGAGCAAACTCTCGAAAAAAGTGAGCATATTATTACTGTGGATCACTTAACTCGTGAGTTTAAGCTTCCTCGCAAGAAAGAGCTTTTTAAGGCTGTTGACGACGTTTCATTCTCTATTAAGCGTGGTACGACGTTAGCTATCGTTGGTGAATCTGGTTCAGGTAAATCTACTGTTGCGAATATGGTTTTGCGACTTCTTAAGCCAACAAGTGGAACTGTTACTTACGAAGGTAAGAATATTTCCGATTTAAAGGGTTCGGATTTGCTTGACTTCCGTCGCCATGTGCAGCCAGTTTTCCAGAATCCGTATGGTTCTTTGGATCCTATGTACTCAATTTATCGTTCAATTGAAGAACCTTTGCGTATTCATAAGATTGGTGATAAAAAGAGTCGTAAAAACCGTGTGGTAGAGCTTCTAGACATGGTTCGTATGCCTGCTTCAGTTATGACTCGATTCCCGAACGAACTTTCTGGAGGACAGCGTCAACGAATTGCGATTGCTCGTGCTATGGCTTTGGACCCAGATGTTATAGTTTGCGATGAAGCTGTATCTGCTTTGGATGTGCTTGTGCAAGATCAGGTTTTGCACTTGCTTAACGATTTGCAGGCGGAGCGTGGTTTGAGCTATTTGTTCATCACACACGATTTGGCTGTCGTTCGTCAGATTGCAGACGAAGTTGTTGTTATGCAGCATGGAAAGCTTGTTGAGCATGCAACTACAGATGAGGTATTCGATCATCCACAGATGGAATACACTCGCGATTTGCTTGATGCAATTCCAGGAGGAAATTTGGAACTTGGTTTAGACTAAATAGTACAAGCTGATAAAAAGGTGCAGGTTTTATAGAATCTGCACCTTTTTATTTTTCTATTAATTCCGTGTTTATTGGTTGAGTAATCCATAACTTGTAATCTGTGTTGGTTGCGTGATTTATGTCTGTTGCTTAGTGGTGGAGCTGTTTGTGTTGTGTACATATTAGAGTTGATTACATGATTACAATTACGACTTCGAATTTAAACGGTATTCGTGCAGCTGAGCGCAAAGGTATGCTTAACTGGTCTGACGCGCATACTCCAGACGTGTGGTGTATGCAAGAAGTGCGCGCTCCGCAGGATGCAATCGACCCAATTATGACAAAAATTGAAATGGGATATTGTACGTCTGAAAATATCGTAAATTCTATAAAAAACGATAATTTTACTTATACAAATGAAGTTTGCCGTGTAAAAGGTCGAGCTGGAGTAGCTCTAGTTACGTCTCTTCCTGTAGTTGAAAAACGCTACGGTTTGCCTGGTTTAAGTGAGGATGTTGATTCTGGGCGATGGGTTGAAACTGACGTGCGTACCCCTGAAGGGTATGAAATTACTATTGCTTCTGTGTATGTTCATGCTGGAAATGTGGACGATCCGCAAAAAATGCAACAAAAATTCCGCTTTTTAGACACAATGCTTATACGCTTGGGGGAGCTTCGAAATATTGCAGCAAGTGGCGGAAATCAAGCGATTTTGTGCGGTGACTTTAATATTGCGCATACTTCACTTGATATTAAAAACGCTAAGGCTAATGAAAAAAGTGCAGGATTCTTGCCAGAGGAACGCGCTTATATTGATCGCTGGATTAACGAATATGAATTTGTGGACGTTATGCGCATGCTTGCAGGAGATATTCAAGGACCATACACTTGGTGGAGTCAGCGCGGTAAAGCTTTCGACAATAACGTTGGCTGGAGATTAGACTACCAGTTCGCAACTCCTGAAATTGCGGAAAGCGCTCGCGGATTTGTGATCGATCGTGCTGAAAGTTATGAGGCAAGATGGTCGGATCACGCGCCTTTAACCATAAAATACGGTGTGTGATTATTAATCACATTAACTGAAATAAATAAAGTAATAGCATTTGCTCATATGCATATTTTCAGTGCTTTGTTTATGATAATCTGGTGAAGTTGAGCAATTTACGACGATTAGCATTATGCTTATTGTTGTGCTTGTTGTTTTAAGAAATGAGGAATAATGGGTTGGTTATTTGGCCGACATGAAGAAGAAAAATCTTCAAAAGTTGAAGACAAAATCGTAGAGGTAAAAACTGGTCCATGGGATTTCAATGATGAAGATGCTCCTGATTTTAGCGATTATCTAGATTTTGGTTCAATCTATATCCCATATTTTCAAGGCATTGAGTTGCGAGTAAAAAAGCAGCATGAAACATCGCAAGTTCTTGGTATGACAGTAACTTATGGTTCTTCAAGCGTAGAAGTTGAAGCTTTTGCTGCGCCTAAAACATCTGGTATTTGGCTAGAAGTGTGCAAAGATTTGCTTGATGGTAATAGTCAAGCGTGTACAGTACAAGGCGAATTTGGTACTGAGCTACTGTTACCTGTAAAAGTTGGAGAAAAAACCATTACAACGCGTATTGTTGGCGTTGATGGTCCTAGGTGGATGCTTCGCGGAGTATTCTCTGGACCTGCAGCAACAGAGCTTGCAGATAATAATAACGAAACAAAACAATTAGACGAATGGTTTAAGGGGATTGTTGTAAATCGTGGTGAAGAGCCGCTTGCGCCTCGCGATTTTATTCCTATGCATGATCCAGTAACTAGAGAAGAAAAAGAAGCTGCTTTAAATGCAGAAAATAGCGGTAAAGATGGGGAAAATAATACGTCTGATGAAGATGCTAATAATGCACTAAAAAAAGACGATAAACCATTAGGTTACGACCAACAAGTAGAAGTAAAAACTACGCTTACACGCGGTCCAATGTTTGCTGAAATTAGATAATGCAAATAGTAGAAAGTTAATTGAATGGATTCACAAGAATCTTTACAGAAATCCGAAGAAGAGTTTTCTTCGCAAGAGTTTTCAAATGCAGTAAAACTCAACGATTCTGCGCAAACCAACGATTCTGCGCAAACCAAAAAACGCTCAGGACTAGCGACATTGGCTTCAATTGGAGCCGAAGGATCTACATTTTCTGTAATTGATTCAATGGGTGGCGTTCGAGGCGTAATCGAATCCATGCTTCCAGGCTTGCTGTTTGTTATTTGCTTCGTTGTAACACGAAATGTGCAAACAACGGTTATTGTTGCAGCTGTGATTGCTGTTTTGCAAGTTGTGATTCGTCTTATTCAAAGGCAATCGCTTATGGGAGCAATTAGTGGGCTTGTTTCCATTGGAATCTGCCTTGTTTGGGTGTGGACGAGTCACCAAGCGCGCGACTACTATATGATGGGCTTTATTACGAACGCTGTTTATGGTGTGCTTCTTGCTATTTCGCTGATTGTGCGCGTGCCTGCTTTAGGGCTTGTGATTGAGTCAATTCGCAAAATGCCTACGGAAAACTTTGGCTCGTGGCTTCACGAATGGCTCGATTATAAGCCGCTTAAGCGAGCGTATATGTATGTGACAGGATTGTGGATTGCTGTTTTTGTGCTGAGGCTCGTTTTGCAAGTGCCATTATATTTGACGAATCACGTTGTGTGGCTTGGTACCGTTCGCTTGATTATGGGATTGCCGTTCTGGGCACTCGCAATTTGGGTTTCTTACTTGATTATCGCAACGCCGTTTATGCGTCTTCACCATAAAAATCGCGAAGAAAATTATCGCGAAGAAAAGCAGATTGACGAAGATGAAAACGATGTAAATTCAGTGAAGTAAAATCATCTTAACAAAAATCAGCGTTAGAAAATCAGCGTTAGAGAATCAGCTTAACAAAACGCAAAACTAAGGGGTAGTACATGCAAGTAACGATGCGAATCGAGCGATATGCGGATCAAGGTAGATGCGTAGGTCATCTCGAAGGACGCGTTGTATTCGTGCGATTTGCCCTTCCTGGTGAGCTGGTTGTTGTGCGCATGGATGAGCCGATGCGTGCAAAAGCGCACTTTTTTACTGGCGAAGTTGTAGAAGTTTTGGAGCCTAGTGCGGATCGTGTGGAGCCGCAATGGAAGCTCGCTGGTCCTTTGGCTCAGGGCGGCGGAGTTGGCGGCGCGGATTTAATTCACGTTTCTTTGCCTGGTCAGATTCGTTGGAAGGCTTCCGTAATTGCCAATCAATTCCAGCGTTTAGCGCATATGGATGTTGCGGAAAGCGATGTTAGTGTTGAGCGCATGCCAGGGGACGAGGAGCTTAACGGGTTTAATTGGCGTACGCGCATGGAGTTGGTTGCGGATGATGAAGGGCGATTGTCTATGCGTAAGCGCGAGTCGCATGATCGCATTGCGATTGATACTATGCCGCTTGCGTCGCGCGCAGTTTTGGCTGTTGCGGATTCTTTGGACTTGTGGAATCGTTCTTTTTCGCCAAATGCGCAAATTCGTCTTGCTGTTCCAGAGCCTAGGGTTGATGGTTTGGATTTTGGTGTTTCTGGCGATAAGGCTGCGCTTCTTAGTGCGATTGGCGAAAATTATGCGCTTATAGTAAATGATGAGTTGGTTGCAGGCTCGGCTTTGCTGCGAGAGCGCGTGCGAGTTGCGGTTGATGGTGATTCGTCGCGTATGCGTACTTTTGATTACGATGTTGACGCGCGCGGTTTTTGGCAGATTCATCGCGCAGCTCCAGAGCATTTGGTGAACTACGTTTTGGGATTAGTTCGTTCTGCGCTTGGTGGGCGTAGTAAGAATACGGTTTTGTGGGATTTGTATTCTGGATCTGGTTTGTTTACGATTCCGCTTGCAACTTTGGCTAATGTTGGCGGAGATTCTTATGGTGCTTATGATGCTGTAGGCGCTTTTGGTGCTGCTGAACCAGCTCGCGTGCTTAGCATTGAGGGTGCGCCGATTGCTGTAAAGAATGCAAGGCGAAACATTGGGCGTGCTGGTCTTAGCAGGGATGTTGTTGAAGCGCTTGAAGGCGATGTTGCGCAAACGCTTGAATCGCAGGTGTTTAAGGCGAGTAAGTCGTCTAAGATTGTTCGCCGATTTGCGCATCCTGATGTTGTTGTGTTAGATCCTCCGCGCGCTGGTGCTAAAGCTCAAGTTTGTAAGCAGATTGCGAAGTCTGGAGCAAGAAGCGTTGTGTATGTTGCTTGCGATCCGACTAGTCTTGCTCGCGATGTTGGAACGTTTAGTGAGCTTGGCTACAGCGTTCAGTCTTTGCGTGTGTTCGATATATATCCCAACACTCACCACGTCGAGACTGTCGTATTGATGTCAAAGGCTTAATAGGTGGGTGCATTTTTGCCTTTGTGTAGCAAGGCTTAGCGAGGGCTATCGTTAAAAGGTTTAATGCGAAGTGGCTTCAAGCTGGGTTCTTGCGGTTTTTGAGAGTGATTTTGCTGTATGAGGGAAGATATCAACGCTCTAGGGTCGAGTGCACAGGATGTTAACGTTAAAAAGTGCACACACTTTGCACCCACCCTGTGAAGTGGGAAAATATAGCTCAAAAGGTAAAATGAAACCTGATTATTAGTATGTGCACGAGGAGGTGCTTAAGGAATGGATAATAAGAAGTTTATCGCAGAGACGAAAGATGTTCGTTTAACGGTGAAACGTGCTGATACCTTTGGTGTGAGCTTTGTTAACTGTGAACAAGATATATTGAGGGTTGAGGAAGCGCAAAATGTTATAAGGCTTATTCAAACTAAAAAAGTCTCAGCTTCGAATTGGGTGAGGTGGCTTACTCAGGGTATGCCTGAAATTGTTGTGAGTTTGCCACATGATGTGGAAGTTTGTGAGGTTGAATCTGATTCTAATCAAGTGCTCATCACGGATATTGAGATTGGTAAGCTTTATGTAGAAGTGAACAATGGCAAGGTAGAAGTTGTTAATTTGAAGGCGGATGATGTCTTTCTTAAATGTTATAATGGGTTGGCTTCAGCAACAAACGTAGAAGTAACTCATGTTTGTACGCTTGATACGTTAAATGGCATGAGTATTTTAGAAGGAACAATCACCAAGGATGCAAGCCTTGAAGTAGATTGTGAGAATGGTGTCACCGAGGTTTCAGATAAGAAGAAGGTAAATTGTAAAAACGATGGATTTGCGCATTACATGGTGCACTGTCTTAATGGGAAAGCTATTGCGAAGTAGCAGACATATAGATCAAAAAAGAAGCAATAAAACTTGATATAAGTTGGAATTAGAGCGTATATAGACATACCGATAAAGGAGGAAGCCGTATATGCTCTATGTAAAATTTGATGATTTCGAAGATGTTAGCGTCATGGGAAATGAGAAAGATCATGGAATGTTTATTCCGATTAAGGATGGGAATGTGTATGCTGAGTGCGAACGGTGCGGTGTAGTTGAAAGGATCACCTCACCATGCGAATTCATTGCTAGCACATTTAGGTCAAGAGTGAACTTCAATGAAGGTTATGAACTTTGCGAGAAGTGCTTGCAAGAGGTTGAGTTTGTTACTGTCGCTTTGAGAACTGGAAAATTACCTAATCGAGAATTGAAATGACTGAAAAGCAAAGCAGTGATAACCGTAGTAATACATGAAAAACTAAACGTTAAAAGGTGCACACACTTTGCACCCGGGCGGTAAATGATAATTTAGGGAGGCGTTTTATGTCAGTAATTAAAATTGAAAACCTCACTTTCTCATATTATGGATATGTAAAACCCATATTTAAAAATGTATCGTTTTCCTTTGATACAAACTGGAAAACGGGATTGATAGGAAGAAATGGAATCGGTAAATCAACTCTATTTAAGTTACTTTTAAATCAAGAAACTTATCAAGGTAAAATAAGCAAGGATGTTGAATTTATTAAATTTCCACCAAATATAAGCGATACTTCAAAATTAGGAATTGAGTTATATAAAGAACTAATATCAGATGATGAAGAATGGAAGTTATTTAGAGAACTCAGTTTGCTAAATGTAGATGAGAACCTTGTTTACAGAGAGTTTGAAACGCTTTCTAAAGGGGAACAAACAAAAATCCTTTTAGCTATTTTGTTTACAAGAGAAGATGGCTTTTTACTTATTGATGAACCAACAAACCATTTAGATATGGACGGAAGAAAAATTGTAAGTGAATATCTGAAAAGTAAAAAAGGATTTTTGCTTATATCTCATGATAGAGATTTTTTAGATGGTTGTATCAATCATGTTATTTCTATTAACAGGAATTCTATTGATGTCCAATCGGGAAATTTTACATCATGGTATGAAAACAAAGTGATGAAAGACCAATTTGAAATTAGTCAAAATGAGAGATTAAGAAAAGATATTAAACGATTAAAAGAGTCTGCAAGACAAAGTCAAATTTGGTCTGATAAAATTGAAAATACTAAAAATGGTGTAAAAGTATCAGGTGTAAAACCAGACAAAGGACATATAGGTCATCAATCAGCCAAGATGATGAAAAAATCTAAGAATTTGGAGAATAGACAAAACAAGGCAATAGAAGAAAAACAGAGTTTACTAAAAGATATCGAAACAAAGGAAAGTCTATTATTGCATCCATTACATCATCATAAAAATCCTCTAATATCGGTTAGCAATTTATCATCATGCTATGGAGAGAGACAGATCCTAAATAATGTAAGTTTCGAGATAAAGCAAGGCGACATAGTGGCTATATATGGGGGTAATGGTAGCGGAAAATCAACCTTGATTAAAATTTTATTAGGTATAAATCACGAGTATACAGGTGAGATAAAATTAGCAGGTAATTTAAAAATCTCGTATATTCCTCAAGACACATCTAATTTAACAGGTAGCCTAAATGAATATATTCACAAGCAAGATGTTGATGAAACATTGTGTAAAACAATTCTAAGAAAATTAGATTTTTCAAGAGAATTATTTGAAATGGATATGAAGAATTATAGTGATGGACAAAAAAAGAAAGTTTTAATTGCTGTAAGTTTCTCAAAGCCAGCTCATATATTTGTTTGGGACGAACCACTGAATTATATAGATGTAATATCAAGAATACAGATTGAGGAAATTATAAAAGAAGCAAAGCCTACACTCATATTTGTGGAACACGATAAGCGATTTGTAGAAGATATCGCTAATAAAATAATACAATTTTAAGTAAAATCCAAATCCCAGTTTGTAGTGCCTTAGACTTTTATCATCATACGACATTCCCCTTGCCAGTTTCTCTCCTGCAATGAACGTTAAGGCTCTTTTATTGATGCATGGTTATCATAAGGGTAGTCTTGATACATGATGAAGTTGAATATTTTATCGAGGACTTGAAAAAGCAGGACTTGTTGACAGTGTTCGATGAAAACGTCTTGCTTAGCATGGTTGACTATCTAACTGTGCATCAAGATGGAAAGGTTGAGTTTACTTTCCTTGATGGGAGCAAGACAGAACTAAAGCGTTAAGTTTGCAGGAAATGAGATAAGTCAAAATAAAAGCACATCAGCAAGTCACTGACGTGCTTTTTTGTTGTTAAAAGAGTTACACGTTGAGTATAATAGGATTAGTTGAGTATCGATGGAGAGAAGGGGGTGTGGCTGTCTAAAAAAATGTCCGCACCTCCTGTAGACAAATTTGAATTTTTGGAGGAGAAAATGGTGGATGAATTAAGAAAAGAAATTGCAATTCAGCAGAAAAAAGGATTGCCATTTATCATGGCATCGGTGATTATATGGCTTCTGATAGTACTTGTGTCAATTTTAAATATCAATATGGATATGAAAAATTTATTGGTATTTTGCTGTTCATGCCCATTATTACCGCTGGCTTGGCTCATTGGTAAACTTATAAAGGTGGATATCTTTTCAAAACAAAATCCACTTGGACAATTAGGCTTCATTTTCACCCTAAATCAAATGATTTATTTATTAATCGTTATGTGGGTGTTTAGTGCGGTTCCGGAAAAGATGATTATGGTATACGCTATGGTCTTTGGCGCACATTTACTGCCGTATTCATGGCTGTACAAATCAAAGGGATATACAGTTGCTGCAATTTCCATTCCGATGATTTCCTTGATTTTAGGATGTGCATTAAACGGCACAACGGTTGCTGTTGCGGCATGTATTATTGAGATAGTATTTGCTTGTGTATTACATATGGAATTAAAGAAAATGGGAGATAACTACAACAAATCCCAGTTTGTAGAGCTTAGCAAGGATCAGGTTTCTATGAAATAGAAATCTAAATCTAAAAGCGCTATGTGTAAATAATTAAGGCGGTAGTAATACCGTCTTTTTTGATGCCTGAAAAAGTTTCAGAGTTCAAAGCTAAGGTTTCATTGTATCCAACACGTAATGAAACTAGACCACTCAATCTCATGTGGAGATGTTATAAAATCCAGACTATTGAATTTTCTTTAGTCTATTCTTATGTTCAAAAATCAACCTATAGAATAGATGGAGTTATCGCCGGCATCATAGTACTTGACTGTGCTATAAAAAGCGGTAATACAAAGGCAATGCGAAGGTAACACGAACACGAAAAACATGTATGGCAGCTGAGGGATCTTATTCATATAAATTGTGTTGCAATATGCGACACAATAATTTATTATATGCGTATGGAGGTTGGTTTATATGGCAGTTACTAAGACAGCGAATGTGAATGTGAGAATACAAGAAAATATTAAGCAGCAGGCGGAGCAGATTCTGGAAACGATTGGAGTTCCTAGGGCTACGGCTATTGACATGTTTTATCGTCAAATCATTCTTAATAAGGGTATTCCGTTTTCGCTTACTATTCCAAAGTCTCTTCCAGCACAAGATGATATGGATGAGAAAACGTTTAACGCGTTGATGGCTAAAGGTTATGATCAGGCGGTTCGTGGTGATAGTTATCCGATAGATGATGTTTTTGAAGATCTTGAACGAGGTCTTTAATGGATGAGTATAAGATAAAAGTCACTCGTCAGGCGAAAGAGCATCTTGCACTTATTCGAGAATATATCGCCACGGAGTTACAAGCACCGATAGTGGCTAAAAGAATGCTCGAGCTGTTGAAGTCGGAAATGATGTCTTTGCAGACGATGCCTTATCGTGTGAAGTTAATTAGTGAGCAGCCGTGGTGTGAACTTGGTTTTAGAAGAATACGCGTAAAAAATTATTACGTTTATTTTTGTGTTGATGATAGTAGAAAAGAAGTTCAAATACTCGCGGTTATCTACGTGAGAAGAGACCAGACTAAACAACTGGAAGAATTGTAATGTAACGCGCTATCAAGCCAATCTTAAACTTTTTAACGATAGCTTTTCCTATCGTTAAAAAGTGCACACAATATCCATAGTGTGCACTCAAAAAAGTGTAGCTATACTCGGAGTTATCTCAATCCACGTCGAGACTGTCGTATTGATGTCAAAGGCTTAATAGGTGGGTGCATTTTTGCCTTTGTGTAGCAAGGCTTAGCGAGGGCTATCGTTAAAAGGTTTAATGCGAAGTGGCTTCAAGCTGGGTTCTTGCGGTTTTTGAGAGTGATTTTGCTGTATGAGGGAAGATATCAACGCTCTAGGGTCGAGTGCACAGGATGTTAACGTTAAAAAGTGCACACACTTTGCACCCAGCTTGTGAAGTGGGGAATGTCAATCAACGTTGAAGCTCTAACCCTGCTATCGCGCGATTAGCAAAGCTAATCGATGCGAAGCAGAGGTAGGTCTCATGTCAAGAATCTCCAAGAGAAGCGACCGAATAGGAAGCTTCGATTGGAAAGATTCGACGGCGGAGGCTCTAGTATTGATGACAAGAATAAATTAGAGTTTGTGGAGGACTGGATTGAATATAAAAGTAAAAGAAATTGAGAATAAACTAGAAAAGGAATCTGTATCGAGAGAAGTATTGTATGATCTTCAAGAATGGTTTGGAATGCCAGAAAGTACAGAAGAATATATTCAAGATTCACAGGAAAAGCCTTTTCTTGCTTGTTATATTAATGATAAACTTGTTGGGTTTATTGTGTTAAACGCAACCAGCAAGGATTGTGCAGAGATTTTTGTGATGGGTATAAAAAAGAAATTCCATAGAATGGGAGTTGGCTCGGTACTTAACAAAGCATACGAAGCTATGGCAAGGAAGATGGGTTACACATACTCACAGGTAAAAACTGTTCAGATGGGACACTACAAAGAATATGATATTACAAATCATTTTTATATCGCGATGGGATATAAAGAATTGGAATGTTTTCCAACTTTATGGGATGAGTGGAATCCGTGTCAAATATATATTAAATATCTAGGAGTGTGAGAACTCTAAGTTTATTTGCTTGAGACCTTTTAACGATAGGCAGAGATAATTGTTAAAAGGTTCATGGATATGTTTCTGCATACGAACATGTCGATAAGACATACCTAGTGTTTACTCGTTTAATGTGAAAGCTGCGGCGGAGGCTCTAGTATTGATGACAAACGAATAGAAAAAAAGAGAATTGAGGGAAAGTGTATGTTAGAAAGTAGACCTGAATTTAAAGATATAAAATCATTTGAAGAATTCAACAAATATTATTGGTATCGAGAGGAGTTATCAAAAGTTTGTAAGTCTCTTGGATTAGAATATAGAGGAACAAAAAAGGAACTGAATTATATTATAGAAGAATATTTTAAGGGAAATAAAATAAAAAAATCTTCAAGGAATAAAAATAAAAAGATAACTGATAATATAACATTAAATACTCCATTACTAGAATGTGGATTTTCATTCAATCAAAAATTTAGAGACTATTTTTCAGAGCAAACTGGAATTAAGCCATTTAAATTTAATGCGAATATGGCAGAAGCTTGGCGAAAAGTAAAAAGAAAGAACGACAAAAATTTTACAATTAAAAATATGCTTGATGTATATAATGGAGACTCTGATTACGCAAAATATGATAATACTACTAACCAATGGAACCAGTTTGTAAAAGATTTTAACTTAGATGAACGTAGTGATAAATTTTCTAATAAGATGAAAGTTGCTGCAATTCTTTGGAACGAAGTGAGAGAATCTAACCAAAGTAAAGTATATTCAAAAGAGCTTTTAAGCAAATATGCAGATAAAATAAAAGGATATTGTAAATGAGTAAATTCTACATTATATAATGTGCATTATATATCAAAAATATAAAACTAGATATGTTTCCAAATACGTACTAGTATAAAAAACCTATGATATGTTTACCAATACGAGGAAAACATTAAAAAAAGTCAATGATATGTTCGCGAAAACGAAAAAATGAACTTTTTATCCATAGTGTTGACTCCAGGCAACTGGCGACAATGAGTTTAATGTAACCTACAGTGTAGACCAGCTCATTACAGAGGGAGAAAATACAAAGACCGTCCACTCTGCTTATATAGTGAGTGTCTATGTAGATGGTTCTGGAAATATGGTACTGGTTAAGAATCCGACCATTACCAACATACCTAAGAAATCAAGTTATAAACCAAAAGCCATTGAAAGTGAGGGGACGGTTGATTCCATTACAACCAATGAAATCAATGAGTTTTTAACGACGTTCTTCAAGCTCTATCCTACAGCGACAGCCAGTGAACTTTCCTACTATGTGAATGACGGGATATTAAAACCAATCGGAAAAGAGTACATCTTTCAAGAACTGGTAAATCCTATTCACAATCGTAAGGATAATCAAGTCACGGTATCGCTGACAGTGGAGTATATCGACCAGCAGACCAAAGCAACGCAGGTATCTCAATTTGATTTGGTACTTGAAAAGAACGGGAGTAATTGGAAGATTATAGAATAACAAATATTGGTACATTATTACAGCTATTTTGTAATCACGTACTCTCTTTGATAAAAAATTGGAGATTCCTTTACAAATATGCTCTTACGTGCTATTATTTAAGTATCTATTTAAAAGGAGTTAATAAATATGCGGCAAGGTATTCTTAAATAAACTGTCAATTTGATAGTGGGAACAAATAATTGGATGTCCTTTTTTAGGAGGGCTTAGTTTTTTGTACCCAGTTTAAGAATACCTTTATCATGTGATTCTAAAGTATCCAGAGAATATCTGTATGCTTTGTATACCTATGGTTATGCATAAAAATCCCAGTGATAAAAGTATTTATCACTGGGATTTTTATGCCCTTTTGGGTTTTTGAATGGAGGAAAATCACATGAAAATTATTAATATTGGAGTTTTAGCTCATGTTGATGCAGGAAAAACTACCTTAACAGAAAGCTTATTATATAACAGTGGAGCGATTACAGAATTAGGAAGCGTGGACAAAGGTACAACGAGGACGGATAATACGCTTTTAGAACGTCAGAGAGGAATTACAATTCAGACAGGAATAACCTCTTTTCAGTGGGAAAATACGAAGGTGAACATCATAGACACGCCAGGACATATGGATTTCTTAGCAGAAGTATATCGTTCATTATCAGTTTTAGATGGGGCAATTCTACTGATTTCTGCAAAAGATGGCGTACAAGCACAAACTCGTATATTATTTCATGCACTTAGGAAAATGGGGATTCCCACAATCTTTTTTATCAATAAGATTGACCAAAATGGAATTGATTTATCAACGGTTTATCAGGATATTAAAGAGAAACTTTCTGCCGAAATTGTAATCAAACAGAAGGTAGAACTGTATCCTAATATGTGTGTGACGAACTTTACCGAATCTGAACAATGGGATACGGTAATAGAGGGAAACGATGACCTTTTAGAGAAATATATGTCCGGTAAATCATTAGAAGCATTGGAACTCGAACAAGAGGAAAGCATAAGATTTCAGAATTGTTCTCTGTTCCCTCTTTATCATGGAAGTGCAAAAAGTAATATAGGGATTGATAACCTTATAGAAGTGATTACGAATAAATTTTATTCATCAACACATCGAGGTCCGTCTGAACTTTGCGGAAATGTTTTCAAAATTGAATATACAAAAAAAAGACAACGTCTTGCATATATACGCCTTTATAGTGGAGTACTACATTTACGAGATTCGGTTAGAGTATCAGAAAAAGAAAAAATAAAAGTTACAGAAATGTATACTTCAATAAATGGTGAATTATGTAAGATTGATAGAGCTTATTCTGGAGAAATTGTTATTTTGCAAAATGAGTTTTTGAAGTTAAATAGTGTTCTTGGAGATACAAAACTATTGCCACAGAGAAAAAAGATTGAAAATCCGCACCCTCTACTACAAACAACTGTTGAACCGAGTAAACCTGAACAGAGAGAAATGTTGCTTGATGCCCTTTTGGAAATCTCAGATAGTGATCCGCTTCTACGATATTACGTGGATTCTACGACACATGAAATTATACTTTCTTTCTTAGGGAAAGTACAAATGGAAGTGATTAGTGCACTGTTGCAAGAAAAGTATCATGTGGAGATAGAACTAAAAGAGCCTACAGTCATTTATATGGAGAGACCGTTAAAAAATGCAGAATATACCATTCACATCGAAGTGCCGCCAAATCCTTTCTGGGCTTCCATTGGTTTATCTGTATCACCGCTTCCGTTGGGAAGTGGAATGCAGTATGAGAGCTCGGTTTCTCTTGGATACTTAAATCAATCATTTCAAAATGCAGTTATGGAAGGGATACGCTATGGTTGCGAACAAGGATTATATGGTTGGAATGTGACGGACTGTAAAATCTGTTTTAAGTATGGCTTATACTATAGCCCTGTTAGTACCCCAGCAGATTTTCGGATGCTTGCTCCTATTGTATTGGAACAAGTCTTAAAAAAAGCTGGAACAGAATTGTTAGAGCCATATCTTAGTTTTAAAATTTATGCGCCACAGGAATATCTTTCACGAGCATACAACGATGCTCCTAAATATTGTGCGAACATCGTAGACACTCAATTGAAAAATAATGAGGTCATTCTTAGTGGAGAAATCCCTGCTCGGTGTATTCAAGAATATCGTAGTGATTTAACTTTCTTTACAAATGGACGTAGTGTTTGTTTAACAGAGTTAAAAGGGTACCATGTTACTACCGGTGAACCTGTTTGCCAGCCCCGTCGTCCAAATAGTCGGATAGATAAAGTACGATATATGTTCAATAAAATAACTTAGTGTATTTTATGTTGTTATATAAATATGGTTTCTTGTTAAATAAGATGAAATATTTTTTAATAAAGATTTGAATTAAAGTGTAAAGGAGGAGATAGTTATTATAAACTACAAGTGGATATTGTGTCCTGTATGTGGAAATAAAACACGATTAAAGATAAGGGAAGATACTGAATTAAAAAAATTCCCCCTCTATTGTCCGAAATGCAGACAAGAAAATTTAATTGAAATAAAGCAGTTCAAAGTAACTGTGATTACAGAGCCAGACGCAAAGACGCAGAGCCGATAAAATGAGATTAATACAATCTCATTTTATCGGCTCTTTCCGTTATGTATGGATTCTTTTAATTAGTCTTCGATGTTTCTTGCTTCGTTGATACCGCTGGCTAAAGATTCCATTAAGGATAGTTCTTTGTCTGTAAAGCTATCCATGTATTTCTCTATCTGTAATCGTCGGGTGCTTTTTACCAAGTTATTAGCAGGTAAGAAAAATTCGGCAGTGTCAAGAATTTTGTGTAAACTCCACTAGTTGTCAATCAAGCTATCAATCCAATAATATTTGCTTTTCTACGAAAAGCAAATATTATTGGATTTCGAATTTTTCGTGCAGGTCATAAGACGCTAATCCAAATCCTCTATGAATTCTTTCTTTAGATAATTCATTTTGTTCAATACAAAATACTCCTAGATAACGATTTAAACTATCCTCTGCTGGAAACTGTTCCTTTGCTTTTAATCGTTTTTTTAGTTGCTTATTGAGACTTTCAATTAAATTAGTCGTATAAATACTTTGACGAATTTGTTTAGGGAAGTCAAAAAAGACTAATAAATCGTCATAAACTGAATCAATACTTGCACAGACTTTAGGATAACGTTTGTGTATGTTTTCTAGAAATTCGTTTAATTTTTTCTCTGCATCTTCTTTATTGTTTGATTGATAAACTTTCTTAAGTGAATCTACTAATTCTCTTTTATCTTCAACTCTTACCTTCTTTTGTAATTGTCGGATTAAATGAACCCAACAAGTTTGATATTTTGCGTTAGGAAACACGCTTAAAAGAGCAGTCTTAACCCCACTAAGTCCATCTGTAATAAATAGTAAAACTTCTTGTAATCCTCTTTGTTTCAATGATTCCAACATTTCTTTATAGTGTTCAGCAGATTCAGTAGGATAGATTGCATAATCAAGAATTTCTTTACTGCCTTCTGGAGTAATTCCTACTAAAAAGTGAACAGCTTCCTTTTGAACAGTAGCTCTTCTTAAATGAACATACGTTGCATCAGCATAAATCACTGCATAACGAGATTGAACTTTTCTTTGATGAAATTCTTTAACAGAGTCTTCAACTTGTTTTGTAATATTTGTTACGGTAGTAGGGCTATAGTGATGACCGTAAATATCGGGTGCATTGAAAGCTTTGTGTAGCAGGGCTTAGCGAGGGCTATCGTTAAAAGGTTTAATGCGAAGCGGCTTCAAGCTGGGTTCTCGCGGTTTTTGAGTGCGATTTTGCTGTATGAGGGAAGATGTCGACGCTCTAGGGTTGAGTGCACAGGATGTTAACGTACTTCGCTCGCGTTGAAAGCACACTGTGCTTTCAACTTTGAGCAAGCTCAGCGAATCGAAGGCGTAAAACAAAAATAAGGATTGGAGTTATAGGTTAAAATTGTCCTAAGCCCCCTTTACGTCATATCTCTCATGCTCATTCTTGACAAACCCATACAACAACTTTAATATTTTTAATAAAAGTTTAATTTAATTAAAGTTTTGTAGGTTGAAGAAAGGGGTGATATGGATCATATTCCAAAATGGATGGCTAATCTCACAGATGAAGATATGTCGTTTATAAAGAACTTTGTATTATCGTCTGGGTCGTTAAAAGAAATGTCGCAAATGTATCAAGTCTCTTACCCAACGATGAGAATCAGGCTTAACAGGCTTATTGAAAAACTGCGCATAAGCGACAATGAACCAGAAGATCCGTTCGTTCTTTTGGTAAAGAGTCTTGCTATTGACGATAAATACGATGTTGACACAGCTCGAACACTCATAAACGAATATAGAAAAAGGAAGGATGAATCATGAGCTATGCATTATTTGGTCCGATAATTGACATTCTTATCGCACTTGCTATATGTGCTTTAGTGTTCTTTATTGCAAGAAGTCTTATTCGATATGCGCATTCTCTTAAGAAAGACGATAAGTCATCTAAGCAGTCTGCAGAAGATAAAAGAATCGCATTACAGGACTTATAAAACACAAAAATAACAAGTTATCGTGGCAGAAATTGCAAAATTAGCAAAAACTGCCACGATAGCTCCATAAATATGTCTTTATTTAAGAATGGTTCCAAAATGTAAATATTTTTAAATGTTGGTTGTTAGGAACATACAAACTACTAATAGTAAAAGTTTTTTTAAAAAGTTTTCTAAAAGCACTATCGTTAAAAATAGGTACACCTATTTGTGTAGATAAAATCTGCACGTTAGTATGTTGGTAATTTACGAAACGAGAATCACGAGGAGGTGCTTATTATGACTAATCCTTTGCGCGGTATACGAGAAGAAGATATCGTCAAGTATTTTAAAGATCACAATCTTTCAGTTGATAAGACGTATGTATTTACAATGAAATACGACCCTTGGTGGAAAGATTTAATCAAACTATTTTTGTTACCTAAATTATTCTATGTAGCGCAAGGCGTTGATGCGCGTATTGTCGCTGCCACTAATAATGAGTTTATTGTGGTTAATCCGAATGCCATTTTAGGCTCGGGTAATCTAGCTAAATTAGACGATAAGCATCTTCGTCGCATTCCGTGGAATCAACTCACTAATTTTGAAGTTATAAATAAGCCAACAACTCAAATAATTCGCTTTACTGTCAATAGTAAAACCGAAGAATGGAGTGTACCAACGGAAAGTGCTAGCGTATGGCACTTTAATGTGTACAATCTTGATAATTTGAGAAAAACAATACAATCGCACATTAAGTAAGGAGATACGGTTATGTTAAAGGTAAAAAAGATTGTAACATCACTGATTGTGACTGTTTTGTCTTTCGGATTCTTGTCAACAACAATTTCAGCTGCGGAAGCGACTGAAAATAAGTCTACAGCTATTGTACAACAGGATGTTAAGAAAATTGAACAAGAAGTTCGTTTTATTTTTGAAGAAGCTAGCAGTTATAAGAATGGCGTGGTTTCTGTTAAAGATGAGCTCCTTAAGATGAAATATGGAAAAGTAATGGCAGCATACATTGCTGAAGGTATTCGACAAGTATATACAAATGATAACCTGTTGGACGCAATCCGCGCGAATAGCCAAGATAAGGATTTTTGGTCTTGCATGGGCGGCGAACTTATAGGTTTAATTCCTGGGATGGATATTGCTCAACTGCTTTCCAGTGGTGATTTTAAAGCTTATATTGAAGGGCATGCTTGGGATAAGCTTGCTAAATTCCTTGCAAAACAAATCGCTAAATTTGGATTGAAGGTGAATGTTGCAGGTATCGTAGCATCAATCGCAATTGGCGCTGGGAAATGTCTCATTTTTGGATGAAATAGTAATAAATTGTTCACTTTTGTCATAGATTTATGATGCATGTATTGCAATTTTGTATTGCAAAATATGAAAATAATGCTTTGGCTTTATCGCACAATTACTTTGCGACAGAGCCGAAGCATTTTAATCATCATTCTAAACATCTATTGACAAGCAAATTCCAAAACAAGATATCATATATTGTATGAACACTACTTATGCAATTGTTGATAATGACACGTTTGTATTGCGATATATGCAACTTCTTTTAAAAAGTCGTTTGCCTGAAAACTTTGTTTGTGCATGGATGTGTTCTTCTGCAAAACAAGCTATTCATCGTTGCGTTACAGAAAATACTCCTGACGTACTTTTAGTAGATATGTCAATGAGAGAAATGAGTGGTGTTGATGTAATTAAAGCAATTCGCGAGCGCAATAGCAATATTGTTTTAATTGGCATTACTTCCTACATGCTGGATGAATACGTATTGCAAGTTGCTAAGTCGGGTGGTCAAGCGCTAGTGCATAAAGACAATTTAGCAGACGTAGTTGCAGCTATCCAATCGCGCGCAACGAGCTACGGGTGTCCAGAATTGCCACAATATATTGACTATTTTCACACTCCGCAAGAATCATTTAATATGATTTCTCAACTTCCGAAGACTTCAGTTTTGTCTCCTCAAGAATCGGAAATTATGCGCTTGTGTAAACAGGGGTATTCGTCAAAAGAGATTGCAGATCAGCTTAATGTGAAAGTTTCAACAGTCAACACGCATTTACGGCGTATTTATGGAAAACTTCAAGTTAAAAGTCGCATGCAGGCGCTTGCTGTGCTCGCAAAATATTCACATGACATATAACGTGTAAGAAATTAACGTGTAAAAGTAGGTAGTTATGAAATTATTAACGCGTATGATCAATTTTTTGCCGCATGATGCCTGGCAGAAAATTGGAATTGGTGTAATCATAAGTTGTACTTTGATTCTTGAGATTTGTTCCTATAATAATCTTCATTACTACTCTAATTGGCATGCAATTACAGTTGAAATAGTATGGATTGTAATCTGCTTATGCATTGCAATATGGCCACGTAAAGCATCTTTTATTGTACTTATTTGGATGCCGTTGGTAATTATTGCGCCAAATATCAACTACTCATCTATGATGCTTACCATATTGATTTGTTTGGCAATTGCTGTAATTACTCAACCTTGGTACACCGTGCTTTCTTCTTGCGGAGTATCTTCATGGTTCTTTATTATCTGCGATTTTCAAAACGCCTATGTGTTAGCGTGGTGGCTTCTTATCACTCTTATTTCTAGTGCAATCGTAAAATACTATATTTCTACTATTCACCAACAGCAGGAACAGTTATTTGCGCAGCGTTACAACGTTTTTCAAAAATATGCCACTATTGCAGCAATTCGCATGCATGATGAAGTAACTAATGAGCTTTCCAGCATTATGATGATGGCTCAACAATCTATTGAACCTCAAACAACTCATGAGCAAGAGCATGAAAATTCGCGAGAGATTCTTCAACGTGCTACTACAACTGTTCATAGAGCACGTAATATCATTTCTCTTCTTGACAATGCTACAACTGCAAGCACTGGCGATGTTATGCAATCGACTACATGTTATAAAGATTTTTGTACAGGCTTACGCGTTTTATTTGACTGTGAACAAAAGTCATTTGAAAAGCTTGGCTATATTGGTTCCATTGACTTGAGTAGTGATTTAGCTACTGAAGATTCTCAATCAATCCATTTGCCTTTTGAAGAATGTGCTCAAATTGAGTATATTTGCCGAGAACTGCTTGCGAACGTAAAAAAGCATGCTGCAAAGCCTAAAGAATACGCCATGAATGTAATGCTTAATGACCATGAATGTCATATTACGTGTATAAATAGTGCGCAACGAGGTATTCTTGCTAACTTGCAATTAGGATATGGACTGCGTTTTCATAAGATGCTTGCGGAATGCGTTGGTGGAACTTTTAAAGTTATTGAAGATGACGATTCGTGGATTATTAATGTACATGTTCCGCTTCATGCAGAGAAATAGCCATTGCGCAAGATGCTTATTGTGCTTTCTTGCGCTTCAATCGAGTATTTGGACGAACCTTTGTGCAGCAGATGCAAGTAGGTGGTTAATTTGCAATGCAGAATGCTGCTTCGTTGCTATGTTATACCAGTTATCGTGGCAGTTTTTGCTAATTTTGCAAAAACTGCCACGATAACTTGTGATTTAGTAATAATTGTGTACACAATGGTGCTACTTTGGTATTACGTTGGGTGCTGTAGGTCTGTTATAATAAAGCAAAGCATGAATAACAAATTCATGATTTTGAGCTTAAAGGAAACGGCATGGCTTCTACAAAAACAGCTAGAACAGGCAGATTAAGTGTAAGAGTTAATCCAGAAATACGGGATAGCGCATCGCAAGTTCTTGAACATTATGGTCTTGATATGAGTTCAGCAGTCAACCTATTTTTATATCAGATTGTAAATACGCAACGTTTCCCATTTTCACTTGAAAGTTCTCCATATGAGCATGCTATTGATGAAGCTATGAAAGAAAAACCAATAGCTGCAGGTACTGTAGACGATTTTGCTGAGCTGATGCGCAATGCCTAAACCGCCATTTTATAGTCCAATCTATCTGCGAGATGTTAAGAAATATAAGCAGAAGCATTACGATATTGAGCAAGTAATCAATATTGTAAGACTTATTTGCAATGGTGCAGATTCTCGCGAACTTGCAACTTATAGAGATCATATTCTTAAAGGCTCATATAAAGGCGTGCATGAATTGCATGTGTCTGCAGATGTTCTACTGTTGTATCAAGTTAAAGAAGATTGCATTATATTTCTACGCTTAGGATCTCACGACGACTTATTCTAGATAGCAAAATCTACCACGATAACTTGCTTAAAAATATAGTTATACAAAAGGAATCACATTTTCAAGCGTACTTGATGAAATTATAAACTTATTGAACGTTCTTAACTCTAAGCAAAATGACTAAATTTTGTATCCGTTGGCGACAAAGCGACAATTTTGGCGACATAAAAATGTCGCTTGGGGCTTAGTACAATTTTTAGACATTTTGTGCAACCATAGCACGATGTTCCATAATTGTCTTTTAATCCCCATTTTAATTCTGTGATTGTTGTAAAAATCAATATAAGTATGAATAGCTTGACGTAATTCTTCTGTACTATCCCAGTTAAGTGGATAATACATTTCTGTTTTCATTTGTCCAAAAAAGCCTTCACAGGCAGCATTATCTCCACTGTTTCCTTTTCTTAACATGGAGCGTGTAATACCAAGACCTTCTAATCTCTCAATCCACCTGCCATCTCTATAGTGACCTCCTCTATCTGTATGAATAACTAAGCTTTTACATTCTGTAATCTTAAGGGTAGTTAAAGCCCCTTCTAACATTTCATCTACAAGACACTGATCTGGGTGGTTTGAAAGAGCGTAAGAGACCACTTTACCATCAAAACAGTCAATCATAGGGCTTAAATAGAGTTTTGACTCTTTTACTGAAAACTCAGTAATGTCTGTAAGACAAATCTTATTAGGTGAATCTGCATGAAAATTATTGTTAACAATGTTACTACATGCGGGAGTAATTTCTCCTATGTAACTTGAATAGCGTCTTTTACGCCTGGCATATCTAACCTCAATTAACTCTTCTTTCATGAGCCGTCTTACTACTTTTTCAGATACTTTAATACCTTTAGTTCTCAACGCTAACCATATTCTAGGAGAGTCATAAGTAAAGAAGTTTTCTTCTGCAATCTTGTGTATGCAACCTCGTATATGTGCGTATTTGTCAGGTTTTTGAAGAGCATTTTTAGCATAGTAATAACTTGAACGTTTTATCTGAAGTGTTTTAATCAGAAGCTCTAACGGTAACACTAAAAGTAGTTAGGCCTATAACACTTTTTGCGGAGTGAGGATTTCTGATATTAATACGGTTGGGATTATATTAGATTTGTTGGGATTGTATTAAATACAGTTGGGACTTTATTGGCCACGGTTGGGACTCTATTAGAGCGTGGCTAATGCTCGTTTTGTTTTCTAAAACGAGTGTTGTTTAACGAGAAGGGGGGGGTGAAAACATTGTTAACGCTTAAACCTCAAAGCACGTAGCTTTCAAGGCAAGTGTGGTTTTTACATGTCAAACTGTTATAAAAACGAGATTATTCCACTCTTTTTTACACTCATGATACGGGTTTTAAGAAAGAGCGGGTAAATGTTATAAGAATTTTTGGAACAATTAACAAGATTGTGGTTAATGATTAATCAATAAGACACTACTAATAAACAGTTAAAGCCTGATTAGCTATAGGGCGATGAGATACGTCAATAGGATCCTCATGGTTTTTTCATGACTCCTATGAAGTACCTCTATTCTACTATGGCTGTTTTTCAGGTATTAGAGTCGGTACTTCATAAAGTATCGGCTCTTTTTTGTATGTGTCTTCACCCTACCGCTGCAGGCGGGAAGGGTGAGCATGAGGACTCGCAAAACTAATAGCAATGATCGAGCAACGTATAAGTATACAAGTTGTGTTCGTAATGAAGATGGTAGTTATAGTGAAGGAACTATCGAGATTAAACCTGGCGAAAATGGTGTAACTGAAGCGGATATTAAGATGCTTCACTCAATGGATGACAGTGAGGTTTATTACAACAATAAGAACCTGCGTCCTACTAGAACTGTTGAAGAAAAAGCTGAGATTAGGGCGTGGAAAGAAGAATATATCCGGCGTTTTAATCTTAAGCATGGTTATGAGCCTAACAAGGATGATGTTGAGTATGCTGCTGAAGAGCATTTTCCACGTAACTATAATCTTTCACTTGACTTTGATGCACGTCGAGAGTGTCGTATTGATGTCAAAAGCTGATTAGGTGGGTGCAAGTTTGCCCTTGTGTAGCAGGGCTTAGCGAGGGCTATCGTTAAAAGGTTTAATGCGAAGCGGCTTTAAGCTGGGTTCTCGCGGTTTTTGAGTGCGATTTTGCTGTATGAGGGAAGATATCAACGCTCTAGGGTCGAGTGCAATAAGTTCAATGATTGTTGCTTGTGCACAGTGTGATATACAAATGTATCAATCACTTGGATTTTCAATTCAGATTGGGAACTTGTTTGCATTTGAACCATAAGTCACAGTCATTAGATAAAAAATAAAGGAGTAAACTATGGAACATAATTGCGGATTTATTAACGATAAAAAAGCATTTAGATATAGAGCAGCAGCCATCATAGTAGAAGAAGGTTGTGTGCTATTTGCAGGAAATGATGAGGACGACTATTACTACTCAGTTGGCGGAGCGGTTCACATGGGCGAGACATCAGAAGAAGCCGTTAAGAGAGAAGTATTTGAAGAGACAGGTCTTAATTATGAAGTAGATCACCTTGCTGTCATACACGAGAACTTATTCATCGGCAGCTCTGGCTTAAAAGGAGTAGACTTCCATGAGCTGACATTCTACTACATGATGAAGCCCATGGGCAAAAGAGATTTTACGAGCCAAAGCACTACAGAGTCAGATGCTAAAGAGACAATGCATTGGTTACCTATAGATGAGCTTGATAAGTTCAAGGCTTACCCGACATTTATGAAAGAATATCTTAAATCGGAGCATAGTGGAATAGAGCATATAATTTCAGATGAAAGATATTAATGAATTCCGCTATTATGGCAAGAGATCGTTACATAAACATTAGTTCTAGTTTCTTAACTCTTGTATGCAATGAAACTTTTCCTTTTATACTCTGAAACTGTTGCTTTCTATGTTATATATCTCAGCATGCTCTTGACAACAAACTTATGTTTCTGTTGCCTTATTCCGTACGTTTGTTGTTGGGGATTGGCATGAATGAGAGCAGAGCAATGAGGTGGATATCGGTCTTCGGCGCGTTGTGTTGTATGGCTCGTGCACCTTGGATTTTGTACATTCTCTGTTAGTTTTGTATAAATTTCTTTTGAAACAGCTATTTTCACATAATTATGTGCGCGTGTGCTAAGAAAATGCCATGTTACGATTCGTAACGCTTGTGTTCTAGTTAGTTCCTTTTCTATTCATATGTTGCTCGTTAGCATGTAATTACGCAGTGCGGTTATTAATTGCATTACGAGCAAAACAAATAATCGTTAAGAACGAAAGCTCATAGCCAATGAAAGGAGTTATACGATGTTGTTGGGAGAAAAAATCAGAAATGCGCGCGTGGAAGCGGGTTTAACTCAGGAAGAACTTGCTGAAATGATTATGGTTTCGCGTGCTGCGGTAGCGAAGTGGGAAGGTGGTCGCGGTCTGCCGGATGTTGCAAATTTGAAGGTGATTGCGGATGCGCTGGGTGTTACTGTCGACCATTTGTTGGATAAAGACAATGCTATTGATTTGTCAATCATTAAGAAGCCTATTGATTTAGCGAAGTATGGTCTTAATGAAAAATTGAGTGTTCGTAAGAAAATCAAGATGAAGGAACAAATTATTCGTGATGAATATGCAGACGCTGAAATTATTATGCTCACGGTGACGAAGTTTATTCCAAATTCGTCTGAAAAGTTTATGGATAATTTTATCGGGTGTATTACTACTTTGTTCGGTGATATTCCTTTGTTTGATACGTTTGCATTCGGTAAAGCGGTAGAGAGTATTGGCAGTGAACAGTATTACTTGGTGAATAAAAAAGAAAAGCAATTTTTTGTGCTGATAACGGATGAGTATATTATTAGCAGAATGATGCGAGTAAAGTTCACTGATAAGAAGATGTGTGTTGGGGATAAGGAATTTACGCAAGTTGGTAAGTTGCGTGATAAGTAAGAACCGGGAACCGGTAGTTGGTTGGGAATTGGTCAGAAGAATGTGTTTTTCAGTTTTGATTTCCGCATTCTTCTGATTTTTAGTTTCCGGGTTTTGTACATGCTTTTAGTGTTTTACATGACAGTTGATCATAAGAAATGAAATTCGATTTTTGCACACATATAAAAATGCATATTCTTTGCATCTGGCTAGTCTACTGAAATTATTTGACCTGTGCGTCAAAAAAGTTCATTGGCACCAAGTCATGATTTTGACTATATAAAACGTTACATTGGGCTTTTAGAAAGATATGTCACATATTGTCGAATTTCCATTATTTGTTGTTGATAATATTTTCAATGTTTCTGCCTGTATAAAAGATACGAACAATCGTCACGCTACATTTATCTTCATCTAAGAGGTAAAAAGCTGTGTAGCTATCTATGGGAACCCTGTGTATTTCCATAGAACACCAAGGCTCCCAGCCAACAATCTAGTATTGCATGGGCATGGTGTTAGTAGAATGGATATCATGCCTGAAATCAGGCTATAAAGTCAATTTTAAACCTTTAACGATAGCTTTTTTAATAACCGTTAGCATAATAATGATTGTTATTAGGAATAGTTATTCCAGTAGTGCGTCAATATTTCGTTTTGAGTATAGAAGTCTTCGCACTTCCATAGTGTCGTCGATGACAACGTAAAAAATAGAAAAGTTGCGTACACTAATCCTGTAGTAAGGGTGTTCTCGTGTTGATTAATCCCTTCTCCTTACACTATCAAAGACGTCGTCTTTAGAAAGACGCGTAGAAGTATTTGCGGCAAAAGTATCTGCTTCGTCGAGTTTTCTTTCGATGTCGTCAGTGAGAGCAGAGTATTGTTTGATGCTCATGAGAACCATAGTTCCATAACCGTTTTTTGTAAGGAATACTGGTGTATTTGAATTTATAACTGTTTCTTCTACTTCTGGGAATTTATTTCTTAAATCGGAAACTGGGCGAATATTGATCATAGTATCAACCTCCTTTTATCAAAAAAGTATCATAATATTATCAAGATTACAATAGTTAGCGCGCTATCGAACTTTTATTCCGACGTTTGGCGAGATATTATTCCAATGTTTGGCGGCATCAGTGAAGATGATTGGAAAGTGCGGTGCAAACATGAGAGAAAACGAATTGGTGGTCGGTTGCGCTCATTTGTCGGCAGAAATTGCGCTTTTAACGGTAATTGTCAATCGCACTTGCTACTACGCAACTGCTGTTTCAGCTATAATTTCACCATAATCATGATGAATTCTAGTTTGAAATGGAGATGTTTTTATGATTTTAGCAGATAAAATATTGGAACTGCGTAAACAAAACGGTTGGTCGCAGGAAGAATTGGCGGACAAATTGGGCGTCAGTCGCCAAGCTGTTTCCAAATGGGAAGGCGCACAAAGTATCCCGGATATGGAACGGATAATTGCATTGAGCCGTTTGTTTGGTGTTAGTACAGATCTTCTGGTAAAAGATGAAATTGATGTTATGGGGAAGAACGTCAACGCAGGTGAAAATGCCTGCCAGGAAGAAGCCGGCGTTCGCATGCGGGTAATTGAGCTGGAAGAAGCCTCCGCTTATATTGCTCACAGAATATCATTTGCCGCCTATGTTGCTCTAGGCGTTCTTCTTTGTATTCTGGCGGCAATACCGTTGGTCGGCAGTGATCTTTTGCTTTCTCACACAGTAAATGCACAAGTCGGTAAAACTATGGGCTTAGCATTCAGTGTTGCGATTATTACCGTAGCTGTAGCTATTTTTATTATTCAGAGTTTCCACGGAAAGCGTTATCAATATTTGGAAAAAGAGGACTTTGAAACGGCTTACGGCGTTGACAGTGTGCTCAAAGAACGCTTGGAACGGTTCATGCCGTCGTATGTGCTGCGGACGGTCAGCGGTGTCGTTTTATGTATGGTTGCCTTTATTTTTCTTATAATTTCGGATATAGCACCGAAATTTTATCAACTTTCATCCGGCTTTTTTGTAGTTATCGCTATTGCCCTGGTGGCAGCAGCTGTCTATTTATTCGTACAGGCGAATATTGTCCGCTCGTCCTATTGCCGTTTGCTGCAACCGAAGAAAAAAACTGTCTATCCTGCAAAGATTAGCTTATTCCTCCAAGCTTACTGGCTTATAATTATCTGCATTTATTTAGCCTACAGTTTCATCACGTCCGATTGGGGAAAAAGTTGGATTGTTTGGCCGTTGGCCGCATTGACTTACGGAGTAATAGAAGTAGTGCTCAAAGCGTGGAGGCTCGGAAAGAAATAAGTGACTTTCGGAGCCGATTTTGTGGCGAATAATGTTAAGGCTGTTGCTTCTTGCATGGTGGATACGTTAAATGGTACGAGTGTTTTAGAAGGAGAAATACCTAAGGATGTATGTCTTGAAGTAGTTTGTGAAAATGGTATTAGCGAGGTTTCTGATAAGAATAAGGTCAATCTTAGTTGTAATAATTTTGGGCGCAAAACAGATGGATGTGCTCACTATGCTGTGCATTGCTTGAATGGGAAAGCTGTAGTGAAGTAATACTGTTGCGGTGTTTTATGTCTGTCACTGTGACTAGTCGCACGAAATATAGTTTGGCATATTCTAAAAATGCTTAGGAATGTTGGAGTATTAGGCTTGGTGGTTTTTTAATCCAAGTGTAAAGGTCATTTTCATTTGCCTTGCCTGATGCAACTTTGAGAATAAAAAAGTTTCGTATTAGGGATAAGGAATTTATGAAGGTTGGTCAGCCTTGTAATAAGTAGTAAATGAGCGGGTTATGTCTGGTTTTAATATTTTTTCTCATAATATTTGTTGATAAAAAACATGATTAATGGAGAAAAGGCAATCGAAATAGCTAAAAGAGCAGCTGGCAAATATGCTTTCGTGATAAATGCAATTATGGCAATTATTCCCATTAGGTGCATCAGTATGAATGCCATTGTTGCATTTACTTTATCTTTGATTTTCTCATTTCTTTCATCGTTCACATTTATTTTGTAGTTGTGGTCTTTTTCTATCATCTTATAGTGCATGATTTTTACGTGTGAAAGTGAGATAATTGCAACAAAAACAACTGACAGTACAATTCCTACGGATTCGTTCAGTTTAAGAGTCAGCGCAAGAATTAGTCCGCAAATTCCTATTACATAACCTATGTACCAAAAATTCTGTGTTTTTTGTTTTTTCATTTTTTATCTTCCTCGTAGATAAATATTTCTTCGATTGTTAAATTAAAGTACTTAGCAATTTTGTATGCCAATATGATTGATGGATTGTATCTTCCATTTTCCAAAGAACCGACTGTCTGTCTTGATACTTCAAGTGCATCTGCAAGTTCTTCTTGTGTTATGCCTTTTTCTCTTCTAATTTGTTCAAGTCTATTTTTCACATTACATTCTCCTTCCTAATGGAAAGCTAGCTTTACATATAAGATAATTATTTCGAAAGCAAATTTCAAGTTAGCTTTCCAGTGTATTTAATAAAGATGTGGTGGAGCACCTGCCGTGAGTTTTGCTTTGCTAATGCTGATGTTAATGCAATGCCAATGCAATGTCATATAATCATTGTAAGAAACAAGGGGTGATTGTATGGCGAAAACAGCTAACTTGTATACTCGTATTGATCCAGAGTTAAAAGAGCAGGCAGAGTATATATTGAATTCTTTGGGTCTTCCTCCTTCGAGTGCTATTACCATGTTTTATAAGCAGGTTGTTTTGCAGCAGGGGCTTCCTTTTGATGTGAAATTGGGTTATAGAGAGCCGCGTGATGTGAGTTCTATGACTCAAGGTGAGTTGAATGATGAGTTGGAAAAGGGTTATAAGTCAGTTTTATCTGGTGATGTGAAGCCTGCGGATAAGGTTTTTGAGTCCTTGCATAAGGCATAGGGTTCGTGTCGTGTGATAATTTTCTTATTTTTTATTTTGTTTTTGAAGAAAAGTATGAAGTTGTGGTTTCTCGTGTGCTTTATGGGAAAAGAGATATTGAGAAAGTTATAAATGGCAATTAAACCTTTTGCAATATCTCGCTTCTATCGTTAAAGCGTGTACTCATTTTGCCACACATTTGTTTATGTATGGAAATAAAATCCTGTAGATTATCGGATGATTTTTAGCTATAGTTATTTTGTAGGCTGTATATCTGCATTCTTTGTCCATAATTTACATCCCGTCAGTTTTATTAAACTCAAAGATGATTTGTACTCCGAGATGAATAAATATTTGGCAGATGATGGTGAAGAACAAAGTGAAGATTGAACATGAGAATCGTAGCTGCAATTAGGTAAAGATTAAGTTGTAGAGGAGGCATAAATGAAGAATATCAAGCATTATGCTTTTTTGACTATGGTAGTTTGCCTTATGTCACTTATTTCAGGTTGTAAGAGTCAGAATAATTTTAGTGATAATAATAGAGAAGTAAAAACAGAAAATCAAAAGTCTGCAAGGAATGAAAGACACTCAGAAAATAATGAAGATGTTGACTGGAAAGAGGTAAGTAAAAATGGTGTTGATGAAACTTTGCTCATAAAAAACATAGATGAAAAGGTTCTCACGTATGTTGCTAAACAGTTACAAAATCTATGCGACGAGATTGGTGAAAAGGGGGTCAAAGATAAATACTATCGGCTGACAGGGTGGTATAACGATGTAGTATATTCTAAGCAATACAAGAGTGTTGTGTCGTTGGGTAAAAAAGCAATGAAACCATTGTTCCTAATAATATATAAAAGCAAAGAGGCTGGAATGTATGAATGGGTTTGTAGTAAAGCGTTAGATGAAATATCTGGTTTTGATTTCTCGGGATTAAACAATGGCGCAGGCTGGAGTAATTCTAGAGAATTTTTAAAGGCATTTACCGATAAAATTATTGAACAAAAAAATTAACAACTCTCTGTTTACAATTGTCTTGGATGTTTACACTCCTACAATATTCCCAATATTAACTTCCATTCTGCAATGAGCATTAAGACTATTTTGCTGTCGAGTGATTATTAATTTAGTTGTTTATGTTTTGGGGATCAAATCGGTTAAATAATTGTAAAAAAGTTCCCTACACTGTTTGATTTCTCATGGTAATGGCTTGTTGGTTATTCCAGAAAATAGGGTTCCTGAGTTTAAGAAGTTGCTTGTTGGGTATTATGAAGGTGAAGATTTGCAGGTAATTGCTTCGTTTATGAGGGAATATTGTTGGAAGCATTAAACGCTCACAATTATGTTGGTTCCTCTGGCTCTGCGAATCTTGCTGTTTATAAAAATTATAGTTTGCTAGTAAATGAAGAGATTAGTGTCAATAATCTAGACAAATTAATAAAAAAAATAATATATTTATTAAGATTATTACAGTAATCAGAGCGAATGGTAGATCTTGTTTACTTAATAATCTGTTTTATGATCATTTGATACAGAGTCGTGTTAACGAAAAGGAGGCTAGTAGTGTTATGAGAAGTAAAACTATTTTTTGTAAAACCATTTTTCAAAGTTGTCTTGTTATGCTTCTGCTGCTAGGTACTCTCTTTTCTCTTGCGGGATGTGCCGACGATGATGAGAAGGCGGAGCTTGCGTCGTATCATTGGGAGACGGTGGCGGTGTCTCAAGAAGAGTTTCGTATACCAGAAAACTATATAAATAAGGATGAATTGTATCTCTTTGTGTCACGAGACATTCTTGATTCTCACTATGATTTGTCTAAAGTTACTCTTGGAGATAAGCGTATTAAGTTAGTTGACTCATCGTTCAATTTACCTGGTCCAGGACTTAAAGCTTTATTTTTAGTTGGAAAATTTGATTTAAAAGACAAGCCAGGCTCTTGTAAGTCAAGCTCTTGTGTTCTTAAAGTACCAGGGCTTAATAAAGCAGGTAATGTTGCTATAGGTTATAAGAAGAAATAGTAATATTTTGCACATGTTAAACAAATGTTTTGTGATTGCTTATATTTGAGTTTTTTGCGGAATGCTAATATAATTTTCCACGTAAAGCACATTTAAGTTTATGAGGTGTTGCGCTATGACTGCCCAAATGATCGCTAGTCTTAAGAACGGTTTGAAAGGCATATAAAAGCACATAAAACAGCTTAAGATACATATTCTTTAGCAGTATTAAACACGCATTGCACATGGTGTTTTGTTTCATTATGTTTGCGCATGCGCGTTGGTTTTTGTACGTTTTTTTTTTGCATGTTTTTGCGCGTTCTTATCGTTCTTGTAAGCAAGCGTTATCTCTTTATCTAATTAATTTTCATTGTTGAAATTTATTCAATAACAGTAAAAATTAAGCTTTAATAACACGTAAGAACGAAGTAATAATAATGAATAATAATATAGAAAACGCAACTGATAGTCGCGATAACAATAATAAGCAGTCAGCTAGCAACTTAATATTGCGTATTGATAATATAACAAGATCTTATTCTCGTGGATTTGGTCGTAAGAAGACAACTCGCCAAGTTTTACATAACGTATCTTTTGATATTCATTCTGGTGAAATATTTTGCTTGCTTGGCCCTAATGGTGCAGGTAAAACAACTACCGTAAAAATTGTTGGTACGTTGTTAGCTCCTGATAGTGGTAGTGTTCGTATTGCCAATATTGATGCTGTGAGTAATCCTCGAGAAGCGCGTAAGCATGTGTCGTTACTTCTTGGAGGTGAGCGAGGATTTTATCAAAAGTTAAGTGCATTAGATAATCTTCGTTATTTTGCGGATCTTTCTGCTGTTCCATATAGGGAGCAAGGAAAGCGTATTCACGATGCTCTTGAGCAAGTTGATTTACTTGATAAAGCTCATGATGCTGTTCAAACTTTTTCAAGGGGAATGTGGCAGCGGTTGCATATTGCTCGATCGCTGGTTGCTAGAACGGATCTTATGCTTTTAGATGAGCCTACCACTGGTTTGGATCCTGAAAATGCTAGGAAAGTACGTGAAATTATTCATGCTTTACGAGATCAAGGAATAGCGATTTTGTTAACTACGCATGAGATGAGTGAGGCTGAGAAATTAGCTGATACTGTTGCTGTAATAAATCACGGTAATATTATTGCTCAGGGAAGTGTTCAGCAGTTGGCTTCTTTGCAGCATATTGATCATGTAACAATGTACGCGTATGAAGGTGAAACATCAAGTGGAACTCCTAGTGTTAAGGAAGAATTGCAAAAACTTGATGGAGTGTTGTGGTGTGATGTTTTTGAATCGCATGGAGTGTTAAATATTACTATCGCGTGGAGCAAAGCATTATCTCAAGAACGAAATGTTAAAATTCCTGTTGATGGGATTACACGTTTAGGTGATCGCGCTGCAAGTTTGGAAGAAACGTATCTTGCTATTGTGCAAAATGATAATATTTCTGCATCAAATACTTCTACTTCTTCTGCTGCTACGTCGTCTTCTTCGTCTTCTTCACTTTCATTGAGTAAGTAGGAGGCTTAATATGAATACTTCTACTCGTTCATGCGCTTCTGTGATTCGTGGCATGTGGTTTCAGCTTAAAAGCTTAGCGAAAACAACGTTTTTCTTGCAAAATGCGATACTTGCTCCAGTATGTTTTGCGTTGATGAAAATTGTTGCATACTATGGTTTTTCTCATAATTGTGCCAACTTCCTTAATAATATTTGGGTTGATTCTTCTATAGCTGGATTATGGTCTGCTACAACTACTGCTGTTGGAATTATTGGATACCAGCGTTATTTAGGAACATTACAATATTTAACTTTAAGTGTTATCTCACCTTCTGAAGTGTTTCTTCCTATTGTAGGATCCGCAGCTTTACTTGGGTGCATTGGTATGCCGCTTGCGATTATTACCGTTGCTGTTTTCTGCCATGGTTTCTTTATGATAACATTCACGCAGTTAGTTGGATACTTACTTTCTATGCTTGCTTGCGTAGCTTCTGCTGCATTATTATCTGGAATTTTTGTATTATGCCGTAAAGCTACAGTTTATGAAGGTTTGATTTTAATTCCTGTATGGATGCTTTGTGGAATAGTGATACCTGTAGAATCAATGCCATTGCCTGCTCGCATTATTGCGTTTATTCATCCGCTCACGTCTGCAGTGTGGGTGGTTCATGCGCAATCGTTTAATACTACTACTGTGTTAGCAATTGTGTTATGCGTTGTATTATCCAGCGTTCTGCTTGTTATTGCAGGTTTTATGTTACGTCATGCTATTCGACTTGCAACGCTTAATGGAAGTTTGAACATAATATGATACGAAATAATAATCAGGTTGAAACTATGCAAAATAAAATTATTAAAAATAGTAAGTACGCTGAATTGCATCAATATAATCAATATTCTCAGTATGGTCACGTGAGCGTGTTATCTAGTATACGAACTGGCGCAAGAGTGAGTATACAGAGTATACCTAGCTTAAATAGTTGGAATACTGCTGTTATTCGTATGATTATTGAGCCTCTTTTATCCACGTTCTTATACGTTTTTCTAGCTGGGGCTGTAAGTGGAGGATTCAATGGAGCAGCTAGTGCTGCAACTAGCGCTGGTTTTAATCATAGTTTGATTGCTTCAACTCTTGCTGCTGTGATGTGTGCATGTTCTATTTCCACAAGTATGACTGTGTCAGAAGCACTAGCATGGGATCGTTTTGAAGGAACAACACCATTCGTGCTTACAAGCGCGAAAGTTGCATTACCATTATGGTTCGGCCGTATTGTTGCGCTCGTGACTATTTCTTTAGTGAGTGATGCTGTGACTTTGTTTATAACAATGCTTGTAGTAAGCCCGAGTGCTTTCTTGATGATTAATATGAGTGCGTTGATGCTGTTGTTCCTTATTGTTCCTGTTGCTTCTACGGGATTTGGTATTGCTGTAGCTGCTATAAGCATGATGATGAATGATGTTTATACTATTTCTAACGCGCTTAGTGCAATACTTCCTATTGTTTGTGGTGTGATTGCTCCAATTAGCGTATTTCCTAAGATGATGCAATACGTGTTATATGCGATTCCAGTAACTCATGTTACTCAAGCATCTCGTAGTATAGTTGATGGTTCTGTAAATGTTGGCGTATCGCTACTTGTGATTCTTGTTGTTGGCATGTTATGGGCAATTGTTGGCGTGATTATATGGAATGTTGGTGTGGCGGTTCAACAGCGTAAAGGTACTTTAACAAATATAGGGTTTTAGGTAATAAATATGGGATTTAGTTAATTATATAAAGATTAAATTCGCGTATGGAGAGTGGGTGTAATGCTAGTGGCATGTTGATTATTGCGTAAGATTGTTCAGCAAGCTATTAAGCAGGTCTTAAACCTTTTTGCGATATTTCCTATCGTTTAAAAGTGCACCCACTTTTTGTTTGTATATTTGGCTGTATCATACATTATTTTTCTAGTAGAAGCTGTGCTTTATGGAAAAGAAAAATTTTATGGATTTGAAAAGCTCGCACTAATTGAAAGAAAAAATAAAAAAATTTTTCTTTAATAAAGCTTGTATGTGTGGTTTTTTTAAACAGTAATACTATTAAAGCTAAACAGACTATTATGGACTCTAATTTTAATAGAATTGTATTCTTATTAGAATCACATATTAAGAATAAGGAGAACTTATGAAATTAATTAGACCAGATAGTAAATATATCCAAGGTTATATAGAAGCAAATGAAGAAGATGAAATTTTTAGGCCGAATGCAGAAAGACGTTTTATAAACCCCGAAACAATTATAGAGAGTTCTTATAATATTGAACATGGTATAAATTTGCCTGAAAATTATGTTAGAGCTACTACGTTTTGGCTGATAGATAATGAAAAATTTATTGGTGAAATTAATATTAGGCATGAATTAAATTCTTTTTTAATTAACTATGGTGGTCACATAGGATACGAAATTAGACAATCTGAATGCATGAAGGGCTATGGAACAAAAATGCTTTCTATGGCACTTACATATTGTAAAGAGACTTTGAATCTGCATAAGGTTTTGATTACGTGTGATGATGACAATATCGGATCGATAAAAGTTATAGAAAATAATGGTGGAATTTTAGAAAACAAAGTGAAAAATAACTTATCAAGAGGAAACGTTACAACAAGAAGGTATTGGATTAATATATAGGAAAAATATTAAAAACAGCGAATGTGAATGTGAGAATACAAGAAAATATTAAGCAGCAGGCAGATCGAATTTTGGAAACGATTGGAGTCCCTAGAGCTATGGCTATTGACATGTTTTATCGTCAAATCATTCTTAATAATGGTATTCTGTTTTCGCTTACTATTCCAAAGTCTCTTACAGCACAAGATGCTATGGATGAGAAAACGTTTAATGCGTTGATGGTTAAAGGATATGATCAGGCGGTTCGTGGTGATAGCTATCTGATAGATGATGTTTTTTTGAAGAGCTTGAATGCTGATTGGCAGTCGTGATGTGAGATTGGTTTTAGAAAATTAAACCTTTTTGTGATTGCTCGCTTCTATCGTTAAAAAGTGCACCCACCCTGTGAAGGTTGGTTCATCAAGATCTGAATTTAATCGAATGATTGATGAGTGTGAGAAAGGTAATCTTGATATTATTCTTACTAAAAGTGTGAGTCGTTTTGGTCGTGATACGAAAGAAGGCTTAGAGGCTATTAGAAAGATTCGATCATGTGGTACAAGGATTATCTTTGAGACCGATAAGATTGATACGGAAACTGTCGATGATGAACTTTTAATCAGTGTGGTTCAAGCGTGCTGTCAGGCTGAAAATGATTGGCGTAGCGAGAATATTGTTTGGGGATTAAGGCGTAGAGCAGAAGATGGCACGTCGGGTCTTTATAGTAGGGCTTGTTATGGTTATAAGAAAGATAAGCATGGCATGCTGAATGCAGGCATTATTTCTAAAGAGAAGTTTGAAGCCGTTGAGCTTGAGATGGCGGTTCGTAGTAATGTGGAAGTTGGAGAGGACGGAACGGTCAAACGCAAGTCTAAGAAATATAGTTCGAAAAGATGAAGATCATAGGAGAATGTATATGAAAGATAAATTTTCTAAATCAAATATTAACACCGTTTCAGGGAATGTTTTTAATGGACCCACTAATATTGTTTCCGGAAACAATACAGATTTTAATGGGAATTCATCGGGAAAAACTGCGACATATACGCCTGAACCTGTTTGGAGAAGCCCTATAACAATGGCAATTCTATCATGGATGGGAATCTTTATTTCCCTGATAGGAATTTTCCCGTTTTATAAACTATTTGAACCTTTAATTAATTTATTTACCAATAAAAGTATTCAAATAAATGCAAACAATAATATTATATATTGGGGAATCTTAGCTATAGTAATAATTATACTTTTGGCAATTATTGTATGGTTAAGAGATATTACTAAAAGAGAAACTAGGCATCCGTTATTCTTTAATTATGCAATTAGTGGTCTTGGAAGAAAACTTACGATAGAAAAAATTCATATTGAAAAATGCCCTATATGTGGTGGCACAATGAAATATTTCAATAAGGCTGTAGAATGGAGAGATACAACATATCCTAATGGAAAAACAAAACGTGAGGTTACAAAAAAAGTGCCTGCTTTGCAATGTAAGCGAAACCCAGATCATTTCTGTGAAGTTGATCCAGCTGCAGATAAAATAAATTAGGTTTAATGAAAATAAGTATACTGTTATTGTAAAGTTGCAACTCTATGCAAATTAAAAAATTGCAGATGATGCTGGACAAATATTTCGAGCGATAAATCTCTAAAAAAGATTAATAGTTTATATAATATATACATTAGTCTAATCAAAACTTATATGCTCGAAACAACAGAAATCTTATAGTTTTTATAAAATCAAATGGGTTTTGCAGAGATATTTAATTTTTCAAAATAGCCTAATAATCTTACATGGAGAGTGTTGTTTTGATGTTGAGAGTGACAGAAAATAGCCGCAAAAGCTCGGTAACGCTGCGGTTTTCTGGCAATCGGGGGATTTCGGAATTGGGCAGACAAAACACTCTGCGGAAATTTATCTAAAGGAGAACCAACCAAGAGTGTGATGGTAGAGTTGCCAAGATAGATGTCAATAAATGGAGTTGCCGGGTTAGATGTCGGGTAGTTGTGGTCGTGAGATAGATATCAAGATTGGTGAGGCTTGATTTATTCGCAAAATTTACTATTCCTATTATAGAACGTTAAAAGGAGGAACTTTGAATATAGAGTATGTTGTAGTTGGCATATGTATTGTGGCAGTGGTGATGATTGCTGCTTTCCTAATTAATAGGCTAAAGAAAACAAATATTCCCAAAGACGAGAATAGCTCTGATTTGAATAATAGTGCGATGATAGTAAAGAAAACAAGTAAATTATCTCAGCCAGATCAAAAGCTCGATGAACTTGTCATTCAGATGGAAATGCTTCCGGTAGAAGCAATATCTGATGATAGTAAGCTGGTGGAGATAACTGATAGTAAAATTCTGGGGCGTGTGAACAATTTGTTTTCCGGATTGGTGCAAGCTAGTATAGCAGGTTCCAATGCAGTCCAAACTGCAAAAGCGGGAAGCGAGGTTTTGTATCGCGCTATAATCCCGGCTGGTGCTAAACTTACCAATTCTAAGGCTATGGAAGGAGCGGTTCGAGGACTCTATTTTGGTGCTAATGGAATCAAGGGTCATGCAAACCTTGTAGCGGTTAAAGCTAAAAATGTAGTAGCGAATAATGTGGGTGTAGCCATGGGATTGGCATCAATTGTTGTTGGGCAGTATTACATGACGCAGATAAATGCAGAGCTTGGAGCAATCCGTGATGGAATTTCAAAAATATCTGATTTCCAAGATAACGAATTTCGAAGTCGGATTTTTTCACTTGTTGCTCATGTTAAGAAAATTGCCGACTTTCAAGTAGAGATCCTTGAGAATGATGAATTGAGACTGTCAAAGATTGCGCAGCTCGATAATCTAGAAGAAGAATGTACTCAGTTACTTGGTCAGGTTAATTTAACTTTGGCGGGCTTTACAAAGAAAAATGACCTGGATTATGCATCTTATGAAAAGGAATTAAAAGAAGCGCAAAACTGGTATACATACCAAAAAGCATTGCTTGATGTGCTGTATAAGATTTCCGACTTGAGGTATACGCTTCATCTGGGGGCTGTCTCAAGAAAGCAGTGCCTAGCGCTTTTGCCGACATACACAAAGCAGGTGGAAGATACTCAAGCATTATTGACTGGCTGGCATCAGACATCCGTAAATCGTTTAAGCATTGATACAGATGAGATCAAGCGTAAAAGAGATGGAATTGATCGCGTCATTCATTTTATTCCTGGATTATTTGATGATGACCTTAATTTTAGGGCGATTAACAAAAAAACAGTAGATATGATAACGGCTCAAGCATCAGTCAAATCCATTAAACATCCGCAGGACACCTCTGACCTGTATGCCGAGGATGTGCAATTGATTTCTAAAGACGGTAAAATCTACTACTTACCAATGGGTAAGGCAGAATGAATGTGAAAAAAGAAGAATGATAAGGTGACAGGTACGTTGTAACAAAAAGTATGACAGTATTCGTCCTCTTGACATGAATGGTGCCACCGTCACTCAGAATGCCATTCACGCCAACTATGATAATTTGTTAATTAGTGAGAGAGGTACTTTAGCACCGTTAGTTTCAAATAGTTGAATTTCATCAGTGGACGTTAGCATTATTATTATATTATCGTCCACTTGAGACCCTGGTGATTCTAAATGCACCAGCTTACTAGGAAAGCATCTAAATGAGTAAATGTTCAAACGGTCGTAAGCAAATGCAGCTAGTTTCTATTCTAACAAACGTAATGGTTCCAGTTATTGCAGCTTTCGCTATTATGGAGTTATATCATCTGCTTGGAGTAGCCATTGCAATGGAACTGATTCTTATCGCTTGGGCAGTCGTGCTTATTAAGTCAAGCAAGTAAAACAATTCTCCGACTAGACAGCGAGACTAATTAAATGGATGACATCATGCAAGTACGTGTTTTGCAACTCCTAAGTGGAGTGGACGCGATGTATTTATTCTAAAGAGTGTCCACGGCTAGCTTGGGTGAGGTCAGAGACTTTTTTGCGATAGATTTCTAAATAGCGTTGAGTTCCATGAGCTTATTCTTCATAATGTATTTAGATTAAATTCCGAAATGGAAATAATTCTAAATAGGAAGAGGCGTACGTTTACGAGATGTTGTTCACAGATATAATATACGTTTAATATTAATAATAAAGGCATCAAGAAACAGTTAGAAGTTGATTTCATAGCTAATCTTGGAAGTAAAAGATATTATATTCAATCTGCCTATAGCCTTCCTTCAATCGAAAAGATACATCAAGAAAAAGCGTCCTTGTTATATATTGATGATTCATTTAAGAAAAAATAATTATCGTAAAAGATAGAATAAAACCTTTTTGGATGATGGAATACTTACTATTAGTTTATTCGACTTCCTATTGGATAGGAATAGTTTAGATTTGTAGTGAATAGCTTAACGTATTAGTTATGCTTATATTCCCACACATATTCCCGAGCACGAGCTTTTGAAAACTATTAACTTTTATTCATTTCATATTTGTCTCTCAATCCACGTGGAGACTGTTGTATTGATGTCAAGAGCTGATTAACTGGGCAAATTTTGTCTTTGTGTAGCAGGGGTTTACAGGGTCTATCGTTAAAAGGTTTAATGAGTGGCGGCTGTAAGCTGGCTCGGCGTGCTTTTTGAGTGCAGTTTGGCTGTTTGAGGGAAGATATCAATGCTCTAGGGTCGAGTGCACAGGATGGTAACGGTAAAAAGTACACACGACTTGCTCACAGGCTACAGCGTCAAAGATAGGCAATTTCTTATAATGTAAAATATCTAGTAATATATACAAATATAATGAAATATATCCAAATACAACCAAATACATTGACCTTTTATAAAAAGCAGATATAATGGTAGTTGGGTCTGTAGTGATGAAAATTTAGAGGTGGTATAACACAGATGAAAAATGAAGAAGGCTATATCAGCATTGATGAAGCGGCAGAATACTTGGGGATAAAAACTGTCACTCTGAGAACCTGGATAAGAAAAAAACCAGATATGCCAGTATATAAAATAGGAAAACTTTGGAAATTTAAACGCTCGGAATTAGATAAATGGATTGCCAGTGGAGAAAGTGCAGAGTAGCTGTTAAGTTAGGAGAGTGATTCATATTGTCTAAAATAGAACTTTACAACGATGACTGTATTGTTGCTATGGATAATCTTAGGGCAAAATCAATAGATTTAATTGTTACAGATCCGCCATATAATCTTGGTAGTTTTATGAAAACTAGAGATACTAATCTAAAAAAGATGAGAGACAATTTTTTTGCTGCCGCAGGTTGGGATGACATGGGTTTTGAGGAATGGAAGAAATCCATGGAGTCTTTTTTTGAACTATCTTCTAGAGTCATGAAAAAGGGTGGCTCTATGATTGTGTTTATGGCTATTATAAAAGTTGAAACGATTATAAAGTTAGCTGAGGAATATGGATTTTACTATAAGACAACAGGGATTTGGCATAAAACTAACCCTATGCCCAGAAATATGAATTTACATTTTGTAAATTCTACAGAAGCATGGGTGTATTTCACTTATAAAACAAAGACTGGAACATTTAACAATGGTGGAGCTATGTTTCATGATTTTATAGAAACATCCGTCACTCCGAATAGCGAAAGAAAATATGGAAAACATCCAACGCAAAAGCCAGAAAGTTTGATGCAGCACTTTGTAGAAATACTTTCCAACCCTGGTGATAATATTCTAGATCCATTTATGGGCTCTGGAACAACGGGAGTTGTTTCAAAACGAGCTGGTCGCAATTTTATAGGTATAGAATTAAACTCAGAATACTACAACATTGCTAAATCTAGGATAGAGGGCAAATAAATGCAACCAACGGTAATAGATTTATTTTCAGGCGTAGGAGGATTATCGTTAGGCTTTGAAGAAGAAGGATTCAGTGTTCTTTTAGCTAATGAGTATGATGAATCCATTGCAAACGCTTATATGAAAAATCATAAAACAACAAAAATGGTCGTTGGTGATATTACCTCTCTTGATTTGGATGCTGTTTTTGGAACATATAAAAATAAGATTGACGTCATTATAGGAGGGCCACCTTGCCAAGGCTTTTCGCAAAAAGGTCAGCGGAAAACAATCTACGATAAAAGAAATTTTTTATTTGAATATTATGTAAAGGTAGTTGAGCTTGTAAAACCTAAGTATTTTGTAATGGAGAATGTCCCAAACCTGCTTACTGCTGAAAAAGGTTATTTTTTTAATGAAATTGAGACGCTATTTAATGCTATGGGGTACTTTTTGCAGCATGGAGTACTTAATGCCGCGGATTTTGGAGTACCACAAAATAGAAAAAGAGCAGTTATTATTGGCAAAATGAATGGGGTTGCTCCGTCTTTACCATCCTCGCTGAATGAGAAAGTAACTATATGGGACGCAATTAGCGACTTGGCATTTTTAGAATCAGGAGAAGGTGATGAGGTGCAAGAATACAGATATGCGCCTCAAAGCGAGTATGAAAAAAAATTACGTGGACATGCTAACCTTTTGTATAATCATAAGGCAACAAAACACTCTCCACTTTCATTAAAAAGATTGAGAATGATTCCTCCTAATGCCGGTAAAGAAGTTTTACCAAAAGAGCATCTAACTAAATCCATATATAGTGGTACGTGGACCAGGATGAAAAAAGATGATATATCCGTCACGATAACAACAAGATTTGATACACCTTCTTCAGGCAAATTTACTCATCCTTTTTTAAATCGGGCAATAACAGTAAGAGAAGCGGCCAGGATACAGTCATTCCCAGATGAATTCATATTCATTGGTAGTAAGAGTTCTCAAATGAGACAAGTTGGTAATGCTGTTCCGCCACTATTGGCATCAGCAATCGCTAGAGTAATTAAAAATGATATTATGGAGGGAAACATTGATGAATAGACCAGATAATATGTCCGCTTATAGTGCATTGGATTTAAAGCTTGGTATTAAATCTTCGCTCCCACATGTTAAGAGTGCTGTCGCGCTAATACTTTTGTTTTGGGAGTGCTCTATTAAGTCTGCTGAGCTTCAGTATTCCGTGCAAAGTGGAGACAAAATAGTAATTAATCCAAATTTGAAAACTGCTATTAAAAATAAACTAGCACAAATTTGTAAACAAGATGGTATTAACATTGATACAGTAATAGATGCTATAAATAATAATTCACTATTTAAGTCTCAAATGGAATCGCTAATAGTAGCCTTTGAGCTAATTTGGAAGTTAGCAAAAATCAGCTTTATTGATGAAGATAAAACTGCTGGTGCAGAAAGGACAGGTGGAATAAGGTATCCCAAAAAATTAATCTATACGGTCAATGCTGACATTATCGATACTCTAATTGACAATGATTGGGATGCTTATGTACGTATTTTGATTTTGTGGATTGGTGTTGATATTAATTATGATAAGCAGATAGAGACTCGATTGAGTCGCTTGTTAACTGCAATATCTGAAGGCGCAATCTTTAAATTAGTTGATGGTACTAATGATGTTATTTTTAATCAAAACGACGTGTATAAGAAACTAATGCAAACTAAAAATAATGTAGACTTAAATGGAGATGAAGAAGCTAAAGGTTCTTTAAGAATACTTAAATCTCTGCTTTCGGATGGACTAAACCCATACCTTGAGGGCCATAATGGAGATGTTCAGATATTAAAAGGTCAGTTTAATAATCTAGAGGAATATCAAAAAAGGGTAGAAACCTTTCTGCAGCTATCAGCCACAAAAATAATAGGCTTCAAGGATGCAAATATAGATAAAGAGACCGATAGACAAGATTCGCTTGAAAATAATCGCGTTGTAAGTGGGCGTAATATTCTTCTATATGGTGTTCCGGGTTCTGGTAAGAGTTGGACTATTGAGCATGAATATTGCAAACCTGGAAGTGTTGTAGAAAGACTTGTATTTCATCCTGACTACACTTATTCAGATTTCATTGGACAGATTCTTCCAGCAGTTTCAGATGATGGACAGGTAAGTTATAAGTTTACTCCTGGACCTTTTACGAATATCCTTCGTGAATCATATAACAATCCGAGCAAGGAATACATCCTTATTATTGAGGAAATTAATCGTGGTAACGCTCCTGCTATCTTCGGAGAAGTGTTCCAGTTGCTTGACCGTAAAGTAGAAATTCGTGATATTGATGACAACGGATATCCCATCGGTACAAGTGAGTACGGTATTACAAATATGAATATTGCTGAGGAGATGTACGGCAAGGATAGAAAAACAGAAAAGGTTCGTATTCCTTCAAACCTTTCCATCATAGGTACGATGAACACATCAGATCAAAATGTTTTCACGTTAGATACAGCTTTTCAGCGCAGATGGGATATGCGTCTTATCGAGAACGATTTTGCCAGTGTCGACAGTTCGCTTGCTGATGCAGAAATCCTTGACACTGGAATAACATGGAAAAATTTCTGTGTTGAAATCAATAAGATTGTTGTTGGGAATAGTACAAGGATGACTTCTGCGGAGGATAAGAGACTTGGAGCATATTTTGTTCATGTTCATGACCTTAAATACGATGACACTATGGGAGATCTGAAAGAATACGATGCTCTTCGTGTGAAAGAAACCAGTGGTTCCCTTACAGATGATGAGAAGTCCAGAATTGCAGTGATTCGTGATGCAATGCGACAAAATAGGAAGTTCCCTGAAAAGGTAATAAAATATCTTTGGGATGATGCATTTAAATTCAACCGTGAAATTATTTTTGATGTTGATAAATATCAAAGTCTTGAACAAGTAATACATGCTTTTATGTATGCCAATGGTACTGAGCGCTTTAAGGTGTTTAAAGATAATGTCAGGGATGCATTTGCTAATGTAGAAGAAGATTAAGTCGGTGATTTATATGGATTTAGACTCAGCATCAAATTCAATCAAGGAATTTGATATTAAAAAACACTGCCATGTTAACACAAATGAAGATGGTGATCGTTTTGTTGGTATCAAAGCTGATTCTGATAATGCTATGGTCTATTTTCCAATCGGATATGAGTTGCCAAAAACCGATGCTGAAATCAGAACAGACATAAAGCATTTAATACAAGTGTTATCTGAATTTACAACAAAAGATGACAGATTATTGGCAATTAATAAGTTTACAGCACCACAATTGGTAGGCTTCCCTATCAATGCGTATAAAAATGTTATAGAATATTATTTTTCAATTGGTGGCGCCTATTATGTTGAGAAAGAGCAAGTATATACTACTGCTTCAACTGGTAAGCAGGATTGGGCAAGAACTGCACGAAAGCAAATGCCTCTTGTTCAAAGCAGAAATGGTGTGAGTTCTTTTGTATTTACACAGTTTGAAGTTCGATCTTCAACTCCAAATGACACGAAAGAAATAACGCAGATTAATAGATTCTGTGTGTATGAAGCGTTTAAGAGACTTGGATGGCTGTATGTTCCCTATATGCCAGAGGAATCAGGGTCACATCCGGATATTAAGACGTCAATAAGAATTGTCCAAAACAAGCTTGCTACTACAAATGACGATAGGAAGAAATCCTTATTTCGTAGCATGAATGACATGCTTGAGTATATGGATGAGAAGACTTCCGATAAGCAATTCTACTTTGGTACAGATGACTTTGATCACGTGTGGGAAAAATTAATTGATCGAGCATTTGGAGAGAAGGACAAAAATAAATATTTTCCTCGTTCAAGATGGTTGCTTGACTACGGCAAATACAAAGAAAAGAGGCCTTTGATACCGGATACAATCATGATATATAACGATAAATATTACGTTCTTGACGCTAAGTACTATAAATACGGTTTGACTGGGATTCCTGACCATCTGCCTAACGGTTCGTCAATCAATAAGCAAATTACATATGGCGAATATTTGGAAAAGAATAAGAATGTAGATGCGAAATCTCTATTTAATGCTTTCATCATGCCGTACAATATGGCAAAGAACTATTTTAGTCTGACGTCTTTTGTTGGAAACATTGGTGAGGCAATTGGCGACTGGAGACGCAACAAAAAATACTATGAACGAATCCAAGGAATTGTGATTGATACAAGATATCTAATGTACCATTATTCAGGTAAACCGATAAAGGAAAAGGCTGCACTTGCAGAATCTATAGAGTCTGTTCTGAGCAGGAAGGAAATAAAATTTACAAAGGAATCATCTCTTTCTAAAATAGTATCTTATGCGCGTAAGCCTACTGATTCTATGGTTGCCGAAGACCGTGGCACGTACGATATAGATTAAATATAAAAAATACTATTGCAGAATCTCTGTTTGTAGTACTACAGACAGAGACTTTATTTTATAGTTCTTCTTTTTCCTTTTCTTTTCCTATATCGGTCTTGTGTAACTCTGTTGCAGCATTCTTTGCTACAGAAACGTTTCCTTGTTGATGTGGTATTTACAAGGAAATACCGACCACATCTAGGATTATCACAGGGGCGATATAACTCAAGATCTGGTTTCAAGTAAAATATGGAGAAATATACAGCACTAAGAAGTGAATCTACTTTCCAGGAAGGAGTCATGGTTTCTGGATCATAAACAGGATGTATATCTTTAATATTGTAATTAATTTCTTCCTTAATTAGAAACTTAGCGATTTCAATTACTGCTACTTTCATTATTTCAGAGAAATTATTGGAGCTATCTCCATTCATGTCATAAAAGAAGTGAAATAGGAAATCGGAAATTTTCTTAGCTGTATCTTGTTTCTCATAATTAACAAACATCAAAGTTACTTTAATATATAGCTCGTTTTGAAATCCTTGAACAGATTTATAACCTCCAATACTATCGTTATAATCATTGATGCTCAGATTATATGTGCCATATAAAGAGTCTGCAATAGTGTAGGTATCTCCATCAAATTTTTCCTATTTTCTTTTAGGAGATAATTCAGATGGAGAGTTGTTAATCGTTTCAAGATAAGAATTGTGGCAGCTTGAATAAGGTTTATTCATAAAATCTGTATTTATAGAAATATCCTTACGGAGGAGTAAAGAGATAACCAATTCGCAAATCTTTTTATAATTCTTTCTAATTTCACTACAGCAGTCATTAACTCAACTGTCGCTTTCAATCGGTTGATTATTTCATACAAAATTTTTTCATCGAATCCAGTATAGGAAGTTTCTGATACAGGAAATAAGAAACCATTGCTTTTAAAGAAAGAAAAAAGTTCTTTAGTTAGTTTGTTAGATAATGAAATTAATTTACCAAGTATATTTCGATCCTCTGTGCTTACATTAGATGCAATCCGAAATAAACCACCTTTGGCAGTGTAACCAAATTTCAGGTATTGCTTGTAATTTTAATCTGATTGTAGGCTCTTTCCCTGGAGATGTGTGTTCTATATCTTCAACGCAGTCACAACTACAGCTTTCAAACATAAATAAAAAATTTTCAAAATTATTTACGGAATTTTTTCTTTGATCAAGGGCATTTTGAATCCTTTCTATTGTAATAAAGTCATGGATTATAGCATGGCTTTATTTTTTGGTTGCAAAAAGTAATGTCAATTTATTTGGAATATATCGCTTATATACTTTAATGACGAGTAATGTAAATAATTTAGCATTACTTTTCCATTAAAGTTATGCTATTTTTTACTATCTTCTATTACTTTCTTTACTTGATTATATTTAATTCAGAGTTAATCAATAACTCTGATGTGATTTCAACTAATGAAATGAATATCGTTGCATAGGTTGAGAACATCAAATTTAAATCACAAAGCCTGATTAGCTATAGGGCGATGAGATACATCGTAGAGTCTCTACGGGTTTATTCCGTGGGGTGCTATGTGAAGTACCTCTATTTTCCTATGGTTATTTTCAGTTAAGAAAGCCGGTACTTCACCTAGAGTACCGGCTCTTTTTGTATGTTCTCTCCATCGCTCCGACCGCTACAGAACGCCTGCTTATTACACGTAAAAACATATAAGGAGAAAAATTATGATAGAAAAAGTAAACCCGTCACATGTCGACAAGATTGCGGATCGTATTGCTGGAGCAATTGTTGATCTGGCTTACAAGCTGGATGAGAATCCGAAGATTGCTGTTGAAGTGATGCTCGGGCATGGTAAGTGTGCCGTGTGTATTGAAAGCACGGTGATGTTTAAGTTTAAGGATATTAAAAATATTATCCACCGTTTAAGTCCTGGGAAAGTAAAGATTGATATTACGGTCGTGCCGCAGGATAAGCATTTAAGCCGAAACCAGGATGGTATGGTTCGCTGCGCTGATAACGGGATTTTTAAAGGCATGCCACTAACAGCTGAGCAGAGGAAGCTTTCTGCTATTGCTCGAAAGGTTTATGAAAAGTATCCGTATGACGGCAAGTATGTTCTTGATGGTGAAAAGCTTATCATCTGCCAGTCTCACGCTAAACGAGAAGACTTATTGAAAGACTATCCGAATGCGTTTGTTAATCCTTTAGGCGACTGGACGGGTGGTATCAGCGTGGATACGGGAGCGGTTAACCGAAAACTCGGGTCAGACATGGCTTATGCTGTTACGGGCGGCGGACTTCATGGTAAGGATCTTACGAAAGCTGATGTGTCGGTTAACATTTACGCGTTTTTGAAAGCGCAGGAAACCGGCCGGGTGGTTGAGTTTTCTTGTGCTATCGGGGATGAAATGGTTGATGGTAAACCGTATTCGCAGATTGTGAAAATTGCGAAAGATTATATTGACTCGGTGGGTGGTTTTGAAAAGCTGGCTTGCTGGGGTCTTTTCTAACGGGAGGAAAGCTTATGGAAAAAGAAATGCAGTATTATCTGGCTGACGTAAGTGAGCTTATCCCGTATGTGAGAAACGCTCGCACGCACTCTGAGGCACAAGTATCTCAGATAGCGGCAAGTATTCGCGAGTTTGGTTTTCTATCCCCAATTCTAGTGGCGGAGGATAATACGATTCTCGCAGGCCACGGCAGGCTTGCCGCGGCATTAAAACTGGGTCTTAAAAAAGTTCCGTGCGTGAAAGAAAACCATTTAACTGAAACACAAAAGCGTGCTTATATTATTGCGGATAATAAGCTTTCACTTAACGCAGGCTGGGATAGTGAGCTTTTAGCAGTCGAGTTATCGGAGCTTGAAGGGGCTGATTTTAATCTTGATCTTCTCGGGTTTGATGAGGCGGAGCTTTCCAGTATTTTTGATGCTGATAAAGACGTGAGTGATGATGATTTTGATGTTGAAAAAGAGCTGGAAGAACCGTGTTTTTCTAAAACGGGTGACATATGGATGCTTGGTAAGCATCGTGTTATTTGCGGTGATGCTACTAAGTTAGAAACATTTAAGACGCTTCTTGAGGATACTAAAGTGAATCTGGTGGTTACTGATCCGCCTTATAACGTGAACTATGAGGGTTCTGCTGGGAAAATTAAAAACGATAATATGGAGGATGATAAGTTTTACCAGTTTCTTTTCAACTCGTTCGTGAACATGGAGCAGGCGATGGCGGATGATGCGTCTATCTACGTGTTTCATGCTGACACGGAGGGGTTGAATTTTAGAAAAGCATTCCAGGACGCGAGGTTTTAGGCTTATACCCTTTAATGCCTGATCGTATGAGAGTTGACCGGGATGATAGTGGCCAAATTTTTTACGAGTATACGTTAAATGATAGTGATGTTTTAGTGGGTAAAGAAACGAGTGTGAAACTTAAGCCTTTTGATGTGCTTCATATTCCCGGTCTTGGTTTTGACGGGCTTGTTGGCTATTCGCCTATTGCGATGGCAAAAAATGCTATCGGTATGGCGATAGCTACGGAAGAGTATGGTGCATCGTTTTTCGCTAACGGTGCTACACCAAGTGGAATCTTGGAATACCCCGGTACAGTAAAAGATCCGTCTGGTATGAGGGATAGTTGGAATAAGGGGTTCTCGGGTTCTAACTCGCATAAGATAGCGATTTTAGAGGAAGGCATGAAGTATACGCCTATTTCTATTTCGCCTAACGAAGCACAGTTTCTTGAAACTCGTAAGTTTCAGATTAACGAGATCGCTCGTATTTTTAGAGTCCCACCACACATGGTTGGTGATTTAGAAAAGTCGAGTTTTTCTAATATTGAGCAGCAGTCGCTGGAGTTTGTGAAATACACGCTTGATCCTTGGGTGGCGCGTTTTGAACAGTCTATTACGAGACGGCTTTTTACTGATAAGGAGAAAGAAACTTATTATGTGAAGTTTAACGTGGATGGTCTTCTTCGAGGAGACTATCAGAGTCGTATGAATGGTTATGCTACCGCTCGTCAAAACGGTTGGATGAGCGCGAACGATATTAGACAGTTAGAAAACTTGGATAAGATTCCCGCCTGTGAAGGCGGCGACTTGTATTTGATTAACGGCAACATGCTCCCACTTAACCGTGCAGGAGCGTTCACTGTAATTGGTAGAAATAAGTTAGGTGATTAAGATGAATTTGTGTCTTGATAATATTAATATAACATGTTAAATTAATATTATTATAGTATAACTGTTTAGACAGTGGATGAATCATTTAGGCAACGAAGACATAACGAATTATCTTAACGTTAAGCGAAAAATAGAATTTAATCTCTATGGATACTTAACTAAGATAATATCCTACACTATGAGAGTATACAACAAATTAAGAATATAGAATTCTAGGAGGTGTAATACTATGTCTAAGAAAAAAATGTATATTTCGCTAGGAACTTTACTTTTATTGGTTCTATTTGTATTTACTGGAATTTTTATTATTGGAAATAATCAAGCATCAAAGAATAGTGGGAATATAGCTCATAAATTGATGCCAGTAAACGTAGCTTATGCTGAAACGTTAGATGATATAAAGGGATCCATGAATAAGTTGATGGTGGAATTAGAAACTGAGACGAAGACTAATCCACAAGTGGCTATGCAGGCACATCCAGGAAAGTTTATTAGGAATTCTAAAAACTATCAAAGAATATTGAAACTGGGACTGAAGGCAATTAAACCTCTTTACGATGCTATTTATGATAGTAGAGATGCTGGATGCTATGAGTATATTCTAGCTATGGCTATTGAAGACATAACTGGTGAAAAGTTTGTTTACAATTCTGACTATGGTTGGAAAAATTCGTTAGAGTTTAGGATGGCTTATGACGAAAAAGTAAACAATACAAGGTTTAATGTTGAAAGAATCAGTAATAATGAAACTTTGAATGATCATGACCGAACTCAGAAATTTAAGGAATTAGGGATTTTTGCAGTTTCTGATTTAATTAAAGAGTATAGGAAAAGTGATTCCAAAGTTTCTAAACCATCGATATTAGAAGCTGTTAAGGGAATTACTAGTAAGTATAAAGAACTTGCAATAACGGAAAGAACTCCAACTGAGAGTATTCTAGATGAAACGCAATTATTTGATTCTCTAGTTTCCTTAAATGGAAGAGCATACAAGTAAGGTGGATTATCTAACTGTAAAGCTAGTTCTTTAGGTATTATATGAGTGTTATACGAACATGAAGCGACCAAGAAAATCTTGGTCGCTTCTTTATATAAGAGAGGAGGAAAAAGGGGGTTATAGGCCAAAAAGTGTGTAAAACTAAGCTGATGAGTATTCTGTGGCATAAACTAGCCTCAGCACTGTTAAAAACTCAGTCAAGTATCTTAAGAAAGTAACGGTCATATGTTACTGGTGCAGTACGTAATCTGCGTTAACAACAGATAAGCGGGGTTATATGTTACTGGTGCAGTACGTAATCTGCGTTAACAACAGATAAGCGGGGTTATATGTTACTGGTGCAGTACGTAATCTGCGTTAACAACAGATAAGCGGGGTTATATGTTACTGGTGCAGTACGTAATCTGCGTTAGTAACAGCCTTTGACGATTTATTGTTAAATACTCAGCTAATACATGCTTCGAACGCCGCTTAATATAAGAAATAGCCCACATTCGATATACTGCGAGCCTTACTGCTATAAGGGTTATGAGCTTATTTTTACACACTTTTTGTCCAGGTGGCGAATGTGCAGAAAACAGATTCGATTACCGCAAAACCCTTGTATTGCAAGGTCTAAGACATGATTTCTTACACACTTTTTGGCCTATAACCCATTATTAGATTAATAAGGAGGAAAATATGAAAACATTAGTAAAAAAGACAATGGGTCTATTGATGGCTACATTAGTAGCGTTTGGTGTTATGGCTGGAACTACACAGGCGTTTGCGGCTGAAGGACAACTTGTATATAAAGTCGATAGTCAATTAAACGTAAGCGGATCCTTTTTCTTAAAGAAAATTACAGGAACCGTTGATGTGAGTAAGACGGTAACTGCATCTCCCGTCACGCCAATTGAAGGGCAAAAAGACTCTTATACGGGTACTATAAGCGCAAGCGTGGAAGCTGCAGACCTTTTTGAAGGAGCCTACAAAGTATATGAGAAAGAAATAAAAGGACAAGGTTTTGGACCTTTGAAATTTGAAAATATAATCATGTCCAGTGAAGGTGAAAAGTTCCCTATTGCTCAGTATACGATAAAATTCCCTTCTAACTTCCACGTTGATAAAAAGGGAATTAAAGCTACCGAAAACACATCTACTATCAGTGCCATTGAGACTAAATATGTAGAAAAGGATAATTCAGTTGTTATCACTATTCAACTAGGAAATTGGAATGATTATAAAGAATTTTTTAAGCTTGTAGAAAGTGAACGTAATCAAACTGGGCATGAAATTAACGTAAATATCCCATATATAGTAGAAGGAAAAGAAGAATTACTTGGAACTATAACTGGTTCAGGAATTTGCCAATTATACAAATTTGGCAATCACCCAGTTAGTGATCCAATCGTTAACATTACCTCCCCATTAAAGTCACTTGAAATCAAGAGACCGTAGGAGGTTTTGTATGAAATTACTAAAAAATATGGCTGTAACGATAGTATCAGCTACATTGATTGCATCAGCAGCATTTGTGTCACCAGTGTTTGCCGCGGATGGTAGCAAACCGCTTCTATATTTAATTAAGGATTCGTTGGCTGCTACGCCTGAATATTTGGGCGATAGTACGCTAAAGAATACGTATTGGGTTGATGTGGAAAAGAAAGAGATAACCGATGGTTTTACAGGGAAAACTTATTATGGGGTATTTCCTAAGTATTTAACCTCTTCAAGTAAAACAGCGATTGCTGATTTTCCATTTAACTCTTTAGAAGACATGACTAGTACGCCAAATGCGGGGATAGTGAATAACCCTAATACGTATTGGCTTATGCCTACTGGGATGGATTTTGAAGAAAGATATGGTTATCTCGCAGGTAATGATACGGCAGAAGGAGATACAAAACCAGGACAAAATCCTACAAAACCTATCGAAAATCGTGTCAACCCATTTGGCTTTAAGGAAAATGATTTATTAACTCAAGATGAAATTAAAAAGCCAGTTGATAAACTTAAAGTATACGGTGATCTGAAGCTTAAGGGTGGAAACGGATTCTAAAGCGGTTGGTGAGCTACAATCTGGGGATAAACTGAATCTTGATTTTTCAGTTAGTATCCCATGGTTTAAGCGTTATCTCAATGGTTGGACGCTAAGCTATACGAGAGTTGGTGGCACGAATGACGCCTATGTTACGAAATTCCACAATAGCTACGGTAAGGTTGATGCAGGATTTGCTTTTACGCTAGATATTCCAGATGGTGTAGAAGTAGCTAATGATGCATCTGCTACAATTAGCGGAATTAAGGGATTTTCTCCAAGTGTAACAAAAACAAATGATGGTAAAACGCTCATTGTTACATTAAAGAAAGATAATCCTGGAACAACTCAAAAATGGCAAGACATCATTAACCAAGTTAAGAATGTAGATACCAGCAATATCATTGTTTCAGTAACTGGTCTATCTGTGAAAAAGACAGTTACTGAAGGTAAAAATATAGAATTCGAGGAACGGTAGCCGGTTTCTATGATTTTGCTAATTCTTCCACAGAGAATTTTGTGAAAGCAACCACTGCAAGAGAGGATAACTGTGCTAATCGCAATTATTTCTTCTTTGCTGCTGAACAGGATCCTAAAGGGTTAGATGCGAACGGAGAAGAAAATAAGTCTAAACAAATCTCTTATTCTTTCCAAGTGAAGAAACCAGAATCGACACCAGATCCGACGCCTACATATAATACTGTAACTTTTAAAGATGGCGATTCTACGGTTGCTACTGTTAATGTGGAGCCTGGTAAGGCTATTGATACTGATGCGTTGACTAATGAGTCTATGCTGAAGAAGCCAACGAAGGCTGGTTATACCTTCAAGGAGTGGAATACGAAGGAAGACGGTAAGGGTGAGACGTTTACGGGAGCAAGCATAGTTAATGGCGATATGACTGTGTATGCTATTTACACGAAAGATCCTGTACCAAATCCGGATCCAACTCCGAATCCTCCGGCACCGACGCCAACTCCGTCACCGAATCCAGAGCCTAACCCAACTCCAAATCAACCTGCGTCGGAACTGAAGCTGCAGCCGCAGACACCAGCTCCTCAGCCGCAGCCTGAAAAGCATATTGGCATGATTCCTAAGACAGGCGAATCGGCATCGTTTGCAGGCTTGCTCGCAGTGCTTGGTTTCTCAATTGCTGGACTTGCACTTCTTCTTAAGAAGAAAATGATGAAAAAAACAATAAGTAGGCACTGCTTGTTTTAAGTAACCGGCATTGTTTATTAGAAGATGGCTCTAGCGATATGTTAGAGCCATCTTTTTGTATGTTATCTTTTGAGTGTTATTTGAGATAAGCTTTCTTATTTTCAATAATAAATAGTATGATGCTCCAAACTAAGGGTTAAGAGCTCAATGTCAAAATTTCAGGATTCCTATAAATAGTTTCAGAGTACAAGAGTAAGATTTCATTGTGTCAACACGTAATGAAACTAGAAGCGTGTTTTGGTAAAAAGATATTTTTAACCATAATAAATATAAAAGTTGGATTTCTACCACAGAAAAAATTGAGTTTTCAGAGAAATGCTCAACAAATTGGATGACATATGTAGATGAACGTCGAATGGAAATAACGTGCGGAGAAGCTCCTTATTTAGTTAGTCGTTATAATGCAACAACTGGCAAAATAATTCCACTTAAGCAACGTATTGGTCTTTTAGAGCGCAATATTAGAGTAGTTAAAGAGAATAGTAATAATGAAACAGATTGGCTCAAATGATCTAAATATGCATTTTTTGAATCTATTTATGGTTTTTAATATCAAGGAGATAGTCTTCTTCTGTCAATAGAAAACCTTCTTGCAACATAGAGCTGGGGTAGTACAGAAGAATTACGTCAAACAATTGATTTTTATAACAACCACAGAGTAAAAAGGCTTAAAAGATAATCGTGCTATTACTGCATAAAATACTTAAGAAATTATCATAAGCCCCTTTTCGACCTATAGACCTTCTTTTTAGTGGATTATATTTAGTCTAATTTTGTTAATCTTTAAAAATTTGTATTAGTTGCAACAGTATATTTTACTTTTTCTCAATGATCGTTTTCTTTTTAACACACCCATTTAGTATAAAATTTTTCATTCATACAATAATTTACTATAAGTCTTTCTTAAAATAATTAATAAAATTTATTATTTGTTACTGTTTTGTATTCATGACTTATAACTGTATTGTATTTTTTGTAAGAAGTAATAGTATCTTTTACCAAAGTTCTTAAATGAGTTCTTAAATGAACTTAAAAGGAAATTAAATGAGTTATTATTTTTTATTGAAAGGTGAATATTATGGGACGTACTAGAACTGAACACAGCACTCCACATTTTACTAGTATGAGTGATTTCTTTGTTGGTGAAATACCAGACGATGATGAAAATTGAAATAAACATGCTGGCGGTTTTGTTATTTTGTAATACAATTGCCAGCATTATTTTGTGAAAAGATATGTTATGGTTAATTTTGTTTCACCTGAACGAGAATTTACATTGATGGATTCTTTGTCATCAATTATTGAGGTATTTGCCTTAAAGAAGTGGCAATGGAGTGTTGAAGTATCAGCATTAGACACTACTTGTATTTTGGATTCGTGTGTTTATTTAGATGAGGCTGATTGTGCAGATATTGTTTTAGAATCCGCTAGAGGTAAAGGTCTTGGGCTTGAATCTCTAACTAGCGGTTTATATGAATTATTGGAACATATAGTATATTCGAATCAGTCTGTTTTGTATTCTTGTTCATCATCTCTTCGAATAAAAGGAGATGCGATTCTTAATCTTTCTAATTCAGCAAGCAAAAATACTGATTATACTTTTTATAGTATGAGTGATAATGCTATTGCTTCGTTACCACCAGAATACTGCGGTGGAAAGTCTACTGGTGAGTTTTCTTCTATTGATGAAAATTTAATTCGTTGCTACTATACAAATAATGGATGGGCCGCAGGTGCTTCTATCCAAGAAGCGACTTTGCATGCGCTTAATGAACTTATTGAACGAGATGCAACATCTAATATTCTTCTTTCTAATATATTTGATGATGTATGCGTAGAGTTTTTAATTCCTAATTGTGAATTATTGAAAGAAATAAAACAGGCTATTGAGAGCGCAACTGGTAACAAGGTGTATATTGTATCGATTCCAGCTTTGTCTGGCTCAGTGGTGCTATCTATATGTTATAAGACAGATAGAGAAGAAATTCCTACTTTTGGATGCGGCGCATCGCAATTTTTAGGATACGCAACATATCGTTCGCTTCTTGAGTTATGGCAAGAGTTATGTGCAGATAAAGATTATTCTAATCCTGAAGAACGTGATAGATCCAAAAGACTAAAACATCTTGTACATTCATATCCAAATATTAAGAAAGCTTTATTCTTAGAAAAAATTAGACAGGATAGTGGGAAATTTTCACAAAAATTAGTGTCATATGATATACGTGACACTTTATCTATTCCTAACATAGAAATTCAGATAAATAATATAGTAAATGATCTTCATAAGTACGGAATAGATATATGGAAACGTGACGCATTCCACTATGAGCGTAAATCGATGAAATGCAATCCTAGTGTTGTGCAAATTGTCGCACCAGGATTGGAACGTTTTCATGTTATTCGTCATGGTTTTCCTGCTGAACTTATAGGTCGTCTAAGAAAACGTAAATCAATAATGTCGATTCGTCAACACAATTAATGTAATTTATAAGGGGCTTATTATGAAGGCTATTGGTAAGCGGAATAATATTTTTATTCGTATGAGATCTATTAGTCCAGCATTGCGATGGGCTTTGGTTGGCTTCTGTTTTTCTATGCTCGGCAATCAAGCGTATGAAGGATCGGTTTTGCCTTCTATTATTATTGTGGGTTTGCCAGCTTGGGTGATTGGTTTTCGTAAGACTTTTATGACGGTTGCCGATTTTCTTTCGCCATGCTCTGGTTGGATTGTTGATAAGCTTGGCGGTTTTCGCGCTCTTGCTATGACTGAGGGCGTAGAAGGCGTGCTCGGTTTGCTGCCGCTTCTTATGTTTGGCTCTCCTGCGTGGAAGTGGTCGCTTGTAGCTCTTTCTTGTGCATTGTTGATTACAGGTCAAGTGATTGATATTGCTAGCGAAGTTTTCGAGGTTGATGCTGCAGGCGGCGACGACAGCATGATTGTAAACTACAGCGGCATTGTGAGCATTTTGGCAAGTATTACAGGAACATTACTTGGCTCTCCATTAGGATCGTGGATTGCGAGCTGGTCGATTCCTGCGGTTTTGATTTTCTCGTCCGTGACTTCTTTCGCGGCTTGTGCTACGCGATTTATTATGAAACAAGACATTGCGCAAGCGTCTTGCGCAGAAGAGGAAGCGTTGCAAGATGTAGAGAATGAATCGCAAGCGATTAGTGAAGAAGGAGAAGTATCGCAAGTATCGCAAGTATCGCAAGAAAATGACGTTGCCAATAAATCTGCAGCTAAGCAATCTGCGAATCCGTCACTCAAGAGTAAAATCATGCTTCTTGCAGGATCTCTTTTGGTTGCTTTTATTCCTGCATGCTCTGTTTCCTATATTCTTCTCGGTATCGGTAAACAATATAGCTCTCAATCTTTAACAATACTGTATATTTTCACTGGTGTAGGAAGCGTGCTCGCGTCCGTTTTATATGCGCACTCTTCTCAAAAACTCGGTTTAAGAAAAGTAGCGATTTTAGGTATTGCTGTGAGCTTGCTCGCTTATTGCCTTATGTTTATTAATCTTTTGCCAATGATTTGCTTCGCATTCTTCCTTCAAGCGATTGGTGGAATGTTACTAGTAGAGCCGATTATTGTTGCGCGTCAGATTCTGTTTAAAGGGAGTACTCTCGCTAAGTTTTCTGGTTGGGCGCGCCTTGCGTTTGCGATTGGTGCTACTACTGGTTCTTGGATTGGATTTGCATTCTCATCTACGTGCCAATGGCAGCTTTTGCCTATACTCGCGCTGATTTTTACTGCCGGTTTGATTGTTGTTTTGCCGCAGTTGCCAAACACTAGCTATGCGGCGCTCGCATGATTATTTGTAATATTTAATATTGAATATAGTTGTTACCTTAATCGCATGGTAGTTTTTGCCTATATTACTTGAATTATTACGCGGGGGGGGGGGTATCCTTTGCTCTATTAACAAGCTCTTTTGCAAGATGTGAGTTTATGTCTGCAGAGCGAGTTGAAGAGAAAATATATAAGTGAGGACTGTTAATGGTTAAGAAAACACAAGCTGCTAAAAATGCTTTACATGTGTCTAAAAATTACGCGTATTTGAAGCCGAGTACACTTCGTTCAATGGCGAAAGAGATAAGTGGAACTCGTTTAGAAGCATGTAAGTCGTATGCGATTTCACGTTTACCGAAAATTGCTGTGACTGCAACATTGGCAAGCTTGCTTGCTTGTGGTGCTGGTTTGCCAACTCATCAAGCTTGGGCTAATGGTTTTAATCTTCCTGATGGTAGCTATAGGTATGCGAATCGCGATTCTTCTACAAAGGCGCAGAGGTATGTGGATATTAAACTAGTGCCATGCGATGATAAACAAAACGATAATAAGGAAACAGCAGACAGAAAAACTTACGGACAATATTATAAGGTTGAGTACCAGTTTAATTCTCAGGGTGAATGGTGGGGTGGTCGACCATTCTGGTGGGCGAGCGTGCCTAAGGACGTCACGATTGTAAACGATAGCATTACTTTGTATAAGGACGAAGAGTTGACTGGTGGTTCGGCTTCTCAACAAACAGGTGCAACATATACAAAGGAGTCTTGGAATCAGTCTGCAAGCCGTTTCTGGTTTGATGATAATAAAGAGCAAAGTGTTGAATTTAAGAATAACTGGGAAAGAATGACCGGTGAAGCCGGCGGTTATGATGAATCTGGTAATACTCTCGATACTTCTAGAGAATATAGGAAAGCCACTAACTCTTTAATTATTAACTGGGAGAGTAGAGGCAATAGAAAATCTAAGATTAGCTTCGTTATTAAACTGAACGATAAAACAAAGCCGTTGAAGTTTGCTGCAGGCGTGTATCAGGTATTGGGTAACTGGCATTACACTGTTGGTAAGGTTGTGCTTGCGCCAACTTTGCCAGATTATTCCAAGGAATTAGAGCTTACTTATCCTCAGGCTACAGAAATTGCTACATTTGGACAGCCAACAGAGTCTGAACAAAAACAAATACTTAGCAAGCTGTGGGAAGCTAATAAGAGTAATACCGATGTGCTGAAAAAACTTAAAGGTATGGAACAGACTCAAACTGAAGATGCTTTCAAAAAGGCTGTAAAAGTCAATAACGATGGTAGCGCAACGGTAACGTACAAAGATAACTCTACGGATACTATTTCTAAGGAAAATCTGACTAAACGCTACGTGCCATTGTCAGAGCGCACAAAAATTACGTATCCGGATTTGACTCCTGTGAAGAATCCGTCTTCTCTTGATTCAACAGAGAAGAAGCAAGTTGAAAATGCTATTAAGAATGCTAATAGTAAGATTAAGGATCTTATAGAAAAGGTTGATGTTGCTGCTAATGGTGATGCAACAATCACATTCAAGGATGCAACTGGTACTCATTCAACTAAAAAGCTTGAAGGCAAGTATCTTGTAAAGAAGCAGCGTTCACTTGCGGATAAGTTTACGCCGTACTATCCAGTGCCAATGGCAGTTGGAAATCCACAAGGGTTGACTCAAGGTGAGCAAACAGAACTTGTGAAGAAAGTTTATGAAGCAAATAAAAATAAAGCTGACTTCATGAATGCTATTGGTAAGCCTCAGAATTTAGAAGCAGCTAAGCAATCTATTACAGTAGATGCTCAAGGCAACGTAACTATCACTTATACTGATAAGTCTACTGATAAGCTCGATGGCAACAAGCTGGTGTATCAGCGTAAGCCACTCGCTGATTTGACGAATATTACGCTTCCAGCTCGTACAGCTGTACAAGATGCTAAGAAGATTCAAAAGCAAGAACAGTCAATTATTAGGCAAGCTATCTTAACAGCCAATAATGACCTTCAAAGCAAGCTAAAAGGTAAGAATGAAAATAATGCTATCACATTTGATGACAGCAATCATACTATGACTGTTAAGTTTAATGATGATTCAACTTCTACCTTCGACTACTCTGAATTGGTGTATACCAAGGGTAATCCGGAAAAGCCAAGAACTGAAACAAAAGATAATAATGGCTACAGGTACAACATCACTAAGATTGCTATTACCGATAAGGATAAGCCGCAAGCTGCTGATTGGAATAGTTTTGTCATAAAGTTCATTCAAGATAATTGGAAAGTTAAATCAGGAAATGCTGAAATAACTACAGATTTTATAACTAAGACTGATGGCTTACTGAATAAACTTACCACTACTGGTGACAGTATAGGTAATGGAATGCAACTTTACAAATATAGTGGACAGTGGATTGAAAAAAATGGATCTAATCTTAAATTGGTTAGAGGTGGATTTGGTGGTGAAGATGGAATTGTAACAATTTATTTAGGCGACTCCATTGAAGTTAGAAAATCTAGTAGATATGGTGGTTCTGATTTAGCATTCAGTCTTACTAAGAACGACTGCTTTGTATCTAATGCTGCCGCTCCTCAGCCTAAAGAACTTAAGAAGGAAGCTGAGAATCTTATTGACAAGATTCTTAAGAAAAATGGCTTGAATGATCAAGAGATTAAGAAGTTCAAGGAAGATCATCAAGGTGAAATCAACAATATTACTAAGCCAGAAGATGTAGACAAGATTATTAAGTCTGCTAATGAGCATGGTCAAGATGAGAAGAAAAAGAAAGATGCTCAGAAGCAGATTAATGATGCTAAGAATGATCTTGGTTTGACTCCTGAGCAAAAGACTGAACTTGATAAGAAGATTGGTACTGAGACTGATCCTGAAAAGATCCGTGAGAAGATAAACGAGTTCCAAAAGGATCAGGATCAAAAGAAGCAAAAGGAAGCTGATCAAAAGCAGCAACAAGCTGATCAGCAGGCTGAGCAGGAGAAGCAACAGCAGCAGCAGAAAGATGATGCGAAGGTTGATGGCGAGGTAACGAAGCAGAATCAACAGGAGCAGCAAGACACAGGCAAGGCTGAAGAAGCTAAGAAGAAAGCTGAACTTGAGAAGCAAAAGCAGGCTGCTATTAATGAAATTAACGGGAATGATAAACTCAAGCCTGAGGAGAAAGAGCAGTTTATTAATAGCATTCAGACTGCAACTGATGAGAATGCTATAAATGCTATAAAGAAACAGGCCGCGGAAAAGGCTACTCAGAATCAAAATGCTGCTGATAACAGTAATAACGATGGTCTTAATGATGCTAAGACTGATGCTAAAAACAAGATTAGCAAGTTGAAGAATCTCAGCGAACAAGATAAGAAGAAGTATCAAGACGAAGTAGGTACTGCAGATAGTCTTGATAAAGTTGCAGAGATTCTCAACAAAGCTGAGTTTGAGGATGCTAAAGCTGCAGCTAAGAAGAAGATTGCTGATCTGAAGAAGCATGGTGATCTTACTGATCAAGAAGCTACGAACTTCAATGCAAAGTTGGATGATAAAAATACCGATTCTATACAAGACATTGATTCTATTCTTCAGGAAGCTGAGCTTGCAAAGACTAGAAAAGATGCGAATACTGCAATAGATAATCTTCAGAATCTTAATAATGCACAGAAGAAGGCTCTTAAGGAAGAAGTTGCAAATCCTGAAACTGACCCTAAGAGTGATTTAGACACTGTTGATAAGGTGAAAACTGCTATCAATAATGTTGTTACTAAGGCTAAAGATCTTGACGGCAAGATGAAGTCACTCAAGAATCTTGTGACTCTTATTAATGACCAGAAGTCTACTCTTACAGCAAAGCCTGATTATAAGGATAATAAGAAGACTGCTTTTGATAGTGCGTTCACAAATGCATCTACTCTTGTTGATGCAACTAAGGGTATGAATGCTGATGGTGCCAAGGTTGATGAGATTAAGAAGGCATTAGAAAAGGCTGTTCAGGATCTCGGTGGCAAGACTGTTGATAAGTCTGCACTGCAAAAACTTATTGACGGTGACACTGACTTCAAGAAGACGATCGCATACATTAACGCAGATCAGACTAAGAAAATTACTTACAATGAAGCTATTGCTGATGGTAATGCAGTGCTTACTGATGCTAATGCAACTGCTGAGAAAGTAGCTCAAGCTGTTAATGCTATCAATTCTGCTAAAGCTGCTCTTGATGGAGCGGTTAATACAACTGAACTTGAGCAGAAAGTTGCTGATTCTAAGAAGCTGAAGAAGTCGACTAACCCTCAATCTGTTGGCGATGCTAAGTATGAGAATGCTTCTGAAGCAAAGAAGTCTGCGTTTGATAAGGCTTTGCAAGAGGCAGAGTCCGCTCTTACTGAAGCTAAGAACGATCAGTCTCAGAAGTCTCCTGAGCAGAAGCAGCAAGCTGTTGATACTGCATTGACTGCACTCAAGCAAGCTGTTAATGAACTTGATGGTAACGATGTGAGTAAGTTGCAGACTGCTATCACCAATGCAAAAGCTAAGCAGCAAGAAGTTATTTACAAGAATGGTACTGCTGTTAAGAAAAAGGCTCTTGATGATGCTTTGAAGACTGCCGAAGATCTTGTTAAGACTCCTCACGGTCACACTGATTCTGAAATCAGCACAGCTTTGAATAAGTTGAATACTGCAATAAACGGTCTTGATGGAGCGGTTAATACAACTGAACTTGAGCAGAAAGTTGCTGATTCTAAGAAGCTGAAGAAGTCGACTAACCCTCAATCTGTTGGCGATGCTAAGTATGAGAATGCTTCTGAAGCAAAGAAGTCTGCGTTTGATAAGGCTTTGCAAGAGGCAGAGTCCGCTCTTACTGAAGCTAAGAACGATCAGTCTCAGAAGTCTCCTGAGCAGAAGCAGCAAGCTGTTGATACTGCATTGACTGCACTCAAGCAAGCTGTTAATGAACTTGATGGTAACGATGTGAGTAAGTTGCAGACTGCTATCACCAATGCAAAAGCTAAGCAGCAAGAAGTTATTTACAAGAATGGTACTGCTGTTAAGAAAAAGGCTCTTGATGATGCTTTGAAGACTGCCGAAGATCTTGTTAAGACTCCTCACGGTCACACTGATTCTGAAATCAGCACAGCTTTGAATAAGTTGAATACTGCAATAAACGGTCTTGATGGAGCGGTTAATACAACTGAACTTGAGCAGAAAGTTGCTGATTCTAAGAAGCTGAAGAAGTCGACTAACCCTCAATCTGTTGGCGATGCTAAGTATGAGAATGCTTCTGAAGCAAAGAAGTCTGCGTTTGATAAGGCTTTGCAAGAGGCAGAGTCCGCTCTTACTGAAGCTAAGAACGATCAGTCTCAGAAGTCTCCTGAGCAGAAGCAGCAAGCTGTTGATACTGCATTGACTGCACTCAAGCAAGCTGTTAATGAACTTGATGGTAACGATGTGAGTAAGTTGCAGACTGCTATCACCAATGCAAAAGCTAAGCAGCAAGAAGTTATTTACAAGAATGGTACTGCTGTTAAGAAAAAGGCTCTTGATGATGCTTTGAAGACTGCCGAAGATCTTGTTAAGACTCCTCACGGTCACACTGATTCTGAAATCAGCACAGCTTTGAATAAGTTGAATACTGCAATAAACGGTCTTGATGGAGCGGTTAATACAACTGAACTTGAGCAGAAAGTTGCTGATTCTAAGAAGCTGAAGAAGTCGACTAACCCTCAATCTGTTGGCGATGCTAAGTATGAGAATGCTTCTGAAGCAAAGAAGTCTGCGTTTGATAAGGCTTTGCAAGAGGCAGAGTCCGCTCTTACTGAAGCTAAGAACGATCAGTCTCAGAAGTCTCCTGAGCAGAAGCAGCAAGCTGTTGATACTGCATTGACTGCACTCAAGCAAGCTGTTAATGAACTTGATGGTAACGATGTGAGTAAGTTGCAGACTGCTATCACCAATGCAAAAGCTAAGCAGCAAGAAGTTATTTACAAGAATGGTACTGCTGTTAAGAAAAAGGCTCTTGATGATGCTTTGAAGACTGCCGAAGATCTTGTTAAGACTCCTCACGGTCACACTGATTCTGAAATCAGCACAGCTTTGAATAAGTTGAATACTGCAATAAACGGTCTTGATGGAGCGGTTAATACAACTGAACTTGAGCAGAAAGTTGCTGATTCTAAGAAGCTGAAGAAGTCGACTAACCCTCAATCTGTTGGCGATGCTAAGTATGAGAATGCTTCTGAAGCAAAGAAGTCTGCGTTTGATAAGGCTTTGCAAGAGGCAGAGTCCGCTCTTACTGAAGCTAAGAACGATCAGTCTCAGAAGTCTCCTGAGCAGAAGCAGCAAGCTGTTGATACTGCATTGACTGCACTCAAGCAAGCTGTTAATGAACTTGATGGTAACGACAAGACTCAATTGGTGGCAAAGCTTGCAGAAGCAAAAGATAAGAAGAATGATGTTTCTTATAAGAATGCTTCTGCTGAGAAGCAAGATGCTCTTAACAATGCTATAGACTCTGCAGAAAGCATTGTAAAGAAAGCTGGTGCAACAGAGAAAGAAATTTCTGATGCTACTTCTGCGCTTAATAATGCTGTTACTGGTTTGGACGGTCACGATACCTCTGCTTTGCAGACGGTTGTAACTGCTGCCGAGTCGAAGAAGAAGACTATTGCTTACATGAATGCTCCTGATACTACGAAGACTGCGTTTGATCAGGCTTTGCAAGCTGCTCAAGATATCTTGAAGAATCCTCAGGGCAAGACTGAGCAAGAAATCAACGATGCTAAGACTAAGCTTGAAACTGCTTCTAGTGCTCTTAATGGAACTGTAGATACGTCTAAGTTGCAGGCTGAAGTTGACAAAGCTGATTCTTTGAAGAAGTCCGTACAGTATACGAATGCTGTTCAGGATAAGAAATCTGCGTATGATACTGCTCTTGCTGCTGCTGAGTCTGCTCTTGCTGATGCGAAGGATGCTCAATCAGCGAATACTCCTGATCAGCAGCAGACTGCGGTTGATAATGCGCTTAAACAGCTTCAAACCGTAGCTGCTGCACTAAATGGTGTTGATATTGCTGATTTGCAAGCTGAGATTGCTCTTGAGAATAGTGTGAAAGAATCTGTAAAGTACGTGTATGATACTGCTGAAAAGCAGCAAGCATATAATAAGACTTTGCAAGATGCGAAGGAGCTTATATCTAAGCTAGCTGATCCTGCTGGTAAGGGTGTGGATCTTGCTGCTAAGTCTCAAGCAGATCGTAAAGCTCTTGTTGATACTGCGTTAAAGAATCTTAAGAATGCTAAAGATGCTTTGAATGGTGTTAATAAGACGGTATTGCAAGCTGAAGTTGATGATGATTCTCGCTTTAGCAAGTCGTTTGCCTACTTGCTTGGTGAAGCTCCTGATTTGGATGTGTATAAGAAGGCGTTGGCTGAAGCTAAACGTTTGCTTGCTGATCCGAATGCTACCCAGGCTCAGGTTGATGCTGCGGTTAAGAATCTTTCTGCTGCTCGTAAGGCTTTGGCTGCTGCTAAGGCTCATGCGGCTGATGTTCGTGCTTCTGTGCGCGCTCAGGTGTTGAAGAGTGGTAGTGTTGCTCAGCTTAGTAAGACTGGTAGTGACGTGTCTGTGTTTGGCTTGTTTGCTGCAACTCTTAGTGCTGCTGGTGCTGCGCTTTTCTCAACTAAGCGTCGTGGTACTTCTCGTCACAGTAGTAAGTAAAATATTTGCTAGCTGGTCTGGTTATTGCAGATCAGCTAGTTTTAGAGCTGCTTAATGTTTGCTTAATTGTATTCAGTAAGTTTGCTGAGTATTGAGTTAATTAGCATAATGAAGTTAATGTAAAATGTGCCTTACTTTGCGTCTTTCTTTACTACGCAAAGTGAGGCATTTTGCTATTTTAGTTTGCGATTACACGGGAAGTTATTGTTGCTTACTATATTTTAAGAGTTATCTTGCTTACAAAGCACTTATTGAAGCGTTTAGTCACTGAGTTGCTAAGTTATTGAAACATCGAAACATTAAACCTTAACAATTTGCATATATATGCATCCTTATGTATAATCTTTAAAAAATAAAATCTTGCAAGTGCTAATACACGTAAAAGAGTATAAAACATTCTGCACAAACTAAATTACAGGAGACTCTCATGCACAAGATTGTTCAAAAATGGAATAACATTGACCTTATTTTACGCATTGTAATTGGTCTTTTTCTCGGTGCTGCACTTGGTATTTTTGTGCCAGCTCACGTCTATGTGCTCGATCTTATGGGAAAACTTTTCGTCAGTGCGCTTAAATCTGTTGCGCCAATTTTAGTATTTTGCCTAGTTATTGGTGCGCTTGCGCAAGCAAAAAGTGTTGGCAACATGAAAGTGGTAATAGGGCTGTACGCGCTATCTACGTTTACTGCAAGCCTTGTAGCTGTATGTGCGGCTATGATTTTCCCTGTTGATTTTACTTTTGCTCATGTTGCAGCAGCGTCTTCGCCGTCTCCTCAAGGAATTGGTGAGGTGCTTAATTCACTTGTGCTAAATATTGTTGTTAATCCTGTAGATGCTCTCGTTAAAGGTAACTTTATTGGCATCCTCTTCTGGGCGATTGCTTTCGGTGTTGCTCTGCGATTAGCCGAGCCTTCCACCAAAGCATTTTTCGATAACATTTCGTCTGCTATTGGAAAAATTGTCCACTGGATTATTAACGCAGCACCTTTTGGCATTATGGGTCTTGTTTATACAACAGTTGCAAGTAACGGTCTTCGTATTTTTAGCGAGTATGGTTTCGTTATTGCTTTGTTAGTAGGCACTATGGCTGTTGTTGCTTTGATTCTTAATCCTATTTTGGTTTTCATGCTTACTGGCAAGAATCCGTATCCTCTTGTTTTTAGAACTTTGCGCGATTCGGGTGTTACAGCGTTCTTCATGCGTTCTTCTGCTGCGAATATTCCTGTAAATATGAATTTGTGTGAAAAACTTGGCTTCAACAAAGATAATTACTCTGTTTCAATACCGCTTGGCTCAACTATTAATATGAGCGGAGCTGCTATAACTATTTCTATCATGTCTTTGTGTGCTGCTCACACGCTTGGTATTCGCGTCGATATTCCAACTGCTGTGATTCTTTCTGTGCTTTCTGCAGTTTCTGCTGCAGGCGCATCTGGTGTAGCTGGTGGTTCGCTTTTGCTTATACCTCTTGCATGCTCGTCGTTTGGTATTTCAAATGATATCGCTATGCAAGTAGTTGCTATTGGTCTTATTATTGGTGTTATTCAGGATTCTTGCGAAACCGCACTTAACTCTTCCACGGATGTTCTCTTTACTGCGGTTGGCGAATATCGCATGTGGCAGCGTGCAGGTATTGAATTCAAAATGGGCAAGGATCACGAGACTGTGCAACTTAAAAAGTAGATGTTCTGCTGTTGCTAGTTTTTGCTAAGTATTCTTGCTAGTGCGCGTTCTTCCGTTTTTACGTTTTAGATCGCGCACTTTTATTATATTTGGATGTTTATTGTAAATGAATCTAGCAGATGTTCAAATAAAATAGTAGAAGTGGAATCGGTATTTTTAGCGCGCATTAGGCTTTAGGGAAGTGGTAGGTTGTGTTTGCAGGAATACTGCGGTTAATCCACGCGTTTGCTGCGATTATGCTTCCGCTGCCGATTGTGGTTTCTCCGCCTAAGATTGTTGCGTTTGCGTAAATTACAACATTATTTCCAATATTTGGATGCCGCTTTCCGCCTTTTACAGGATTTCCATTCTCGTCTAGCGCAAAACTTTTTGCACCCAGCGTTACTCCTTGGTAAAGCTTAACATGCTCGCCGATCACAGTTGTTTCGCCGATTACAATGCCAGTTCCGTGATCAATGCAAAAATATGCGCCAATTTTTGCTCCTGGATGAATGTCAATTCCAGTTTTTCTGTGCGCGTATTCGCTCATAAGTCTAGGAATTAGCGGTACGTTAAGTTCGTAGAGTGCGTGAGCTGTGCGGTGAATAAGCATTGCATAAAAACCAGGGTATGCGAGCGTGACTTCTACTTTGCTTGTGCAAGCAGGATCGCCTTCATACATGGCTTGAATATCTGTTAAAAGTAACTTTTTAATTGCAGGAAGAGTATCTATAAATTGATTGCAAGTTTCTCGAATTTTAATTGTGTTGCTTGTGTAGCATTGAAGTTCGTGAAATATAATGCGTTCTATAGTGTCTAATGCGTTTGAAGTAACGGTATTCAAACTAGCGTTATTATTCAAACTAGCGTTGAGTTGCGTAGTCTCGTTGCTTTCATTGCGCACATGCAACTCAGGCAAAAGTAGAGCCTGAGTCGCATGTATGAGTGCAATAATATTGCGGTAATTAGGTATGAATGTAGCTTGCCTTATGTCAGAATCATGAATTGAGTTGAGTTTGTTTATAAGGTCAAGATGCTCATTCATACATTAATCTCCAGTATTTTTCTTGTCTTCTTTGTCTTCTTTATTTTCTCGTTTTAATTACTAATTAATATTTGCACATATTATTTAATCAAAACTTGCGTGTTTATAATAGTGCTACTAAATACAGTTAGTCTTCAAATAATGCGGTAGACAAGTATCGATCTCCTGAATCTGGCAGTATTGCAACGATGGTTTTGCCCCTGTTTTCTTCTCTTTTTGCTTCTTGGATTGCTGTCCAAATCGCAGCTCCGGAAGAAATACCAACGAGGGAGCCTTCTTTTTTGCTTATAAGCTTGCCGTTTTCGATTGCGTCTTCATTTGTTACGTGAACAATGCGATTATAAATGTTTTTGTTGAGCACATCTGGCACGAATCCTGCGCCGATTCCTTGAATCTTGTGCGCTCCTGGTTTTCCGCCTGCGAGCACAGGGGAGTCGGCTGGTTCTACTGCGATTACTTCAAGATGCGGATTTTGCTCTTTTAAGTATGTGCCAGTACCAGTGATTGTGCCGCCTGTTCCAACGCCTGCAATAAGCATATCCACGTTTCCGTCAGTGTCTTGCCAAATTTCTGGACCTGTTGTGTTGTAGTGTGCGTGCACATTTGCTTGATTGGTAAACTGTCCTGGAGTCCACGCATTTGGCGTGCTTTCAACGATTTCCTTCGCTTTGGCGATTGCGCCTTTCATTCCTTCTGCAGCAGGTGTGAGCACGAGTTCGGAGCCGTAAGCTTTCATAAGTTTTCGGCGTTCAATAGACATGCTTTCTGGCATTACAATAATGCTTTTGTATCCTTTTGTTTGCGCAATCATTGAAAGACCAATGCCAGTATTTCCAGAAGTTGGCTCAACAATTACTGAGCCTGGTTTAAGTGTGCCTGCAGCTTCTGCTTCTTCAATCATTTGCTTTGCGATGCGGTCTTTTACGGAACCTGCTGGGTTGAAGTATTCGAGTTTTACAAGGATTTTTGCTGCTAGATTGTACTCTTTTTCAATGTGCGTAAGCTCCAGAAGTGGAGTGTGGCCTACGAGTTCTTGCACGGACTTGTAGATGTTGGACATAATATTTCCCCTTACTTGTTTGTTTTGTTTAATTTAATTTGTTTAATTTTGTTTATTTTTAATTTTTAAAAAATAATTTTTTATTAATAAAGCGACTGCTGCTTATTAGTTGTTTCTAAAGATGCCATTTATTCGTTTTAATATTTAATTCGCGTTAAATTGTTATCTTTTTAACGTTTTATATTCGAATTTTGGCATAAAAAAAGAAACAGCGCGCTGTTTCTTGAATCGTAATTTGCTGCGTTTTAACGTAAATGCTTTTAACACAGGCTAGATGTTATGCATATTTAGTGCTTGCAAACATCATTTCGATTAAGAAATGCGCAACAGCATACGTTACAACAACAATTTGTCATCATATTTGTATGATACATGTGCACTCCTTTACTCGTCGAAATGGTGATAAGTGGAAACTATAGCGAATGGATTTGCGTTTGTCAAACTTGATTTGTGTTTGGCATACCTTGATACGTACTCCTTTTTCTGCGCGAGTGTCTGATTTTGCCTGTTTTTGGGCACTGGTGCAGTTGGCGCATTAAAGGCCTATGTTAAAAGAAGAGATAGGCGACTTGATATACTGAGCGATTACGCTAGAAAATTCAGGGTTTCAACGTTGATTGCACAGTATTCGGAGGTGTTATTGTCAATGAATTTAGCAGATGTTCAAATAAAAGAGTATGAAAAGTATAATAGCAAAGATATTTTAAGGTTGTATGATTCCGTTGGTTGGTCTGCGTACACAGATGATTTAGTTGCTTTGGAAAATGGTTTTAACAATTCGCTCAAGGTTTTAGCTGCCTATAAAAATGATGAGCTAGTTGGAATTGCTAGAGCTGTTGGTGACGGATATACGGTTGTTCTTATTCAGGATATTCTTGTTTTGCCTGAGTATCAAAGGCAGGGGATAGGGTCTGCTTTGTTAAAGGCGATTGTGGATTATTATCCTAATGTTCGTCAAATTCAATTGACTACGGATTGTACTGAAAAAACTATTGCTTTTTATAAGTCAGCTGGTTTTATTGAGTTAGCAGAAATCGATTGCTGCGGTTTTATAAAAGACAGGACATGATGCAGAAAATATGATTCTCTAGTAGCCATTAAGTGCGAATTTGCATAGATTGGCCACTTTGTGATTTTCGTGTACTAATGCGTGTATTTGTATATAGGATTGAGTTGCTTGTAGGATGGAGCTGATCTTATGAAGGAGCTGATTGTATGGCAGAATATGATTTGCCGATTTTAGAGTATGATTCCGATAAAAGTGCAGTTTTAATGCCCAATCACGATAATATTTCTGTTCAGCTTCCATCTAAAGCGGTTTTTGCTTTTTTAGGCGATGAAATCGATCAGTATGCTTTAAGTAGGAAAGCTACGATTGTAGCAAATTTTGAATCTGCAACTAAAGTATATCCAATATATGTTTTGGAAGAAAAAGTAGAGAAAAAAGTAAAGGAAGACGCAAACAGCGAAGTAGAAGAAGAAACTCAAAAAATCTGCTTAGTACAAGCTCCAGTTGGCGCTCCTGCTGCTGTTCAGATCTTAGATTGGTTGATTTCTTACGGCGTTAGGGAAGTTGTTAGTGCTGGTTCTTGTGGGTCGCTAGTTGATTATGCGGAAAACGTTTTTCTGGTTCCGTATAAAGCTTTAAGGGATGAGGGGACTTCTTATCATTATTTGCCTCCAAGTCGTTATGTTGATGTTTCAGAGCGTTCGAGGCGCGCTATTTTGCAAACTTTGCAGGCGCATAATTTGCCTTATCATGAAGTTAAAACGTGGACTACGGATGGGTTCTTCCGTGAGACTAAGACGAAAGTTGCTAATCGTAAGCAGGAGGGATGCGCGGTTGTTGAAATGGAGTGTTCTGCTTTAGCGGCTTGTGCGCAAATGCGTGAGATTGTTTGGGGTGAGATTCTTTACACTGCAGATACTTTGCACGATGTTGAAAATTATGATGAGCGCAATTGGGGCGGGGATTCTAAAGCGTATGCGCTTGAGCTTTGTGTTGAAGCGGTGTTGCGTATTTGATTTGATTTTTTTTTTAACTCTATGCTTATTATTTCTAGCAAGCATTACGTATAAGTGTGTTTAAGCATTTATAGGTGTTATCAAGCAGATAAGCATGACCAATCAGGATAAGTATGATAGTGTGTCTTTCAATACTTAGTAGAGAGTGGATTAGCAATTCGAAAGCGAAAATGCTATTAGCGAAAAATAGCAAAAATAGCAAATAGATATAAAGGAAGTGAGAGGTAGCGAGAATGAACAAAACTGACAATACAGCAAATCAGCAATCGCCCGCGAATCAGCAATCATCCAAACTACATCCCGACGTAAAAAATTACGTAAAACTATTTTTCAAGGAAAACAAGCTTGTAGCTTTTCTTTCGATGATAGTTTTTATTTCCTTGTCCATGATTTACACTGCTATTTCTTGGATTTTGCAAATTATTTTCGACTATATGGCAGGTAAAGGAGCTTTCTCTTTAACTACTATTTTGCTGCTTGTTGTTTCCTTTATGCTGGCAATCTCCCTGATTTTCGCGTTGAAGCGCAGCTCGTACCCTCGCTTTCTTGAAAAAGCAATGAATCAGTATAAAGAGTCTGTTATCAAGAAGCTTTTACAGAAGAGTTATAGTGATTTTTCGCTCGCGAATTCCGGCACGTATCTTTCTGTACTTACTAATGATTGTGAGCGTATTCAAGAAAAGTATTTGAAGAAGATTTTTGATTTTGTTCAAGACGTTCTTATGCTTGTAAGCTCTCTGGCTCTTATGATTTATTATAGTCCATTGCTCACTGTTATTGCTCTTATTATTTCTGTGCTTCCAATGGCGTGCTCGATTCTTACAGCTAACGGAATTGCCACTCGCGAGGAGCAGGTTTCCAAGTCGAACGAGTCTTATACAGCCTTAACGAAGGATGTTTTGAACGGCGTTTCGGTTATTAAGAGTTTTAAGGCGGAGCAGGAGGTTATTAACCGTTATCAGAATCAGTCGATGGAGCTTGAGCATACTAAGAATCTTCGCGAAAAAACGATGACTACTGTTTCTGCTCTTGGTACTATTTCAAGTCTTGGAACTCAGCTTGGCGTGATGCTTGTTGGCGCTTGGATGGTTAACGCTCACGTGGGCGTTATTACTGCTGGAATGGTGTTAGCTTTCACTAATTTGATGAATGGCGTGCTTCAGCCTATTGCAAGTCTTCCTCAAATGCTTGGCGAGATGAAGGGTGCTAAGAAGCTTATTAGCAAGATGGCTGATTATATGAGTAATGCTAAGGAAGATTCTGGCGAGATCATTGACGATTCTATTAAAAGCGTTGTTTTGCGCGATGTTTCGTACGCTTATGACGCGGATCATAAAGTCTTGAAAAATGTAAATCTAACTTTGCAAGCTGGAAAATCTTATGCAATAGTAGGACCTTCTGGAGCTGGTAAGAGTAGTTTGATTAATCTGCTTATGGGCTACTACAAGGATTATGAGGGTAGTGTGCAGCTGAATAATCACGAGCTTAGCAATGTGAGCAAGAGTTCGCTTTACGATAAGACTACTCTTATGCAGCAGTCTGTGTTTATGTTTGATGCTTCGATTTTAGATAATATTACGCTTTTTAAGCCGTTCCCGAATGCGGAGGTGAATCGCGTGATTCACTTGGCTGGTTTGGATGATTTGATTGCTGCTAAAGGCAAGGATTATCAGTGTGGCGAGAACGGTAGTCATCTTTCTGGCGGCGAAAAGCAGCGTATTGCTATTGCGCGAAGCTTGCTTAAAAAGTCCGAGATTCTGCTGGTTGACGAGGCAACGAGCGCGCTAGATAACGAGACGAGCGTTAACGTAACGCAGTCTATTTTGGATTTGCAAGGAATTCTTCGACTTGTTGTAACTCACCGCTTGGATGCCAATTCGCTTAAGCAATATGATGAGATTCTTGTGATGAAAAGCGGCGAGCTTATTGAGCGCGGAAGCTTTGAGGAGCTTATGAATCAGAAGGCTTACTTCTACTCGCTTTACACTGTGTCTATGTGAGGCTGTGGAGCTGGTTTGCTTTCAATGCGCTGTGCAATTTAGCGCAATAGATTCTGAGCCCGTGTTAGTAGCCATTAAGTGCGAATTTGCAGCAATTGGCCACTTTCTCAGCAATGCAACCTGCTTTCGAGTTACATTTTAAGGAATTACGCTGTTACTTGCAGTGCTTTCTTTGCTTTAAAATTTTGCAAAATAAATTTTAGTCAAAATCTGTTTTTATTTAATGATCTTGTGTAATTTAGATTGTATAGAGTTAGAGAAAAGGCATATATGGAACAGTTTAATCAGCATGATTCGAATGATATAGATAACTATGAATCGAATGAACAGAATCAGACAAATCTAAACAATGATACTGTAAATTCAAATCCTACAACGTTGTGCATAGTGATTCGCAAAATATGTCAAAAATGACGAGTGATTTATAAAAGGGAGATGACATGAATGTAAAATATGGTAGCGTATTTACAAATCCAGAAGTTTTAGACAAACTAGCGCGAATAGAACAATCTCCCCAAATACAAGGGAAATTAAATGAGTTAAAAGAAGGCATAAAAAATAATTCTTTTGATCCAATTCGTTTAATTCCATTCATACCGGTAGTAATGGTTTTAGGTGTTTTGTATAACTACTTTCCAAATATTGATTACTCTTGTTACAAATATTATTTGCTAATAGTAGGTGTTTTTGTTGTTTACTTTGCAGGTAAGTTTTTTGTAAATAATAAAGTTGATGTAGATGCCCTATATTCGGATAATATTCTAACGCCGATTTTGAATGCGATTCTGCCAGGAACGGTATTAGAAAATTCTGAAGGAATTGACAGCAGCATTTTTGATAATCTTCTGCCAATATCTAGTAGGTATTATTCAAGTAAACACATAATTTTTGGCGATGAATTTAAAACTGAATTTTCAAATATGCAAGCAATCCACTTTTCTAGAAGTGAAAGTGGAAAAAGTGTTAAAAAAACGGATTTTATTGGGCAAGTCTTATTAATAAACTCAAAAACCAACATAAATGGCCACATTAGAATCGTCCCTGTTACTGGAAAGAACTTTATGGGACAAAAACTAAATGGATACTATGGTAAAAAAACAAAAGAGGAGAGCGAAGTTCAGACAGAATCCATTGAATTTAACGACTCGTATTCAATCTTTTCTACAGACGATTTTTATACAAAGCTTGTATTAGATCCAAGTTTTATAGAACTAATGAATAATTTGCAAAAAAGAATGAGAGTTTGCATATATCTAGATAGTGAGCGTATTGTTGCAGCCTTTGATTCTGGTCGGTATTTATTCGGCGCTCCAGGAAAATCTGGAGTAGAAAACCTATCTTTAACAAGAGAATATGCAAGATTTAGAGATGTTTTGGCTGAGTATTACGAAATAATTAACGTAATTAGAGAGAAATTACAAAAGTAAAAATTACAAAAGTAGAAACTAGTAAATTGCAATACTAGCGAACTAAAAAATTAGAAAATACTAGAACTAAAGGAGATGTTATGGGAGACATTATGGGTGACGTTATGGATAAGAACACTGTGCTAATTTGTGTTGCAATAGTGCTTGTAGTGCTTATTGTCTGGTTTATTGGCATGTTAAATAGGCTAAGAAAATATAGGGTGATTATAGAAGAGTCGCGGAAAAACGTTGATATTGCGCTCGCTAAAAGATATGATACGATTTGCCAAATGCTTAAAGTTGCGCAGTCGTTTGCAAAGTACGAAAAAACAACCTTAGTGGATTTAGTGAGTTTAAGAGAAGGATTGGGATCAGCGGATTCTAGTTCGGTAATCAAAAATCAGAATCATGCAATAGGGAAGATTTTTGCTTTGGCGGAAGCTTATCCGGAATTAAAGTCTTCTGAGCAGTTTTTGAACTTGCAAGAGGAAATAAACGATGAAAATGAGCAGCTGGCGGCGGCAAAAAGAATCGTAAATAGTAACATTAGTACTCTTAATCAAAATATCGTTACCTTCCCAGTGTCGCTTATTGCAAGCTTAAGCGGAATAAAGCAGATGGCTTTTCTTGACGAAGATAATCTAATCAATAAGAAGAATATTGATAGCATACTGAGCTAGTGAAAATGTTTAGCTAGACGGTATATCTAATGTAGCCAATCGCCCGCGAATTTGCAGTGATTGGCTACTTTGTGATTTGGTTAAATGTGGTTTGGCTATTTGCACTTTACGATTTGCTTGCGCATTCGATACGTTTATGCTGATATAATATATTAAATCAGCGTAAACGTGTCATTAAGTAGGTGGGCAAATGTTAAAAGATCAATTGCGCAATTACATAGAGAAAAAGCAAGTTTTAAGCATTGATAGTGTCATCAAAGAACTTGGAATTAGCCCGTCTAGTGTTTATCGATTTATTAAAGATGAGAGCTTAGAGCGTGTATCAAAAGGCGTTTATGTTAACAGCAGTTTGTGGAATGATGAAATGAATTTATTGTCAAAGCGCACATCTGTTGCTGTTTTTTCACATGAGTCCGCACTTCTTTTACATAATTTGACTGATAGAGAGCCTTCTTCTTTAACAGTGACTGTTCCGTCAACTTATAATGCAAGTAGTCTAATTAAGACTGGTGTTAGAGTGTTTTATATAAGACCAGATTTTTTAGGAATTGGTAAGACGAATCTTATGTCGCTTGAAGGTAATCTTGTGCCTTCTTATGATTTAGAGCGCACAATTTGCGATATTTTGCGTTCTCGTTCTCAAATAGATGCACAGGTGGTATTTGGTGCGTTAAAAGCTTATGTTAAAAGAAAGGATAAGCGACTTGATATACTAAGCGATTACGCTAAAAAATTTAGGATTTCAAAGTTGATTTCACAATATTTGGGGGTGTTGTTATGAGAATGAAGGATGCTAATCAGCTTAAAGCAAAAATAAAGAATGTTGCACTCCAAAAGGGTGTAGATCCTCGCGTGCTAATGCGCGTATATATGATGGAGCGTTTTTTAGATCGTGTTTCCCGCTCGCGGTATAAAGACAATTTTGTTCTAAAAGGTGGAATGCTGATTTCTTATCTTGTTGGCGTAAATCTTCGTACAACAATGGATATTGATACAACTATGCAAAATATTTCTCTTAGTGAAGATGATGTGCGTATTTTTATATCAGATGTAATATCTATCAATATCGATGATGGTGTTAAATTTACGCTACAAACGCTTGATTCTATTATGCAAGAATCTGACTATCCAGGGGTTCGAGCTAGCCTAATTGCAGATTTTGATGGTACAAAAACTCCTGTCAAAATCGATATTTCAACTGGGCATGCTATTACTCCATCTGCTATGGAAGCAGAATTGCCTTTAATGTTCTCAAAATCTATCTCTTTATTGACTTATCCAATTGCAACGATTTTAGCAGAAAAGTTGCAAACAATTCTTGTGAGGGAAGAATTTAACACGAGAATGCGAGATTTTTATGATTTGCATGCTCTTAGAGTGTCTCAAGGAGATAATGTCTTTAAGAAAGAAGAGATTGCTAAAGCTTTTTACGCTACTTCTCAAACGAGAGACACCCTTTATTTACTGAGTAACGTGAATGAAATTTTCGATAGGATTAAAGATAGTGAAGTGATGAGAATAAAGTGGAAGGATTACCAAAGGAAAGCACCTTGGGCTAAAAGTCTTTCTTGGGAAGAAATAATGCAAGATATGAATTTCTTTTTGATGTTATTTCATAATGAGGTTGTAGCTTAAGTTATTTTATTATTTGAATGGCTTTTCTAAATCGTCGGGAATCTTGTCTTAGTGGTCAATCGTTATAAATTTGCAGCGATTGGCTACTTTGCGATTGGCTACTTTGCGATTGGTTGATTGGTATTTAAAAATAAACGCCAGGGAGTTTATTCAACTTGACTGGCGTTTATTAGTCATTTGTGTTATTCGCTAGTTGCGTTTTTACTTGCTGTGTTTGCCAATGCGCGTGCGTTTAAGCGAAAATGCGCCGAAGGCTGACAGCAAGAATGCTAATCCAGTACCTGCAATGGTTGAGGTTGCAGAACCGGTGCGTGCGAGCGGTTCGTGTGTTTGTGGAGCTGGTACTTCTTCCGTTGTCTCTTCTTGTTCTGGCTCTGGTTCTGTCACTGGCGTTGGCACTGGTTCCGGTTCCGAAATTATAGGCACTGGGATAGGCTCAGGCTTAGGCTCTGGAGTTGTAACAGGAGTTGGTTCTGGTTCCGGTTTTGGTGTTGATGGAACAACAGGTGGTTTTGGTGGTTCCGGTTTTGGCGGTTCCGGCTTTGGTCTCGTTACTGTCAAATACGTCACAGATATTCCCATAGTTTTCGTGTATGTATTCGGTACATGACAAGTCTCTACTCTATAAACAGGAATTGTGCGACTTGTTTCGCCTTCCTTCCAGTCTGTGATGGTAGGAGTGCCGATAACAGTTTTAGTTTCAAAATTGAACGTTAAGCCGCTTAAACCATCACCGCCAATCATTACTTCATGATAGTTTCCTGCCAGATCGCTATAAGTTGTTGAACCAATTGTAGTTTTGGTAACCGCGTTAAAAATTTCTTGATATTCTTTGTATTTGAAGAACCACGGGGTTTCTGTAATGTCCTTTACAACTTTAGGTTCCGTTTCGCCAGCCTTTAGTATTTTGAGCGTGATATTGGTATATTTCCTTGCAACAACGTTATGGTTGTTCTCAGCATTACTAAATGGGATAGTACACGGTTCTGCGATTAGCACGTTGTTATTGGGATCATATTTGAGATAGTTGCTATATGCCGCTGCTCGATACATATCGGTACTAGTCACTTGCCAGCGTATATATTGTCCACTCTTATCAGTGGCTAGTCCTTCAGCCAATTTATTAGTGCTATCAGTAAATTGTGGCGGCTGCGGTTTCGTAGGGTCTAGAACTGGAGTTGCTTGTGGATTACTCACTGGCCATTCAAACATGCTTAAGCTCATAGTTTCCGAGCCATCATCGCCCCTACGAATTGTTGCCATATAGATGGTAAGTGTACGAGTTGTTTCGCCTTCTTTCCAGTCTGTAATGGTAGGTGTACCAGTGATGCCTTGTTTTCCAAAGTCGTATTTCAGGCCAGTTAGCCCCTTGCCACCGATTCTTTGTTCAATGTTGGATCTCTTAAAATTATGCGAACCAATTGTCGTTTGATTAATTTCGTTCCAGATATTCGCATACTGCTGGTTCTTAAAAAACCACGGCGTTTCTTTAATACCGTCTACGGCCGTAGGTTCCGTTTCGCCAGCTTTCAAGGTCTTGAGGGTGATATTGTTGTATTTCCTTGCAACAACACCTTGCTTCTCATTCTTAAACGGCTCCGTGCTTGCAGTTGTAGTCAACACTTTTTTATCAGGATCATAATTGAGATAATCACTGTACGCAGTCATTTGTTCTGAGTTAGAGTTGGTGGAATTATTTATTGCTCGCCAGCGAACATATTCACCACTTGCATCGGTTGCGAGTGCTGCCGACAGCTCGTTCCTGTCAAACGCAAATGGCTTTGGCTCAGGCTTATGATTCTCCGAGCCTGCAGTCTTAAATGTTGGAACAATCTCTTCTTGGAGTTGCTTCCCGTTCTTGTCATACATACGAAGTCCTGTGACGCGGATGGTAGCGTTAGGATGTTCGCGAGCTGCGCTCGTGCGCCATTTGAACGTGTAGCTATAATCTTCAGAGCGCGTTATAGCACTGCCATACGCAAGTTCGTATTTGTCGCCGTTCTTATATTCGACGCGTATATACTCATAAGAATCTCGGCAAGGACCGTATTTCTTTGATTCAGCTAACGTAATCTCTTTATCGCCGCGCATGAACTTTGGCTTGATGGTAACCGCTACACCTGGTTCTGCCACTGTCATTTGTGGATATGAAACAGTTTCTTCCTGAGAGTCTGCTTTTTCTGTTGTAGCTTCTGTTTCCGTAGTCTTAGCAGTTGTAGTAGTTGTAGTAGATGGAGTTATACCGCGGTATTCTGCAATGCTGGCTTTATTTTCGCGAGATTTATTATCTTCTGTTTTATCGTTTCTAGTTTTATTTTCGTTAGCTTTATTATTGCTGGCTTTGGTGCTATTTTCTAAATCATTTTGATTAGTGAGATTGGCAGGGGGGGGGTAGTTGTTTTTATGTTATTTGTATCAGTACTAGCAGCGTAAGCTGTTTGGCTCATGCATACTGCGCAAGCTGCTGTGGCAATACCCATCATGGTTGAAGTCAGAATTATTTTCGCTGCCTTATTCATAAAACACCCAACTCTCTAATCAACTACCTAATCAGCTATCTAACTAGATACCTAAATAAATTTATTTTATTTTATTTCGAAATATACAATAAATATATTGTAAATTCGAAATTTGCATGTTACATTATAATGTTTTTGATAAAAAATAAAAGTGTTTATCGATAATTTTATCAATAAACACTTTTGCGTTTCGAAATACTTAATCTCTATTAAATATTCAACTAAATATTTAGCTAAATAATATGAGATATTTAGTATCTAATCTTAAGAAATCTGCTAAATAAACTGCGATATTACAATGCCTGCAACCATAAGCGGAATGTTGAAAATAAGGAATGTTGGAACGCAAGTATCCCAAATGTGACTGTGCTGTCCGTCCGCATTTAAGCCGGCAGTAGGCCCGAGCGTGGTGTCGGAAGCAGGGGAGCCTGCGTCTCCAAGAGCTGCAGCGGAAGACATAAGAAGAATCGTTGCAGGAGTGCTAAAACCAATGCTCTGGCAAAGAGGTACGAACAAAACCGCAAGAATAGGAACCGTGCCAAACGAAGTGCCAATGCCCATAGTCACAAGCAAACCAATAAGCGTAATAACAAATGCGGCAACAAGTTTGTTCTGTCCCATAGAAGCTACGCCAAAGTTTACAAGCTCCTCAACTCCTCCTGTCGCTTGGATCACGTTAGCATATCCGCCCGCAATGAGCATCACAAATGCAATAAGACCCATGAGTTTTACGCCGCCAGTAAGCTGCTTGTCGATGTCGTTCCACTTTATTGCGCCAAAGATAATCATCGTTGCAAGACCTGCAAGAGAAGAAAGTGAAAGATCTTTACTAATAATTTGCACTACTACAACAACAATAATTGCGAGAATAGTCACATAATGGCGTAAATTAAGAGGTCCGACAACAGCGTCAGCAGCACGAGTATCAGCTTCGGTGGTTTCGTATTCGCGAGGCTTGCGATAGAGCACAAATACGGCAAATAGCAAAGCTGCTAGCATTGCAGCACCCAAATACCAGTTCACAGCGCTAACGTCCGCAACGCTAACTTTCATGCCATTTTTAGAAAGATTCGTAGCAATAACAGTCTGGAAAATAAGACCAAAGCCAAACGGAATAGCAATATATGGAACCTCAAGACCAAAAGCAGTACAGCATGCTGCAGCTCGACGGTCAAGCTTCATCTTATTCATAACTCTCAAAATAGGCGGAATAAGAATAGGAATATAAGCAATATGAACCGGCACAATATTTTGAGACATGCATGCAATAATAGTTAGTACCGCAAGTAGAGCGTACTTTTTCATGCCAATAATTGAGCTAATTTTTTTAGAAATAATTTGAGCTAAGCCTGTTGCGGTAATTGCTTCCGCAAAAGTTCCAAGAAGAATGTAGGCTAAAGCGGTTTGTGAGTTGGTGGAGAAACCGTCGCAAAGCAAAGCCATAATTGTGTGATTTCCGTCACCAAAAAGAGGAAGATGACCGGCAATGCCACCTGCAATGCAAGCTATAATCATTGCTAGCAAAACATTAAGTTTTGCAAGACTAAGCGCGCATAGCACTACAACCGACACAATAACCGGATTAAATATGATATTTAAAATTTGCAAACCTAGCATGCCGTTCACCCCTTCAAATGCTTGAATGTTAATGTATTGTTTGAAGCAATACGTTTTATTTCGTATTGCTTACGCTTGTATTTTTGCATATGTATTCTTACATATGTATTTCTTACATTTAGTAATTAAAGACAATATAGCATGGAAGTGTTTACAACTTGTTTCTTAAGTGAATATAAAATATAAACAATTAAATAAAAAAATTAGTGTAACTCAACAATTGTTTGCACAAAAGAGTATTCTAAATGATTAGTGGTGAAGAATTGATAAATCACCAAATGTTCGGTTTTACACCGTTTTATTGCAGTATTGCAACGTGAGTTTACTGCTGAAAAGTGGCGATAAAGCAATGCGAAAATTAAAAATTGTTTTGCTAATTGTGAAGATCTAAAAATAAGCAGTAAACAATAAACAACAAACTGAAAAACTAAAAAACTGAAAATAAGTTATTTAGAGTATTTAGAGTAAGGAGGAATGCCTGGCGCTCTAAGTAAAAAGGATATTACGACATATCTTAATTACAAGCGTCAAACATGCAAATTATGAAAGATAGTAAAACACTTTTAGAAGCTAAAGAATTAGGCTTACAAATATTTAGAAGAACACCATTTTGGGACGTATCGTTAAAAGTAGAGCCTCATCAAATCGTTGCAATATCAGGTGAACACGGCTCTGGAAAATCAGCTTTGCTGCTTGCACTGTCTGGTTATATGAAATTTACGAACGGAACTCTTACTATTGCGGACTCAACTCTTCCTAACGATTTTAAAAAATCACGTAAATATGTGGGATTGGGATTATTCAACGGAATTAACGAATTCTACAAAATGCAAACAATAGAAGAAGCTTTGATGAGTGAGCTAAAACTCGCATCATCTTCGCCACTATTTCGCGAACAGTATAAAAATGATGTAAAAAATCGCGAAGCATTGCGCCAATACGCGTACAATCTTCTTGCTCAATGGAAAGTATTTTCTCCTCACAAAACAGCAATAGGAGAGTTGACTCCGTGCGAGCGCATGCGTTTGGCAATTGCGTTGGCATTATTAAAGCAACCGTGGCTGCTATTTGTTGATGGAATTGAGACGGAGCTTACTAGTGAGCAACGCGAATGCTTACTTTCCGATATTCGCGAATATGTTAGCAAAAACTACTGCTCCTGCCTTGTTGGAGTTTTGCAAAGTGAGTTAGAAAAGCAAGCGGATCAAGTCTTAAGACTTATGCCAAATAATGAGAAAACAGAAAATTCTCATACTGATTCTCAACTTGCTACAAGTGAAGCAAACGGTGGTGAAAACAATGCACGTTAGTACTATTGCTCTTGCATTTCGTGAGATTAACAATACGATGAAAGGAAAAGCTCGAAAGCTTGTTATTGGAACCGTAGCTTTGATTCCACTTTTATACGGATCGCTTTACTTATGGGCATTTACAAATCCTTATAAGACTTTGGATACTGTGCCTGTGGCTGTTGTTGTTGAAGACAATGGCGCTATGATTAACGGCAAAATGCGAAACATTGGAAACGAAATCAAAACTCGTTTAAAGAATCAAAAAGACGGTAGTGAAGGTTTCCAATGGAATTTTGTAAATAGTGCTGAAGCAAATAAGGGCCTTAAAAATGGCAACTATTTTATGGTAGCAACTATTCCAGCTTCCTTCAGTAAGTGCATTGCTTCCGCGCAATACGATACTCCAACTAAAGCAAAACTTCACGTAAAGTACGATCAAGCAAGCAATATGCTGGCTTCACAAATTGGTAAAACTGCTTTCCGCACTATGCGTACTGAGATTAGCGAGGCGATTGCTCAAGAGTATTGGGAGCACATGTTTGCGAAAGTTAATTCAGCTTCCGATTCTCTTGGTGCTGCTGCAAACGGTGCTGGAGCATTGCATGAAGGTTCAAAGTCTTTGCAAGGCGGAATAAATAAGCTTGCAGATGGGTCGAATAAACTTTCGCAATCTTTGCAAAAACTTCAAGGCGGATTAGGGGAGCTTCAAAAAGGCGCGAATATGCTAACTGAAGCCAATGCTCGCAGCAAAGAAGGAGCTCAATATCTTGCACAAAAAACGCAAGATTTAGCAAACGGAGCCCAACAGTTAAGCGAAGGAACGCAAAGGCTATCGGCAGCGACAAGCGAATTCTATGAAGGAGCTCAAAAGCTTGCAGCTTCAAGCAACGAATTAGAAGAACATGTTAAAGCTGGAAACGCTGAAACAAAAGCACAAATTACTGGTCTTCTTATGCAAGCGCAAAACCCAGCAGTAACAAAGGAAGACGTGCTTGCTAATTTGCAAAGATTGGCAGAAGGATTAGGTGAAAATTCTAATCTTCTAGAAACAAATCTTTCTGCTTTAAGCGCTGGAGCAGACAAGCTTTCTGCAGGGAGCTTGCAAATAAAGGGCGGTGCTGACGCTCTTATGCAAGGCATGGAGAAAGTTAATGTTGGTTCAGATAAGTTAGTTGCTGGCACAAATAAGCTTGCTGACGGTTTGGCTCAAGTAAGTAACGGTAGCGAGAAACTAAATAGTGGCGTGAATGAAGCTGCACAAGGTTCTGCGAAAATAGTGAACGGTTCTGATCAGCTTAATTCCGGCGCTAAGAAGCTATCTGATAACACTCCAAAGCTTGTTGATGGTACTAAGAAATTGCATGACGGGCTTAAAGATGCTCAAAAGTCTGGAAAAGTAAACGGTATTGTTCAAAAAAGTAAGATGATGAGCGCACCAGTTTCCTTGGAGGAGCACGAGTATTCGCACGTTGAAAACTATGGAACTGGTTTTGCTCCTTACTTTATTTCTATCGCCCTTTGGGTTGGTGCTCTTATGACAACATTCGTTTTGAGAGTTATGGATAGGCGAGCGATACTAAACGGCATGAATCCGCTTAAAAGCGCGCTTATTAGCTTGACGCCGTTTGTGATTATGGGCGTTTCGCAAGCGATTATTCTTATGGGCGTTGTTCAAGGAGCGTTGAAGTTGCAAATCGATAATGTTGGTGCATTCTACGCGCTGGGGATTATAGCGTCAATAGTCTTTATGGCTATAATGCAAATGATTATGGTGGTGTTCCGCATGCCAGGGCGAATAGTTGCGATTGTGCTACTTATGTTGCAAATCACAAGCTCTGCAGGAACGTTCCCAGTACAAATGACGCCGGCATTCTTTAGAGCTGTTCACCCATATTTGCCAATGACGTACTCGATTATGGGGTTGCGTCAAGCAATGTCTGGAAAGAACAGTGGTGAAATAGTTTCAGGCATTGGAATGCTTGTGCTTTTCGGCGTTATTGCGATTGCCATAACAAGCATTGCCTTTCGCATGAAGCGTACTGTAAAAATGTTTGATTTGCATCCTGTAATAACGCTTGATGCATAAGCGTTCATGCAGGCGCGATAATTAAAATCCCCGCAGCTCTTGTTGGTTGCGGGGATTTTTTAGTGAATTTTGTTTAATTTAGTTACTTTATAAATACGTTATCCGACTTTAGAAAGTAGACGCGTAGACTTCGGCAATGGCGGCTTCGTCCATATGCATGTAGGAGTTCTTCAAAAGTCGCTGCTGCTCTTTGACAACGCTTGCAGCCCAACTTTGAATCATATCCTCGGTCATGCCATACTCGTGAAGCTTGTGCTTAGGAAGAATCGTGTTAAGAACTTCGTCAAGCTTATTTAATACGTCTGTTTTCTGGCATTCAAGAATATTTGCCATAAAGTCAAAAAGCTTAGAAAGCTCAGTGTTTTCTGCGTTATTCTCGTCGTGCTTAGCATAGTATCGCAAAACGCTTGTAAGAAGAGCTGCATTCGTTTCGCCGTGAGCCACGTGGAAAGTTCCACCAAGCGGATAAGCCATCGCGTGAACGCAACCGCAGCCAGCGTTACCAAACGCAATGCCAGCGTAAAGACTTGCCGAAACCAAGTCGCTTACAACTTTGCTTTTTGCGCTGCTGCCTTCTTTAACAACTCGCATATAACTTTGCAAAATAAGTCCGCAAGCCTTGTAACTAAACATTTTTGTAAGCTCGGTTGCAATAGGAGAAAGTGCGGACTCAATCGAATGCGTAAGAGCGTCAATAGAGCTGGTTGCAAAAACGTAATCAGGCAGGCTCTTTAACAATTCTGGAATAAGAACAGCGTCCGTAGCATAGCAAGCATCGTTCGCCAAACCCTTCTTGGTATTGCGCTTAGTAAGCGAGAACACCGCAACGTTCGTAACTTCGGAGCCAGTGCCGCAAGTAGTTGGAACAAGAATAAGATCCGCGCCTTTTTGTGCAGGAATCTTGCCGTCAACCAAGTCTTCAAGCGGGCTTGTTTGCTTCAATGCACAAACCTTCGAAATATCCAAAACAGTGCCGCCGCCAATGCCAATCACGCGCTTTGGAGTTGTGTGAATGTCACTAACGATTGCATCAACCATTGCGTCGCTCGGCTCACCCTTGCCGTATTTCTCTTGGAAAATCACGTCGCAATCAAGATTCAAATCGCCAAAATAAGGCTCCCAAATGTACTGGTTTGTAATAACCAAATCGCCCTTGCTGAGCTTGAATTCTTGCGCGAAGTCGCGTGCGTTCTCGAACTTATGAATAGTTGGTTTAATAGAAAGCTGCTTCATCCTAGACTCCTTTGTTTTAATCTGCATGTCTTATGCTAATAGTGCGCGTTTTGTGCGCTCTTTTGTGCGCGGATGATTAAAAAACCAAGCAACTGCTCCATTATAGAACAGATTGCTTGGTTTAATAAATGCGATTTAAGCTAATCAGAAAAAGTGATTCAGCCTAAGCTAATCAGCAAAGTTTAATCATCCCTTCAACAAAGCCGTGTAAGCAGCCATCGTAATGTAGTTGTATGGCTGGTTGAAGTGAGGCATGAAGAAGATGTCGCACAAAGCAAGCTCCTTAATCGTGACTTTCTTTTGAATAGCTAGCGAGAACAGGTGAATTGCGGCAGACATATCGTAGTTAGAAGCCAATTGGCAACCAACAATAACCTTCGTATCCTTCTTGTAAACGATGCGAATCTTCACCTTTGGATTCTCAACTTCCATAAACGCAGGCTTTTGAGTATCCTCAAAATCAACGTAGTTAACGTCCATGCCCTCTTTTTGAGCGGCAGTCAAACTCAAGCCGGTGCAAACAAGCTTGTAGTCGTAGATCATCATTGCGCTAGAGCCTTGCACGCCCTCGGTTTCTACAGGAGTTCCGCAAATGTTGTGACCTGCAATCAAGCCGCTTCGAACTGCGTTAGTAGCGAGCGCAATGTAGTTTACGCGGTCTCGAGCGTTGTCGTAGATTGTAGCGCAGTCGCCGATTGCGTACACGTCTGGATCGGAAGTTTGCTGCTTCTTGTCAACAAGGAAAGCGCCGTTAGCATACTGCTTTAAGTGGTCTTTGCCGAGCGCAACGTTTGGGTGGAAGCCAATAGCGCAAATCACCATGTCGGCTTCGTAAGTGCCTTTGCTTGTTTTAACAGCCTTGACTTCAGTGTCTCCAACAATTTCTTCAACAGTTTGACCAAGTTCAAACTTAATGCCTTTATTCTCCATAATTTGCTTCAAATTATCGGAAAACTCTGGGTCAAAGTAGCCGTTAAGAATATGGTCTTCCATGTCAATAAGAGTTACGTTCTTGCCAAGTCGCTTAAAAGCTTCCGCAAGTTCCACACCAATGTAGCCGCCGCCAAGAACCACAACATTACGGAAATCACGCTCTTGGAGCTTAGCAATAACAGTTTGAGCATTCTGGAAAAGCTTTACCATTTGCACGTTTTCCAAGTCGATGCCTTTAATACGCGGCTTGTTTGGAAGGCTGCCGGTGGCAAGAACCAGCTTGTCGTAAGAATCGTGAATAACAGTGCCGTCTTTAAGCTCGACTGTTACTTCTTTCTTTGCGTAATCAATGTCTAAAACTTTACTTTCAAGATTTACCTTAGCGCCTTTTTTAACAAAATCTTCTGGCTTCTGGTAGAACAGTCCGTCGCTGCTTTGAATTTGCTTGCCAATCCACAAAGCCATGCCGCAGCCAAGGAAGGAAATATTGCTATTCTGATCGTAAATGGTAAGCTCGTTTCCTGGGTAGCTCAAAATTGTGTTAGCGCAGGCAGTGCCGGCATGATTTGCGCCAATCTGAATGATCTTCGTCATCGGTAATCTCTTTTCGTCGTTGAATTCTGTTGAAATTATTGTATGTGCTTCAACTGCTTTGTTTAATTCACACTACTGCGCGAATGCACATCCAATGCACAATACTATTACACGAATGCGAGTCTTACCAATTTTGATTTTGTGCGTGTTGTGAGGGAGTTGTGTGGTTATTTCACAATATGACTATCACTAATCTTTTTGCGAACATGAATTACGTAGTAGAATCCTGAAGTTTGTATACAGTTTATATACAGTGACATTCACATATGTACAGTTTTTTGTGATGCGTTTTAATGTTTTAATAAAGTGATATTCGTGTGAAGGGGTATTGTGATGCGTATTTTGATTACTGGTTTTACGCCATTTGATAATGAGTCTATAAATCCGTCGTGGGAGATTGCGCAATCAGTGCATGCGCCTGAGGGTGTGGAACTTGTTCGTTTACATATCCCTACGGAATTTAACAAGGGTGCGCAAGAAGTTATTGAAAAAATAGAGGAAGTTCACCCTAATGCCGTGCTTTCGTTAGGACAATTTGGTGGTTCTGCTTGTTTTAACGTTGAGTATGTTGGCATTAACTGTAGAGCTGCGCGTATACCGGATAATAGTGGGTATAAGCCTTGGTATGAGCCTGTTGTGCAGGATGGTGATGTGGCTTATAAAGCGACTTTGCCAGTTGTGAACATAGTTGATGCTTTAAATAAAGCAAAATTGCCGGCGTCTGTGTCTTTTTCTGCTGGCGCGTACGTGTGTAATGACGTGCTTTACAGTGTTTGTCATTATTGCCAGACTAAAAAATTGCCGATTAAGAGTGGTTTTATTCACGTTCCATATTTGCCTGAGCAGATTCTTGATAAGCCTACTACGAGTTCTATGAGTTTAGTTGATATGCTTCGAGGTATTGAAGTTGCGCTGCAAGTAATTGCGGATGATTGCAAGTGATTGCAGATTAATCGCCAGCAAATCTTTAATTTGTAAGTAATTGCTAATAATTAGTATGCAGTATTTATTCTCTACGCTCGCTCAAGAACGCGTTCAATAGCGTTATTTTGCGAAAGAAGATACACGCAATACTGGTTCATGCTTATGCCTTCTGCTTGAGATTGCTCAGCCAATTGCCTGTGTAATTCTTTAGGGAGACGCAGTTTGAATTGACCAGAATAGTCATTCAGCTCATGGTAAGACGGCTCTTTTATGTTGATTTTGCTTTCAAGAGCTGCTTCAATCCAAGCGTGTTTAGCGTCCTGTGCATTTGCTGCTGCTTCCTGTTCGGAGTCTCCCGAACTTATGCATCCTGGCAAATCAGGGTAGTAGGACACAAATCCGCCTTCATCTGGATCTTTTACAATCTCCAGCTTGTATGGGAGTGACATGTAGTAGCTGAGTCTTTTATTTGTTAGTGTTTTGGACTTATTTTTGTGAGAGATATTTTTGCTAGATTTATTTGTTTTAGTCATATTTGATTTTATATTCTGATGATTTTTTGAAAGTTTTATAAGAGTATAAGTGGTGTTACATGTGGTGTCAATGGTTGAGTTATTTTTGCTATACTTTAATTCTCTATACTCTAATTTTAATTAGTGGAATCTTAGTTTATAAGTCAAAGAGTCTATATATCTGAATTTAAGTGGAAGTCAATTGGTGAATTATATCAATGATTTACAAATATTTATGCTTCAGAGCTCTAGAAGAATTAAAAAATTAATTAACAAAAGTGTAGAAGATTATCATCTTATGCTAGATGAGCTTACAGAGAATAAACTATTTAAACAACATATGAGCAAATGAACAGGTGAAGCAACTAAGACATTTAATTGGGAAGTTTATAAGTTTATTCATCTAAATGCAGTAGTGAATTTTAAAGTATTTGGAACTAAAATCGTGCAACAGAAGAAATTAGTTTTATAAATTTAATTTGTTTATCAACCTATAGAAGAAGAATCTTTTTATTTGATAATACAACATAGATAAAATATAAAATCATAGATTATTTATAATACTATAAAAGTAAAAGAAAAATTCGTTGATATAAGAACAGTGTATTGAGTAATAGTGCGAAAATAAATTAAAATGAGATAATCTAATTCTAAAAGTGTAAGATGTGAATTAGATATGCTTGGCAAGATGAATAAACAAATGAATTTTATTAGAGGATAGTATATATGATAGGTTACTATTATTGTTCTTTAAGCACATTTTTGAATATTATTAAGAATAAATCTATTTATCTTTCAGATCCACTAAAAATGAATGATAATTTAGAAATAAAATGGTATATTGATAAACTAAATGATGAAAGAAACAATTCAAATGACGGATTTAAAGCATCAGGATCGCTTTACCATGGGATGACAAATCGTTCGTGTCTAGATTTTACATGCGAAGAATTAATGCAAATACTAGAATCTAAAGGACAGAACAGCGTATATATTTGCTGTTTTTCTGAAGAATCAGATATGTTAAGTCAGTGGAAAGGATATGCCGATGATGGAAAAGGAGTTTCAATAGGATTTAATTTAGAAAAATTGACAAAATTCGATAATTTATTGTTTAAAAAAGTAATTTATACGGATAGTCTGGTTCATGATGATATAGAAAGTGATGTTGAATGTGTAGCAGACACAATAAATACGGTGATTAGTGAGCAAAATATTACAAAGAGAGAAGAAAAAATAGAGGTGTTTTTACATGAATTAATTCCTGAACTTGTGAAATATAAAAATCCTGCTTTTGCTGAAGAAAAAGAAATACGCCTTATTTATTGTGACGATTTGAAATTTGAAAAGATAGTTAACAATCATGATGCTTTTACTGAAAGATTGTCTTTAAAATCATTAGAACATGATTTTAGAATTATTGGGAATGATAACATTACTGAGTTTGTTAAACTAAACTTTACTCCAGATATTATAGAAAAAATATGTATTGGTCCAAAATGTTTATTGAATAAGAGTGATGTTAGAAATATTACTAAGAAATTATTGGGAATAGAAATTAGCACTATAGAATCAAAATGTAGCTACAGATAACAAAATGGGAGGATTTAGTTTGTAGAGCCTGCGTATGCGTTGAACTGCATCTCTGAATTTGAACTAAAAGTACCAATTTGGGAGGTGTAGTTTCATTATGATTAAATACAGCAAGGAGACTCAGCAAAAGTAGCAGAACTACTTGAAAAGGGGTAGGATAATCGGTCGATAATGTTGAAACTTGCCAAACCACCACTTATGTTGAAGGTGTGGTATAAAAGTCTTATGTTTTCTAAACGCGCTATTACCATTTTTGCGGCTGCTGTCGTAACTGCTTTAACGTTGGGTACGTTGAGTGCTTGCGAGCCGCAGGGTAAAGCCGTTGGTAGCACTGGTCGCGCTGGAGACATAATTCACGACGGCATAGATATTAATGACATCCATTTGCTGGTCATTGGTTCAAAATTAGCTGCGCTTGATGACGAAGTTATGAAGCATTGTAAAACGTCAAAATTGAGTGCTTCTTATGTGCCGCTATCAAATGTTGTTAATCCTAACGAAGCTGCTCAGCAAGCTATTCGCGCTGCAAGCGAGCAACCTGTTTCATTAATACTTATAGACGCGCTCGACGTAACAGGCGTTGACGACCTGCATAATGATAATAATCAACCTAATATAAAAGAGAATAACAAGCTTAATAACAGCACTCGCAATAAACAAAACGAAAGCAAAGCATGGATTTCTGCGCTGCAATACGTGCGTTACGCTGGAGTGCCAGTTGCGTTAATAAATCCTGTAAAAGCACCAAAAGACGCAACTTTATACGCAGCTACTTTGTATTTTGATAGCGATGGAAGTGGAATTGGAAAAAATATTCATGAATCTTATTTATCAAAAAATAGCGAATCTTTAAACAATAAAAGCAATAAATCAAAATTTGAGCGTTCGTCTTTGCTAAGCATCGTTCGAGCAATAATCGACAATACACCGCATAGTAGGGAAGTGATTATAAATGACAAATAACGAACAAAACGCAATGGCATCTACAGAAATTAGCAAAAATAACGCTATTGCGGTGCTTCCTAAAGTAGAAGTTTCTGGTTTGAGCACAGAAGAAGTTGCAGAGGCAGTCTCTCGCGGAGATGTGAATATTACTTCTAAGCAGACTTCTCGCTCTTTAATGGATATTGTGCGCGCGAACGTGTTTACATTGTTTAACGCGATTATTTTCACAGCAATGGTTGTTGTGCTTGCCACTGGTTCGTGGAAGGATGCTGTTTTTGGTGTGGTAATTCTGGTAAATACTGGAATTGGCATTGTGACTGAATTAAAAGCAAAGCGCACTTTGGATAGGCTTTCTATACTTGTGGCGTCTTACGCAATGGTTCGTAGAGGCGGAGAAAATATTGAGATTGCGCACAAAGATATTGTGCTTGGAGATATTTTGTGGCTTAGGGCTGGTGAACAAGTTCCTGCAGATGTAGAAGTGCTGGAATCGTGGGGCTTAGAAATGGACGAGTCCATGCTCACGGGCGAGTCTGCTACAGTTCGAAAAGCAAAAGGTGATAACGTTTATTCCGGATCTACTGCAGTTTCTGGAATGGCTTTAACGCGTGTTACTGCCGTAGGAGAGCACAGTTATGCGGCAAAATTGGCGGCGCAAGCGAAAGTTTATACCAAAACAATTTCCGACTTAAGCCGTGGAATTAACACGATTTTGAAGTATATGACGATGGTTGTGGTGCCTTTGTGTGTGCTGCTTGTGTGGTCGCAAATGCACAAGGTTGGCGGATTTGTTGAAGCTTGGCAGACTGGTGCTTGGAGGGGAGCTGTTGTTTCTGCTGTTGCAGGCGTTGTTGGCATGATTCCAGAAGGATTGGTTCTTCTTACTTCGCTTAATTTTGCGGTGGCTGCTATGCGGCTTGCTCGTAAGCAAACGTTAGTTCAGGAGTTGGAATCTGTAGAAACTTTAGCGCGCGTAGACTGCTTGAATCTGGACAAAACTGGCACTATAACCGACGGTGGTATTGCATTCGTTGGCGTGGAAAATCTAGATAATAGTGGTGCCGAAATATCTTTGCAGACCAACTTGCAAACCAATCAAGCTTTATTCGACTTATCAAATGAAGAAAATCCGAACGCAACAGGTGTTGCGATTATGGAAGGGCTTGGCTCTAAAGGAGTTGCAGCTAGCCAGCATGTATCTAACCGTCTTCCATTCTCTTCTGCTAGAAAGTGGAGTGCGGTGCAATATGCGAAAAGCAGCGGAGAACATGAAACTTGGTATATGGGTGCTCCGGAAGTATTGCTAAGCGCGATTAATTATGCAAATTCTAATGAACTTTTAGCGAAAGTTAATTCTTATGCGGAGCAAGGTGAGCGCGTGCTGCTGCTTGCAAAAGTAAGTAGCGAAAGTAGCAGCGTAAGTAGCGTAACAGAAACAGATAAAACTTTTGGTGATTCTCCAACTATTTGCGTAAATGCTCATCCTATTGCTTTAGTTCGCTGCTCTGAGCGTATTCGTGATGATGCTCGCAAAACGCTTAAATGGTTCCGTGAGCAGGGTGTGCGTTGCCGCGTAATTTCGGGAGATAACCCTACAACAGTTGCGGCTGTTGCTGCAAAAGTTGGCTTAACAGGAGATCGCAAGCCTGCTGCAATGGACGCTAGAAAATTGCCAGAAGATATTAACGAATTGGCTAAAGTGCTTGAAAATGTGGATGTGCTTGGGCGCGTGCTTCCTCATCAAAAGAAAGCGATTGTTCAGGCGCTTCACACTCAAGGTCATGTTGTTGCTATGACTGGTGATGGCGTGAACGATACTTTGGCTCTTAAAGAAGCTGATTTGGGCGTTGCTATGGGCAATGCTGCTCCTGCTGCAAAAGCTGTAGCTCAAGTGGTTCTTGTTGATTCACGATTCTCGCATTTGCCGGATGTTGTGGCTCGCGGTAGGCAAGTGATGGCAAATATGGAACGTGTGGCTGGCTTATTCCTTGTAAAAACTGTTTATTCTGCGCTTATTTCTGCAGGAGTTGTGCTTCTAGCGTTGCACTTCCCGTATTTGCCTCGTCACATTACTTATATTGGTTCTTTAACTATTGGTATTCCAGCATTTTTGCTCGCTTTAGCACCTAATACTCGTCGATACATTCCAGGTTTCTTGAAGCGAGTTGTTCGTTTTGCTGTTCCTAGCGGATTTGCTATAGCTGCTTCTGTGCTCGCTACTGCTGTTATAGCTCCGCGAGTTTTGGGATTAAATCTTGACGATGTTGTTGCAAATAATTTGATAGCATCTCGTTTTATTGTCTCAAACGTGCAAGCTTTGGTAACTACTCGCAGTATTTGTTCCGTAATCGTATTTGTTCTCGGCATACTCGTGCTTGCAAGCGTTGCCAAGCCGTTGCGCTCGTGGAGAGGAATTATGGTTGCGCTATTTGCTGCAGCTGGAGTTGCTGGAGCTTTTATACCGTTTACTGCAAAATTCTTCGAAATTCACGTGCCGACTGCAGGAAGCGCGTTTACTGTAATGCTTATAGCTGTTGTTTTAGCTGTAATCTTATGGTTTGTGTGCGTGAGTTTAGCAAACTTGTTATCTAAACAAAGTAAGAAGTGAACAATCTAACATATTTCTCATGTAATTAGTGTGTCGACGTGAGCTTAATGATGCTTACAATAGATACGTGTTTAGTATTTTAGAGATGTTTTCAGTAGGCGTTGGTCCTAGTTCATCACATACAGTAGGTCCTATGCGAGCTGCGTGTTCGTTTGTTTCATCGCTTAAAAAAAGTGGTAGTCTTGCAAACGTTGCGCACGTAAGTGTGACTCTTTACGGATCACTGTCTTTAACAGGTCTTGGTCATGGCACTGATCGCGCTTGCGTTGCAGGTCTTGAAGGAAATCTTCCAGATAATGTAGACACTGATCATATGCTTACTATTCGTCAGGAATGCAAAAAAACTGGCACTTTAACGCTCGCAGGTGAACATACTATTGCTTTTGATTACGATAAGGACGTAATTTTTGAAAAATGGATGCGAATGGTTGTTCGTCCTAATGGAATGCGTTTTGTTGCAACTGATTCTGACGGAAATAAAATCGATGAGCAAGTTTGGTATTCAATTGGCGGCGGATTTATTCGTCAAGGGTGTGCAGATGATGCAATGGTTGGCTTGCATGAGCGTGTTACTGAGCAAGATGAAAATAATGCCAATAAGAATGGTGTAAGCGAGAATAATAGCGAAAGTAATAGCGAAAGTAATAACGGAAATAGTAGTGATAATGCTGCAAGCTCCTCAAATCAAACAAAAGATTCCACTGTACCTTATCCTTTTACTTCATGCGACGAGCTTATAAATATTTGCCGAGAAAAGTATATGTCAATAAGCGATGTTGTGTGGCAAAACGAGCTTGCATTGCATGAAGGTGATGCTGACTACGTGCGCAACTATTTGCTGCATGTTTGGAAAGTTATGAGTAAATGTGTAGAAAACGGATGCAACTCAAAGCAACCGATTTTGCCAGGAGGTCTTGATGTGCCTCGCAGAGCTCCTCACATGTATGAGCGTTTGGCTGCAAATTCAGACATGCTTCGTAACAATCGTCGTCGTTCGGATGCTGCTTTAGAAAGTTCAGACTCTGCGTGGGTTAATCTTTTTGCGCTCGCTGTTAGTGAAGAGAATGCTGGTGGTGGGCGTATTGTTACTGCTCCAACGAATGGTTCTGCAGGAATTATTCCTGCAGTATTGCAGTATTATTGGCGATTTGTTGATTCTGCTAATGAAGATGGAGTTGTGCGATTCTTGCTTGCTGCAGGTGCTGTTGGTTACTTATTTAAACGAAATGCTTCAATTTCTGGAGCTGAAGTTGGTTGTCAAGGAGAGGTTGGTTCTGCTTGTTCGATGGCTGCTGCAGGATTGTGCGAAGTGTTGGGAGGGACCCCGGAACAGGTTGAAAATGCTGCAGAAATCGGTATAGAACACCATTTGGGATTAACTTGCGATCCTGTAGGCGGTTTGGTACAAATTCCTTGTATTGAGCGCAATGCTATGGCTGCAAATACAGCAATTAATGCTGTTCGAATGGCAATGCTTGGAGATGGCTCGCACATGGTAAGCCTTGACAAAGCGATTAAGACTATGAAAGAAACTGGTCATGACATGATGTCTAAATATCGCGAAACCTCAAAAGGTGGGCTAGCTGTAAACGTTGTTGAGTGCTAATTTGCTAATATTTTTGCATTAATTCGTTGATGTTTTGAGATTAATTTTTGCTAAGTTATACACAATGCGTATATTTCATGTACATACGTAACGTTTCAGTGCTAATCTAGGACAGGTTAATCTAGGAAGTGTTAGTCTAAACTGCATTTATTCGAATGTGCATTTACTTAAATGTACTATTTAAAATGCGCTGCTTTAGTAATGCAGGATGGTTAAAAGCTGTCTGTGTAGATGTTATACTGTTCAGATTATACTGTTTGGAGTTTGTAAAGGAGGAAATATGGCACAAGATATGCCAGAAGTGATTGCAGAATTTGGCACTACGCCAACGGTGACGTTCCCTGAATCTGAACCGCCAGCAGGCCTTAAAGTTGTTGAATTAGTTGAAGGTAATGGTCCTGTAGTTCGTGCAGGTGACACTGTAACTGTGAATTATCATGGTGTGGTTTGGGGTAGCGACAAGCCATTTGATTCAAGCTTTGCTCGTCATACTCCAGCTAGTTTTGGTATTGGTGTCGGTCAAGTGATTCAGGGCTGGGATCGTACTGTTCCAGGTCATAATGTTGGATCTCGTTTGTTGATTTCTATTCCTCCAGAGTATGGTTATGGCTCTCGTGGCATACCGCAAGCCGGTATTGGCGGCGGAGACACGTTGGTATTTGTTGTTGATATTATTTCAACTCGTTGATAGAAGAGCGTGAATTTTATTTACGAACGCATAGTTTTTATTTTTAGAGATTGTTGTATAAGGAGGTAGCAATGGCTGAAGAAAAAACTATTTTACTTACGCAGGAAGCGTATGACAAACTAAAAGAAGAGTTAGCACATCGTGAAGGTGAGTATCGAGAAGAAATCACTGAGCGTATTGCTGCAGCTCGTGCTGAAGGTGATTTGTCTGAAAATGGTGGTTATCAGGCTGCTCGTGAAGAGCAAGGAAAGAATGAAGGTCGCATTAATGAGCTTATTGTAAAGCTTCGTAATGCGAAGATTCTTGAAGCACCGAAGGATGGCACTGTTGGCAATGGTTCTTTGGTTACTCTTGAGCTTGCAGGTCGAGAAATGACTTATGTTCTTGGTTCTCGCGATATTGCTGTAGCTACGGATTATGACGTTATTAGCCCGGAATCTCCAATTGGGGCAGCTATTATGGGTGCTCATGCTGGTGATACTGTTAGCTATGCAGCTCCAAATGGACGTGAAATTTCAGTGACAATTAAGGATTCGCATCCACTTGCGTAAGTTGCGTAAGTTACATGATTTTCATAATCTGCATAAGTTGATTTTATAAATATTATTCTCCCCACTTAGTCCATATTTTGAAATAAGTGGGGAGAATATTTTTTGAGGGGTTGGTGGGTAAGTTCTATTATATTTTTCGCAAAACTGTAACAACTTTTCCCATAATAGTTGCGTGTGATCCGTCAATAGGAGAGTAAGCCGGATTATGTGGAATAAGCCATACGTGACCGTGGTCATTTCTGAAAGTTTTAACAGTTGCTTCGTTATCTAACAGTGCTGCAACAATGTCTCCATTTACAGCCTCATGCTGCTCTCTAACTACTACATAATCGCCATCGCAAATAGCGGCGTCAATCATCGAATCGCCGTGTACTTCAAGCATAAAAAGATTTCCTGTACCTGTAAGACGTTCTGGCAATCGCATTACATCTTCAATATGCTGTTCTGCTGTTATTGGAGCTCCTGCTGCGATTCTTCCCACTAGAGGAACATCTCTAGAATTTATAACAGAATCAGATTCGTATGCGCTAATATTGGCAACTCTTGAAGAATTTTTATTAATTTTGTTATTTGAATTCTTTTCAACAATTGAATTATCAAGAATTTCAATAGCGCGACCTTTATTTGCATTAATTCGCAAAATCCCTTTATCTTCAAGTGTTCGCAATTGATGTTTCACAGAAGATGGGCTTCTAAGTCCAACTGCTTCTCCGATTTCGCGGAAAGAAGGAGGGAATCCATGAATTTTTATATTGTTTTGGATGGCATTGATAATATTGCGTTGGCGGTCAGTAAGTGACATTGCGCTAATATCGCTAGCATTAATGCCATTGTTATCGTTATTTGTGCCATCGTTATTCATGGTGCTCCTTTCGCTTTTACTATTTTAACGCACTTTCTTAAAAAAATCAAACATCTGTTCGACACGCCGTTGCAACTATCGAACAAATGTGTCATTATTAATACATCTGTTCGATAGAACAAATGTTCAGTCGATTAAGGAAGGAGAAAGGATAATTATGAGTACGTCATTAATTAGAAGTGGCAGGGAAGTTAGAGTAGGTATGCAAGAAAATACTTATTTGATTCGTAAACGCTGCGTTTCTAATAAGCATGCGCGCAAAACTAGAGTTTTTCGTGTAACTGTACTTTTGATGACAGCAATAACATTCTGTACATTGTTTATGCCAAAGACTGCTGTTTCTGCAATACCTGAAAGAGTTGTTACATATACAGTTCGTCCTGGAGATACGTTATGGAATTATGCTGCTACTATTACTCCTAAAAACGGTGATATATCAGATAATGTAGAGCGTTTAATGGCTTTAAATCATCTTTCTTCTGAAGATTTGGTTATCGGACAGTCTATTAATGTTCCATTAAATGATGCTCAATAGTTGATTGAGTGCAAATAGTATGAAAATGGGGGAAATATGAGAAGGGAAAATATTACTATATTTGAAATTGAAACTGATGAGCTAAGTTTTACTGAAAATGATGATGTAATATTCAGTGTGTTTTATGGAGTATTTCGGATTATGGACAATAAAATCGTATAATATTCGGAAATATTTGAATAAAGTGAATAATATTATGTAGTTTTTCGCTATTTTTTAGTATGCTGAATATATGCATTGTCCTTTTTGTAAGAATTCTGATACGAAAGTTATAGATACTCGTATCAGTGAAGATGGTTACTCTATTCGCCGTAGACGTGAATGCCAAGTTTGTGGTAATCGATTTACTACGGTGGAAACAACTCAGTTGCTTGTAATGAAGCGTTCAGGCTCTATTGAACCTTTTGATCGGGCAAAAGTTGTTGCCGGTGTTAGCAAAGCATGTCAAGGACGTCCCATTAATGCTGAAGCGTTAAAGACAATTGGTATGCGAGTAGAAGCTGATTTGCGAGCACGAGGTTTAGCGCAAGTTACATCTGAAGAAGTTGGCAAAGCTATTCTTAAGCCATTGCGTGAATTAGATGAAGTTGCATATCTTCGTTTTGCAAGTGTGTACCAAAACTTCGCAGGTCTTGAAGATTTTGAACATGCCATTGAAGATTTAAAGCGCAGTAAAACAGAAAAATAATAATTTTATCGATTATTGTTACAGAATATCTATTCCCTGCGCTTTTGCATTATTTTGAGTTCTATTTCTCAAAATTTGCGTCATCTGCAGTGCGTATTATATGCAATTTTTGAGTTGGTCTAGTCATTGCAACATATAGATTGGCTGCAGCAGTTAGTCTAGATGCTGCTTCCTGCTCAATCTGAGAAGGTTGCAACACTATGACAGCGTCATATTCAAGACCTTTTACTTCCTCAGCTGTGCAAACGCTGCATTGGCAATCATCGGCATTTTGTTTGTTTAACTGATTCCATAATTTTTCAGGTAATGCATGTTCTAATGCTTGATTTACAACCTTTTTAGCATGGCTAACCATACTGTTAGGAGTAATGATTGCAATACGACCACTACCATCATCAGAGACAAATTTTTCGAATAGTTTTGTACAAGATTCTGCAAGTGCAGTATCGAGTTCATCTTGTGATTCAACCGTTTGTGATACGAGTGAATCAGGTACTGAGCGAACTGCATGAACAGTAGAAATGTATAATCCTGAATCTGTTGCAACTTTGCTTGCTGCTTCAGAAACTTCACTAGGATTTCGATAATTAATTGTTAACTCGTAAAGATCCCAATTTGGTTCTCCAAATAGAGAATTCATATTCTTCTGCCATCTGTGAGTTCCTCCGAGCGCAGAAGTTTGTGCAACATCGCCAACAATAGTAAAGGAGCGTGAAGGACAACGACGAATAAGCATTCTCCAATCCATTGCTGTAAGCTCTTGAGCTTCATCGACAACTACGTGACCATATGTCCACTCGCGGTCAGAAGCTGCTTTACGGGCAAGCATTCCTGCATCGTCGCCTTGCAGATTATCAAGAAGCATATCGGCAGTTACTATGCCATTTCCAATACCAGCTTGTGCTAAAGTGTCAGCTGCAAATTGTTGTTCTTCAAGTTTTTTTGCTTGTGCTGCAGATCTTTGAGCGTCAAGTTTTGGATCAGGACCGAGCAATTCCATAGCTTCATCAAGTAATGGAATATCAGAACGAGTAAGCGGGCTGCCCTTTGGTCTAGTAAGTGAGTTAATGTCTTCGTCGCTTAACCAAGGTGCGTATGTGCGTAATTTGTCAGGTTTAGCAAAAAGTTGGTCAATGAGCCATTCTCCAGTCATAGGTAACCATGCAAGATTTAAAGTAATGCGCAGTTTATCGTCAAGACGAAGTTGAGAAGTTATATCGTTTAATTCAGCTTGATCTGGAACATAATCAAGTTTTTCCAAATAACGATTTTTCAATATGCTGAGCACGGTTTTTATAAAAGTATTTCGTGCCTGGTTATGCGGCTGGTGAGTCCGTTGAGCATCTGATTGAGCTATCTCAATATCTTCTTTTAGAAGAGGAATACTAAATCCTCCAACATGAATTGTTGGAAGATTTTTAGGAACGCGAATACGAGCGGCAATTGCATTCGCAATAACTGTTCGCATACGATACATTCCTTTTAATTTTGCTGCGTATGGAGAATCTTCATCTGTAGCACAAATTCCAGGAATTAAGTCGGAAATAGTTCTACTTACTACACCTGTTTCACCAAGAGAAGGGAGTACTTGATCAATATAACGCAAGAATGCCGAACTTGGACCAACAATAAGAACTCCTGAACGCTCAAGTTTGCGCCTGTGAGTGTATAACAAATAGGCTGCTCTGTGCAAAGCAACAGCTGTTTTTCCTGTGCCAGGACCTCCCTGTACAACAATAGTGTGATCAAGAGGAGCGCGAATAATTCGATCTTGTTCTGCTTGAATAGTGGCAACAATATCAGTCATTTTGCCGGTTCTGCGAGAACCTAAAGATGCGAGCAGTGCTCCTTCACCAGTAAGAGTACCTTGTTGTGAAGCTTTTCCTATTTCATCAGAATGTATGTCAAGTACTTCATCTTCAACACCAATAACGTCTCTGAAACGGAGTGTAATATGACGACGCATAACAATATCGCCATGATGCGAAGGGGTTGCCTCATAAAAAGGTCGTGCAGCTTCAGCGCGCCAATCTGTAAGAATAGGATCATGGTTTTCGCTAAGCAAACCAATGCGACCAATGTATCGCCTAATGCCTTCTGTGTTATCAAGTCTTCCAAAAACAAGACGATCTTCAACAGCTCGTAATTGTGTAAGACGATCTTCGTACATGGTTGCGAATGAGTCGCGCTCTGTGCGCTGTGTTGGTGAACCGTGCGAACCTGACGCGCGCACAGCGTCTAAGCGCGCGCGAATAGTACTACGCAAATCATCTAGACGGCTATAAGCTCGGTCAACAGCTTGTTGTTCTTCGCTAAGTTGTGAGGAATAGGTAGACATACGCTTCCATTCTTCGTAAAATCTGCAGCCAAATCAAAGCCAATTTTTAGGCATTTAAGTGTATCTCGAGGCATAAACCACTGATTTATTTCGTGTTGTAATCTAAATTAAAACAAGCTAAAAGCTTAGCGAATAATTGCGTTTTATTTTGCCGCAAAAATATAATCTAAACATATGTTTATAAGGGTTGATTTTGAATTATAGAGAGATAGAATTCTTGAGTTGTGAAGCATAAAACGATGAGGTTGACGCCTACTAGTTTGTTGCAACTTAGAAATAAACAGAATGGCTTACTGCATCACTGTTGATGTAGCGAGTTTGTAATCAGAAAGGTAGTTCACATGAAGAAGCTTATTCTTGATTTGGATACTGGTGTTGATGATACCTTAGCAATTTCTTATGCTCTTGGTAGCCCTGAGGTTGAGCTGATCGGTATTACTGGTACGTATGGCAACGTTTTAATGGAACAGGGCGTTCGTAATGCTCTTGCTATAACAGATTTATTTGGACATCCAGAAGTTAAAGTGTATCGTGGTTTGCCGCATGCGAGCAAGAAAGATTCGTTTGAAGTTCTGCCTATTTCTGCATTCATTCACGGTGACAATGGTATTGGCGATGTTGTTATTCCAGATTCAAAGCGTGAAGCTGAGTCTGAGCCAGCTGTTGATTTCATAATTGATTCAGTTAAGACTTATGGCAAGGATCTTATTTATGTTCCAACTGGTCCTATGACAAATATTGCTGCTGCATTGCATAAGGCTCCAGAAATCAAAGATGAAATTGGTAAGATTGTTCTTATGGGCGGTGCTCTTACAATTCATGGAAATGTAACTCCTTGGATGGAAGCAAATATTTCCCAAGATCCAGATGCAGCAGACGTCCTATTCCGTTCTGGCGCCCCTGTAACAATGGTCGGTTTGGATGTGACTTTGCAAACCTTGCTTACCTATAAGGAAACGCAACAGTGGCGTGACCTTGGTACAAAGGCTGGCAAGTTCCTTGCAGATATGACCGATTTTTACATTAAGGCATATGAAACAACGGCTCCACACCTTGGTGGCTGCGGTTTGCACGATCCGTTGGCTGTTGCAGTTGCTGTTGACCCAACGCTTGTTACAACTCTACCAATCAACATGCAGGTAGATGTTGAAGGCCCAACTCGTGGACGCACAATTGGTGATGTTACGCGCTTGAATGACCCTGTTAAAACAATGCAAGTTGCTGTTGGTGTTGATGTTCCACGATTCTTGAACGAGTTTATGACGCGCATTTCTGGCTTGGCAAAAATCGCTGGATGAGTGTGGATTTTACGAGTTTTAGCTCCGCTTTTTGTTGTTCGACACGCCGTAAATCGCAACATTTTCCGCAATATACGACGTGCCTTATTTACCAATGTAGAAACTAAAAATATTAATTGATTGGATTATTATGACTGAGATTGCAAAATTTAGCGCGGTAGACCCATACGAGGATCCAAAAACCCGCGACAAAGTGGCGATTTACTCGCTAATTTTACTTCTTATAACCTTTATTCTTGGAACATTGTGTTTGCAAGGATTTAATCTGGTATTCGATCAGATTGGTAAAGCTGTTGGTGCTCCTAATCAAGCTTCTCTTATTACGAGTTTGCCAATTATTGTTTTAGGCATTGTGTGCTTTATTTACGGCTCTTTGGGTGACTTTGTGTCGCTTCGTAGACTCATAACAATCGGACTTGTAACACTGTTTGTTGGATCCTTGTTCGGTTTTATTGCAAACTTCTTCTTCACTCCAAACTTGTGGACTGTTATTATTGCGCGTATTTTACAAACCGCTGGCGAGCAGGTAGCAGGTTCTTCCTTCCTTGTTATTGCAACTAAGTATTTGCGCAACGATCTTAAGGTAATTTTCTTTGGACTCTTTACTGCAGCTTATCAGCTTTCTGCTTCTATTGGCGTTTTTGCTGCTGGTGCTCTTAGCTCTATTGCTTGGCAGTATTTGTTCTTGATTCCTGCAATTACTATTCTGTTCTTGCCAGTTCTTGTTAAGTGCTTGCCTACAAAGAATGGTATTGGTGGGAAGATAGATAAGCTTGGCTTTACAGTGTTTGGTATTGCTGTTGCATTGCTGACTTTGTTCTTCTCGTACAAGGCATGGGGATTGTTGCTTGGATCCATCGTGCTGTTTGTTGTGTTTGCTGGCTATATTATGAAGGCAAAGAACCCGTTTGTAACTCCTGCATTCTTTAAGAATAAGCGTTGGCTTTCGGGCATTGTCTTAATATTCATCTTCTACTTTACTAACTATTGCATGCCTCCAATTTACAATGTTATTGGTGGAGCTTTGTATCATATGAGCACTGAGGCAGTTTCTTCCTACCTTGTATGGGCATTCGTTGTAGCAGCAGTGTTTGGAACATGCTCTGGAACAATTATCGGTTTCATTGGACGTAAAGCTGGCATTATTATAGCTGCTGTTCTTATGATTCTTGGATGGGTTGGAGCTGCTGTATTCATCAATTGCGGATTCCTTGTTCTAACTTTGTGCGCATGCGTTTACTACGCTGGTTGCGGACTTATGTATTCGCCAATCGTTTCAACGGTTCTTAGCGCATTGCCTGTTGAAGAATCGGGTCGTGGATGCGGTATGAATGATTTAGTTATGAATGTTACAGCATCAATCGGTATTTCCATTTTCAGCGGTTTCTTTGGCGGAAACTTGCTAAAAGGATTCTCTTTTGCTGGAATCCAAGGCTTAGGTGCAGGTTATTCTAACTTGCTTATGATGGGCGCTATTGTAGCCTTTATTGGCTTAGTAGTTTACATTGCTCGTAGTCTTATGGTTAAGGAGTAGGCGATATTTGTTAGTGGCCACTAGCTTGCAGTCGTGTTGGGCTGATTGGTTAGTGGCCATTTTTGTATTACTTTGCTTGCACGCTATCAAATCTTTTTCATGCGCTGAATACTAATCTTTTGATATTGTATTGGTGAGGCTTATTTTTAATGATTATTTAAATTAATTAGCGTTATAGCCAAAATCCTTACTTTTTAATACTTCTTTCCACCATGATTCTCTGCCTAAAACAAACTTATCATCAACTTTCGCATTAAAAATTAAATCTGTAGTAAGTGAGTCTTTGTTGTTTTTGTTAAATATAGAAGCAGTCAATTTGTAATCTTTAACCAATTGTGCCAAAAATTAGACATTTGAGTGTACCTCGACGCTTATACACCGAGATTGTATTCCTATGTCGATCTAACGAATATTATTTGCGAGGATCTCCGAACCATGCAGAATAAATCAATGAAAAATTGCGATTTCCATATGCTGAGCACGAATTTCCTTCGCCGTATCCAGCTTTTAACGATTCTATATTTGGCTGATAAGGAGTATAGATATAAAGCAATGCAGTAGCCTTATTTTCGATATAAACATTGCTAGATCCGCATGATTTATTTGGCGAATATTGAATTGTGTTAATCGTGTTAGGGTGGTAGTTATATTGATCGTTATGAAGAAGATAATATCTATATCTTCTTGCGGAACCAATTACTTGTTTAAAGAATCCTGCAAAACGTGGGTTGCAATGAGAATCATCTGGACAATCTAATCCCATAGCTGATTCGTATTGGAAATCGCTAGGATCAGTGTCTGTTACAAGATGTTGTTCTTTTTGCAGCATGGTAAGTAATACTCGTTGACTGATATGACATGCTTTTGCTGATTTGTATATTATGTCTGCAGAAGATTCTTTGCTTACACTTTGATACTTTGAACATAGTGAATCGGCAGGAATAGTGTGAGTATTAAAGTACGCATTTTTTAAGCAATTTTTACCAGTGCATTTTGCTCCTTTTTTGCGTATAAAATTGCGTACTTCGTCTTTACTCATTGCGTTATCGTCAAAAAATTGAGAATCAGAAATAATATTGCCTGGATTAAAATCGAAGCGTGACACAAGTTGTTCTTGTTTGTTGCGAAGATTAGAAACAGTCTGTTCCCAACGTATCCACTGAACAACAGGAATGATAATAGCAATGCCTATGACAGCAATAATAATGTTTCGTAAAATTTTATTGGAGTAAAACTTATGCTTTAATGAACTGTTGTTTTTATTGTGATGAGCACCACTATTATGTTCACTATTTAGGTTGACATGAATAGAATCATGTTTCTTTCTTCTCTGCACCATGTTTCCTCCTACTTAGCTTGTTACATTATAAGTGATATGCGAATCATTTTATTATTGTGATTATTTTTTAAAATTGTTCCTAACTTTTATTGTTGATTGTAACTATCAAACTGTAGAATTATCCGATTGAGTAGCTACGCGCGAAGAATTTGTTGCGATTAACTTTAGATTGTTAGGGCAGATTGATTTATTTGCAGTAGTTTTCTGCATAAATATTTGGAATTATTAGGCTGTTGTAGGGGAGTAAGACGGTGATGATTGGGACTAAACGATTTGATTGTTCTTCTGTGGATCCTTATGATGACCCAGAAAAGCGCGATAAGGTTGCTGTTCGTGCGTTAATACTACTGCTTATTACATATATTATTAGCACCTTGTGCTTGCAAGGTTTCAACCTTGTTTATAAACAAGTTGGTATAGATGTGAAAGCTGTTGATCAAGCGCCTCTTATAACTGGTTTACCTGGCATTATTTTAGGAATTGTATGCTTTATTTACGGTTCTTTAGGCGACTTTGTGTCATTAAAAAAGCTAGTAACTATTGGATTAACATCTTTGTTTATAGGCTCAGTTTTTGGATTTGTAGCTAATTCTTGTTTTGAGCCAAATTTGTGGACAGTTATTGCTGCTCGTATTATGCAAACAACTGGTGAACAAGTAGCAGGTTCATCATTCTTAGTAATTGCAACGAAATATTTGCGAAATGATTTGAAAGTTATCTTCTTCGGATTATTTACAGCATCGTACCAGCTTTCTGCATGTATTGGAGTATTTTCAGCGGGATTGTTAAGCTCTATTGCTTGGCAATATTTATTCTTAATTCCAGCATTAACTATTCTAATATTGCCGGCATTATTGCATTATTTACCAACAAAAAACGGCAATGGTAAAAAAATTGATGTTGTTGGTTTTACAGTCTTTGGATTTGCTGTTGCATCTCTTACATTGTTCATTTCATACAGAAACTTGTTGATGCTTATTTCAGCAATTATATTGTTTATAATTTTTGGTATTTACATTAGTAAAGCTAAAGAGCCGTTTGTTACACCAGCTTTCTTTAAAAATATTCGTTGGCTTTCTGGCATAATTTTGATGGGCATAATATACTTCACAAATTATTGCATAAGCCCACTGTTCAATAGAGTTGGAAAAACTTTGTATAACATGACTACTTCACAAGTAGCTTCTTATTTAGTTTGGGCTTTTATTGTTGCTGCAATATTCGGTTCATGCTCAGGCTTAATAATTAGTCGTATAGGAAGAAAAACAGGTTTATTATTAGCAATATTGTTTATACTTTGCGGATGGATTGGTATTGCAGTATTAATAAATTCTGGATTCTTGGCTATAGCTTTGTGTGCATGCATTTATTATGCAGGTTGTGGAATGGTGTATTCTCCACTGGCCTCAACAATTCTTTCATCTCTTCCAGTTGAAGAATCTGGCAGAGGGTGCGGAATGAATGATTTAGTTATTAGTGTTTCTGCGTCTGTTGGTGTAGTAATTTTTGACGGAATATTAGATAAAAACATGCTGAGTGGAAATTCTATAACGGGTGCTTCTGGTATTTCGTCTGGATTTGCAAACATATCTCTTATGTGTGCTGCTGTTGCATTATTAGGGATTATCGTATTTACATTCAGAAACTTTATTACTAAAGAAAGCAATGCAATTGAAGTAAACGAAGATCAAGAATAAGACCAAAATAATAGTAAAAGCAAAAGCAATAGAATTATAATTGGCAATAGCTTAGCAACTGTGCAAATAAAGTTTGTTTACAACGTTATGAGCAATATTGTTTACAACATTGCAAGCGCTAAGAAAAAATATATGCATATATGCGAAACAGCTTTCACCTTCCGCCAATCATCTTTCGCATGCGTTGTATGCTAATCGGATATGCAGTTCCCAATTCTTGCGCCCAAAGAGATACATAGAATTCTTCGCACATCCAACGTAATTTCTCAGCGATTATTTGTGACTCGTCATGTGCTGGTCCTGATGGGATTTTCTGAGCGTCTTCTTGAGCTTTTACTACAAGCTTATGTGCTTCATCTGCCTGCCAAGACCAACGTACGTCACGGTTTTTGTCTGCCTTAGCTTTAGTAAGACGAATCACGTCTGCATGCAAGTAGCGTTCAATACGAGGCAGAGAATCAGATGGAGTTTTGGCAATAAACCCTTCGTATACAAGACTTGCAGTGTGTTCGCGGATTGATTGCAACACTGAAAGCAAAGGCAAATCTGCTTTGCCAGAAACAGCTTTACTAACTTCCGCATCACGCTTTAATATAGCAATCACATCGTGAGCTACATCGTATACCGTATCCTCGTATATTTCGGAAATGTTGGCAACAGTTTCGCGTAATAAATTGTCGTCAGTAATATTATCTGTGTTCGCAATTAGTCGTTTTACTGCAGCCATTTGCAAGTCTTCTGCTAAAGCGTTAGAAGTTGAATAAGGTGCAGATGCGAGCATTAAAGATTCAGCGCCAAGCCAGCGAGAAGTAATACGCTTATTGTCTAAATGCAACATGTTTAGCGCACCCTGCCATACCATTTGCGCGCGCGAAAGATTTGTAGCGCCTGATTTGTGCAATAAATCAGCTCTTTCTACAACGTTTCCAGCTTGAGCTGCTTTACTTGCTTTACGATTTACAACCGCCCGCGCAGATTCTTGAGCTTCTTTTGCAAAGCGTTTTTGCAATGCAATTAATGACTTATCTGTTCCAAGAATTGTAGGTTTTACGCGATTAGAGTACTTGTTACGACCTGCAGGTTTATTGCGATTTTCGTTAGCTTTTCTCTCTTCAACACTAAACGTCATGCGCAAGTATGGTGAGAGTCTGCTTATTTGCTCCTCGTCGAAAACTTCAGGATGTATTTGCGCTCCAACTACACAAATTGCAGCTTTAGTGAAAACTTCTCTAAAATCTTGCCATTCGCTTTTTATATTGCTTTCTGTTTCTCCAGTCCCAGGAAGCTCGTCGTAATGTTCGTCAATCCAAGAGCGAATTTTTTGAGCAGTATCAGGAGCTGGAACAAACTGTACTCGTAGAGCTTTAGGCAAAGATTTAATCATGCCAATAATAAGCTCATCTAATAAACCTGGAACATTCCAAGTAAATTCTTCAGGAGTTAAGCGCGAAAGTACGTAAAGCGGCACATGCACAGTTACGCCGTCCAAAGGATTAGCCGGATCATACACATAACTTAAACGCAACCTTATAATCTGACCATCTGTACCAACTGTATCCCAATGGTCAGGATAGTCAGCTAAATCAGTACTTTGCGTAGTTTGTAAACGTTCAACTTCATCGGGATTAAAGTCTAACTTGTGTGGATTTTCTTCGCGGTTATCTTTCCACCATTTTGCAAGAGCTGCAATAGTAGTTGCTTCTTGAGGAATGCGAGTGTCGTAAAAAGTAAATAAATCTTCGTCGTTTACAGTTTCGCTTATTTGACGAGTGCGATTTGCTTGATTATCTGCATCTTCAAGCACATTGTGATTATTTACAATAAACTCATCGTGTGCAAAACGCTGTTGCACATCTGCTTCAACTAAGCCTTGACGAATCATAATCATACGAGCTTCGTAAGGATTAACTCTAGTCCATTGAACTGTACGATCTTGAACAATAGGCAATCCGTATAGTAATACTTTAGATTTTGCTACAGCAGCACCTTTAGAAGCACTCCAATGAGCGTCAGAATACGTGATTCTAGTAAGATTTTTAGCAAGAGGCTCGGCCCAAGCAGGATCGACTTGTGCGCAATATCTTGCCCAAAGTCTAGATGTTTCAACTAATTGCGTACACATAACCCATGAAGGAGTTGTTTTCGAAACAGATGAAGCTGGGAATATTGCGAATCTTCCTCCGCGTGCGCCTTGATAGTCGTTTTTAGCCATTTTTTGAGCGCGTTTCATAGCTCGAATTTTTGCTGATCCATGCAAATTAGCAAAATCTGAAGCTTTTGGTTCACGCACTACTTGCATTCCCAACATAGAAAGCAATCCTGCAAGCATCGACGAGTGTATTCCTTGCGAATCCCAAGAGCAGCACAAGCTGTGAGCAGCCTGTTGATTATTAGGAAGCTGACGAATTTCCAAAGATACTCTTTTAGATGGAATAGGCTCGCCAACTTTATAATGCAACTCTTTACACAAGTCTTGAAGTTGATTAACTAAATCTTTCCACTGTTTTAAACGCAAAAAGTGGAAGAATTCCGCTTTACAAAGTTTGCGAAGAGCATTATTGCTCATATTTCCGTCTGCTTGGAAAATATAATCCCAAATATTTAAAGCAGTTAAGAAATCGCTTGTTTCATCCGCATAACGATTATGAAGTCTATTCGCTTCTTCACGCTGTTCTTCAGGACGCTCGCGAGGATCTTGCAAACTCAAAAACGCAACAATTACCAGCACAGCTGCAAGAGTATTCGGAGTTGTTTTACGCGCCGCTTCAATAATCATGCGTCCTAAACGAATGTCAATCGGCAATTTAGAAAGCTCGCGGCCAATATGAGTTAAAGTGATGAAACCTGTTTTTCTACTTATTGCGCCAAGCTCGTTAAGCTCATTAAAGCCATCGCTTACAGCTTTTATGTCTGGCGGATCAATAAAACCAAAATTAGTAATATCTTCGCCAGTTTTAGCAACACCAACCGAAAGCATATGCAAAACTACTGCACCAAGAGAAGTGCGCAAAATTTCAGGATCGGTAAAACGAGGGCGAGTTTCGTAATCTTCGCGCGAGTAAAGTCTAATAGCAATTCCGTCCGCGATTCGTCCGCATCGCCCAGAACGCTGATTTGCGCTCGCTTGAGAAATTGGCTCTATAGGAAGTCTTTGCACTTTTGCAGACTTAGAATATCTGCTAATTCTCGCAAAACCAGGATCGACAACGTATCGAATCCCAGGAACAGTAAGCGAAGTTTCAGCAACGTTCGTAGCAATAACAATGCGTTGATGAGAGTGATGTTCAAATACTCGATGCTGATCTTTTGCAGAAAGACGCGCAAAAAGCGGCACTATTTCAATAGCATCAGCTCGCTTCATATCACTTGCTCGAGTGCCAAAATATGAGCGTAATCCTGCTTCAAACTCTCGAATATCGCGCTCGCCAGAAGCGAAAACCATAATGTCGCGCGCGCCTTGCTCGTGGTTTGAATGAATCACTAATTGAGCACATGCGCGAGTTACTGCAGATGTCATATCTTCATCTGTAATATCGTCTCGATTGCTTTCGTTAGATTGGCTTTCTGCAACAGTTTCCTCATCCATTGTTATGTCTGCAAAGCCGGGGACGTGTTGCATAAGTGAAGGAGCGGATCCAAGTGGTTCATAAAGAACTCGCACAGGGTAAGTGCGTCCAGAAACTTCAATAACAGGAACTTTTGTGTGTAAAGCTTGCTCAAAATGTTCACGGAATTTTGCAGAATCTATTGTTGCTGAAGTAATAATCAGCTTCAAATCGCGTCTTTGCGGAAGTAAAGTCGTTAAATATCCTAGCAAAAAGTCAATGTTAAGACTGCGTTCGTGAGCTTCGTCAATAATAATCGTGTCGTATTTAGTAAGAAGAGGATCTCGCTGAATTTGCGCAAGTAAAATACCGTCAGTAACAATTCGAAGCTTTGTTTTAGGTGAACTTTCGTCGGTAAATCGCACTTGATAGCCGATTTCTTCGCCTAGTTTTACTTCCATTTCGTTTGCGATTCGCTCAGCAACAGTGCGTGCAGCTAAACGGCGAGGCTGAGTGTGCACGATTTGCTTACCTCTTCCGCCTCTTCCAAGCTCAAGCACCATTTTTGGGATTTGCGTAGTTTTACCGGAGCCAGTCTGTCCGGAAACAATCACGACTTGTGAAGACTTAATTGCTTCTATTATTTCGTCGTGTGCTGCGCAAATAGGAAGCTCAGCAGGGTAGTCGAATTTCATAGTGTATATTTCTTTTCGTAGATTTTTGCTTTTTAGTACTTCTTTAGTATTAGTACGTTTTATTATTTCGTTTTTATTACTTCTATAATTCGGTATCCTTTAGAACTTGCATATTTTTCAACTATGTAGTTTTCGCCAAGATTTTCAGCAAGCCAAGGAATAAGTGAGTCTGAGCCAAGATTTTTTTGCACAACTAAGTAAGCTGCTCCTCCTACTTTTAAACGCGGAATCCAAGTCATCAAAATGTCGTGCAGCATTTCTTTTCCAACGCGAATTGGGGGATTGGACCATATGAGATCAAAATTATTAAATTCCAAAGTATTATTTTCTTTTAAAGCGTCATCTACTAAAGAAGTGCGAATATGCTTTAAGCCAGCGTTTTTTGCGTTTAGCTCAGTAAGCTCTAGCGCGCGCTCATTTACATCTACAGCTACAATCTCAGCTTCTGGAGATTCTAAGCCCATTGCAATGCTGATAGGCCCCCATCCGCATCCAATATCAAGGAATTTGCCATTTTCCGGTGGTTTTGGAGCATGTTTTAGTAGCACAGACGTGCCTAGATCAAGCTTAGAAGCACTAAATACTCCGTTTGAAACTTGTACAACAGTTTCATGATTTCTCAAAGTTACATGTAACGTTCTTCGCTCATCGCAAGATGATGGTGTTGCAGAAAAGTATTGTTCGCCACTGATTTTTTGCGTTTTTTCTGATTTTGGTGATTTGGTTTTATCGTATTGTTTAAATTGTTGATGACTGTCCATGATCTCGCTCAAAAATACCGTATTTCGCCTATAAATTTAGATTTATTAATATACTTTTTTCTATTGTATCTTTATTTACATATCATACATATATGTTGTGTTCATATATTGTCGTCTCAAGTTACCATAATAAGACAAACGTTGTAAAACGCTATTTACAATGAAATAGAGGAGGGACAGTTGGCGGATAGTAATGTGGCATCCGGGCGAGATGATGTGCTTAATTCAAACGATTTTTCCTCCCTCGAAAATGATTCTAATAATATGAATGAGCATAATCTCACCAATAATGCAGTGCTTTATGCTCATTCGGATGTGCTTCTAGACACTACTTCTGACAGTGAAAAGCATGATGAAGTTTGGCAGGAGCGTGAATCTCGTAATGCTTTAAAGCGAGTAGCTGGTCTTGGCGAATTACAAGATGTTACCGAAGTTGAGTATAGAAAGCTTCGTCTTGAGCGCGTTGTGCTAGTAGGAGTGTGGTCTAGCGCAAAAGGAACTCTTGCTCAAGCTGAAGAATCGTTGCGTGAGCTTGCAGCGTTGGCACAGACTGCTGGTGCTGTTGTTTGCGATGGCATGTTGCAACAAAGATATAGGCCGGATGCTGCAACTTATGTTGGTTCAGGTAAAGCGCGTGAGCTTGCAGCAGTAGTTGCTCAGCATGATGCGGATACGATTATTGTTGACGATGATTTACCTCCTAGCCAGCGTAGAGCTTTAGAAGATGCGACTAAAGTTAAGGTTGTCGATCGCACTGCTGTTATTTTGGATATTTTTGCTCAGCACGCTACAAGCCGTGAAGGTAAAGCTCAAGTTGAGCTTGCTCAATTGCAATATATGCTACCTAGGTTAAGAGGCTGGGGTGCTGCTCTTTCTAGGCAGGCTGGTGGTAGAGCTGCAGGAGATGCTGGTATTGGTTCTAGAGGTCCTGGCGAAACTAAAATCGAAATGGATCGTCGAGCTATTCGCAATCGTATTTCTAAACTTCGTCACGATATTGCGAATATGGCACCTGCGCGCGATGTAAAACGTGGTTCTCGTAGACGACAAGATATTCCAACTGTAGCTGTTGTTGGATATACGAATGCTGGCAAGTCGTCTATTATAAATCGCCTTACTGGATCACAAGAATTAGTAGAAAATGCACTGTTTGCAACTCTTGATACTGCAGTACGTCGTTCTCAAACTCAAGATGGTAGAAGCTATACTTTGGTAGATACTGTTGGTTTTGTTCGCAGACTTCCAACTCAACTAGTTGAAGCATTTAAATCCACTTTGGAAGAAGTTGGACAAGCAGATGTTATTTTACATGTAGTTGACGGTTCGCATCCAGATCCTATTTCGCAAATTAATGCAGTAAACGAAGTTCTCGCTAATATTTCTGGTGTAGAAGATATACCTCAAATTATGGCATTGAATAAATCAGACATGATGAGTGATGCTGCGCGAGAACGTTTTTCTTCTCTTTATTCTGATGCCGTTATTGTTTCTGCATTTAGTGGCGAAAATTTGCAAATATTGCGCAATCGTTTAGAAGAATTGTTACCGTCTCCTCGTGTTCGTGTAGATGTAACTTTGCCGTACGAGTTTGGTGGATTATTATCAAAAGTTCGTGAAAATGGTGTAGTTGAAAAAGCAGAATATGTAGATTCGGGGGTTGAACTTATTGCTTGGGTTGGACCATCGTTAGCTGCAAAACTTATGAAAGTAGCGTTGTAATAATAAATTCCGGTGGTGCGATTAGAGTAAAGGTGTTCATACCAAAAGCTCTTAATGTGAGAGCAGCCCTTAGTAATGCATAAATCGTGGTATTTTGTGTGCTTATAAGGGTGTGATAGGTTGTTGAAAAGAGGTTTTTGCTCATGGTGAGTTCGCAGGTTAAGCCAACTAAGCTTGCAATTATTGGTGCCGGCGCGGTCGGATCTACTCTCGCTTTCGCTGCTGCTCAGCGTGGTGTTGCGCGTGAGATTGTGCTTGAAGATATTGCTAAGGAACGTGTTGAAGCTGAAGTTTTGGATATGCAGCATGGTTCTAGCTTCTATCCTGCAGTTTCTATTGCCGGTTCTGACGATGTGGAAATTTGCCGTGATGCTGACATGGTCGTGATTACTGCTGGTGCTCGCCAGAAGCCAGGTCAGACTCGTTTGGAGCTTGCAGGTGCCACTATCAACATCATGAAGTCAATCATTCCGAACGTTGTGAAGGTTGCTCCTAACGCAATTTACATGTTGATTACTAATCCTGTTGATGTTGTTACGCACGTTTCTATGAAGCTTTCTGGTCTTCCAGCAAACCAAATGTTTGGTTCTGGTACCAACCTTGATTCCGCTCGTCTTCGTTTCTTGATTGCTCAGCACACTGGCGTTAATGTTAAGAACGTTCACGCATACATTGCTGGCGAACACGGTGACTCTGAAGTTCCACTGTGGGCTTCTGCAACCATTGGTGGTGTTCCAATGTGCGATTGGAACGCTCTTCCAGGTCATGAGCCACTTGATGCTGCTAAGCGCGAAGAAATCCATCAGGAAGTTGTTAACGCTGCTTACAAGATTATCAACGGTAAGGGTGCAACAAACTATGCTATTGCTATGTCTGGTGTAGATATTGTTGAGGCTGTTCTTCGCGATACTAACCGCATTCTTCCAGTGTCTTCTTTGCTCGATGACTTCCACGGCATTTCTGATGTGTGCATGTCTGTGCCAACATTGCTTAATCGCAATGGTGTAAACTCTCGTCTAAACACTCCAGTTTCTGATCGTGAGTTGGCTGCTTTGAAGCGTTCTGCTGAAACTTTGCGCGAAACTGCTGCTAAGTTTGGTTTCTAGTTTTAAAGAGTAATTTATAAATTATTAAACCGCTTCTTCTTTTAATTGAGGAGGAGCGGCTTTTCTTATTTAAAACAACAACATACCTCACAGAATTTTCTGTGAGTTCGATATATTATTACATTATGGCTGATTTTTCTAACATTCTTGCTACTCGTCCTGATTTTAATGACAGTGATCGTGAGTGGCTTCACCATTTGGTGGTCGATTGGCAGGTTATTGCAGATTTGAGTTTCGCAGATTTGCTGCTGATTATTCAAAATGGTGACGGTGATTATGTTGTTGCTGAACAATGTCGTCCTTCAACAGCTATTACTTTGCGTACTGATGATTTGTTAGGTAAAAAATTAGATGATTCTTTAGTACCTGAGCTTAATGAGGCGATGAAATCTGAGACAAGTTTCCACTCTTCGACCTTACGTTCTATTGGTAGAGCTACTGTATGCTACGTTTATGCTCCAGTTCGTCATAGGGGTAAAACTCTTGGATTGGTTATGCGCGAAACTAATTTGGCAACGCGTGAATCTAATGGTCGTTATGAAACTGAAAGTATTAATGCTGGTAAGACTTTATTTGACATGATTCCTCGTGAACAATTCCCATATCGTGAATCTGTATTAAATCAACGACATAATGCTCGAGTATCCGATGGTTTTATTGTGCTAGAAGACGATGGAATAGTTCGTTATGCTTCCCCTAATGCCATTAGTTGTTTCCGCAGACTTGGCGGATTAAACACTATGCAAGGTGAATATTTAAGCGAATTTGGCACTAGGTTGTTGCATACGAACGATAATGTTCCCGAAAGTTTACCTCTTGTATTAACTGGAAAAGCTGATGTAGATTGTGAACTTGAAGCGAACCATTCTATAGTTTCCATGCGCTCCTTGCCTCTGTGGGGTCCAAATAATCGTGTTGGAGCTGTAGTGTTATGCCGTGATGTTACTGAAGTTTTGCGGCGCGAACAAGAATTGCGTACTAAGAATGCCACTATTTCTGAAATACATCATCGCGTAAAAAACAATTTACAGGCTGTTTCTGCTCTTTTGCGTTTGCAAGCTCGTAAAACAAAATCTATTGAAGTTAGAAAAGAACTTGAGGAAGCTCAACGTCGTGTGCAAACTATAGCACTAGTTCATGAAGGCTTGAGTCAAACTGCTGACGAAATTGTTGATTTTGACAAAGTTATTTCGAGTTTGTTGAAGATGTCAATTGAGTTGGCATCTCAGAATCAAAATATCGATATTGATTTTGTTGGAAAATTTGGCAGATTAGCAGCTCAGGATGCTACACCATTATCTCTTGTTTTAACTGAGCTAGTGACGAATGCAGTTGAACATGGTTTTGAAGGTCGTGAAAAAGGTCATATTCGTATTGCAGTTGGTAGGGGCGGAGACAATCTTAATATTGTCGTTGAAGATGATGGAGATGGTATAGATAGCGAGTCTTCTCATGGAATGGCTAAACCATCTGGCTCTGGCCTTGGAACGCAGATTATAAACACATTTGTCACTAACGATTTTGGTGGTACAGTTCGTTGGTCTCCTCGAAGAGAGGGCGGAACTAGGGTAGTGTTAGACATTAAATTGCGCGTATCTGGTATTGAGTAGCTTTAGTAAAAATTGTTTTCCAACGTGCATTAAATGTTATACATTTAGTGTAAAAAGTACAGGAACAATTAAAATTGCTAATAAAGATGCAAAATACCTTGAAAAAACTTTCTTTTCATGATTTCCTTACATTCAGGGGAACTTCTAAAGCTCACCGTTGTAGGTAAGAAATGAGGATAATAATTCATGAGCAACTCGTTTGATTGGCGCACAACAGCAGCATGTAGTGACAAAGATCCTGAACTGTTCTTTCCTCTTGGAAGTGCTGGTACAGCAGTTCAACAGCTTGAAGAAGCAAAAGCAGTATGTCGCTCATGTGATGTTGCAACAGAGTGTTTAAAATGCGCATTAGAAACTAACCAAGATTACGGTGTGTGGGGAGGATTAAGCGAGGATGAGCGTAGAACTCTAAAGCGTCGAGCAATGCGCGCACGTAAAAATCAAGATGCGTCACTATAGATAATTTTATTCTAGGTGCACTATTTGAGTTAAACTTGCTGATCCTGGAGTGATTAAAACGCATCGTCCTGGAAGTTGATAGTCTTCAATATCAAAACTTTTAGATAAAGCAGAAGGTATTCCAAGCATTGTATCTGTGCCCACATCTCCTGTTGGAAATATTATCCTTACTGGTGCTTGCTCAGGTAAACGTAAGTAGCGAGAAGTGCTAGTGCTCATAATAACTGGGCATTGTTTACTATTTAATCTTTTTTGAAAAGCAATAGCAGTTTGTTTAGTATTTAGCGGATCAAGCAATTCATCTGCATCGTCAATAATGATTGGCGTATTTTCGTTGTAAATGTTATTAATGTTTTGTTCATATAGTGATTTTCCTGAATATATTGGCAGGTTTAAAGTTTTAGAAATTATTTTTAATATTGTTGTTTTGCCTTGTTTCCTACTACCAATAACAGCTATATTTCCAAGGTGAATTGGTAATAGAGCAGGATATAAGTGTATGGTATCGTCTTGCAACCCAATAATAATATGCTTCGTATAAAATTCTTGAGTACGTAAACTTTGAGATATTTTTTGCTCCGAATTTTTGTATTTGTAATTATTTGAATACTCTGCAAGTTGTTTTGCTGAAAGAATCGACGGCAATGGTTTGCTAAATAATTCTGGAGAATGATCATGATGGCAGAATCTACCAGCTAACTGTATTGCTCGTACTAAATGTGCAGGATTGCTGCTTTGAGCACATCGCAAAGCTTCTACTCCTTCTCCAATATTGTAATATGCGGCTCCTGGCGTATTTGGGCTTATTCTAGCTGCATGCGCTGTTCCTAATAATTCTTGCGATTGTATTCCGTCTCTAACTCTCAAGCAAATATTAATAGAAATATTAGCTTTCATATCTGCGCTTACTTGTGCGAGTGGATTTTGAGTTCCAGCAATAATATGCATTCCCAAAGATCTGCCTACTGATGCAATTCGTATAAGACGAGGCATGTAGTTGGGAAGTTGATCTTTTAGAGCATGAAATTCGTCAATAACAATAAGCAATGAAGGTTCAGCTGGGGTTACTTGTGCAATATTATTACATCCATGATGAGCTACTAGTCTTTCTCGTCTATTTAGTTCTAGTTCGAGACCTTTTAGAGCGCGTATTGCGTGTTTAAGATTTAAATCTCCCACATTTCCCATAGCATGTGGGAGTTTAGATAGTATGTCAAAAGTTGCTCCTCCTTTAAAATCCATAAAAACAAACCGTAGCTGCTGCGGACCGTATTGAAAAGCCAAAGCTAAACACCAAGTCGTAAGAAGTACTGATTTACCAGAACCAGTTGTTCCAGCAACTAAAGCATGTGGCCCATTGTTAATTAAATCTAAATAGCAGTAGCCATTATTACTTATTCCAAGTGGAGCTATAAGGTGTTTAGTTTTTGAATTAGGCAAGTAGTTATAAATATTTGTATTTAGATTTTCCTTCATACTATTGGATTTGTTTTTTATGTCGTATGTTCCTGCATTTTTTAACCATGTTTGCAATACTTCTTTCCAGTGATGTTGCGTATTAGAAATTGCATTTCTTCTCATAAGTAATGTTTCTAAACTTACTGGTGTAATAGTATCTGGCAAACTTTCTACAGTTTGTTGATTATAAGTTACGTTATTTGACGATTGCGTGGTGTTTAATAATTGAATTTGCTGATTTTGTTGAACATTTTGAACAGAATTTTTCTCAGATATGTATTGAAAAATTTGTGGAATAAGACTTGCTATGTACATCATAATGCTTGGAATAATCATGGTTAGCATCATCCAATTATCTTGCATCCATGCCATTATAGCCAATGCTACGTGAGCGAATATGGGAACTATACTCGCTGTCATCTGTACATGCATAAGTACTTTAGTTGTAGACATTCCTGTATTAGATTTGTTACTCATAAATGTATGAGACAATATTTTTGATTTTTGTGCAATACTTATGCAAGATTGTGGTTAAAAGATACGAGTTTAGTGCTTTCTAAGTTGTGGTATCTAATTAAAGTGTTGTTTACACAACAATACTTCGAAATTATTGTTGCTCTGCAAGAGTTCCAACTGATCCAGGTTTATGAGTTCCTGATGCAAGTTGGTTGAATAAATCTAAGTTTTTAGCATCATCGAGAAGCACGGATGAACCAACTCCTGGAACTTGATAATCAGGATTCGTCCAATATATTGTTCCAGATATGCCTGACGGCCCAGTTGCTTCTTTGAATGCTTGAGCCATTTCCCATAATGTTCCTGGATTGGTTTTCTCGTCAAAAATAACTGAAGCAAGTCCCGTTTCAGCAAGTTTTTTTACTTTTCCAAAATTCAATAAGGTATTGTGATCTAATGCTTTTTTCATAATAGATGCAATAACCATTCGTTGACGTGCAGCTCGTCCAAAATCAGATTCTGGATCTGCGTATCGCATTCGCGAAAATGCCAACGCTGTATTCCCATCAACGTGATGGCATCCAGAAGTCCAATTTAACCCGCTAAACTTATCACTTACTGTACGGTTGTAGCATAAATCAATGCCATCTATAGCGTTAACAACATTAGTAAGACCGCCAAAACGTATTTCTGCAACATGGTCAATGCGATGACCTGTAATTTTTTCTATTGCTGCTGTTAATGCTTTATCTCCAGCTGCTTGCGCAACGCTATTAATTTTTACTTGTTCGCCATTTAAAGAAACAAGAGAATCTCGAGGAATAGAAATTAGAGAGCTGTGACCATTGCTCGGCTTTGTCAATACAAGAATAGTATCTGTTCTAAATCCTGTTATCTCTTTAGCTTCTTCGCCTTCTCGTTGATCAGAACCAAGAATAAGCCATGCTTTGCCTTGAGTGCTAGGAGTACTAGTAAGCCAAGTAGTGCGGTTAATTCTTGAGTCAACCCAGTTCCATGAATATACCCCAAAACCAGTTACACCTATTGCCAGAACAACAAAAAATGCAATAAATGCATGTAAAATTCTGTGCGGTTTGTGCGGTAGTATTTTTGCTGTACTTCCAACTGCTTTATTTATAGTTGTTGGAATACGCATTTGTGAAATAGAACTTGTGCGCGGTGCTGGTCTTGGTTGCAATTGCGATGTGTAAGAAACAGGTCTAGAAGAACATTGTTCTGGACTTTTTAAGATTCTTGTTCTTTGAGTTGTAGGCGCAAAAGACGGCGCTTGTGATGGAAGCGCATTAGACTCTATTTTGCCTCTTTTTACGCGTTTTGGAGTGAAACTAGGAGGCACGTTCGAGTTAGATGAATCGTTATTATGAGAAGGAGTGAAGATAGGTGGGTTTATATTATCTTCAGAAGGGTCCTCATACAATCTCGAATTCATTCATCCTCCAAAATAAGCATGTATCTTCAATGACTATGAATACATAATATATAAATTTTATGTTCGTACATTATATATTCATAGATTACATCTTGCTTAAGTGTTTATTTTTTTCTAGGCACAGCGCAAAGTACATTGTTTGCATACTTGTCTGCAAAGCCAACGTATTGTCCTGTTTGTGGATTGTGAATAGTTCCATTTTCAGGATTTACAATTCCTCCAGTATTTGGATCAATAAGTTGTCCTTGAGAATTTTTTATTAATCCTGTTTTTGGATCAACACGTCCCATCTTCTTTGGATCTGTAGTTTTATTAAGCTTGTCGTTTTCGTTTATATTGCTATCGTCATCCGTATCTTCATTGTCTTGATTATTCGTATTCTTAGACGAATTATTTGCATTCTTTTTGTTAGTGCCGTTAGTTTTATGATTTAGCGATAGCGGTTTATTTTCACGCATCAAATCCCAAATATTGTTTGCTTCATCAGACCACACAACACGATTTGGATCATAAGAATCTGGAATAACAGGAGTAGTACGAGCATAAATATGTGAAGAATCTAATTTACGCATGCTTAATGCCAAACCGACCAAAGTGGTAGGATTTGCCAAGCCTTCACTTATATTCAATGCTCCCAACGATGCTTTTGCAAGCTGGTAAAGCTCACTTGTCTGAGTAAATAAGTTTTTAGACAGTGCTTGATGTAAAAGCTGTTTAATCAAGTATTGCTGTCTTGTTGTTCGCATTATGTCAGAGCCATCGCTTGCTGTATCGTGACGCATTCTAGCGTATTGAGTAGCAAGTCGACCATTAAGATGCTGCATTCCTTGTTTGAAATTCACGCCCGTATAGGCATCGCGAGTTGCTGTTGGGATGCACACAGATACTCCACCAACTGCATCAATCATATTGCTTAATCCACTGAAATCAGCGACTATAAAATGATGAATATTTAAACCAGTAAGTGAATTAACAGCTTTTAACGAGCATGATGCTGCTGAAGCTAAATCTCCACCTTGCGCATATCCTAAGGCGAAAATTGAATTAAACATCACATGTTTTCTTGCAGGAATATGTCCTTTTGTAGTGTCGCATGCTGGTGCGTTTACCATAGAATCTCGTGGAATAGAAACGATATTCATGTATGATCTATCTGCGCTAATTTGAACTACCATAGTAGTATCTGACTGATGATCACCAGTTTCGCCGTCATGTGTAAAGCTCTGATTATTCCCATCTCGAGAATCTTGACCTAAAACAAGAAAAGTTACTGGTTTGCCTGCGTTAATATCAAGTGTTTGATTAGCTTCTGGATCTTTAGATATAACGTTTATGACTCTGTTACTTACAGCAGAAGAAAAATCTAACCACACTGCAGCTATGATTGTTGAAAAGAATGTAAGTACTGAAATAACAAACATGCACAGTATCTTGCGCGTGCGGTTAATCATTCTATAACCAAGACTATGATGAGGAGTTGAGTTCCAATCTTCGCCTGGTTGGTACCGCATGTCTTCAGGATACCGTGAAGTTGTCATCGTACCTTCTTTCTCAATAATGAGTAACCTTTTAGGTTGTGGCAATATCATTTCTTTTGTCATCAAATAAATCAATATTCAATGGACACATATAGCGTGTAATTATAGCATGCTGCAGTGAGATTTATGACATCTGGTTGTGTTGAATATTATTTGATATTTTAAAGAAAATTTTAATAAGTTTACGCAAATATTCTAATTAAATTTATATGAAGCATACTGGTTAATATGAGCAAAAATAATTAATAAAATATGTATAAATTTATTTAGAATTACGACTTGTGTTTTGGCGGATACATACCCCCTGCGTAAACTGGTAAGTATGGATTCGATAACCGCTCATAATCTTACATTTGAAGACGAAGTTTTACAGGTGCTGTCATCTGCGAAAGATGCGCATCCTCATGATGTGGATTCGTCCATTATGGCAATGATGTGTGTGGAGCGAGATACTCGTTTTTATGCTGATACGTTACATGCAGTACTAAGTCAATCAATTCTTCCTGGAACTTTAGTAATAGTCGATTGTGCTAGTCGAGTAAAGCAGACTATGCAAACGAATTTACAAATAAAAATTAATTCATCTAAGCTTGCGGGAGCAATTAATACTAGGAAATCATTATTGCAGAATGCTAATAATATCGATTCCAATAATGCAATTGATAGCGATTCAAAATATAGACCAAATACTAATCGCGTAAATAATACTCGCGTAAACAATAGTGAAAATAAATCTGTACACATAATTATTATTCCCATTTCTTATGCTCATTCTTTTGGAGATGCAATAGAAAAATCTTTGCGCAAGATTTTGCCTTGTGCAGGAGTTTCTGCATTATGGCTTTTGCATGATGATTCTCGTCCTGCAGACTTCCATTGCTTAGAATATTTGCGTGAAACTTGGCGCAATACTCCGACTGCATCAGTATTGGGAGCTAAACAAGTTGATTGGCAAGGAAATATCTTGCACAACGTTGGAATGTATGCTTGGCGTCACGGTGTTCATACTCTTACTGTTGACGGCGAGCCAGATCAAGAACAGTATGATGGGCGTGGAGATGTGTATGCAGTATCGCTAGCAGGTGCTTTAGTCACATTAACTGCATGGCAGACTTTACGCGGTACGCAACAATGGATGACAACTTTTGGCGAATCAAGAGATTTTTGTCGTAGAGTATGTCTATCTGGAGGTCGTGTTGTTGTAGTTCCTTCAGCTCGTATCGCACACAGGCGTGCAAGGTTAGAAGGTATCCGTACTCGTAACGGTGATGCTAGAAATCATAATAATTCAGGATCTAAGTATGGTGTAGCAGCTTCTCTCGTAGCTAAGCAGCGTTACAAATACACTGATATTAGTATTTTTTTGTGGCCTCTTATATGGATTCTTAGTTTGCCTGCTTGTTTCGTTGGCGCTTTGCATTCGCTGTTTGCTAAACATCCTTATATAGCGTGGATTCGTCTGCTTTTGCCATGGCTTGCTATTATGCAATTACCTAGAGCAGTTTTTGCTCGCAGAAGGGTTGCAAGGAATACTCGTGTTCCATTAAAACGACTTGTTCCTCTTATCGCAGATCGTCATCAAGTTGCACGTTGGCGTGATCGTAGTTCTGCTTTCCAAGCTCAACAGCATTTCGTGCTGTTGAGTCCTCTAGCGAAGCGGCATTTGCATATTCGAGTGTTGCGTAGGTGGAGTGCTGTTATTCTTGCGTCTCTTCTTCTTTTTGCAGTCATATTGAATTTATATGGCTCTCCATGGCGTGAAATTTTAAGTGGCGCTTCTTGGAATGCACAGCAATGGTTACCAACGGGTGCAGATTTCAATCAACTATGGAATTCTGCTATTGGTGCATGGGTTCCTGATGATGGTTTTGGACCTGCAATTCCTCCAGCACCATGGCTAAGTATTTGGGCAATCGCATCAATTGTGGTTGGTGCTAACCCGTTATTGGCTGTCACATTAATGTTCTTCTTAGCTGCTCCAGCTATGTGTTTAAGTTTTTGGGCTCTTGCTGGCGTATTTACGCGCTCGGATACTGTGCGTGTATGCGCTGGTATTTGCTGGACTATGATTGCTATTGCTTTTGGTTTGTTTGCACGCGGTGATTTGCCAATGTTAATGACTATGGCATTTTTGCCTGCAGCATTTGCTTTTGCGTTCCATGCTGTTGGAATGTACGTAACAGAAGATCCTGTGCGTCCTGTTAAATCCACTCAATGTGCAGCATGCGCAGCATTATGCTTTATGGTTCCAGTAGCTGCAGAACCGCAGCTTGTTTTGCCTCTTATTGTTATTTTTATTGCGTCGTTTATTATGGTGCGCTCTCATCGTATTATGTTCGCGCTTATGCCTATACCATCGATAATTGTTTTGCTTCCTACAATAGGAAGTGCTATTAGATATGGCGAATCTGGAATGTGGCGTCAATTGTTCTCTAGTATGGCTTTGCCATTGAGAAGTGTGCAAGGTGCTCCACGCGTAAGCGATTACGCTGATGTTTTGTTGCACGCTTTTAATATGGCTTCTCCTAATGTTGAAATTAATATGCCATTGATGAGCTTAAGAACAATAATAATGGTAATTTTTGCAATTCTAGCTGTTGTTATGGCTGTTACGTCATTAACTTTGCCTTTTGCTTTGCGAGTTTCTCGAATGATGTGGGTTGTGATTATTTCCGGAATGCTGTTATCTCTTATTGCCGCTCGTGTTGTAGTTGCATCCGATATTTCAGGACCTGTTGCTGCAAGCGTTTTGCCTGGAGTCGCATTATCTACTGTCGGCATTTTATCTTGTATGTGCATGGTTGCCGGTCAAGCTGTTCGACGCTTTGAGCCACTACGTACTTCGAAGGAATCTGAGTCTCAAATTTTTGATAACTATAAAACTCGTGCAAGTAGACGTGCTGCAATGCGTCGTTCTGCGGCACAATTGTTGCAGCGCATAATTCGCATAGCACGCGCTGTTCTTGCAAGTAGCATGTTGACTATGGCGGTTCTTTTGGGTCTTTTTGCTGTATTGAGCGGACCTGCTACATCTATTTGCGCAAATAACAATGAGCTCCCTATGGTTGTTTCTGATTATTTGCGAAAAGACGATACTCGGCGAATACTTGCTTTAAGAGCTCAAAGTAGCCATGATTTGTCAATCTCTATTATGCGAACATCTAAGGGAGATGCAATAGACGAATCTCCAGCACTTCGTGTTAGACAAGTAATGTTTGGTGATTCATCAAGCAATAAAGCAATATATCGTGCCTCAGCACAATTGTTATCTCATACAGATAATGGCGCAATTTCAACGTTAAAGCAACTTGGAATTGGCGGTATTTATATTGTTAATAGTTCAGAAAATAAGCAGGTTTCCCATAAAACTTCTATGTCAATACAACAATTGTTACATCCTTCTGTGCAAACAGTGAGTAATGTTAACAAAGAAGCTACTGAACAATTAATTGCACACGTTAACGCTTCTGACGGTACACAATTGGTTGTTTCATCACCGCAAGGAACTTATTGCAGATTTGATGGTGTGCCTGATTCTAAGTCGTTGTCTTCTACATCTCCGTATTATCGATCTAGGCCTCTTGCGTGGAGAGTTCCTTGGATTATTGTTTCTTCTATGGTATTACTGCTGTACTGTATTGTTGCCGTGCCTCGATTTGGCAGACATGCAATGATAGAACGTTCAGATGACAGGCATGAGGAGGAATTAGATGAACTGGCATAAAAATCCTCATGAGGGCTCTAAGCATGGTGAAGTAAATGCGGATGTAGATATTAATCGCAAGAACAAAATAGTCAGTATTGTCTCACTTGCTATTTTTAGTGCAATAATACTTATTGCTTCTGCATGTGTTGTTGCATTATGCTTACCAATGTCTCACTTTGTAGACAATCCTAATACTCCATCTAGTGGCGTTATAAGTAGTGTTGGTTCTACTCGTTTGCAAACTATTTGTCCTATTCGATTGTCTCTTCCAGATTTGACTCAATATGGTGATAGCGAATATAACGAATCAGAAGGCGATTTACAATCTTCTGCTCGTTATGGTGCTTTTGGAGATGTGTATAGTTCTAGCTTGCGTAACATACGAGATAACAATGATCAATCTATTACGTTGAATTCAAAATCAACTGATGATGATACGTCAGCTTTTATTGCTAACAATAATGTAAATCATGACGCTCAAGTTCTAGAAGGACATTTGTCACGAGTTGGATCTGGCACTGGAATATCTGCTTCCATGGTTTCATGGGCTACTAAAGGTGACGTAAAAGGTTTATCTGCAACTACCTGTTCAATGCCGTCTATGAAACAGACATTCCTAGTTCCGGAATCTGCTGATGGAATTTCTATTCGTTTAGAAGCGTTTAATGCTGCTTCAAAATCCACTGTTGTTCGTGTTAGAGCTTGGTCTGCAGAGCATGGCAGTAATCAGTTAAATCTTTCTACAGGAAGTGCTTCTACTGTTCCTGCTCGTTCTCATGCATATTTTGATCTTGCTGCTGCCTCTCCTAAGACTTCTGGATTATACGTGCAAGTTGAAAGCGAGCAGACACCTATAGCATCATTTGTAAAAGTCATTCATATGAGTGGCTTATCTGTAAAAGGTGTAGATATTGTTCATGAATTAAGCACTCAATCTAATACAAATATTCTTTCAGGTATTAGTGAAGGCGATCAATCTAAGTTATATGTATGGCCAAATAAAGATGGTAATGTAACGCTTTCATGGATGAATGATACAGGTTCTAAAGAAGTAAAGAATTTGACGTTAAAAGCACACCATTTGCAAGTTGTCGATCTTGGAAAAGTTCCGGAGCATGCTAATGCTTTGAGCGTAAGTGGAGATGTTCCTACTCAAGTAATGATGTCCATTACTAAAGATGGCAAGGATAATCAATCAGATGTAGCTTTTATTACACCATCTAACGTACAAGGTAGTGGCGCAATTGTATCGCCTGTTTCTGCTAATGAAACAGCTCTATACCTTTCTTCTTCAAGTGATAAAGATACTGCTGTGCGTTTGCAAGGATTTGATTTAAATGGTGTATTAGCTGCTACAAAAAACGTAACGATTCCTGCGAATGCATCTTTAAGAATTCCTGTTTCAGAAATTTCGCACGATGCAGTTATGTTTATTGCGAAATCGCATAGCAAAGTTGCTTTGTCTGCCCGTATTCATAAAGATGAAATCGATAAGGCTGGTATAGCAGGTATTTCTTGGCTTTCTGCGCAATCTTTGGAACCGCAAGAAATGAAGGTATACGTTAAAACTGACAATCATATTGTGCAATAATACGAATAAAAATATTGCTATAAGCGACTATAAATTAATTAAAATACTTAATAATTTTAATTAATTTAAAAATTGTTTACAAACCCCAATCTGGATCAATTTCTTCTGGTCTGCGACCGTATAGTTCTGCTAAGCATTGCACAAGCTCATCTCTGATAGCATATTGAAGTTCACTTCTGCTGCTTACATGAGTGCATAGCGGAAGCCTATACAATACAATTCTAGATTGCATACCACGGCTAGCTGGAAAAGCTTGCGAAAGTATTCTGCGGTTTTGCTCCCATAACAGTGGTTGCGAAGGCGGCACATCTTCTACCGCGAATTGAACGTCTTTAGTTAATGCTTGCCAAGCACTGTTAAGGCGTCTAATTTGAGCTGCTACCATGGCATCAAACATTCCGCTAGCAGTTCTATATTGTGGAAGTCGAGTACCAAATATTGGTGCCCTAAGACCTCTACCATGCCTATTTCTATAGTGACGTTCTTCCCAAATTAGACCTGTCATGCTTCCACTTTACGAGAAGGCTAGGGCAATAATATGTAAATAATTAATATGCGGTGTGTGAAATACGCTCACACTATAGAATACTGTATATATGGTTTTAAAAGTCAGGAGGATTTGTAATGCTCAAACCAATAGTGCATGATTGGAATGAGTTTAATCTTGACTTGAGCATTGCTAAATCGTCTCTTATTGCTTTTGATTTAGATAACACACTGGCATGTTCTAAAAAACCTATGCTTAAATCGATGGCTGAATCATTAAGTAAGCTGATTGATATAATTCCTGTTGCTGTAATAACAGGTGGCTGCTTAGAGTTAGTTAAGAAGCAAATTTTAAATATGCTAACTATTGGCACTAATCTTAAAAATATTCACATAATGCCCACTAATGGAACTAGTTATTATCGTGTGAATAATGACATGTCATTGCAATCTGTTTATGAACATACTATCGATTTTAAGCAAGCGCAATGCGTTATTGATGCAATACACAAGTGTGCAAAAAATATAGGCGTTTGGAAAGAACCCGGCGATCCAATGCTGTGGGGAGAACAGATAGAGAACCGCGGTAGTCAAATTACTTTTTCGGCACTAGGACAACTAGCTCCTATTGAATATAAAAAAACTTGGGATCCTAGCGGTTGTTTGAAAGCTCAACTTGCACAAAGCATTTCTCAAGCTTTACCTAATTTTGCTGTACGCGCTGGAGGAGATACTAGCATCGATATATACAGGCGCGGTGACGATAAAGCTCAAGCTTTGCGAATGCTGTCTCAATATTGTGATGTTAATATTGAAAAAATTACTTTTATTGGCGATCGTATGTATCCTGGAGGAAACGATTATCCTACTGCCTTTACAGGAGCTTTAATTATTAAAGTAAGTAATCCTTCGGATACTTTAGAGCTTTGTAATAAGGTACTTAATATTTTAGAAATATAGAATTTTATTAATTTTTCATTTTAAGATACCTTTTATCCACAATAACATTTTTTATTTGCATAGCCAATAAGCTATCGCATATGCTGTCATTATGGTTGGGAGACGCAAGGTTATAAACCACCAAAACAAAAAGAAGTATAGAAGCGTGACATCTCATGGGGGATTAGCATGTCACGCATCTGTACCTTGTGGTGTATGTGAAAACAAGGATGTTGATTTTATAAATTGGCGTTTTGCTAGTTGGAAGAATGTAGCGATTGCTTTATTTAATTTATTTTTGCCTCGCGCATGTGCAGGCTGTGATACTCCAGATTATATATTGTGTGAAAACTGCAAGAAAGCGTTGCAATGCTGGAAACGTGCACCATTTGCCAGAACAGTATGTGGATATCGCTACGCGTGTGGTTCGTATTCTACGGTTGTTCGCCGCTCAATATTATTGTGGAAGGATCATTTCGATATTGCATGTGACAAAATATTTGGTGAACTTATTGGCGATTTAGTAGTAGAAGTTATATCTAAATTTTTGCGCTCGCATTCTTGTTATATAAGTGAAAAACCTATATTTGTTATACCAGTCCCGTCGTCTAAGCATTCATCAAGGCATCGTGGACGTAAGCATATGTTGCCTGTTGCAAATTGTGTTGCTAAACGATTGTGTAATAGTGGCATTAGAGCATACGTTTTAGATATTGTAAGTATGGATGCTAGAATTACTGCGAAATCAGTGCAAACTTCCGGTTTTCGCGGAAGGTCTAACAGAATTTCTAAGGCGTTTAGCATCGATTTTAAAGAATTGAGAAAGCAAAAGTTTGAAAATCAACGCGAGTACAAAGCTATTGTATTGGATGATATTGTAACTACTGGCTCAACTATGAATAGCTGCGTTTCAACTTTACAGAATAGTGGAATTACTGTTTTAGCATGCTTTTCTTTAGCATGTGTATGCAATAAGGATAATCGTACAGCAAATTACAAATGTTAGTTTGCTATTGTATTGCTATAGTTTAGCGGAAGCGCAATTTCAAAGTTCGGACCGCGTTTATCGTCTACTACTTTTACAGTTCCATGGTGCAATTGTGCAGCCCAACGAGCAATTGATAATCCTAATCCTGTTCCTCCTGATTCTGTGCCAATTCGCTGATTTCCTTTAACAAATCTTCTGAAAATATCGGCGCGATCTTCTTGAGGAATTTGTTCTCCGAAATTCACAACATTGCATATTACAGAGTTTTGGCTGTGATTAATATGAGCACTTATAAGAACACGAGTTCCATCGTCTGAATGTTTTAGAGCGTTAGAAATAATATTAGTAAAAAGTTGCGAAAGGCGAGCTTGATCTCCTGTTAATTCAATCTCATCATTAATTTGAACTTCAATATTATGATTATGACCTGAATCAGCTATTTCTAGTGGTTCGATAATTTCGTCAATAAAGTCTGTGAAATTAAATGAAGTTATATTAAGGCTTTCCGCGCCTGCTTCAACTCTAGATAAATCAAGAAGGAAAGTAATAAGATCAGCAAGTCTATGAGTTTGGTTTAATATAGCTTCCATATTAGATGGAGTAGGATCAACAACTCCGTCTGCAAGATTTTCAAGCATCGCTTGTAAAGCAGAAACAGGAGTGCGCAGTTCGTGACTTACGTTTGCTATAAGCTCTCTACGCATTTGATCTGCATGTTCAAGTTCTTCTGCCATTTCATTAAATGCAAGAGTTAATTTACCTACTTCGTCACGACGATTTTCTACAGCAACTCGCACAGAATAGTCGCCGTCAGCCATAGCTTCTGCAGCATTTTTCATTTGACGAAGTGGTGCTGTAAGTCCTCTAGAAAAAATGTATGTAATTCCCAGAGCAACAATAAGTGTTAATGGCATTGCAATCCAGCCATTTAGACCAGTTTTAAGTAAAAACCATGCCATTACGAAAGCAATTGCTGTTGCAAAAACAATAATTGCCGAAAGTTCAATTTTTAGAGATGAAAAAAATCCGACAGGTCGATTTGGATAATTATGCTTTACAGAAGAATTCGTAAATCGCATTTTTGACTTATTTTTAAGTTGAGCATTTGAGTTTTTATTTAATAAATTACGTTGTTTAGTATTTTTATATTGCTCAGAATTAGCATTATCTATTTTATTTTCTAATACCATTTACGAATTTTCCGAAGCTAAAGTGTTGTAATTATTTACTATTTATGAAAGTAATAATTATTTACTATTTATGAAAGTAATAATTATTTATGAAACTTGTGATTGCAGAACTTTGTCGTAATCACTAATAGGTGGCTCGAATGCGTATCCTATTCCGTGTACAGTACGAATCCATTCCGATCCAATTTTATGTCTCAAAGACTTAATGTGTGAATCTACTGTGCGAGTTCCAGAAGCATCCGGCCAATCCCACACCTCTTCAAGTAACTTTTCACGCTTAAATACAGTATGAGGATGACGAGCTAGAGTAGCGAGCAAGTCAAACTCAGTTGGTGTAAAATGTACCTCTTTGTCGTTTAAAGTTACAAGTCTTTGACGAGGTCTAATAATAAGTGACCCAAAATTAATTGTGCGTTCATGTTCCATTGTCTTTGCTATTTGCGATGCGCGTTCTACGCGTCTCAGCAATGCTGCGCAACGAGCAATTAACTCACGTGGCGAAAATGGTTTAGTCATGTAATCATCTGCGCCTGCGCTTAAGCCAACAATTTTATCGGCTTCTGCGTCGCGTGCTGTTAACATGAGGATAGGAACAGGCATTTTGGAGATAATTCGTCGAGTTGCTTCAATCCCATCCATAATAGGAAGCATAATATCCATAATTATGAGATCAGGTTTTAGTTGTTCGGCAGCTCTAACAGCAGACGCTCCATCTGTAGCGACTCTTGCTCTCCAGCCTTGTGCAGTAATGCGTTGTGCAATTGCTGTAGCAAGATCTGGCTCATCCTCAACAACGAGAATTGTACGAGCATTTACGCTAGCTGATGGAGCGTTTAGCATATTTTAAAAAGACCTTTCAGTGTTGTACTGGCTTCAAGAATACCGCACCTAACGCTGGAACAGTGATTCTTGCAGAGTATGGTCGAGAATGATACTCTGCAGCAGTAGCAGTGAATGTGCCGTTGTGAATATTAGATCCGCAATACTTTGCATCATCAGTTGTGAGTATCTCTTCCCACTGTCCGTCTTTTGGTAACGCAACCTGATAGTCTTGCCAAGCTTGACCTGAGAAGTTTACTACTACAACGATTTCTTCTCCGTCGTCGCCAATACGCATGTAGCTTAAAGTATTGTGATCGGAATCGTCGCTTGTAAGCCACTGGAAACCATCAGGAGTAAAGTCTTGACTCCAGAATGCACGAGAGCTCTTATATAGAGTATTCAAATCTGCAACAAGCTTTTGCACACCTTGATGGAACGGCCATTGCAGCTCATTCCAGTTAAGCGAAGTATTGAAGTTCCATTCGCTGGACTGTCCAATTTCTCCACCCATGAACAGAAGGTTCTTGCCTGGATGAGACCACTGGTATGCAAGCAATGCTCGCAATCCTGCGAACTGTTGCCATTCGTCTCCTGGCATCTTTCCAAGTAACGAACCCTTACCGTACACAACTTCATCGTGGCTTAATGGCAACACATAATGCTCAGAGTATGCATAAACCATTGAGAATGTAATTTCGTTATGATGCCAACGACGATTAATTGGTTCCTCTTTAAGATATTGCAAAGTGTCGTGCATCCAGCCCATATTCCACTTCAAGCCGAATCCTAAGCCGCCCATATCGGTTGGTGCAGTTACGCCTTGATAAGCAGTGGATTCCTCAGCAATCATCATGATGCCAGGATTATTCTTATATGCAGTTGCGTTTGCTTCCTTAATGAAGTCAATTGCTTCAAGATTTTCGCGTCCGCCGTAGATGTTTGGTCTCCACTGTCCTGCTTCACGGCTGTAATCCAAGTAAAGCATTGAGGATACTGCATCAACGCGCAACGCGTCAACATGGTATTCATCAAGCCAGAAGCAAGCATTAGCAACCAAGAAGTTACGAACTTCATGACGACCAAAGTTGAAGATGTAAGTACCCCAATCAGGATGCTCGCCTCGCATAGGATCAGGATCCTCATATAATGCTGTGCCATCAAAACGACCGAGTGCAAAGTCATCCTTAGGGAAGTGAGCTGGAACCCAATCCATAATGACGCCAATGCCTGCTTTGTGGAGTTTATCTACCAAGTACTTAAAGTCATCAGGGGAGCCAAGGCGAGAATCTACTGCATAATAACCCGTTACTTGATATCCCCAAGATCCAGAGAATGGATATTGTGTCAACGGCATAAACTCGACGTGAGTAAAGCCTTCTCTTTGCACATAATCAACTAAATGATCAGCAAGTTCGCGATAATTACCCAAATCGCGATTCCAGCTGTTAGCTTGTACTTCGTAAATGCTTATTGGACCATTGTGAGCATCTGTTTTTGCGCGCTCATCCATCCAATCAGTATCGTGCCACTTAAACTCAGAATCAACAACAACAGATCCTGTGTTTGGTGGAACTTCATGAGAGCGCTCCATTGGATCGGCTTTCATAATCCAATTGCCAGATTGTGTAAGAATTTCGTACTTATATACTTCTCCTGCTGTAACTCCTGGAATAAAAAGTTCCCAAATGCCAGAAGAGCCGAGTGAGCGCATAGCGTGGCGACGACCATTCCAGTAATTAAAGTTACCAACTACGCGTACTGCACGAGCATTTGGTGCCCACACTGAGAAAGCAGTACCAGTAACTTTCTTTACCATCTTTCCAGTTTCAGGAGATATAAGTCCCCATGAATCTGTTATCGTTTTGACGTGTGCGCCTAATGCTTCCCAAAGACGCTCATGACGACCTTCTCCAAATAAGTACATGTCAAGTTCGCCAACTTGAGGCAAATAACGGTAAGGATCATCATCTGTGGACTCAGAACCGTCTATTTCCACAGTGTAAACGCGATAACTAGGAACAGACCAAGACTTTGTTTTTGTATGCTTTACTGCAGGAATAACAGCTGTAAAGATGCCGTTATATTCGTGTTTAGCTTCGTATTCACCGTTCTTAGTAAGAATAACAACTTTCTTTGCCATAGGGCGCAATACGCGGACGGTTACAGTGTCGGCACCTTTGCCAGTTCCAAGGTGACCTCCAAGAACCTCATGTGGATTGTAATATTCTGCATTGCTCACCGCAGCTAATACATCCTGTCGGACTGGAACTGCGACTGCATCTTCATTGATGTTAGTAACTGTACTCATGCTGACTATCATACATGCTTTATTGCTGTAAGTCGCGTGTGTTTCGCGCTATTGTGAAAAAAATATGAAAATTTTTTCAAGTCGTGACCTTATGGGAAACTGTTATGAGTTTTTCTGTGCATACGGAGGGTTCTGTGGAATATCAAGTCGGCGATATGGTCGTCTATCCTCGTCATGGTGCGGCTCGTGTTGAAGAAATTAGTGAGCGCACCGTAAAAGGTGTAACTCGTCAATATTTACGATTGGTAGTGTTATCATCTGATGGTTTAGAAATTAACGTACCTGTCGATAATGTTAAAAAAGTTGGCGTGCGAGACATTGTTGGAGCGCAAGAAGTTGCAAAAGTTTTTGAGATTTTGCGTACTCCAATAGTTGAAAAAGAGATGAATTGGTCTAGACGCTACAAGCTTAATGTAGAGAAGATTGCTACTGGCGATGTTAACAATATTGCTGAAGTAGTTCGTGATTTATCTCAGCGAGATGTTGATGAACATGGTTTATCTGCAGGAGAAAAGCGAATGCTTGCTCGCGCTCGCAGTATTTTAATTTCCGAAATTGCTTTGTCTGAAAAGATTGATGAGATTGAGGCGGAGCGACTTTTAGATGTGAATCTTGGATACAAGGAGCCTCAAGAAGGCGATGAAAATCACCATACTGTAGCTCCAGAAGAGCCTGCATCGCGAACTTTAGCGCTGTTAGAAGAGCGTAGCAAGAAATCTAAGAAAAAATGATTTGCGATATGCAAAATAAATAAATATTAATTGTTCATATTATTTAAGCCCTTCTAAATGTCGGTATATCGGCGAGTTAGAAGGGCTTTTGCTTATATATTTGCTTACGTATTTATTGTATGTTTTGCTTTTGTTCTTGCTTAAAACAGATAATAAAAAATCCTTGCATTTGTAAAATACAAGGATTTTTATGTTTATAGATTCACCTAAATTTACTTGCCTGGATCTTGCTGACCTTGGTTAGAATTTTTAGGATTAGTATTCTTTGCTACATGTGGCTTCTCAGTGATTGGCTTTTTTTGAGGCTCTTTATCATCAATGTCTTTACGCATATCCTTTGTTGCTTTTACAGCATTATGTAGGTCGTCACAAATCTTCATAATCCATTTATCAAGCTGATCTGCGTATTTTGGCATAAGTTCGCTTACTCGTACTGTAGACGTGTAGCTGCGTCCTGCGATTCCGCTTAGCAAGTTCAGAACATCGTTTCCTTGCTGGCTATCGCTAATCAACACATCAATTTTGCGACCTTCAATAAGCTTCTGAAACTCCTCAACGCTTGAATGTTCTGGTTCATTATTGTTATTTACTGAGTCAACATATTCTTTAGGTGAGCTATCTTTCAAATTGGCATCAGACATTAGCCAGAAAAGAATAGGAGATGTAGAAGCATACTTTGCGTTACCATTTTCTTTAGAGAAATCACTTAAGTAGGTGGTTAATTTCTTTTCCTTTTCCTGCCATTGTGCTAGTCGCTTAGAAAAAGCTTGCTTTTTTGATGGCAAAACTTTGGAGAAGGTGTCAGTCATGGCAGATGCCATAGCATTCCTAGCATCGTGAGAAAACCAAAGATATGGATTGTCTCCGTTAAGTGCTCCTACAGTACCTGCTGCACTAAGCACTTCAGCTTTAGCTGGGTGTACTTTGTTTGCCCAATCATCGTAGCCTGCACCATTTGTAACTAATACTTGTGCATTCTGCATATTTTTTAAATCTTTTGAGCTAGGTTTAAACGACGATATGTCTGTATCTGAACCAGTCATAACTGATTCAACTTTGACGTCAGAGCCACCAATCTCTTGAGCTAAGCTACCCCAGGTGTCAACAGTGGATACAACAGAAATATTTGTTGCAGCTTTTGGTTTTTCTTTTGGTTTTTCCTCAGTTTTTCCACAAGCTGCAAATCCAAGTATTACTGCAGAAGCAATAAGGCATGTTATGGCAGTTTTTCCAAACTTCTTTACTGCACAAAGAACGGTACGCATCACTGTGACTCCTCCCGTGATAATGGTGCGTCGGCGCACGTAAAATTGTTAGTCGACCCATATCTTCTATACTTCACGATAGCCTATCCTTACGAATTGTGCGAGTTGGGAGGAATTTTTTATGACTATTGTGCTAGATGGTAAGGCTTTAGCTAGTAAAATTAAAAAAGATTTGGCAGCGCGCGTTGCTATTTTACATAAAAAAGGCATTAATCCAGGTTTGGGTACGTTGCTTGTAGGTAGTGATCCTGCTTCGTTGAAATATGTTGCTGGTAAGCATCGTGATTGCGAAGAAGTGGGGATTAATTCTATTCGTTGCGATCTGCCAGAAGATGCTAGTGAAGATGAGATTCTTGCTGCTTTACAGAAATTAAATAATGACCCTCTTTGTACTGGATTTATTGTGCAACTGCCATTGCCAAAAGGTATTGATGCTCAAAAAGTTATTTCTTCTATTGATCCTGCAAAAGATTGTGATGGAATGCATCCATATAATTTGGGTGAACTTGTTACGCATATTTCCGGTAATATTACAACACCTTTGCCGTGCACGCCGCGTGGAATTTTAGCTTTGCTTGATGAGTATGGTATTGAACTTTCTGGTAAGGAAGTTTGTGTGCTTGGTCGTGGCATTACGGTTGGGCGTACTATTGGTCTTCTGTTAACACGCAGGGGAGTAGATGCAACTGTTACGTTGTGCCATACTCATACTCGGAATGTTCAGGAGATTATGCGCCGTTCTGATGTAATAATTGCAGCAATGGGTTGTGCTGGTTTTGTTAAGCCTGAAGATATTAAACCTGGCGTTGTTCTTGTTGATGTTGGTGTATCTCGTGTTTTTGATGAAGAGGCTGGCAGATATCGTGTAAAAGGTGATGTTGATTCAGCTTGTCGAGAAGTTGCTGGAGCGTATTCTCCGAATCCTGGTGGGGTAGGTCCGATGACTCGAGCTATGTTGCTGGCGAATGTTGTAGATATGGCTGAGCGAGCAGCTAATTGCAAATAAAATGCGACACGCCCGAAGTAAAACGTAAATTTTGGCTATACCTGTATATAAAATCGACAAAGCGTGTGCATAGTATGCACATGTAGCATAAATACATAATTAAATATCGAGTAATATCCACCCCAAGAAGAAACCACTAATAACTAATGGCAGAGAATAATAACGAAGTCGCCAAGGTTGCGATTAATGATATTGGCACCGAAGAAGACTTCATCAAGGCAGTCGATTCAACCATCAAGAATTTTGATGATGGTGATTTAGTTGAAGGTACAGTCGTAAAGATTGATCACGACGAAGTATTGCTGGACATCGGCTACAAAACTGAAGGTGTAATTCCTTCCCGTGAACTTTCCATCAAAAAAGACGTTGATCCAGATGATGTTGTCGAGGTTGGCGACACCATTGAAGCCCTTGTTGTAACTAAGGAAGACAAGGAAGGACGTCTTATTCTCTCCAAGAAGCGTGCACAGTATGAGCGTGCTTGGGGTGACATCGAGAAGATTAAGGATGCAGACGGCATCGTTGAAGGTACCGTTATTGAAGCTGTTAAGGGCGGCTTGATTGTTGATATCGGTCTTCGCGGCTTCTTGCCAGCTTCCTTGGTTGAGATGCGTCGCGTGCGCGATCTTTCTCCATACATTGGCCAGAAGATTAAGGCTAAGATTCTCGAGCTCGATAAGAACCGCAACAATGTTGTGCTTTCTCGTCGCCAGTTCCTTGAGGAAACCCAGTCCGAAGTTCGCGAAACCTTCCTCTCGCAGCTTAAGAAGGGTCAGATTCGCGAAGGCGTTGTGTCTTCTATCGTAAACTTCGGTGCGTTTGTTGACCTCGGCGGTGTTGACGGTCTCATTCACGTGTCTGAGCTTTCTTGGAAGCACATCGATCACCCATCTGAGGTTGTTAAGGTTGGCGATAAGGTTACCGTTGAGGTTCTCGACGTTGATCTCGATCGCGAACGTATTTCCCTTTCCCTTAAGGCAACTCAGGAAGATCCATGGCAGCGCTTCGCTCGCACTCATGTTCCTGGACAGGTCGTTAAGGGCAAGGTCACAAAGATTGTTCAGTTCGGTGTGTTCATCTCCGTTGAAGATGGCATTGAGGGCTTGGTTCACATTTCTGAGCTTGCAAACCGTCACGTAGAGAACCCAGAAACTGTTGTTAAGGGTGGCGAAGAAGTATTCGTGAAGGTTATCGACGTTGATCTCGATCGTCGTCGCATCTCCCTCTCCTTGAAGCAAGCTACTGAAGCTGTAGATCCAAATTCTGAAGATTTTGATCCAGCTCTCTACGGTATGCCAGCTGAATATGATGCTGAAGGCAACTACAAGTACCCAGAAGGCTTCGATCCAAACACTAACGAATGGATGGTCGGTTACGAGCAGCAGCGCGAAGAGTGGGAAGCTCAGTATGCTGCAGCACACCAGCTTTGGGAAGAGCACAAGGCATTCGCTGCTAAGGAACTTGCGGCTGCAGCTGAATCTGCTGCTGCTGACGGTCAGAGCGAAGAAGCTGAAAAGAAGCCAGCTAAGGAAGAAAAGAAGGAAGAAGTTGCTTCCAACTATTCTTCTGAAGCAACTAGTGAAGGTGCTTTAGCTGATTCCGATCAGCTCGCAGCTTTGCGTGAACAGCTTTTGAACGAAAAGAAGTAGTTTCTACTTTCTACTAGAAGCTTGTAAATAAAACAGTAAGATGCCCTCGGTGAGTAATCATCGGGGGCATCTTGCGTATTGTTGTTCATAATGTTTTACGAGTATCTTGAGTATATTTGACAAGTATTTTATAACTCAAGTTTTGTAATTAAATATAGGTACAATCAATTTTCTTTTAATAATCGTGATTATATGATGTAAAACGTCAATCGTATTTACTAATCGTATTTACTAAAAGGATGGTTAAAATATGAACACTTTGGAAAACAACCAGCAAAATGCTCAGTTCCCTTCGTACGATGGAAATAGTGAGGAGAACACTAAAGCAACTTTAGTAAGCTCGCGCAAGAAAATTGTTGCAGGTTTGCTAGCGATTTTCTTAGGCACATTGGGTATTCACAATTTTTACCTTGGTTTTAAAGGAAAGGCGATTGCACAGCTGCTTATTTCTGTTCTTTCCTTTGGGTTCCTGTTGATTATTACGGGAATATGGGCATTGGTTGAGGGTATTTTGATTCTTTGCTCAAAGCCTGGAAGTAAGTGGCACAAAGATGCTGATGGTGCCGAGTTAAAGGATTAGTGTTTTATAATTATTGTTAATAAACAATGCCCTGGTAATTATTTGCTGGGGCATTATTTATAATTCATATATGACAATGATGCGGATTGCGGTAAAGGGCGGAATTGCAGCTGGAAAATCTACAGTAGTAAATCATTTGCGTTCGCTTGGCGCGTTTGCTATAGATTACGATGTTTTAGCGCGTGAATGAAACTTCTATCGAAGGTGCTTTAGCTGATTCCGATCAGCTCGCAGCTTTGTGTGAACAGCTTTTGAGCGAAAAGAAGTATTTTTCTACTAAAAGCTTATAAATAAGATGCCCTCGGTGAGTAATCATCGGGGCATCTTTTAATATCTTTAGTAATAACGCTTTGATTTATTAATTTTTTATTATACAGTTTTTAAGAAAATAAATTTCTTACGAGAGAAAGTGTGATTATTGTGAGTGATTTAGATAATCAAACTGGAGATTACTCCGGCTCTGACGGACAGACTCAGTATGGACAACCACAGTACAATGATCAGTCCCAGCAGTATAACCAGGCTCAGCCACAATATAACAACCAATCCCAGTATGGTGCTCATACTCAGTACAATGCTCAGCCACAGTATGGTCAGACTCAGTATGATCAGAATTCATATGCTCAGCCGCAATACAATGCTCAGCCGCAATATGGTCAGTACTCTCAGTCTACTCCTCAGTACAATCAAGCATCTTCATACTCTAACTATGGGTCTAATTATTCATCAAACACATACAGAAGCTCTCGTAACAAGATTGCTGCAGGCCTGTTAGCCATTTTCTTGGGTGCTTTGGGTGTGCACAATTTCTATCTTGGTTTTAAAGGCAAGGCTGTTGCTCAGCTGCTTATTTCTATTCTTTCTTTCGGCTTGCTGGCTTTTGTTTCTGGAATTTGGGCATTTATTGAAGGAATTTGCATCCTTTGCTCTCAGCCTGGTTCTAAGTGGCATAAGGATGCCGATGGAGCTGAACTTCAAGACTAATTTTACAATTATTATTTAGCGTATAATGCTCCGGTAATTAGTTACTGGGGCATTACTTATAATTTATATATGACAATAATGCGTATTGCGGTAACGGGCGGAATTGCTGCCGGAAAATCTACAGTAGTAAATCATTTGCGTTCGCTTGGCGCTTTTGTTATAGATTACGATGTTTTATCGCGCGAGGTTGTGAAGCCAGGAGGTTACGTATTTCAGCAAATCGTAAGCATTTTTGGGGAGAATGTCGTTTTGAATGATGGCTCTTTAAATCGCGAGTTTATTGCAAAGCATGTTTTTGGGTACTCCGATGAGAGTTGTGCAAATCGTAAGAAGCTTGAGTCGCTTATTCATCCTGCTATTTATGATTGCGCAAAGCTCTTAGAAAGCAAGTATGAAAGCGAGTATATTAGTAAAATTTCTAAGGAAAATCGCAACGTGTTGGACAGTATAAATTCAGTTATTGTGCACGATATTCCGCTCCTTGCGCAAGTAATCGACAGCATTCCATTTAGTTTTGACCATATTATTACTGTTGAAGCGCCTCAAGAAATTCGCGTTAAACGAATGATAAGCGAGCGAAATATGACTGAGGATCAGGCTTTGGCGCGCATAAATAGTCAGCTTCCTAGTAAAATGCGAAAAAATATCGCAGATTTTGTAGTTGATTCCACTAAACCAATGGAATCGATGCTTAACAGTGTTGACAATACGCTAAAATCATGGTTGTGTGACGCAAACAATAAAAGTGCTGAAATGACGAAACTGGGGAAGTAAAAAACTGGGGAAGTAAAAAACTGGGGAAGTAAAAAACTGGGGAAGTAAATACATGTCGAATAAAATTCAGCGCACAAACAAGCCTTTTGTAGTAAAAGCGCCATACAAGCCTTCAGGAGATCAGCCGCAAGCAATCGACGAGCTGGCTAATCGCATTGAAAACGGCGAAAACGACGTTGTTTTAATGGGTGCTACAGGAACTGGTAAAACCGCTACAACCGCTTGGCTTATTGAGCGTTTGCAAAGGCCTACCCTTATTATTGAGCCGAATAAAACTTTGGCAGCTCAGCTTTGCGCAGAGTTTCGTGAGCTTATGCCAGATAATGCTGTGAGCTATTTTGTGTCTTACTACGATTACTACCAGCCAGAAGCGTATATTCCGCAAACAGACACGTATATTGAAAAAGACTCGAATATTAACGACGATGTTGAGCGTCTTCGTCACGCAGCTACAGCAAATTTACTTACTCGACGGGATTGCGTTGTTGTGGCTACTGTTTCTTGCATTTACGGCCTTGGTACTCCAGAGGAGTATGCCGAGCGAATGCTTATGCTAAGCGTTGGCGAGCAGCTTGAGCGAGACGATTTATTACGCCAATTTGTGAGCATGCAATACAAGCGCAACGATATTGCGTTTACGCGCGGAACTTTTAGAGTGCGAGGTGACACAGTCGAGATTATTCCAGTGTACGAAGAATTAGCTGTGAGAATTGAGTTCTTTGGCGACGAAATTGACAGAATTACCATGTTGCATCCGCTTACAGGAGAAGTAATTCGCCAGGAGAGTAGCGTTCATATTTTCCCAGCATCTCACTATATTGCAGGACCTGAGCGCATGGAGTGCGCGTTAAAGGCGATTGAAAAAGAGCGTGATGAAAGAGTAGCGCAGCTTAAAAAGCAAAATAAATTGCTGGAAGCTCAGCGTTTAGAGATGCGAACTACGTATGATTTGGAAATGCTTCGCCAAGTTGGAGTATGCCCAGGAGTGGAAAATTATTCTAGGCATTTTGACGGCCGCGCGGCTGGCACGCCTCCGCATACTTTGCTTGACTTTTTCCCAGACGACTTTCTGCTTGTTTTAGACGAGTCGCATGTAACAGTGCCGCAAATTGGAGCCATGTATGAAGGCGACGCTTCGCGCAAAAGAACGCTTGTAGAGCATGGCTTTAGGCTGCCTTCGGCAATGGATAATCGCCCGTTAAAGTGGAACGAATTTTTGGAGCATGTTGGTCAAACTGTGTATCTTTCTGCAACGCCTGGAGATTACGAGCTTGGGCTTTCGGATGGTGTAGTTGAGCAGATTATTCGCCCAACTGGCTTGCTTGACCCTAAGATTGAGGTTCGCCCTGTAGAAGGCCAAGTTGACGATTTGCTTGCGGAGATTAAGGCTAGAGTTGCAAAAGATGAGCGCGTTCTTGTTACTACGCTTACGAAGAAAATGGCGGAAGACTTAACTGATTACTTCCTTGAGCTTGGTATTAAAGTTGAGTATTTGCATTCGGATGTTGATACTTTGCGCAGAGTGGAGCTTTTGCGCGAGCTTCGCGAAGGCAAAATTGATGTGATTGTTGGCATTAATTTGCTTCGTGAGGGTTTGGATTTGCCGGAAGTTTCGCTTGTTGCGATTTTGGATGCAGATAAGGAAGGTTTCTTAAGATCTTACCGTTCGCTTATTCAGACGATTGGTCGTGCTGCTCGTAACGTTTCTGGAACTGTTCTTATGTATGCGGATACTGTTACTGATGCTATGAGCAAGGCTATTAGCGAGACAGAGCGCCGCCGCGAAAAGCAAATCGCGTATAACAAGGCTCATGGAATTGATCCTAAGCCTTTGCGAAAGAAGATTAGCGATGTGAACGACATGCTTGCTAAAGAGGATGTTGATACTCAAACTTTGCTAGCAGGCGGTTACAGGAATGCTAATAAGGCTGGGAACTCGCATTATGGCATGCCAAAAGAGCCAAATCTTGGGCAGCAAAGCAAAGAAAAGCGTATGGCGAATATTTCTGAGCTTCCGCAAGACGATATTATGTCACTGATTAAAAATTTGAGCGAGCAGATGCATGTTGCTGCGCAACAGTTGCAATTTGAACTTGCAGCGCGATTGCGCGACGAAATACGCGATCTAAAGAAAGAGTTGCGTCAAATAAGCGATGCTCAAAGTTAGAAAATAACTATTATTCTCAATTATTATTCAACTATTGTTCAAGCATTATCTGAGCGTTATTCAAGTATTATCTGCGATTTTATGTTATTTTCTGTGAGCGTTCACAAAACGCCGAATAAATACAATAAGCGGTCACAATACGTTGATACACTGGAAAGCGGAATTGGGCGTTTTATGGTTTCTATCATTAAATCGCTCATAAAAAATAAACAGAAATAGAAAATAGGTAGGCATTATGCGTAAAGCCAAAATCGTTGATACTATTGGTCCAGCTACCGAATCCTTGGAAGGTATTACCAAGCTTGTTGAAGCCGGTATGGATGTTGCTCGTTTGAACCGTTCTCACGGCACTCCTGAAGATCATTTGCGCGTTTACAACAACGTTCGTGCAGCTTCCAAGTCCACTGGCCGCAATGTTGCTGCTCTTGTTGATTTGCAAGGTCCAAAGATTCGCTGCGGTTGGTTCAAGAAGAACGCTGAAGGCGAAGATAAGGTTTATTTGGAAGAAGGTCAGGAGTTCATCATCACTACTGATGATGTTGAAGGTGACGAGCACCGCACTTCTACAACCTTTAAGGGCTTGCCAGGAGATTGCCACGCAGGCGACCCAATCCTTATCGATGACGGTAAGGTTCGTCTTGAGGTAACCAAGGTAGAAGGCAACGACGTTCACACTAAGGTTATTGTTGCTGGTCCAGTTTCCAGCCACAAGGGCATTAACCTCCCAGGTGTTGCAGTTTCTCTTCCAGCTTTGACTGAAAAGGATGAGGCTGATCTTCGTTGGGCTATTCGCACCGGCGCTGACATTATTGCTATGTCCTTCGTGCGTTTCGCTACCGATATTGATCGCGCTCACGAAATCATGGACGAAGAAGGTCGTCGTATTCCAATCGTCGCCAAGATTGAAAAGCCACAGGCTGTTGAAAACTTGGAAGAGATTGTTAAGACCTTCGATGGCATTATGGTTGCTCGTGGTGATATGGCTGTTGAAATGCCTCTCGAAGAGGTTCCACTGGTCACCAAGCGTTGCATCGAGCTTTCTCGTCGCTATGCAAAGCCAGTTATCGTTGCTACTGAAGTTCTTGGCACAATGGTTAACTCTCCAGTTCCAACCCGTGCAGAAGCTTCTGACTGCGCTAACGCTGTTCTCGACGGTGCTGACGCAACAATGACTTCTAACGAAACTGCTGTTGGTAAGTACCCAGATGTTACCGTAAAGACCATGTCCCGTATTTCTCAGTACGCAACTGAGCACGGCTATGATCGCATTCCTGCTGTTGAGCTTGATATGTCTAGCACCGGTGCTGTTTCTTCTGCAGCTGTTGACTTGGCAGATAAGCTTAATGCTAAGGCTATTGTTGCTTACACTCAGACTGGTCGCACAGTTCATCGTATTTCTCGTGAACGCCCAACCGCTCCAATCTTTGGCTTGACTAACAATGAGCACACTTATCGTTGGTTGGCTTTGAGCTGGGGCACTGAAGGCTTCTTGATTGATGAAGATTACCATGACATGAATCGTCACGATTTGATGATCTTCACTGACAAGGTTCTTCGCGAAGCCGGTAAGGTTTCCGATGGTGATCAGATTGTTATCTTGAGCACTGCTCAGGGTGAACGCCAGGCTGGTCGTACTGACTCCATCTACGTTCACACCGTTGGTGCTTGCGACTAATTATTTGATTCTGCGTTCTTGTACTAATACGCTAGTTCTTCTAGTTTAAGTGCATTTGCGCAGTAGTATAGTTTGCATAATGCGCGCTAGCTGTTTTGCAGTTTGCGCGCATTATGTTATGTATGATTAATATTATTGATTTGCGACACGCGCAAAATGCTTTAACTATTTGCATGTGGCTTAAAGTGTGCTATAGTCGACAAGTCGCAAAAAAATGCGGAAAATTAAAAATGCCCCTGTATCCCAATTGGTAGAGGAAACAGCCTCAAAATCTGTGCAGTGTGAGTTCGAGTCTCACCGGGGGCACGTGCACGACGTCGCTTAGCTTGCTAGGCGACGTTTTTATTTTGTATTTTAATGTCTCGTACATAAACAATAAGCGTATAATAATAAAAGTATTCTCGCACAATGAAAGTGCTGTACGTGATGTGAAAGGAACAACGATGATCCACAGTGCACAATTGCAAGTAAGTGAGCGTAAAAAAAGTAATTATGCTTGCGAATTAATCGATAATTACAAGCGCAATGTAATGTGCTCTTTTACTGCAATTGCTGCAATTGCTGCTGTAGCAACAGTATTAATGTGTATTTTTGCTATTGTTCCAAATTCTTCGGCATTTGCTTCAACTAAATCAACAGACGGTCTTCCGCCAAAAGGTGTGATTGTTACTGCTTTTCAGCAAAATTGGAAAAGTATTGCAAAAGAGTGTAAGCAAACTTATGGTCCTGAGGGTGTGAGTTATGTACAGGTTTCGCCGCCGCAGGATCATATTAAAGGTACAGCGTGGTGGACTTCTTACCAGCCAGTTAGTTACAATCTAAATTCAAAGCTTGGCACTGAAGACGAGTTTAAAAATATGATTACTGCTTGCAAGGCTGCTGGTGTTGGAATTGTTGTTGATGCTGTAATTAATCACACAACCGGTGATAGCAATAAAGATAGTGTAGGTGTTGGCGGTAGTAAGTATGATGCGGCAAATCAAAGCTATCCGGATGCTGGTTACACAAAAGATGATTTTCACCAAATAGATAAAGATATTTACACATATAAAGATGCGCAAGTCGTTTGGAATTATCGTTTAGTTGGTTTGCTTGATTTGGATACTTCTAAGCCTCATGTGCAAAAAATTCTTGGTAACTATTTTGCAAAATTGCTAAAAATGGGTGTTGCAGGCTTTAGAGTTGATGCCGCAAAACATATGTGTCCTGAGGATGTGAAAGGCATAAAAGAAGCTGCTGCTAAAGCTGCTGGAACGAAGCCTGAAAACATATGGTGGATGCAAGAAACAATTGGTTTCCCTGAACAAGATCCTAAAATTCAGCCGAATCAATATGTTGGTACAGGTGAAGTAGATGAGTTTGAATACTCGTATCGCTTGCGTAATTATTTCTATGGCTCAATTGAGAATTTGTCTCATATTACAGATCAGCTTATTCCTAATAAGAAAGCCGCTATTTTTGTGACTAATTGGGATACTGAGCGTGACAATTCGACTCGAGTTCTCACTTATAAGGATGGAGCAAAGTACGAGTTAGCTAATGCTTTCATGCTTGCTTATCCTTATGGAACACCAAATATTTATTCTGGATATAAGTTCACGCAGCGCGATGATGGTGCTCCTGGTGCAACTGATACGCACATTCCAGATGTAAAGTGCGGCGAGAATTCAAAGTGGCAATGTGCTCAGCGTTGGACTTCGATTCGTGGAATGATTGGATTCTACAATGCTGTTAAGGGCACGAAAGTGACTCAATGGCAGGATGACAACGATAATAACATTGCTTTTAGCCGCGGAAACAAGGGATTCTTGGCGATTAACAATACTGATAAGCCTAAAAATGTGAGTTATAAAACTGATTTGCCTGACGGTGAGTATTGTAACGTATATGCTTCACGTAAATGCTTTAGCACAGTTACTGTAAATGGTGGGAAAGTTGAGACAACTATTCCAGCTTATTCTGCTATTGCTTTGCATGTTAAGGCTGTAGAGCATTTTGGAAGTACTTCCACGTTTAGTACTGTTACGATGATTGTAATTGTTTTCGCTGTGCTATTGATTGAACTAGCTTTGATTTTGCACAAAAATAAGGCAGGTTCTAATAAGTAGGATGTGAAGTAAAAGACGATTTGGAAATAAATTTATATTGATATTATTACAGTTTTTGTATAGTTATTGCAATATTGTCAGTATGTAGATGTTATAATTTTCTCCGCTGATTATACACATTATGGGCGATGGTTAGCATCATGGTTGTGCTAGCCATCGCTTGTGTATTAAGGCTATTAATGCATCCAAGGAAGAAGCGCGTTAATACCAATGGAGGAAAGGATACTGATGAGTCATCGTCGACACTTTGCATCGAAGATGGTTGCTGTTGTTGCGTCTGTTGCAATGCTTGTAACTGGTTTTGCTGTTACAATTAGCGCAAACGCTGCGACTAGCGGGGAGTCTAGCAATAGCAAAGAAACTTCTTCGAATGTAACTCTTAAAGGTAAAGGTGTTATTGTTACTGCTTTTCAGCAAAATTGGAAAAGTATTGCAAAAGAGTGTAAGCAAACTTATGGTCCTGAAGGTGTGAAGTATGTGCAGGTGTCTCCGCCGCAGGATCATATTAAAGGTACAGCGTGGTGGACTTCTTACCAGCCTGTGAGCTACAAATTAAATTCTAAACTTGGCACTGAATCTGAGTTTAAGAATATGATTACTACTTGCAGGGCAAAGGGCGTTGGGATTATTGCTGATGCTGTGATTAATCACATGGCTGGCGTTGATAATAAGGATACTGTTGGCGTTGGTGGTAGTAAGTATGATGCTGCTTCGCAGACTTTTGAAGACGCTGGATACACTAAGGATGATTTCCATAAGAGCACTGAAAATATTAAAGATTACACGAATGCTGAAGAAGTTTGGACTCACAGACTTGTTGGTTTGCTTGATTTGGATACTTCTAAGCCGCATGTTCAGCAAGTTTTAGGTAAGTATTTTGCAGATTTGTTGAAGCTTGGTGTTGCTGGTTTCCGTGTTGATGCTGTAAAGCATATTTCGCCAGAAGATATGAGGGGCATTAAAGCTTCTGCTATAAGGCAATACAACGAAAGTGTTGAAGATAGCAAAAAGATTCATGACATCTGGTGGATGCAGGAAACTATTGGCAATCCTTCAGAAGCTCAACAAATTCAGCCAGCTGCGCATTTGAATGAAGGCGAAGTTAACGAGTTTGGCTACTCTTACCAGCTTATGCAAAGTTTCAAAGGCTCGCTGATGAAGGCAAGTAAGCCTTTGAACAAAGTTCAAGACGGAATGGTTAAGAGCGATAAAGCTGCTATTTTCGTTACGAATTGGGATACAGAGCGCGGTAACAGCGTGCTTACGTATAAGGACGGTCGTCGTTACGCTTTAGCAAACGCTTTCATGCTCGCGTGGCCATACGGCACTCCAAACGTGTATTCAGGATACAAGTTCGATGCTCATGATGAAGGTGCGCCTGGTGCAACTGAAACGTCTGTTCCAGATGTGAGTTGTGGTAAGGATTCCAATTGGCAGTGTACTCAGCGTTGGACTTCTATTCGTGGAATGATTGGATTCTACAATGCTGTTCAAGGTGCAAAAGTCACCGATTGGCAGGATGATGGTGATAACAACATTGCTTTTAGCCGTGAAGGCAAGGGCTTCTTAGCAATCAACAATTCGCTTGACGAAAAAGAAGTTTCTTATAAGACTGATTTGCCTGATGGTGAGTACTGCAATGTGTATGCTGCAGGAGACTGCTCTAAGACTGTTAAAGTTGAAAAAGGTGAAGTTAAAACCAAGATTGGCGCTCGCGAAGCTGTAGCTTTACATGTTAATGCAACAAAAGCTAATCATCCAAAAAGCTCTGCCGCTGATCCATCTGATCCTAAATATGGTGAAGAAAAGCCTGATGCAGGTATGCCAGAAGATCCTACAACAACTATTTACTTTAAGCCAGATGAAAAGTTTAAAGATAAAAAAGTATATGTTCATTACGGCATAGGCTCAAGCTGGACTACAGTTCCTGGCGAAGAGATGCAAAAGGCTTGCGATGGTTGGTATAAGAAGACAATTACAACCAATGGCAAAGCTTATGAAGCAGTATTTAACGATGGCAAAGATTACTGGTATCACGAAGGAGATAATAATAACTTTAAGATTCCAGCTCACACTGATTCGTATGTAGCTCAAGATCACAAGGGTAGCGTTGGAGTAAATCCTTGCCCAGTAGCATATAATCCAAAGACTACTGTTCGCATCCACTACGCACAAAAAGTGAGTGATACTCGCGATATTGGCGTTTATTTGTGGGGCAAAGACAAGGATGGTAAAGATTTACCTGGAGCTTGGCATGAGTTCAATGGCAGTGATAAATTCGGCAAAGTTTTTGAAACTACAGTTGATGGAGCTTTTGAAAACAAGTCACTTTCCTTTATTACTACTACAAAAGATTGGAATAAAGACGGTGGCGATCGTGCTATTGAAAACTGCGCAAGTGGTCTTGCTGAAGCTTGGGTAACAGGCGGATCGGATACTACGCAGTTTACTGCTCCAGACAATCTTAAGAAGAAGCCAAAAGAGCTAAAGGTAACAGTTCATTATCGCAGGAATGCTGGCGATTATGAAGGCTGGAACATGTGGACTTGGAATGACGGAACCGGTGGTACTGCTCGTTACTTCACTTCGCATGACGATTATGGCAAAGTTGCAACCTTTACTGCTAAGAATGATGCTGGTATTGACAGTGTTGGCTTCAAAGTTAGAAAGTCTACGCCAAATAATGATTGGGATAAACAAGATCCTAGTGACCGACTTATTCCAAACAACGCGATTAAGCTAGATCCAAGTGATCCAAACAAGGGTAGTGCTGAAGTCTGGTTAATGCAAGATGACATGACAGTATACTTAAACGCTACTATGCCACAACTTACAGCTCACGTGATGTCTGCTGATATTGTTGGCTTAAAGAAGTTAGTTGTAAAAGTGTCTGGTGACGTGTCTTCTGTAAAAGATTCTGACGTAACACTTTTGGATGCTAGTGAAAATCCTAGCAAGAAAGTTGAAATTGCTTCTGCTAAAGCTAATGGTTCAGAGATTACTATCGAAACCAAGAATGAACTTAATATTAAACACAAGTATGAGTTGAGTATTAAGGGATTAGCTAAAGATATTAAGCTTTCTGCTTCCTCAAAAACTGGTGCTAGCGTAATTCGTACCGATGAATTCGATAAGAAATACGCTTATACTGGCGATGATTTAGGTGCTGTGTATTCTGCTTCTTCAACTACTTTCAAGCTTTGGGCTCCAACAGCAACTGAAGTAAAGCTGATTACTTATAAGTCGACTGATGAAAAAGCTGAAAAAGACAAAGAAACAGCTATGAAAGCAGAAGATCGTGGCGTATGGTCTGTAAAGCTTGAAGGTGACAAAGCTAATACAGCTTACGCATATGAAGTTCATTTTGCTGATGACACAGTGAATGTTTCTGCTGATCCTTATGCGAAAGCTGCAGTAGTAAACGGTGAGCGTTCTGTTGTATTAGCAGATAAAGACGCAGGCAGTGCTGGAAATCGTATGCCAAAGTTTACGAATCCAAGTGACGCAACAATTGCAGAAATGGATGTTCGTGACTTTTCGATCAATCCAAACTCTGGTATTAGCGATGCTCATCGTGGCAAGTATCTTGGCGTAGTAGAAGAAGGCACTAAGACTAAAGATAAGCAGAATGTTTCTGGCTTTGATTATTTGAAGTCGCTTGGTGTCACTCACGTACAAATCATGCCAATGTATGATTTTGGTTCTGTGAATGAAACTGGTGACTTGAGCTATGGAAAGCAAGGCGCTCAAAACTGGGGTTATGATCCGCAAAACTACAATGTTCCTGAAGGATCTTACTCTACAAATCCTGCCAATCCAACAACGCGAGTTCAGGAAGCTAAGCAAATGATTGCTGGCCTTCATAAGGCTGGTTTGCGCGTGATTATGGATGTTGTTTACAACCATGTTTACAACGCACAAAATCATTCGTTTAACAAGACAGTTCCTGGATACTACTTCCGCTATAAGGATGGTGCTCTGAATGGTAATTCTGGATGCGGTAACGATACTGCGTCTGAACGTCAAATGATGCGCAAGTATATTTTGGATTCTGTGAAGTATTGGGCTACGCATTACAACCTCGACGGCTTCCGATTTGATTTGATGGGCTTAATTGACCTGAAGACTATGCAAGAAGTGCGTGCTGAGCTTAATAAGATTGATCCGTCAATTATTGTGCTCGGTGAAGGCTGGGATATGAATGAACTGCTTCCTAAGAGCGAGTCTACTATTCAACCTAATGCTTATAAGATTCCAGGAGTAGCGTTCTTTAACGATTCATTCCGCGATTCTGTAAAAGGTTCTGTGTTTGCTGCTAAGGGTACTGGTTTTGTCAATGGCAATACAGATAAAGGTGTTAAGGCTTTGCTTGAGCATAATTTGCTTGGTTGCCAATTTGGCACGAGTAGTACTGTTAAGTGCTGGAATGGTAATGCTGAAACGCACTTTGCTGATGCAGGTCAAATTGTTCAGTATGTTGAAGCTCACGATAACTTGTCGTTGTACGATAAGCTAAAGGTCTCTGCTCCTAACGACACTGAAGACGTACGATTGAGACGAGTAAAGCTTGCAAATTCAATGATTTTGCTTTCTCGTGGCATGCCGTTTATTCAGCTTGGTCAGGAATTCTTGCGAACTAAGAATGGTAACGATAATAGTTACAATGCTGGCGATAAAGACAATGCTCTTGATTGGAATCGTGCTGCTGACAAGTCTGATTCCGTGACCTATTTCAAGGGATTGTTGAAGCTACGCAAGAGCATTAAATCTCTTCGTGATTTTGATTATGCAACAATTAACAAGAACATGAAGATGATTGATGGTACTCCTGATGGTGTAATTGCTTACACACTTAACGATGCAGATAAGCAATATGTTGTAGTGTTCAATGCTAATAATGCTGAAACTCAAGTAAAGATTCCAGCAGGAAAGTATTCTGCACTTGTTGCTAATGGCAAAGTGAATGATACTGCTCAAGATGCAACTGTTGCTGATGATGGCACATACAAGATTGCTCCTGTTTCTACAGCAGTATTGCTTAGTAAAGATAAGGAATCTAAGCCAATTCCTCCGGATGCAAAGCCTGGTGATGAGCCTGGCAAACAGCCTGAGAATCCGTCTGAGCCTGGTGAAAAGCCAAAGCCTGGTGAGGATCCTAGTAAGAAGCCTGAGAAGCCAAAACCTGATCAGCCTGGCACAAAGCCAGCTCCAGCTCCAAAACCTGGTGAGCATCAGCAAGTTCCTGCTCCTGCTCCGAAGCCGACTCCGTCTGAGTCCAGTGAACAATCAAAGCCGTCTAAGCCTTCTGTTCCGTCGGAAAAGCCAGTTCCGTCAGAAAAAACAGAAAAGCCGGCTCCAGCTGATTCTGCTAAACCAGCTCCAGCTAAGCCAGCAGAATCTGCTCCTGTACCTGTTGCTCCGAAAACAGTTCAGCAGCTTAATCCAGAATTAAAGGGAACTCTTAGCATTGGTAACAATAATGTTGCAACTGCAGGTGTTGTTAACAGTGTGAGAATTAATGTTGTAAACAAAGAGTTCACCGAGCGTTTGCAGCGTGATGGAGTAGTTTACGCATACGCGTACATTTACTCATCTCCTCGTTTGCTTAAGGGTGCTGATGGTTCAAAGTTTGTGACTGTTCGCATGGTTAATGGCAAGCCTCAATTTGATGCTCAGTTCCCAGCTGGATATACCGGAAAGCATACGGTTGTTTTGGTTGACGAAAAAGGTAATCAAGTTGCTTGGACTGAAATAACAGTAGTAAATAATGCTGTTAAGAAGAATGTTCATGCGTTAAGTTCAACAGGCAGTAGTGTAGCGCAAATCGCATTTATTATTGCAATATTGTTGCCTGTTGCAGGTGCTTTCTTGATTAAAGTAAGGCGTTCTAAGCATCTGTCTTGCAATTATTAAAATCCAAAGTGCTTTTCGCATAATTTTGTGTTTTGTGATTAAGTACTGAGGTTTTAATAAAAAATGAGGGTAGTAGCAATTGCTAAGCTATTACCCTCATTTTTTATTTTTGCTTGCGTGTTGCGCTTATTTTTAGAAATTTTTTGCTTTGAATAATTTCGGGCGTTTTTTAAAATTATAGTAGCTGTTTTCCTTATGTAAGAATGGTTTATAGGAGATTTTTAAAAAGTAATGTTTTGCTTATATTTTTGAAAATATGATTATATTTTACGAATCAATATTTGCATTTGTACTTTTGCAGTGTTAGCATCATTTCCAACACAAATAAATATCGAATACTTCGGTTGAGGTTTGTGTGTGAGCCACAGTCAGCTAATGAGCTTAAGGAGGCAGTTATCATGCGTAACATGAACATGAATGCTGAATCTCACAATGCTCTTAACGCTGCTCGTATGTGGTGGTGGCAGTCTTCTCTTTGGTGTGAGTTTACTCTGAAGTTTTAGAAGCTGCGTATAAAAGCTTATAAAAGACCTCCGGGGTAAGCCCGGAGGTCTTTTTGTATATAAGCTTAAATTTTAAAAAATAACCAAATCACAAATCACAAATAACAACAAAATATTCGATAGCTTTGTATTCAAATAATATGAAGCTTAAACAAGGAGAGAAATCATGGCTCAAGAAATTAACGAAACCGTTAAGGAAGCTTACAACAATGGTGCAAACGCAACTACAGATGCTGCAGCTGCAATGATGCAAAATGTGAAAGTTAAGAATCACGCATTAGATATTACTTCACTGGTGTTAGTTGCAGTGCTTTTTGCAGCTGGATGTATTCTTGATTTTACTGTTGCAAAATCTCTTTCTATTGGAAATATTCAGCCTGAGTTTGTTATTGCTTCATTCTGCTTGTCGATTTTGCTTGTTAGGCCGAAGCTTTACCAGGGTGCTATTATTGGTGCTTTGGCTGCAACGTTAATTCAATTTAATACTTCGATTCCGTTCCTTGAGTATGCTTGTGATATTCCAGCTGCAATCATTATGACTGCAATATTAATTGGTTATATTCGCGTGTTCCCAAAGGATGCAGCTCGTAAAGTAAGTGTATTCCCATTTATTGCTACTTTCATTACTACAGTAATTTCCGGTTGCATTTTTGCTCTTATTGCTGCTTTCTTCATTTTTCACTCTCCCAATATGGTAATGGTTATGTTGCCAATTATTTTGGGCACTGCAGTATTTAATGCAGTTGTTGTTGAAGTGCTTTACGCTCCAATTCGACTTGTTTTGCACAAGTAAAACAACATTGAAGAATAAGTAAATAAATTAACTTGAATAAACGCAAACAAATATAAACAAACATAAATGAATGTAAGTAAGCATAAATAAATATCAAAAGTCGATAATTAAAATTTGATTATCGCATTATGAAGGAGAAGATTATGAATCAGGAAATTAGCGAACATGCAGATAGCATGATTAATGCTGTAAGCATTAAAAAGCATGCTTTAGATATTACGTCTTTAGTGTTGGTTGCAGTTCTTTTTGCAGCAGGATGTATTCTTGACTTTACTGCTGCAAAAGCACTTTCAATTGGAAACATTAAACCAAACTTTTTAATCGCATCATTCTGTCTTGCAATCTTGCTTGTTCGTCCAAATGTTATTCAGGGCGCGATTATTGGTGCTTTGGCTGCAACTTTGATGCAATTTAACGCATCTATTCCTGGTCTTAATTATGTTTGCGATATTCCGGCAGCGATTGTTATGACTTTGATGATTATGGCTTATGTTCGCGTTTTCCCTAAGGATGCTGCTAGAAAGTTCAGTATTTTCCCACTTATAGCAACTTTTATAACTACAGTTGTTTCTGGTTTAATATTTGCTTCTACTGCATCTTTCTTTGTTCTTCATTCTCCTAAGACGATTTTTGTTATGCTTCCAATCATTTTTGGAACTGCTGTGTTTAATGCTGTTGTTGTTGAAGTGCTTTACACCCCAATTCGACTCGTTCTGCATAAGTAAGTGTTTGAATTTGTTTTGGATGATTTATTTTAGATGATATGTATTTTGGATGATATGTATTTGATGATTTTGTTGAATAGTTTGTGCTGGATAATATGCAGCAAGTCATATAATCATCAAAGAATATAATCGCAGAATAAATATAATCGTAAGATATCATTAGTAATTGTAATTGTTAGGTTTCTAAGAGTTAGGAATTATTGTGCCTTTGCTTGAGCTAAAAGATGTGTCTTTTAAGTATGTGAATCGGAATAAAGATGATTCTTTAGACTCTTCAGAGGCACAAGATTCCACTTTTGCACTAAAAGATGTAAGTCTTAGCGTAGAATCTGGCGAATTTGTGGGAATTATTGGTCCTTCTGGCTCTGGAAAAACAACTCTTGCTTCGCTTTTTTCTGGCGCGATTCCGCATCATTATTCTGGCGAACTTTTAGGAAGCGTTAAGATTGCGGGTCAAGACACTAACAATCTTGCTTTAACTAACATTGCTTGCTTGGTTGGATCTGTTATTCAAGATATTGATGCGCAAATGGTTGCCGCAAATGTTGAAGATGAGATTCTTTTTGGCTTAGAAAATTTTGGCGTTGCGCATAGCGAAATACCAAGTCGAATAGATGAAGCTTTGCAAATTGTTGGCATTAGTGATTTGCGTAACCGTGATTTAGACACTTTGTCTGGAGGTCAAAAGCAGAAGGTTGCAATTGCTGCTATTCTTGCGCTAAAGCCTAAAGTTATGGTGTTAGATGAGCCGACGTGCGCTTTAGATCCTGTTTCTTCTAAAATGATTTTTTCGATTCTTAAAGATTTGAATAAGAATTTTGGAATAACGGTTGTTGTAATTGAGCAAAAAGTTGCGCTTTTAAGCGAGTATTGCAAGCGTTTAGTTGTGCTTTCTAATGGCATTTTGTCGCTTGATTTGCCTGTTAGCCAAGCGTTGAAAAATATGGATTTGCTTTATTCTATTGGAATAAATTATCCGCGTACTACGCATTTGGTTAATGATTTACAGCGTGAGAATATTTGCTCTAAAAGCGATTTGCCTGTGTCTGTAGAAGATACAGTAAATACTATTGTTAATACGATTAACAGTGAAAAATCTTTGACTTCACATGTTGATTCACATAGTGAATTTGATAATCGTGAATGCGATTCAAATAAATCGGCGCTTGCTTGCGACTTTTCACACGAATCGCAAGTCTCTACACAATCTTACGCACAAAATAAATCGAAAAACGATTCACCATGTCTTTCGCTTAAAAACGTCAGTTTTTTGTATCAAAGTGGCGTTAGTGCGCTAAAAAACGTGTCTTTTGAAGCTTACGCTGGAGAGCTCGTAACTCTTGTTGGTAGAAATGGTGCTGGCAAAACAACTATTACCAAAATTATTAATGGTTTATTAAAACCAACAGAAGGCAACGTAACAATTGATGGCGTTGACACTAAGTCTCTTCGTATTAGTCAAATAGCAAAATATGTATCTACCTTATTTCAAAATCCTGACCGACAATTATGCAAAGAAACGGTACTTGAAGAAGTTACTTTAAGCTGTATTTTGATTGGTCAGAATGAGGACGAAGCTAAAGCTCACGCAATGGAAATTATTGATGAGTTGGAGCTGGATTCTGAAGCTAGCCCGTTTATGCTCTCTCGTGGCCAGCGTCAAATGGTTGCTTTAGCTGCAACAGTTGTAACAAATCCTAAGATTCTTCTTCTTGACGAGCCAACTTGCGGTCTTGATTACAAGGAATGCATGAGAATTATGCAAGTTGTAGAGCGTTTAAGAAAAAACGGTTGCTGCGTGATTATGGTTTGTCACGATATGGAAGTTGTGCTTGATTATGCAACTCGACTTATAACAATTAATGATGGAAGGCTTATTATTGATGGTTCAGCGTACGATGTGTTTGAAAAACCGGAAGTGTGCTCTGCTGCAGCATTGTATCCACCATTATTGTGTTCCGTTTCTCAAGGCTTGGTTGCGCATGGATTTAATAAGTGCAATGGCTTGTATGTGCGCGAAGAATTAGTAGAAGCGTTGCGCGGCGAAAAAATCACAAAACAGACTGTACAGAATCAGCAGAATTAACAGAAGCAATAGCAAATAAAAGTAGCAAATAAAAGTAGAAGTAAAGGCGTCTGATATTTATGAAAACGAGATTATTAACTTACCAACCAGGTAACACTTTTCTTCATCGCACTAATCCTATTGCAAAACTAATTCTTGCTACGAGTGTTGTAATAAGCGTGTTTATTGCTAAACAGTATTCCGCGCTTATTGCGCTTGCAGCTATTATTTTTATTGGCATGGCTTTTACTCGTGTTGTTAAAACATTATCTGGTCTTATTAAAGCTATGCTAATAATTTCTTGCGTAATGTTTTTGCTGCAGACTGTTATTGCTCAAAGTGGCAACTATATTTTCTTGTGGTTCACATTGCACGGCATTGATATTGGTGCAAAAGCTGCTTTGAGATTGTTCTGCTTTGCTTTTCCTCTTGTTACCGTACTAACAGTAACTAAATTAAACGATCTTGCAAATGCTGTAGTGCAATATTTGCATGTGCCATACTGCTACGCTTTTACTATTACAACGGCAGTGCGTTTCGTGCCAATTTTTGCTTACGAAATGTCTCAAATCACAGAAGCTCAAATGGCTCGTGGTGTTGAGTATGATACTAAAAATCCGTTTAAAAAATTAAAACTCATGATGCCTCTTATTGTGCCTCTTTTGGTTTCTTCAGTGCGTAAAGCAGATAGTTCTGCGCTAGCAGCGGAAGAGCGCGGCTTTTATTTGCGTACACGCAAGTCTTCGTATTATAAATACCCATTCGGATGGCGTGGATTCTTGTCTTTAGTTATTTCTGCACTTATTATTGCTTTACCAATATGCACTTCAATCTTTTTGCCAAATTTAGTATAAAATATTTGTGTAAATCATAAATAAATAAATCATAAATAATTTATGAGGCTTTTGATGAAAAGTGTAAAAATTTGGCTTAAGGGTGCAAGAATTTACACGCTTCCAATAGGCTTAGTTCCTGTTGTTATGGCGTTTGCGGTTTCATTTAGAATGATACGATTTTCGTATTTTGAAGAACCAGTTATGCATCTAGAGCAATGTTTTATACAATTTTTCTTGTGCTGCATGGTTGCTGCGTTTATACAAATCGCCGTCAATTATGCCAATGATTATTGTGACGGATTGAATGGCTTGGATGATAATCGTAGTTTGCGTGCTTTAAGTAGCAATAATTCAAAACCTTTGTGCGATGTATCTTGGCGCCTTGCAAATGCTGGAATTTCCGCGAAATCTGTGTTTAAAGCCGTAATAATTTCTGCTTTTATTTCTTGTATTTTTGGTTTGATTATTGTTTTGCGAACTGGAATATATTGGTTTATTTTACTTGGAATTGCGTGCTTAGCTGCAGCATGGTTTTATGCAGGAGGTAAACATCCTTACGGTTATAAAGGTTGGGGAGAAGTAAGTGCGTTTGTATTTTTCGGTCCTGTTCCTTTTATTGGTTCGTTATGCGCAATTACATACGGAATTGGTATTCCAGAAACTAGCATATTTATCAATAACAGGCAAAGGATTTTGGCATGTGTGCTAATATCTTGCATTCCTGGTGCTTATTCGGCATGCTTAATGATGATAAACAATCTTCGAGATATTAAAAGCGATAAAGAGCATGGAAAAATAACTGCTATGGTTAAAATTGGCGAGCGCAATGGCAGACGTTTATGTGCTGCTATGAGCATTGTTTCTGCTGTTCTTTTGATTGCATATTCTGTTTTGATTATTGCGTTACCTTCAGCAGTGCCGTCAATATGGCGCTTTTATAGTGTTGAAATTTTCCTCAGTTTTAGTGCAATTGTATGCAATTCTTCGTGGCATTTATTTTTTGCTACTTTTCAGTGGATTTTATTGTTAGTTATTATTATTAAAGCCTATAAATTTACTAAATGTGTGCTTATGGGTGACTATAAGGATGCTTTTCCTATGTGCGTTGCTCAGGCAATACTTGGTGCGTTGGCTGTATTATTATCTGCGATTATATAAAATAAGCAAAATAGTGCTAATTGTATGTGCTTGTTCGCGCGTCTTGCAATTCTTATGATATTATTAATTGACACGAACATGGTGCGCATGCGGTATTTTAATGACTTGCAGATTGTGTTATGATGCGCAATTTTCGCTAGTGTTTGTGAGTGTGCCGTTGCGCGAACGCCATGTTAAAGATGCATGGCGATGTTGTCCTGTGAATGTGTGGCAATGAAGTGAGGTTTTGGATATGCCAGGTATGGATGAAAATGAAGGGACAGAGCCAGCAATGCCTGAGGTACTTACTGATGATGAGCTGCGCAAAGCTGCAGATGATGAAGCTGTTCAGCGAGAAGCTAAAGAAAAAAAGGCCAATCATATTCGTACTGTAGTAGTTGCAGAAGATGAATCAGTTAATCGTATGGATTTAGTTGCAATGCTTGAAGATAACGGATATCAAGTTATAGGTCAGGCTGCTAACGGTCAAGAAGCTATTGAGTTGACTCGTGAAAATCATCCAGATGTTGTATGCATGGATGTTAAGATGCCTGTTATGGATGGCATTACTGCCGCTGCAACAATCTGTGATGAGAATATTGCTCCTGTAGTAATGCTCACTGCTTTTTCACAGTCAGATTTAGTAAAACAAGCAACTGGTGCTGGAGCGATGGCGTACGTTACTAAGCCATATGAAGAATCTAAACTTCTTCCTGCTTTGGAAGTTGCTATGGGTCGCTTTAGTGAAATCAACGATTTATTAGATAGTGTTGAGCGTGCAGAAAACAAGTTACACGATGCTGAAGATCAGTTGAAGAAAACAGAAGAAAAGTTGAAGAAAGCTGAAGATACTTTAGAAGAACGTAAGCTTGTAGACCGTGCTAAAGGTCTTCTTATGGATAAGGCTGGATTCTCTGAGCAGGGTGCTTTCCGCTGGATTCAAAAAACTTCTATGGATCAGCGTATCCCTAAGAAGCGTCTTGCAATGGCTATTATTGCAAAGTATAGCGATGATAAAGTAGAATCTTCATCTGAAAATTAGTAGGGTTATATTTATTCATTTTTATATAAGTGCATAGTTATTTATTAGTAATTACGGAACGTGGGTGAGTAGTCAACAGTGAATACCGACATCGTTGAAGAACATTCTTCGGAACTTAAGAATGAGAAAGGAACGTTGTTGGTTGTCGATGGCCATTCTCTTGCGTTCCGTGCTTTTTTTGCAATATCTGCGGATAATTTTTCTACTCGCTCTGGGCAAGCAACAAATTCCATTTGGGGATTTATTACTATGCTTTCACAGGTTGTAAAAAAAGAGAAGCCTGACCGCTTAGCTATTGCTTTTGACGTTAAAGGTGGAACTTTTAGAAATACTATGCTGCCTCAATATAAAGGTACTCGTGATGCTGCTCCACAGGAGCTTCTTTCGCAGCTTCCTATCATTCAACAGATGCTTAAAGCTCTTGGTGTCACTTATATTGAGAAACCCGGTTATGAAGGTGATGATGTTATTGGCACTCTTGCAGTAATGGGTTCGAATGCCGGTTATAGAACTTTAGTACTTTCTGGCGATCGTGATGCATTCCAACTTATAGATGACAATATTACTGTTTTATATCCAGGACAGCATTTTAAAGACTTAAAAGAAATGGATAAGAATGCTGTTTATGAAAAATATCATGTTACGCCTAAGCAATATCCTGATCTAGCAGCGTTAAGAGGAGAAACTGCAGATAATATTCCAGGAGTTCCAGGTGTTGGAGATGGGTACGCTGCTAAATGGATTAATCAATTCGGCAGCCTAGAAAATATTATTGAACATTCGAATGAGATTAGCGGTAAAAAGGGAGAAGCTTTAAGAGAAAATATTGATCAAGTTCGTTTAAACCGTAAAGTTAATGCTTTAGTTTGCGATTTGGATTTAGGTGTAACTGTAGATGATTTGTGCTTTGGTGATGTTGATGCTGCAAAATTAGGAATCTTGCTGTCTCAACTTGAATTTGGCGAATTAAAAAAGAGAAAGATTCTCAAAACTTTTAGCAACGGTATGCAACAATCTATCGAAAATAATATGCGTATAATGTTTTCGTCTACGTATGAAGGTGACGCTAATAATGATAAGCTAGCTCAAAGTGCTCAATCAAATATTGACGCAGAAAATTTTCAAGAAATGCTAGCAGGCATTGACTTACATCATGTTAAAACTGTAGAGGACTTTATTGATTGGGAGAATTCAGTTTCTTCTTTGCTTTATACAAAAATAAAGAAAGATTCAAAAAATACTGAAGACACTTTTGAAGAATTAAATTCCGAAAAAATTATAAATAATTCTCGTAAATGTGCCGAACCTATACTGAAAAATCAAGAAGTTGTAATATACGCTCATGAGTGCAATAAGAATTCAAAACATCATTTTGAGTTGATTGCAGATTGTTTAATAATTCTTATTGCTAATAAAGCTGCAATATTATATACGACTGATTTGCAATCGTCAGATCAAGCTTTGCTTGAGATGTTACGAAAGTTCTTGCAAAAAAATTCCTCAATAACAGTATTGCATGATTATAAAAAGCATTTGGGATTGCTAAAATCGCTAAAATTATTCGATTCGAATAATTCATTTGGCACTCCACTTCTTGATACTCGATTGGCATCATATTTATTGGAGCCTGATTTTCGAGCTGAAACGTTAGAAAATATGGCTGAACATTATTTAGATATTCAGTCAGATGAAGATAATTTGGGTGAAAATGAAGCTAAGCAGGGTGAGCTTGATCTTCTTATTGACGATGGAATGCCAGCTAGTGAAGAAGAAACTAATGAAAAGCAAACTCAAGCGTGTGAAGCTAAATTCTTAAGAACTACGCTTCTTATTCGTCTTTTGGCTCTTCATTTTGCTTCAACACTTGATGATAGAAAACAAACTGGTTTGATGACTGATTTGGAAATGCCTATTTCGCGAGTTTTGCGTGGCATGGAAGACGTCGGTGCTGCAGTTGATATGCAACGTTTAAGTGGTATGCTTAAGCAATTTTCTGCAGATGCTGAGTTTGCGCAAAATATGGCTTGGAAAGTTGCAGGTAGTTCTGTTAATTTACAAAGCCCTAAGCAGCTGCAGCAAATACTTTTTGAGCATTTTGGTCTTAAACCTACTCGTCGCACAAAGAATGGCTCGTACACGACTAATGCCGAAGCTTTGCAAGCTATGTACGTTAAACTCGATCCCGAAGAACCTGCAAGTCAATTCTTGGGTGCTTTACTTAAACATCGCGAAACTAATAAATTGAAACAGATTGTGCAAAGTTTAATTGATGCAGCTCATTATGACGATAGGCGCATCCATACAACTTTTGAGCAGACTATTGCAGCAACTGGACGTTTAAGTTCTGCTGATCCTAATCTTCAAAATATTCCTAATAGGAATGCTGCTGGTCGTGAAATTCGTGCTGCTTTTATTCCAGGAGAAGAATTTGAATATTTAATGAGTTGTGATTATTCACAAGTTGAGCTTCGTATTATGGCCCATGCATCTCATGATAAAACTCTTATTGAAGCATTCCGTTCCGGCGTAGATTTTCATAAATATGTTGCTAGCTTAGTTTATAAGATTCCTGTTGAACAAGTAACGCCGGATCAACGTTCTCACGTAAAAGCTATGAGCTATGGATTGGCATATGGATTGAGTACTTATGGGCTGGCAAAACAACTTTCTATTAGTCCGGCTGAAGCTGAAATGTTAAAAAATAAGTATTTTGATACTTTTGGCAATGTTCATGACTATTTGGAATCTCTTGTGTCGAAGGCAAAAGAACTTGGGTACACAGAAACTATGTTTGGTCGACGTAGGTATTTCCCGCAACTTTCTTCCAATAATCGTGCATCTCGTGAAGCTGCTGAGCGCGGAGCTCTTAATGCTCCAATACAAGGTACTGCAGCAGATATTATGAAACTTGCTATGCTTCGTGTTGATTTGGGATTGCGTGAAGCAAAAGTGCGCAGCCGCGTAATATTGCAAATACATGATGAATTGATTCTGGAAATTTCACATGGTGAGCAAGCGCAGGTAGAAAATATTGTGCGTAAAGCTATGGAAAATGCTGTGCATTTAGACGTTCCTCTTAATGTTTCTACTGGAGTTGGTGTAGATTGGCAACTAGCAGCGCATTAGCACTGCTTAAAGGTAGAAGAAATGATTAGATTAAGCAAAGTAATTGAAGCTATAGAAACATTGTACCCATTAAGCTTTGCTGAAGAGTGGGATGAGCCTGGTCTTATTGTTGGAGACTTGAATTCCCAAATTCAGCGAATCGTATGTGTTAGTGATCCTACGATTAGCGCAGTTGATCGAGCGTTATCAATGGGTGCAAACCTATTAGTGACTCATCATCCGCTATTTTTCAAAGCTGTGCATGGAGTTTCAAACGAAACTGTTCGTGGCGAAATTGTACAGCGCTTAATTAGTAATAATTGTGCGCTATGGGTTGGTCACACTAATGCGGATGTCGCGTGGCGCGGAGTTGCTCATGCTGCGGCAGAGTATTTTGGTCTTCATAATTTGCGCCCAATTGTTGTTTCTAAACAGATTGATTCTGCTGGACGTAACATTGGCTTAGGCAGAATTGGTGTTTTGGATGTGCCAATATCATTGCGTGATTTTGCGCAAAATGTTTTTAACGTTCTTCCTCATACAAAAGTTGGTGTTCAAGTTGCTGGAAATCTTGATGCGAAAGTTAGTACAGTAGCTGTTTTGCCTGGTTCTGGGGAAAGCTTGTTAGATGAAGTTCGCAAGGAAAAAGTTGACGTATATGTTACAAGCGATTTGCGTCATCATCCTGCACTTGATGCAATTGAGCGAGCTAAATATGAATCGAAACTGCGTCTTTCTTCTGGTGAAGATTACATTCAACACACATATCCTATGATTATTAACACTTCTCATAGTGCTATTGAATCATTGTGGTTTACTTATGCGATTAATGATATTGCTGATTGCATAGAAGAAATGTATGGAGAGCGTCCAGAAGTTGCTTGGTTAGGTGAAGCTTGCGATCCATGGAATTACGTTATTAATTGAGGCTTTCATTTAAATTCAATCTTTTTTTAAATAACGTCAACATGACGTGAAAACTACTCGAATATATGAGATACTTATATTATGCATATACGACCAGGTTCCATGTATCCGCTTGGCGCAAACTATGATGGCGCTGGCGTGAATTTTGCGCTGTTTTCCGAAGTTGCTAAGCGCGTTGAATTATGTTTATTTGATGAGCATGATAACGAAACACGTATTGATATGACTGAGCAGAACTCATACGTGTGGCATAACTATGTTTCAGGCATACAGCCTGGTCAGCGTTATGGTTATCGTGTTCACGGACCTTATGATCCTTCTCATGGTTTATGGTGTAATCCTCATAAGTTGTTGCTTGACCCATATGCCAAGGCGATTGAAGGAAATATAGACGGTGATGAGAGTCTTTTCTCGTATTGGTTTGATAATCCAGATGATATTTCAGCAATGAATACTTTAGATTCTGCGGATCATACGATGAAGGCTGCAGTTATTAATCCGTATTTTGATTGGGGTAATGATCAGCACCCTATGATTCCGTATCATGATTCCGTTATTTACGAAGCTCATGTTCGTGGAATGACTAATCTTGATAAACGTGTTCCTCCAGATATTAGAGGCACTTATGCTGGACTTGCACATCCAAGCGTTATTTCTTATTTAAGGAAGCTTGGTGTTACTGCAATAGAATTGATGCCTATTCATCAGTTTGTAAACGATTCTTTCTTGCAAAATAAAGGATTAAGTAACTACTGGGGATACAACACTATTGGTTTCTTCGCTCCTCAAAATTCTTACTCCAGTTCTGGTCAGCGCGGAGAGCAAGTTAACGAATTTAAATCAATGGTTAAGGCATATCATGCTGCAGGTATGGAAGTTATTCTAGACGTGGTTTACAATCACACTGCTGAAGGCAATGATCGTGGTCCTACTTTGAGTTTCCGTGGTATTGATAATCGCGCATATTATCGCCTTGTAGATAATGACCAGCGTCATTATTTTGATACTACCGGTACTGGTAATTCCTTACTTATGCGTTCTCCAAAAGCATTGCGGTTAATCACAGATAGTTTGCGTTATTGGGTAACTGAAATGCATGTTGATGGCTTCCGTTTCGATTTAGCAGCAACTCTTGCGCGTCAGTTCCAAGAAGTAGATAAACTTTCTGCATTCTTTGACATTATTGAGCAGGATCCTATTATTTCAAGTGTAAAACTTATCGCTGAGCCTTGGGATATTGGTGTTGGTGGATATCAAGTTGGTGGATTCCCTCCAAGTTGGTCCGAATGGAATGGAAGATATCGCGATTGTGTCCGCGACTTTTGGCGTTCACAACCATCTACATTACCTGAATTTGCCAGTAGACTTATGGGTAGCTCAGATTTATATGAGCAAAATGGACGAAAGCCTGTAGCTTCCGTGAACTTTATTACAGCTCACGATGGCTTCACTATGAACGATTTAGTTAGCTATAACGAAAAGCATAATGAAGCTAATAAAGAAGGCAATTGCGATGGTGCGAACGACAATCGTTCGTGGAATTGCGGTGTTGAAGGACCTACTAATATTCACGATGTTAACGAATTGCGTGAACGTCAAATACGTAATTTGTTCTCAACTCTTTTGATGAGCCAGGGCATTCCTATGATATGCGCTGGTGATGAAGTCATGCGCACGCAGAATGGTAATAACAATGCTTATTGCCAAGATAATGCTATTTCGTGGATAAGCTGGGATTATAACGAAACTCAGCGAGATATGTTCGATTTCGTTTCTAAGCTTATTCACCTGCGTTTGAAGCACCCTGTGTTGCATCGTCGTCGTTTCTTTACGGGTCGTTCTGCTGGAGATGATGTAAGCGATATTCCACAAGTTGAATGGCTTGACCATAACGGTACTGTTATGGATATGGAGGACTGGTCAAATACTCATGCTTTATCTGTGATGATTTATTTGAATGGTTCGGATATTCCAGAAACTGACTGGTATGGAACGAGAATGGTTGATAATGACTTTATTCTTATTTTTAATGCGCATTATGAACCTATTACTTTTACTTTGCCAGATAAACGTTATGGTGAGAAGTGGAAGTTGATTGTGGACACATATAATCCAAAGGGTCCGGAATTGTTATATGAAGCAGGATTTAATATTGTCGCACAATCTCGTAGTTTCTTGCTTCTTATGAGCGAGCATAAGCCAGAATGTTGAGTATTATGCTTTATTCGTAAAGAAGTTCGTGACTTGTAAAAACTAAAAGCAGCGCAGAAATTTAAGTTTCTACGCTGCTTTTGTTAGTTTAATTTATCTTTTTGTTCTTATTCTATTTGTGCTTTTGAGCTTCTATTTAATACTAAAGCTTGATTTATTTTTGATTGAAGACGATCGCTTTGCATAGCCGCAACTTGTCGTGAAAATACAATAATCCATCCAAGAAATAGCAGACACGATAATGCTTCAACATTTGTAAGAGTATTATTTCCATGTATCCACTGATTTCCTGCCCACGCAGTAAGAATAACCGCTAAATCGGAAGCAATATAGAATGTGCGAGAAAGCTTAGGCGCAAGCCATGGAAGACATACAAGCATTGTGCAAATTAATCCTGTTACTCCTCGAGCACACAAATCATGTAAGAAAGGATGTGGTGTGTATCTAAAAGTTCCTATTCCAATAAACGATATTCCTCCAAGAATCAGCAAAGCTGCCATAACAGTTGTGCGCATCTTGAAGTGTTTAATTAGTTTTTGGCTATTGTGTTGCAGCATTTCATGCTGCGTTGCAACGAATTCAGTAATAGCAAAGTAGCTCGTTATGATAATGCAAATTCCTGACAAAACAAGTGTTGCATTAAACATACTAGCTGCAAATGTTGTGCGGTCTCCAAGTTGAGAGAAATTATTGTTATACCAGCACGGATCATCTGTCGTAAGACCTGCAGTTGCAGCTCCAGAAATAACGAATAATGGCAGGAGAGAAGCCACTGTTTTAGCTTCGAGAAGTTCAGCCTGAATAAGAGTTGCGTATCCAACAATTCCAGATAATGCTGAGCATAATACTGGTAAATAACTGTTCATTGCTGCTCTGCCAATAATACTATTAATAATAGATAGCAAAGCAAAAGACATAAGAAACATTGTCGCGCCGTAAATCGTAGAAAGTGCTGTTATTTCAAACGCATGCTTAGCTACTCGAATTAAGTGATGGCTGATAACTTTTTTATTTGTACGCAAGTATCCAACAATAAAAGCGCCTACGCTGCACAAAGACACAATAGTTGAAGCTGTAAGGAATAGTCGCTGACTAATTTGCCAAAACGCTGGCATTGTTACCATATACATTCTCATAATAATCATTCCACAAGCTGCGCAAACTATGAATGATATTAAGCCCATTGCCTCTGTTCGCTGGAAGCGTCCCATACTTAGCCCCTTTTTCTTCAAACTAATTCTATTGTATCGTTTGGTAGCTAGTAATGAGTTTTGCTAGTTGAATTTTGTAATGAAGAAAAAATTTTCATAATACGTGTGTCGTAATTTGCATTTGTCTGCAAAGTGCGCTATTGTAATTGATTGTGCTTGGAACTGGTAATCAGTTCAAAAGTCTCGGGGTGTAGCGCAGTTTGGTAGCGCGCCTGCTTTGGGAGCAGGATGTCGCAGGTTCGAATCCTGTCACCCCGACTTTTTATATCTAATGAAATATGCGTATTTTTGCTTTTTATTCTTATTTAGCAGTACATGTTAATCGATAGTATTCATAGTATGAGTGATATTAACGATATTGCAGATTGCACTACTCCTTGGAAAGCACCGTATGCTAATCATCAATTAAAAGCTTATATTGAGGTTCCTGGCAGTAAATCTTTGTCGAATCGTTATTTAATTTTGGCAGCTTTGGGCACAAAATCAGTAGTTTTACAAGGATTATTGCGCTCGCGCGACACGGATCTTATGATTAACGCTTTATCTACATTTGGCGTTAGATGTGAGTCATTAAATGAAGATGGAACTAAGCTTCGTGTAATTCCTCCAGAAGACGGAGTTTTTAGAGTTCCAGATAATGCTGAAGTGTATTGCGGTTTAGCTGGAACTGTAATGCGTTTCGTTGCAGCTTTAGCTTTATTTGCAAATAAAGCTGTGCGATTTGATGGCGATAAGCAAGCTTATGCTCGTCCTATGAAGCCAGTTCTTGACGGTTTAGAGCAGCTTGGTGCTCGCGTAAAATATCACGAAGAAGAGGGTTTTTTACCTTTTACTATTACGCCACCTTCAGTCGAATTTAAAATAAATAATTTTTCTGAAAAAATCGTGCAAATTGATTCTTCTTCATCATCACAATTTATTTCTGCGCTGCTTCTGATTGGTTCACGTATTCCTGGTGGATTAGAGCTTAAACATATTGGTGACACATTGCCAAGTATGCCACATATTCGCATGACTATGGACGATATTTGCAAAGCGGGTGGGTCTGTAAATATGACTAGCAACGCAATGTGGCATGTTAAAGAGAGTAAAATAAATCTAGCTAACGTTGTTACTATAGAGCCTGATCTTTCTAATGCTGCGCCATTTTTAGGAGCATCATTGATTGCTGGAGGAAGTGTCAGTATACCTAATTGGCCGTTTTCTTCAACTCAACCTGGAGGATTGCTTCCTGGAATATTAGAAAAAATGTGTGCAAAAGTTAATTTTGAAAAAACAGGTGATGATGCTGGAATAATGCATGTGGAAAGCGATAGTGCGATTAAAGCAATTCCATATCTTGATTTGAGTGCAGCAGGGGAGATTGCTCCTAGTATTGCAGCTATTCTTGCTTTTGCGGACGGTCCAAGTGAACTTCATGGTATCGCGCATTTGAGAGGGCATGAAACGAATCGTTTGCAAGCGTTAGTTAATGAATTGAATCGAGTTGGGATTGGCGCTAAAGAGCTCGAAGATGGAATTCGTATTGAGCCAAGTAACCATATGCATGGGGAAGTAATGGAAACTTATGCGGATCACAGAATGGCAACTTTTGCTGCAATGCTTGGATTGCGCATAGAAAATATAAGAATCAAAAATATTTCTACTACTCGCAAAACGATTCCTGATTTTCCAGGCATGTGGCATAAAATGCTTGAATAACAAATAATCCCGAGCCTTTTTGACCCGGGATTATTTATATCTATTTATTTGTTTGTTCTACGCAGTTAAGCGCAAACAATTTAGTGCTTGAACTTGTTGCCGTAGCTATCTTCGCCAGCTTCAGCAATAGCTGCAGCCTTGCGTGCGATAGCCAACTCTTCGTTCGTTGGAATTACAGCAATAATCACAGAGCTGTCTGGAGTGGAAATAACGCGTGGCTCCTTAGAACGAACCAAATTCTTTTCCTTATCGAGCTTAACGCCGAATGGCTCAAGCTTTTCGCATACGCGAGCGCGTACAATTTCGTCGTTTTCGCCGACACCAGCTGTGAAGGTAATGACATCAACGCCGCCCATTTGAGCAGTATAGTTGCCAATATAACCAACAATGCGGTGCACGTATACGCCGAGAGCGAGCTTAGCGTTTTCATCGCCTTCTGCGATGAGCTTGTGAATATCACGCAAATCGCCATGACCAGTCATACCCATCATGCCTGAACGCTTGTTGAAGAGAGTATCAAGTTCGTCCACGTTCATGTGAGCGTTGCGAATAAGGTGGAAGACTACAGCTGGATCAATATCGCCGGTACGGCCACCCATCATTAAGCCTTCGAGTGGGGTTAAGCCCATAGAGGTTTCAACTGGCTTGCCAGAAATCTGAGCAGAAGCAGAAGCACCGTTACCAATGTGCAAAACAATCTGCTTCAAACCTTCTGCAGGCTTACCTACAACGCTTGGAACAACAGAGCCAATGTATTCGTGAGAAGTGCCGTGAGCACCGTAACGACGAATATGATAGCGGTCTGCAATTTCCTTATTCAAAGCATAAGTTGCTGCAACCTGTGGCAAAGCATGGAAGAAGGAAGAATCGAATACCATAATCTGCGGAACGTCTGGCAAAAGTTCAGTCATGACTTCAGCGCCAACAGCTTCTGGGCCGTTGTGAAGTGGAGCCAAAACTGCCAAATCCTTAACCTTATTGATTGTCTTTTCATTGACTAATGCAGGCTTAGGGAATGTTAAGCCACCCTGAACAACGCGGTGACCGACAGCAACAATGCCAGACTCTGAAAGCTTTGGACCATATTCTTCGAAGAATCCAAGTACGCGTTTTAAGCCCTGCTCGTGGTCGTGAACTGGCTCATCGAACTCATGCTTTTCGCCATTGAATACGTGCTTGTAGTGTCCGTCAACTGGCTCGCCAATCTTCTCAACGATGCCGGAAGCGATACCTTCACCGCTTTCTAAGTCAACGAGCTGATACTTAATCGAACTGGAACCAGAATTGATAACAAGAACGGTTTTTGCCATGTGGGCATCCTCCATAAGTATTGATAAGGCTTGTAAATTGCCACGCTCTAGTTTAGCGTTAAGTTCCTACAAACTTAAAGATATTGAGTGCAATGCAATACCTAAAAATCGTGTATGCACTGTGGTGCTGTTTTAGGAGCTTTATTATGTTTATTCTGATTGTGCTTCTAAAGCGGTTAAAGCAACAGTATTAATAATATCTTGTACTAAAGCTCCTCTAGATAAATCATTTACAGGCTTATTTAATCCTTGCAAAATTGGACCAACAGCCAGCGCTCCGCTAGAGCGTTGCACGGCTTTATAAGCGATATTTCCTGCGCACAAATCAGGGAATACGAATACATTCACATGACCAGCAATACTATTATTTTTTGCTTTTGCTGCAGCAACTGTAGGAGACCATGCTGCATCAAACTGTATAGATCCAACAATTGCTAAATCAGGTGCCTTTTCTTTCGCAATGCGTGTTGCTTCTTCTACAGTATCAACATCTGGTCCTTTGCCGGAACCAAGCGTTGAGTAGGATAGCATTCCAACTTTAGGGTTGAGCCCGAAAGTCTCAGCAGTGTGTGCAGACTGAATAGCAATATCAGCAAGCTGTTCTGCACTAGGATTTGGGTTGATTGCACAATCTGCAAATACAGATACGTGATCTTTGAAGCACATAAGGAATGCTCCAGAAACCAGCTTAGAACCAGGCTTAGTTTTGATAACTTGAAGAGCAGGACGTACAGTGTTAGCTGTTGAATTTACTGAACCAGAAACAAGACCGTCTGCCTGTCCTAGTACTACTAGCATAGTGCCGAAGTAGCTTGCATCTGTTAGTTGTTCACGTGCTTGTTTTTCTGTCATTTCTTTCTTTGCTCTTAATTCGCAAAGTTTTGTAATCATATGGCTTAGCATTGCTTCATCGTGCATAGATTGGAAACTAGCTTTGCAAAGAGAATTGAGATTTAGTTCTTCTGCTCGAGCAAGAATAGATTCGCGTTCTCCAATGATAATTAGATTTACAATATCACGTTCTAGCAAATAGTTTGCTGCTTTAAGAATGCGATCTTCTTCTCCTTCTGGAAGAACTATAGTTTTCTTATTTTCTTTTGCTTTTCCTAATAAACTGTATTGGAAAGCATAAGGTGTAGTTGGAGCTTTAAATGGTTGGTGGAGAGCATTAAGAACATCATTTTCTCGAACGCAATTTACGAATGTTTCTAATGAAGAATTTTTAGTTTCTTCATCTATTGGTGGCAAAACCCATAATGGAGTTTGGCTTACTCGGGATGCTTCGTCGTCTGAGTTTGCATAATTCCTAGAGCTATAGTCACGCATCAACTCAGCTCCAAGTTCTGGATCGCAGTTTGTAACAAATACTCCTAAAACCTGTGTGCATGATTTAAGAACGCAAGCATTAGCAGAATCTATAGTTTGTAAAATTTGTTGTGAGTTTCTGCCTTGAGCTGAAACTGTGAGAAAAACAGGTGATGCCAAGTCAGCTGCAACAGTTGCGTCGAAAGAAAACAGTTCTGGATCATATGCTGGGTTTGCGTCACTAGAAACAATAATAGAAGCTTGAGCAGAAGTGGATTGCAATAATTCGTTATAGCGTGCAACGATATCTCCGCGCACTGTATCTTTATTTGTTCTAACTATTTCTGGAGTTGTTGCAATAACTTGCTCTAATTTCGTTGAAGTATTTGCGATACCCAAAAGTTGTTTAGTAAAAGTGTCATTTGGTTGAGCGCATGGACGAAAAACAGTAGTGCTGTAGTTATTAGACAGAATATGTGTTATTCCGAATGCAACAGCATTTCTGCCGTACATATCTTCGTTGCCGATAATTGTTACATTAATATGCGACACGATGCGTTCTCCTTTGATACTTCGTGTTACTGCTAGGTTTATATTGTTAATGTAAGTTTTGCATTTTGCAATATAAACAAACTTTTTCTATTGTACGGCTTATCTACGTTGTACACGCACAAAATAGTAATTATAAATGTAATTTATTTTGCATATAACCAGTTTTATTGCATTGTTTGTTTTTAATAGATGAAGCTTTTTTGTTTTAATACACAAAACGGGAGCCAACCTTTTGATTGACTCCCGAAATGTTTTAGCTAACCAGTTTTAACTTTATCAGCTTAAAACTACTCGTTATCGCCTGCGGTTGCAGCGGTAGCGGTGACAGCGCCTGGCTTGTCGGTCTTAACGCCTGGCCATACCCAATCGGTGTAGTCTGGGTGATCAAGACCCTTGTCGACTGCATACTGGAAGGCTTCGAGGCGGAAGTCCTCGAGCTTCTTGATTTCGTCGGCATACTTAGCTGCGTCAACCATGCGCAAAGCTTCAGCGGTAAGCTCGTAACGATCCATGTCGTTCACGCGAACCATGTCGTATGGCGTGGTGGTGGAGCCCTGCTCCTTGTAGCCATGGACGTTGAAGTTGTCGTGGTTTGGACGATCGTAAATCAAGCCGCGAACGTCATGTGCATAGGAGTGATAAGCGAAGAGGACTGGCTTGTCAGCAGTGAAGAGTTCAGTGAACTCTTCGTCAGTCAAAGCTTCGTTGTTTTCCTTAGCGGACTGCAACTTGAGCAAGTCAACAACGTTAACAACCTTGAACTTAACGCCAAGCTTGTTCAACTTGTCGGCAGCTGCCATCAATTCCTGCTGTGGAACATCACCAACACCAGCGAGAACAACCTGAACTTCGTCATTGTTCTTAGCGTTGGAAGCCCACTTCCACTCAGCAGCACCCTTCTCGAGCTCTTCGCGAGCTTCGTCGAGAGTCAACCAAGTAGCAGCTGGCTGCTTACCAGCGAAGATAGCATTAATCATGTTGGTGGACTTGTAAGCCTTTTCAGCAACAGCAAGCAACATGTTGGAATCTACTGGGAAGTAAATGCCAATTACGTGATCGTTGTTGAAGGTCTTGTTCAAGAGCACGGAGGTTACGCCTGGATCCTGGTGCGAGAAGCCGTTGTGATCCTGACGCCATACGTGAGAGGATACCAACAAGTTCACAGAGGAGATTGGCTTACGCCATGGAATCTCGCGAACGGTAGCCTCAAGCCACTTTGCGTGCTGGTTCAACATGGAGTCGATAACGTGTACGAAGGACTCGTAAGAGCTCCAGATGCCGTGACGACCGGTGAGCAAGTAACCCTCGAGGAAGCCTTCCATCTGATGCTCGGAAAGCTGCTCGGTAACCTGGCCGGTAACAGCCATGTGCTCATCAACTAAGCCGGAGAGATAGCCAGCATCCCACTGCTTATTGGTTACTTCGTAAGCAGCCTGCAAACGGTTGGAAGCAGTCTCATCTGGTCCGAAGATACGGAAGGAATCTGGGTTGTTCTTGATGATGTCACGAGTGTAAACACCAAGACGACGGGTAGCTTCGAGCTGACCCCAGCCGTGACCGAATTCCTTAACTTCCTTGACTTCGTAATCTTCAAGCTTTGGAAGCTTCAAGTCTTCACGAATACGACCACCATTGGCGTTTGGATTTTCGCCAATACGGAGTTCGCCCTTTGGCATGAAGGAAAGAACGTCTTCCTTAACAGCACCCTTTTCATCGAAGAGCTCTTCAGGCTTGTAGGACTTCATCCAGTTCTTCAAAACCTCGAAGTGAGCTTCGGTATCGCGAGCAGATGCCAGTGGCACCTGGTGTGCACGCCAAGAACCTTCGGTCTTCTTGCCATCGATGAACTTCGGGCAGGTCCAACCCTTTGGAGTGCGGAAGATAATCATTGGGTAGTAAGGACGAGTTACATCGTTAGTTTGAGCCTCAGCCTTAATATCGCAAATTTCATCGAAGATAGTTTCGAACATGTCAGCGAAGCGACGGTGGATGGACATATGATCCTCATCGTCGAAGCCAGCAACGAACTCGTATGGTTCGTAACCCATGCCATGGAAGAACTCATGAAGCTCTTCATCGGAAATACGGGAAAGAATTGTTGGGTTAGCGATCTTATAGCCATTCAAGTGCAAGATTGGAAGCACGATACCATCGGTACGTGGGTTCACAAGCTTGTTGGACTGCCAACCGGTAGCCAAAGGACCGGTCTCAGCTTCACCATCGCCAACGATTGCTGGAACGAACAAGCTTGGGTTGTTCATAACAGCGCCGTAAGCGTGGGAGAGTGCATAACCAAGCTCGCCACCTTCGTGGATGGAGCCTGGGGTTTCAGGAGCGAAGTGAGAAGGAATACCGCCTGGGTAAGAGAACTGGCGGAAGAACTTCTGCAAACCAGCTTCGTCCTTTGTAATCTTTGGATAGTACTCAGTGTAAGTACCGTCGAGGTAGGACTGAGCAGTACCAGCTGGACCGCCGTGGCCTGGACCCATGATAATCACGGTATTCTGCTGGTGGTCAGCAATGAAACGGTTGATGTGGCCAATAAGGAAGTTAAGACCTGGAGTGGTGCCCCAGTGGCCCACCAGGCGATGCTTAACGTCTTCGCGAGTGAACGGCTCCTTCATTAGAGGGTTGCTGCGAAGATAAATTTGGCCAATTGCAAGATAGTTGGCAACGCGCCAGTACTTGTCTACGCCTTCGATAGCTGCCTCGGAAACTGGAGCGTTGAGCTTCTTCCAAGGTGTGCCAATAACAGGACTCGTCATGTGTACTCCTGTACTCAAGCACTTTTCAGTGCAATTTGATCATTACCATTTGGTTATAGAGACTGGAAAACAAATGTATTACAGCTCTTTTTCCATCCGTTTCAGTATAGTGCCAGCGTCTGACTTTTGTTCGTTTGGTTACTTCTTCGTGCATTTGTGTTGAAAAAATGTGTGATTATGTGCGTAAAAAATGAGCCATTTGTATAGATTATGTTATATTTAATGTTCATTTTATACTTTATAGTTAAGCGTTTCGCACAAAAATCTGTCAACGTTATTTTGCAGTGTTAGACTGTACGTGTAACTTTTGTGTTTAATTTTCGGCGTTTTGTAATTACGTAACGTCGCAAAGTTTCACTATTATAAGTTGAATCGTATTAGAACTTATATATAAGGAGAATCATGGCAAAAGGACCAGTGCTTGTCGTTGATTTTGGCGCTCAATATGCTCAGCTTATTGCTCGTCGAGTGCGCGAAGCAAATGTGTATTCAGAACTTGTTCCTCACTCTATGCCAGTTGACGAAATGCTTGCTAAGGATCCTCAAGCTATTATTCTTTCAGGCGGTCCTGCTTCTGTTTATGAACCAGGTGCTCCTGACATTGATCCAAAGATTTTTGAAGCAGGTGTACCGGTTCTTGGTATTTGCTATGGCTTCCAGGTAATGGCTCATGAGCTTGGTGGCGATGTCGATAAAGCTGCACTTGGTGAGTATGGCAAGACTGCTGCAACTATTGATGATTCTGAAGGTTTACTTTCCGGATCTCCATCTGCGCAGAATACTTGGATGAGTCACGGTGTTGCTGTTAAGCGTGCTCCAGAAGGTTTTACGGTCTTGGCTCACACAGAAGGTGCTCCAGTTGCAGCAATGCAAGACGAAAGTCGCAAACTTTACGGTGTGCAATGGCATCCAGAAGTTAAACACACTCCATTGGGTCAGGAACTTATATCTACATTCTTACATAAGTGTGCAGGACTGAATAATAATTGGAATCCTTCTAACATTATTGAGGATCAAGTTGCTAAGATTCGCGCAGAAGTTGGGAATGCACAAGTTATTTGTGGTCTTTCTGGTGGCGTAGATTCTGCTGTTGCTGCAGCATTGGTGCATAAAGCAATTGGCAATCAGCTTACTTGCGTTTTTGTTGACCACGGTTTGCTTCGTAAAGGCGAAGTTGAGCAGGTTAAGCATGATTTTGTTGAAGCAACAGGCATTAAACTTATTGCAGTTGATGCAGAAGATGACTTTTTGAACGCACTTAAAGGCGTGAGTGAGCCGGAGCGCAAGCGCAAGATTATTGGCGAAAAGTTTATACGCACTTTTGAAAAAGCTCAGCGTCAAGTTATTGAAGAAGCTGGTAAAACTGGAGCTGAAGTTAAGTTCCTTGTGCAAGGCACACTTTACCCGGATGTAGTTGAGTCCGGTGGTGGTGATGGTGCTGCAAATATCAAATCTCATCACAATGTTGGAGGTTTGCCAAAAGATTTGAAGTTTAAGCTTATTGAACCTTTGCGTACTTTGTTTAAGGATGAAGTTCGTGCTATTGGAACTGAGCTTGGACTTCCAGATGAAATTGTTTGGCGTCAGCCATTCCCGGGTCCTGGTTTAGGTATTCGTATTGTGGGTGAGATTACACGCGAACGCTTAGCTGTTCTTCGTGAAGCAGATGCTATTGCGCGCGAAGAGCTCTCTAAAGCTGGATTGGATCGCGATATTTGGCAATGCCCAGTTGTTTTGCTTGCTGATGTTCATTCTGTTGGTGTTCAGGGTGATGAGCGCACATATGGTTCTCCAATTGTTTTGCGTCCTGTGAGCTCTGAGGATGCCATGACAGCTGATTGGTCTCGTGTGCCTTACGATGTATTGGCAAATATTTCTACTCGAATTACGAATGAATGTCGTCAAATTAATCGTGTAGTGCTTGATGTAACTTCTAAGCCGCCTGCCACGATTGAGTGGGAGTGACCGTCAAAGTAAATATGTAATCTGTAACGATTATTTAAGTCTTCTTAAATTAAGATTATATAAATTAATTTGTTTATAACTGAAATAGATCGTCAATGACTTTCAAAAGTAGCATGCTTAATTTTAGAAGTTTTATTTTATGAGTCGCGTTTACTATTACCAGAGTGTTTTTAAAATGACGTGGATATGTGTGCCCCTTTCCTATAAATGTTTAGAAAAGGGGCACATGTAGTATCAGAGTGAGTTGCAGAAAGTATATCTGTTAATGATTTTGTATCGTAACTTTTTCATTTCTTATTTGATGTATCATGATTATAATTAGTTTTGTATTGGTAAAGATCTTGGATAATACGTATCAATTAATAGATATTTATCTATAATCTATAGATTGAATTATTGTTTATATTTGTTGTTTAAATATTATGATTCTTTGTTTGCTGTTTTGCAAAAGTAATATGAAAAGTTTTTTTATACTCTTATAAATGGGAGTTTTCAATAAAAGTTGTCTTTTGTCTGGTCCTCATCGAATTTTTTTTCGCCTATAATCCGAGTTGTGTGCACGGCTCATTAATAGTTGGTGTTTTACTCTAGAGGTTTTTATTTTGCAAAGACATAGGCTATGACAAACTTAGCTATTCCTGTATTGTTTGAAGAGGATCCCTAACGTTGTTGAGTGGTGAAGTTATTTGTAGATATGTTTTAAAAGCTATCATTTTAGTATGAGGAATGTTTATGATGCTGTGTATTCAATAGCTTAGGTGAGTTGCATGTATCAAAAACTAACATGAAGATATATATCTTATGCATAGAACTACATGTACCCTATAGTGGACAAAATATGCATGTTGATGGATAGGCACTTTTATATTTGTGATTATTAAATTGTCCTAAGTAACTAGGAATAGGTGAAGTTCTTCCTAATCTCTATTAACTACATTATTTTATTTGGATACCTCAAAGGAGACGAACATGAAAGATGTACTTGTTGAGATTACAGATGCTGAATTAGATGAAATTCTCGGTGCTGGAGATGGAGTCATGCATACATTGACTCATGAATGCCATATGAACACTTGGCAATTCTTGTTAACCTGCTGTTAAGACCATAAAGAAGTTAGGAAGGATTTCACCTAAAATGGTTACTGATGAAACCAATGAGCTATATCAGTTTAATGGTGTATTCGAAAAAGTTAGAAGTGCTGATATTCGTCTTATAGATACTTCTAATCTGGAGCTGGAGCATGTGCTTGGGCCAACGATAGTACTGTTCCTAGCGAACTATAAAGCCAAGAATGGGAAACCGTCTTTTGCTGATTTCATCAGTCGTTTAGAGCATGATGATACTTTCTTTTCAGAATTCATGCATTTAGCAAGGCATAGGCTAGAAAATGTAGCAAAACTAGAATTAAAAAAGAAAGAATATAAAAAATGGGTTACAGGTTGTTTGCATAGTGATGTTCATCAGATAAACAAGGTTTTCAATTATTCTTTCAATAAGAATAATAAAATATTAACTAAAGTTTGCGGTGATTTACATGAAACACCTCCTTCTTTCCTAGTAGAATCAAAAGACTTTAAGTTGTATTTGAAGCGTGGCTCAAATGGTAATTTACAAGTATTGGAAGTTCTATGGAGCTTAATATCTGAAGATGAGAAAATATTGGATTTGGTTTGGCCAAAAAGTTTAAATTTGGGGGATCATTCTTGGTATGAATCTATTGATCGCAAACCATTATCATCAAAAGAACAGGCTTCAAGATACTACCGGAGATTTGGACAAATTATGTGTTTGGCTTATGCGTTGCGTATGAGCGATTTGCATTATGAAAATATTATTGCTCATGGAGAATATCCTGTAATTATTGATTATGAGACACTAGGTGCGTTAAATATAAATGAAAGTTATCGCAAGAATGATGTTAGTTTTAATTATAAACTATTGAAGCGGATAAATAACAGTGTTCTTATGACAGGAATGCTTCCACTAGCTGCAAATCAATCTGAGCGTGATGATGTTGGTGCTATATCTTCAAAGAGAATACTTAGATCTGTTAAGGAACTGGTTGATATAGGAACTTTAGATATGAGGTTTGAGAGAAAAGATAGAATAGTCTCTACTAACACTGCCTCTCCCTTCTTAAGTAAATATGATGGTGAAGAAAATTTGGCATGGGAAGATTATTACGATGATATATTAGATGGTTTTCATTATACGTATACAGCTATTCTTAAAGTGCGTAAGGAGTTGATTGCTAAGTTAGAAAGTGTTGCTACATCTATAGAAAGTAGAATTTTATTACGTAATACCCGAGAATATGCTGCTGTTATAGAGGCGTTGAAATCATATCGTTTTCAAGAACGTAAGGAATATATTTGGAAGATTTTTTGCGAAAAGAAGTATGGTATTTTATCTTCAAATTTAGTTGACTACGAGCGTTCGGTTCTAGAAGTTGGACTTATTCCGTCTTTTTACTGTAGAGCAAATTCAAAAGATCTTTATGGTGGGAATAAACAGCTACTATGTGAGCTTTCTTTGACTCCTATGACTTTAATGAAACAACAACTTGAAAGGCTGAATACAAAAGATCTTAAATTTCAAGTTGATGTGATTGAGTTTTCTCTTAAAGGTGTAGCTACAGTGCAAAACACGCAATGGATAACCTATTGTGAGACTTGCAAAAAAAATAGTTTAATTGCGCTAAAGTCACAAACACAGATAGCTTCCGATTTATCTTTTAGTATTGAAGAATTCTTTACAAAGTATGCTGTAATTGATAAACATAATTCGAAGAATAGATATTGGTTTGGAGCCAATGTTGATGATCGGGACAATCTAGTTATTGATGTTGTTTCCAGTAATTTATATTCTGGAAGAGACGGTATTGAGACTGTTCTTAAAAATAGTCTTCCCGATGATAAGAATGGTCAATTTACATCTAGTTCAGTTTATTTGAGTTATATGTCTCGTTTGATTGTTGGTGAAGATCGTAATCGATTTTTATCGTGCAATATTAATGAAATCTTGAATTGTGTTCGAAAAGATAGTGTTCATGATGTTCTTGGAGGGAACGCGGGTTTTATTTTTTCTTTGGCTGATATGCACACTGATTATACGCATGTTCTTATTCAAGAAGCTGCATACAGTTTAAAGAAAAAAATGATCTGTGAAGAAGGGATTTTGCGATGGCCTATCGGAAATGAAGTAAGAAAAGCTAATGCCAGCTTTGCGCATGGTAATGCTGGCATAGGATTGTCGCTTCTTAAGGCTGGAATAGTTCTCCATAACGAAGAATACGTCGATCTTGGATTAAAAGCTATAAAGACAGATGATTCATTTATAAATGCAAGTGGTTTATGGGTGGATACGCGTCATATTCCATCAATTCCAACTGCTAACTGGTGTAATGGAACAACTGGTATGGTTCTTAGCCGATATTTATTATTGGAATTGGATAAAACAGTAGGATTTCTAGATTATTTTGAACGTCAAAAAGCTCGTGAAGAAATTCATTTAGGGATTCAACATATTCTTTCTAGCTTTTATTCATTAACAAGTTTTTCTATGTGCCATGGCATTTCAGGTAACCTTAAGTTGCTAATATTTCTTGATAAGCAAGGTCTTTTATCTGTAAATCAAAGTGTTGAATTGAGTCGTCAGATTAAACTATTCCTACGTTATATTGTTGATTTTGGATGTGGGTTCGGTAATAATCGTTTTCAATCTTTAGGACTTATGACAGGACTAGCAGGGATTAAATTGTTCCTCGATGAACTCTCTAATGACAAAGCAACTTTGTTTCCTCTTATTCCAGTAAGGAGTGATGCAAATGAAAATGATTAAACAACAGTCAGAAAAAGATTGTTTACTCGCATGTTTTGCCATGGTTTTGTCTGTTTATGGGATTAGCAGAGATCCATATTCGATTAATCCTGAACACTACCTATTTGAGTCTGATGGATTACGAGCATCTAGTTTGCGATCTTTATGTGAAAAATATGGTCTACTGTTAAAAGCATATCGTATTAATTCTTTAGAGTTGTTGGAATATGCCAAGCAAAGTGATTCAATCTTGATTTTACATTTGATCAACAATCATTATGTTGTGCTATCAAAAGTAAAAAAAGAGTTTTTAGTTATAAACGATCCAGCATACGGTATAAGACGTATTCGTATTGATGAACTTAGTAGAATTTTTTCAGGAACAGTGTTGTCGATTTCTAAAGATTCTTCATCAAAAGTGAAAATCGATAAAAAAGATCCTGTGAAAAAAACTAATGTTTTTTCTTTATTTTCAAAAACTGGTTTTTTGTGGATGCTGCTTTCTTTTATTTGTATTCAAGGTGTTTCATTATTATACGCTGCGTTATTGCGTTGTATAGTTGAGAAAAACAATAGTTTTAACTATTTGTTTATAGCAGTAGGGTGTATAGGGCTAATTACTGTATTGAATTATTTTGTGCAGGTAAAAGCATTAGAAAAAGGGGCTAGAGATTTTGATAGGGCTTATTCAAATCGTCTAATCAAATCAATGACACAACAGCCATTATCTTATTTCGAACGTTCCAGCATAGGTGCTTTAATCGAGAAGTTAGCTTTACGCACTACGGTGCGTGATACGCTACAAAAGGCAATCATTCCTCAACTGTTTTCAGCTATATCTTCTACTGTCCTTCTTGGATTCATAGCCTATTTTACCCCTATTATTTCAGTCGTTCTACTTTTAGGGTTAGCTTTTTTTGCAACCATTAACTATTTCATTGTTAATAGACAAAAAGAATTGACGTTTGATTTTATTCAATCTCAGCAAAACTTATCAACTAGAATTCAACATGATATTGAAGATATTGCTGTTCTTATTTCTACTCGTAAAACCAATTATATTGCAGATAAATGGATTCAATTAAATGATTCACTAACGTCTAGTTATCTATCGCTAACAAAACTAGTTACGTTAGCTCAGTCGTTCTCTTCTTTTTTCACATATGCTTCAAATATTTTTCTGGCCGTTTATCTAGCATTTTGTTTCAAAATGGGCAGTGTTAACCTGGGTGAAATGCTAATGATACAATCATGTGCAGCACTATCTGTATCAGGATTAAAAGATGTGCTTAACTCGTTTACTGGATATGTAACTGTACGACAAAATCTAGATAGGAATAATGACCTTACTGCTACGCAACCTAAACAATTATTTGTCGAAGATTCTTCTAGCTCTGAATTAGTTGCTACAAATTTGAGTGTAACTTTACCAGGAAATAAACATTTAGATTATGGGACTATTCATTTCACTCCTGGAGAGAAGGTATTTCTAATAGGCAGATCTGGTATTGGAAAAACAACCTTTATTAAGACTCTGCTTGGTTTAATACCTCATCAAGGTCTGTTGTATCAGCCGAGTAGTTTTAACGATAAAGTTGGAGTTTCGTTAGCTGATACACCTTTAGGCGGATCCACCATCCGAGAATTTCTTGTGGGTGAATATGATAAAAAAGATGCTAACTTACTTTGGTCGGCACTGGAAATAGTTTCTTTAGATCAACGTATAAAAGAATTTCCTTTAAAATTGGATTCCTTATTGTTGGAAAATGCTTCTAATTTGTCAAGTGGAGAAAAAAAGAGATTAGCTATTGCTCGCGCTCTTGTTTCGGCTCAAAACGGATGGGTTTTTTTGGATGAGCCTTATATTGGGTTAAATCAAGAACTTATAAAAACTATTCATTCGAATCTTAAAAACAACAAACAATTATCAATTATGTTAGTTACGCACAACTTGCGAATGTTGAAACCGCAAGACAAAGTTATATTTTTCAGTGATATTGCATCACCAGAAATTGGTACACATTCGCAGCTATTGAATAGTAGCGAAATGTATCGAAATTATTACAAATCACAAATGAATGGAGATATTAATGTCTAAGTACGCAATTGAAACTTGTAGACTATCAAAAGTCTATGGTGATCAGGCTGTAGTGCGGGATTTGTCTATTCATGTTCCACGTGGAAGCATCTATGGTTTTCTTGGACCAAATGGTGCTGGCAAATCAACAACTATGAAGATGTTGCTTGGTCTTGTTAAACCTTCAAGTGGTCAGATTGTAGAGTTTCGGAATTCTGCAAGTAATGGTAGCTCTAAGAAAGTGTTGCCGGGGTTATTGGTAGGATCGTTGATAGAAGGTCCGGCATTTTATCCTAATTTAAGTGCCTTAGAGAACGTTGATTTGGTTTGCGATTATCTTGGCATTGTTCGTGCTCAAGGTCGAGAAGCACTCGACATGGTTGGGCTTTCAGGTATAACTGGTAAAAAACCAGTGAAAGCGTTTTCTTTAGGAATGAAGCAGCGTCTAGGTATAGCGCTAGCTTTGGCAGCGAATCCACCTGTGTTGATTTTAGATGAGCCAACAAATGGTTTAGATCCTGCTGGTGTAGTAGAAATGCGTCAGCTAATTGTTAATTGGGCGCATAACCGTGGTACGACGGTGATGATTTCATCTCATATACTTTCTGAAATTGAACAGATGGCTGATTATGTGGGGATTATCTCAGCAGGAACTTTACGCTTTGAGGGGCGTATGCAGGATATTTGTTCTGCAGGGTACTTGCAACTACAAGTTTCTGATATGCAATCTGCAGTAGTTCTATTATCTAATTGTGGTATTGATTATAAAGTGGAAGAGACTAGTAGATCCCTAATATTGCCAATTATATCTAATGAAGTAGTAGCAAATTTGGTTGCACATCTTGTGAATCAAAATGTGAAAGTATATAGGGTACAAATGGTTCGTCAATCTTTGGAAGAAGCATTCTTAGAACTAACAGATCCAATTTACACATCAAAGGTGGTCGCAAAATGAAGCAGTTTATTTTAACGCTAAAAAGTTTGCGTCATCGACAGATTTTGCTGATTACATTATTATTCATTGCTGTTGTTGGCTTATGGTTGGGTGCAGCGCTTGCTAAACGTGCTCGTGGCCCCAAAGAGATTCACCTTTATTTGCTAGCATTGAATGAGGTGATGATGTTAGCTATCTACGTGTTACCGATTATTGCTGCAATTGTCGCCTCTAGGGTGGTAACCACATCGCGTGATGGTGGTATGGATACTAAACTGCGTTCTATGGGAATTTCTGCTAGTCGCCAGTTTGGTGCAAATCTTGTTGTAACTATAATGATTACTACGCTAGTTGCTGTTTTCATTTTGGCATTAGCGCTCGTATCATCGTTAATATATGGATTTAATAGACCAAGCAACATTACAATAATATCATTATCTGCTTTACTTGCACTGGTAGGAGATGCGATTGCTGTAAGTGCTATACATACATGGGCTGCTACACAATTTTCACAACAAGGTGTGACTCTTGGAATGGCTGTGGTTGCTGCTATAGGTACATCTGCACTTCCATTTGCTGGTTTAAATTATTTATCTTGGATTTTGCCTTGGGGTATTGTTAGTGCTGCGAATCCGGTACTTGGTTCAACTGGTGGCGTGGTTACTATTAGCTCCGAAGCACTACTGTTTGGCGTAGTAGCAGTGATTGTTGGGATTTTCTGGTCTAGTGTGTGCATGTTTTTGATTAAAATTAGAAAGGTGGAACAATGATAAAAAAAACATTTGCTTGGGAATGTAGGAAAAATAACATTACTTGGTATTGGATTGCTTTATTGTGTACGTCTTTTCTTGGATTGCTTATGGGAATTAGTCAATATGAGTCATATGAAGCAGAGTTCAAGGCTCAAGGAGTTACCTATTTAGCAGTATGGGGTCAGTCTGCGTTGTTGCCAACGACATTATTCTTTCCTATATTGCTTGGTGCACTGCAAGCGCAGAAAATGTCTAATGAGCATAATGGCCGTAATATTGCTCGTTTAAAGGCTATTGGAGTTGTTAATAAGTATATTACAACATTGACGCTTCATTCCTTTGTTATTTCTATGTTTTCTGTATTGCTGTTTGGCACTTTACAACTTGTTGCTGGCATATTTCTTCATTTTCATATTTCTGATGTATTTTCTCTAGTTCCTCGTTTATTTGCGATTGCATTAGCGATGACAGCTTGGCAACTGATTGTAGTGGGTATTGGGGTTCGCCTTTCAGGATTTTCTTCAATTGTTACAGTTGTGTTGGTTTCATCACTCATAGGATTTGGAATGGCTATTGTTGCACCCGCATTATCTGTTGTTTATCCACCGGCTCTTCTTGCGTATGCAAGTGCTGTACGTTGTATAGGTGATTTTTATGCGGTAGGTTCGATTGTTATCTCTGTTATGATGAATCTAATGTGGATAATTTTAGGAATGATATTCATAAAGGTTCAATTCAAACGAGCAAGGCTATGAGCACTTATATGCGTGAGAAAGCTTTATTTCATCACGATTATAACGCTAGACGAATATCCTCAAGTAGTTACCGGCTTGGGTTCTTTGACCAAATATATGCAGCTTGGATAAATAACTCTGAGCCGGTATGGATTATTGGAATACTTTCGACTATCTATCAAATAATAATTGGATTACGTAGTGATGCTGATCCGATTATAGTGTGGATGACGGTTGTGCTAACTTCTATTGCAGTATTTGGTAGGCGCCGATATTGGCATATTTCTGTTGCTTTATCTCTTATGGCCGCTAGTATATCTGCCTATTGTGGAGATGTAAATATTGGATTGCTTACCATGTATATTCTGGCTTCTTCAGGTATATGTTTGCTTGATATGCGAAAAATGTTAATAGGTATATTAGCCTTAGGTGCTGGAGTTGTCTTATCAACTCTTTATGGATATGTAGTCTTCGGCAGGAAATTAATTATTCCTGCCATTTCTGTTTTTGTATTTACATCTCTAACTGCTGCTCTAATACGAATGAGAGCAAATCAGGTCAGAGAGAAACAACAAGAACAAGCCATATTATCTGAACTACATGAGAGTGAATCCCAAGCACGAGTTAATGAGAAAGCTACGAGAATGGCAACTGTGCTACACGATTCTGTTGGACATTGTCTTACCGCAATTATTAGCCTCACTGAGGGTCTGCAAGTAGATGATGATTTAGATGTGAAACAGCATGAAATAGTGAAACTTATCAACGAATATGCTAGAAGTGGCTTACGGCAAACGAGAACTCTAGTTAACTCGATATCTGGTGGAGAACAAGATAGTAATAAGGAACATTCTATTACCGATATTGAAGAACTGGTTGCAGGAATCAATAAACTTGGAATACGTGCACAGCTAGAAATAACACCAGTAGTTCCAGAAGTGGGGGTTCAAATTCAATGGGCATACAGGATTATTCGCGAATCTATAACGAATACTTTGAAACATGCTACACATGCTACAGAAATTAGTGTTCAAATCACCATAACGTTGAAAGGAGAACTCGAAGTTGTTGTAATTGATAATGGCAAACAGATGGGTATTCATGAACAGACTCCGTCTACTGGTTATGGTCTTGCTCATATCGCTGCTGATTTAGTCAGTATTGGAGGCTCTATTACTGCAGGGGTCTATGCTAGAGGTGGCTGGAGAGTGCATGCAATTATACCAAAGGAAAATATCTATGATTGATCGCAAAAAAATCCGAGTTATTATTGTCGATGATCAGAAAGCTATCCGTTATGGATTTTCAATGATAATTAACAAATCTGCTACATGTACTGTCATAGGATCTTGTGAAAACGGGCTAGTTGCATTAGATATGCTTGAAAGGTTATCTGCATCGGGTGAGCAGTTGCCGGAAATAATAATTATGGATATTAGGATGCCTGTTATGAATGGGATCATTGCGACAAAACATATTAAAACTAAATACAGAAATATTAAGATTCTTGCACTTACTACTTATGATTATGACGACTATGCATTTAAAATGCTAAGTTCTGGAGCTTCCGGTTTCCTACTAAAGGATGTGCGCGGACCGCAACTTATATCTGCTATTGAAGCTATTAATGCAGGAGATGCTGTGCTAACTCCAAGAATAACAGGAAAGATATTAGCTCGTCATGTTTCTCAAATCAGTGCAAGTCAAGATGTGCAAATAGCTAGAGCTAAATTTGATGCTCTAACAGAACATGAAATTGAAATAGTAAGCCTTGTGTCATGTGGTCTCAATAATGCAGAAATTGCTGAGAAGCTTTTTATTGAACCTGATTCAGCCAAAAAAGCTGTCTCTCGTATTCTTGCAAAACTGGGGATGCGTGATCGCGTGCAACTAGCTATAGAATGGATAAAAACTTCTAATTGAGTAAAAATAAAAGTCATACTCTAATTAGACATATGTAAGACAATTCACATTTACGAAATAAATCGAAAAATTTAATAGTTTTGCACTCAAAAACGATAAAAACAATTATGTGGTATGAACTGTGCTAAAAATTAAAAATATTTTACTCAGCAGTTTTATATGTATTGTATATTTGAAAAAGTGGGAGTGACAGTTTTTGATGAGAATTATTGACCGAAATATAAACATATGTTTATACAGTAAAACATATGTTTATTTTCATTAAAAACTGTAATAATTACTGATTTTATAAAGCACTTCGTGAAAATGGAGTGCTTTTTTCTGTATATTGGTGTGTCGAATTTTCTAAAAACAGGTAAAAATTTCGAATTTTATTGATATTTAATAAATACTTTAGTTATAAATAGTGTTATTTTAATTGTTTATAATGTTTAAACGATATAATGAATTTGACATGAAACAACAGTATGAGCTGTAACAGTAGTTGTTGGCTGGGTATAAAAACTACTGCTCGTAGTAGCTCTTACTACTTTGCTTCATTGCGGAACCGTGAATTTTGTATGTGTAGTTTTACTGTGCTACGAAACTAATCGTGTATTTCGAATAGTTTCGCCTACGGTATCGTTTGCGAAGTTTGTAAGATATTTTTGCCGCCAATAATTGCGTAAGCCGCTCAAACTATATCGATTAATATGGTAAGGAGAGTTACGTGGACGGAATTCTGTCAGTACTGCTCGATATTTTCAGACAGCCATCTGTTATAGTTGCGCTTATTTCTTTTATTGGGCTTGCAGTGCAAAGAAAGAAATTCTCGGATATTTTGCAAGGATCAATCCGTACTCTTGTTGGTTTTCTTGTTTTAGCAGCTGGTTCTGGAGTTATTACTGAAGCGTTGAACCCCTTTGGCAAAATGTTTCAATACGCATTTCATGTGCAAGGCGTAGTGCCGAATAATGAAGCAATTATTGGAACTGTTTTATTGAAGTATGGCTCTGAATCTGCGCTTATTTTCTTCTTTGGAATGATTGTTAATATTATTCTTTCTATTACTTCTCGTTTTAAATTTATCTATTTAACGGGTCACGTAGCTTTCTATATGGCAAGTATGCTTGCAGTTATATTTAATGTTGCAGGATTTAGCATGTGGGAAGTTCTTTTATGGGGTTCAATTGCTCAAGGATTGTTTACGACAATTTCTCCAGCACTGGTGCAGCCGTTTATGAAGAAAGCTTCAGGCAAAGATGATGTTGCTTTAGGACATCCTGCTGGTACTGGTGTTGCTTTAGGTGCGTTAATTGTAAAGCTTACTGCTTCAAAAAAGCGTCCTTCTAAGTCAACTGAGGATATTAAATTCCCAGCAGCATTGGGATTCTTGCGTGATACAACAGTTCTTATCACGCTTTCTATGGCTGTTATTTATATAGTAGTGGCACTTTTTGCTGGATCTTCGTATGTCGAAACACATTTATCTAATGGTCAAAACTTCATTGTTTTCGTTATGTTGAAGGCTGCAACTTTTGCTGCAGGTGTTTATATTATTCTTGCAGGCGTGCAGATTGTTCTTGACGAAATTGTTCCAGCTTTTAAGGGAATATCGGAAAAGCTTGTTAAAAATGCGCGTCCTGCTTTAGATGCACCAATGACTTTTGGCTTTGCTCCTAATGCTGTTCTTATTGGTTTCTTAGCTAGTTTCTTTGGCGGTTTGCTTGGAATGACGCTTATGGCGATTTTGGGAACGACAATTATTATTCCTGGAATTGTTGCGCATTTCATGGCTGGTGGTGCTGCAGGAGTATTCGGTAATGGTCAAGGTGGAATACGTGGTTGCTTGACTGCATCATTTATTAATGGTCTTTTTATTACTTTCCTTCCGTTGTTCCTTTTGCCAGTGCTTGGCGATTTGGGAAGCGCAAATTCTACATATTCTGATGCGGATTATGGTGTATTTGGTGTAATACTTGGTCACGCAAATATTGTCGGTGGTCGTACTGTTTTAATTTCTGTAATACTTATTGCACTAATATTGTTCTATTCTGTTTCGATATTGATGAATAAACGCGATTCTAATAATTTTGAAAAGGTTGAAGAAATAAAATAAGTAAAGAAAATAAAAATACAATTAAATAATTGTATATACATATAAAAATTAAAAATTTTTTTACTCATTTTCTTATTTATTTGTACATTTTATTGTATGACTGGTAGGATAACAGAGTTATTAGTTTTGCATGAGCCGTTGTTACTATGCTGTGTTTTACACAAACTAGTATCAACGGCTTTTTCATATTAGCGTTTAGCTAGGGGAGAGTGATAATGGTCGAAGGTGTGCCTAAATACATTGCTGTGCGAGATAATCTACGCGCTCGCATTGATTCTATGGAAGCGAACGAACAATTACCTCCTGAAATTGAATTGTGCAAACAATACAATGTGAGCCGTATTGCTTTGAGGCATGCAGTCGATAACCTTATTACTGAAGGATTACTTGTTCGTGAGCAGGGTAGAGGAACATTTCGAGCTTCTTCAATTATTCCTAGTTATAGTCAAGAAGTAATTTCTGATCGTGCGCAAGGATTTTACGAGCAGACTTATTCTAATGATGCAAAAATTAGAATAAAAGTTATTGAAAACGATGTTATTCATGATGAAGATGCTGCTGCTCGTTTAGGCCTTGATCCAGTAGATGAATTGATATGTTTGAAACGCTTGCGTTATGTTGACGATGTTTTATCGCGTTATAGTGTGCTCTATTTGCCTGCTTCTCGTTTTCCTAAAATTTTGACGCATGATTTTTCAGATGAGTCGTTATCTGATTTTTTGCTTAAAGCGTACGCTGTTCAACTTGTAGAAAATGAAGTGTCTGTGCATATAGAAAATCTATGTGACAGGCTTGCAGCAGTACTTAACCTTGAAGTTGGAACTCCTGCAATTACAGCTTATTCTACTGTAAAAGATAAGTTTGGTACGATTATTGCTTTTGGTGCATCTGTTTATGCGCCAAATTCTGGTGAGATTCGTTTCCACCTGCATTCAAATGCTGCTTAATTAAACTTTAGGGCTAACTAAGAATGTCTTAGCTAGCCCATTTTTGTGTTAAAAAACAATAAAACCTTGCTGGTTTTCCAGCAAGGTTTTTTCGTGTCCGGAGCGGGAGTTGAACCCGCACGCCTGTAACAAATAGGCACTAGCACCTCAAGCTAGCGCGTCTACCATTCCGCCACCCGGACAGGTGTTTTAGACAACAGATAAGACTATAACATCTTTTTTTCTTCTTCGCTTCGGCGTGTTGAAAAAATTACGAATTTTCAAAATATTTATATATGAAAATAGTAATAATAGTTTTAAATTATGCTATTTTCAGTATAAAAATCTCCTTTACTATCTTGTTTAAAATCAATAATATTCACTGACTTTTTTGCCAAGTTTCCATCAAAGTCAATGAACGAGTGTTGTGGCAATGAAGAAATATCATGTTTTGGATAGTCTCTTCTAAAGAAAGCACCTCTAGATTCATGTCTAGCAAGTGAAGATTGCAATGCTGCTTTTGCAAGTAGTGACATGTTCTTTATTTCCCATATTGCAGTAATTTCTTGGTTAAAAACTAAATTATTGCTATGGATGTGTAATGATTGAATTTTAGGATCTATAAATTCTTGTATGTCATTGAGTGCTTTTTTAATTGATTGTTCGTCACATGATATTGCAACAGCGTTTTCCATGATTTTTCCTAAATCTGCAAATAATTTATAAGGATTATCTTCTTCTATTTGTGAAGACTCGCCGTTATAGCTGTTGTTTGTAAAATCTGTAGCTTGCTTCGCACTTGTTTCCATAAGCTGATTAAGTTCATTATTTCTTTGTTTATATAAGACTTGTAGTGCAGTATTATTTGAGAAAGTTTTATTGGTTTCGTTGGTTTCGTTGGTTTTGTTACTGTTAGTTTCGTCATCCTTGTTTAAGTTTTTCAATTCTTTTGCTATTGTTGCTCCCGCGCGATTTCCAAAAAGGCATGCGTCAAGCAAGGAGTTTCCTCCTAATCGATTAGCTCCGTGCACTCCTACGCATGAGCATTCTCCGGCAGCGTATAAACCATAAACAATAGTTTGGTTGTTATTTTGCCATCTATATACTTTTCCATCCAAAGTTATCGGTATTCCGCCCATTGTGTAGTGAGCTGTAGGACGAATTGGGACTAAATCGCAAGTTGGGTCAAGATGAGCATATTTTTCAATAGTTTCTGTGACTTGTGGCAAGTATTCTAGCATATTTTCTCGGCTGATATGTGTCATATCTAGCCAAACGCAATCGTTATGTGAATTGCTTTGTTGCGTAGTTGTTGAATCGTTTACACCTCTGCCTTCGCGAATTTCTTGGGCAATTGCACGAGAAACAACATCTCTTGGAGCTAAATCTGCATGTGCTTCATCGTATTTTTTCATAAAAGCTTCGCCATTTGAGTTCCTAAGCACGCCGCCTTCAGCTCTTGCTGCTTCTGAAAGCAGAATACCAGTATGAGCTAGTCCAGTAGGGTGGAATTGAATGAACTCGCAGTCTTCAAGTTGTAATCCTGCTTTTAAAGCTAAAGCCATGCCATCGCCTGTTAAATCCCACGAATTAGATGTTGTTGCAAATAATCTTCCCGATCCGCCTGTAGCTAAAAGTAGGAATCTAGACTTTATTGCTCGCAAGTTTCCTGCAGATAAATCAAATGCAACAATTCCTTCAACGCTCATAGTTTGATCGTTTATAGCAACATCTGTTACGTAACAATCTTCAGCAAATACAATATTCTCGGAAACACATTGTTGCCATAAGCTATGTAAAATTTGGTGACCAATACGATCTGCAGCAAAAGCTGCACGTTCAATTGGATTCTTTCCAAAATTAGCAGTATGTCCACCAAAACGGCGTTGGTTAATATATCCATTTTGTGTTCGAGAAAATGCTACGCCATCATGTTCAAGCTGAATAACTGTTTTTGGTGCTTCTTTTGCAAGTAGCTTTGCTGCATCTTGATCGCTTAGCCAATCTCCGCCATGAACTGTGTCATAATAATGCCATTGCCATTTGTCGTGCTCTACATTCCCAAGGCTTGCTGCTATACCTCCTTCAGCAGAACCCGTGTGTGAACGCAATGCTGGCACTTTAGAAATCACTAAAATTGATGGTGTTTTTCCTTCTTTTTTCATGCATGCGTATTCTTCGGATTTAATTAATCCTAGTGCTGCAGATAATCCTGCAGCTCCAGCGCCAACAATAATAACATCGTAGTATTCGCTTGATTGCATACTTTTATTTTCTCACATATCTTGTATTGAGCGCGTTATTTTACGCTACTTTTTGCTGTGATAATGTTAAATTTTCTTTATTTTGTACAATAATTCCTTCCAATTCTAGCAATGCAATTTTTCCAGAAATTTCAGCAATAGATGGTATGTAATCTAATTGTTTTTCTTTGTAAGAAGTTTTTATTATTTCGTATATTCTGTCAACATTTGCAAGTTCGTGTTTGCGTTTGCACGTTGTAATTGCGTCGATAATTAGTTTTTGTGTATTGTCATAATTTTTATAGTCTATACTTAATTTTTCTGGTTTAGGTTGAGAATAAGCAAAGTAGTGATGAGATTGAGGAAACAGAATATCTATATCTTGAGTTGAACACAATATTATAGCTTGTGAATCGTGTATTAGCTTGTTGCATCCCGCATTATTAGGCTGATTGATATCTCCTGGTATAGCGTATAGTTCGCGATTTAAATCCGTTGCCCATGTTGCAGTATTTAGCGCTCCGGATTGTAATCTTGCTTGAGCAACTATAATTTTTGATGCTAGAGCTGCAATAATTCTATTTCGCAATAAAAATCTGTGGCCTACTGGTGTTGTATCTGGGCATAGTTCGCTAATACACACTCCGCCTTTTGCAATAATTTGTTCAAAAAGCTGATAATTGCATCTGGGGCCCATATGATTTAATCCTCCTGCAAATACAGCAATGGTTTTTCCTGTAGGCTTATTTTCATCTATATCTTGTGCATCTAATGCGCCCCAATGTGCTGCTGCATCAATTCCGTACGCTCCACCAGAAATAACAGTATGACCTTTCGAAGCGCAATCATAAGCAAATTGATATGCGAGTTCTCTTCCGTAGTCTGTGCAAGAGCGTGAACCAACAATAGCAAGTGGATTATGACATTGTGTTAATGTTTGTGGATTCCCTACGCCCCACAAGCATAAAGGTGGTGAGAAATGACTCTGAAAAGCCAAATCTTGTAATTGTTTCGGCCAATATTTGCTGTGTGGTGCAATAATCCATTGCTTTCCGCTACAAGTGAACCATTGACATAGTGATTCACTATTCCATGTCGGCAAATGCAATAATCGAACGCACCATGTTGAAATAGAATTGTGTAGCACTTCTAAAGATTTAGGCGCATTATTGTTGTGATAACCCCACGCTGTTAAGCCCTTCTTGAAATAATTTTCTAAGAGAGCAAGCTCTTTATGTTTTTTTATGAAACTTAACATTGTAGATACTAATTCTTGATTTTTGTTACGTTTTCTTGAGGTAAAAGTTTTAGAATTGGCATCGTTTTCTTGATCTGCTACTTCACTAATAATTGGAAGTTGCATTTGTTGAGCTGAGCATGCTGATTGTTGTTTCGTATAATTTTTCACAATTGTTTTTAATAGAGAAACAATTTCTTTAGCGCTTTTAGATCCCAATAGTAGTGTGTACATAATTGCATCCGCTCCTTCAAGGCAGAATGTAAGTATTGCACGAGATATTGTTTCTTCGTCTGGTGAAGAAAAATCGCTAGATGTACTAATGGTTTCTTTAGTGTTATCCGTGTTGTTTATGCTCTTAGTATTCATATTCGTGTCCTTAAACTGATAGCTTGTGCAATGTCTGTCATGTCTGGTGAAGTGTGTCCAGAAAGATCAGCAAGCGTCCACGCGAGTCGCAATGCTCTATCTGCTCCGCGCAAACTCAGTTGATGCTTTTCTAATGCACGGTTGATAAGTCCTACAGCTTGCTGTGAAGTGTATTTTCTAAGCCATGTTCCAGATGCTTGTGCGTTGCAATCCCAGCCTTGTTTTATAAAACGGTCGCGAGCAATTTTACGAGCTTCTATTACGTTATCTCGCATTGTTTTGCTATTCAGATACGTGTTTTTAACTGAGTTTTGTGCATTGTCGTGATGATGGTTTGAAATAATAATTCGTTCTACTGGAGGCACATCCATTTGAATATCGATACGGTCAAGAATTGGACCTGAAAGGCGTGAAAAATATCGTGCTCTTTCGCGCTCTTTGCAAGTGCATCGTTCTCCATTTCCGTATGCGTATCCGCAAGGACAAGGATTTGCAGCAACAACAAGCTGGAATTTAGCTGGATAAAGAGTTGTTCCTTTTGAACGAGAAATAGCAATATGCCCTGATTCCAATGGTTCTCTTAGGGTTTGCAATACTCTAGGAGAAAACTCTGGAGCCTCATCCATAAACAGCACTCCGCAATGTGCTCTAGTAATAATCCCAGGTTTTGCAACTCCTGTTCCTCCTCCAATAAGAGAAGCTGCTGAAGCAGTATGGTGAGGTGCTTCAAATGGTGGAATATTGCTAATTCCGTAGTAGGGAAGTGTGCCACAAAGTGAACGAATTGAAGCAACCTCAAGCTGTTCTTGTTCGTTAAGTGGACACATAATGCTTGGTATTCGTGAAGCTAGCATGGTTTTTCCAGATCCTGGAGGTCCAATCATCATCACGTGATGTCCTCCAGCTGCAGCAACTTGTAGAGCCCATTTTGTATGTTCTTGCCCTATTACTTCAGACATATCTCCAATTTCATGTTTTGGTTCAATTTGTAGTGGGGAAGTGCTTTCTTCGTGAATTGACGGATTATAATCTTCTTCTCCATTGTTATAATTTCCATTTCGTTCAAGAACTTGCATATGTTTATACGCAGGGTCTTCTTCAATAAGCTTTAATGATTCCTCGCTCAAACTGCCATGCAATTGCGTCACTAAATCTAAAATATGGTGTATTCCAATAGATTCAATTCCATCTACAAGTTGTGCTTCGGCAAGATTTTCTTGTGGAATAATCATTCGTTTAAAATGCATCTTTTTTGCGTAAAGTGCAATAGGAAGAATGCCTTGAATAGGTAATACTGTCCCGTCAAGATTTAGTTCTCCTAAAATAATTGTATTTTCTAATTCTGTAAGTGGAATATACTTTTCTGCGCTTAGTATGCTTGCTGCGATAGCTAAATCGTATGATGCTCCGCTTTTTGGCATTGAAGCAGGTGATAAGTTTACTGTTACCCTTCCTTCAGGCCATTTGCAATGCAACGCAAAATGAGCTGATTTAACGCGCTCTCTTGCTTCGCTTAATGAAGTGTCAGGTAAGCCGATAATAGAAAAGTTTGGCATATTTCCAGATATAAAAGCTTGCAGCTGAATAGTAAAAGCTTTAAGACCAATAAGCCCTATTGACGTTGCGTTTCCAATATGCATTAGAATGCTCCTTGAACATGCTTGAATTGGATTGATGAATTATCTTCAATTTCTTCCAAAGATTGCAATTCATATGCAGAATCTGGATAAGTGTATTTGTTAATAATAAGAATTGATACAGCGTCAAATCGAATACGGTAATGAGGTATGTCGCTTCCGAATTCTTCCAGCCATTTCATACCAGTTGTACGTAATTTGCTACGTTTTTCTTGAGTAATTGCTTCAAGTGGAGTGCCACAACGTACGCTTCTTCGAGTTTTTACTTCCACGAATACCAATTTTTGTTCTGGAGTAATCATCACCAAATCTAGCTCTCCATTACGGCAATGCCAGTTTTGGTCAATAACGTGCCACCCTTTTTGTATGAGTCGCAAAGCGGCGTATGTTTCTCCCAGTTTTCCCAACTCTTTACTTTCAAGAGAATCATCTTGAAGCTCGTTGGACACTTGTTCAAGTTTTTCTTGCAAAAATACTTGAGCAGTCTCAGCGTCGTGAATCTCGTCAAGCGAGATAATTTCATCGTCAATAATGTGTTTTTGTGTAATCATGCTGCTATTTTCTGTGCTTATTGAGCAGTAATCCAGATTTTTTAAGCATTGTGGATAAAAGCTGCATACGGCGTGTTGTATTAGAAATTCAGTATATTTTCTGTATTTTTCTAAAACAGATTTCGCTATTTTTTGCAAACTGTTAATTCGTTATAGCTAATTTTGATAACCGCAGGTATGTACGAATGAACCATAGTGGCATATTGTCGTTATCACTTAAATAAATATGTAAACAGAAAACGGAAAAGTAAGTGGATGCGCAAAGTAAGCTGAAGCAAACTAATCTACTGTTTAAAAAGTCGCAAAACTGGAGGGGTATTATGAGCGATATTGAAGAAACGCAAGGAAAGTATCATTTTGAAACCTTGCAATTGCATGTTGGCCAAGAGCAGGCGGATCCGGCAACTGATTCTCGTGCAGTTCCTATTTATCAAACAACAAGCTACGTGTTCCATGATTTTGATCATGCTGCAGCTCGTTTTGATTTGCGTGACGCTGGGAACATTTATGGTCGTTTAACGAATTCTACTCAAGATGTTTTTGAGCGCAGAATTGCTGCTCTCGAAGGTGGAACTGCTGCTTTGGCTGTTGCTTCTGGCGCGGCCGCTGTAGACTATGCTATTCGTAACATTACGCAGCAGGGCGATCATATCGTGTCTTCAAAGAATGTGTATGGCGGCACTTATAACCTGCTTCGTCACACTCTTCCTAGAGATGGTGTAACAACCACTTTTGTTGATCCTAAGAATCCTCAAAACTTCGAGGATGCTATTCAACCAAATACAAAGCTTGTGTACTTTGAAACTTTTGGTAATCCTAATGCTGATTTGCCTGATTTTGAGGCTATTTCAGAGATTGCGCATCGACACAACATTCCTGTTTTTGTTGACAACACTTTTGCAACTCCATATCTTTTCCGTCCGCTTGAGCATGGTGCAGATATTGTAGTTGAGTCTGCTACGAAATTTATTGGTGGTCATGGTACAACTCTTGGTGGCATTATTGTTGAAGGCGGCAATTTTGATTGGGCTAAAGTCCCTGGAAAATTCCCAACTCTTACAGAAGCTGACCCAAGTTACCACGGTTTGAACTTCTATGAAGCTTTAGGACCTGTGGCTTTTGTGACGCGTATTCGTGCGATTATTTTGCGCGATACTGGTGCTTGCATTAGCCCATTTGCAGCATTCTTGCTTTTGCAAGGCACGGAAACCTTGAGCTTGCGTGTTGAGCGTCACGTTGATAATGCGTTGAAGGTTGTTCAATATTTGCAAACTGTGCCAGAGGTTGAATCTGTAAGTCATCCTTCTATTGAAGGTCGTTCTGATCACGAGCTTTATAAGCGTTACTTCCCGAATGGTGGAGGCTCTATTTTTACGTTTGATATTAAAGGTGGAAGGGATGCAGCTCGCGTATTTATTGACAATTTACAGCTTTTCTCATTGCTTGCAAATGTTGCTGACGTGAAGTCATTGGTTATTCATCCTGCATCTACTACGCACTCTCAGGAAACTCCTGAAGAATTGGAAGATCAAGGCATTCATGAAGGCACTATTCGTTTGTCTATTGGAACTGAACATATTGACGATATTCTTGCTGATTTACAGCGCGGGTTTGATGCAGTTCGTAAAGCAGGACTTGCTTAAATAGAAAAGAGAAAGCAAAGCAAAAATTATTAATTAAAAATATTCCTGAAGATCCATTACCGTTTTATTCGGAGCGCATATTGTATTTGTATGTGCTCCGATTTTTATACATTTTGTAAATTTGTGCATCATACTTTAGGATGAGATGCTGATTTTTTCTCAATAATTTCCGCCTTACGTACGATGGTAATCAGCTGTATTTTTCCGTAAATTTAAGTATTAGCAATAGATAACTATGCGATTACTACTTTTTAAGAAAAGGAGCAGTTATGAACAGTCCGTACGAAACAAGCTCATATGAGCAAGAAAATGCTTTAGATTTTAGAGCAGATTTTAATCAAAATTTGATTGGTGAGACTGCGGTTGCAGCTTTGCATGTTGTTAAAGATTTTGGCAAGGGTGCAGGCATTGTTCACGCTTTGCGAGATGTAAGCGTAAGTTTTGAACGCGGCAAGTTTACGGCGATTATGGGTCCTTCTGGTTCCGGAAAGTCAACTTTAATGCACTCTTTGGCTGGTCTTGACAGCGTTAATTCTGGAAAAGTTTTGGTAGATGGCCTAGATATTACAGGCATGAGCGATAAGCAGCTTACGCTTATGCGACGCGAAATGGTCGGATTTATTTTCCAAAGTTTTAATCTTCTTCCAATGTTTAGCGCTGAGCAAAATATTCTCATGCCTCTTACTTTGGCGGGCAAAAAGCCAGATAAGCAATGGTTTAATACTTTGGTTTTAACTCTTGGATTGCAAAATCGATTACATCACAGACCTGCTGAGCTTTCAGGCGGTCAGCGTCAACGTGTTGCAATTGCTCGAGCTTTAATCTCTAAGCCTTCCGTAGTTTTTGCAGACGAGCCTACCGGAAATCTTGACTCTGCTTCCAGCTCAGAAGTTTTGCATTTCTTGAAGAAGTCCGTAACGGAGCTTGGTCAAACTGTGATTATGGTTACTCACGACGCTGTTGCAGCCTCTTACGCGGATCGAGCAATCGTGTTTGCAGATGGCCAAATCGTTGAAGATGTGCAAAATCCTACTGCGGAAGGCATGAGCAAGATGCTTATGGAACGCAGCGAGGCTGGTATTAGTAATCAGTCTGCTCAATTGCAATAAAAGGTGGTGAAGTTAGAATGTGGAAAATCGCGCTAAAACTTATGCGTAAAAGCGTGCGCATGCTAATCGCCTCTGGAATTGCAATTCTTATAGGCAGCATGTTTATGAGCGCTACTTTGCTTTTTGTAAACAGTGTTGACGACTTGATGGTTCGCAATGCAACGGAAGAATTCCATAGCGCAAATTATGCAATCTCATCTAAAAGCTCTAACAGTTCTCCGAATAGTGGAATTCATTATAAAGACCTTCATTTAGACGAAATATCGAAGATGCCTGGTGTCAACGGTATTCGTAGTGACGATGCGACTGCGCTTGTAGGAGTAGAAAAAGGTGATAAATCAGTTACAAGTATTGCTTGGTCTAGTGGTTTGTATGGAAATCTTCCTGTGTATAAATCAACAGAAGGTAGAGATCCGCAAAAAATAGGCGAAATTACGCTTATTAAAAGTATTGCTAAATCCATACATGCAAATATTGGCGATACTATAACCTTGGTTAAAGTAGATGAAGCTGGCGGAAATAAAGAAAAATCATACGATGTTCGTGTGGTTGGTCTTGTTGACGATGGAGAACATTCTCAAATACCAATTTCAAATCGCGGCACGTATCTTGGTGGCATAACGAATGATTTTTGTGCAAAACTCAACAATCTTAAAAATTTTGACAATCAAGTTGTGCAAAGCAAAGTGTACATGAGTATTGATGAATCTAAAATAAACGATTTATCTCCTAAGATTAACGCTTTGCTTCCAGAGCAATTTTCTCTTATGTCTAGGCACGAAGTTGGTGTAAGAGCTGTTCGAAGTGTGTCAAACGGCACAAATTTTGTGACTATGTTCTTGCTATCGTTTGGTGTTCTAGCGTTGCTTATTTCTTCGCTTGTTATAGCAAACACATTCCAAGTTTTGGTTGCTCAACGCAGACGCACTCTTGCGCTTTTGCGCGTAATCGGTGCACAATCGCATCAGCTTTATACAGCAGTTTTGCTTGAAGCTGCAATACTTGGAGTTATTTCTGCGGCTATTGGCGTGCTTTGCGCAATAGGATTTATGGGCGCAATTAGTAACTTGAATATTAATTCTGGACCATTATCTAAAATTCCTTTGATTGTTTCACTTCCGGCGATTGTGTGGCCAATAGTAATTGGCGCGATTGTAACAGTTCTTGCATCTATGGGTGCTGCGCGATCTGCTACAAAAGTAACGCCTATGGAAGCGTTGCGACCAATGGATTTGATGAAAGATAAGCGTGCAAGCATTATTCGCGCTGTTTTTGGCGTTCTATTTATTGTTGTAGGTATTTTATTTACGGCTTTAAGTTCTACTTCTTTAGCAAGCATGATTGCTCAGCAGTCACCTAATGCTGGTGCTGACTCTTGGAGGACTTTGATTGGAGCAGTTTTTGGATGCGCGCTTGTGTTTATTGGAATTATTATTACAGCAACATTCTGGATGCCGTTTGCTATGAAGGCCACTGGAGCAATCATGGCGCTTTGTGGGCCTGCATCTAAGGTTGCTAACGCAAACGTGCAAAGGAATCCTAGAAGAGTTGCAGCAACTGGAACGGCTTTGCTTATTGGCGTAACGCTTGTTTCAACAGTAGTAACGGGCGCAATGTGCGGTAAAGCAACTCTTAAAGGTGTTGTTGATGATCGTTACAGTGTTGACATTATTATTCAAGGCAAGAATGTTGATGAATCTCTAGCTGCTGATATTTCAAAGATTAGTGGAATAAAGCATACTGAGTTGCTTCCTGCAGTTCCTATGACTTTTAAGAATGCTAAGGGTAAAACTGAGTACGCTATGGCAGCTGGAGTTGATAATACAGATCAACTTAAAAATGTAATGCACACTGACCTTGATGGCGTTAACATAAACAAAGATTCTATACTTTTGCCTAAGTTTAATAATGAAGGTGGAGAACCTTTTGAGCTTAAAAAAGGAAACCTTAGTCTGCAAGCTTATGTAGAAAAGTACGATTCTAGTGAAGATAGTGTAGATAGTATTACGCCATTTACTGGCATGAACACAGACTCTAGTAATAACGATAAGAGCATTACTGTAAAGCAAGTTCAGTTTAAGAAGTATAGAAATGTTAATATATATTCAAGGAATACTGCTTTTGTTAGCAAATCTTACTTCAATAACTACCTTAAGCCTACAACGCATATTTTGCTTATTTCGGTAGACTCTAGCAAAGCTAATCTTGTAGATATTGTTAAGAATATTAGAAATATTACATCTAGCTATGCGGAGGTTATGGCTGGTGGAAGCGTGTTCCAACGAGCGCAGTGGGAGAGTGCTATCGACATAATGATGATGTTGCTTGTTGGCTTAATAGCAGTAGCTGTTGTGATTGCTTTAATAGGCGTTGCAAACACATTAAGCTTGTCTGTTATTGAGCGAACCAAAGAATCTGCAACTTTGCGCGCAATCGGCATGACAAGAGGACAGGTTAGAAGATCTCTTGCGTTGGAAGCAACGTTGATTTCCCTAACAAGCACTGTTTCTGGCTTGATTGTTGGAACAGCGTTTGGGTGGATTGGATCCTACATGGTGTTTAGCGCAATTGGCAAAGTTCCGTTTGTAATTGATTGGACTATTTACGCGGTTCTTGCTCTCATCGCTTTACTTGCAGCTCTTCTTTCTAGCGTGCTTCCAGCTCGTAGAGCAGTGAAGTCTTCGCCAGTAGTTGCGCTCGCGGAGGACTAAATTTCACAAAAACTATATGTGAAAGATAGTCTGTAGAAGTTAAGTTGCAGAAAATAAAGATAATGCCGGTGTGTAAATTTTACGTGCCGGCATTATCTTTTTCTTAGGCTTTTTCGACACTCTGAAAAAATTTGTAATATTGTTATTATTTTTTTATTAAAACGTGCGTATAATTATGCGACTAGCATAATATTATGTAAAAAAAGAGCATTTTTTATTAGTAATATTCAAAAATAATACGATTATTATTCATCATGACAAGTTTTATCGGAAATATTCCGAATAAATGGCATTGAAAATGTATTTATTTCTTTGTTATGCTCAAAATGACTGCTGACATAAGTTAGACATGAAGGCCGCTACGAGCAAGGAGTAACAAATATGGTAACGGTCAAGAAAAAATCTGCCGCAGCAATCGCAGGATTTGTTTTGTTCCTGCAAGGTCCAATGCCAGCATGGGCGCAAGAAGCTGCTGAGGTTGTACAAAATACGCAAGCTCAAACAGAGGTGACTGCAAAAGCATCTACTGAAGAAGCAATTGAAAAAGCTGAAGAGCAGGTTCAGCAATTAGAAGCTCAAATTGAAGAGTATAAGAAAAAAGTTGCAGAATTTGACGATCTTTTAAATAAAATCTCTGAAACTGAAAAAAGATTTGAAAACGTTGAGAAAGATAAGGAAAAGGAACTTTTAGAAGCTGAAAATGCATTGAAAATGGATTCCGAAGCTGCAAAAGTAAAAATTGCAGAATTTGAAAAATCCAAAGAAGAAAAGGATAACGAACTTATTGGATTAAAAGCCGCATATGAACTTTTAAAAGAGCAATATGATAATGCAAAATTTGCTCTTGATGCTTTGCAAAGTGACGAAGAAGAAAAAAGTCAAACAAAAGAAAGAGCTGCAGCTAACATAAAACAATATGAATCACAGATTTCAAATCTTCACAAAGAAGTAGATAATCTTAAGGAATCTATTGCAAGCGATTCTGCTCAAATTAAAGAGTATGATACAAAAATCAGTGAATTAGAAACTGCGTTAGAAAAAGTTGATCAAAACGATGCCGGTAATATTTATTCTCTAGCGGACCAGTTTAGAAAAGTCTCTAATGATCAAGTTTCGCTTAGCAAAAAAGTTGAAGAAAATAAGAAACTTGTTGCTGATAAAGAAAGAGCTTTGAACGAATTAGAGACTCTTTTCACAACAGCAAAACAAGAATTTGAAAAAGCAGATGAAGAACTTAAAAAGATTAAAGATCAAATTGATGAGTCTAAGAAAAATGTAGCTAGTAAGCTTGAAGCTTCTAACAGTAAAGATTCTGAAGTAAAGAAAGCAGAGTCTGAAACAAAGCTTCTTAATAATATTGTTGAGAACTATAAGTTAGTTGACGACAAAAAGAAACTAGATGAAAAAATTAAATCATTAAGAAATGGCTTTGAAGGCGCTAAAACATTTAAAAACAATCAGATTCAGCAGAAAACTGAGAAAAGTGATTTAAAGAAGAAAGCTGAGGATTCTTTAAAGGACGCAGAAAAGAATCTTGAGGAAGCTAGAGTTAAAGTTGCTGCCCTCAAAGCTCAATTGGAACAGGAAAAAGTTCAAAAGAATCAGCAAAGTGGTAGCAGCTCTGATGGTAATAATAATGCCAAAGAATCTGAAAAACAGACTAATCCTGTTGCTCCAGTACCTTCTGATTCTGAATCTAAAGAGCATGTTGCTCCAGTACCTGTACCTCCTGAAGCATCTGCTCCGAAAGTAACTGCTCCAGTTCCTACAGTGCCTGAATCTAAGATTCCAGCTCCGTCTATTAAAGCTCCAGCTATGCCACCTGCTTCTGTTGTTCCTGCTACCCCAGTAGTGCCAGCAGTTCAGGTTGAAGATAATTCAGCTCCTGCAACGCCTTCTGCACCTGTAGTTCCTGTAGCACCTGCAGAAAATCCTACTGTTGCAAATACTCAGAAGGCAGTAACTCCAGCTGCTGAATTGGTTAAAAGTGTTTCTTCCGCAGTTGCATCTCATGCTCCAGCTGCTGCTAGTACTTCAGCTGCTGTGGCTCCGTCGAACAATACTTCGCAAGCAGATAAGTCAACTGAATCTCAAGTTTCAGAAGAAAACTCGAAGAAGCCTGAAGATAATAATGGTGAAACTGAGGAAGTTGAAGAAAAGACTCCTGTTGAAAGCAATAAGCCACAAGCTCAAGCTAGTGCTACAGCCGAGAACAAGTCTTCTGGCAATATGCTTAGCACTATAATGCTGGGTGTTTTGGGTGTGCTAACCATTTCTGGAGCTGCTGCTGCCGGCGTTACTGTTATGCGTCACCGTCGCCTTCCGAGAGCATAAATTAAAAAACTACTCGGTACGTTGATAATCTGAATTTGCGGCTATTTGTGTCTATGCATAAATAGCCGCATTTTTATATGCTTACGACTTAACTAAGCCATTTTCGTAAGCGAAAACTACAGCCTGCACGCGGTCTCGAGCACCGATTTTTCCTAAAATATGCGCAACATGAGTTTTAACTGTTGGTAAGCTAATAAATAGTTTGTCAGCAATTTCCTGATTTGAAAGTCCGTGAGCAATTTCAACAAGAACTTCGCGTTCTCTATCAGTAAGTTCTGTAATAGCTGAATTTGTGTACGCGCAACTTTGTGTTTCTTGCGCAGCCGGATTTGCTTGTACGTCGTAACTTACTTGTGCAGTGTAATTCGCAGCACTGTTTTCTGTAGTATTTGTTGCTACTTTGCCTTGCTGAATCATATTTTCAATCAAACGCTTCGTAGCAGTCGGAGCAATAATTGCGTTTCCTTGATACACTGTTCGTATTGAATTAAGCAAAGTTTCAGGTTCAGTATCTTTCAAAAGGAACCCGGAAGCACCAGCATGAATTGCAGCCATAACATATTCGTCTAAATCAAAAGTTGTTAGAATAATAATTTTAGTATTTTCGTTAGTTTTTTGCTGCAGAATTTTGCGAGTTGCTTCCAATCCGTCCATTACAGGCATGCGAACGTCCATAAGAATAATGTCTGGATTTTGGCTTTTAGAAAGCTCCACAATTTGTGATCCATTAGAAGCCTGAGATACAACGTGCATATCTTGCTGCGAATTTATTACCATCGCAAATCCTGCTCGCACAAGCTCCTGATCGTCTGCTATTGCAACGCGAATTACTTCATTGTTTTCCATATTTTCCATAGTATCAACTTACTATTGCTTATTTAATGCGTTGTGTTGAATTTGCTCATCAAGTGGGGCAGCAGGGCGAATAGCAATCTCAGTTACATTCGCAGCATTATTTGCTGAATGAACGCTTGAACCTGTTTCTCGCAAAACTCCAAGCAATTTTCGCATATATTTCAGTGCCGAACGACCTTCATCTCCAATATTTTTAAAGGCTTTACTAATTTCTTCACTTTGTTCCTGTGATTGCTTTGGTTCTGATAACTTTCGATTTTCTGCATTGCTATTTGTTTTTTCGTATTTATTTAGCATATCAATTCCGCTATTTGCGGCATCGATTACTTTATGCAATGTAATAGCAACTTTTTGCTGAATATTTGAGCTAAGTCGTTGCCTTTCTGCGTTAGCTGCAAGTACTTCTAGCTGTTTTTGCTCTTGCTCTAATTCTGTTCTGCGCGCTTTTAGAATCAGCAAATTATTGTCATCGTTTCTGCGGGAATAAGCAAATGCAATGGCCGCAAAACAAATTAACGCAACTATAAAACCAAAAACTAATCCAACGGACGCAAATTGCATAAAGTCATAAAAATTGGTTGTGGCAATATTTGATGTAAAGAATCGTATTGGAGTTTCAGTTTGTGGAATATTTTTTGATGAAATACCAATTTTTACGGCGAAAATAGCAGATTCGGCAAGCACTACTGCGCTAACCCATTGCCATGCGCGTTTTTTACCGTAGAGCACAGCAGCGTAAATAATATTTGGTATGAAAAAATTAGCGAATAAAATATTCGGCAAGAGTATAAGCTGTATTGCAGAAAATACTGCTGCAACAATTGCGCATGCGGTTGGAGCTTTTCTGCGAAACATGAATGGCACCATGGTTGTAAGAGTAAATACTTTATAAAGTATTTGTAATGAAAGCGAGTTGGAATATTGTGAAGACATTCCAACTCCAACAATAAAATCGTAGGTTGGCAGAAAGAGCATCATAACAACCCAAGGTGATGCATAAATAATGTCTCCAATAAGCCAATGTTGTTCAAACCATTGTGATACTTTCTCAATCCTATTTTTTGAAGTATTTGCTTCTGGTAAAACGTATGGCAAAACGTTTGTCGAAACTTCCGATGATGTTGAAACGTTTGCATTTTCCGGTTTTGTTTGTGCTTCTGCTTGATTATTAACTTTTGCATTCTTATGAGTAACGTTATGAATACTATTTAATACAGAAGCAGTACTGTTTGACTGGTCTGCGCTGTAGGAATATGGAATAAAAGCAACAATACTAAACGTTCCATCATTCATTTTTCCGTAATCAAGCGTTCCGTGAAGATTTTCAATTCGCTCTTTCATGCCAATCAAACCATAACCGTTTTTATGCTGCGCACCGCTATTTCGCTCTTGATTAGCTTCTAGCTTGTTTATTTCATTTGTAATTTTTAGTGTTAAGCCTTGGTCCTTCCACTGTTCGTGAATGTTTATCTTAATGCCATCTCCTGCATGCTTTCGAATATTAGTAAGAGACTCCTGAACAACGCGGTATGCAACGGTTTGTGCGTCCGCGTTAAGCCTATTTTGAGAATTTATGCCATCAACAGTGTGCCAAAAAATATTTTTAGGAGATGCAATTTTTGCTTGCTCAATAAGAGAAGGCACGTGATTGAAGTCCAATTGACCCGATGGAGCGTCTGTTAAAGCTTCTAGAAGTCGGCGCATATCGTGAACGGCTCGCTCGGCTTCGTTTTTAATAATATGCATTGTTTTTTTAGCAAGCGAAATATCTTTGGTTGCTGCATAACGACCACCATCTGCTTGCACAATAATAATAGAAAGCGTGTGAGCAACAATATCGTGCATATCTCTGGCAATTCTTGCGCGTTCTGCAGTAACAGCAATATGCTGAGCTTTTTTGCGGTATGCGCGAATAGAATTATTGTGATCTTGTAAAAGTTGAATAGTATGCACGTGAGTGCGCTGCCAGTAGCCAATAATAATCGTAATAGTGGTAGTAATAATCGCAAAAATTATTGAAGGAATTGCAAAATTAAGTATATTTGAAACGCAATTTTTTATATTGCTGCTATCTATATTTCGTACACTGCAAGTATAACTAGATTTCGAATGATTATTGCCATATATTGGTCCCATTACAACATTCCACGATATTAATGCGCAAGATAATACGGTTGTTACGTAAGATGCAATAACAAAAGCTTTTGAATGTTCTGGATTTCCTCGCGCAATAGCGTTAACAAGCAGTACGAAACCAAAGAAATCAGCAAAAAGTTGAGTAGGACCAAAGATTACTTGCACAATGCAAATAACAATAAAAATAGTAGCCGTTTGTTCAGGCCATAGTTTTCGTACTGAAAGTAGTAGTGCAACAACAATATTTATAAGCGTTACTGTAATCAGAGAACTTTGTGTCAAAAAACCGTCAACATAGCTTATACTATATCTATCGCTTGAAAGTATAAAAAGAATAAATGGAATGATACCCCATAATATGTCGTTTAATGAGAGCTCTTTTCGTAAGCACTGTATAACACTTTGAAACATATTAGGTACTTTCATAATTACTAGGCTAGTGCATAGCACTTTATAGAACAATCGAACTTGAGTATGATTTATATAAGAGTGTGTAATTTGTAGTTGCAATGTAGCACGCGAGTACAGAAAGGCAGTATTAATATGGCATTACTTACAAGCTATTATGTTCCGGGATTGCATATCGAAGAACGCGCAATTGACGTGCCGCTTGATTGGGAAGGAAACACTCCTGGTGGTGCTATTAAAGGTGAAACAATTCGATTGTTTTGTAGAATAGTTTGTGCTCCTGAGCATGTACATGATAATTTGCCTTTGTTAGTATTTTTGCAAGGAGGTCCTGGTGGGCAGTGTCCGCGACCACTTTCGCCTTCTAGTGATGGTTGGATTCAAGAAGCTATTAAACATTTTCGCGTAGTCTTGCCGGATCAGCGTGGTGTTGGGCGTTCTTCAAGAGTGGACGCTTCAACTATGAAGCGCATGGCAGATGACGGTGTAAGCGTTGAGCGACAAGCATGGTATTTAAAGCGTTTCTTGGCTGACTCTATTATTCGTGATTTTGAGCATTTGCGTCTTACTGAGTTTGATGCTAAGCCGTGGGTTTCTTTAGGGCAAAGTTATGGCGGATTCTTAACGCTTACTTATTTGTCGCTTTTCCCACAAGGCTTGATTGCAAGCTTTACAACTGGTGGTATTCCTCATGTTCCAGCAAATGCGCGTGAAGTATACGAGCATACTTTCCCACGCATGGCTCGAAAAACGGAGCAATTCTATGAGCGTTATCCGCAGGATGTTGCTCGTGCTGCTGCTATTGCAGATCGTATTGCGCAAGGTGATGTTGCGCTTCCAAATGGCGAGAAGCTTACGGTTGAACGATTCCAAATGTTGGGCTCTTCCTTTGGTATGAAACCAAGTTTTGAGCGAGTGCACTGGCTTCTTGATTCTGCGTTTGCAGATGGTGATGGTTCCTTGAAAGCATTTAAGCACGGCGGAGGAGCTTCTGCAGGTAGCTTAAGTGACGAATTTGTGTACGGTGTCATGGATTCTACAGCTTCTAGTCCACTTTATTGGCCGCTGCAAGAATTTATTTATGCTGACGGTGAATTGGAACACCCAATTTTGTGGGCTGCCCAGCAGGTTCGAGAAACTATGCCAGAGTTTTCTGGTTCTGCACGTCCGCTTCTTTTCACTGGCGAAGCAATGTTCCCTTGGATGTATGATCAAGAGCTTGCTTTGCAACCATTCCTTCCAGCTGTTGACTGCTTGATGAAAGATAAGCAGTTTGGCAAAATTTACGATCAAGATCAACTTGCTAATAACGAAGTTCCATTGCAATCTGCAGTTTACTTTGATGACATGTACGTAGATTCTGGTCTTCAGCTTGACACTCTTTCTCATATTGCCAACTCTCACTATTGGACGACGAACGAGTTTGAGCATGATGGTTTACATGGAGATATTGTTTTCCGTCATTTGTTTGATGAGGCGTTGAATCGCGGCGATTTAGAGGGAATTTACAAGAGATAAGCCGTATACAAAGGTAATAATTTTAATATGCGCAATGATTATAGTGCACTCTTTGCTATGCTATACATCTGTTTGCTTAGTAATGAGTGCACTACTGTTTTATCAATGCGCTAAAGGGGGTCATGTATGGGTACTTGTGTATCTGGAACTGTTGGTTTTATAGGCTATGGCAATATGGCACAAGCAATCGCTAAAGGTGCGCTGAATGCAGGAGTATTGCAAGGTGAAAATATTGTTGCGTGCGCGCATAATTTTGAAAAACTCGAGCGTAATACTTCACTAATTGGCGCTCGCGCTATGCGTACTGCTCAAGAAGTGTGTGAAGCAAGTGATGTGATTATTATTGCTGTAAAGCCGTATCAGGTTGCTGAAGTGCTTAAGCCAATTTGTGAAGTTATTAATGAACGAGGTATTGCTGTTATTTCCGTTGCAGCCGGTTGGACGCTTGAGCGTTACATGGAACTGCTTGGCAAGAATGCTCATGTTCAGTGCATTATTCCGAATACTCCTATTGCGGTCTGCCAAGGCGTGACTTTAGCTGAAACTACTCATACGCTTAGTGATAGTCAACTTTCAATGTTTAGTGCTTTATTTGAGCCAATTTCTTTGGTAGAGCGAGTGAATAGTGATCATATGAATATTGCAATGTGTATTTCTAGCTGTGCTCCAGCTTTTACAGCAATGTATATGGAAGCATTGGGCGATGCTGGTGTGAAATATGGTTTGCAACGTGATTGTGCTTACCGTTTGGCTGCAAAAATGATTGAAGGAGTAGGTGCGTTATATATGGATTCGCGCACTCATCCAGGGATTATGAAAGATGCAGTGTGCTCTCCTGGAGGAACAACTATTCGTGGCGTTGCTGAGCTAGAATCTCGCGGATTTAGGGGAGATGTGATTGCTGCAGTTGATGCTATTGAAAATAAATAGTAAATAAAATCAAGTTGTGTCGGCTTTCCCGGCGCTGGTCTAAACTAGGTAAATATGTCTTTAACTATTGGAATTGTTGGATTGCCAAACGTTGGTAAGTCCACTATGTTTAATGCTTTAACCCGCAACAACGTTTTGGCGGAGAATTATCCGTTTGCAACTATTGAGCCTAATACTGGTATTGTTCCGCTTCCGGATCATCGTCTTCCAGTTTTAGCTAAATTAGTTAATACTGAAAAGATTGTTCCAGCAACAGTTACTTTCGTTGATATTGCAGGAATTGTTAAGGGTGCCTCCGAGGGTGAAGGCTTGGGCAATAAGTTCCTTGCTAATATTCGCGAAGCAGACGCTATTTGCGAAGTTGTTCGCGCGTTTAATGACGACGATATTGTGCATGTTAACGGAAAAGTAGATCCTGCTGACGATATTGACACGATTAATACTGAGCTAATTCTTGCCGATATGCAAACTATTGATAATGCTTTGCCAAAGCTTGAAAAAGATTTGCGCGGTAAGAAAGTTACGCAAGAATACGTAGACGCTGTAAATAAAGCTAAGGAAATTCTTGAATCTGGCAAAACTATTGACCAGGCTCATAACGAAAAGCTTATTGATAAAAACGACGTGTATGATTTGCACTTGCTCACTGCTAAGCCATTTATTTACGTGTTTAACGTGGATGATTCGGAGTTGGCTGATGAAGATTTAAAGTCTAAACTTTCTGCATCTGTCGCTCCTGCAAAAGCAATATTCCTTAATGCTCAATTTGAGTCCGAACTTACTGAGCTCGACGAAGCAGATGCTCGTGAAATGCTTGAAGATGCTGGTTTGAAGGAATCTGGTTTGGATCAACTTGCTCGCGTAGGATTCGATATTTTAGGTCTTCAAACCTATTTAACTGCCGGTGTTAAGGAAGTTCACGCCTGGCAGATTCATAAAGGCTGGACTGCTCCACAAGCTGCTGGTGTGATTCACACTGATTTTGAGCGTGGATTTATTAAGGCAGAAATTGTGTCATATGATGATTTTGTTGCTGCTGACGGTTCTATGGCAAAAATTAAGGAAGAAGGAAAGCTTCGTCTTGAAGGTCGCGACTATGTGATGCAAGACGGCGATATTGTTGAATTTAAGTTCAACGTATGAGATTGTTTGCGAAAATAAAAGCAGTATGATTCATATTTAATATTGCTGAATTAATAAGTGAAAAATATTGCTTTTTGCGCGTTGCATCTAATAATTTCCTGCTAAACTATTGGATGCAACGCTTTTGCATTTATATAGGAGACATAATGCAGTTTATTCGTAACATAATGAATGACATTAAAAAGTGCATTCGCATTGCTGCGAAAATGCGCAATTGGTGGAGGAGAAGCTCTAAAGCTGCTCGTATTACGTCTTCTGTTTTATTAGCTTCTTTGCTGATTGCATGGTTGTGCTTTATTATTTTCGAAACTGTTAATATGGTTTCTTACTCGTCTAGATACAGCGCAAAATTGCAGAATTCTGTATTAATTCAGCGCGAAAAAAATGCTTATAGTAACAATCTTGGTAATAAAGACAATGAGGTTGCTGATAATAAGTCGTTTGAAAAATATTTCGATAAATATTGCAAACAAAAGTTAGATAAATCAACGGTTAATCATGTTTTTTGGAAACATCCTACTGGTGGTGAATATCCAAATCTTTCAGGAGTTAAAGTTTCTGACTTAAAAGTTAATGTGGACTTAAAAAAGCAACGAGTGCATATTCTTGCCAATGGTAAAACTGTATATACAATGATTATGAGTTCTGGAATGGATGATTCCACTCCTCATGGTGATTATCACATTAATATGCGCGGAAAACATTTCTTTAATCATGAGGAAAAAGTTGGTGCTGATTATTGGGTTGGTTTTATTGGTGGAGAATACTTATTCCATTCGGTTCCAACGCGCTACAACTTTGGTGAATATATTCCGTCGGAAGGCATGAAGCTTGGAAAGCCTGCATCGCATGGCTGTGTGCGTTTAAGTGTTGCGGATGCCAAATGGTTTTATAAAAATATTCCTGATGGAACGGCTGTGCATATTAGATAGATTTTTCAAGAATACACGAAAATAAATTATCGAGAATATAAAATGAGGGTCTTCAAACGAAGACCCTCATTTGTTAAGCAAAACTATTTTGTAATGTTTTATTTAGAAGAACAGTACTGCAGCTGCATAAGCCAAAGCAACTAAAACAATAGAAGCTAGGAAGCTTGCTGCAAATGCTGCGCGACCTTGCTTGAAAATGGCTCGGAAGTTTACGTTAATTCCAAGTGCAGCCATAGCCATGCCAAGGAAAACGTATCCTGCTTCTACAAGAGTTGATGCGTGTGCTGCTACGAAAGGAACGTAAGTTCCAATAACAGATGCTGCAATAAAGCCAAGCATAAACCATGGGAAGCTAATCTTATGCTTTCCGCCATTTTCAACTTTGCTATGACGAGCATTCCACCAAATTGCAATAAAGATGGAGGCTGGAACGAGCATAAGAACTCGCGAGAGCTTCATGATTGTTGCAACATCGATACTATTGAACGCTCCGCCAGCTGCAACAGCATGTGCAATTTCGTGAAGTGATGCACCTGCTGTAATGCCAAGCTGCTGCTTAGTCATGCCAAAGTTAGGCAGGATGAAGATTTCAGCAAGAGCGTAAATAGTGCCCATAATTGCAACTGTTGCAACAGCCATAACTTCGTTCTGTTCTTTCTCATCTTCCTCTTCTGGAAGAACTGGCATTGAGCCAGAAAGACCCATAACTGCAGCAGCTCCACAAATACTTGTGCCTCCTGCTGTAAGCATTGCAAGCTGAGGATTTACTTTCAAGAGTTTAGCAATGTTATAAGTTACGCAAACCATTATTGCAACTAACACAGCTGCAATAGGCAAGCATTTAATGCCCTTGGTAAACAAATCATGCAAATTCAGCTTAAATCCGAGGAGAATAATACCTAGGCGAAGAAGTTTGTTTGCAATCAAACCAGCAGCGCTTTTAACGCCTGCTCGCCTTGAATCATTATTCATTTTGTACACGTGCAATGGCAGCTGCAGAGCCATGCCAACAAGCAACGCAATAATAAGAGCACCAAGTAATTGGAAACCTGGGTACTGCTTAAGCCAGCTGCCAATAAAGGAAGCTAGAAGTGTCAATACAGCAATAAGAGCCATATCGATGGTGCAGATTTTCTTTTTCCATGTATCAAAGAAATTAACCATTTAGCCAAGTATTCTCCCATAATCGGACAAAAACGAACATAAATTAAAAAAATTAAGCAAATTTTATATAATTTTGCTGCAAATAAACGCGACACGCCGACATAAAATCACATAATCGAACATAATAACTCAATTTATATCGCAGATATCTTTTGCTAGTAAATAATTCCTTGAAAAAATAAATAAAGCTGCGATTATGGTAAACGTATAAAGGAGATTTTATGAACAAGTGCACTGTGAAGATTAAGCGTGTGTATGAAACGATTAGTAAAGATGATGGTGTGAGAGTCTTGGTTGATAGACTTTGGCCGCGTGGTATAAGCAAAGAATATGCTCATATTGATAAATGGCTTAAAGATATTGCTCCTACTTCGCAGTTACGCAAGTGGTTTAATCATGACCCGGAGCATTTTGAAGAATTTTCACATCGTTATGTTGAAGAACTTGATTCAAATCATGAAGCTGTTGGTGTGATTATGGATTTGTTTAATAAGTATCAAACTATAACTTTGTTGTATGCTGCAAAAAATCCAAAAGTAAATCACGCATTAGTTTTGCAAGAATATTTACAAAAATTACTTGCTTGAGTATGTGTTTACTAATTTTGCGATTGTTTAACTTTGCTTAACTTTAATTATTTTATAAACATAAGTTAGTAAGTATCAACTTTAGTTGGTGTTCATTGCATTCTTTTCAACACGCCGACCTTGCTTGATATTCCAACAAAAATAAAAAACAAAACTGTAATTTTTTTCTTATGCTCGACACTTTCGTTTTGCGACATTAGAATGTCCCTTTGGCATATGGGTCGGTGGTGCAATGGACCTCCCAGAAGCTGCCATCCCAGCGCTCAATGAGTGCTTGTTTTTTAGCGACACTTGTTTTACACAACATTTTGCATAGCTTGTTTTTGCAAGGAGAAGAAATGAATTCATTATTCACGTGGCAGCTTCACGGTAATGGCAAAACGTTAAAGCCTGGTGAAGTTGTAGAGCCAGACGAGCGTTTGACTTGGACTCGTACTGCTGGAATTGGTGCTCAGCATGTTATTGCAATGTTTGGTGCTACGTTCTTGGTGCCTATTCTTACGGGCTTTGATCCATCAACAACATTGATGTTCACTGCTATTTCTACAGCACTGTTCTTACTTATTAACGCAAATAAGCTTCCTAGTTATCTGGGAAGCTCTTTTGGTCTTATAGCACCTGTTATGGCTGTAACAACAGCTCATAAAGGTATTGCAGTTGCAAGCTTTGGCATTATGTGCACAGGTTTGCTTCTTGCTCTTATAGGTGTGCTTGTACATTTTGCAGGAGCTAAGTGGATTGACATTATTATGCCACCTGTTGTAAACGGTGCAATCGTTGCAATTATTGGTTTTAATTTAGGACCTGCAGTTTGGACTAACTTCCAGAAAGCTCCAGATACAGCTCTTGTGACATTAGTTGCTGTAATGCTTATTGCTGTAGTATTTCGCGGTCTTCTTGGTCGTTTAAATATTCTTTTAGGTGTTCTCGTTGGTTACGCTTATGCATGCTTCCAAGGTCAAGTCGATTTTAAAAAGATTGAAGAAGCTTCTTGGATTGGTTTTCCTAAATTCCACACGCCACAAGTTGATTTCTCTGTTCTACTTATGTTCTTGCCGGTAGTACTTGTTCTCATTGCAGAAAATGTTGGTCACGTAAAGTCTGTAGCTCAAATGACTGGTCGCGACTATGACTCTAAGATTGGAACTGCATTATTCGCAGATGGTTTTGGTACAGCTATTGCTGGTTTATTTGGCGGCTGTGGTACCACCACGTACGGTGAAAATATCGGTGTTATGGCTGCAACAAAGGTTTATTCTACTGCAGCTTATTGGTGTGCTGCAGCTTTTGCTTTTATATTGAGCCTTTGCCCAAAGTTTGGCGCTGTTGTAAATTCAATCCCAGCTGGTGTTCTTGGTGGCGTGACCACTTTGCTTTACGGCATGATTGGCATGATTGGCGTAAGAATCTGGGTAGAAAACAAAGTTAACTTCGATAAGCCAGTGAATATTATGATTGCTGCAATCGTTATGATTATTGGTATTGCTAACTTCCAGTTTGCTATTTCTGGAATTCAGTTCAACGGTATTGCAATCGGAACCGTTGTGGTGTTGGTTGTATACCACTTACTGAAGGCTATTGGAAAGCTTACTGGTACGATTGCTAAAGATGATCCTGATGTTGCCTAGCTTAAATACTCCAATTTGATTTAATTTAATCGCTTTAAGCGCGTTCGCATTAACTTGCGGGTGCGCTTTTTGTAATTAATTTTGATTACATAATATATAGATTGGGAATAATTAGTATAGTATCATTAACCTTATGTTGAAGCTCATCATAGAAGTAATTATTGGCATTATGTGGGTTGTTGCTGGTGCATATATGGCTAAAAATAATAAAAATAGTAAGAGCAGTGCGAGCAATAAAAGTAACAAAAATGTACAGACTATATTCTCAATGATGATGAGAAAGATAACAACAATAAGCTTAAGAATGAAAGAAATTGTTCTATGAAAGTTAATCTGAATTTTGCAAAATTTACTTATACTGCAAAAAAGTGGAGGTGGATTCTTGCGATAGTAGTGTTAATTGTCGCGTTTGCTGTAGCTGCAATATTTGCTCTCGCAAGGTTCATAACTGATTGCATGTGGTATTCGCAGCTTGGATTTGAAAGTGTTATTTGGATTCAGCTTGCAGCAAAAGTGGGCGTTTGGGTGCTTTATGCAATATTAATGTCTGCTTTTGGATACTTGTCTGCAGCTTTGGCAATAAAAGCGCGTCCAAGCAATGCAGATGGAACTTATATTCGAATTAAAGGCAATGTTATTGATTTAAAGCAGGGAATTAGTTCAAAGCTTGCTTTGCATGTTGCAGGAATTTTTTCATTGATTGTAGGCGCAGTATTTGGATTTAAATTCTACAATCATTGGGCGCAAATTTTGTTAATGTTTAACGCCCAACCTTTTGGCATTAAAGATCCGCAATTTGGAATTGACAATGGCTTCTATGTATTTGTGCTTCCAGGATTAAGGTTATTTATAAGCGCATTTGTGCTTTTATTGGTAATATCTCTTGTTTTCTCTATTATTACGCACATTCTTATGGGAGCAATTCGTTTTAGTATGCCTATCGATGGTAAAGGCATATTAAGTATTACAAAACGAGCACGTAGACAAATTTCTGTATGGTTTATGCTTGTGATTTTGACATGGGCACTTCAACAGATTTTAGACATGTTCGCTTTAGTAACTCTTGATGGATCTCGAATTACAGGCGGCTCATACACTGACATGAATGCTGGTGTTCCTGGAAGCATAGCAATGGCAGTGATAACAGTGTTAGTTGGTTCTGTTATTGCATTTTGGTTTATGAAATCTCATGCTTTATCTGTAGAAGCACCAATTTCAGTGCGTTTTAAAACAGCAATTAAGGCATGGAAAACACCAATTATTGCTTTAGCTTTTATGATTGTTTGCTCAATTGTTATATCTTTCGCTTGGCCGGCACTTGTGCAGCGATTTAAAGTTGCTCCTAATGCTCAGGAATTGGAAGCTACTTATATTCAGCGTAATATCGATGCAACAAAGTTTGCTTACGGGCTAAATAACGTAAAGAAAGAATCGTATAACGCTACTTCTAAAGGTAAATCAGGTGCATTATCAAAAGAAGCAGAGTCAACTGCGCAAATTCGTTTGTTAGATCCACAAGTTACGTCTCCAACGTTCCGTCAATTGCAGCAATCGAAGCAATATTACACTTTCGCAGATACGCTTTCAGTTGATAAATACGATATTGACGGTGTAAGTCAAGATACGGTTATTGCTGCGCGCGAGCTTGATTTAGCTGGCAACGATAATCGAAACTGGGTTAATGATCATACAGTTTATACGCATGGCTATGGAATTGTTGCAGCTTACGGAAATAAAGTAACAACAGATGGACAGCCACAATTTATGGAGTATGGTATTCCTGCTCAAGGCAAACTTACTAAGTCACAAAAGTATGAACCGCGTATTTACTTCTCACCAAATGCTCCTGAGTATTCTATCGTTGGTTCTCCAAAAGGGACATCTCCATGGGAGTTTGATTATCCGACTGGCTCTCAAGGTGCTTTAACTACTTTCAAAGGCAATGGTGGTCCAAGTTTAGGAAACTTCTTCTCTAAACTTTTGCATGCAATTAGATTTGAGTCTGATCAGATTCTTTTTTCTGACCGTGTGACTTCTGAATCTCAAATTTTGTATGATCGTGATCCTAAGACACGCGTGTCTAAGGTTGCTCCTTACTTAACTTTGGATGGTCGAGTTTATCCTGCAGTAGTAGATGGTCGCGTTAAGTGGATTGTTGATGGCTATACTACTTCTGATTCTTACCCTTATTCTCAAATGACTGATTTTGGTAAGGTAACTCAAGATTCCACAACAACAACTTCTCATTCTATTAAAGGGTTGACAAATCAGCGCGCAAACTACATTCGTAATTCTGTGAAAGCTACAGTTGATGCTTATGATGGATCTGTTGATTTGTATGTGTGGGATACGAAAGACCCTGTGATTAAAGCATGGCGTTCAATTTTCCCAGGTCATTATCATGACATTTCTAAGATTTCTGGCGATTTGATGAAGCATTTGCGTTACCCAGAAAGCTTGTTTAAAGTTCAACGTCACTTATTAGCAAAGTATCACGTCGATACAGCAAGCCAATTCTTCTCTGGAGAAGACTTCTGGCAGATTCCTGTTGATCCAACTGAATCTCAAAAAGCACAAAAAGAAGATATTTTGCAACCTCCATACTATTTGACTTTGCAAACTGGAGACGCAAAGAAACCAGTATTTTCGCTTGTTTCTACTTATATTCCGGCAGGTAAAAGTACTCGTGAAATATTAACTGGTTTCTTGTCTGTTGATTCAGATGCGGGGGATACTCCTGGAAAGATTGGTCCAAATTACGGTAAGATTCGTTTGCAAGAATTACCTAAAATATCTAATGTTCCAGGACCTGGTCAAGCTCAGAATAATTTCAACGCTAATGCAAATGTTTCTAAAGAATTGAATTTGCTTGAATCCGGTTCTACTAAAGTTAAGCGCGGCAATTTGATTACATTGCCTCTTGGCGGTGGGCTGGTTTATGTAGAGCCTGTTTATGTGCAATCTAGCGGTTCTACTAGCTATCCTTTGCTTAAGAAGGTGTTAGTTGCGTTTGGAGATCAAGTTGGATTTGCAGATACGTTAGATGAAGCACTTAATCAAGTATTTGGCGGAAACTCGGGCGCTTTGGCTGGAGATGCTTCTAATAATTCTTCTTCAAACAATGCTGCTGAAAATAATGAATCTAAGGATGCTGATTCTAAAGAAGGTACTTCTAAGGAAAATGAGTCTAAGAATTCAGAAAAATCTCATTCTATGAGCCAAAAAGCTAAAGAAGCGCTTAAACGTGCGGCTCAAGCGTTAAAAGATTCTGATTCTGCTATGCGATCCGGAAACTGGGAAGCTTACGGAAAGGCACAAAAAGAGTTGAGCGATGCTATTAATGAAGCAATGAAAGAAGAATCAGGTAAGTAAGTAGGTTTTCGTTAATATATCAGTTTGTGAGTTACAAGAGTAGCGAATATTGCGTTATTTTCGTTACTTTTGTAGCTCACATGCGCTGTTTTAATGCAATTTCATAATTGGTTATCTGGATCATCATCTTCGTCTACTGAACCAAGCAGAATTCTTTCGCAAGCATTAACAATGCACATAAGAAGCGCAGTAAGAATTATTATTACTATTGTTGCAGAAAAAATAAGTGGTGTTCTAAATGAGTTATAAGCGAATTGAAGCCAAATTCCTAGCCCATCTTTAGCTCCCAAATATTCTGCAGTTGAAGCAGTTCCGAAAACATAAGCTGCACTAATGCGTATGCCACCAAAAATTTGGCGAGCTGCAACCCTTAATTTAACATGCCACAAAGTCCAAGTTCTACTTGCTCCACAAGTTAAAGCAACATCTGTATAAAAACTTGGAACAGCGTCAAGACCTCGTATAGTTTGCACAGCAATAGGGAACATGCTGAAAACCATTACGATTACAATTTTTCCAGATATTTCAAAACCAAACCAAATCAAAAAAATTGGCGCAATAGAAATTAGTGGCATAGTTTGTGCTGCACATAAAAGCGGGAATAAAGCAGATTTAACAAGCTTACAAACATGAAAAATAACGCCTAAAAGAATTCCAACTACTATTGCAATAGAAAAACCGATAACTGTTTCTTGTGTTGTAATTAATGCTGCAGGTAATAGAGTTGGCAAAGCGTCAGCTGTTGATTGAGCAATTGAAGATGGTGTTGGAATCAAATTTTCCGAAATTTTATAATATTCGCATGCGTACTGCCAAAAAACAAGTAAAACTATTACAGAAAATACAGTTGGCAGATATTTAATTAGCATACGTTTAAAACGCGATTGCGTCATGAAAACTCGATTCCTTTCTGTAAATGACTTCGATCGCTGCCCCAACCGAATTATTTAAGACTACAAATAGCATGTACATTCTATTAGAAGCGCACAACTTCTGTGAGTTTAATAGTGTACGAGATTTTTTATTTGTCTATTTAATCATGCATAATCTAAATGTTTCGTGAGTCAATGTGTGGCAAACTGTAGCAGATTGAATCTGCTCAGGGGCATTGAACGGCGCGGGCTAGGCCCTTTGTTACCGTTTTCTGCCGAGTTCGTGTCACTTTCCCAGAAGAACGGTACAAGAAACAAAGTAGGGAACTCATGAATATGCGTATTGTAAAGCGTACTCTTGCGTTTATTCTTTCTGCGTGCTGCGTATTTTCTTTCTCGGCATGTGGATCTGCAAGTAGTAGTAAGAATGCAAATCTTCGTAAAGTGTCGTTTATGCTATTTTGGGCACCGGATACTAATCATATTGGTATTTATGTTGCTAAGCATAAAGGATGGTTTAAAGATGCCGGATTAGATGTCAATATACTTGCTGTTGCTCAGACTGGTTCGGAACACGCAGTTGATAGTGGTGTTGCTGATTTTGCTCTTAGTACTTTGACAAATGCTGCTGATTTTTCAACAAAGGGAGCAAATCTTGAGCAAGTTATGCAAGTTCAGCAAAAGCCAAGTGCTATTTGGTGTTCACTTGCTTCGAACAATAAGATTCATTCTCCAAAAGATTTTGATGGTCGTACTTTTGCAACTTTTGGTTCAGCTGAAGGTGATGTTGTAATTCGTAGGATGATTCAACACGATGGCGGTCAAGGTAAGTTCGACAAAGTTACTGTTGGAACTTCAACTTTTAGAACTCTTGAATCTGGTAAAGCTGATTTTGGTGGCTTCTACGGCACTTGGGAAGGTGTACAGTCTGAAATGTTTGGACCAAAGCTTCGCTGCTTCATGGAGGGCGACTACGGTGTGCCAGGTCAGCCAGATACTATTGGAATAATTGCAAATAAGCGTACTGTAGCTAAAGACCCTAAGCTTGTTCGAGCATTTGTTAAAGCTGCAAAGCGCGGATATGAATATGCTTATGAACATCCTGATGAGGCTTCTGAAATTCTTGTGAAAGAAGCAAAAGATGCTAATCTCGACATAAAGTTTGTTAAGCGTAGCATGAAGATGATTGTTGACGGTCAATATTGGGGCAATCGCGCGGATATTAAAAGCGGAAAATTTGTGTTCGGAACCACTGATGTTAAAGGCGCTCAAGCTTACTTTAACTTCTTAAGTAAGGAAGGTGCTTACACTGATTCTAAAGGCAAAGTAACTCATAAAACTCCGCAAGCAAAAGAATTGTCTACTGACGAATTTTTGAAATAAATAACATAATGACTTGAGTCTTGATAGAATAGGCTGAAGTATATAAGGGCGTATCGAGTAGTTGTGATTTTACGTTCATCTACAATCGATGCGCCCGTTTTGTTGTTTTGCTAAATATTTGAATGGGGAGTGGTCTGCCATGACATCGGATTTTTGGCTTATTGCTGGCTTGGGAAATCCTGGTACAAAATATGAGGGTACTCGACACAACATGGGTTTTATGGTTGCAGACGTTTTGGCACAACGTTGGTCAGTATCTCTTTCGGATCACAAAGGTTTAGCTAAACTTGGCAAAGGTGTTATGAATCTTGATGGTCGCGTAGCAAAGTTTTTCCTTGCCAAACCGTTGACTTTTATGAATGATTCTGGTGCTGCAGTATCTTCTATAAGCTCCTATTATCAAATAGAACCAGATCATATTGTGATAATTCACGATGATATGGATTTAGATTTTGGGCGCATTAAAGTAAAAGCAGGAGGCTCTGCGGGAGGACATAACGGTATTCGTTCTATCGATCGCTCTCTTGGTACTCCTCAATATTCTCGAGTGAGAATGGGTGTTGGTCATGCGCAGCGTGGTGCTCACGCGCACGATAATACCGTCAATTGGGTTCTTGGAGGTTTTGCTGCAGCTCAAAAATCTGATCTTCCAAACTTTTTAGCAGATGGTGCTGATGCTGCAGAGAGTATTATTTTCCATGGATTAGCAGCAACGCAGGAGAAGTTTAATGGCCGCTGATAGCAGGTCTAATATCAGAAACGACAAGAATGATAATACTGATGATATTTCAGTAATAAGCTTGAGAGATATTCTTAATGATTTATCAACTAAGGACTCACTTTTTAAAGCTTTATCTGAATATGATCTTGATGCGATATCTGATTATTGTTGCGAAAGTGCAAATAAAAATCGTAAAGATTTAGATTCAATAAGTGAAGATTTAACAATTTCTTCTCCTATTGGAATTCGTTCTGCTATTGTTGCTGCATTAGCTAAGAAAAAGCCAGTTGTTGTTATTGTTCCATCGAGTAGAGATGCTGAAGATTTTATTGCGTCTGTGCGTGATTGGTACGATGGTGATGCTCAAGACGTTGCTAAATTAGAAGCGTGGGAAACGTTACCTCATGAAAGGCTTTCGCCTAGGGCAGATACTGTTGCTAGCAGGATTGCAGTGTTTCGTAGGCTTTGCCATCCTGAAAATAACACATCACTTTTTGGTCCGATTCGCGTGTTGGTTATGCCTGTGCGATCGCTTATTCAGCCTATAGTTGAAGGCATTGGTGATATAGATCCTCTGTTATTTGAGTGCGGAAAAGAATTAACTCTTGAATATGCTGTGAAACGTTTGGTAGAAAACGCATATACTCGTGTTGATTTGGTTATGGAACGTGGAGAGTTTGCTGTTCGTGGTGGAATTATTGACGTTTTTGCGCCAACGATGACGCATCCTGTGAGAATTGAATTTTTTGGTGATGAAATTGATACTATAAAGCAATTTCATGCTTCTGATCAGCGTACTTATGGCAATAATATTGCAAGTATTTGGGCTACGCCTTGCCGTGAGCTTCAGATTACAGAAAAAATTTGCAAGCGTGCGCGTTCTCTTATTGGTGCAATTCCAAATGCTGACGATATGCTTGAATCAATCGCAAATTCTATACCTGTAGAAGGTATGGAGTCTTTGTTGCCAGCACTAGTGGATCGCATGGAATCAGTGCAAAATATGCTTCCGAAGGAATCTGTTATTATTCTATCTGATCCCGAAAAATGCCGTAGAGCTGCAGATGACGTAACTGCTACAGCTAACGAATTCTTAGCAGCTAGTTGGCATGTTGCTGCTTCTGGACACGGTTCTGGAGCTCCAATAACATTCGATCAAGCTAATTTCTTGGATTTTGATGAAACGATTTCATCGTTAGAATTGTCTAATCATGACGTATGGAAATTAACATCTTTTGGTGTTGACAATCAAATTTATGGAAATATTGCTTTGCCAGCATCGGCGCCACAAGAGTTTCGAGGAGATGAATCGAAAGTTTCTGGCGGCATCACTTCTCTTGTTGACAATGGTTTTGCTGTAACTATTACTGCAGCGGCTTCTGGTACTCTTGCACGCTTGAGGCGCGCTATATATGCGACTGGTGTACATGAATTTACTACAGTGCGCTCAAGTATTTCGGATGGCTTCATTGATAATGTTGCGCGTATCGTGATTCTTACAGAGCGTGATCTGACAGGTAAATCTTCTGCATCAGCTCAACTAAAAACTCCAAAACGCAGGCGCAAAGCAATCGACCTAATGGAACTAAAGCCTGGTGATTTCGTTGTGCACGAGCAGCATGGTATTGGACGTTTTGTCGGCATGAAGCAACGTAATATTGCTGTTTCGGGTGGTAGTGCAACGCGCGAATATTTAGTCATTGAATATGCTCCTAGCAAACGTAACGCTCCTAACGATAAGCTTTTTATTCCAACTGATCAGCTTGATTTAGTGAGTAAATATATAGGTGCAGAAATACCAAAGCTTAACAAGCTCGGAGGTTCTGACTGGGCTCAAACTAAAGCAAAAGCTAAAAAGCATGTTCATGAAATTGCTGAAAATCTTATTAAACTTTATTCAGCAAGGCAGCAATCTCGCGGATTTGCGTTTAGTAAAGATACTCCTTGGCAAAAAGAGTTGGAAGACGCATTTCCTTATCAAGAAACTGCTGATCAGCTTACAACTATTGACGAAGTAAAAGCAGATATGGAAAACCCAATCCCAATGGATCGCTTAATTTGTGGAGATGTTGGTTTTGGTAAAACTGAAATTGCGTTACGTGCAGCTTTTAAAGCTGCGCAGGATTCCAAGCAAGTTGTTGTTTTAGTTCCAACGACCTTGCTTGTTCAGCAGCATTACGAGACTTTTACAAATCGCTTTGAAGGATTCCCTGTAAAAGTTGCTGCAATGAGTAGATTCCAAACTTCTAAAGAGATTGAAGAAACTTTAGCTGGATTGCAAGATGGAAGCATTGACGTTGTTATTGGAACGCATAAGCTTTTGAATCCTAGTATAAAGTTCAAAGATTTAGGTTTGGTTATTATTGACGAAGAGCAGCGTTTTGGTGTGGAACATAAAGAAACTCTCAAAGCTTTGCGCACAAACGTTGACGTATTAAGTCTTTCAGCAACGCCAATTCCTAGAACTCTTGAAATGGCTGTAACTGGTATTCGTGAAATGTCTACTCTTGCAACTCCTCCAGAAGATAGGCTTCCAGTGCTTACATACGTTGGTGCGTATGATAATTCTCAAGTTGCTGCGTGCATTAAGCGTGAATTGTTGCGTGGGGGTCAAGTTTTTTACGTCCATAATCGCGTTGAAGATATTAGTTCTGTTGCAAGTAAGATTCAGGAGCTTGTGCCAGATGTCCGTGTTGCTATTGCTCATGGAAAAATGGGCGAGAAGCAGCTCGATGCTGTTATTCGTGATTTTTGGCATAGAGATATTGATGTGCTTGTTTGTACGACGATTATTGAAACAGGTCTTGATATTTCTAATGCGAATACACTTATTGTCGATCACGCAGATAGATTCGGTTTAAGCCAGTTGCATCAGCTTCGTGGTCGAGTAGGTAGAGGTCATGAGCGTGCTTACGCTTACTTTTTGTATGATCCGTCTAAGTCTATGACACAACAATCTCACGATAGGCTCTCAACAATTGCTCAGCATACTGCGCTTGGTTCTGGTTTTGATGTTGCGATGAAAGATTTGGAATTGCGCGGAACTGGAAATTTGCTTGGAGATGAGCAAAGTGGACACATTGAGGGTGTTGGATTTGATTTGTATGTTCGTATGGTTTCTGAAGCTGTTGAAAAATATAAGGAACCTGAAAGAGTTGAGCCTGTTTGCGTAACTATTGATCTTCCCGTTGAAGCTTCTCTTCCAGTTGATTATATTGCTTCTGACAAGCTTCGTTTGGAAGCGTACAGGAAGCTTGCTGCTGCTAAGGATAATAGTGATTTGCAAGAACTTCACGATGAGCTTCTTGATCGCTTTGGTAATCCGCCTGAAGAGTTTGAGTCTTTGTGTGATGTTGCTCGTTTGCGTTTTAAAGCACGCGAGATTGGTATTACGCAAATCAGCTCTCAAGGAAAATCAGTACGAGTTGTTGGCATCGATCCAAAAGAGTCTGTGATGATGCGTTTGAAGCGTATTTATAGAGGATTGCAGTATCGTCCTCTTACTCATATGTTTATTGTTCCAGCTCCTTTTGAATCTTCACTCGGTGCTGGTTCAATGAGTGAATCAGATATTCTTAAGTGGTCTAAGCAATTACTTGAAGACTTAGCGTGGTGATTTGTAATATCTGTTGCAATATAAGTGTTAAAAAATATTTATTGCAATGCCATGCGTAGTTCGTCTTCTATTTCAACGTGATTATTTGGACGCTTTTGTGCATCAAGTTGGCTTCGATTAATATTCCAGTTTTTCTCGATGATTCCGTCTTTGATCATAAGAATTCTGTCAGAAAGTCTTACTGCTTCGGAAATATCGTGCGTGACCATTATTGTGGTCCAACCATGTTTCTGTCTTAGATTATCAAGCAAATCTTGCATGTCTAAACGAGTTAAAGCGTCTAATGCTCCGAAAGGCTCGTCTAAAAGTAGTAATTCAGGATTATGAACTAAAGCTCTAGCTAATGAGACTCGTTGGGCTTGACCACCTGAAAGTTCTGATGGCCATTTCGAACCATAATTATTAAGTTGCATATCGTTAAGAGCTTTTTCTGCAATAGATTTTAGTTCTGATTTGTTTCCTTGCATGCCGAAAACTACGTTCTTACTTACTGTTAGCCATGGTATTAATCTTGCATCTTGGAAACCTATTGCTTGATGTTGTGTGACGTTTATTGTTCCAGAATCAGGTTTGATTAATCCTGAAATAACTTTAAGAAGAGTGGTTTTTCCGCATCCTGAGCGTCCTATTAGAGATACGAATTCGCCTTTTTTAATATTTAGATTTATATCTCGTAATATTTTAGCGTTATTTTTAAAAGTCACGCCAATATGTTCTAGAGTAACGCAGTAAGAGTTATCTTTAGTCTCATAGTTTTCTTCTATTTGAGTGTTCATATTTACTCCTACTGCGTTGCTTTAAATCATGTTTATATAATCTTGTTATATAACTTTGTTTTAATTTTGATTAATCAGTTATTTATTATTTTATTTTGATATTTTATTTTGTTTTTTATGAATATGTGTTTTATGGATAAATGAATTAATTTACTTTGTGCAATCCATTACAGAATCTTTCAAATTCTTTGGAGCTTGCTTAATTAAACCATATTTCACGTATTCTTTAGCCTGAGTTTCCATCATTTTCAAACCTTTTTCATCGATTGGACGAATAGTTGGATTGTCAAACTTTTCAATTTGCTTAATAATAGTTTCGCTTGCTCCGAGCTGCTTGTAAGCGTTTCCAATAACATTGTTTTCTTTATGAGACTTTTCTGCTTCGCGAACAAGAGCCTTGTACATCTTCTTAACAAGATCTGGATGCTTTTTGGCAAAGCTCTTAGAAACAATGTGAATAGTAACGTTCATATTGCCGTACTTTTTAGCATTTACAAGCAATTTTGCGCCTGGAGTTGTCATTGCTGCAGCAAGATTCTGATCGAATGAGGAAATTGCATCAATCTGTCCAGAAGTAAATGCTGCCTGGAAGTTCTTAGGGCTCATCTCAACTTTGTTAACTTTAGAAACGTCTAAACCACTTTTATCGAATGCGCGGTGAAGCATGTAATCGCCAGTGTCACCGTTGTGAATAATAGCAACTTTTTTGCCGTATAAGTCTTTTAGTGTTTTCACTCCGCTTTTTGCGGATGCAACGATTCCTTGAGAATCACCATTGTAATATTCGAGCGCAAAAGCTACCCATGGTTGTCCTTCAGCAATCAAATCAATGAAGCGTCCAGTTCCAGTAGTTGTAGCATCTGCATTTCCGCTCATCACAGCAGTAAGACCGTCAACTGGAGTGTAAGGACCAGTGTAAACTACTTTAGATTTGCCAAATTCGTCTTGAAGGAATTTCTCATTTTTCAAAGTAGTTAAATAATTTGCTGTAGAAAGATAAGCAACTCTCATAGTTCCAGCATCTTCTTTTGAAGAAGCGTTGGATGATTTTTGTGAGCTTCCGCAAGCTGCAAGAGATACAGTTGCACAAGCAGCGCAGATTAATGCAATAATGCTCTTTTTAGAAAATCGCATTTTTAAATTAGCCATGATATACAGCTCCTTTTGTTGTTGTTTTGTTTATCTGTTGTTTGTTTGGTTGTTATTATTTGGTTGTTGAATCTAAATATTGACTAATTCTTAAAAAGCAATTTAATGCATTTTAAAAAGTAGTTAACTTTAGAAAAATGTTGATACTACTAGATTATTGGCGTGATTTTCTATCTAATCTGCGTTCGGGTATAAGAAGATACTCTAATATGTTTGCAGTAAGCTCAGATCCAAGACCTGCAATTGCGTACATAATAACGCATGCCATCATTTGATCTGGCCTAAAGAATTCTTGCGCTCTTGAAAGAATGTATCCAATTCCAATAGAAGAATTGACTGTTTCGCAAGTCACTAATGCAACCCATGCTACAGATATTGCAAATCGCAAACCTGTCATAAAACTTGGAAGTGTACCGCGAAGCAAAATAGATATAAAAATAGTAGATTTTTTAACGTGATAAACCTGCGCTAATTCGAGAAGTTTCGGATCAATATTACGCACTCCGTCGCGAATATTAACGTACATAGGTCCAAAAACGCCAACAGCTATAAGCGCTATTTTCATCGTTTCATCTATTCCGAGGAAAATTATTAATATTGGAGCTAAAGCCGGGAATGGAATTGACCTCAACATGTGGCTTGGTTTATCAACTACAATATTGCCAAGCTTACTGCCTCCCGCAAGTACGCCTGCAGGAACAGCAAAAATAATTCCTAACAAAAGTCCTAAAAGAACTCGTAAAATACTTATTCCTAAGGATTTTAATAATATGCCTTCGTTGTTTAAATCAATAAAAGCTTGTATTACTTCATATGGGGATGGCAAAGAACGGTCTTCGATTGGAGAAAGAGTTGTAAAAAACCACAAAACCAAAATGAGGATGGTTGAAATCCACACTTTACACGAAGATACCGCTTTAAATGCAATCTTCAATATGTTTTTCGCTTTATTAGGCGAACCGTAAGTCATGCGACAATCCCTTCGATAGTTTTAGCTATATCAGGTTCAACGAGTGTATTCTCAGCGCAACACTGTATGTATTGTTGTTTGGCACGATGTAGTTGCGCACCCCGTGTCTGTGGTCATTATCTCCCAAGGGTATGGACATCTATATTTGAAATCGATATTTATAAACGATATTGCTTAAAAATATACAATTGGCTAATATGACTCGAATTAAATCAAAATATTGTGAACGTTCACGGCATAAATACGCTGGTACTCAATATAACGTCCATAAAACGCACTAATCTTGGAAGAGTCATCACAACCCATAGGTATAAAGGAGTAGTTGTGGCAGCTATTGAAAGCGTATATGCACGCGAAATTTTGGATTCTCGTGGAAATCCTACTGTTCAGGTTTATTTGGAGACCGAAGATGGCGCTCAGGGTATTGGTTTAGTGCCTTCTGGTGCTTCTACTGGTGAAGCAGAAGCTTGGGAACGTCGCGATGGCGACAAGTCCCGTTATCAAGGCAAGGGCACGTTGGAAGCTGTTAAGGCTGTCAACGAGGTAATCGCACCTAAGGTTATTGGCATGGATGCCACCGATCAGCGCGCTCTTGATGAGACGATGATTGAGCTTGATGGCACGCCAAACAAGGGCAAGCTTGGTGCTAACGCAATTCTCGGCGTTTCCCTCGCTGCTCTCTACGCTGCTGCTGAATCCGCTCAGCTTCCGTTGTACCGCTACATTGGCGGCACCAATGGTCACATTCTTCCAGTTCCAAACATGAACATCATGAACGGTGGTGCTCACGCTGATTTCGCAACCGATATTCAGGAGTACATGATTTCTCCTTACGGTTTCGCGACCTACAGCGATGCTTTGCGCGCTGGTGTTGAGGTTTATCACACCTTGAAGAATGTTTTGAAGAAGGAAGGCTTGGCTACTGGTCTTGGTGACGAAGGTGGCTTCGCTCCAAAGATGAAGTCCAACGAGGATTCCTTGAAGTACATCATGGATGCAATTGCAGCCGCTGGCTATGAGCCAGGCAAGCAGATTGGTATTTCTCTTGACGTTGCTTCTTCTGAGTTCTACAACAAGGAAACTGGTAAGTATCGTTTCGATGGCGAAGAGCGCGAATCTGCTTACATGCTCGATTACTACGAGAAGCTCATCAACGAGTATCCAATCGTTTCCATCGAAGATCCATTCCAGGAAGAAGGCTGGGATGATTGGGCAGAAATCACCAAGCGTCTTGGTGATCGCTTGCAGTTCGTTGGCGATGACTTGCTCGTCACCAATCCAAAGCGTTTGGCTAAGGGTATTGAGCTTGGTGCAGCTAACTCCTTGCTCGTGAAGTTGAACCAGATTGGTTCCGTTACCGAAACCCTCGACGCTATTGAGCTTGCAACTAAGAACGGCTTCACTTCTATGGTTTCCCATCGTTCTGGCGAGACTCCAGATACCACCATTTCTGATCTTGCTGTTGCTAAGAACACTGGCCAAATCAAGACTGGTGCTCCTGCTCGTGGCGAGCGTATTGCTAAGTACAACCGCTTGCTTGAGATTGAGGAAGAGCTTGGTTCTACCGCTCAGTATGCTGGTTACAGCGCATTCAAGGCTTGCAAGAAGTATATGAAGTAATATGCTAGAGCTTTTATAAGTTCTACGTAAGTCTTGTTTAAGATCTAGACTGTAGCATAAATCGGTCAGTCGCATTCGTGCGATTGGCCGTTTTTCGTATATTTTAGCGATTTTTTGAAAAAATATATAAATTTTTCTAACATTACTTTTATTCTCATCAAAATAGTGCTATTTTTTATGGAAAACTAAAAACGGAAGGAGATGTTTCATATGAGAAAAGTCGCAGTTATAGGCATGGGAAACGTTGGTGCAGCAGTAGCGCATCAACTTGTTGTTGGCGGTCACGCTGATGATTTGTACCTTTATGATACAAACGAGGCAAAGGTGAATGCCGACGCATTGGATTTTGAAGATTCAATGGATAACGTGCCTTTTAACGTTAATATTACGGTTAATGATTATGAAGCATTAAAAGACGTAGAGGTAATCGTAAGTGCCTTAGGTCACATAAAGCTTTTAGACGTTCCTCATCCAGATCGTTTTGCAGAGCTTAAGTATAATCGTAAGGAAGTTGCAGAAGTTGGTGCAAAGATTAAGGCTTCTGGATTCCACGGTGTTTTAATCGACATAACAAATCCTTGCGACGCTATTTGCCAGCTTTACAAGGAAGCTACTGGTCTTCCTTACGAAAAGATTATTGGAACTGGCACTTTGCTTGATTCTGCGCGCTTGCATCGTGCAGTAGGCAAGTTCTTTGGCGTGCATCCAAAGGCTGTTAAGGGATATAGCTTAGGAGAGCACGGTGATTCGCAATTCGTTGCGTGGTCTACTGTTAAAGTCTTTGAGCAGCCTATAACAGAGCTTATTAAAGAAAAGAACATGAATTTAGACGCTATTGATGAGGAAACTCGTGAAGGTGGTTTTACTGTGTTCTACGGAAAGAAGTACACAAACTACGGTATTGCTGCTGCTGCAGTTCGTTTAGTGGATGCAGTTCTTTCGGATTCTAAAGAGCAAATGCCTGTTTCAAACTATCGCGAAGAATACCATTCTTATCTTTCATACCCAGCAATTGTTGGTAGAGAAGGAATTGTTAAGCAATGCCAGCTTGATTTGACTCAAGAAGAGTTGCAAAAGTTGCAGCATTCTGCAGATACAATTTTGAGTAAAGCTCAAGCAGAATAGATAAGTCAAAAATAAAATAACTAAAAAATACTACTTTTGAATCTAAAATATTTTTACAGATTTTAGATAAAAGCGTATTGAAAAATGTCGTTGTAGGTTTGATTGCTCTTCAAGAGTATTGAATTTACAGCGACATTTTTGTTATAAAAATTTTTGATATTAGATTATTTATTGTTTGAATTCATAAAGTTGGCTAGTCCTAATTGTTTATGATATATACTTTTAACTATAAATGACATTATTTTTTGGGGGAAATATGATTTCTAGTGCATACATAAGTGTTGGAAGTAATATAGGTGATAGATTACTTAATTTGCGTCAAGCTGTTTCGCTATTGAAGCAAAATTCGCATATAAGCAATATTATCGTTTCTTCAGTGTATGAAACTGAACCAGTTGGTGACGTAGTGCAAGACAGTTTTTATAACATTGCTTTACGCTTGGACACTGATTTAACAGCTTTTGAATTGCTTGATTTTATTCATGATATTGAACAGCGTCTTCACAGAAAGCGCATAGTTCGTTGGGGTCCTCGAACAATCGATTTGGATATTATTGATTTTGGTGGTCAAACTATAAAAAGTGAAAATCTTACGATTCCGCACAAAGAAAGAGATAATCGCAGATTTGTATTAGTTCCTTTGCTTGAAATAAGCGCAGACGATGCAAATTATCATGAACTTATACAAGATAAGCTTAATAAAACTAGCGACACTAATTGGATTAATATTATTGAAAGTAGTGAAGTTTTTAATTAGTTTGGAATATAAATTTAGTTTTTTAAATATGAGGTTTTAGAAAGAAAGACTACAAATGCGAATTATTGAAAGCAATTTGGAGAATGCGTCTTCTAAAAGTATTGCAGATATAGCGTTGCTGCAGGATCTTTGTGTAAATCAAAAAATTTTATGCACGTGGGAAAATATTAGCGAAAACGATTTAAGCAAAGTAGCTGATTTTCTCGATCATTTTGATACAGCTATCAAAGTTTCCGAGTCTTCTATTGACTTCATTTTGCCGCTTATTGCTCTTAAACCTTTTATGCAAGAGTGCGAAAAAGCATGGTACGAAGATCAAGAATTACTTGCAAGTTTGCGCTCGCTATTAAAGCAAAAAGCAATTGTGTGGAATGCAGGGCGATTCTGCTTTGATACACTTGACAAGCCGATAGTTTACGCGATTTTGAATATTACTCCTGACTCATTCTATGATGGCGGCAAGTACCAAAGTGAAGACGAAGTAAATAGCCATATTAAAGAAATAGTTGAAGCTGGTGCTGATGTTATAGAAGTAGGCGGTCAAACTACAAAACCTGGCGGTTATTTAGAAATTACTCCAGAAGAGGAAATAAGTCGCGTTATGCCTGCTATTAAGTATATTCACAAAAATTATCCTCAAATTGCTGTAGCAGTAGACACTTACAAGTTACCTGTAATGGAAGCTGCAATTGAAGCTGGCGTAGATATTATAAATGATGTTCGTGCGTTTGATTCTCCAGAAAAAGTAAAGCTTATGGCAGATTCTAACGTTGGATTAGTAACAATGCATAGCAATAGAGATACAGAATATGACAATTTAACAAAGGTTATGTGTCAATTCTTTAGCGATAATTTAAAAATGCTTGTTGATGGAGGAGTTGACTTAAATAGGATTATTCTTGATCAAGGAATTGGCTATGCAAAGGTTGCTGATGGTGAACAAGATTATGCAATGATGCGCAATATTAATCAATTGCATCGTTTTGGTCGACCAATACTGGTTGCGATTTCTAGAAAAGGCTTTGGTAAGAAGCTTTTTAATTTAGATAAAGAAGATCGTTTGCCTGTCACTTTAGTTGCAGAAACAGCGATGTTTATGGCTGGTGGACGTGTAATACGTGCTCATGATATTGCAGAAACAAAGCAATTAGTTGAAATGATCGATGTTATTAATAGAAATTACTGGTTTAAGTAGAAAAATTTGAATATTTTTTTGCAGTTTTGTTCGTCAGTTTTTTTAATTTTAATAACGAATAAATGTGAGTTACTGTAAATGTAGCGTGACTGTAAATGTGGCACAACAGCATTTTGCATCTAAAAGCGCGTAAGATACTAGCGGAATGTATGATGTTTTCACGTCGAATACATCAAGTAATTTAGAGAGTATGGTTATGAAAAAGCGTCGTAAAACAGCATTAGGTGAAGATGTAGCACCATTGCAACAGCGTCGACTACTTTCAGGACCACTTGTGTTTTTATTTATGGTTTTTGTAGTTACTGTTGGTTCAATTGAGTGCATTTCAACAGTTAGAAATTATGCGTTAAGCTTATCTGAGCTTCATGCACTTCAGCGTGAAGAAAGTGATTTACGTGAACAAAAACGTACGTTGGATAATAATATTGACCGATGGAAAGACAAAGCATACGTTACCGCTCAAGCTAGAGATCGTCTCGGCTTTATTTTTCCCGGTGAGCAGGCTGTTCGCGTAGAGCATCCTGAAGCAGTAACTGGAAAAGTTCCGAATGAATTTGCTCAAGAAAATAGCGAAACTAAGACTCATTCAGTCTTGCCTTGGTATAGTGACTTAATGTATGCAATACATAAAGCAGACAAACCAGATACTGTGCCATCCTTATAACATATAAACTGATAAAATATATAAACTGATAAAGTAAAAGATTATTTATTTGTAAAACAGCTTTAACAGGAGTAGAAACGCATGGCTAACAGCCAAGAAAGTTCAGATAAAATGCAGAACAGTAATAAGAAATATATTCCAGAAGAAGCTGTGAAACGTTTATTTACTACACCTGCAAGTGATGCTGAGCGTACAATTGTTGAAAAGCAACTTGGAAGATTCCCTAGAGGAATGGTAGCTGTTGGTGCGCGTTGCGTTTGTGGTAGACCTCTTGCTGTTATTACTAGACCATGCTTAGAAGATGGCACACCATTCCCAACTACATGCTACCTTACCAGTCCTGAAGCTGTAAAAGCGGTGTCTCGCGTAGAAGCAGACGGTATTATGCGAGAATATAACGAGCTATTACAATCGGACGAAGATCTGAAGAAACAATATGAGCGTGCGCATAAGTATTATTTGGAATTCCGTCATGAATTAGCTGTGTCTTTGGGGGATAGTGAAGAGCATATTAGTCAGATGAGCGCTGGTGGAATGCCAGTTCGTGTTAAATGCTTGCATGCTTTGCTCGCGCAAACATTGGTAATGGGCAAAGGTGTAAATCCGATTGGTGACATGGTGCTAGAGCGCATTAAAGATGAGTTTGATCCTAACGTGTGCCGTTGTACTACTCCGTGGAGCGATGATGCATATGCTACTGAAACGGAAGTTGTTGTGGAAGACGAAACGATTGCAAAAGATAAAACTGCAGAGGGCGAAGCTGTGAAAAGTGACACGACTACTTGTGCAGAAAAAACAGTACAGGTTGCCGCAATTGACTGTGGTACGAATTCTATTCGACTAAAAATTGCGCAAGTTTCTGAGCATGGGATGAAAGATATTGTGCCTCGTATGCTTCGCGTCGTTAGACTAGGTCAGGGAATTGACGAAACTCATCGTTTTGCAGATGACGCTTTGGAGCGAGTGAGGGATGCTGCGCACGAATTTGCGCAAGTTTTGAAAGAACATCCAGTTGATGCGATTCGTTTTGTGGCAACTTCAGCTACACGAGATGCTGAAAATCGTGAGATTTTTGAACAAATGATGATTGATGAGCTTGGTGTTCGTCCTGAAGTTATTAGTGGTACTGAAGAGGCAGCTCTTAGCTTCCTTGGTGCAACAAGCGTTGTGTCTCGCGATGAGTTGCAGCCACCGTATCTCGTAGTTGATTTAGGTGGAGGTTCTACTGAGTTAGTGCTTGGAGGGGATGGTGACTGCTTGCCAGCGCACAAGGTTTCTGCGGCGTACTCCATGAATGTTGGTTCCGTTAGAATGACGGAAAGGCATTTGCATACTGATCCTCCTACTGAAGAGGAAATTCAAGCTGCGATTGAAGATATTGACAAGCATATTGATGACGCTTTCAAAGTTGTCCCTGCAGGGCGAGCTCGTACTATTATTGGCGTTTCTGGAACTGTGACAACTATGGCTGCTTTGACTATGGGATTGCAGCATTATGATCATACTGCTGTCGATGGTGTGCGTATTGGATTAGAGCAGGCTTATGCTGTTAATAATCGATTTTTGCGTATGCCTAGGGACTGCAGGCGCACGTATGCGACGATTCACCCAGGGCGTGTGGATGTTGTCGGCGGTGGAGCAGTGATTTGGAGCCGTGTGTTGGAGAGATTAGCAAAAGCTGCGTATGAGGATCACGGTGGGGTTTTGGATACGTTTGTTGCAAGTGAGCATGGTTTGCTTGACGGAATTACGCTTGATTTGGGAAGAAAGTTACTCGCCACACGCTGAGCTTGTTCTTTGCTTAGATATATGGCATAATAAGTGATTGCTGCCTCTGTGGCGGAATTGGCATACGCATCAGACTTAAAATCTGACGCCCTTACGGGCTTGTGGGTCCGAGTCCCACCGGAGGCACAAACAAAGCGCTGCACAGTTTTTAGCTGTGTGGCGCTTTTGCTTTTCTGTTGGTTTTACCTATAACTCATAATGCATGCATGTTGACAGCTTGTGATTACATAGTCATAGACAAAGTAATTGATAATAGTGAACCCCGGCTTAGGCTGGGGTTCATTGCGTATAAGGCAAAATGCGAATGATATTGAGAAACAATATCGTCCAAATATTTTAATATTTTAGGAGGCTGGAAAGTGCATAATCATAACGATGTAATTCGAACTAGTGACACTGATTCACACTCAAGCAGTGCGAATGCAAATGCCAACTCTTTCGATACTAATTACAACAATGCCAACGCAGCTTCCCAAGCAGAAGCAATTCACGCAAGTCATGCGCATCAGCATCGTTTGCTTCTTACGCTTTCTCTTACTGCAACTGTGTTTTTTGCTGAGGTAATTGGTTCTTTCATAACCAATTCTTTGTCGCTGCTTATAGACGCAGGTCATATGCTTACAGACATTTCCGTTCTTGCAGCTTCAACAGTTACTGCAATTCTTATGCGTCGTCGTCCAAATAGTAAGCGCACGTGGGGTTGGGCGCGTCTTGAAGTTATTACAGCTGCTGCGGGAGCTCTTATTTTACTGCTTGTAGGAGTGTATGCTCTTGTTGAAGCTGGAATGCGTCTTTTTGGTAGTGGCCATCAAGGCATTCACGATGTAAATCAGCTGCTATTCTTTGGTATCCTTGGTTTAGCTGCGAATTTAGGTTCTCTTGTAATTCTTATGTCTCAATCGCAAGACAATATGAATATGCGTGCTGCTTTTCTTGAGGTTATGAACGATGCTCTTGGATCTGTTGCAGTTGTAGTCTCAGCTATTGTAATGATGAGTACAGGTTGGGCAGGTTTTGATGCTTTAGCTGGCGGTATTATTGCGCTTCTTATGATTCCTCGTGCGTTAAAGCTTCTTAAGAATGCTGTTAAGGTTCTTCTTGAGCAGACTCCTGAAGGTCTTGATTTAAACAAAGTTCGTGAACATCTAGAGCATGTTCCTCATGTTCTTGCAGTTCATGATTTGCACGCTAGTACTGTCTCTACTGGTATGCCGATTTTTATGGCACATGTTGTTGTGGATCCTAATATGACAATGTCTCAATGCTCTCATGTGCTTTCTCAGCTTCAGGACTGCTTACGCGAACATTTTCCTGTTTCTGTGTCTCACACTACTTTTCAACTTGAGCCTAAAGGCTATACAACTTCCAGTGCTTCAGAGCATCATGAATAGAGTTTATAAGGTTTTGCTTATAAGTTTTGTTGCAATGAATGTGGCAGGTTTGCATAAATCTGTGAATGTGTATTTCCTGTGTCGTAATCGTTTTTGAAGTAAAGTTATATTTATGCCGTTAAAAGAACTAATTGATAATACTCACAGTGAGCGCGTGCGCAGACTCGTTTCTTTAGGTCGCGCAAAGTCGCATGATTTGCAGCGTTTTTTAGTTGAAGGTCCGCAAAGTGTGCGCGAAGCTGTACGTTATGCCACAGATTCGTTATGTGATATTTATGTTACTAAAGATGCTTGTGAAGGTAATGAAAAGAAAAGTTCCCAATTTTCTTCTTTGCGGGAAATAGTTAAAGAAGCTTTATCTCGATCTTGTTATGTTCATCCTGTTGAACCGAGTATTATGCAAAAAATTAGTGCTGATTCACAGGGAATTGTTGCGGTTGCTAATTCGAAATCTTTAGATGATATCTATTTTAGTGAGTTTAAAAATTTGCAACAATCAGCACAAGTAAAATCAAAAAACGATTTTAAGCCTCTTCGTATTGCAGCTTGCTGGCAGGTAAGAGATCCTGGCAATGCTGGTGCTATTATTCGCGTTGCAGATGTTGCTGGATGCGATGCTGTTGTTTTTGTTGATGATTGCGTAAGTCGTTGGAATTCTAAGCTTGTGCGTTCGACTGCAGGTTCACTATTTCATCTTCCTGTAGTGCAATTAAGCGTTCAAGACTGGTTCGAATGCGCTGCAAAATCAAATATTCGAATTATTGCAGCTGATATTTACGGAACTGACAAGATTAAACCTGTGCCATTTCCAAAAATTTTAGTCAATTCCGAGGTTATTAGCAGTTCTTTGGCTATTTTATTTGGCAATGAAGCTAGAGGCTTACCTAAAGAAGTATTGCAACAGGTTGACGATATTTCAATAATTCCAATATATGGAAAAGCAGAATCAATGAACCTTGCAACAAGTGCAGCAGTAATGCTTATGGGCTTGGCTATGTCGAGTCATGAGCGAAAAATATAACTTTGGGCAATATTTTGCAATATCGTATATAAACAATGAATATACGTATAATACAGATAGGAAGGGTGCTGTGACCGATAATAAGCCATTCGATATTAAAGCTGTAACTAAAGCAGTAAAAGAAGGTATTGCTAGCGTTACAGCTGCTCAAACTATGGAAGAGCTGAAGGCTGTTAAAACTAAGTATGCTGGCGCGCAGTCAGTGATGACTGTTGCAAGCAAAGCAATTGGTTCTTTGCCTGCAGATCAAAAGAAGGAAGTTGGCAAGGTGATGTCAACTTTGCGAGCTGATTTTGGTCGAGCTTTTGCAGAAGCTACAGAGCGAATTAAAGCCGTTGAAGAAGCTAACATGCTTTCTGCAGAGACTGTAGATATGACTCTTCCAATTAATCGTAAGCCTTTAGGTGCTCGTCATCCTATTGCTCGTATTATTGAAGATTTTGAAGACTTCTTTGTGTCTATGGGTTGGCAGATTTCTGCGGGTCCAGAAGTTGAAACTGAATGGTTTGATTTCGATGCATTGAACTTTGGACCGGATCATCCTGCGCGTCAAATGCAAGATACTTTCTACGTTCAAGGAAATCAAGCTAAGGATGCCGCAGGCTTTGTTGGTTCAAATATGGTTTTGCGCACGCAAACTTCTTCTGACCAAGTACGTGCGTTAATTGAGCGTGGAGTTCCTCTGTATATTGCTTCTCCTGGTAGAGTGTTCCGCACTGATGAACTGGATGCAACGCATACTCCAGTTTTCCATCAATGTGAAGCTTTGGCTGTGGATAAGCATTTAACAATGGCTGATTTAAAGGGTGTTCTCGATCGTTTGGCTGTTGCTATGTTTGGTCCAGATGCAAAGAGCCGTTTGCGACCAAGTTACTTCCCATTTACTGAGCCTAGTGCTGAGCTGGATCTTTGGTTCCCGGATAAAAAGGGCGGTCCAGGTTGGATTGAATGGGGCGGATGCGGAATGGTGAATCCTAATGTCCTTAAATCTGCTGGTTTAGATCCAGAAGTTTATACTGGTTTTGCTTTCGGAGTAGGTTTGGAGCGAACTTTGCTACTTCGACATGACATTAACGATATGCATGATTTGATTGAAGGCGATAAGCGCTTCAGTGAACAGTTTGTGATGGGGGAGTAAAACTCATGCCAATGGTAGATATTGACTGGCTTAAAGATCATGTTGAAGTGCCAGAAGGTTTAACATACGAACAGCTTGCTAAAGATTTAGTTCGTGTTGGTTTAGAGGAAGAAGAAATTCATACTTCTCAAGTTACCGGTCCAATTGTTGTCGGTTACGTAGTTGACGCAACCCCTGAACCGCAGAAAAATGGCAAAACTATTAATTGGTGTCATGTTGATGTTGGAGATAAATACAACGATGTTGACGAGAACGGCAAGAAAGTTCCTCGTGGCATTGTTTGCGGTGCTCCTAATATGGCTGCTGGTGAAAAGGTTGTTGTGACTCTTCCTGGTGCTGTTCTGCCTGGAGATTTTAAGATTGAGCCGCGTAAGACTTACGGTCATATTTCTGACGGTATGTGTGCTTCAGAGCGTGAGCTTGGTTTGGGAGATAGCCACAATGGCATTATTTTGTTGCGTGAATATGGCTTCTCTAAGGCTGAATATGATGAGTTGAAGCCTGGCGACGATGTAATGGAGTTGTTGCATCTTAATAAGCCGATTTTGGAGATTAACATAACGCCTGATCGTGGATATGCTTTCTCTTATCGTGGTGTTGCTCGTGAATATCATCATTCAACTGGTGCTGTTTATACGGATCCTGTTTCAAAGTTGAATGAGCAGGTATCGCAAATTAATGATGAAGGTCACAAGACTTCAGATATTGACGTGAGTATTGAAGATACTAATCCAATTCATGGTGTACCTGGTTGTGATCGATATTATGCGCGTGCTGTACACGGTTTTGACTCCACTTGTGCAAGCCCACGTTGGATGCAGCGTCGTTTAACGCGTGCAGGTATGCGCAGTATCTCTCTTGCTGTTGATATCACTAATTATGTCATGCTTGATTTGGGTCAACCTCTTCATGCTTATGATTTAGACAAAATTGAAGGTCCAATTGTAGTTCGTCGTGCACATGAGGGCGAACATCTTACGACTTTGGATGGCAAAGATCATGAATTGCATGTTGAGGATTTAGTTATTTGCGATTCTCCTCGTGGAAACCATGGTTCACGCGTGCTTGGCTTGGCAGGTGTTATGGGCGGCATGTATGGCGAAGTTACGAGTGAAACGAAAAATATTTTGATTGAGGCAGCTCACTTTGATCCCGTTTCAATTGCTCGTACTGCTCGTCGACATAAGATTCCTTCTGAGGCTTCTCGTCGTTTTGAGCGTGGCGTTGATACCCAATTGCAGCCAGCAGCTGCACAAATGGCTGCAAATCTTTTGGAACAGTTTGGTGGAGCTAAGCCATCTACATCGCCGTGTGATGTCAATAATACTCAGTCGCGAAATGTGATTGTGTTTAAAGCTAATGAAGTGCAGCGAGTTGCCGGTTTGGATGTTGATTTGAATCGCATTAGCGATATTCTTACCGATATTGGTTGCTCTGTTGCTGGTGGTGGCAATGGATCCTTCTCCGTTCTTCCTCCAACTTGGCGTCCTGATTTGAATGAGCCTTGCGATTTAGTAGAGGAAATTGCTCGACTTGTTGGATATGATGAGATTCCTGTTAAGGTTCCTGCTGTTCCTGTTACTGGTCGAACTGGCTTAACTGCGCAACAGCAAACTAGACGAGCTATTGCTTATGAGTTAGCGGAAACTGGTTTTGTTGAATCTTTAAGCTATCCATTTGTTGGTGAGGAAGATATTAAAGCTTTCCGTCAAAATGTGGATGAAGTTGCTGAAGTAAGTGTTCGTATTGCTAATCCTTTAGCTGGAGACAGGCCTTGGCTTCGTCGTTCTGTTTTGATGACTTTGGCTGGTACTGTTCGACGCAATCTTCATCGTGGTTTAACAGATATTTCCATGTATGAGCTTGGTCATGTGTACTTTAGTGATCCAAATGCTCCTGCAATTCCTGCATTACCTGGTTCTGTTAGACCTTCTAATGCTGAGCTTGCTGCGTTGGATGCTGGATTACCGGAACAACCTTTGCATGTTGCTGCTTTGCTAACTGGTCATGCTGAAGAAACTGGTTGGCTTGGTACTCATAGAGATGTTGATTGGAGCGATGCTGTTGAAGCACTCCAGCGAGTTGGTAAGAGAATTGGTGTTAAGTTCATTCTCGAACAGTTTAAAGCTCAAGATGCTCCATCTTCTTGGCATCCTGGTCGTAGTGCTCAAGTTTGTGTTCTTGCTGAAGATGGTTCAAGCGTCAATCTCGGTGTTGTTGGCGAATTGCATCCACATGTTTGTGAAGCGCTAGATTTACCTAAGCATTCTGCAGCATTCGAGCTTGATTTAACTGAATTGTTTAAGAATATGATTATGAAGCCTGTTCAAGCTAAACCAATTTCGACTTTCCCTCCTGTAAAGCAAGATTTCGCTTTCACTGCACCAATTGAGTTGAAAGCGAATGAATTGCAGTCTGCTATTGAAAAGTCTGCTGGAGATTTGCTTGAATCTGTTGAGTTGTTCGATGTGTATGAGGGTGAGCAGCTTGGAGAAGGTTTGCGTTCTCTTGCTTATTCCGTAACGTTCCGAGCAAATGATAGAACACTTTCTGGCGAAGAGATGGAAGAAGTTCGTAAGAAGATTACGGATGCTGCTGAAGTCTTGCACGCAACTTTGCGAGTGTAAAATATAATATATTTTAGTTAATGCGATTGTGCATACGTTCTAATAGTAGTATGCATAATCGCATTTATTGTATTATTAACTCTTTTTCTTTTTATGTAAAGTAACATCTATTTTTTAAATAAAATATAGCATTTTCATGCATAATAGATATGTGTGACGAAGAACACATAAATAATTTTTTATGCATGTAGATATGTATACATATATTCGTATATATTTAATTGAAAATATGTTTATGAAAGGTTTTGATAAAATTATGATGAATCCAGAAACGGATGCAGAATCAAATAACGAAGTGTCAATAAAACAGCAACGTCCTGCAACAAAAGCAGCGCGTTTAAACGCTATTGAACAAGCGTTACTGGCAGAAGTGATTACTTCTCAATCTCAACTCGCTAAAGTGTTGGCGCGTCATGGTTTTAATGTTACTCAAGCTACTTTGAGCCGAGATTTAGATGAGTTAAATGCCGTTAAAATTCGATTGACGGATGGCAGGATTGCGTATGTGCTTGGCGATGGTACTGGCAATCGTCATGCTATGGATACTGTGCGAATTGATCAGCAAGTTGCTCGCACTTTAGCAGGTCTTGTCACTGAAGTTGGACATGCAAATAATATTGTTGTTATTCACACTCCATCAGGCGCTGCACAATATGTTGCAAGTGTTATAGATCGTCAGCCTTTGAAAGGTATTTTAGGATCAGTTGCTGGAGATGATACAGTTATTATGGTTTGCGTTTCAAATGAAGAAGCTGAAAATCGAGCAAATTGGATGCTTTCAGTAGCTTCTCGTTAAACAATTTATTAAAAAATATTGTGGCTATTTAATTAAATATTGTATTAAAAAATAATTTTGCAGTAACGAAAAGATTTATACGCGTGCAGTGCATTGTTGAGCTGCGCGCGTTTTTACATGTATAACTATAATTGATATATTTTTTATATTTTATAATAACTCTTCGAAGATGATAAAAATATAATAATTTTTTGGCGCATCTGTTGATTTTATTTTAGATGTATAATATGCTCTTTATTGTTTATTTATTCAATACATGACCTGGGAGGTCACAATGACTAATAAAAAACGTATTGTCTTGGCGTATTCAGGTGGCCTCGATACTTCGGTAGCAATTCCATACCTTAAAGAGCAAACAGGTCAAGACGTTGTAGCTGTGTCGCTAAATGTTGGTCAAGGCGGTGAAGCGCTTGAAGTAATTAAGAATCGTGCTTTGGCTTGTGGTGCAGTTGAGGCATATGTTGTCGATGCTCGCGAAGAATTCGCAGATAATTATTGCATGCTTGCATTAAAAGCTAACGCAATGTATGAAGACGTGTATCCATTGGTTTCTGCTCTTTCTAGGCCTTTGATTACTCGCCACTTAGTGAATGCAGCTCATCAATTTGATGCAGACACAATTGCGCATGGTTGCACCGGCAAAGGAAACGATCAGGTTCGTTTTGAAGTTGCAATCCAATCTTTGGATCCAGAATTAAAAGCTATTAGCCCAATTCGAGACTTGTCACTTACTCGTGATGTTGAAATAGAATTCGCTAACGAGCACAAGCTTCCAATTGAACAAAGCAAGAAAAGCCCATATTCGATTGACCAAAACGTGTGGGGTCGTGCAATTGAAACCGGTTTCCTAGAAGATCCATGGAATGCTCCGACTGAAGAGTGCTATTCTTATACGCAAAATCCTCTTGAATCTCAAGAACCGGATGAAGTTACAATTACTTTTGAAAAAGGTATTCCAGTCGCAATTGACGGTCATAGCGTAACGCCTTTGCAAGCAATTGAAGAAATGAATGCAAGAGCTGGAGCGCAAGGAATTGGACGAATCGATATTATTGAAGATCGTCTTGTAGGAATTAAATCTCGTGAATTGTACGAAGTTCCAGGTGCTCAAGCTTTAATTGTTGCACACCAAGAGCTTGAAAATTGCTGCCTGGAGCGTGAGCAGCATAGGTTAAAGCGTGCTCTTGATAAAAAGTGGACTGAATTTGTCTATGATGGTCAGTGGTTCTCTCCAGTTGTGCGTTCTCTTAACGCATTTATTAATGAAACTCAAGAGCATGTTTCTGGAGAGATTCGAATGACTATGTATGCTGGCAAAGCTGTAGTTACTGGACGTCGTTCTGAGGAATCATTGTATGACTTTAATTTAGCAACGTATGATTCTTCAGATACATTTGATCAGCGTGCTTCCAATGGATTCATTGAAATCTACGGATTGTCTAGCAAGGTTGCAGCAGCAAGAGATATGCGCGTTGCAAACAACAACTAATACGATATATATATAAAAAGATATAAAGGTAATAAACTATGCACGATGCAACAAAAGCAGCAGCCGCAGAACTAGAAAATAATGAAAGTAATAATACTAATCACCCTATTGCATTGTGGGGTGGACGATTTAGTTCAGGTCCTTCAGCAGAGCTGACGAAACTAAGCAAGTCCACACAATTTGATTGGCGATTAGCGGATGATGATATTGCTGGTTCTAGAGCTCATGCGCATGCGTTGCATCGTGCAGGTCTTCTTAACGAAAAAGAGTATGCTGATTTATCTTGTGCATTAGATGAATTGCAAAAGCATGTAGATGACGGAACTTTCGCACCCATTGAGGAAGATGAAGATGAAGCTACAGCATTAGAGCGCGGTTTACTTGAAATTGCTGGAAATGAGCTTGGCGGAAAGCTTCGTGCAGGTCGCTCTAGAAATGATCAAATTGCAGCTTTAATACGTATGTTTTTGCGTAGGCATGCGCGCATTATTGCATCATTATTGTTGTCAGTTTGCCAAGCGTTGCTGAATCAATCAAAAAATGCAAAAGACGCGGTGATGCCGGGTCGCACTCACATGCAACATGCTCAACCAATTTTGCTTGCGCATCAGTTAATGGCACATGTTTGGCCGCTTTTACGAGATGTAAATCGCTTCATAGATTGGGATTTGCGTGCAGATGAAAGCCCTTATGGAGCAGGAGCTTTGGCAGGCAATACTCTTGGTCTTAATCCAGAAGAAGTAGCTAAAGAGCTTGGTTTTTCTAAAGTTTGCGCTAATTCTATAGACGCAACTGCAAGTAGAGACTTAGTCGCAGAATTTTCATTCATCGCAGCAATGATTGGCGTTGATATATCACGATTAAGTGAAGAAATTATTATTTGGAATACTCAAGAATTTGCATTTGTTCGTTTAGATGATGCTTATTCAACTGGCTCATCGATTATGCCTCAAAAAAAGAATCCAGATATTGCTGAACTTGCTCGCGGTAAAGCTGGTAGATTAATAGGCGATTTAACTGGTTTAATGGCAACTCTTAAAGGTCTTCCTACTGCTTATGCTCGCGATTTGCAAGAAGATAAAGAAGCTGTTTTTGATCAAATTGACACTTTAGAAGTGCTTCTTCCAGCTTTTGCTGGAATGGTAGAAACTATGAAATTTGATCTAAATAGACTTTATGAACAGTCTTCTACTGGTTTCGCTCTTGCTACAGATATTGCAGAATGGCTTGTAAAAAAGGGTGTTCCATTCCGTAATGCTCATACTTTGTCTGGTTTGTGTGTAAAGCGAGCTGAGGAAATTGGGGGAGATCTTGCTGATTTAAGCGATGATGATTTTTTAAATATTCTAAGCGGTTTTGTTGATAGCGCAGAAATTGCGAATATTAGAACAATATTGACTAGTGCTGGATCTGTGTCTGCCAGATGCGGTCGTGGCGGTACAGCCTTCGCGCGAGTTAAAGAGCAAATTGTAGAGGCTGAAAATGCAATGGATAATTATTATAAATTTGCAAATTCAAAAAGCGATGGTTCTGCTTATATCTCGCCTATAAAATAATTTTAAAATTAGATTATTAGCTGTCACGTTATAGTGCCAAATATTGTACTTTATGATATTTGGCACTTTTTTATTATGCGTGTCGTCATGTGCTGCAAAAATTGAAAGGCTTGTGGACGCGCAAAGCGCCCGATATTTATCGGTATTCTGTATTAAGGAGATACGAATGGCTCAGGTCAGGAACTACAAGGAAGCAGGTTTTGCTTCTTTGTTTGAAGAGCTTAAGTGGCGTGGATTAATTTCACAATCTACTGATGAGCAGCAGCTTGCTCAAGCGCTTGACGGAGAACCATTAACGTATTATTGCGGTTACGATCCTACTGCTGCTTCATTGCATATTGGTAATCTTGTGCAGCTTATTAATATGCGTCACTTGCAGGCTGCAGGTCATCATCCTATTGCTTTAGTTGGTGGTGCTACTGGTTTGATTGGTGACCCTCGTCAAAGCGGAGAACGCACTCTTAATTCTAAGGATATTGTGGCTGGCTGGGCTGAACGCTTGCGTAAGCAGATTGGTCAAATCTTGCCTCTTGATGGTGAAAATCCTGTTCGTTTTGTCAGCAATTACGACTGGGTTTCTAAGATGTCTGCTATCGACTTTTTGCGCGATGTTGGTAAGAACTTCCGAGTTGGAACAATGCTTTCTAAGGATATTGTGGCTCGTCGCTTAAATTCCGATGAAGGTATTTCTTTTGCTGAGTTTAGTTATCAAGTTTTGCAAGGCAACGACTTCTTGTACTTGTTTGATAATTACAACGTAACTTTGCAACTTGGCGGTTCGGATCAGTGGGGTAATCTCACTTCCGGCATGGATTTGATTCGTAAGGTTCGTGGCACATCCGTAAACGTGTTTACTAGCCCGATTATTACAGATAATCAAGGTCGTAAGTTTGGTAAGTCAGAAGGTAATGCCATGTGGCTTGATCCTTCTATGCTTAGCCCTTATCGCTTCTACCAGTTCTGGTTCAATCAGCCTGATGATGAAGTTGTTAAGTTGCTTAAGGTGTTCACTTTCTTGCCAAAAGATGAAATTGAGCGTTTAGCTCAGCAAATTCAGGATGATCCTGGAAGTCGTGAAGCTCAGCGCGTGCTTGCGTGGGAAGTTACAAGTTTCGTTCACGGTGAAGATTTAACAAACCAGGCTATTGAAGCTTCTTCCGCTTTGTTTGGACGTGGTGATCTTTGCAATATTGATGAGCAGACTCTTGAAGCTGCTTTAGATGGTGTTAAGGTTAAGGCTGAAGACGGTAGTTTAGATTTCGCTAAGGCTAAAGTTGCAGATCGTGTTGTTGAGGCTGCAGTTGCCGCTGGTCTGTTCCGCACTGTTTCTGAAGCTCGTCGTGCTATTGAAGCAGGCGGTTTGTATCTGAATAATGAACGTGTAAGTGGTGTCGACGATGTGTTAAGTGAGGGCTCTTTCTTGCACGGTCGTTTCGCTTTGCTTCGCCGTGGCAAGAAAGCTATCGGTGCCGTAGAGCGCGCTTAATAAATGTTTGTGATGTATTAAAAAATACATCTGTTGTAAGCTTGCTGCTTGATGTATGCTATAGCTTGCTTCAGCAGATGTTTAGTTGTTTTATGAATATAATTAAAATGTGATTTTGTAATAAAATTGCACATAGATGAGAGGTATGCCAGAATGGGCGAAGAACGCGAACACTCGCGGAGTGGTAAGAAATCTTTTGGTGAACGTGGTGGATTTGGTCATCGCAATGGTGGTAAAAGTAGCGAGCGTCGCGGTGGTTTCCATAAGGATGGTTTCCATAAAGGCGGTTTTAAGAAGGGTGGTTTCCGCCGTAATGATGATGACCGTGAAGAGAGCTTCCACTCTGGCGTAAAGCGTGATGGTGATCGTCGTTTTAACCGTCATGACGATCGTAAAGATGACCGTCGCGGTGGTTTTAAGAAGAATGGTTTTAAGAAGGACGGATTCCGCTCAGAGAATCGCGATAATGATCGTCGCTTTGATCGTAACCGTCATTTTGATCGTATAGATGATCGTAAAGATGACCGTCGCTCTAGAGATTTTGAACATTCTGGTGAAGAAGGTGGCAACCCACGCTACAAGAAGTTTGATGGTGAACATCGTTTTGATCGTCGTGACAATCGCAGGGATAGTCGTCGTGAGAACCATCGCAATGGCGATTTCCATAAAGATTTCCATAAAGGCTCTAAGGGTGGCTTCCGTGATGACCGCAGAGACGATCGTCGCGATGAGCGCAGAGATAATGAGCGTCGTTTTGATCGTCGTGACGATCGCAGAGATGATCGTCACGCAAATTCGCGTAGTAACTTCCGCTTTGAAGATGGTCCACGCCGCAATTCTGACGGAACTGTTTCTTATCCATCTCAAAATCCTTATACAGCACGTCGCCCTGGTGAACCTAAGATGCCAAAAGGTTTGGAATGGGCAATGCTTTCTAAAGAAGATCGCGAGCGTTTGCGCGGTCTTTCAAAGGAACACGCTGAAAATATTGGTCTTCATATTCTTGCAGCTTATACTTTGCAAGAAGAAAATCCTGAACTTGCATTAGAACATGCAAAGTGGGCTGCTAAGCAAGCTTCTCGTATTGATTTTGCTCGCGAAACTTTAGCTTTTGTGGCCTATCGTCAGGGCGATTACAAGCTTGCTTCTAAGGAATTCCGCACTGCAATGCGAATGAATGGTTACCTTGATTATTTGCCATTTATTGCCGATTGCGAGCGCGGTATGGGCAATCTAGATAAGGCTTTAGAAATTTGCATGTCAGATGAAGCAAAAACCTTAAGGGGAGAAGTAAAAGCCGAAATGTTCCTCGTTTATGCAGGCGTTTTGGCTGATACTGGTCATGCTGATAAGGCTATTGAATTGGTTCATGCAATGGGTCGTTCAAAGGGTCTTCCTGGGGAGTATCGTATGCGTGCAGTTCAAGCAGAACAATACTTCTTGGAAGAAGCTGGTCGTAGTGACGAAGCAATTGAATTAGAGTCTTTGCTTGATAAGCTTGAGCAACAGTATGCTGATGTTGATGACGAAGATATAAATCCTGATGATATTGTTATCGACTATGATTTAGAGCATTTGAATGATGACATGATGGATGAAATTGGCATGAGTGAAGATGATGCTCAATTTGCTCCTGATGAAGAATCTGATGAATATGCTGATGAAGAATCTGAAGCAACTGAAGATTCTGAAGATTTAGAAGACTCAGAAGACTCAGAAGAGACAAGTAACTCTGAGAATGCGGATAATACGGATACAATCGAGATGAGTGCTGTTCACGCTGACGAAGAGTAGTTCGTAACATTTGAATATTTGCGCCCGGCTGCTTTTAAGTAAGCCGGGCACTTGCTGCTTTGAGAGTTGATATTTATAAAATATATTTGAAAAATTTGAATCTAAATTAAGTGCAGTGTTTAGCAAACTTAAATGAGGTATAGTATGCAAGTTGAAACGAAAAAGAATTTTTCTTCATGTAATCGTCCGTTAAGCGATGCATTTCGTTTAGCACTGCTTGATTTAGATGGTGTTGTATATCGTGGTGGAAATGCTGTTGAATATGCGTCTGATTCCATTTTGTTTGCGCAAAAAAATGGAATGGCAATTGAATATACAACTAATAATTCTTCGCGTTTCCAATCTGTTGTTGCAAAACAACTGGAAAGTTTTGGCTTAAAAGTAGAACCATGGCAGATTATAACGTCTTCTGTTGTTGCAGCAAGGATGGTAGCTCGCAATGTTGAGAAAGGATCTCAAGTTCTTGTTCTCGGCACTGAACATTTGCGTCAAGAAGTGCAACGCGTAGGATTACAACTCGTAGATTCGTGCGAAGATAATCCTAAAGCTGTTATTCAAGGCTGGTATCCTCAAATGACTTGGCAAGAAATGGCGGAAGTTTCTTTCGCTGTTGAGCATGGTGCAAAATATTTCGTTACTAACCGCGACTTAACTATTCCAAGAGAGCATGGTATTGCTCCTGGATGCGGTTCCATGATTCAAGCTGTTATTAATGCTACGGGTGTAGAGCCTATTTCGTCTGCTGGAAAACCAGAATCTGCAATGTATGATGAAGCAAGGTTTTTGGTTGCTGCTAATGCTAAGCATGATGATTCTGAATGTGAAGAATACACTGAAAAAGACGAGTATGGGAATCCTGTAATTAGTATTGAGCATTCATTAGCAGTTGGAGATCGTTTAGATACTGATATTGAGGCTGGAACAAGAGGAGGCTATGCTTCATTACTTGTTCTTACTGGAGTTACAGATCCTCGCATGCTTATGCTTGCGCCAAAACATTTGCGTCCAAGTTTTGTTTCTAAAGACTTGCGAGGATTAAACGAATCTCATAACGCTCCTGAACGCGTTAACGGTAGTACTTTTACTTGTGAAGATGCTATAGCAAGAGTTGTGAATAATAATATTATTGAAGTTAACAACACTAACGATTGCAATGCTTTAAGAGCTGCTTGTGCGCTGGCATGGAGCTTGCAAGATTGCGGTGAAAATATGGAAAATTATACTCTTCCGGAGTTTTCCTTATGACTGTGAATGAGGATTTAAGTAAACTTTCAAATAGCAATATTTCACAACGCTTAGATTGCGCTTTGGTTAGTCGTGGTTTAGCAGAAAGTAGGACAACTGCTCAGCGTTTAATTCATGCTGGCGTAGTGAGTGTTGACAATCGAAATATTACGAAATCCTCATTTTTAGTAAACAATTCACATACAATAACAATCGACGAATCAAAAAATACGCAATTTTGTATTAGATACGTTTCTCGTGGAGCACTTAAGTTAGAAGGTGCTTTCGAAGCGTTTTCTAAAAATGGTTTAACTACTTCCAAATCAACTAAAGCTCTAGATATAGGTGCATCAACGGGCGGTTTTTGCGACGTTCTTTTGCAAAGAGGTGTTCATTCTGTAATAGCTTTAGATGTTGGTCATGGTCAATTACATCCAAAAATAGCTAACAATTCACATGTAATTGAAATGAGCGGTGTAAATATTCGAAATGTGTACGAAGAAAACTTGCCATATAAGCCAAATCTTATAGTTTCGGACGTTTCTTTTATTTCTCTAACGCTTGTTATTCCAGTAATTTCTAGAATAGCTCAATTGCATGCAGATATTGTGCTTTTAGTTAAGCCGCAATTTGAAGTAGGAAAAGGAAACCTTGGAAAAGGTGGAATAGTAACTGACGAAACTTTAAAAATTAAAGCTTTAGAAACAATAAAAAGTTGTGCAAATCAAAATGGTCTAAAGGTTATCTCCTCTTGTGAATCTCCTATTGAAGGAACACATGGCAATACGGAGTATCTTCTTTATGCGCGTTACGAGAAATAAGTTAATCATTGAATGTTTAGCATTTTTCAATATGTATCCTAACAATTACAATAGTAGTAGTTGTGTTTAAACAGTACGAAGGGGCTGTATATGCAGGAACATTTCGATACTAATTCCGCTTCGGCGGCTCGTCGTGCTCTTGTAGTTACTCACGCTAGGATCGATGTTCACAGTGATGTGGTAAATCAAGTCAAGACTCAACTTATTAAAGCTGGATTCGTTGTTGACGTATTCAACAGTGCTTCTGTGTCTGATTTTGCTAAAAAAACTACTCGTATAGTTGACGAAAATACGGAAATAGTTGTGGTACTTGGGGGAGATGGCACCATGCTTCAGGCTGCTGAGTTAGTGCATTGTACTACTGTTCCAATTATCGGCATAAATCTTGGTCATGTTGGTTTTTTGGCAGAATTCGAAAGTTTTCAAATTAATGATGCTATTCGTAGAATTGCAAACAAGGATTACACTATTGACAGGAGAATGGAAGCTCATGTAGATGTTTGGCTTCCTGGTGAAAGTAAGCCTTTAAGTGATTGGGCGTTGAACGATATAACTCTTGATCGCGAAGACAGAGGTCGAATGGTAGAACTTTCAATACGAGTAGACGATGTTGAAATGTCATCTTTTGGTTGCGATGGTGTAATAGTTTCAACTCCTACTGGTTCCACAGCTTACGCATTTTCAGCAGGTGGATCAATTATGTGGCCAAATGTAGAAGCATTGCAATTAGTGCCATTAGCTGCTCATGCTCTTTTTGCGCGTCCTCTAATTATTGGTGCCGGTTCTACTTTTACTATTGACATTCTTAATGAATCGTCTTCTGGAGGTTGGATTTGTTGCGACGGTAGAAGACAGCGTGCGCTCCCTCAGGGATCAAGGATTCAAGTTCGTCAATCAAAAGATGAGCTATTATTAGCTAGACTTTCTGGCGCTCCTTTTACGAAGCGTTTAGTTACAAAATTTGATTTGCCAATAGTTGGATGGCGTGAGCACAATAATAATTCTTTAAACTGAATTATTTAAGTAGAAAATAATATTAAATATAGCATTTATAAAACGAGGTACAGCGTGCTTGAAGAGTTAGAAATACGTAATCTTGGGCCAATTTCACATGCGCTTATTACTCCTTCGTCTCACATGACAGCTATTACGGGCGAAACAGGTGCCGGAAAGTCAATGCTTTTAAGTGCTATCAAGCTTATTTCTGGATCCAAAGCAGAAGTTGCAAGGATTTCTCCAAATGCTAAAGAAGCGTGGGTCCAAGGCATATTTAGTATTCCTAAAACAAGTGAATTAGTAGATGCTGTTGGCAAATCCGGTATTGAATTAGAGCCTTCAGAAAATGACGAAAATAAATCAGATATGTATGTTTCTAGAACAGTACCACAAGAAGGTCGTTCAAGAGCAACAATTTCTGGTTTCGCAGTACCAAAAACAGTTCTTGAACAAGTATGTTCTCGATTGATAGTGATTCATGGACAAAGTGACCAATTACGCATAGCAACAAATTCAAAACAACGCGAATTACTTGATACTGTATCTAAAAATAGTGAATTACTTAAGCAATACGCATGTGCGTATCAAGCGTGGAAAGATGCTAAAGATGCATGTAACCGACTAGAAAATCAAGCGTCTTCTTCACGGCAACGTGCAGATTACCTTAGAGAATCATTAGCGCGAATACGAGATGTGAATCCTTTCCCTAATGAAGATAAGGAATTGCGCGCAAAAAGAGAAAGAATTGAGAATTCTGCTCAAATTGTCAAAGCAGTGAGCATTGCGCTCGCATCCCTTGATTCCAGTCAAATAGATTATGGTGCTTCAGAATCATCTGAAGATGCTTGTTTTCTTGTAGATAAAGCTTCTCAAGCATTACGAAATATTCGTGTAGATGATTCTTTCAATTCTATTGCAAATCAACTTGACGATATTCATGCTCAACTTGACGATATTGTAATGCAGCTTGCTCAACAGTTGGATATCGATGTAAGTGAAAAAGATTTAGATGATTTAAATTCTCGTATTCATGATCTTACTGATTTAACTCGTAGGTGGGGGCCAACATTAGATGATGTACTTGATTGGTCCGAAAAAGCTCAGTTTGAACTTGAAGATTTAGATGATTCTCCTGAAGCTATTGCCAAAGCGCGTGCTAAATGTGCTCAACGATATGATGATGCTCTTAAACTTGCTGAAGAATTATATAAAACTCGTTTAAATGCAGCTCATGATTTTGGCACTTTAGTTAGTGAAGAATTAAACTCTTTGGCTATGCCAGGTGCTCAATTAATTATCACTGTAAATAAGCGTTGCGAAGATTTATCTGGTTCTATTCCGCTTGATGCTAACGGATGTGATGATGTAGAGTTTTTGTTCCGACCATTTCCTGCTTCTTCAGATTTGCCGATGAGCAAAAGTGCTTCTGGTGGTGAATTAAGTAGGCTTATGCTTGCAATTGAGCTTGTTATTGCGAAGTTGACAGATTGCGACGAAGAAAATATGACATTTATTTTCGACGAAGTAGATTCTGGTGTTGGTGGTGTTGCGGCAGTAGAGCTAGGTAAACGTTTGGCTCAACTTTCTAAACATGCTCAAGTTATTGTTGTTACTCATTTAGCTCAGGTTGCTTCTTTTGCAGATGTACAATTTGCAGTACAAAAAAATCTTGTTGAAAATGGCGATAATAGCGAGAATAGCTCTTTTGCTAAAGTTGCAAATACTTCTGTTATTGAGCTTAATGATTTGATGCGTGAACAAGAGATTGCTAGGATGCTTGATGGAAGTGAATCAAAAACTTCACTAGAACATGCTCGTGAACTATTGAATGCAAGTAGGAAGATCATTGATGGATTTACAAAATAATTCGTCTATTGTTGCAGCGATTTTTGATTTTGACGGCACATTACTTGATTCTTTAAGCGTTTGGGATGATATTGATCGAGTAAGTTTTGCGAAACGTGGTATGAGCGTTCCCTCAATCTTTGCTAGTACAACTGCAACAATGAATCCTAGACAAATTGCAGAATATGTTATTAAAAATTACGGGTTCACTGATGCTCCTGAAGCTTTGATGAAGGAGTGGTCAGATATGGCTTTTGACGCTTATGCTAATCATCTTCCGCTAAGAAAAGGCGCGTATGAATATGTGCATTATTTGCATTCTAATGGTGTAAAGCTTTTTCTTGCCACAACCCTTTCTAAACGCTTGTGTATTCCAGCTTTAAAAAGAGTTGGTATTTTTGATTGTTTTGATTTTCTTCATTTTGGAGAAGATTTATCTGAAAAAGGTAAGCATAGTCCTAAAACTTATATCGATATAGCTAATCAACTTAAAGCAGATCCAGCTAAATGTGTAGTTTTTGAAGATTCTGCTACAGCTTTATGTTCAGCTCAGCAAGCTGGTATGCAAACATGCGGGGTAGTTGATAATTCAAACGTAAAAATTGATTTAGATTCGTCGTTTAATAAGTGTTTAGCAGTATTCTCTGATTTTTCTTTCGCTCCAAAAATCAGCGATATAAGTTGAAAATATGCTATTTGGTTGAGTTGATGAGGTTTCACATACCCCGGGTTTTGTCGCATACACAAGTGCATGCGGATGGCCATCCATCTCGATTTGACGTTACCGCCAAACTCTAGCAGTCTACCCGAAGACTTGAGCGAGCAGCTCTAAAGCGTCTTCTGCTTGACCTTGCTCCCAATGAGGCTTGCCATGCGGCTTACTGTTGCCAGAAGCCCGGTGGTCTCTTACGCCGCCGTTTCACCCTTACCCGAACGAAACGTTCAGGCGGTCTATTCTCTGTTGCGCTATCTCTCAGGTCGCCCTGGGCGGACGTTATCCGCCATTGTGCTCTGTGGAGCCCGGAAGTTCCTCAGCCACTCCGAATGAACATTGTGACCGCGGCCATCGTGAAACCTCAACCTTCCCAATTATAGCAGATGATATTAATATCGTAAAAAATTCGTTATTTTATAAGAAATTCCGTAATAAACGTTAATTTTTTTATTTTAATTTAATAAATCGCTAGGTTTGTATGGATTTAGCAGATATAATAGAAGAACCGACGGCATCGTGGCAGTCGGGTTGTACAAATCGAACTTAAGGTTCGAGTCTATATGGGGAGGTTTCGCATGGAAATCGTCATTACTGGTCGTCATACGCAGATTAATCAAAGGTTCCGTGACGTTGTAGAAAGTAAGATGAATCGTGTGACCGCCATTGCGCCTGATGCGCAGCGCGTGCAAATCGTGTTGACTCATGAAGGCAATCCAAGGCAGGCTGACACAGCAAAGCGAGTTGAAATTACTGTTGTTGCAGGAAGCACAGTGATTCGCGCAGAAGCTTCTAGCACTGATCAATTTAGTGCATTAGATATGGCGCTTGATAAGTTGACGCTTCGTTTGCGTCGCACTCGCGATCGTCGTAAGGATCATCGCCGTGGATATACGGAAATGACTCCTGTAGACATGGGTGCTGTAGAGCCTGAGATTGAGACTACTATTGAAGAGCCAGAAGAAAATGAGGTTAATAGCGCAGATGCTGCTGTTGCTTCTGATTTAGGTCCTGGTGAATCTGTGGAAGTAAGTGTTGGCGACACTCCTATTGTGATTCGTCGTAAGCTACATATTGCAGAGCCTATGAGCATAGATGAGGCTTTGTATGAGATGGAGCTTATTGGGCATGATTTCTTCTTGTTCGTAAACAAAGAAACTATGAGACCATCTGTAGTATATCGCAGACATGGTTGGAGCTATGGCGTATTTGAAATTGATACACCTGAAAATGTTGCTAAGCAAAAGTAATAATTAAAACACATCTAAAATGCGCGAATAAGTGCGCATGCCCGTCTAGCACAATGTTGGGCGGGCATTTTTATGTAGTAATCAGACGCGCTAACTTATAAAAATCGTAGCCGTCGCGTAATATAGGCACAGTTTACGTCTATGTTGGCTAGGCCGTCGTCATAGACATGACCTAAGGGAGCAAAACGTGGTAGATATCGTCGATAAAGCCTTGCGTATGGGTGAAGGCCGTCAATTGAAGCGCCTTGAGAACGTAGCAAAGGCTGTGAATGCGTTGGAAGATGAAATTTCCGCGCTTTCCGATGAAGAATTGAAGGGTCAAACTGCTAAATTCAAGCAGCGTTTAGACAATGGTGCAAAGCTTGATGATTTGATGCCTGAAGCTTTCGCTACTGTGCGAGAGGTTTCAAAGCGTACGCTTGGCCAGCGTCATTTCGATGTGCAGCTTATGGGTGGTGCTGCATTGCATTGGGGCAATATTGCAGAAATGAAAACTGGTGAAGGTAAAACATTGGTTGCTACTTTGCCAAGCTATCTGAATGCTTTGGAAGGCAAAGGTGTGCACGTTGTCACAGTCAACGATTACCTTGCTAGCTACCAGAGCGAGCTTATGGGTCGTATTTATAGATTCCTTGGCATGAGTGTTGGATGCATTATTACAGACCAGCAGCCGCCAGAGCGTCGTAAGCAATACAATGCTGATATTACTTACGGTACAAATAATGAGTTTGGCTTCGATTACTTGCGTGATAACATGGCGTGGGAAAAGAGCGAGCTTGTGCAGCGCGGTCATCACTATGCAATTGTCGATGAGGTCGATTCCATTCTTATCGATGAGGCTCGTACGCCACTTATTATTTCAGGTCCTGCTGAAGGTGATGTAACTCATTGGTATCGTGAATTTGCAAAGCTTGTTTTGAAGCTTACTCGCGATGTTGATTACGAGATTGATGAAAAGAAGAAAACCGCAGGTATTCTTGATCCTGGCATCGCAAAAATTGAGGATTACTTGGGCATCGATAACCTTTATGAGCCAAGCAATACAGCTCTTATTGGTTATTTGAATAACGCTTTGAAAGCTAAGGAGCTTTTCCTTCTAGATCGTGACTATGTTGTTACAAACGGCGAAGTTTTGATTGTCGATGAGCATACTGGTCGTGTTCTTCCAGGTCGTCGTTATAGCGAGGGCTTGCATCAAGCAATTGAAGCTAAGGAAAACGTGGAAGTCAAGGCAGAAAATCAGACTTTTGCTACTATTACTTTGCAAAACTACTTCCGCATGTACGACAAGCTTGCTGGTATGACTGGTACTGCTGAGACTGAAGCTGCAGAGTTCATGGGAACTTACAAGCTTGGTGTTCTTCCAATTCCTTCCAACCGTCCAGTAATTCGTAAAGATAAGGACGATTTGATCTTCCGCACAAAGAAAGAAAAGCTTACTGCTATTGTGCGAGATGTTGCTGAGCGTCATGCAAAGGGTCAGCCTGTGTTGCTTGGTACAGCTTCTGTTGAATCTTCTGAGATTCTTTCTTCGCTTCTTGACGTTGCTCGCATTCCTCACCAGGTTTTGAATGCTAAGCAGAATGCTAAGGAAGCTGCTGTTGTTGCTGTTGCAGGTCGTAAGGGTGCTGTAACTGTTGCTACTAACATGGCAGGTCGTGGTACCGATATTATGCTTGGCGGCAATGTTGAGTTCCTTGCAGATGCTAAGTTGAAGGCTGAAGGATATTCTCCAGACGATACTCCTGAAGAGTATGAGAAGCGTTGGCCAGGCGTTTTAGCTGAAGTTAAAGAGCAAGTTAAGGACGAGCACGAAGAAGTTAAGAATCTTGGTGGCTTGTATGTGCTTGGTACTGAGCGTCACGAATCTCGTCGTATTGATAACCAGCTTCGAGGTCGTTCTGGTCGTCAGGGTGATCCTGGCGAGTCCCGCTTCTACTTAAGCTTGGAAGATGATTTGATGCGCCTGTTCAACACTCAGCTTGTTGCTCGTGTTATGGCTAAGGGATTGCCAGAAGGCGAACCAATTGAGTCTAAGTACGTTTCTAACGGTGTGCGCACGGCACAGAAGACTGTTGAAGCTCGTAACTTTGAAATGCGTAAGAACGTTTTGAAGTATGACGATGTTATGAATAAGCAGCGTACTGTGATTTATGCAGAGCGTCAGATGGTTCTTAAGGGTGAAGATATTCACGAGGACATCTTGAAGTTCATCAGTGACACCGTAGAAAGTTATGTGCGTGGCGCAATGAACGGTTCTGATAAGCCAAAGAATTGGGATTTGGACGGCTTAAAAGATGCTCTTAACTCTGTAATGCCTGTACTTCTTGATTGGGATCAGGTGCGTGAAACGATTATCAATCTTAAGGGCGAAAAAGCTGTTTCTGCTTTGCGTGATTTGATTGTCGACAGTGTAGTAAAGGTTTACTCTCTCATCGAAGATCGTCTCGGCGCTGATCCACTTCGTCAAATTGAACGTCGCGTTGTTCTTTCTGTTCTCGATCGCAAGTGGCGTGAACATCTTTATGAGATGGATTATTTGAAGGATGGTATTGGTCTGCGTGGTATGGGTCAGCGTGATCCGCTCGTTGAATATCAGCGTGAAGGCTACCAGATGTACAATTCGATGATTGAGGCAATTAAGGAAGAAAGCATTCAGCTTCTATTCCACATTGATATCAATCAGATTGCTTCTACTGAAGATATTTCTTCTGACGATGAGCTTGATGAAGATGTTGCACAAGCTTCGTCTGAGGTAGAAGCTGAAGATCAGGCTGCTGGTATTGTTGGTCCTGCACCTTTGAGCCATGCTGAGGGAGATGTTCCGTTGAGCATGCGACCAAAGAATGAAGAATGGAAGACTCCATGGTCTGATGGTCGTACATTCCCAGGAACAAATAAGAATGACGAGTGCCCATGTGGTTCTGGTCGTAAGTACAAGCTTTGCCATGGTCAAAACGAATCTGAAAATGAAGCTGAGTAACTTGAAAGCTGCTAAGTAAAATAAATAAAAGGCGGTGTGATTATAATCATGCCGCCTTTTTATTATATTCGATTGATTATTAGCTATACTCGAGCACCATCTCCATAATCGCTGTAATCTTCTTTATACGGATCAGGTTTTTTGCGATTCATAAGTAATCCTGCTCCACTAAGTAGCATTAATAGGCCGCATATAATACCAACAATGTTTGCTATAGCAGGAATAAAAGCACTTACAATAACACCGAAGATACCTATAACAAATAGAATCCACAAAACTACATTAACTAAAGATACGTTATAAAATTGTGGATTTGGGGGCACAAAATCATCTCCATAGTCTTCCATAGTCTTATCTAAATCAAGCCAACTTGTGCGTGTATTATCACGAGGACCTTTAGCAGTTATGATCGTGTGAGGGTCTTGCATTCTAGTAGGAATAATATAGGATTTATGGCTGCTTAGATTTTTTAAGCTAAATTTATTTTTTATAGCATTTTTTTGATTTTTAGAATTATTATCGCTTGCTATACTGTTGCGTTCTTTCTTTTTTTCTTCTTTCTGAGCATGCTTTTCAAAGCTTTTTGCGCTATGTGAATTAGCAATATCATTCATATCGTCAGAATGCTCTGCAATAAAAGATGACCAATCATCATCAAAATTTCTATTGTTTTGTTTTTGATTATTCTTTAATGATTCTGACGTTAACTCGTCATCACGGCGAGGGTCGTTGGTATTCTTAGAAGAAGTCATGAACTATACTGTAGCAAGTCTTCCTGATTCTATGCTTAAAATGTTCGAAATTGGACTTGCAAGAAAGGATATGGTATGTTGTACTGGTTCTTCGTGAAGGGACTTGGGGGTATTGCCTGCATGAGGATTCATCCATCAGCGCAAGGTGTTAAAAATGTACCTAAAAAGGGTGGAGCTATTATTGCTGCAAATCATCTTGCTGTTATTGATGACGCGCTTCTGCCATTGACTTGTCCTCGTATGATTCACTTTATGGGTAAAGCAGAATATTTTGAAGGCAAAGGTTTAAAGGGTCGTTTCAAGAAGTGGTGGTTTACTTCTGTTGGCGTTTTTCCTGTAGATCGTTCTGGAGGCGCAAAATCGCTTGGTGCCTTGAATCATGCTCGTGAAATATTAGAAAAAGGTCAGCTTTTTGGTATTCATATTGAAGGTACAAGAAGTCCAGACGGTCGTTTATATCGCGGTCATACTGGTGCTGCACGTCTTGCTCTTGAAACAGGTTGCCCGATTATACCAGTTGCAATTATTGGAACTAGAGAATTGCAAGTGCATGGTCAAGTTATTCCTGCAAAGGGTAAAACTAAGGCGATTTATGGCGAGCCTATTCAAGTAGAGCGTGTTCGTGACGAAAGCGAGATTACCCACGAGCGTTTACGTGAAATTACAGATAAAGTAACTAAGTCTATTCAGCAAATGAGTGGTCAAGAATACGTTGATGAATATGCTCAAACTGTAAAAGAACGTATGCGTAAAAAACGTGAAGAAAGTAATGAAAATAAATAATATAATTCTAATGCTATTAGGCTAGCGTTATTAGATATTTAAATTTTATTTATATTCAAATATGTAAGCGGCGAAAGTTATTGAGCTTCCGCCGCTTTTATAATACTTAAAACACGCTTATATTACTGTAAGAGTGATAATAGAAGGATTTCCATTAGAATCCTTCAATGGTACTTCACTTCCAGCTCCAGGGGATTGGAAGCGCACTACGTGCATTAAATCACCAAGTGGAGCAGAAATACGAACTTTTAGCCCTAGATTTTCAATAATCCTTTTAGCTTCATTACTGTTCTTTCCGCAAACGTTTGGCAATGTAACAGTTTTTGGACCTTTTGAAACAACAACTTTAACACTATCGCCCCAATGTAAGTCAGAACCAGCTTCAACGGAAGCGCGGATAATCTTACCCTTTGCTACAGTATCGCTATTTTCTTCTTCGTACTTTACATCCAGCTTAGCGTCAGTTAAAGCTAAGTCAGCTTCACTCTTTGTTTTCCCAACAATATCTGGCATTTGCACAGGCTTAGGTCCCTTGGAAAGTAAAACACTTACTTCTTCGTTATGGTTCATGCGTGTGCCAGGTTTAGGGTTAATATCAATTAAGCTGCCAGCTGGTATGTCTATAGAATACGTATCTCCTGACTTATCGTGAACAATGTTAGTAAATCCTGCTTTACGCAATGTTTTCAAAGGATTTTTGCCATTGTAAGTCTTTGGATCTGTAATATCGTCCGGGATTGTAGCCTTACGAATTCCACGCGAAATCACAACATTAAGAGTGCTATTATTGTGCTTTTGAATATGGCTGCCGACGACATCAGGATTTGTTGAAACTACTTTTCCTTCTGGCACATCGTCACTATAATCTTTTGAAACTTTGTAAGGAATTCCAGCAATTTTAAGCGTGTGCTCATATTGTTGCCAATTGACATCAGTTATTTTGCAAGATGCATAATTTTTGCATTGAAGGTCGTCGGGCTTAGGCAGCGTCCAATAACTGCCAGGACCTAAGAAATACCAAAAACCACCAATAGCAGCAATTGTCAATACTCCAGCTGCGCTTAAACCTACAATAAGGAAAACACGCTTTTTAGAAGAACGATTAGGCTTGTTTCCTAAGTTTTTTTCCTTATTTGACATGCCAAACGGTTTTGCTGCATTTAAGTTGTTGTTAAAATTGCGAGAGCTAATAGCAATTGTTGGCATATTGCTATCGTCAAATTCTTCTAAAGGATTATCTTGCGAATTGTATGACACATCTTCTGTATTAGTAGCATGCCATTGCATAGCTTGTGTTTTTTGAAGATTATTCGCATCGAAAGCACTGTCGGACTTCGCTAGTGAATTGTCTATTGCTACATTATTGACTTCAGGATTATGTAGATCATTATTTGTGTGTGAATCGAGTTCACTTACAGAATTATCTCTAGGTATTGCAACAGTTTCGTCTGTAGCATTTTGCAATAAAGAGTTGGAATTAGCAGAAAAATTAGAGCCTGAAGTATTTATTGCTCGTGTAGCATCTGAGTCATTATTAGGATTCAATTTGTCCGAATAATTTGCTTCAGGGGAAACACGCAAATTATTAATAGGAGAAAAGTCTGTTTCTTCTGAAAACTCTTGTGGTTCTTCTGCTTTGTATTGCCAATCTTCAGAGTTTAATTGTGTAGAAAGTGCACGTAATTTTGCTAATGCTTCACTTGCATCTTTAGGTCGTTCGTTCATGTCGCGAGCAGTGAGGTTTGCTATGAATTGTGCAACTTTTTCGCTAATTCCAGGGCAAGCTGTAGCAATTGAAGGAGTGTTTTCATGCACATGCTTGAAAACAAGCGTAACAGGATTATCTGCAGTAAAAGGCACTCTTCCTGCAAGCATTTCCCAAGCCATCATGCCTGCTGAATACAAATCACCTTGAGGAGTCGCAAGATTATGCTCAATAAGTTCAGGAGCAAGATAAGCTGCTGTGCCAAGAAGTAATCCTGTAGAAGATAGTGTTGCTTGCGAAATTGCTCTAGCTAAACCGAAATCAGTAATTTGAACATGACCTCGATCGTTAATTAAAATATTTTCCGGCTTAATATCTCTATGTACAACTCCAGCATTATGTGCAGAAGCGAGACCATCCAAAGTTTCTGCAAGTAGACGCAGCGTATCTCGCACACTGAATGTGCCTTGCATATTCATTTCATAACGCAAATTAACGCCATGAACATATTCCATTACGAGATAATCGAGCCCGTCATATTCGCCTGTATCATAAACTTGTACAATATGTGGATTTGCAATTGCTGCAGCAGAAGTCGCTTCTCTGCGGAATCTAGCAATAAATTGCTGGCGATGCACCCCTTGAGCAAGTTGAGTGTGCATGATTTTAATTGCTACAGGTCTATCAAGGCGTTCATCTTCTGCTTGATACACAGTAGCCATGCCACCCTGAGCTATTTTGCGCACAATGCGATAGCGATTTTCAATGCGCATACCTGGCTGCGCCTGCGTAGCTTCATCCATTGTCACAATCCTTATACGCGTAAAACCATTTTTACTACTTACGAGTGTACAAGCAAGATAGTAAAGAAAGCTAATTTCGAGCGTTATTTGCTAAATATTATTGTACATTACGCCATGCTTCAGGTATAAATCGTTTGCTAATTTCATGCAAAATAGCTTTTCCACTGTCGCTCAATGTACTTGATTCGATTGCTTGTTGTGAATCATTCCACAGATTCTCAATTCGCTTTTTTGATTTTTCAATAGCACCAGAAGTATGGTAAATCTGTATTATTTTATTTACATCATCTTCGCTTCGAGTACTACTCGTGTAAGCTTTTAATAGTATTTCTCTTTCATTATCGTTTCCGTATTGCAAAGCATCTGCAAGAAGAACCGCACGCTTACCTTCTCTAATATCACCGCCAATAGGCTTACCTGTAATCTTGCTATCCGAAACAATATCAAGCAAATCATCAGCAATTTGGAAAGCAACACCTAACGAATTGCCAATAGAATTAGCAAGATTGTATGCTTCAGTTGGTTGCATATTTGCTGCAAGAAAGCCGAGAGTTAATGGAGCAACAGTAGTGTAACTGGCTGTTTTCCATCTAAAAACATTCAAAGATGATTCCGCAAGTTGTATTGGATTATCTAGTTGCATCATTTCTATTGACAAATCCAATACTTGACCAATACCAACATTTCTTTGCATAGACGCAAATGCTGCTAACAATTCCTCGCCATAAGTAAAATTCTTCGCACGATTTCTTGCAATATCGAAACTTTCTGTGGCAAGTAGATCTCCCAGCATTAAACCTAAGCCTGTGCCAATATGCTTATTATTGCAAGCTTTACTTAATGCACAATACGCACTAGGCTTTCCACGTCTTAAATAAGATTCGTCAATAATATCATCATGAATTAATGCAGCTGTTTGAAATACTTCTAGAGCACAAGCTATGTCAAATACAGACTGTTCATGGATTTTTTGAATATTGGTTTCTTTTGATGCAGCGCAAAATGCTGAAATCGTAAGAAGAGCTCTAAGACGTTTTCCGCCTTCGCTTGAAACAATAGCTTGCTTTATTACTTGCTGTAGTATTTGCGCACATGTGGATGAAAGATTATTTTCTAATCCCGTATTAAATTGCTGAGAAATTAAAAAAGTAATTCTAGATTCAATATCGTTAAGACTGTAATTGTTGCCTATAAATGTGCTCATATTATGAAAGTTATCCACAGGGCTGAACATTACAAAACGCAGTTATTATTATGGTTTAATAAGCTTTTCACCGCGGAAATAGTTTTTTATTGAATGCTGACTCATATCTTGAGAAACTTCAATATATCAAAAATGCTATTGCATAGTTTGATTATCAAAATAAAAAATCATGTAAAAAATGAGGGGGAGTATGCATGGAAATTGTAGAGGATGATTTGAAAACGAAGATATCGCATAATTGTATTGATGACTTTGATATGCAAAGTCTTATGCAAATTTATGGTGAAAGTGCTAATTCTTTTAATGGTTGTTTAGATTTTGCAGGTTCAGAAGATTTTGAAAGTTTTGCTGGAAGAGAAATTTCAGATATTAATGGGACTATATATCCTTCCAAAGAGTGCAGCTTTTTTATGACTTTTTCTAAGGAATATATTTACAACAACTGTAGTGATAGTGCGCAATGGATTAAAGGATTAGAATATTGGGTTCCGGCAGTTTCGGAAGCTTTTATAGAAAATGTTGATCAAAATGGCAAGCAATATGCTATTAGAGATATTGCAAGCAGAGCACTTATGCGATGGTACAACATGTTTGCTTACGATGAAAAAATGTTTGGATATGATTTAGTAAATCTGCCAATAGCAATGTTGCATAATATTAATGTTCGTGATGCAATGCTTATTTCTATTCTGGATGAAAATCAAGAATGGTATGACGAAAAAACTTTGTCGGAATTTGCTTGGTGCCCTCATACACCTGAAGTATCTCGTAATTTGCGGCATTGTTTAGAAGCAAAATTCACTCAAACAAATAATAAGCCTGATATAAAGAGAGCTATTTTCGCGTGCAAAATTTTAAAATCTATGGCTATTATTACTAGAAGCATTCCAAAATTATCTGTGCAAGTTTACGCTTTGTTAGCTTATATCAGCTGGTGGTTTAGGCTCGGAGAAGTAAAATATTATTGTGATTGTGCATTGCGCATTGATCCTGATTGTTCTATGGCAAAAATAGTGTGTGGAGCATTCGAAAATGGTCTTGAGCCAGCATGGATTGAATAATTCGCCACGCCGCAAAAATTAGTTGTGGAATAATCGTCTTGCTTAAATGGTTTACTACTTAAGGTAAAACTTGCCCTTGCATGAACTATGCCTATATGCGTTACAAGGGGATAATACAGGAGGAACAGTTTGACGAGTGAAGTTGGATTAACGGTCGACAGCGACGAAATGCAAGATGATACTAAGCCTGTAAAAACTCGCAAGGCTAGCGCTGCGCGTAAAACCAGTACTCGAACTTCGTCAGCTGATAGCAAGACGCGCAGTTCTCGCTCAAAGAAAACTGAAGACAACAAGATTGATACTGAATCAGTATCGGCTGATGCTGAACATGACGAAACTGAAGATAGCGTAGACATTGAATCTCAAGATCAATTATCTATTCACGATCCTTTAGATGACGATTCACATCTTGATGTTGATGATGAACATTTGAATCTTGATGATTTGGACGATATTCAGCCAGAAGATATATCTGATGTTGACGATTTAAGCGATATTGACGTTGCAGATGATCTTGATGATGAAGAGTCTGAAGATCTTGATGAAATTGATGATCACGACGAAATTAAGCATGATGCTCCGCAAGTGCCACAAGCAAAAGGCGCATTTGTTGTACGTGATGATGACGATGACGATAATCTAACTCCATCTGGTAATCCTAAGCGTCGTGTAATTGCTACAGGTGCTACTGCGGATCCTGTTAAGGATTATTTAAAGCAGATAGGTAGAGTTAGTTTGCTTAATGCTGAGCAAGAAGTTGATTTGTCAGAGCGTATTGAAGCTGGATTGTATGCTCAGCATTTGCTTGATACTCAAATTGATCAAATGGAGTTTAAGCGTAAACGTGAGCTTAAGTGGGCTGCAGCAGATGGCAAGAAAGCTAAAGATCATCTTCTTGAAGCAAACTTGCGTCTTGTTGTTTCTCTTGCTAAGCGTTATACCGGTCGAGGCATGCTTTTCCTTGATTTAATTCAGGAAGGTAACCTTGGTTTGATTCGTGCAGTTGAAAAGTTCGACTGGAAGAAGGGCTTTAAGTTCTCAACCTACGCAACTTGGTGGATTCGCCAGGCTATTACGCGTGCTATGGCAGATCAGGCTCGTACTATTCGAGTTCCAGTGCATATGGTTGAGGTTATTAATAAGCTTTCTAGGGTTCAGCGTCAAATGCTTCAAGATTTAGGTCGTGAACCTACGCCGGATGAGCTTGCTCGCGAACTAGATATGCCAGTAGAAAAGGTTCAGGAAGTACAAAAATACGGTCGTGAGCCAATTTCTTTGCACACTCCTCTGGGCGAGGATGGCGATTCCGAGTTCGGTGATTTGATTGAAGATACTGACGCAATCGCACCGTCTGATGCTGTTGCGTTCTCGCTCCTTCAAGAACAGTTCAGGCAAGTTTTGGAAACTTTGGCTCCTAGGGAGGCTGGAGTTATTAAGATGCGCTACGGCTTGGAAGATGGTCAGCCAAAAACTTTAGACGATATTGGTCGCGTTTATGGTGTTACTCGTGAACGTATCCGTCAAATTGAGTCTAAAACAATGTCTAAGCTGCGTCATCCTTCTAGATCGCAAACTTTGCGTGACTTCTTAGATCAGTGATTGTGTGAAGTTATATTACAAAGTGTCGTATTGTTGCTTTTGCGATAGTACGACACTTATTGCTTAAAATAATCGGTTGTAAGTTTAATAAGTGCAAGGGGTAGAAGTGGTCTCTCATAAAGAGCAATATGATGCTGATAGCTTGACTGTGCTTGAAGGCTTGGATGCTGTAAGAAAGCGTCCAGGCATGTATATTGGCACTACAGACAGTCAAGGCTTAATGCATTGCCTTTGGGAGATTATTGATAATGCGGTTGACGAGGCTTTGGCTGGTGCTTGTGACCATATTATTGTTACTCTTCACGATGATGGATCTATTGAAGTTGCAGATAACGGTCGTGGTATTCCAGTAGATGTTGAGCCAAAAACAAAGCTCACTGGCGTTGAAGTTGTTCTAACTAAGCTTCACGCTGGAGCAAAGTTTGGTAACGCTTCTTATAATGCTGCAGGCGGTTTGCATGGTGTTGGATCTTCTGTTGTAAACGCTTTAAGCTTGCGTTTAGATGTTGAAGTTGATAGAGACGGTAAAACGCATCATATGGCGTTCCATCAAGGGCATCCTGGTGTGTATAGCGATGCTGATCCAGAGCATCCATCTCCAGCCTCTCCATTTAAGCGTACGCGTAAGAACAAGCCTACTGAGCTTGAAATTATCGGCACTGTTTCGCCAAAAACTACCGGAACTCGTGTACGCTACTGGGCGGATCCAGAAATTTTTAATTCGACTGCGCATTTCAGCTATGAGCAGCTTATTGCTCGCGTGCGTCAAACAAGTTTCCTGGTTCCAGGCTTAAAAATTACTGTTATTGACGAGCATGTTCCTGAAGGCGAATCTGCAAATATTGAAGAAATTGATTCTACTAAAGATGATGTTGCAGAAGATAATCTTCTTGAAAACCAGTCTGATAATAGCGATAACTCTGTGTCTGAATTTGAAGAATTAGAATCTGAAACAACATTAGAAGATGAAGATGATTCTGAAGATAAGACTGAAAATATCGCGAATGAAGATGAGACTGAAGATGAGGTTGAAGATGCTGAATCTGAAGAATCAGTTGCACAATCTGTTGCAAATGCTCAGTCTGCTAACTCAATGCAAAATAAGCATCATCCTCGAGTAGTTGAATTTTTGCATAATGGTGGCGTTAAAGATTTCGTTGATTTTCTTTCAAAAGGTGAAGCAGTATCGGATATTTGGCGTATTTCTGGCGAAGATACATATGTAGAAGAAACGCAAGCTGTTGATTCTGCAGGAGATTTACACGCGCAGCAAGTAACTCGAAAATGCGGCGTTGACATTGCAATGCGTTGGGTAAACGGCTACGATTCAACGATTATTAGTTTCGTAAACGTTGTTGAAACTCCTGGCGGAGGTATGCACGTAGACGGATTCTTGCAAGGATTGACTAAGCAAATTCGTAAAGCTGTTGAAGACAACGCGCGCAAACTAAAAGTAAATCTTAAAGATTCGAATACGAAAATTGAGCGCGATGATATTACAGCAGGATTGGTAGCAGTCGTAACTGTTCGCATTGCTGAGCCTCAATTCCAAGGTCAAACTAAGGATGTTCTTGGAACTGCTCAAGTTAAGCCAATCGTTACCAAAATGACTGACGCTCAATTCGGTGAGATGATTACCGGTTCTAAGAGAGGATTCAAAGAGCAGTCTTCTAGAGTTTTGGAAAAAATTGTTTCCGAAATGCATGCGCGTATTCAAGCGCGTAAAACTAAGGAAGTTACCCGCAGAAAGAACGCTCTTGAGTCTGCTTCAATGCCGCCGAAACTTTCTGACTGCCAGCCTGGAAACGACGATGTTGCAGAACTTTTCATCGTCGAGGGCGATTCTGCACTTGGCACTGCAAAAGCTGCTAGAAACTCTGCTTTCCAAGCTCTTCTTCCAATTCGCGGTAAGATTTTGAACGTGCAAAAGGCAAGTCTTGCACAAATGCTTTCCAACAAAGAGTGCGCTGCAATTATTCAGGTTGTTGGAGCAGGATCTGGCGCAAGTTTCGATATTTCGCAAGCGCGTTATAACAAGATTGTTATGATGACTGATGCCGATGTTGACGGCGCGCACATTCGTATTTTGCTGCTGACGCTGTTCTATCGTTATATGCGTCCGCTTATTGAGCACGGTCATGTTTATGCTGCAGTGCCGCCTCTTCACAGAATTGCGCTCGCTGGAAAGCGCAAGGGCGAGTATATTTACACGTATTCAGACGACGAATTGGCTGGAAAGCTTGATGATTTGCAAGCTAAGGGCATTGATTTTAACAGCGATATTCAGCGTTACAAGGGCTTGGGTGAGATGGATGCAGATCAGCTTGCAGACACAACCATGGATCCTAGAACTCGCATGCTTCGAAGGATTCGTATGGAAGATGCTCAGCAAGCGAGTGAAGTATTTGATTTGCTAATGGGCGATGATGTTCCTCCGCGCAAGCAGTTTATTGTTGATAACGCAGACGACTTCGATCGTTCCAAAATCGATACCTGATATCGGCATGTTGTTTGCATTGCTTTATGTTGCCTTGTATATTTATATTCCTTTATATTGCTTTATAAAGTCGCGTTGGTATTACAAATATGAAGTACTAAGGTTGGGGAATTTTTATGGTTAACCTTCTTCTTGCTGTTATTTATCTTGCTTTTATAAGCTTGGGTTTGCCTGATGCTCTTCTTGGAGCTGCGTGGCCTACGATGAGTCATGATGTTGGTGCGCAAATTTCTTGGGCTGGCGGAATATCAATGGTTATTTCTGCAGGAACAATTGTTTCTGCGCTGCTATCTAATAGGTTTACGCATAAGTTTGGCCCTGGGAAGGTTACGCTTATTTCAGTTGCTTTAACAGCTTTAGCGTTACTAGGTTTTTCTTTTGCTCCGAATTATCTTGTGCTTATTTTTCTAGCTATACCATACGGTTTAGGTGCTGGAGGAGTGGATGCGGCTCTTAATAATTACGTTGCAATTCACTATGAAAGCTGGCACATGAGCTGGCTTCACTGCATGTGGGGAATTGGTGCTTCCGCAGGTCCTTATGTTATGGGTTTCGCACTTTCTCACGGTCAGCGTTGGCCTGCAGGCTACCAGTATATTGCTGTTATACAAATTGCTCTCACTCTTGTGTTATTCATAAGTTTGCCGCTGTGGAAAAATAATAATAAAAAGGCAGAGACGCATAATCTTACTGAGGTAAAGAAACAATCTTCTGGGATGCTATCTTATAAGGAAGTTTTGCGCATTCCAGGAGCTAAGAATATTCTTATTATGTTCTTTTGCTATTGTGCGTTGGAACAAACTGCAGGATTGTGGGCTAGTAGTTACATGGTTTTGCATGGAGGAGTTAGCCGCATTGTTGCGGCAGGTTGGGCAAGCTTGTTTTATGTTGGCATTACAGTTGGTCGTTTTATAAGCGGATTTCTTACTATGCGTTTTAACGATGCAACGATGATTCGTATTGGGCAGTGCGTAATGCTTATGGGCATTCTGGTATTGTTGCTGCCTTTGCCGAATCATATTTAGCTTATTGCAGGATTTGTAATTATTGGACTAGGCTGCGCTCCAGTTTACCCATGCATTATTCATTCCACGCCGCATTATTTTGGTGCAGATAAGTCTCAAGCTATTGTTGGCATGCAAATGGCAAGCGCATATATTGGGTCTATGGTAATGCCTGCGATTTTTGGACTAATTGCGCAGAATGTTTCTATGGTGCTTCTTCCGGCTTATTTGCTTATTCTTCTCGCTGTAATGACTTTTATGCACGTGCGCTTGCTTCGAACTTGCGTAACTCGAGTCTGAAAGTATTTGTGTGCGCGATTGCTTATATTTTTTTGATGTAGACTTGTGTTAGATGTGTTATGTGTGCTAGGTGTGTTAGAACTTGTTGTATACGCATTATCTAGTAGATGTATTTCTAATAATGTTTTTACAAAAGGAGGGGTTATGAATGATATTAAGCAAGAAGTCTTTGACAAAGATAAGCTTGATTTTGCAATATTTTGTATTGAAAATGTTGCTAAGAAGCTTAATCAAAACCCTCGCGATACGTATGATGCTTTGACTAAGAAGAGTAATATTCTTATGTCTTATATTGTTCCATCTTATGACGTTTTGCACACTCAAGGCAAAGAGTATATTACAAACGATATTATTTCCTTCATGCGCGAAAAAGGTGTAAAAGTATGATTGTTTATCACGGTTCTTTTATGCCTGTTGAATTTCCAGATGTATTGCATTCGCGTAAAGATGTTGATTTTGGCGCAGGATTCTACGTTACATCAATATGTAGCCAGGCTGATAATTGGGCGAAGAAATTTATTCGCAAGGACAAAGATGCTTTTGTTTCTTCTTATAATTTTGACAATAATGTTCTTAATGAATTATCTGTTCTTAAGTTTGATTCATATTCTGAAGAATGGCTTAATTTCATACTTAATGCTCGTTCTGGAAATGATGCAAGCAGTTTTGATGTAGTAATTGGCGGTGTAGCAAACGATAAGGTTTATAACACACTTGAATTGTTTTTTGATGATTTAATTACTAAGTCTGAAGCTTTAGGCAGACTAAAATATGAAAAACCTAATAATCAAATATGTTTTAGAAGTCAAAAAGCTATTGATTTGTGTCTTACATACATAAAAAGCGAGTGTGTAAATAGTAAGTTTTTAGGGGAGTGATGGATTTTGAAGGCGAATCCTATTTTGTTGCAAAAGAAGTATGCTAGGGTTGTAAGTCTTCTGGCTGAGCGTGCTGGGTTGAGTTATGAGCAGGCGCTTGACGTGTTTTACCATTCTGTTACTTACGATTTGATGCGTAATGGTATTTCGGATATGCATTGTATGAGCGACGGATATTTGGTTCAAGATTTGCTTGATGAGATGCATAATTCTAAAATGTGTGTTAATGCATGACTTTTGTAATAAATTAAACGATTGTGTGATATACCATGCTTGCATTTGTATTTCGACTATAAAGCGTACAATGTGTATACGTTTTTACATTATCTCGTTATCTATTTTTTAAGAGGGTAAATGAATAAGAGAACTGGTCTTATGTTGACTGCCACTATGATGGGTATTGCTACTGCTGCTTGTGCTTTCTGCATGGGGCAAAGTGCGAATGCTGCCGAAACTTCAGCTTCTTCTGGTGTTAATACGACTGTAAATTCTTCTACAAATAATTCTTTTACCACAGCTTCTAATACAGAAACTTCCTCTACAGAAGGTTCTTCTTCCGTAACTTCTTATAACGCAGCTTCTAATACGCCCAATGGGGGGGCTGCTTTAGATAGCACTTCCGCAAAACCTTCTGGAAATACTGTACCTTCCAAGTCTAGCGAAACTGCAAAAACTGCCGAAACCACAAAATCTACTAAATCTTCTAAAGCTTCTGAATCTGTAACTGATGCTGAAAATTCTGAAAATGCTAGACTTACACAAGCTCTTATAGATGTAAGCAATACTAATCTTCAAACAAATAATCGTGAAGATAGAAGCGTACACGCATCTGCAGAATCTAAAGCAGCATCAACTGATTCGGGTACTACAGATGATGCATCTTTAACTTGGACGAAGGACGACTTTAACATTTCTGACGATGGTACAACTATTGGAGGTAGGAAAAATGTTTATTATCCGGAGACCGGTCAAACGGTAAATGAGTATGTGGACGGACTTAGTGCCAAAGGCAAGGAGAAACTTAAGAAAAATCATCATGTTGTGATTCCTGAGGGTATTGAGGTAATTCATGAATGTGCTTTTACCGGTCAGGCTGACAAAGTCGGGAATAAGCATAAACACGTTGACGGCGAGACTTATATTGAGGGTGTCACTCTTCCGCAATCTCTTAGAATAATAGAATATGGAGCTTTTGGTTGGAATAAAATTAAAGGAACCGTTGTTATTCCAAAAAATGTGGCTTCAGTAAGCGATGCAGCCTTTGTTGCTAATGAAATTGAAAAAGTTGTGTTTGAAGGCGTGCTTGATGATAAGGGAAAAGAGCACGATACAGATACTAATCCGTATTATCTTGCTGGAGTTGGTAGTGTTGCTTTCCAAGGTAATAAAATTTCTGAAATTGTCGTAAAAGGTAATTTAGGACAATATAAGTTTCGCTCAGGGGAAAATGATTCACCGTTTGACAATCAAAATCCTGGACCTTTCACTATTGAAGTGGGAGAGGAATACAAAAGTCCTATCAAAATTACGCAAGAAAGCGCTGGTCATACAATCAGTGTTATGGAGGGTTTTGAGGAGAATGGAAATCCTGTAACGATTGACCTCTCACCATATTTTAAGAAAAATGCTGATGGCAAATATGTAGCTGTAAAAACTGGCACACTTGAAGGTCAGTGCATTTTTTATGACTTTGTTCAGCGTGTGCCTAGGATGATTGGTAGATCGCATTTTACGTACAACATTGTTCCTAAAGCTACGATTTACACAGTTACTTTTGTAAATGGCGCTAATTCTCATTATGCTTCTGTGCAAGTTAAGGAAGGCAAAAGCATAAACGATAAGAGTGTTGATAGTCAGTCTATGCCTAAAGATCCTACGAAGATTGGGTACACTTTTGAAGGGTGGAATGAAGATCAAGACGGTACTGGTGCAGTGTTCCTTGCCAGCACTAGTGTAAACAAAAATTTGAAAGTTTACTCTATTTTTAAGAATTACTTACCAGTTATTACAGTTCAGAATAAGACTATTACTGAGGGTGATTCACTCGATTTGAATAGTCTTGTTGTGTCTGTTAGTGATATTGAGGATAATTCTATAGCAACTAAGGTTAAGCGTATTAGTGACGGTGGTTTTAATAACAATGTTCCAGGTGTTTACACTATCACGTTTAGCGTAACGGACAATGGCGGTGCTACTGCAACAACAGTTGCAACAGTAACTGTTAATAAGAAGCCAACGCCTCTAATTCCACCAGCTCCTGCGCCGGAGCCGGAGCTAACTCCAACTCCTGTTCCACTTCCTGAGTCGTCGGCCCCTGTTGCTCCAGGTCCGATTCTGACACCCTCTGAGTCTGAGACAGAACCTGAGTCCGCTCCAGCTCTTTCGCAACCGGAGCAACCGGAAGCTAAGCGCGTTGTTAAGCATCTTCCTAAAACTGGCTCTTCAGTAGCTATGGTAATAAATTATTTGTTTGCATCTGTGACTGCAGGAATTTTTGCACTTGTAGAAGCTAGAAAATCACTTCGCAGATATTCCAAGCATGCTCGCAAAAACTAGCTTTAAAAAGTGTAAAACTAGCAAGCAAAAACATTACTACCCAATGTGCGCAATTGGGGAAACAAGCTCAGTTCCAGAAGCGTCCCTACGCATATCTGGTTTAGGTAACTCAACATTGCTTCCGCCTTCCGTAACTGCTTGCAATGGATAGTATCCAACATATGCGTGTATCAACGTATCTTGACCTTTAAGGAATCTTTGCGAGCGCACGCCACCAGTTGCGCGACCTTTTGTTGGGTACATGTCAAATGGAGTAATCTTTGCAGAACCGTTTTCGGTTCCAGGAAGAGCTTCACTGTCTCCAGCAACGGTGAATACAACTGTCCCAGAAGCGGAGAATAAACCATTTTCACCTTCTTCGTAATGCCACTCTATTGATTTTTCTGGCACTACTGCGAAGGTTGCAACTTTAGCACCTTCTGCTAAACGAATGCCTGCCATTCCGCCTGCTGTGCGTCCTTGTGGTCTAACTTGTTTAGCGTCAAAGGTAAGTAATGACGAATCACTACTAATGAACACGAGTCTGTCGTTGTCTTTTGCTGGAGCTGCGGCAATAACGGTGTCGTCGTCTTTTAAGTCAATTATGCTCCATGAATCCATGGTAGTTGGAGCTTCAAAATTCCATCTTTTAACTACACCGTTTCGTGTTCCAATTGCAAGTGGAGTAGCGTTTTGTGAGGCATCAAATGCTATTGCTGAAACTACGCGTTCTCCTCTTACTGGATCCGTGCTTTGTGTGGAAGTTAGCAGTTCTTGTGCTTTTACTCCGTGGTTGAGCAGCGCAGGTTTTCCTTCTTCATAGTTAAGTTGTGGCAAATCTGCAACATGAGCTAGAACTAGTCGACCAGATGAAGTAACAAGAGCACAAGTTGAACGCGTTGTTGTTGCAAACATTGTTTTACAAGGAGTGTTAAATACGTTGTTGTTGTGCGAATTCCAATGTTCTAACACTGCAATGCTTGTTCTGGCAATTAACCCTGAAGTGCTTAATGCTACTGCGCAAGGTTCGTCACTTAATTGCATTGCAACAGAAGATGCGTCAGCTTCTCCAGTTTTACGAGCTGCATTAGCTGCTGCAGCCAAATCTGCTTGAGTTGAAGTAATTTTATTTGCTGATTGCACAGCTTTAATCGCAATATCCTCACTGTTTTTATTTATGCTGGAGGCTACTGGAGTAAAACTACCATCTTCATTTTCGTCAAGCAAAATTGTTCTGCGTGGAGTATCCCATTGTTTAACTGCAGAATCCATATCTGCTATTACGACGTTGTCGAGTTTAGCTTCAGAACTTAATATTTGATTTAGCTCTTCAATTTTTTTGAGCAAATCGTCGCGTTCAGCTTCGAGCTCTATTCGGCTCATTTTAGTAAGTCTGCGAAGACGTAAGTCAAGAATATACTGTGCTTGAATTTCATCAAGATCGAATACTTTAATTAACTTAGTTTTTGCACTATCTGCATCTTCAGATGAACGAATGACCTGAATTACTTCATCAATATCAAGAAGTGCAAGAAGCAAGCCATCAACCAAATGTAAGCGTTCTTGAGCTTTTTTGCGCCTAAATTCGCTGCGTCTGCGTACCACGGTTCTGCGGTGAGAAATCCAAACGTCTAATAGCTCTCGCAAGCCCATTGTGTGAGGTCTACCGTCAACAAGTGCAACATTGTTAATAGTAAAGCTCTCTTGCAAAGGAGTGTGCTTAAAAAGTTGAGCAAGCACAGCGTTAGGATCAAAACCTGTCTTAATCTCAATAACAATACGAGTTCCGTTATGTCGATCTGTTAAATCAATAGCACCTGAAATACCGTCTAATTTTCTTGATTTAACTCCTTGAGAAATTCTTTCCAAAACTCGCTCTGGGCCAACCATAAACGGAAGTTCTGTAACAATAATAGCTTTTTTGCGAGCAGTAATATTTTCGATATGTGTTGTAGATCTTGTAGTGAATGCTCCGCGACCTGTTGCGTAAGCTTCGCGAATGCCATTTCTACCAATGATAATTCCTCCGCTAGGCCAGTCAGGTCCTGGAACTAGTTTCATAAGATCATCTAGGGTTGCATCAGGATGTTTCATAACATATTTTGCTGCAGCAACTACTTCTCCTAGATTATGTGTTGCCATATTAGTTGCCATGCCTACAGCAATTCCAGAAGCACCATTTACTAAAAGATTTGGAATAGCTGCAGGAAGCACAGTAGGTTCTTTTAGTTTATTATCGTAATTTGGTACGAAATCAACTGTGTCTTCGTTGATATCCGCGTTCATACCTAGTGATGCAGGAGCTAAACGTGCTTCGGTGTATCGAGAAGCTGCTGGACCGTCGTCAAGAGAGCCAAAATTACCGTGTCCGTCAACAAGCGGCAAGCGTAGGGAAAATGGTTGAGCTAGACGAACCATTGCCTCATAGATTGCAGAATCACCGTGAGGATGAAGTTTACCCATTACTTCACCAACAACACGCGCTGATTTCATATAAGCATGATCAGGACTCAAATTCATATTGCCCATTTGATACACAATGCGTCGCTGCACTGGTTTCATTCCGTCTCGTGCGTCCGGTAAAGCTCGAGCATAAATAACTGAATAAGCATATTCCAAGAAGGATTTGCTCATTTCTTCGTTTAATGGTGTTTCAACAATATGCTCTTTAACTTTTCTTGGGTCGAAAGCTTGCTGTGTTGAGTGATGGCGTGAGGGCATATTTAGAACTCCTTGAATGACATTACGGCTATCAATCTTACCAATTTATATGCACAAACAGCATGTTTTTGCTGAATTTTTCAGCAATTTGACTAGTTATTTATATAAATATTTGTTATTCGCGTTTTGTTCAATGCAATATAAGTGGTTCAATAGTAAGTATGAGTGCTGAAATACCGTCTGAAAATGATCTTTTGCAATTTGTTGGTAATGTTAAGTACGGTGATTTTTCTAATTCCGCAGTTAATGAAAATTTTTCTTACGATTTTAATGAAAAAAATCTTGGTGGAGCGTTACATATATCTTCGGTTCTTCCAGCTTTAAGTGATGCAATAGATGCTCCTGTTAAAACAGCTATTCATAACGATCCACACGCTTTGCGAGAAAGTCTTGGTTTCCCTAAATCTAATTCTGCAATTGTAGTGTTAATAGATGGTTTAGGATACTGGAATATTCTTATGCGCAAAGGTCACGCTCCTTATTTACGATCCTTGCTTAACGAATCAATAAATCAACGACCAATTAGCACGTGCGTTCCAAGCACAACTGTTGCTGCAATGGCTACTTTTGGAACAGGCACATGTCCTGGTCTTACTTGCATGACCGGTTACACGCAAAAGAATTCTCAAACTGGTAAACTTGCGCAGCTTATTCAATTTAATGATGCGCCTGATCCGCTAGTTTTGCAGCAAGAGCCGACTATATTTGAAAGTTTAGTTTCTAATGGAGTCCGTGCAGATAGCGTGGGATTACCAAAGTTTGAAAATACTCCTCTTACCAAAGCTGCTTTTCGTGGAGCAAATTATATTACTGCTGGAACTCCTAGAGCTCGCATTCTTAAGGCTGCTAATAACAGTAAAACTCCAGGTTTAACTTATATGTATTTACGTGACGCTGATAAAACCGGTCATAATTATGGTTGGGATTCTCAGCAGTGGGTTTCTGTTTTTGAGCAAATTGACGAGCAGTTGCGTCTTTTGCGAGCAAATTGTGCTCCTGGAACATTAATTGTTATTACTGCAGATCATGGGATGATTAAATCCGATCCCAATAAGCGAATTGATATTGCTAAACATGATGAGCTGATAAAAGGCGTATCGATGGTTGGCGGTGAACCTCGTTCTGTAATGTTGTATGCTAACAGTGACGCAAATCCTGAAGATATTATTTACCGTTGGCGTGAATATTTTGGAACTAATGCAATTGTACGCAGTAAAAAACAAGCCATTGACGATGGTATTTTTGGTTTAGTAAACAACAGGGCAGAGGATGTTATTGGCGATGTTATTGTGCAAGCTTGTGGAGCTTACACAATTGTTGATTCTCGCATTCAATCTGATAAAGCTATGAGTTTACCTAGCGTTCATGGATCGATGACTCATATGGAAATGGATATTCCGTGCCTCATAGATTTAGTGTAAGCGATTTTTGCTTCTATTATTGAAAATATTTTATAAATCGTAACTTAGCAAATAAAATGTGTGACACTCAAATTTTATTAAGAGTGTCACACATATTGTTAATAAGCGAAAAATTTATTTTTAAACTTCTTATTTAGCTTTCGCCAAATAATATTTCATCCCAGCTTGGTACTGCTGCTCTTCCAGCTTTACGTTTATTGTGCTCAGAAGATGATTTTTCTTGGCCATTAGTATTAATTTCTTGATTATTTTTAGCAGAATTTTGATTACTTTCAGCAGCATTTTTTTGCAAATTCGTACTAACAATATCTGCTTTTTCAGCATTTTGAACTTTCGCAGCCAATGATTTTTGTGCTTCATTAGACGCATTGACGATTTTGCTATTCGTTTCGTTTCTATTAATAAATTCAGCATCTGGTTGTATTAGCGAAGTCTGCTGAGGATTATCTTCTTTAATAAATTGCGTATTTGTTTCAGTAGAACGCTTAGAATAGCCTTTTTCTAATACTTGCTGTATGTCAGAATTATTGTCCTGATTTTCGAAGGAAGATTGGGCTTGTGCATCTGCAAGTTTGTCACTGTTTCTAAGTTCCCATTGAGAAACAGCTCGTTCGATTCTGGCAGAACGAATAGAATTTCCTGGAAGCTCTTCAGTGTTGAATGGGAAATTAATGCTTACAGTGTCTCTATAAGCTCCACCATATGGAGATTGTTTAGAAGTATCCGCTGCATTAACATCTTCACCAAGCAATAATCTAGACGAAGGGTTCGCGCATGTAACAGAGTTGTCATGCATGTTCCATGTCCACTCAGCTTTAATAGTGCGAGTAGCAGTTTTGAAAGTAGCAGTAATTCGCCATGGCTCTAATCCTCTGCGCGTTGCTTTCCATTGCACTGTTTCCATGCCAATATGTGCTTTAGCTAATGTTCTTTCAATTAAATCTGCAATAGTGCGCATATTGCTTTGTTTAGGAGCAGGTACTAGAAGGAACTGCTCAATTGCATACTGCTTTTCGGTTTCAACGCCTGCAGAAAAACGCCTAACTTGTGCTTCACTAACGTTGTATCTTTGCGCCACATGTGAAGGTGCAACTCCTGCGCGAATCAATGCCTGAATTTGCGAAATAGGCAATGTTGCATTAGATTGTATAGAATTTGTGCCAGCATCTGCTGAGTTATGTTCATCGCTGTTTTTACTCGTAATTTTATGTGAACCAGCGATGGCGCGTTCCAGCGTGTCGTCCACTTGAATACGTAACGGCGTGTTTTCACAAATGAAAATCAAATTACCGTCTGCGTCAATATGGTCGAAACTCGCCTCTTTTGGCGGATTTTCAAGCATTATGCACCACTTTCTTCGCTTTTAACAATACTATTTATATACTTTAGTCCATACACTGCATTCTTTACCATTTTATTTAAAATAAAAAATGTGTAATATACGGGGTAGCATTCGTGTATGCTATGCGCGTAAGTAGCTTTAAAAACGAAAGGACCATAATGGCACAGGATTATGATTCTCCTCGTAGCAAAGATGAGGACGAAGAGTCGTTGGAAGCTTTGAGTAAAGGTTCTCAAAATTCAAACAGCGATATTGACGATGATGAAAATGCTATTGCTGAAGACTACGAGTTGCCAGGTGCTGATTTAAGTAACGAAGATGCATCCGTAACTGTTATCCCTATGCAAGGCGATGAATTTATTTGTTCTGAATGCTTCTTAGTTAAGCATCGCAGCCAGTTAGCTGAAACTAATGCTGATGGTCAGCCTGTTTGCAAGGAGTGCGCAGCTTAAATGGCATATGACGAGACCTATACTGGCCCCGAACAGGTTGAGGTATTAATTAAGTATCTCGATGATGAAACATCTACATTACAGCCGCTTTGCTACGCGCATGCAGGTGATGCAGGTGCCGATTTAAGAACTACCCAAGATTTTACTTTGCGTCCTTTCCAGAGAGCGCTTGTTCCTACTGGAGTTGCTATAGCTTTACCTGCAGGTTATGTTGCTTTAGTGCATCCTCGTTCTGGTTTAGCAGCAAAACAGGGTGTGACTGTGCTAAATGCACCTGGAACAGTTGATGCCGGGTATCGTGGTGAAATTAAGGTTCCTCTTATTAATTTAGATCCTGAGAACACAGTGCAATTCCATAAAGGTGATCGTATCGCTCAAATGGTTATACAACGTTATGTAGAAGCACGATTTATTCCCGCATCTAAATTACCTGAATCTGATCGCTCTGATAAAGGTTTTGGCTCCACTGGCGTACAATAATCTTTTTATAAATATCCGACCGGTTTTTAAAACTGAGTCGGATTTATTGTATGTATTTTTTGTTTTGGTAGTGTATTGAGCGAATTGCAGGTAGGATAGTAAAAAGTACCAGGAGGTGCCAAATGGGTGAACTTCAAGAGGATATAAAAGGATCCAATAGGCTCGGATGTGAAATCAGCGAAGATTCTCAAAATCCATTATTGCCAATATTGAGCATGTGCAAATGGCATCATCCTAATGAGGATATGAGCATTCTTCATAGAGCTTATGATCGTGCTGTAAAGCAGCATACAGGTCAAAGACGCAAATCTGGTGAGCCATACATTATTCATCCTCTTGCTGTAGCTCAAATTCTTGCAGATCTTGGAATGGGACCAATTGTTGTTGCTTCAGGATTATTACACGACACTGTAGAAGATACAGATTACACGCTAGAAGAATGTCGAGCTGAATTTGGCGATACTGTAGCAGGTCTTGTAGATGGTGTTACAAAAATATCCAACATGGAATATGGCGAAAGTGCTCAAGCAGAAACTATTCGTAAGATGGTTGTTGCAATGAGCCGCGATGTGCGAGTGCTTGTAGTAAAGCTTGCGGATCGTTTGCATAATGCTCGTACTTGGAGGTATGTTAAGCCATCAAGTTCACATAAAAAAGCAAGAGAAACTCTTGACGTATATGCGCCTCTTGCTAACCGTTTAGGCATGAATGCAATTAAAACTGAACTTGAAGAGCTGAGTTTTAAAGTATTGTATCCAAAAATTTATAATGAAATTGTTGTTTTAGTTGCTCGTAGAGCAGGTCAGCGTGAAGTTTATTTACGACAAATTCTCGAAGAAATTAATGCAGATCTTGCAGAACAACATGTTAAAGCATCGGTAAAAGGTCGACCAAAAGATTATTTCTCTATTTACCAAAAGATGATCGTTCGAGGTCATGATTTTGCTAATATTTACGATTTAGTTGGTGTGAGAATAATAGTCGATTCTATTCGTGACTGTTATGCAGCATTAGGTGCAGTGCATGCTCGATGGAGCCCTGTTCCAGGACGTTTTAAGGATTACATTGCAACTCCAAAGTTGAATATGTATCAAAGCTTGCATACTACAGTTGTAGGCCCTGGTGGAAAGCCAGTAGAGATTCAAATACGCACATGGGATATGCATAGGCGTGCTGAATTCGGCATCGCAGCTCATTGGAAGTACAAAGCTAATGGTCAGGCTGGTCGCGCTTTAAGTAAGCCTGATAATGATGATTTAAAACGCGAAAATAATATTGATGACAAAAAAGAGCTTAGCGAAGCAGATAATCTTAAGTGGATTCAACAGCTTGCTGATTGGACTAGTGAGACTCCAGATTCAGATGAATTCTTAGGTTCATTAAAACAAGATCTTGGTGCTTCTGAAGTTTATGTTTTTACTCCAAAGGGGAGTATTGTTGCGCTTCCGCAGGATGCAACTCCTGTTGATTTTGCATATTCTGTGCATACTGAAGTTGGTCACCGCATGATGGGTGCGCGTGTAAATGGACGCTTGGTTCCTCTTGATACGAAACTTTCAAACGGTGACACTGTAGAGGTGCTTACTTCAAAGTCGGATACAGCTGGACCATCTCGCGATTGGCTGAGTTTTGTAAAATCTCCTCGTGCTCGAAATAAAATACGTCAATGGTTTAGCAAGGAACGCCGCTCTGAGGCGATTGAAGAGGGCAAGGATGAGCTAACTCGCGCTATGCGTAAACGTAACTTGCCTTTAACTACTTTGATGACGCAGCAGGCATTAATTGGCGTTGCTGATGAATTGAATTTGCCTACTAATGTTGAGTCTTTATATGCGGCTATTGGCGAAGGTCAAGTTTCTACACAGAATGTTATTTCGCGTTTAGTAAAAGATGCGGGCGCTGATGAAGTTGCAGAAGAAGTAGAACAAGAAGCATTGCCTTTACGCCATGTTGAGCGCAGCCATAAGTCTAACGGTGCTTTGGGAGTATCAGTTAAGGGTGTTGGAGACGTTTGGGTCAAGCTTGCAAAATGTTGCATGCCAGTTCCAGGAGATATGATTATTGGTTTTATAACACGAAACCAAGGTGTGTCTGTGCATAGGACTGACTGCCAGAACATGCTCGATTTGCAAAAAACTCAATCAGAGCGCGTTATTCCTGTTCAATGGACTAGCGATAAAGGCTTGTTCTTGGTTAAGGTCCAAGTTGAAGCATTGGATCGACAACATCTTCTTTCGGATGTTACTCGCGTTCTTTCAGATCATGGAGTAAATATTCTTTCCGGAACTATTGCTACAGGCGATGACCGTGTTGCAACAAGTCAATTTACCTTTGAAATGGCAGATCCTCAGCACTTAGCAACTCTACTTGCTGCTATCCGTAAAATTGAAGGCGTTTTTGACGTTTACCGCATTACGGGAGCAAAAGATAGCGCAGAGCCGCGTTTGCGAAAAATGGAACGAGGAAATCTATAAAAGATGGGCACCCCAGCTTTGGAGTGCCCATCTTTGTTTTTGCGCAAATAGTATTTGTTTAATGTAATAAATACGAAAAACGCTTAATTTCAGGCAGTAACAGCCTTCTTCAACAAGGAGCCAGCGGAAATACGTACACCGTAAGAAGCTGGAATCTTGATGGTTTCACCGGTACGCGGGTTGCGGCCAGTGCGCTCAGCACGCTTTACGCGTTCTGCGGAGAACAGACCAGTAAGCTTCAAACCTTCACCGGACTGTAAAGCCTCAACGAACACATCCTGGAATGCGTTGACGGCGGCTTCGGCCTGTGCCTTGGTCAGGTTGGACTTCTGTGCGATCTTAGAAACGAGATCAGACTTGTTGTATGCCATGCAGCATCCTTTGTGTCAGGGGACCTTCTCTTCAAAGGTCACGTTCATACTAGATATTAGTACATTTTCCCTACAAATGTAGCCATTTTTGCATTTTTTCTTAATATTTTTTATTTATTTTTTGCTGTTTTTTATTTAAAACGCACTTGCATAGAAACAGATACGATATTTGCTAATAAAAATACACAAATGTTTGTAAATCTCACTTATATAAGCTCATTATTGCTGAGCCACTTCATTGCAAACGCGCCTAACGGAATTCTCAACCAGTAGAACATAAGCCTATACAGAAGAGTGGCAGACAAAGCAACTGTTGGAGGAACACCTACAGATGTAAATGCGAAAGTAAGAGAAGCTTCAACAGCACCCAAGCCGCCTGGCGTAGGCACTGCCGATCCAGCAGCGTTAGCAAGTAAGAATAGTAAGATTGTTTCCCAAGGATTTGCGTAATATCCAAATGCAAGCAAAGAAATCCAATAACCCAATCCAATGCATGAAACAAGCACAATAGCACCAAAAGAGCCTGCAATAAGTTGCATAGGATGTGAAATAAGTTCCTTAATTTGATGGCCGTAATCAGATAATATTGGCAAATAATGCTTTCGAATTGCTTTACGAGCGGACGGAATAACCATTAAAACACAAACTATAAGTGTGATTATTCCAATGAAAGTAATGAGCATATGAGTAGGAATCATTCCAGAAAGCACATTTTTACCAGTGAAAACGCCTATAGAAAGTAATACTAAAGTTGTCATTAATGCTTGAATAAGCCATACTGCACTAGTAATTGCTGTAGCTTGAGCTGAAGTGTACCCGCTTTTCTTTAATAATTGCATATTTACAAATGCAGGACCAACACCAGCAGGCATAGAAACTGCTGTGAAACCAGTAGCTGCTTGAGATGCAAACAAAACATGTGCAGAAGGTTTTTGATCATCCATGAATGAGCCGAGAGTAATTGCAGATCCAATCCAAGCAAACATGCTGCAAGCAAAGCACATAAATACCATTACATTATCTGCGTGACGCAAGGCAGCAAATACTTCCTGAGGATGCCACTGTGTAGCAATAACAGCGACAGCAACAATCGAAAGAACCAAGCTAACAAAGAAACGTATATTGAAGCGCGCTAAACGCACAGTATCATAATCTTCTTCATCTGTGTGTAAAGCAACTATTTGACTTAACTTATTGCAAAGATTTTGGAAAACTTTTTTATTCCAAGATGGCAAAGATCTCGTGGAAGCAGGAATAGCAGCTTTCTGCATAAAAGGCAATAGTGCAGATAACTTTTCTGCACCCCATGTGTTAATAGCAGCTTTAAGAGCAGTGTCAATATCTGTGCAAGATGCAATAAGCGTTAAAAGCTGAACTTTATCAAGTGCAATATTTGTATCATCGCTGGCAACGTCGCCGTTTTGCCAACCTGCAATAACTGGTGTTCCGTCTTCAAGCCTAGCAATAGTTTCAGGAGTGATGCGTCTATGCGTAATACCGCGAGTGTTAGCAGCATCTACATAACGCATTAATTTTGCTGCATCATCAATAGTTAAAGTGTTCAAATTGCAAGGCAGTAGAGCGTTAGAAGCGTGAAAAACCATTATTGAAGATTTATCACTGTCGCTTACTCCATAAACATTCGCTGTTGGCAAATGCATATTTCGTAAAACAAGAAGCATAGAAAGGTGGTGATGAACAGAATGTCTAGCAGAACGATCTCTACGAGTTGGTATATCTACTAAACGCACCCACTGCCATAATTGATTTAAATAACCTGGTAAATGAACTTGATTATCTAATACTGAAATTACATAACGTATGCCGTGGATGTCTGTTGCATCATACAATCTTGAATTTTCAATTAAATCGTCATCAAGACTTGAACGAAGAACTCCAGTATGATCAGCTTGCTGAGTTCTACGAGTTAATTGAGTAAGATTATCTATGCCAATATTTTTTAAAGCAAGAACAATATCGTCACCCCAAGCACCCTTACTGCGTGTGCCTTTTGCGAAACGAATAAGCGTACCAATTGCTCTTCCTAAGCAACATGATACAAGAATAGCAGAGTAGGAATCCCAAGATGAAAATAGAAGTATTGCTGTAACAATGAATAAAGCATTCCAGCCCCACATTACATGCTTATATTCGCGTCTAGGACCACTAACTGTAAGAAAAGCAACCAGAACAGCATACATGTCTGGAAGCAAATCAGCCCAAGTGTTATTAGACCGCATTTGTAAAGATTCAATCAAAGCTATATTGTGTGTAGAAAATATCGCAATAGATAACAGCCATACTGAACCATAACTTATAAACAGCGTAATAACAGAAATAGCGGTATCAATCCAACGCCTGTCAGAAACCATGTGTGCAATAACTTCTGCAACAACAATAAGAGTAAGACCTTGCTGTATCAGAACAAATGAAAGATTATTAAAAGATAATCCTATAATTTGAGTAGCACTTCGTGCATCAATCTTCATAGCATCAGCCGTTGCTGATAAACACATTGACGACAACAAAGTAAAAACGCCAATTACAACTGATGATATTGCATACAACAAATCAGCCCAACTACGTACTAAGCTAGGCTGAGTATCTTCAATAACAAGATTTGGATTTATGCTAGATTGCATGGCTTTACCGTCTACTTAATCAATAAAGTCCACCAATTGTGAAGCAAATCCAGTGTAAGATTCTGGTGTCATTGCTTGCAAACGAGCTGCAGTATTGGCATCAAAGTTACGAGATTTAATGAATTCTTCTACGTCACTTTGTGAAATATGGTGACCACGCATTAATTCTTTTACTTGCTCATATGGTCGTTCCATACCAGGTACGCCAGCAATTTCTTCAGCACGCATTGCTGTTTGAATTGGCTCTCCAAGAACTTCCCAATTTTCGTCTAATTCTTTTGCCATAAATTCTTTATTAGGATGAATAGACTTCAAACCGCCTAAAAGATTATTCAAAGCAAGAAGAGCATAACCGAAAGCTGAGCCAACATTCCTTTGAGTAGTAGAATCTGTAAGATCACGCTGCCAGCGGCTTTCAGTAAGAGTTGCACATAATGTGTCAAACAGTGAGCAAGAAATCTCAAGATTAGCTTCAGCGTTCTCAAAACGAATAGGATTAACCTTATGAGGCATAGTAGAAGATCCTGTAGCTCCCTTCACAGGAACTTGCACAAAAATACCTCTAGAAATATACATCCATACGTCAACTGCAAGATTATGCAGAATATGGTTTATGTGACTTACAGTGCTATAAAGTTCAGCCTGCCAATCGTGGCTTTCAATTTGAGTCGTTAATGGATTCCATTGAAGACCCATTCTATTTTCAACAAACTCTTGAGATACGCTAATCCAATCAACTTCTGGGAAAGCAGCTAAATGAGCTCCAAAAGTTCCTGTAGCACCATTCAACTTTCCTAAATACTCTTGAGTATCAAGATGACGAAGTTGACGACGCAAACGATATGCAAACACTGCCAATTCCTTACCTAAAGTAGTTGGAGTAGCAGGCTGGCCATGAGTTAACGAAAGCATAGATAAATCTCTATATTCGTTAGCATTCTTAACTAAATAATCAACTATCGCTTCTAAATTCGGACGATAAACGTTTAAAACAGCTTGCTTTACGCAACGCGCAATAGAAAGATTATTAATATCTTCACTTGTGCATGAAAAATGTACTAAAGTTTTTAAATTTGAAAGCTCAGTAGCACGACCAAGCTTATTTTCTGCTTCGTCTAACGCATCGTCAATGTAGTATTCAACAGCTTTAACATCGTGATGAGTAATAGCCTCATGCGCAGCATGACGAGCAATTCCTTCAGCATCAAAATTTTCAGGAATAGAACGCAAATATGAGCATTCTTCATCAGTTAAAGGATTAACACCCTTAACAATTGGCTGGAATTGATTAGCTTCATAACCATTTGCGAGAAGAATCATCCACTCAACTTCTACACGCATGCGCTCGCGATTTAACGCAGGTTCGCTTAAATATTCAACGAGTGCGGATGTTTGATTATGATAACGCCCATCGAGAGGAGTCAGAGCTATTGCAGGAGAAATATCGGTAAGCTTCATAGTTTTAAGGTTACATCATGCTGCGAATTAGCTTAATTTTACTCAATAAGAATTTAATTATTTTATTTTTTCATTACTCCTTGCCACAATGTAGTACTTTGCAATTTGCCATTAATAGTATTCTGAAAATGTCGATCTTGCTCGCGCACACTTTTAGATCCGAGTTGAAGAGCATCTTCATAAGCTGCAGTATGGTAATGCAAATCATGAGTTAAAGTTCCTTCTTCTGGAACGTCATTAACGAATATTCCGTCATTATCGAATTTTTTAGTCGAATATTGTTTGCCAGAAAAACGCGTGACTCCAGGAGGTAAAGAACACTTAGATTCTTTAACATGAATTGCATGACCGTGAATAGTCACCCAATTATTTCTACGAGGATTCTCTTTGCCATCTAAAGAAGGCACAATCTCATCGTCCATCTCAATACTAGTAACCCAAGTTTTCTTAGGAATTGGATGATTTGCAATAGGAGATCCAGCAGTAACAACATGCTGTATGTTGTATTGCTTAGCGTAATCGCTTGCAATGCTTGCTGCAACAATACCTCCTTGAGAATGTCCTACTAAAGCAACAGGCTCGTTAGATTTAATTCCAGAACGTTTCATAGCTTCTACAACCATTCGAGTGCTATCAGCTTGTTTTCTAACTAAAGAACTATGACTCATTACTTCTGCGTTTTGTGCCCAACCAAAAGGAGAGTGTGCTTTACCGTCAGTTCCTGGAATTATTACTAACCATGACGAACTGCCATCGCTGCGCCTAAAACGTTGAATTGCAATAGTAGCAGCATCTGGATTAACAAGTGGTGGTCTAACGCCCAAATTTTCGCTTCCAAGTTCCGTTAAATTTTCTAAAGTTTCAAGCAGATTACGTCCAGGTCTAGCAAGAACAGATTCAGGTTTTCTCCACATCTCATTTACTTTAGTGAGAAGTAAATTATTACCTTGCTTTCGATCATTAATAGGCGCGCTTACGAAGCTAAGAGCACTAGAAATAAATGGAATAGCTTGTGATAAATATTTTTGAGCATTGGATAAAAAGTTTAGTGAGGTTTCACGCTCTTTTTTATTTATGGGGCCTTTCGCATTTCCGGCAATAAATATTGGCAAACTTGTAATAGGATTTAAAATAAGGTGCTGCGATAGACCTCGAATAATTCCTTGTTGTATATTCTTAGTTGCGTAGGACCATCTAGCAAGATTTTGGAAACCTGAATGATTTTTATTATCTTGATTAACGGCGAGACCTGCGGAGAATAAAACATGTAAAGCAAAAATAGGGTTTGCAAGAGCCAAGAAAGAAATTTTATTGTCTAACTCGTCTTTTGCACGAAATTCTGCATCTTCATACAAATTATTTGCTCTTGCAATAAGAAAAGCAAGATTTTCTAAATTTTGAGACATTAAATAACATTTATGAGCATATTCATGACATATGCTTTCAGTTAAAAATGATTGCGAAGAATCATGAATATATGCTCCTGATTCTTTTTGTATACCATAATTTTGACCGGCAATAACCATCGCTGCATTAAGCCATAAATTTTTTAGCGTAAGTAATTCTTTAGCAATATTATTGAGTTTTCTGGAAAAACTAATATACGCTTCTCTATCAGCAACGCTAAGCGTCATTCCACCTACAACAGAGGACTTAACTTTCCAAGACATACTATATTCCTCCGCGAATGTTATATAACGCATACGCTTGTGCAGAAATATTTTTCATACTATGACGAAAATGTTCGGCTGCAAGCCCTTGCCAATCTTCTAATTCAGTCGCTGCGGATTCTGCCATAACGCAGCGAACGCACTCTTGAGTGCGTTGTATAAGCCATTGCCATTCGTAATATGTGTGCATAATCGTTATTACACACGTTTATTAATGAAAAGTCACTAAAAAATATTCAATGTGGTTAAAAGGTTATTAATGCTTATTGCTTCGCTTATAGATAATCGTTGAAGATTTAATTACCAAGGCTTATTGCTGCTTTCATCAGTTTTAGTACGTTTTTCTGTCTTTTCTAAACCTTGCTGGTCTTCTTGATTCTGTGAAGATTGAGAATCCACATGATCGTTCTGTTTTAGCAAGTTTTCAACTTTATTGCGCTGAGTATTGTCCAACTGAGGCTTAGACGAATCTGACTGCTTTTTATCTTTAGAAGAATTGTTAGAATTATCGTTTTTAAAATGATTGTTATGCTTTTTCGGTTTCTGCTGCTTATTAGTATTGTTTTGATTCTGCTTTAATTTTTCTGTTAACTTTCGTGATAATTCAGCATTTTTGTCAATACTATTTCGAAGTTGAGGAAGCAGTATCATTTCTTGAGATTTAGCATCATCAAATTGCGCATCAGTTTGCTGTTGCTGAGTTAAAAGCACATTCTTGTCGCTATCTATACTCTTGGAAGATTTTATGTTGGAAATAAGGCTATCAGTAGCAGCATTATATGTGTATTGTGCTCTCCAATTTACGATAGCAAAATACGCTACGAATATCGCAATAATCAAGAATAAGAATGTAACAATGCGAATAATTGTGCGACTAGACATGTGCTTCATACTAATTTCCTTGAAGTTATAAACCACGACATTAATTCCCAAATTAAAAGTATCGACGCAAATATTGCAAACGGCCAAATAATTGGTTCAGGTCTCAAACGAGGTTTTGCTGTCTCGTTCATTCTCCATTGGTGTGAAAGAATTGGTTTTGCTTCGTCTCCAAATGTTACGTTTAAAGATGAGTGCATATACTTGCCGCTAAGCTCATCGGCAATATTTCGCAAGTTCTTTTCATCAAGCTTTGAAATTCCAGGATTTCCTGTAGCAGGATCAATAACCCATTGATTAGAGGTATTGTCTTCGCTGTAGTCGTCAAGTTGCAGCTGTGTTTTTTCCAAAGGTATTTTAGCTCCTTTAGATGAGCCTATTCCAATAACAAATGCGTTAGTAATATAAGCTCTGAGCGATGAAAATGTGCGGCGCTTTCGTTGTGTTGTTTCCTCACCATCGCTTAAAACATACAAAACTGTTGTATCATCTGGATGAGCATCATGTATAGCTTTTGCAGTAAGCAAAGTTTGATCTATAGGAGCGTCAAGACTAGTTCCAGTAGCTACGCTAGTTGGTTCAGTTCGTAAAGTATTTATCCAATTGTCAACTGCTCTAGCATCAGGCGTTAATGGAACATCGACAGACGTAGAAGCACCAAAAGAAATAGCAGCAAAACTTGAGTTAGCATAGGATTTTGTTATTTGACGAATAATATTCCTTGCTGCATCAATACGCTCAATCTTACTATTTTTTGCATAATCAGCGTCTTTTGCTCTCATTGAACCTGTTATATCTAGAGCAATAATCACGTTTGTTGCATTTACTGCTCTTTGTAAAGTTGAACGCATAATACTTGGAGATAGCACGCAAATTATTAGCATTATGCATATGCCAATACGTCTTAATCTCATGCAAAAAGTTTCATCACTTGATCCTGGTTTCCTACGTATAGGCACAATTTCAAAAAACATTGCTGCCAACAAAACTAATATTGCAATAATCGCAATAATCCAGCCATATGATGGAGAAAAAACCAACTGACCTGCTTGAGAAGTGTCAGAAGCTTCAATTTTAGCGTGTGCAAACAGTAGGGTAGTAGCAGAAAATAGTGTTGTTGTCATCGCTTCATCCTCTTTGCAATAGCTAGCCAAATCACAACGCTAAACACAGTAAGCAAAACCCAAAGACCAGGATCGTCGCTAAATGCAGACTGAGCAGCGCCTTGAGGAATTGCAGTATGTCTTTTTTCAATTTCTTTTACTAAATTAATAACAGAATCAGAATTGCGTTGAGAAAGGAAAATTCCGCCATGAGATTCAATAAGCTGTTTCATTTCTAACGTAGCATCATCATTCTCATTCTGTTTTGCGCCAGAATATAACCCGTCGACAGTAATTTTAGCTTGCTTTGTTAAATCTAAAGCTTGCTTTAATGAGTAAGTTTGTTTTCCAGAAACAACATTATCTGTAGCAAGAACAATGGAAGAACTTCTATTAAAACGGCTTTGTATTTTATGGTTATTATGAGCAGAACCATAAATAAAACCTGGAAGCATTGCTGCGCAACTAACTAAACCGTCTCCAATAAGAGATGTTGCGTTTTTGCGATTTTGAGTTCCTTCAAGCCAGTCAGAAATTTCCTGATATTGGCGTTGTTGTAAACGATTAATACGACTTTGCGATTGAACTCCGCCAAGCAAATTTGCAGCATATTGCAATTGTTTTTTAGCTAGTCGATAATCGTCAGTCAGTGGAAAAACTGTTCTAGATGTGGAGTTAAAAATGCTTAATCCAATGCGTTCACCCTGAAAATGCTCAATAAAATTAAGATACGCTTGAATTACTTCGCGATCATATGGTAAAGCAGAACCTGAAACGTCTAAGCATAAAACAATGTCTCTAGAACTAACTTGCTCGTTCGCATTAAACACTCGGGCTGGTCTAGAAGCAACAGCAAGCGAACTGCATAAAGATACTACCAATGCAGCCGCAGCAAACCTTCTAAACATTCGCCACATATACCATGAATGACTAGTAGTAGTTCCTTGTAGATCATTGTCAAAAGTAAAAGTATAGAATTTTCGCGTAATATTACTAGTTTGACTCTTATACTTCTTTTTTAAAATATTGCTACGAATGGAATCTAAAATTAGTAAGATAGCAAAAATTGCTACAGAAATAACAACGCCTGCAACAAAAAGCAAAGGCCATTGCCATCTCCATGGCCATATGTATTCCCAAACATTATTACTCATCAACGTTTGTCCTTCGTTTGCCAGCCTTCAAGCAATACTAAAACCCATTCAGCAGCCTGCTCAACAGTAGTATTTCGCGCTTGCTCGTTTGCTTTGCGATCAGCAAATTCTGGAGGATACAAAGCAGATATTGTTTGGCGTAACATATCAGCACCTTTTTTATTGCGCCATTTCAAACGCAAAGAAGCCAATTCTCCCAAAGTGTGAGTTTGAATATCTTCACCGCTCATCTTCGAAACATAAGATCTAGCAATAGAAGCCAATTCTGCACAAGCCTGATCTTTAGTAAGTTCATTGTTATGATACTTCTCAACAATCGCATCAATATCTTTACGCCAAGCTTGTTTGTTTACATTATGAACGTGAACTGCTTCTGTAGAGTTGCTACTTTCAGTTAATTTTTTTGGCTTTTTAAAAGAAAAATATAAAACCGCAAAAGCAATAAAGATAACAACAAGCGATGCAGAAAGTAGTATTAAAAAAAGCGTTTCATCATGTAAAGGCTTTTGAATATCTTCCAGGCTCATTCTATTCAACCTCCTTGTTAAATGAGTCAGCAAGATAATTTGTACGGCTCACTTTTTGTGCAGAAATATGGAAAACTTCTTCACTTGAAGAACCATAAATTATTGAAGATTGAACACCAAGCAGCATATCGTATAAAGCGTTTATTCTAAAATTTCTACGAGCTTCGACTTCATTTTTATTTGATTCTTTTTTCAAAAACGCCGGTACTTTACGTAAAGTAATTCCATCAAATATTTGCAAATCAATTGCAGAATCAAAAGGATTAATAGGAGAGACAACAATAACTACAAGCTTATGATTTTGCGTAATTTTACGCAAAGATTCAGAGTTATGAGCTTGTAATGCATACTCATCAGTTATTAAAACTACCAGACCATTATTGTCAATATTTTTTAGTAACGAAGTAAGCAACGCATCAATGTCTCTGGTATTCCTACGAGTATTAAGCAACGTATAATCTAGATTTCGCTCAAAATCAGAAAGATTACTAGCAGAATGAACATTGATAACGTTTTTTCCATCTGCACACAACAAAGAAACAGCATCATGACGTTTTAAACTCAAAGATGCAAAAAAGCATGCAGAGTTAGACGCAACTTCATACAGAGATTCTCCAGAAACACAAGCTCCATTCATATTGATGCTTGTATCTAAAGCAATCCAAGTATGAGAAGACGAAGTACGCTCTCTAGAAGACACCATAGGTTGTCCAGTTCGAGCACTCGCAGACCAATTCATCATGCGAGCTTCATCTCCTGGCTGCCACGCGTGTATGTCAATAACATCACCTGTGCCAAAACGTCTGTGCGAAGGATGGTCTCCCTCTAATAAGCCTAAAGCTTTACGCGCAATAGGCAAATCAATTCGCTGATCCAAAAGCTCAATTTTGCGACGCACGGCTTTAGCAGGTTCAGATAATACTAACCGCTTCGTACGCATCATGGCACAGGAACCGTCTTAACTAATGCATCAATTACTTGATCTGTAGTAATAGAATCAGCTAAAGCTTCAAAAGTTAAAAGTATGCGATGCCTTAACACTTCATGCGCAAACAATTTAATATCTTCAGGTATCACATAATCGCGTCCAGAAAGTAAAGCGTGAGCTTGAGCAATACGAATAAGTGCAATTGATGCACGCGGGCTAGCTCCCATACGAACCAATGAATTAATTGTAGGAAGTGGATGCGTACCTTCACCGCGAGAAGTTGCAACAAAATCAACTACATATTTCATAACTGCTTCAGAAACGTGTATGCGACGCGCTGCAGTACGCATAAAAACAACATCTTGCAAACTTATGCGTTGAGTATTTAGCTTTGAAGGATCAACGACATCCAATCCGCGTTGAGTAAGTAATTGCAGCATACGAACTTCCTCTTCAGGATTAGGGTAAGTCATAACTGCCTTTACCATAAAACGATCCATTTGGGCTTCTGGAAGATTAAATGTTCCTTCTTCCTCAATTGGATTTTGCGTAGCAATAACCATAAATGGTTGAGGCAGAGGAATTCTTTCGCCTCCAATAGTTGTTGCTCCTTCTGCCATAGCTTCAAGCATTGCAGATTGAGTTTTTGCATTTGAGCGATTAATCTCATCCAACAAAATAACATTTGCATGGATAGGACCAATTTGCGTAGTAAAATGTTGAGAAGCAAAATCAAAAACTTGAGTACCAACTAAATCTGCTGGCATTAAATCCGGAGTACACTGCACACGACGGAAACTACCTGACATAGCTGTTGCAAGAGTTTGAGCAGCAGTAGTTTTTGCGAGACCTGGTACTGATTCAATAAGAATGTGTCCGCCTGCAATAAGAGTAAGAATAAGAGACTCTCGTAAAGCGTCTTGACCGACTAAAGTTTGTGCAAAACGTGCGCGCAAAATATTTGCAATTTGCTGACAACGACGTATGTCATCACTCGAAATAGTTGCAGTGACTTGCGCACTTGCATTAGAAACAGCAGACGGTTGAGGTACAGCTGATCCAATGCCAAGCTTAGAAGCAATTGAAGTTTTATCGGTTAACGGTTTCTTCTGTGGTTGCGGTGGAAATAATGCCATAAGAGACATTTTAACCGATATGCAGTACTGACATGTTCAAAAATGGCATTTTTATTGTCTTTATAAGATAATTTGCAATATTTAAGACAATTAGATTTCTTGAGAATCTAGGGACCAATTAATTGGCGAAACTCCCATATTAATTAAGGCCTGATTAGCTCTTGAAAATGGATGCGATCCAAAGAATCCTCGCATTGCAGAAAGAGGACTTGGGTGCGCTGAAGTAATAAGAGTTGCATTCGTCAGCAAAGGAGCCAAACTTTGCGCATTACGACCCCATAAAATAGCTACAAGCGGCAATGGATTACCATTGCAATCAGTTCTATTGTTTAATGCTCGAATAGCTGCATCGGTTACAGGCTCCCAACCTTTTCCTTGGTGGCTATTTGCCTTACCGGCCTCAACAGTTAAACATCTGTTAAGAAGCATCACACCCTGCCTGGTCCACGGTGTTAGATCTCCACTTTTTGGAGTTTCTACACCTAAATCGTTTACTAATTCTTTATAAATGTTTATGAGACTTTTTGGCAGTGGGCGCACTTTTGCAGCTGTGCAAAAACTTAAGCCTACTGGATGGCCCGGCGTTGGATATGGATCCTGGCCAACAATTAAAACTTTAATGCTTTTTAGTGGAATAGAAAAAGCACGCAAAATGTTGTGGCTAGCAGGAAGAATATGATGTCCGCTTTCTATCTGCTCTCGCAAAAATACTCCCATTGCGCGTATTTGTGGCTCAACTGGCTTTAATGCTTCAGCCCAATCAGGATCCATTAGCTCGTTTAAAGGTTTAATATTTTGAGGATTCATATTGCTACTGTATGTCAAGGCATACCATAAAAGGAAACCAATCAAATTTTCTAAATTTGTGCTTTGTGCTAAGCATTAGATAGTATAGATTCATTATTGTTTAAATGATTTTATAAGGAGTGCAATTATGGCGCGAAATAATCAGAACGTGTCGTATACGCCTGATGCTTTTGATGAGCCACCAGAGGGACCGATTGGAGTTCATCGTGGAAATCCTGCGTGGTATGCCGTAATACTTCCTTATTTTGTTGCATTAATTGTTGCAGCGGTTGTTGGTGTTTTGGTTTGGGCTATCGCTTCTGGCGAAATCTCACATCTTCCGTTGCCTTGGAATCATCAGCAACAATCATCTCAATCAGCATCGTCTTCTAAGACTTCTGAAAACAAAAAGTCGGTTAAAAGCGACGAAGATAAATCTTCTGAAGGCGAAGATGACGACGATAATAAATCTGAAGAAAATAAATCAGATAGGAAAGATGCTGGTGACTCTAAGGATAATTCAGCAAATGATTCTAAGACGCAAACTTCACTAGATAAATCAGTTGCTGTGAAAGTTCTTAACGCAACCAAGATAAGCGGTCATGCTGCTGCTGGCGCAGATAAGTTAAAGCAAGCGGGATACGCAAATGTGACAGCTGGAAATCCAACTGGTAAAGTCCCAGGCGAGTCTGTTGTTTGGTATAAAGACGATTCACAAAAAGCTGCAGCTGAAGATATTGCAAAGACTTTAGGTATTAGTGCTGTCGAAAATGAAAAACAAATCGTTTCTCCGATTGTAGTTGTGCTTTGCAAGTAATATTTTTCGCATAAAAATAACCGGTTAGAATTATTTTCTAACCGGTTTTTATGTATAAACGCCAAAAAAGTTGGCACTCGGGTACATAGAGTGCTAATCTTCAAATTAGCACTCAAGCCTTGAGAGTGATAATAAGCAGCTGACGGCTTATTACTCAAGATTGCAGTGAAAAGTTCATAAATAACGTATGTGGAGGAACTATGGCAAAGATTATTGCCTACCAGGAAGACGCCCGCCAGGGTATGCTCGCCGGTTTGGATAAGCTTGCAGACACTGTTAAAGTTACACTTGGTCCAAAGGGTCGCAACGTTGTATTAGATAAGACTTACGGTGCACCAACTATCACAAATGATGGCGTTTCTATCGCTAAGGAAATCGATCTTGAAGATCCATACGAGCGTATTGGCGCCGAACTTGTTAAGGAAGTAGCTAAGAAGACTGATGATGTTGCAGGCGACGGTACTACAACTGCTACTGTTTTGGCACAGTCTTTGGTGCATGAAGGTTTGAAGAATGTTGTTGCAGGAAGCAACCCAATCGCTCTTCGCCGCGGCATCGAAAAGGCTGCTGAAGCAATCGTCAAGGAATTGCTTGCTTCTGCAAAGGATGTTGAGACCAAGGAACAGATTGCTGCTACTGCTACGATTTCTGCAGCTGATCCTGAAGTTGGCGAAAAGATTGCTGAAGCTTTGGATAAGGTCGGTCAGGATGGTGTTGTCACAGTTGAAGACAACAACAAGTTTGGTCTTGACTTGGACTTCACTGAAGGTATGCGCTTTGATAAGGGCTATATTTCCCCTTACTTCGTCACTAACGCTGACGATCAAACTGCTGTTCTTGAAGATCCATACATTTTGCTCACTTCTGGCAAGGTTTCAAGCCAGCAGGATATCGTCCACATCGCTGAGCTTGTTATGAAGTCTGGCAAGCCATTGCTTATTATTGCTGAAGATGTTGATGGTGAAGCATTGCCAACACTTGTTTTGAACAAGATTCGTGGCACTTTCAACACTGTTGCTGTTAAGGCTCCAGGATTCGGCGATCGTCGTAAGGCTATGCTTCAAGATATGGCTATTTTGACCGGTGCACAGGTTGTTTCTGACGACCTTGGCTTAAAGCTCGATTCTATCGACGCTTCTGTGTTTGGTCACGCAGCTAAGGTTATTGTTTCTAAGGATGAAACAACTATCGTTTCTGGTGCTGGATCTAAGGAAGATGTTGATGCTCGCGTGGCTCAGATTCGCGCAGAAATCGAGAACACTGATTCCGATTACGATCGCGAAAAGCTTCAGGAGCGTCTTGCTAAGCTTGCTGGCGGCGTTGCTGTTATTAAGGTTGGCGCTGCTACTGAAGTTGAAGCTAAGGAGCGTAAGCATCGTATTGAAGATGCAGTTCGTAACGCTAAGGCTGCTATTGAGGAAGGTTTGCTTCCAGGCGGTGGCGTAGCTTTGGTTCAGGCTGCTGCAAAGATTGAAAAGTCTCAAGCAATCACAGAGCTTAAGGGCGAAGAAGCGACGGGTGCTGCAATCGTGTTCCGCGCTGTAGAAGCTCCAATCAAGCAGATTGCTCAGAACTCTGGCGTTTCTGGAGATGTTGTGCTCAACAAGGTGCGTGAGCTTCCAGAAGGCGAAGGCTTCAACGCTGCAACCAACACTTACGAAGATTTGATGGCTGCTGGCGTTACTGACCCAGTTAAGGTAACTCGTTCTGCTCTACAGAACGCTGCTTCTATTGCAGGTTTGTTCTTAACCACTGAAGCTGTGGTTGCTAACAAGCCAGAAAAACCAGCTGCAGCACCACAAGCTGGTGCCGACATGGGCTACTAAATTAAAAGTTGTAAAAATTTTATAGCTGAATAGCTCATAGTAAATGGCGGTATGCTCACAAGTAAAGTATACCGCCATTTATATTTCATTAGATTATTCAGACTATTCAGCCCATTCCAAATAGGGAAGTAGCTTGAGCTTCCGCATCAAGATACACTCCTGACGCATGTTGCATAGCTTGCTGAATTGCTTCTAATGATTGTTCCATTTGTTGTTGCGCCGCTCGCCACTGCTGAGCGGTCGACGCAAATTGTGTAGCCGCCGATCCAGTCCACACGCTCTGCAATTGCTGTAAATTGGTATACATCCCGTTGACTGCATCTCTAATTGCACTAACCGAGGTTCCAACGGCTGCCGCAGCCTGCTGAATTTGCTCTGAATCAACTCGAAATTGTGCCATATTTCCCCTCCATTTGTTTTGCGTCTAAATAAACGCTTTTTATAAATTATTTTGCGAAACATTCCAAATAAATTAAGCAAGGATTTTTATAATGCTACTTTTACTTGTGTGATGTCACGCTATTATGAATATATGCCATCAAAAAACTACGAAAAAGATTCATGCACCAATGTGGTTAAAAGCTTAACTTGCACGCGTATTGCAAATTTTAACTACCAGCATTCTCATTCAAAACTATTTTTAGCTAAACGCGTATTGCTTTTATTAATGGCATTTTTATTTAGTTTTTCTTTTATTCTTCCAACTCTTCCAATAAATTCGCTCATATTTTCACCTTTAAATAGAGTAAATACAATTAATGCATATGCTGAAAGTAATGAGCAAAATTCTGGAATAGTTGCAACAGACTCAATAACAGACACAGAAAATTTGCTTGGGGATTCTGTCAGTAAAGTTGCTGACATGATTGAGACAACAAAAAAGCGTACAGGAGTAAATGTTAGGCTCTTATATTTGTCTACTTTTGGAAATACAAAAAATCCATCAAAATGGGCTAGTGATTTGTTGATTAGTACGCTTCCAGCTAAAAATACTGTGCTGCTTGCAGTAGCAACTCATGATGGAAGATTAGTTGTAGCTGTTTCGCCTAATTCCGATGAATGGCTCAAAAATAAAAATACTGTAGACTCGTTATCCGATGCAGCTTATAAGCCATTAGTAAGCACAACTGGAACGCATTGGGATCAATCTGCAATAATGATGATGAAACAAATAATGCGTGCAAAACGTACGTCAACAACTTCTTCTGCAAGTCTTATTTCTACAATTATTATGCTATTAATATTGTTGGCATTATTCTCAATAGTCGCGATTATTCTGTTTAGAAAGAATCGCATACAACGTCAAATACTTGCTGGTGTTAGAAAAGCTCGTAGAAGGCACGCTCGTCACAGGTAGACAAAAATATTCGATAACTTGTTTTATTTTCAGCAATTATTCAGGAAACATTCAGCTTGATAAGTGATGCTAATCAATATGAGTAAGAACGTTGAAGCATCTATTGTCGTGGTCGATGACGAGCCATCAATCCGTGAACTTTTGGTAGCATCTTTGCATTTTGCTGGGTTTGAAGTAGAAACTGCTGCATCCGGCTCAGAAGCTGTTGAAGTAATTGAACGAGTAAATCCAAATCTTATCGTTATGGATGTTATGCTCCCAGATATTGATGGTTTTACTGTTACGAGGCGTATTCGTCAAAATGGAATTAAAGTTCCTGTATTGTTCCTAACTGCAAGAGACGATACACAAGATAAAATTATGGGTCTAACCGTTGGTGGAGATGACTACGTTACAAAGCCATTCAGCTTGGAAGAAGTAGTGGCAAGAATACGAGCAATTCTTCGCAGAACACAAGAACCTGATGAAGAAACTCATATTATAAAAGTTGCGGATCTTGAGATTAACGAGGATTCTCATGACGTAACTCGATGTGGCGTGCCAATCGAACTTAGCCCAACTGAATACAAACTACTTCATTATCTTATGGACAATGAAGGTCGAGTTCTGTCAAAAAGCCAGATTTTGAATCACGTATGGCAGTACGATTGGGGCGGAGACGCAGCAATCGTTGAATCTTATATTTCTTATTTAAGAAAGAAGATTGATGGCATTGAAATTACTGATGATTCAGGAAAACAGCAAAAAGTAGTTCCTCTTATTGAAACTAAACGTGGCATCGGTTATATGATTCGAGAGCCTAAGGCAGGTCAAGCCTGATCATGCAATCTAGTAATAATAACTACAATAACGCTGAATCAACTATTAGCAACAGCACAAATAATAACTCTAAAGATGATTCAGATGTTAGAACTGCTGGAAAAAGTGTTGCGATAGAGCTAAGTGAAAATAACAAAAAAAACAAAAAGCCTCGTAAAACCTGCTGGCTACGTCGTCGCATAAATGCAATACCACTGAGTACGCGTTTAGTTGCATGTACTCTCGCTATTTTAACTGTAGCCGCTTTTTGCATATCACTATCAATTCAGCAGCTCGTAGGAAATTATTTGCTAGAAAAAACTGATGTACAATTAGCAAGTCAAGCGCAATTTGTTTATGACAATGTTGATTCATTGCGCATGAAAAACTCAAATCAATCTTCAGTAGGTCCAAATAATTACTTTATGCAAGTTAGAGATACGCATAATAAAATTATTTCTACTCCATTAATACCAATTAAAGGATCGGTTGTTTCGGTTCCTAAACTTCCTGCAGACGGTTTTGATAGTAAAAAAATTGTTACCCACAAGCCTTACACAGCACCTGCAATCGTCAAGGGGAATACTAATAAAGTCGATGCAATCACTAAAAAGGCTGCAACAGCTCCATGGAGAGTTTTAGTATTAACGTGGGGTCAAAAAAATAGCTATAATTCAGAGTTAAGTGTTAGCGGTTATGTCTATATTGCTTTATCTCTTAGCGATCAAATTGATACCGTTAGCACACTTACTCGTTACTGTATAATGGTGAGTATTGCAGTTATTTTGTTTGGAGCAGTATTTTCAGCAATTATTATTCAATCAGCTTTAAGACCGTTAAAACGAATTGAAAAAACAGCTTCAAAAATTGCTTCTGGAGATTTAAGCAAACGAGTTCCATCTGCTCCTGAAAATACTGAGGTTGGATCTTTAGCAGCTTCTCTTAACTCTATGCTTGCTCGTATTGAAAGAGGATTTAATGAGCAAGAAGATATGACAGAAAAAATGAAGCGATTCGTTTCAGATGCAAGTCATGAATTACGTACTCCATTAGCTGCAATTCATGGATATGCTGAGTTATATACAATGTGGCGCAACATGCCAGGAGAGCAGGAGAGAGCAGATGACTCTATTGCCCACATTAAGGCTTCTAGCGAGAGAATGACTGAACTAGTAGAAGATTTGCTTTCTTTGGCGCGTTTTGATGAGGGTCGTGGAATTAATATTTCACAGCAAGTTAGCTTATCTCCAATACTTTCTGACGCGGCTAATGATCTACATGCTCTTGATCCTGCTAGATCCGTTCAACAAGGCTATTTAACTATTTCGGATGAGTGGAAGCTTATGAGTTGCACAAATTGCGATTTTGAGCGTAAGCTCCAATTCCATGTTGGTATACTTCCAACTGTTACGCTACTCGGTGATGGTGCTAGATTACGCCAAGTAATGACAAATATCGTAGGAAATATTCATAGATACACCCCTGTTGATTCTCCTGTAGAAATTGCAGTAGGAGTTATGAAGGCGTCTATAACTCCAAATGAATTATCTAAATTACCTTCTGTAAAAGAATCACTGAAGGAGTTTTTGGAAGCAGCGGAAGTCAGCCAATCTACTGATACGGGTCATAAGTATGCTGTAATTCGAGTTGTTGACCATGGCCCTGGAGTTCCAGAAGAATCATTGTCTAGAATTTTCGAGCGTTTCTATATTGCTGACCCATCAAGAGCTAGAGAAAAAGGTGGAACTGGCTTGGGCATGGCAATTGCGCAATCTGTAGTAAAAGCACATCATGGTTTTATTTGCGCAACTATATCTTCTCCATTAGAAGCATCGACCAATTCTAAAACTAATCTTGATGACACTATGGATGGGTCTGAGCAAATAGATGTTAAAGCTCATGGCCTAACTCTTACTGTAGTTCTGCCAGTTAATGAAATCGATGAGCCTTCTAAAATTGTTAGCGATTAAAATATTGGCATTAGCAACACTTGCGTAGGTTAAAAAAATTTTATTGCCCGCGTGTATGCGCTACAATGTAATAAGGAAACAAGTAATAACAATATTTGGTACACTATCTATAAACCTATCGCATATGCTGATACTTTATGCCTTGTGCACTTCAGCGTGCGAAATGAGAATTATTTGGAGTGAGGTGTGTTATGCCCAATGGGCGCGTGCGTTGGTACGATACGCAGAAGGGGTACGGCTTTATTGTTGGAGATGATGGTAAGGATGTTTTCTTGCCAGCAGCAGCATTGCCAGTTACTGTAAAAAGTTTACACAAGGGTACACGAGTTGAGTTTTCTGTAATTGAAGGTCGCAAAGGACCACAGGCTATGGGCTTGAATGTTATTGCAACAGCACCATCGCTTGTAAAGGCTACTCGTCCTAAAGCCGAAGATATGGCAGCTATTGTAGAAGATCTTATTAAGCTTCTTGATTCTGCTGGTAATGGTTTGCGTCGACGTCATTACCCATCAACTGCTGAAAGCAAAAAACTTGCTACATTGTTGCGTGCAGTGGCAGATAATTTTGACGTTCAGGAATAGTGTCTGGAATATTATTTATGACTGATGAAGTGATGGATCCACAAGAACTAGCTAGAAGTATAGCTGTGGAAACTTCAGAACGTACTGATGCAGTAGGAGATTTTGTATCTTCTATAGAGCTTGGCAACGGAGTTACAGACTTTCGTTTCGTAAGCAATTTAGTTGGGTATGAAGGCTGGCAGTGGTCAGTTACGTTGTATCATGATGAAGAAACGCAACGTTGGACCGTGAACGAATCAACGCTTGTTCCTACTGAAAATTCTTTGCTTTCACCACCATGGATTCCGTGGAAAGACCGCTTGAAACCAAGTGATCTTTCTGTAATGGACTCTATTGGCACATCTGAAGACGATTCTCGACTAGAAGATGGCTTCCGCCAAGTAAATAATATTGATGATAATAATTCTGAAAAGAATATAGAATCAACAAATTCAGATGATCATTCTGAGTCTAAAACTGAAGATGACGCTAAAGCTAATACTAGCGAAGAAGATGCAGACACAAACGCAAACGCAGAAAAAGATATTAATCAAAATCAAGAATCTTGCGATGCAAATAATGATTTTGACGAAGATCTTGAAGAAGCTGTTTCAACGCTAAGACTGTCTCGCAGACGAGTAATGACTGCGGAAGCAATTTCACAAACAGCTAAACGCTGGTACGCAGGTCAACATGGCCCAAAGTCGTTATCTACAAAAATTGCCGATGGCAAAGCATGTTCATCATGCGGATTCCTCATTCCTCTAGCTGGAAGTTTAGGCTCTATGTTTGGCGTATGCGCAAACATGTGGAGCCCAGACGATGGGCGAGTTGTATCGCTTGATCATGCTTGTGGTGAGCATTCTGACATTGAACCACCTGAGCCATCGCAGCTTTGGATTCAATCTGAACCTGCATACGACGATTATCATATTGACATTTTGCAACAAACTCCACGAGATGAGCGAGCAGACGTTGAGCTTATTGAGGAAGCAATCGAAGACAGTAAGATGCATCGTCGTAAGCGCAGAAAATTAGATTCAAAATTGCGCAACAAAAAAGAAGCCTCAACAGACAAAGATGAACAAAATAATTTATCTGAATCTGATTTAATAGACAATTCAACTATTGACGAAAAATCATATGAAAATAATGATGACAAAAATCGCGAAATTGAAGTTGAAAATCAAACTGAAAAAATTGAAGAGACTGTAGCTAATGAATCTGAAAAATTTGAAAAATCCCAAAAAGATACAGATTATCCTGATTCTTCAGAAGTAAACTTAGTAGACGAAAATTCTGTTACAGAAGAAATACCGTTAACAGGAAAAGTGGAAGAGTCACAAGAATCTGAAGACACTTCAAAAACTACAGCATCCACATCAATGCGATTATATAAAAGAAAATCTCGCAGACAACATAAGTAATTATGCAAGAAACGAGAATATGAATATTTAGGTTCATCATTCATGATTATTGTGATGCTATGGAATGCTGTACGAATGAATAAATATATACGACGCTTCGCGTCATGGCGACTCGTTACCATGGAATGAAAGAAAAGAACGGAAGGTAGTTATGTTTGAACGGTTCACTGATCGCGCACGACGCGTGATTGTGCTAGCTCAGGAAGAGGCTCGCTCACTTCAGCACAATTATATTGGTACTGAGCATATTTTGCTCGGGCTTATTCGCGAAGGTGAGGGCATTGCCGCGAAAGCGTTAAGCTCAAAAGGCGTAGGCCTAGAAGGCACTCGCAAACAGGTTGAAGAGATGATCGGCAAAGGCACTGTTTCGCCTGCTGGTCATATTCCTTTTACGCCTCACGCTAAGCAAGTGCTTGAACTGAGTTTGCGCGAAGCTCTTCAGCTTGGTCACAGTTATATTGGTACTGAGCATATTTTGCTCGGGCTTATACGCGAAGGCGAAGGTGTGGGCACGCAAGTACTTATAAAGATGGAAGTTGATCTTGGAGACTTGCGAAGCACTACTGTTGATTTAATTCGTGGAGATAATGCTCCTAATGGTAGCGAGAAGGGCGAGTTAGCTAATGCTGGAAGTGTGCAAGATAAGCGAAATCAATCCGGCTCTGCTCTTCTTGATCAATTTGGACGCAATTTAACATTTGAAGCTCAAGAAGGAAAGCTTGATCCTGTTATAGGTCGTTCTGAAGAAATTGAACGCGTTATGGTTGTACTTAGCCGACGCACGAAGAATAATCCTGTGCTTATTGGAGAGCCTGGAGTTGGTAAGACTGCAGTTGTAGAAGGTCTCGCACAGAAAATCGTTGAAGGCGATGTGCCGGAAACGTTAAAAAATAAGCAAGTTTATTCTCTAGACTTAGGTTCAATGATTGCAGGATCTCGCTACCGTGGCGATTTCGAAGAGCGCTTGAAAAAAGTGCTTAAAGAAATTAAAACACGCGGCGATATTGTGCTTTTTATTGATGAGATTCACACTATTGTTGGAGCAGGTTCTGCTGATGGAGCTCTTGGTGCATCCGATATGCTTAAACCAATGCTTGCGCGTGGAGAGCTACAGACAATTGGTGCTACTACTACTGACGAGTATCGCAAGTATATTGAAAAAGATGCTGCTTTGGAGCGTCGTTTCCAGCCGATTCAAGTTCCAGAACCTACAATTGCTGAAACAATCGAGATTCTTAAAGGATTGCGTTCTCGCTACGAAAATCACCATCATGTAACTATTACCGATGGAGCTTTACAGTCTTCTGCTGAGCTTTCTGATCGTTACATTCAAGATCGTCACCTTCCAGATAAGGCTATTGATCTTATTGATGAAGCTGGTGCGCGCTTGCGTATTAAGCGCTTGACTCAGCCGCCTGAGCTCAAAGAATTAAACCATAAGATTGCTAAGATTTCTGAAAAGAAAGATGAAGCAATCAAGCAGCAAGATTTTGAAGAAGCTGCCAATCTTCGCGACGATCAAGAAAAGCTTGAGAATGAAGCTGCAGAGAAGGAAAAGGCTTGGCGCGAAGGCGAGTCTAATGTCAAGATGGTTGTTGATGAAGACATGATTGCTTCCGTTGTTTCAAGCACTACAGGCATTCCTGTAGTAAAGCTTACTCAAGCGGAATCACAGAAGCTTCTTCAAATGGAATCTGAACTTCACAAGCGTATTGTTGGTCAAGATGAAGCTGTGTCTGCTTTAGCTCGCTCGATTCGTCGTGCTCGAGTTGGTTTGAAGGATCCTAAACGTCCTTCTGGATCGTTTATTTTTGCTGGTCCTACTGGAGTTGGTAAAACTGAGCTTGCCAAGGCGCTTGCAAACTTCTTGTTTGATGACGATAATGCCTTAATCAGAGTTGACATGTCAGAGTTTGCAGAAAAGTATGCTGCGTCTAGGCTTTTCGGTGCTCCTCCTGGATATGTTGGATATGAAGAAGGTGGCGAGCTTACTGAAAAAGTTCGCAGAAAGCCATTCTCTGTGGTGCTTTTCGACGAGATTGAAAAAGCTCATCCAGATATTTTCAACACGCTTTTGCAAGTACTCGATGACGGTCACTTAACAGACGGTCAGGGTAGAAAAGTGGACTTTAAGAATACGATTATTATTCTTACCACCAATCTTGGTACTCGCGATATTGCGAAGGCTGCAAATACTGGCTTTACACTTGGAAATAACGCTGATTCCACGTATCAGCGCATGAAAGATCAGGTTAATTCTGAGCTTAAGCGTCATTTCCGTCCAGAGTTCTTAAACCGTTTGGACGACACTATTGTGTTCCGTCAGCTTACGGAGCCAGAAGTTCGTCAAATTGTTGACATGGACGTGAAGTTGCTTAACGACAGGCTGTTTGATCGTCACATGTCTCTAGAAATTACGGATGCCGCTAAGAATTTGCTTGCACAGAAAGGCTTCGATCCTTTGCTTGGTGCACGTCCGTTGCGTCGCGTAATTCAGCGAGATATTGAGGATACTATTTCTGAAAAGATTTTGCTTGGTGAACTTTCTGACGGCGAACACATTAAGGTGGATGCTGAAGGCGAAGGATTGCTGGGGGAGTTCACAATTAAAGGCGAAAAGTTTGAGACAATAGACACAACTGCTGCTGTTGCTACTGAAGAAAATAAGTCTGAAGAAAATAAATCTGAGGATAATAAGTCTGAAGATAGCGAAAAAGAAGATAGCAATAAGAATAAGTAAAGTTACACAATAACTAACTGAATACACTAAAAGCCCGGCGCGTAAACTCGTCGGGCTTTTTGTTTGAATAAATTTTATAAAAACGTATAAATTACTTAGCAGTTGTGTCAGACGCAGTGCACATTACATTAGCAGAAGTTCCAGTTGCGTTCTTATGAGACACTTCTTTGCCATCAACAGTAATTGAACATTCAACTTTGTAATTGTCTGGCGTTGGATTATCAACGTCTATTTTTGGCGATGCCATGATTGTCCAATCCTTTTGAGCATCCTTGCCAGTAAAGACTTTCTCCCAAACACCATTATTTGTGCTTTCATTGCTGTTAGAACCAGAAACTAATAAGTTAATATCAGTTGGAGCAGTGCCCTTAACTTGAATCTTCATCTCTTTAGCATTCTCATTGGCAATACCTTTTGCCATATTGTCTAGCTTTTTACTTGCTTTATCTAAGCCAGACTTAGCTTTATCTATAGAAGCACTAAAACTTGCTTGCATAGATAAAGTAATTACTATTGAAAGGATACCTAGAACAAGACCAGCGATTACCATTCCATGACCACGCTTGTGTCCTTTTTTACCAGTTGATTTCCAAGAGCATCCAGCAAAAATTATAGCAAGAATTCCAAGCACAAAGCACATATTATTAATAATTGAAACTACAGAAAATACAATGCTAATAATACCCAATACAAGCGCAGATACTCCAAGCCCACTCAAATGCTTGTTATTGTTATCATTATTCACTGGAGACATTTCCATATTCTCCCCATTCATCTTTCTTCCTTTCTTAATTCGATTTGAAAATTATGCAAAATTAGAGTCAGCCCCAAAATTTGCATACAACACAATAAAGTTTATTCACTTAAAAAAAAAAGCAATATTTTTTTCGAACTATGTGGATAAAAGGTTCAGTTACGAGTTTCACAATTCAACTGCGTATTGTTTCAGAAGAATGAATATGCTAGAAGGTCACACAAAACTTGTGACCCTCTGCTAACAGCAATCAACACTTCTTAATATAAATCCTGACTTGTAGAAACTACAGATTGGTTTTTCGTTTTATAGGTTTGCTTATATTAAATTCATTCCTTAGTCATGCGAATATAGGATTTGAAGAGAATTTCTAGGCGCTCGTCGTTATTAGAGCAAGGCTTTGTAGCACCAAAAGCAACATCTACTATTTTATCTAGCTCGTCATGAGCTTTGCGCAAATCTGTTGGCATGTATGTTTGGTCAGTTTCTTAACTCTTGTGTGCAATGAAACTTTTCCTTCTGAACTCTGAAACTATTGCTTTCTGTGTTATATATCCCAACACTCACCACGTCGAGAGTGTCGTATTGATGTCAAAGGCTTAATAGGTGGGTGCAAGTTTGCCCTTGTGTAACAAGGCTTAGCGAGGGCTATCGTTAAAAGGTTTAATGCGAAGCAGCTTTAAGCTGGGTTTTCGCGGTTTTTGAGTGCAATTTTGCTGTATAAGGAAACATGTCAACGCTCTAGGGTCGAGTGCACAGGATGTTAACGTTAAAAAGTGCACACACTTTGCACCCAGCTAGAAGTTAGGAAATGTTAATTAAGCACGATTAATGCACAGTATGATGAAATACTAGTTCGCTAATTAGTGAGTTTTCTCTATTTATTGATCGCAAAACATAGGGAAATTAGGCAAGAAAAAAGACGATAGATTTTTTCTTTTTTCTATCGTCTTACAAATTTAGTATTCAATTTTTCAGTTCGTCAAACTGTAATTTGGCAAATCGTCTACATTTGTGGATTAATTGCAAAATCGCTGAAATGACATCCATCTACTTTCCCAGCAAGAAGATTACTTGTTGTGTTATCAAAATGCACAGTTTGTTGTAGTTTGAAATTCTTTTTGTTAAGAAAATACAATGTAGATTGTGGTGTCTTTTCTCCATTTGCGTTATCTAAAATTGCTATAGCATTTTTAGTGGTTTGCATCCAATATCTTTTTGGATTGAACTTGCTTGAAGTATTTACTGGGATGGTAAATGTAATTTGCGTTTTCCCAGTAATTGTATTAATTTTATACAGCACGCCTGTGCCTTGGTCGAGTGCTAAGAGCTCGCGATCATTGAGCATTGTCCTATTCCCATATGAAATATTTTCAAAATCGTGTTTTTCCCCATAGTTATAGGCTATGCGCTTATTTTGCAAGGTTAGCGGTATAAAATCAAATTTTCCTGATTGCGTATTCCACCGATTAATACCGTACGTGGTGAAAGTAAATTCAGGATCGTCTTTTTTATATTCCGTTGTGTCTCCAATCGAAATGATGGTGTTGCGAATGCAAGGAGCTGTATCGTTTCCTATCGTAGAAAAACTATGTACCGTCGTTTCAGAATTTTTGAGTATATGTTTTACGGGTATTGAATCTTGGAGTTTTTTTATTACGAATCCATTTGTTCCATTAAAACTATTAGTTCCATTGTCGCTGGGGCTAATGGTGTACGTGCCACTCTCGCAAGCGCTCGATACATCATATATACGTGATTGCATAATATCTGTATTTCGCGGTTTGCCAAGGGTAATACTATTGAATTCGAGTTGATTTTTCCTAGTGCGAGTAAAACCGTGGTCAAGAACACTAATAACTTCGTGCTGATTATTTTCAAAAATTCCAGCTTGTGCAGCAGGTAATTTTTTGTGATGTTTAATTGCAATACGCATGTTACTTTTTTGGGCAAGGAAATAGTCAAATTTAGCATCTACGAAATACAAACCATCAGTGTTCCATAATATGCTAGGAGATTCAATGGCAGAAGTGGTAATAGTTTGAGAAGTTCCATCGTTGTTGAGTAATACGATGAATCCATCTCGCTTCTTCTCTTTGCCGGCAGTCATGTCACTTATTGCCACAGCGCCAACGGCATGTGAAAGATTTGCTTGTTTATAACTAATTTGTGTAGGCATCTGCTGCCAAAACAGTAGAAACAATATAGCTGATGCGATGACGGTGGCAGAAAAGCACAGTAAAACAATAATTATCTTCTTGCTTAATTGTTTCATCTTGTCATCAAAGCTTTCTGTATGTTGTGGCTTTTGTTGTTTTTTCAAGATCCCAAGGCCAGACGAGTTCATCGTCGCCATCGTCAATGTCTATTCCAGCGCCATATTTATAAGAAGCCCAGACTAATTGCGCGCAATGTAGTCCTCCCCAGTCGTTTTTATGCGGTTGGAAGAAAGCACTATTATATCCACGACCGATATAAGTTCGAGCTCGATCTGCAGCTTTTGCTCTATTGGCATTAGATGTATTAACAGAACGTATTATTGCTCCTGGAGCTACAAGAGTCTCGGAAGCTAGTTTTTCTCTAGCTACTTCTCCTGGTCCTACTGCCTCAACAATTTTATTTTTTTGCGAGTAAATGTCTGTGTGACCATGTAGTCCTGCAGGAGTGAAATAAAAATCACCACGATGTTGAGCGTTTGGTAGCGCTATAGTTGCTTGGCTGGAAGATTTATCTTGTTGGTATTTATTGATATTTGGATTTTGCAATAATTCCATTTCTGCATCGAGCGCTTTTTCTTTGCTCCAATGATGATATTGAGCTATTTCTTGCACGCTTTTATCTAGCTTTTCTTTATTTACGTAATAGGGTAACGCATTTGCAAAATTTGATAATTTATCATCATATGATTCTTTGGCAAAAGCGGAAGATGTAGGCCATAGTACGCATAAAACAGCTGCAATTGTAATTGTTTTAAAAAGTTTCTTATTCATAATAGCCTCATTGTTATTGTGGATAATTTTACCTGTAATATGTCGCCGACGATATATTTATATTGTAGATTATTTGCAGAAGTCAGTCTATAAAATATTCGTAAAACATTGCAATTTCACCTTAAATATGCAACATGTGATTGATTTTAGGGAATAGCCCTTAATCTTGATTTCAAAACTTGAGTCTAGTACACTCAAGTTTTAGGAATAAAGTTATAGAAAAATCTGTTATACGTATCAGATACATGAAAGTGAAAGCTCGTTAGAACTCGAAAGTATCGTCAAAAAGCTTGAAATTGCAACGAGAGTTGCAATAAAGGTTGCAACAAAAGTTGCAGCGATTTGACTTAACTGAAATGTGTTTTACAGCTTTCGTGGAAGTGAGGTAGATATGGAACAAAAGTTTACAACCTTAGCGCAAGACGCATTAAGTGATGCTGTGCAAAGTGCGGCTGCAGCTGGCAACGCGCAAGTTGACACTTTGCATTTGGTGGATGCTTTACTTCGTCAAGAGCAGGGCGTCGTTCGCGCGCTTATTGCGCAAACGGGGGCAGATGCGCAACAAATCGGTGCTGAAATTCGCAACGCATTAGTGTCATTGCCTTCATCTACTGGCTCAACTACAACTAAGCCAGATGCAAGCCGTCAGCTTTTGGCTGCGCTAAGCCAGGCAGAAAAAGAAATGCGCGCAATGGGAGACGAATACGTTTCTACGGAGCACATGCTTATTGGCATAGTTGCGAGCGCGCCGAATGCAGTTGCGGATATTTTCAAAAAGCACAACGTTTCCGCAGACGCGTTGCGAAAAGCTGTGCCAACTGTACGCGGAGGCACAAAAGTTACAAGCCCAGACGCGGAAGGCAACTACAAAGCACTCGAAAAGTATTCTGTTGATATGACTGCGCGCGCTCGCGAAGGAAAGCTCGACCCAGTAATTGGACGAGACCAGGAGATTCGCCGCGTGATTCAGATTCTTTCTCGCCGCACGAAGAATAATCCTGTGCTGATTGGCGAGCCGGGCGTTGGAAAAACGGCAGTTGTAGAAGGATTAGCTCAGCGAATCGTTGCAGGGGATGTGCCTACGACTTTGCAAAACAAGCGTCTTATCAGTCTTGACTTGGCTTCGATGGTTGCAGGTTCGAAGTATCGCGGCGAGTTTGAGGAACGCTTAAAAGCAGTGTTGAAGGAAATTCAACAATCAGACGGTCAAATTATTACGTTTATTGACGAAATTCACACTGTTGTTGGCGCGGGATCTGCAGAAGGTTCAATGGATGCTGGCAATATGCTTAAGCCAATGCTTGCGCGCGGTGAGCTGCGCTTGGTTGGCGCGACTACGCTTAACGAGTATCGTGAGCATATTGAAAAGGATTCTGCGCTTGAACGCAGATTCCAGCAAGTGTTTGTTGGCGAGCCATCTGTTGAAGATACGGTGACGATTTTGCGTGGACTTAAGCAACGTTACGAAGCGCACCACAAGGTGACGATTAGTGACGATGCAATCGTAGCTGCAGCAACGCTTTCAAACCGCTATATTACCGGTCGTCAGCTTCCAGATAAGGCGATTGATTTGGTGGATGAAGCGGCAGCTCACTTGCGTATGGAGCTTGATTCTCAGCCAGAAGAAATCGATGAATTGCAGCGCAAAGTTACGCGTCTTGAAATGGAGGAAATGCAATTAAAGAAAGCGGAAGATGCTGCTGCGCGCGAACGCTTAGAAAAGTTGCAAGAAGAATTAGCTAACTCGCGCGAAAAGCTTGCTGGATTGAAAGCGCGTTGGGATGCGGAAAAGGCTGGTCACAACAAGGTTGGTGATTTGCGAGCGCAACTCGATGCTAAGCGCGTAGAAGCCGACAAATTCACGCGTGAAGGCAATTTGGAACAAGCAAGCCGTATTTTGTATGGCGAAATCCCAAGCATTCAAAAAGCTTTGGAAGAAGCGGAATCGCAGGCTGCTAATGCTAAAAGTGAAGCGAAAGAGCCAATGGTTCCGGATCAGGTTGATGCTGATTCTATTGCAGGAGTCGTTAGCGAATGGACGGGCATTCCTGTTGGTCGCTTGATGCAAGGCGAAAATGAGAAGCTGCTCAACATGGAAAAGGAGCTTTCTAAGCGTGTGGTTGGTCAAAGTGAAGCAATTCAGGCTATAGCGGATGCTGTGCGCAGAAGCCGTGCTGGAATTGCAGACCCGAATCGCCCAACTGGTTCCTTCTTGTTCTTGGGTCCTACTGGCGTTGGTAAGACGGAGCTTGCTAAGGCTCTTGCTGACTTTTTGTTTGACGACGAGCGTGCAATGGTTCGCATTGATATGAGCGAGTACATGGAAAAGGCTTCCGTATCGCGGCTTATCGGTGCTGCTCCTGGTTACATTGGCTACGAGGAAGGCGGCCAGCTTACTGAAGCTGTGCGTAGACGTCCGTATTCTGTAGTGCTTTTTGACGAAGTCGAGAAGGCACATCCAGAAGTATTCGACGTTTTGTTGCAGGTTTTGGACGATGGTCGTTTGACTGACGGACAAGGTAGAACGGTTGATTTTACGAATACGATTTTGATTATGACATCAAACTTGGGTTCGCAATTCCTTGTACAAGAAGGCTTGGACGATGCTGCTAAACGCAAGGCTGTTATGAACGCTGTTCACGCTGAGTTTAAGCCAGAGTTCATTAACCGTTTGGATGAGCTTGTTATGTTCCATCCGTTGAGCCGCGAAGAGCTTGGTGGAATTGTGGATATTCAAGTTCGTCAAGTGGCTGCACGCTTGAGCGACCGCCGTATTAGCTTGGATGTGAGTGATTCTGCTCGCGCTTGGCTTGCGGAGCATGGCTATGATCCAGTTTATGGTGCTCGTCCGTTGCGTAGATTGGTTCAAACGGAAATTGGCGATCAACTTGCGCGATTGTTGCTTTCTGGAAAGGTGCATGATGGTGCACGCGTAGTTGCGGATTGTGAGAATACTAGCGACCATGTGACCCTAAAGATTGCGTAGTGCCTGCATTCTTCAATGTAGTCAAATAAAACAAAGCGTGCTGTTTGTTGGATTATTCCCCAGTAGACAGCACGCTATTTTTTTATCTAAATAAAAAATATTTGTAGAATGAACTTGAAATAAAAAGGTGGAATTCCCCCTTAATTTTTCGAGTTATTGCTGATAATTGGCATTATCGAATATGCGTATCTTTTAAAATTTTAATTGGTTTTTGTAAAAATCTATTTTTTTTATATTGAATTATTATAAAATGCGTGTATGTATTCAAGGCTGAATACGTTATGAAGCAGATTGAAAATGGAGATACGAATATGTTCGCAAAGGAAGGATTTGCAATAGTTGCGCGTTCTACTATTGCTTATGCTATGCCAATGTCAGCTTATGCTCAGATGAGTGGTTCTGTAGTTGGAATAGACAGAGAAAATATACGAAGTTGTAGGTAAGTAGTCTAGTTATTAAGTGGTGAGATATGCAAGAATCATATACGTGCTCAGATGTGCAACTTGTTAATGTGAATTTTTCGTATGGGAAAAAACAAATTTTGCATAATCTTTCTATAGATTTATCTTTTGGCATATGTGGTCTTTTGGGGCCAAATGGTGCTGGGAAAACTACTCTGCTTAACGTTATAGCGACGATTTATGCTCCCTCTAGTGGGAAACTTTTTGTTCATGGCTTTGACGTAACTGATCGTGCGGAAAGGGCTAAAGCTCGGTCAAATATTGGTTATTTGCCACAATCATTTGAACTTATGAATGCATCGAGTGTGTTAAAAAATGTTCAATATGCCGCATGGGCGCGAGGTTTATCGTGGAACGCTGCGTATCAGGCTGCTTGGAATGCTCTCAAACAGGTTGGCTTGGAAAAACAAGCACATCGCATAGTTGCTAAAATATCAGGAGGTCAGCGTCAGCGTGCTGGTATTGCTTGTGTGATTGCTAGTCAGCCTGCAGTACTAATACTTGATGAGCCTACTGTTGGTTTAGATCCTGAGCAGCGTATTGATATTCGTAATTTTCTTAAGTCTTATTCGCAAAAGCATACTATTATTGTCAGTACACATTTAGTAGAAGATTTAGCAGTAATTGCGGATCGGGTTATAGTTCTTAATGAAGGAATTATATTGCTTGATGGGAAAATGGATAATCTTCTTCAATATGCTAATCGTGAAGATCTTATGGTAACTCCATGGGAATCAGGGTATAGGCATTTGCTATCTAAATTTCATAAAAATTAGTAGTAGCAGTAACTAGATATGTATAGTTTCTTATTTCGTTAATGTGGTAGCAAGTAGGGATGTGATTAAATATGCGTCAATATTCTAACTTTTTAACTGAATTCAGATTTTTTACGAAAAGTCATAAGAAGTGCACAATTATTTCACGTATTATGTACCCATTATCTCTAATAAGCAGTTGTATTTTTAGCTTATTTTTGATTGCATATCCTATTTTTTTGGGTGTGGCAAATTTTTTAGCGCATAATAATAATTATGCGCTTTGGTTAAGAATTGATGTCACGTGGATGCATTGTTTGTCTGATATTGTTGCTTGCATTTTTGGCGCATGGTGTTCATGTAAAGCTTGCTCGCCTAGATGTTTGGTTAATTCTGCGTGGTGTGCAGGAAAATCAGCCAGTCGTTACGCTATTCCTATACTAAAAGGCGCTATACTGTGCAGTTTGTTATATTGCGTAAGTATATTGCCAACAGTAATTCAGAGTGATGTAAATATTACAAATTTTCCGTATTTTCCACTATTATGTGGAGGCGTGACGCCAAGTGCATTTTTTGCAATTGGTTTTGCTTTAGGAGTAATTATTGGCAATCGTTGGGCAATTGTATTCTCAGCTTTATTATCTTTTGCAATAATTTGGTGCTGTATTTATGGTGTCATTATAATGCATAATGGCACCATACCTCAGGGAGATATTTTTCCTAGATATTGGGGTAGTAGTTTATATGCAATACTTCCAGTGTCGGATGCTGGTATTGGTGCTGAGCCTGGTTTGCGTATGAACCCATGGTTGGTGACTTTGCGCATATTCTTTGTGTGTGTTGTTATCGTTTCATGCATTCTTTGTTGCGCGCATATTAGATATTTTTGGCAAAAGGGATCTTATTGGTGCATAAAAGCAATAAGTATTTCTTTAATTATGCCAATAGTATGTGCTTGTTGTATAGCTATGTGGGGTCCAAAACCTTGGATTCGCTCTGGACCTTTTGTGCCTCAGTGTACGACGTTTAAAGATACTGCTTTTTCTGTTTGTGTACATCCTGAAGAAGCTTATATTCGTAAACTTCGTGCTGTTAAACATCTGAAAACTGTTGCTTCTTGGTTTCCTAAGAATCAGAGAGATTCGCAAGGCAAAGGAATTGTGCTTGTGCTTGGAAATGCGTTTACTCCAACAAATACTGAAAAATCTTGGAATCTTACTAATAGTGGTTTAATAAAGTTACGTAATCTTAAAGCTACTGTTATTCAACAACAAACAGATACATTTGTTAGGCGTTCTGAGAAATATGGTGATATGACTGGTATCGCTCAAGAAGTGTTACAAAAATTTGTGCCTGCAAAATGTGCATCAAGTGCTATGAAAGAAGTATATGTAAAAAAGAATCTTGATTCAAACGCTTCTGTTACAGCATTTTTGCTTGCTCAGCTTCCTTCTCGTATAAGTAATGATGTGTATGGGTCATATGGATTTATTCCAGGTGAAGCAAACGATAAAGTGGCTATGAGTATTAATAATGCTGATGATGCTAAGCTGAAGCAATTTGTAAAAAATCATGTTAAAGAACTTAATCAATGCCGCATAACTCCACAACAAGTCTTATCGGAACTTGGTGATAAGCATGAAAAATAATTTTCGCGCTTGGCTTGAAGGTAGGCATTATATTTTTGCAATTATTGCAATTTTATTGTCCGTAGTCCTTCCCTCTTTAATGCTTATTATATTCAGATCATTTGTAACGCAGTTGCCAGTTTATGTTGGTAATATTTGTTTGCCGGATTCTGCTAATGTGCATAATGCGGTAGAAGGTATAACGTTTCAATGTCAATCTGGCAGTAGTGTTGTTAATTTCGTTGTTCCTCTGTATGAAGTTATTGTAGTTGGGCTTATTACCACGGCATTCGTTTGCCTTGCTCCGATTATGGTATCGTGGGAACGTTTCGTGATGAAAAGGCTGCGAATATATGCATTGAGTGCTGCTTTATTGTGTTTGTTTGTTTCATTCGGCGCTTCAGTGTTAATTGTTCGTATAATAGACTTGCAGCTATTTAGTACATTGCAGATGATCTTAGGTAATGCGTGGATTGATATCGTGCTCATAATGATTGGATTAGCCTGTTTTGGAAGGTTTTACGGCCTTGCATTTGGTGTCTTTTTAGCGGTGATGAACATTGCCACACAAGGTTTGCAAAGTAAAATTGGATTGATTTTACGATGGTATCCTTCTGGAACTTTGCCTGTAATCCCTGGACAATCCATATTGTTATATGTCGTTGTTGTGCTTACTGTAATTGCAGTTTGCCTATGGAGTGGCACATGTGGACGTGGATTGCTTTATTTTGAACGCGCTTAAAAGACGCGTCTAATTATATTTCAAAAGTCAACTCAATAGTGTTTAATAGAACGTATGTTCGATAATATTGTGATGCTTGTTTTAATGGTGGTTGCTATTGTAATCACCGCCATTGTTGTGCTGGCTATTGTTAAGCACAACTCTGGAACGCAAGGCGCTAATGGCGTAAACCAGCGCGAATTTAACGAATTACGCTCGCAGTACGAGCAAGCGCGCGCTCAAGCACAAGAAAATGGCAATCAGGCTATACGATATCGCACACAAGCAGAGCAGCTTGCTGAACGATTGAAATTTGTGGAGTCTGAGCTGTTAAAAGCGCAGCAAGCAGAACAATTGCGAGTGAATCGCGAAGAACAATTGCGCGCAGAGCGAGAAGAACGCGAACGATTAAATCGTGAAAAAACTTTGAAAGAGCAAGGTAAAGTCTTGGAAGCGCTTGCTCCAGTAAAAGACAATTTTTCTATGCTCGGCAATCAAGCGTATGAAGGCTAGGTTTTGCCTTCGATTATTATTGTGGGTTTGCCAGCTTGGGTGATTGGTTTTCGTAAGACTTTTATGACGGTTGCCGATTTTCTTTCGCCATGCTCTGGTTGGATTGTTGATAAGCTTGGCGGTTTTCGCGCTCTTGCAATGACTGAAGGCGTAGAAGGCGTGCTCAGTTTGCTGCCGCTTCTTATGCTTGGCTCTCCTGCGTGGAAGTGGTCGCTTGTGGCTCTTTCTTGCGCATTGTTGATTACTGGTCAAGTGATTGATATTGCTAGCGAAGTTTTTGAAGTTGATGCTGCCGGCGGCGATGACGGCATGATTGTCAACTACAGCGGCATTGTGAGCGTTTTGGCGAGTATTACAGGAACGTTGCTTGGCTCGCCGCTTGGGTCTTGGATTGCAAGCTGGTCGATTCCTGCGGTTTTGATTTTCTCGTCCGTGACTTCTTTTGCGGCTTGTGCTACGCGATTTATTATGAAGCAAGATATATCGCGAGCGTCTTGTGCAGAAGAGGAAGCGTTGCAAGATGTAGAGAATGAATCGTCAGAATCGCAAGAAAATCAAGAAAAGCAGACTGAACTGGAAAATAAAGCAGATTCCAAATCTACAGCTAAGCAATCTACGAATCCGTTACTCAAGAGTAAAATCATGCTTCTTTTGGGATCTCTTTTGGTTGCTTTTATTCCTGCATGTTCTGTTTCTTATATTCTTCTCGGTATCGGTAAGCAATATAGCTCTCAATCTTTAACGATATTGTATATTTTCACTGGTGTAGGAAGCGTGCTCGCATCCGTTTTGTATGCGCACTCTTCTCAAAAACTCGGTTTAAGAAAAGTAGCGATTTTAGGTATTGCTGTGAGCTTACTTGCTTATTGCTTTATGTTTATTAATCTTTTTCCAATGATGTGGTTTGCATTCTTCCTTGAATCGATTGGTGGAATGTTACTAGTAGAGCCGATTATTGTTGCGCGTCAGATTCTGTTTAAGGGGAGTACTCTCGCTAAGTTTTCTGGTTGGGTGCGCCTCGCGTTTGCGATTGGTGCTACTAGCGGATCTTGGATTGGATTTGTGTTCTCATCTTTGCTTCAATGGCAACTTTTGCCTATACTTGCGCTGATTTTTACTGCCGGTTTGCTTGTTGTTTTGCCTCAGTTACCAAACACTAGCTATGCTACAGACTAGGGATGTAGTTGTGATTTTGAGTATTCTAATTGTAGTCTATTTGCATAATTTAGTATTTTGGGGAATAACCCTATTTCTATTTGTTACAAGTAAAACTTAGAACACCTTATACATTTTATGTGTTATCAAAAATAACAACAACAATTGTATTGCAAAAAATTATGGAATAGGATGAGTGTTAAACCTATTTGGTGTGCGACTCCGTGGAGTAAGTGAGGAGGATATTCTTATGTACAAGGTTCTTATGTTCGTGCTGAAGTTGGTTATGTTTACAGCTGTGAATTTTATGTTCCTTTACTTGTCGATGGTGGTATACGGCCATGATTTTGGTGTGATGTTCAAAACGTATGGGAATGCGCTCGGTCCGTTTACGTTCATGCTTGCTTTGATGACAACGATGTTGTTGCCTAATGAAGGAACTATTTTTGAGGGTAAGCGGCAAAAAGTGTGCTAAAAAACCGAGTTATCGTTGAAATACCAAGGAAAACTTGCTGTAGTTAAGCTAAAAAGGCTTAACATTTAGTATTACTTGACATTGAAAACAAAAGGGGCTTAGGACAATTTTTAGACATTTTGTGCAACCATAGTACGATGTTCCATAATTGTCTTTTAAGCCCCATTTTAACTCTGTGGTTATTATAAGAATCAATTGCTTGACGTAAAATTCTTCTGTAGTACCCCAGTTATGTTGCAATAAGGTTTTCTCTTGCCAGAATCAGGCTATCTTCTTGATATTAAAAACCATAAATAGATTCAAAAATGCATGTTTAGACCATTTGAGCCAGTCTGTTTCATTATAACTATTCTCTTTAACTACTCTAATCTTGCGCTCTAAAAGTCCAATACGTTGCTTAAGTGGAATTATTTTGCCAGTTGTTGCATTAGAGAAAATACTGAAGCATATAAGAGTTTACTTAATAATTTATTAGCTCTTACTGTTGTTATTACTGATGGGAACGCTGGAGCGTTGAGCGCTATTAAACAAGTTTGGCCAGAGACTCGAGTACAACGCTGTTTAGTACATGTTAAACGTAATATACGCGTATTAACTACAAGCAAGCCTAGGCTGCAATCACATAAGGCTTTGTGGGGTTTAGCTAAAAAGTTAGTTAAAATCAGAACGTTGAAAGAATCTGATTTATGGGTTAATTTACTACAGAAATCTTATAACCAGTGGAAAGATTGGCTTAATCAAAAAACGTTCCGTAGGAATGTTTCTGAAGAAAATATTCCTTCTTGGGTAAGAAGTAATCAACAATGGTGGTATACGCACCAGACAGCAAGAAAAGCTTATAATCTGCTTGCTAGACAAGTTAAAAAATGGTACGCTATTTACCTTTCTTGATCCTCTACTATTAGAGAAAACGAGCGTTCCTATTCCTAGTACTACTAATGCTTTAGAAGGTGGTATAAATTCACAGATAAAGAAATTGGTAAGTGTTCATAAAGGATTATCTGAAGATCACATGCGGAGAGCTATAGAGTAGTGGTGTTACTTCAATAGTGAAAATCCTTCAAATCCTAAACAATTTATAACTTCTGAATGTTTTAAACCAAAAACTAAAAAAATTATTATTGATGATAATCCAATTGGACCAGCTCATTTAGACACTGGATTTGACTTATGTAAAGCTGACTATCATCCAGATATTTCAATCAGAAAAGGGACTATGCGTTAACGACACGCCGACTAATAGACACACTTTTTTGCCGTTTACCCTTAGTTTCCCCTACACGCACGACAGAATAAATCGGGCTTGACACTGCAAAATCATTCACGAGCATCAAGCCCAATACGTCAATTGCCGATCATTGCAACCATTTTGGATTCACAGCTGGAATTCCCGGATATAAATTCGTATTTTTCTGAGCTGTCAAATAGAGAAAATCTTTATTAACTTTTATTTTTTTCAATAATTTTCCAGTCTTCCTATCAAATCGTTCGATAACAAAATCTTTCAAATCAGAGGTATCGATAATCGATGGTATACGAACTATTTCATGGTTTCCTACCAGCAAACGATAGTTGACGCCCGCTGACGACTCTTGACGCGTAGTTTTATCTAACAATCGGCGAAGAACACCTGTTTGCGTATCAAGAGTAAACACTCGTCCATTCTCGGTATCAACAATATGAAGAAGCTTTTCATCGTATGCCTGTGCGTTTATGTAACCAGCAATCTCATAAGAGACCGTGGTCGGACCATACAACACTTGACCTTTGCTGTTCTTCAATGGAATTGTTGTTATTTTACCAGTTTTCACATCCCATCGCACAAGAAAATGTTCCTGAATAGTTTTAACATCATCAGCAGAATCGCTGTGTTCTACTGCCATATCCTTTGTGCGAGCAGACGATGGACCATACGAATATAAGAAAGTAATCACACCATTGTTGCATCGTGGGCTATAAGCAGCATCAATTACTCCTGTAGATTCATTTTCTCCTTGATATAATTGCTCACCCACCATGTCTTTTTCATGGTGCCGCGATACCTCATTTAGGCCAACATTTGCTTCATTGACCATGCGATACAATACAACTTCATGCTTGTCTGTTTGAGCAATTGCATACGCTTGATTGCCACAGGTAGAACAAGTTTTAATAAATAGGCTCTCTGAAAATTGTATTGTTTGCTGCTTACTCTCACCTTTAGAAGTCGTAGAAAGAATCTTATATGTTGTTTTACCTCTATGCTTCATCATGCTTTCGTCATACAGATCAACAAAACCGCCATTAGCAAGAGAAAATGCAAAATTCTGACGTTGCACCTTTTCTATAGAGTTTACCGTAGGTTTTCCAGCGTTCACTGGTATGAAATAACTATCACGGGAATCTGTATAGTGAAGCGCCTCAGTATTCCAAATTGGCGTTTGGCCTTCTATATTGCTCACCTTATGCAGCTTAAAACTGCCATCTTCATAAACAATTGACATAAATGCGTTGCCATTGGGAATAAGAGATGTCTGAGGGTTATGCAGCGGGATTGCAACAACCGCATGCTGCAACCGAAGATTTTCAAATTTCTCCGAATGAGCAGATACTGTATATTCTGTCGATAAAACCCAATGAAAGACACCTATAGTAACGGCTGCAATTACAGCAATTATACCTATAACCCCGAAAATCCAGACTACTACTCTATGAGTTTTATTCCCAGTTGTGAATGAAGATTGAGGTGCAGCATTACGCACATAATCATCATTCACTCTCTTGTGAGCTTCAGATTCATGAATAAATTTTTTCCACATAATGACCGCACCTCAACTACTGAACATATTGATATTCCCTAACATATCCAGAATTTTTAATATCATATGGCCACACATATTCACCACTACCAGTATCCAAATCAATACCAGCACCATAATAATATGCAGCCCACACTAATTGAGAACAGTTAAGACCTCCCCAATCATTTCTATTAGTATCAGTAATATCTGCATTGTAACCCCTACCAATATAACCAATTGCCCGACGCGCCGCTTTATCGCGGTTTCCCTGGGAAGTTTTTACTTCAAGAATAGAGGCACCGCCGGCTGCGACACTATTTTTCCTTGATACTCGATGAGCATTCTGGAACATCCCTACTGCTTCGACAATATCATCACGATTAACATAAATTCCAGTATGCCCATGCTTCCAAACGAAAAATGATGAATTATTAGAAACAAAAATATCTCCTGTATGACGAGCTCTTGGTAACTGTGTATTCCCACTTCTTACAGAGAACCTCGCAGTATCTAACACTGAATCACGAACCGATTTCTCCACCCTACTAGCAATCGAGTCAGGGCTCTCACCAGTGCGACGCGAGGTCTCCTTTATCTGCTCATCAATTTCTTTTTCACTGAGTGTGTGATTCAGATAAGTTGATATATCCCCCAGTCTTTGCTGATAATTCTCATTATTATCTTGTCCAAATGCCAATGGGGAAAAAGTAAATAAACAAGCAGCAGAAACAACTACAGATAGACTTCGCATTATTATATTTTTCATAATATCTCTTTCTCGATAAGAAGGCATACTATGCATCTTTACAATAGTAAAACACCTTGCTCTTATTGTACGCTTCTATGAAAAAATATGCAATACTCTTTCCCTGCAATCTCGTGTATACGACCTCGTATATGTGCGTATTTGTCAGGTTTTTGAAGAGCCTTTTTAGCATAGTAATAACTTGAACGTTTTATCTGAAGTGTTTTAATCAGAAGCTCTAACGGTAATACTAAAAGTAGTTAGGCCTATAACACTTTTTGCGGAGTGAGGATTTCTGATATTAATACGGTTGGGATTATATTAGATTTGTTGGGATTGTATTAAATACAGTTGGGACTTTATTAGCTACGGTTGGGACTCTATTAGAGCGTGGCTAATGCTCGTTTTGTTTTCTAAAACGGGTGTTCTTTAACGAGAAGGGGGGTGAAAACATTGTTAACGCTTAAACCTCAAAGCACGTAGCTTTCAAGGCAAGTGTGGTTTTTACATGTCAAACTGTTATAAAAACGAGATTATTCCACTCTTTTTTACACTCATGATACGGGTTTTAAGAAAGAGCGGGTAAATGTTATAAGAATTTTTGGAACAATTAACAAGATTGTGGTTAATGATTAATCAATAAGACACTACTAATAAACAGTTAAAGCCTGATTAGCTATAGGGCGATGAGATACGTCAATAGGATCCTCATGGTTTTTTCATGACTCCTATGAAGTACCTCTATTCTACTATGGCTGTTTTTCAGGTATTAGAGTCGGTACTTCATAAAGTATCGGCTCTTTTTTGTATGTGTCTTCACCCTACCGCTGCAGGCGGGAAGGGTGAGCATGAGGACTCGCAAAACTAATAGCAATGATCGAGCAACATATAAGTATACAAGTTGTGTTCGTAATGAAGATGGTAGTTATAGTGAAGAAACTATCGAAATTAAGCCAGGCGAAAATGGTGTAACTGAAGCGGATATTAAGATGCTTCACTCAATGGATGATAGCGAAGTTTATTACAACAATAAGAACCTGCGTCCAGGTAGAACTGCTGAAGAAAAAGCTGAGATTAGGGCGTGGAAAGAAGAATATATCCGGCGTTTTAATCTTAAGCACGGTTATGAGCCTAACAAGGATGATGTTGAGTATGCTGCTGAAGAGCATTTTCCACGTAACTATAATCTTTCGCTTGACTTCGATGCAGATGGTGAGCTTGAAGTAGATAAAAGTCATCTTGCTGAAGCTCTCAGTACTACTGATGATTATGGTTTTATTACCAACGATTATGGTTTTGAAATGTCAGAGAGAACAGAATCTATGCTTTCAGTGCTGACAGATAAGCAGAGTCAAGTAGTAAAACTGATGTTTGTTGAAGGATACACTCAATCAGAGATTGCGAGCATGCTTGGTATTTCGTCTGCTGGCGTGAAAAAGCATTTGGATAAGGCTCTCGAAAAGCTTAGAAAAACGCGTTAAAAAATTCTAGAAATTTTTTAGGAGGAGGTTAAAAACTCCTCCTTTTTCTTTGCCTGTGATGTGTAAGGAAGAAACCCCTTACAGAAAGGAGGCAAAACTCGTGAAACACAAGATCGTTATTAACGTCACCGGTGAAAACGGTGAGAAGAAACAGGTTCTACGTGGAGCTGTGATGCGATTACCTAAGCGTTTTATCCGCTGGCTGTTTGGTGATTACTCGCAAGTCTACCTATTAGATCCCGGAAAGAGCGTTCAGTCAGTTGATGTCAAAGAAGTTTAAGGAGGAAAACCGTGAACAAGGAAATATTGAGAGAAGTCATCAAAGACTTGGAAAACTTAACAGCTCATCTTAAAGCACTATTTGATGATGCTGGTGCTTCTGGTGCTGGTTGTAAAGAAACAGCTCTTAATAATAAGGAGTCTGTTAAAAAGGTGAGTTTAGAGGATGTGCGAGCGGTTTTAGCAAAGCTTAGCCAACATGGTAAAACCGCGGAAGTAAAAGCGCTTATCGTCAAGTTCGGGGCTAACAGGCTTTCAGAACTTGATGAAAGTAAGTACGCTGAGCTTCTTGAAGAGGCGAAAGGTATGACAAGTGACTAAGCATGCTTTACTTTCCCCATCTTCTGCTCACAGGTGGATTAAGTGTACTCCGAGTGCTGTTTTAGAAGAAAAGTTTGAAAACACTACTTCTGTGGCGGCTGAGGAAGGAACGGCGGCACATGCGTGGTGTGAGTACAAGCTGAATAAGCTTCTTAACCGTCCGTGTGAAAAACCGTCAACAGAGTATGACTCAAACGAGATGCAGGAATGCTCGGATGCTTACGTGGATTTCGTGTTGGAAAAGTATGAGCAGGCAAAACTTAACTGTCAAGATCCTATTATTCTCATCGAGCAGAAAGTTGATTTTTCAGCTTACGTGCCGGAAGGGTTTGGAACAGCGGACTGCATTATTGTAGGCGAAAAAACGCTGCAGGTTATCGACTTTAAGTACGGTCAAGGCATGCTGGTTGATGCTTACGAGAATCCGCAGATGAAATGCTACGCGCTTGGAGCTTTAACGCTTTTCGACAGCTTGTATGAGATACAAAACGTTGAGATGAGTATTTTTCAGCCAAGACGAGACAACGTATCAACTTTCACACTACCTGTCACGGAGCTTATCTCTTGGGCTGAAAGCGTGCTTAAACCAAAAGCAGAGCTTGCTATTAAAGGCGAAGGCGAATTTGAAGCAGGTGACTGGTGCAGGTTTTGCAGGGCAAAAGCTACGTGCCGTAAACGTGCGGAAGAAAACCTTAAACTTGCAGAACTTGAGTTCAAAGAGCCATCTGTTTTAACAGATAGTGAGATTGAAGAAGTGCTCACGCTTATCCCACAGTTAACAAAGTGGGCTGATGATGTTTTAGCGTACGCCACAGATTCCGCTATTAACCACGGCAAAGAGTGGAGCGGTTTCAAACTCGTAGAAGGCAGATCAGTTCGAAAGTTTAAGGACGAGACAGCGGTTATTGAGAAAGCAAAAGCCGCAGGCTTTACTGACATTTTCAAAACTAGTCTTATTGGTTTAACAGAAATGCAAAAGCTGATGGGCAAGAAAAAATTTGAGGATATTCTGGGCGACCTCATTATAAAACCGTCCGGGAAACTTACGCTCGTACCAGACTCTGATAAGCGAGCAAAAGTTAATGTTTCAAACGCAAATCAAGAATTCAAAAAGGAGAATTAGTACTATGTCTAAATTAAATAACACGAAGGTTATCACCGGCAAAAACACACGCCTTTCCTATTTTAACGGTTGGGAGCCAAAGTCTATTAACGGCGGTCCTGAAAAATATAGTGTTTCACTGCTTATCCCTAAAAGTGATGTTGAAACAGTAAACGCTATTGAGAAAGCTATTGATGCTGCTATTGAGGAAGGTGTCGGCAAGTTCGGCGGTAAGAAACCAAACAAGCAAGCAATTAAACTCCCGCTCAGGGACGGGGATATTGAGCGTGATGATGAAGCGTATAAAGGACATTACTTTATTAACGCGAACTCAACCACGGCTCCGCAGATTGTAGACAAACAGGTAAAACCAATCATGGATCGCAGTGAAGTGTATTCAGGCTGCTATGCGAGGGTTTCCATCAACTTTTACGCGTTTAACTCTAACGGTAATAAGGGAGTTGCTTGCGGTCTTTGCAATATTCAAAAAATTCGAGACGGTGAGCCACTCGGCGGACGTAGCCTCGCAACCGATGATTTTACGACTTTAGAAGATGATGACTTTCTAGCATAAGGAGCGTGAGTTAATTATGGAAATTGTTATAGCGGTTTTTATTTCAGTGTTTATAGGAGTATTACTTCTTGATTTCACGGTAAAGAAACTCGTGAGTCTTTACGTTGATATTAAACACATTCTAAATAGGAATTAGAAGATTCCTGAAAATAGGATTTAGAAGATTCTATATAAGTGGGGTGGCAGGTTTTCTGTCACCTCTTTTATTAACTTTGAGGTGATGTAATTTGGAAAATTTGAGTGTGGATTTAGAAACGTTTTCGAGTGTAAATCTTGGTAAATGTGGTGTTTACAAGTATGCAGAATCGGATGATTTTGAGATACTGCTTTTTGGTTACAGTGTGGACGGTAGTGAAGTTCAGGTCGTTGATTTAGCGCAAGGTGAAACCATACCCGAGGTTGTGCTTTCTGCTTTAACAGATGAAACAGTAACCAAGTGGGCGTTTAACGCTCAGTTTGAAAGAGTCTGCTTATCACGCTACCTGCGAGATAAAGGCATCAATATTAACCCTAGTCAGACAGTGAAAAGTGAAAGCTTGTTTTTAAACCCAAGCTCTTGGCATTGCACAATGATCTGGTCAGCCACCCTGGGGCTTCCCATGTCGCTTGAAAGCGTGGGAGCAGTACTGGGGCTTGATAAGCAGAAACTCACTGAGGGTAAGAATCTTATTAAATATTTCTGCCTGCCGTGTAATCCTACGAAAGTAAACGGTGGAAGAACAAGAAACAAGTATTTTCACGATAAGGAAAAGTGGGAGCTGTTTAAATCGTATAACAAGCGTGATGTGGAAGTTGAGATGAGTATTCAAGAAAAGCTCTCACTCTTTCCCGTGCCAGACTTTTTATGGCAGGAGTTTTATCTCGACCAAACTATTAACGACCGTGGGATTGAAATAGATTCTCTTTTCGTTGAATCAGCCATAAAACTCGACCAGGAGGTGAAAACGCATCTCATGAGTGAGCTTAAGCATATTACGGGTTTAGAAAACCCGAACTCCGTGTTACAAATGCGCTCTTGGCTTAAAAAGCATGGTCTTGAAATGGAGTCGCTTGGTAAAAAAGAAGTCGCTAAAGAGCTTAAAACAGTGGGTAAAGAGTTGGCGGAAGTTTTACGGCTTCGCCAGCAGCTTGCTAAATCCTCGGTGAAAAAGTATACGGCGATGAAAAACGCTGCCTGCACGGATTGTCGGGAGCGTGGCATGTTTCGCTTCTATGGTGCAAACCGTACAGGAAGATTTGCGGGAAGGCTCGTGCAATTACAAAACCTGCCACAAAATCATTTGCCTGATTTGGCGGAGGCTAGAAGTCTTGTTAAACAGGGAAATGTTGAAGCGTTGGAAATGCTTTATGAGGATATTCCGGATACCTTATCCCAGCTTATTCGCACTGCTTTTATTCCACGCACGGGATTTAAGTTTATTGTTGCAGACTTTTCAGCGATCGAAGCGAGAGTCTTGGCTTGGCTTGCGGGTGAAAAATGGCGTATGCGAGTATTCGCGGAAGGTAAAGACATTTACTGCTCGTCAGCATCTCAAATGTTTAGCGTGCCTGTTGAAAAGCACGGGGTAAACGGGCATTTGCGGCAGAAAGGTAAGATCGCGGAACTTGCTTGTATTGCTGAAGGTGAACTTGTACTCACAGATGAAGGGCTTGTTCCAATTGAAGAAGTCACTACAAAACAAAAAGTGTGGGACGGAGAAAACTGGGTCAACCATAACGGAGTTGTTTTTAAGGGTGTAAAGGAGGTAATCGAGTATGAAGGACTTAGAGCAACACCAGACCATCTCGTCTGGGTTAAAGGGAAACCGAAGCCAATACGGTTTATTGAATCCGCCATCTGCAAAACACATCTCATACAAACCGGAGATGGTCGGAGAACAATACGGCTGGGTGAAAATCATCAGTGCAGAGAAACACTGGAATCAAAAGCAAAACCACTGTTATGTACTGACACAATGCGTAGGGTGTGGAAGCGTCCAATGGCAGGACTTAAACAGTCTAAAGTCGGGCAAATCAAAAGGGTGTCAAGCTTGCTCGCAGCCGAAACAAATACCAATATGGCTAGAAAAGCGGCTAAGTGCTGCGAAACAGCGATGCATCAATCCAAGAGATCCAAATTACAAAAACTATGGTGCAAGAGGGATAAAGTGGTGCTTCCATTCTGTTTTAGAAGCAGGCTTGTGGATTTTACAAGAGGTAGACAATGTGCGAAAAGACTGGGAATTAGATCGGATAAATACAAACGGCAACTACGAAAAAGGAAATATCCGCTTTGTTCCAAGAATAGTCAATCAAAACAACAAGCAGAACGCTATCCTAACACGGTGGGAGCAACAATATTGGCCATACGCAAGATCGGTAGTTACAAGAATGCTATCGAAAGGAATAGGCAGAGAAGAAATCATATCAAGAGCAAATACAGCTGTAGAACAACACAGAAAAAACTGGCGTTTAATCGAAGCAAGGCTCGAGTTTATGACATACGAAATGCCGGACCAAATCATCGTTTTACCGTATCGGGAAAGCTCGTGCATAACTGCGGCTACGGTGGTGCAGTAGGAGCATTAAAGGCAATGGGCGCTCTTGATATGGGTTTACATGAAGATGATTTGCAACAGTTGGTTAATGATTGGAGATCTGCTAATCCACATATTGTTTCACTGTGGTGGGATGTGGACAGAGCGGTAAAACAGTGTGTACACGAACACGCATCTGTTCGAACACACAATATAGTGTTCACTTACAAGAGTGGGTTTCTTATCATCAAACTGCCTTCGAAAAGATGCCTTTACTATGTGAAGCCACGCGTGGAAGAAAACAAGTACGGTGGTGAATCAGTCACCTATGAGGGTGTGGGGTCTACTAAAAAATGGGAGCGGCTGGAAAGCTACGGGCCTAAATTCGTGGAAAACATTACGCAAGCTATAGCTCGTGACATTCTACTTTACGCCATGCAAACGCTGAAAGAATATCGCATCGTCGCTCACGTGCATGATGAAGCCATTATCGAAACCGATAAGAATGTGAGTGTTCAAAGCGTGTGTGAGCTCATGGGAAGAACACCACCTTGGGCGGAAGGGCTTGTTTTACGAGCTGACGGCTACGAGTGCGAGTTTTACAAAAAAGATTAAAAAAATTTTAGGAGCAGGGTTAAAAACCTGCTCTTTTTCTTTGCCTGTGATTTAGAAGGTAATACCGCCTTCAGAAAAAATCATAGGAGGTAATTTTATGAATGAGTTACAAGTTTTTAAGAATGTAGAGCTTGGATCTGTTCGCACAACAGTAGTAGATGGTATTCCTTATTTTGTGGGTAAGGATGTGGCTGAGATTCTTGGTTATCGTGATACATCTGATGCTCTGAAAAGGCATGTAGATGAAGATGATAAGCTGACTCGGTGTTTCACCGACTCAGGTCAGAACAGAGAAATGTATGTTATTAATGAGTCTGGTTTATACAGTCTTATTCTTAGAAGTCAGCTTCCTAAAGCTCATAAGTTTAAACGATGGGTTACATCACAGGTTCTTCCGAGTATCCGTAAGCACGGTATGTATGCGACAGATGAGCTTATCAACAATCCTGATATGGCTATCGCTGTTTTTAACGCATTGAAAGAAGAGCGTGCTAAAAGAGAGGCGTTAGAGCTTACGACTGCTGTGCAAAAACAGCAGATAGCTGAGCTTAAGCCAAAAGCCAGCTATTACGATGTTGTGCTTAAATGCAAAGACATAATCTCTATGCGTGTGATTGCAAAAGATTATGGCAAGTCAGCACAGTGGATGAATAACTTTTTGCATGAACTCGGTGTGCAGTATAAGCAGTCTGATATTTGGCTTTTATATCAAAAGTATGCCAATCAGGAATATACGAAATCTCGCACAAATACATACGAGGATTCTAATGGTGTTACACACTCAAAAATGCATACTTATTGGACTCAGAAAGGCAGGCTTTTCATCTATCACCTCATGACACAACACGGAATCTACCCGTTGATTGAACAGGAGGCTAAAGATGAGTAAGTCTTATAAAAAACATTTAGAAACAACACCGAATTTTAAGCCTATCGTCTACATTTGTGCTCCCTACCGTGGAGATAAGGAGAAAAACGTGCAACATGCTATTCGGTGTGCGGCTTACGCGTATTCACGCGGAGCAATCCCAATCACTCCACACCTGCTTTTCCCGTTCATGGATGATGAGAATCAAAAGCATAGAGGGGATGCAATGTTTATGGACATTATCCTCTTAGGCAAATGCAACGAACTATGGGTGTTCGGGGAGAAAATCACAGGCGGCATGCAAGTAGAAATCAATCTGGCAGAAAAACGCAGGCAGCCGATTAAGTATTTTACGGATAAGGATTTAGGGGGTGAATATTGATGCTTGAATGCAAAATTTATACAGCTTCCTGTGTTGGAAACAGTAGTAACTGCTTGTATCCTGACGAAATAAAAGTCTGTGATCGAGATAGTTTTAATAAGGCTATCTCTTTTGACCATGTCACAGCACAATTTACTAACAGTTATAGGTCTAAAGATAATTTCATTTCATCTACCTGTATTCCGATGGACTGTGATAACGACCATTCTGATGTTGGTAAAGACTGGGTGACACCTTTTGATGTTGCTTTAGCGTTTCCGAACGTGTGCTTTTACGCGTCTTATAGTAGAAACCACATGAAAGACAAGCATGGGAAATGTGCAAGACCACGTTTTCACGTGTATTTTCCAATTGAAGAAGTAAGCGATGCTAAAGCTTATGTGGAGCTTAAAACAAAGATTCAATCAGTATTCCCGTATTTTGACAGCAATGCTCTTGATGCGGCACGTTTTCTCTACGGTGTTAAAACTCCACAGGTAGAACTTTACGATGGTGAAAAAACAATCACTGATTTCCTCTCGGAAGAAGATTTCAGTGAATTTGATGCAGAAACAGAAGAAATACCATCAGGGCAGAGAAACTCTAGGCTTAGTCATATCGCAGGAAAACTCATCAAACGTTATGGTGCTACAGATGAAACACATGAGAAGTTTTTGAGTGAAGCAGAACGGTGCAATCCTCCTTTGCCTGATGCAGAATTATCTAAAATCTGGTATTCGGCTAAAAAGTTCGGGCTTAAAGTAGCAAGTCAAGAAGGTTATATTCCGCCTAGCGAGTATGGCAAAAGCTATGAGGAGTATAAGCCGGATGATTTAACAGATATTGCGATGGCTGAGGTTTTTGCCAAACATAACAAGAATAAGGCTGTTTATACGATGTCTGCCGGCTGGCTTTACTGGACGGGCAAGAAGTGGGAAGCATCTGAGCTTAAAGTTATGAAACTTTACATGCTTATTGCTAAAAAGGTTTTGAAAAATGCTGGTATCGAGTTTAAGACAGCTTACGAAGAGTTCGTTCAAGCTGAATCATCAGGTGATAAAGAGCAGGCGGATAAAGCGAAAAGTGAAGTGAATCGGGCAAAGCAGTATCTTTCGTTTGCTAAGAAGATGAATGATCACAGTAAAGTGTCCGGAATATTAAAGCTTGCTAAATCCATGCTGGAAGTTGCAAACGAAGAACTGGATCGTGATGCTTTCATTCTAAACACGCCTTGCGGAATCGTGGATTTAAAGACTGGAGAGCTAAAAGCACATGATCCGTGTTTGTACTGCACGAAAATGACCGCTGTTTGCCCTTCACGGGACAACGTGGGATTGTGGCAGACAACGCTTGATATGGTTACCGCAGGCGATAAAGAGTTTCAAACATTTCTTCAAAGCCATGCGGGTAGTACGCTTATAGGTCAAGTGTTTGAAGAATCGCTTTTGCTAGTGTACGGGTCAGGCGGTAACGGTAAGTCGACCGTGTTTAACGCGGAAGCACATGTGCTTGGAGATTATGCGGGGAAAATACCTGCAGAGTCTTTAACCACTCGGGCTAAAAACGTGAAAGTGGATTTAGCGGAGCTTTGCGGTAAAAGGTTTATTCTTGCCTCGGAAACTGAGGAAGGACAAAGGCTTTCTATTTCCATGCTGAAACAGATAGCAAGCGTGGATGATATTTCAGCTGAGAGGAAATATTATGCTCCTTTTACGTTTACACCAAGCCACTCAACTATTCTCTACACGAACCATCTGCCGAAAGTCGGTTCAAACGATAAGGGAACGTGGCGGAGAATCTTTGTCGCACCGTTTACGAAAGAAATCAAGAATCCGAAAACAGACTATGTTGATGAACTTTTGCAAAAAGCAGGTGGGGCAATACTTCAATGGATGATTGAAGGAGCCAAGATTTATATCCAAAACAGTTATAAATTCCCTACTTGTAAGGTGGTAGAGCAGGCTAAGGACGCTTATCGTGCTGAAAACGACTGGATAGGCCATTTCATCACTGATTATTGCATTAAGGGCGTGAATGAAACGGAGATGAGTAGGAGTCTTTACTTGTCTTACCGCCAGTGGGCAAACCTTAACGGTGAATATGTTAGAAACGATAGGGATTTTTCTAAGGCTTTACTGTTAGCGGGTTATAGCAAAAAACGGACGGGTAAAGGCTACCAGTGGTGTGGGCTTTCCATTAATCCGAATTTGCAGGCACAGGAGGATTTTCTTTGATGGAAAACACGGTAAAACTGAAAGATACTTCCTGAAAAATGTATTGGCGTGTAGGCAAATGTTTTACATGGTAAAAACTGGGTTCAGAGAAAAATGTTCTATAGGATTTTTTCATACACGAAAATAATCTTTGCCTACACGCTACCATGCACGTTTTCAAGAAAGAAAAGCCTGATAAATAAGGTTTTTGTATTATAGTGTACCCTTTTTCTTTACTTTTTATATAAGAGAAAAAAATAAAAGAAATATAAGTGTATATAGAGAAAAGTAAAAGATGGGTCTGAAGCATACATGGCTACACAAATAACATTCGCCTGATGTAAACGGGCAAAACCAACGAGTGAAACAACTCTATTCAATAAATGAAAAATAAGATTTGAGAAAGGTGGAATAAACCATGATTAACAAAAATGAGAGAACAGTAGAAACCTACAAGCAAGCAGGAGCAACAATGCGACTGACTAAGAGTCTGATTGACCAATTAGTGGTCGATATTAGCCCGGTGCTTTTAGCGAAAGATCAAGACAGACTGCTGAAAGCCATGAACATGATTGATGAAGTATCTTCACACGCTGAGGACAATATGTTCAAAGATCACCCACAATTAAGCAATCACTATATTGATGTGTTTTACGGTGATGTTTCTGATGAGCCGAGAAACGAAGTTGATAAGAAAATCATTGAGATGGCAAAAGAGGTGTCTGATGGGCTTTTTACGAGAAAAGGAAACTGAGCGAAAACTCGTTCGTGATGTTAAAGCTGCGGGAGGCATGGCTATAAAGCTTACGAGTCCTTCCGTTGACGGGCTTCCTGACAGGCTCGTTTTACTTCATGGCGGAAAGATTGGTTTTGTCGAGCTTAAAGCACCAGGTAAAAAGCCTAGAGTCTTACAGGTGAAACGGATGAAGGATTTACAGGCTTTAGGTTTTAAGGTTTTCGTGGTTGATGAGAAGAGTCAGATTGGAGGTGTTGTTGATGCGATACGAGCCACATGAGTATCAAAAGTATGCGACTGATTTTATTATCACACACCCAGCGTCAGCGGTTTTGCTTGAAATGGGACTTGGTAAGAGTGTGATAAGTCTTACAGCAATTAACGACCTGATGCTTGACTCATTTGATGTTTCCAGGACTCTGGTTATCGCTCCTCTTAGGGTTGCAAACACTACGTGGCCTTTAGAGTTAGAAAAGTGGGAGCATTTAAAACACTTGACTTATTCTGTGGTAACAGGCAGTGAGAAGGAGCGGATTCAAGCACTAAAAACGCCTGCTCACGTTTATATTATTAACCGTGAAAACGTGGAGTGGCTGATAATGAAAAGCGGCCTACCGTTTAATTTTGACATGGTTGTGATAGATGAGCTTTCAAGTTTTAAATCATATCAGGCGAAACGTTTTAAAGCATTACTGAAGGCTAGGCCGAAAGTTAAAAGGATTGTTGGTCTTACGGGAACTCCTTCTTCTAATGGGCTTATGGATTTGTGGGCTGAGTTTAGGCTGCTTGATATGGGTGAAAGACTAGGCCGCTATATTACGTATTATCGGCAGAACTTTTTTGATCCAGATAAGCGTAACCAGCACATGATTTTTTCTTATAAGCCTAAAGATGGTGCTGAGAGTTTAATCTATAAACAGATAGCTGATATTACGATTTCGATGAAGTCGAAAGACTATTTGAAAATGCCAGCGTGTGTGATAAACGAGGTGAAAGTAGAGTTATCCGGAAAGGAGCGAAAACTCTATGATGAGCTGAAACAGGATATGGTGGTGTCGTTGGAAGGTAAAGAAATTGATGCGATTAACGCAGCGTCTCTTTCAAATAAGCTTCTTCAAATGGCAGGCGGCGCGGTTTATAACGAGTGTAAAGAAAGCGTTCATATTCATGATCGTAAGCTTGATGCTTTAGAGGATTTAATCGAGGCTGCTAACGGTAAACCGGTGCTTGTAGCTTACTGGTTTAAGCATGATCTTGAGCGGATTAAGAATCGTTTTAACGTGCGTGAGATTAAAACGAGTGCTGATATTGCTGACTGGAATGCCGGCATAATTCCTGTAGCATTGATTCACCCGGCTTCCGCGGGTCATGGTCTTAACCTACAGGCTGGCGGTTCAACTCTTATCTGGTTTTCCCTGACTTGGAGTTTGGAACTTTACCAGCAGACGAACGCCAGGCTTAACCGTCAAGGGCAAATCGACACGGTTGTAATCCATCACATCATCACTAAGGACACGATTGATGAGGATGTGATGAGGGCTTTAAGCATGAAGGCTAAAGTGCAGGATGCTTTAATCGAGTCGGTTAAAGCAAGACTATCAATTAACGAAGTGAGGGAAAGGGGTTCTAAAGAGAACTTACCTCAAAATGGAGGTAAGAATGAACAAAAAAGAATACTTACGGCAAGCCTATCTTCTTGATAAGCGGATTAAAGCTGACATGGATGAGGTAGTAAGACTGCGTGAGCTTGCTACAAGTGTTTCTTCATTAAGATACGACAGGGAGTATGTGCAGACGACTCGAAGTATAGAAGCTCCGTTTGTGAAAGCTCTTATAAGGGTTATGGATTTAGAAGCAAAGATTAACATGGAGATTACGATGCTTATCAGTTTGAAAGAGCAGATTTTGGATGTGATTTCTAAACTTGAAAGCGTGGATGAGCAGATGATTTTACGCTACCGTTACATGAGTAACATGACGTGGGAGGATATTGGTAAAGAACTCCATGCTAGCAGAATGACGATTATAAGGTGGCATGGTAAAGCGTTAGAGCACATGGTTTTACCAGATAATCTAATCCAAATCTGAAAAAATGGTACGGTTTGGTACGCTCTGATACGAGATGACACTGCCTTCTATATGGTATTATATAGTTAGCAAAAATTATAAATACTAAGCCTTGGAAGAGTAATCTTTCAGGGCTTTTTTCATGCCTAAAAGGAGGGCACAACATGGATCAGATGGTATTACTAACACAGCAATGGTTAAACAAAACCTATGGTGATAAGCCTGGGTTTGGTTCAGTTATTACTGATGGGAATACTGGTTGGGATACAATTAATGGGCTTATTCGTGCTTTGCAGATTGAGCTTGGTATAACAGCAACAGCAAATAATTTTGGTGCTGGTACAACACGTAAATTTAATCAACGTTATCCACATGGTGTTAAGCAACAATCCGATAGTGATAAGTCGCAAAGTAATGTTTACTCGATTATTCAAGGTGCTTTATGGTGCAAGGGTTACTCTACTGGTAATGATATTACACAAAACTTTTATGGTGGTACTGGGAATGCTATTAAAGAGTTGAAGAATGATATGGGCATTGGTGGTGATTCTACTGTCACAATTGATGTAATGAAAGCTCTTCTTTCTATGCAGCAGTTCGTTTTACTAAAGCGTTACGGTGGTATTGACGTTATTAGGATTATTCAACAAACTATTAACCGAACCTATAAGGATTATACAGGTATCATTCCTTGTGACGGCTTGTATGGTCGAGAAATGAATACCGCACTTATCCAAATTTTACAGTCGTTAGAAGGCTATTCGCCTGATGATGCCACGGGTAATTTTGGACATGGTACACGAGGTAATTTGAAAACTATTAGCAGGCAAAACGCTTCTTCCTATGGTAAGTGGGTATGGCTAGCAAAAGCTGTACTTAATTGTATTAGATATGATTGTCTTCAAAATGAGAATTGGGATGATGATTTTGCTGAGCAACTCACTAAATTCCAGAAAGACTATAAGCTTCCAGTCAGCGGAGCACTTGATGTTAACACGTGGATGTCGTTGTTAACTAGTAAAGGCAATCCAGACAGAGCTGCCAAGGCGTGTGACTGTGCAACGGTACTAAATGCTCAACAAGCTAAAGATTTAAAAGCGGCAGGATACCAGATTGTTGGAAGATATTTGACTGGGTATGTTGGAAAGTCAACATCTAAAGCTCTAACTTTAGATGAAATTAAAAACATAAAAAACGCTGGTCTTTCCGTATTTCCAATTTATCAAGATGGAGGATATTATCCTGAATATTTTGCGAATCCTAACCAGGGAACTGTTGATGCACAGGTTGCTATTTCCGCTGCAAAAAGGATTGGTATTCCTTCTGGTAGTACAATATACTTTGCTGTTGATTTTGATGCTTATGGATATCAGCTGGACAGCATGATTTTACCGTATTTCAAGAAGATAAGTTTACTATTCAACAGTTGTGAAAATATTAAGAAATACCAAGTTGGTGTATATGGCCCAAGATTAATCTGCTCAAAAGTAAGCAAAGCAGGATATGCTAAATATTCGTTTGTAGCGGATATGTCTACTGGTTTTAGTGGGAATTTAGGTTATGCAATTCCTAACAATTGGGCGTTCGACCAATTTAATGAATTCTCTTTCCAATCTAGACCGACTTTTGCTCTTGATAAAGATGCATATTCTGGAAGAGATAAAGGTATCGCAAAATTTGATAGTGTAACAAAAATGACGAAAGGCGAACTAGAAAAGGAAAATATAAAAGACAAAGTAAATATTGCAAGAACACAGTTTGTGTATGATGTAGTAGAGCCTCTACATCTGCTAAATCAGCTTACTAGTTTTGGTCTTTCATATAATAAAGAAATTATTCTTAGTTATACTGAACTGCCTACTATTAGTATTCAAACCTCGGTAGAAGCAGTAACAGAATTGATGACAGTGCCTAATAATTCCTACAACGTTTCGATAGAACTAAATAGTGATGGTTCTCTAAGTGCTGCATGTGAAAATAAAATTTCTAAAATTGCTAAAGATATTAGAATTATGAAGGGCGGAGACATGATTCAAAAATCTATAGCAAATATTGCAGCATCAGTAAAATCGGGTGATATTGCATTCACTGGAAAAGTTATTTCTCCAAATCAAGTGGAGTTAGCTATTGAGGTAATGTCAGAAAATCTATTACCAACATTAGATGATGTTGATGAACATATAACGGTGATTGTAAAATACTTAATTACATTTCGTGATTTTACAATAAAGGTTCCTGAAATTCCTGAAGATGTTGTTGAAATAGGTGTAGCAGTAGCGGGAGTAGTTGCTATTTGTGCTTTTGTTCCAGTATTAATTACAGGTATTTTGGGATTCTTAGTAACATTAGGGTTGGTTGTTGCTGCTGATGCATAGAATGCATGAAAGAGAATAGGATCTGCTTTATGATAAGGTAAAGTTAGATATTAGAATTTGGTGGAGTATGAATAAGATAAGTAAAAAAGCGAAAGTGCTGATATTTTGTATTTCAATAGTTGTGGCTATCGTTTGTTTTATCACCTTATTCTTGCATCGTATTGATAATAATGCATTTAATGCTCAAATTGATAGTAAAGAGAAAATAGCTTCATATAGGGCTAACTATAACTACATAGATGTATATAAGCAAAAAGATAAAATAATTATCAACACCTATTCTGATAGTAAGTTTGACGAACCAAATCGGATTGTTGTTCCATTTGAAGGTAAATTAAGTAAAAGTGATATTCTAGTAAAGTGGAAAACCGCAAATGGTGATGTTATTGAGCAAGATAGTGATAGTATCCTTGCGGCGAGTATCATCATTGAGAAAAATGGAAAAACTATATGTAATGAAAACATAAATTTTTGTGAAAAAGGCTGGAAAGTATTAAACGATGTAATTGGAAAATAGTGATATAGTTTTGTAAATGATTTTGTTAAAAGCTCTTTGAGATTATCTCAAAGGGCTTTTTTCATGCCCGAAGGGAGGATAAGTCTTGCCAAGAAAACCTAAAAGACCGTGTTCTTATCAAGGCTGTCCGAACCTAACTGACGGCAGGTTTTGTGAAGAACACTTAAAACAAGAGAACAGACGATACGAAAAATACGAGCGTCCTTATGATGCTCACAAGCGTTACGGTAGAGCATGGCAGAAAGTAAGGGATTCTTATGTGAAAGAGCATCCTTTCTGTGAGCTTTGCTTTAAGAATCGTGTGCTTGTTCCTGTTGAGCAGGTTCATCATATTAAACCGATTGCTGAAGGCGGAACGAATGAGAGGAATAATCTTATTTCTCTATGCAAATCCTGTCACTCTAAAATTCACGCTAAGCGTGGAGATCGCTGGCATAACAGATAAAAACCACCCCAGGGGCGGTCAAAATCTCTAAAAACCTATTCCCTGGGGAACGGGCGCAGGGTCTCGCGTGCAAAAACAGCGTATTCAAAAGGGTAATAGGCAAAATCAGACACAAAAATTTTTTAATAGTTAAAACTCGCGTGGGAAGGAGGCGAAAAGTTTGCCTACAAAATCAAATAATATCGGCGGTCGTGGCGGCAGACGCGTAGGTGCCGGGCGTAAAAGGAAAGCAGTTGTTGAAAAAGCGAATGACGGAAACCCCGGTGGCAGGCCTTTAAGCGTTCTTGATATTCCGGAGATTGAAGGCGCTGAAATGCCTCAGCCTCACGAGTTTTTATCCGCCACACAAAAAGACGGTACTCAGCTTCAGGCTAAAGAAATTTTTGAAGAAACATGGAAGTGGCTAAAAGACATTGGTGTGAGCAGTAAAGTGCCATCTCCTCTTATTGAACGGTATGCGATGAGCTGTGCTCGTTGGATTCAATGCGAGGAAGTAACCAGTAAACTCGGGTTTCTTTCCAAGCATCCAACCACGGGAAAACCGATACCATCGCCTTTTATCAACATTGGTATTAACTACATGAATCAGGCGGTCAGGCTTTGGAATGAGATTTTCCAGATTGTGAAAGAAAACTGTTCGACTGAGTTTGATGGTGTTTCACCTCAAAACGATTTAATGGAACGCCTGCTTTTAACACGTAAAAACATTTAGGAGAAAAAATTATGATAGAAAAAGTAAATCCAAGTCACCCGGACAAGATTGCGGATCGTATTGCCGGAGCAATTGTTGATCTGGCTTACAAGATTGATGAGAACCCGAAGATTGCTGTTGAAGTGATGCTCGGGCATGGTAAGTGTGCCGTGTGTATTGAAAGCACGGTGATGTTTAAGTTTAAGGATATTAAAAATATTATCCACCGTTTAAGCCCAGGGAAAGTAAAGATTGATATTACGGTCGTGCCACAGGATAAGCATTTAAGCCAAAACCAAAACGGCATGGTTCGCTGTGGCGATAACGGGATTTTTAAAGGCATGCCACTAACAGGCGAGCAGAAGAAACTCTCGGCTATTGCTCGAAAGGTTTATGAAAAGTATCCGTATGACGGCAAGTATGTTCTTGATGGTGAAAAGCTTATCATCTGCCAATCTCACGCTAAACGAGAAGACTTATTGAAAGACTATCCGAATGCGTTTGTTAATCCTTTAGGCGACTGGACGGGTGGTATCAGCGTGGATACGGGAGCGGTTAACCGAAAACTCGGGTCAGACATGGCTTATGCTGTTACGGGCGGCGGACTTCATGGTAAAGATCTTACGAAAGCTGACGTGTCGGTTAACATTTACGCGTTTTTGAAAGCGCAGGAAACCGGCCGGGTGGTTGAGTTTTCTTGTGCTATCGGGGATGAAATGGTTGATGGTAAACCGTATTCGCAGATTGTGAAAATTGCGAAAGATTATATTGACTCGGTGGGTGGTTTTGAAAAGCTGGCTTGCTGGGGTCTTTTCTAACGGGAGGAAAGCTTATGGAAAAAGAAATGCAGTATTATCTGGCTGACGTAAGTGAGCTTATCCCGTATGTGAGAAACGCTCGCACGCACTCTGAGGCACAAGTATCTCAGATAGCGGCAAGTATTCGCGAGTTTGGTTTTCTATCCCCAATTCTAGTGGCGGAAGATAATACGATTCTCGCAGGCCACGGCAGGCTTGCCGCGGCATTAAAACTGGGTCTTAAAAAAGTTCCGTGCGTGAAAGAAAACCATTTAACTGAAACACAAAAGCGTGCTTATATTATTGCGGATAATAAGCTTTCACTTAACGCAGGCTGGGACAATGAGCTATTAGCTGTTGAATTGTCGGAGATTGAAGGAGCTGATTTTAACCTTGATCTTCTCGGATTTGACGAGGCGGAGCTTTCCAGTATTTTTGATGCTGATAAAGACGTAAACGAAGACGATTTTGATGTTGAAAAAGAATTGGAAGAACCATGCTTTTCTAAAACAGGTGACATATGGACGCTTGGCAGGCATCGTGTTATTTGCGGTGATGCTACTAAGTTAGAAACATATAAGACGCTTCTTGAGAATACTAAAGTGAATCTGGTGGTTACTGATCCGCCTTATAACGTGAACTATGAGGGTTCTGCTGGGAAAATCAAAAACGATAATATGGAGGATGATAAGTTTTACCAGTTTCTTTTCAACTCGTTCGTGAACATGGAGCAGGCGATGGCAGATGATGCATCTATCTACGTGTTTCATGCTGACACGGAGGGATTGAATTTTAGAAAAGCATTCCAGGACGCGGGGTTTTATCTTTCAGGTTGTTGTATTTGGAAGAAACCGTCGCTGGTGTTGGGTAGAAGCCCTTACCAGTGGCAGCATGAACCATGTTTGTATGGGTGGAAGAAAAAAGGTAAACACAAGTGGTACGCGGGTAGGAAAGAAACTTCAGTTTGGGAGTTTGAAAAGCCTAAGAAAAACGCTGATCATCCAACCATGAAACCAATAGCTCTTTTAGCGTATCCGATTAAAAACTCGAGTATGACGAACTCGCTTGTGTTAGATCCGTTTGCTGGAAGTGGTAGCACGCTTATAGCCTGCGAGCAGACTGGTAGAATCTGCTACGCTATCGAGCTTGACGAGAAATATTGTGACGTGATTGTGAAACGTTATATTGAGCAGATTGGAAATGATAAGAGTGTGAAAGTTTTAAGAGGCGGTAAAGAATACTCGTTTACTGAAGTATTTACTAACAAGTAAGACTCGTATTTTATATGAAAAATAGTTTACGACCGCTTGATAAAAACCTTCTTTAGAGTGATTTATATATGTACCCGAAAAAACCTAAAGGAGGCAAAATGGAATTAAAATACGGGTTAAAAGGAAAAGATAGGCAGCCGCTTATTAAAGCTATAGAGGATTCTACAGGAGTAAAGGCTGTTTACTTAAAAACTCCAAGTATGTCTTACAAGATAGGTGTTTTCAACATTAGTAAAGATGGTACGGTCACGTGTAGTAGTGAAGAAAATTTAGATGATTTAAAAAACATGTTAGACGCTGACTATGGTATAAGTCTTCCAGTCTGCGCGTGTGATGGTACGCAATATTTTAGTGTTGAGTTTCCTAAAGATAAGGCTGATGTGGTAAAGCTTAAGAAAATACTTGATAATAAGGGCGATCTTATTAAAAAAGCGTTAGGAGTGAACAGTCTTAATATTAAGGAAGAAGATGATAAGCTTATTTTTCCTTGGTTTGAGCAGGCTAACCAACCAGGCTTGGCATCCTATGCGAAGTTTATAAACAGTCTTTGTAAAATGAGCGTGGAAATTAAACGCGTAAATAATAGTAAGCGTGAGACAGTTAACGATAAGTATGCTTTCAGATGTTTCCTTCTTAGACTCGGGTTTATAGGAGACGAGTTTAAACAAGACAGGAAAATTATGCTTTCCCGTTTAGAAGGCTCCTGCGCTTTTAGAAACGGGGGTGAGCGTAATGCTGTATGCGAGTGAAGACCAGGCGTACGAGTTGAGTGAAGACTGTACTACAGGCTCTTTGGTTGAAGAAATTTTCGCGAATTTAGAGCAAGAGAACGAGGTTTTTGTAAAAGCATGTTTTACTGTAGTAGATGATTTTTGGGTGATTATTATTTCAGCATGATTTTAGAAACATTTTAACGGTTTTTAAGAGTAAAAAAATTAGCGAAAACTGGTGGGGAAAAACGTGTAAATACCCGGTGTTTCTTGGCTTAAAAGCTTGCTATTGCGCGCTTTTAGAGTGATATATAGTATCAGCAAAAAGCACAGAAACAAAGGAGAAACCTTATGAAAAAAGAAATCTTACAAAACCTTACAAACGAAGTTAAAACATGCAGACGCTACGCGCTAAACGCAATCAAAAAAGCTGAAGAAGGGAAAATTAGTTCGGCTATCAGCATGCTCGACATTGCACAAACAGCAAAAACCTGCGCCAGTAAAGCTCACGAGGAGCTTTGGAAGGTAAGCGGAGGAAAACTCAACGATACGGAGTTTGAACTGTTTGCGGATGCTGAAACCTTGGACAAGGATATTCAAAAAGCCTACCAAGCGATTAAACAAGCAAGAAACTAAAAACAGAATTGGCAAAAACCAAAGAAAAATCGTGGAATTACCTGCGATTTTTTCTCATTTATGACTTGCTATTAGGTGCTTTTAGAGTGATATATAGTACTAACAAAAAGCACAGAAACAAAGGAGAAAAACCATGTGGGAACAAGATACGCTTAAAGTAGAAGATCAGGTTGTAAGCTACAGCATGAAGGTTTTTGAAGAGCCAAGCGAATATGGGATTAACCAGGGAAGAATTTCCAAGCTTACTTTGAAAAACAATAACAAGGTTATCGCAAACTACGATAGAGGCTGGGATATTATGCCAACAACAAAGCTTGCAAACGAGGCTTTAGAAATGATCCTTGACGCTAGAAACTAGAAACTGAAGTTTTATTAAAAGTAGCAGGGCTTTTTAGGCCCTGTTTCTCGTAGGAAAGATAAGAAATGATGTGGACGCTGAAGGCGTCTTTTTTTATGCCTAAAGAAAGGAGGAGCTTAAGTTGCAAAAATACGAGGTTACTAAGTTTAAAAAAGAAGATTCAACTTATAGTAAGGATTTAGCGGATTATGCTGTAAGTTTTATTGAATGTTTAACGCATACGAAGGGAACGTGGGCGGGTAAGCCTTTTAAGCTCCTTGACTGGCAGGAGCAGATTATTAGGGACTTGTTTGGCGTGGTTAAACCGAATGGTTACCGTCAGTTTAATACCGCGTATATTGAGATACCTAAGAAGATGGGTAAGAGTGAGCTTGCTGCTGCAGTAGCCTTGCTTTTATGCTGTGGGGATAATGAGGAGCGAGCGGAAGTTTATGGTTGTGCGGCGGACCGTCAGCAGGCAACAATTGTGTTTGATGTGGCGGCGGACATGGTTAGAATGTGTCCGGCTCTTAATCGTAGGGTTAAAATTTTAGCTTCGCAAAAACGTATTATTTTCCTACCAACTAACAGTTTCTACCAGGTCTTGTCGGCTGAAGCTTACTCTAAACACGGGTTTAACATTCACGGTGTTGTGTTTGATGAGCTTCACACGCAGCCTAACCGTAAACTTTTTGACGTGATGACTAAAGGCTCCGGGGATGCTCGCATGCAGCCACTATATTTTCTGATTACCACGGCTGGTACGGATACGCATTCAATCTGCTATGAGACGCATCAGAAAGCAGTGGATATTCTCGAGGGTAGGAAAATTGATCCAACTTTTTACCCAGTGATTTATGGTGCAAAAGATTCGGATGATTGGACTGATCCTAAGGTGTGGAAGAAAGCTAATCCTTCTCTTGGGGTTACGGTGCAAATGGAGAAAGTTAAGGCTGCTTTCGAGTCAGCCAGGCAAAATCCTGGTGAAGAGAATGCTTTCCGTCAGCTTCGTCTTAACCAGTGGGTGAAACAGTCTATTCGTTGGATGCCGATGGAAAAGTGGGATGCTTGCGGTTTTCAGGTGAATGAGGAAGAACTTGAGGGCAGGGTCTGCTACGGGGGTCTTGACCTTTCAAGCACCACCGACCTTACCTCCTTTGTTTTGGTCTTTCCACCAGAAGATGAGTCGGATAAGTTTCGTATCCTACCATATTTTTGGGTGCCTGAAGAAACCTTGAGTTTACGCGTGAAGCGAGATCACGTGCCTTATGACGTGTGGGAAAAACAAGGGTTTATTAAAACTACGGAAGGGAACGTTGTTCACTATGGGTTTATTGAAAAATTCATCGAAACTTTAGGTGAACGTTTCAATATTCGTGAGATTGCTTTCGACCGTTGGGGCGCGGTGCAAATGGTGCAAAACCTTGAAAACATGGGGTTTACCGTGGTCCCGTTCGGACAGGGATTCAAGGATATGAGTCCGCCTACCAAGGAGCTTATGAAGCTTACACTCGAGCAGAAAATCGCACACGCAGGGCATCCGGTGCTTCGCTGGAACATGGACAACATATTTATTAGGACAGATCCTGCAGGAAACATTAAATGCGATAAGGAAAAATCAACCGAGAAAATTGATGGTGCTATCGCAACCATCATGGCACTTGACCGTGCTATCAGATGCGGTAATGCAAATACGGAAAGTGTGTATGACAGTCGAGGAATCCTATTCATGTAAGGAGGTGCGTATGAACATTTTCAGTAAGATTTTTAAGAGCAGAGATAAGCCTGAAAACAAGATGTTAGGCGGCGGTTATCGTTTCTTAATGGGTACGTCCTCGTCCGGTAAGAGGGTGAATGAGCGTTCAGCGATGCAGATGACAGCTGTCTACTCGTGTGTGCGTATCCTGTCTGAAGCGGTGGCGAGTCTGCCGCTTCACGTGTATGAGCGGACGAGTACGGGTACGGCTAAAGCGGTTAAACATCCTTTGTATAAGGTGCTTCATGATGAGCCGAATCTTGAAATGACAAGCTTCGTGTTTAGAGAAACCTTGATGACGCATCTACTGTTATGGGGTAATGCTTACGCGCAGATTATTCGAAACGGTAAAGGCGAGGTTTTGGGCTTATACCCTTTAATGCCTGATCGTATGAGAGTTGACCGGGATGAGAGTGGTCAAATTTTTTACGAGTATACGTTAAATGATAGTGATGTTTTAGCGGGTAAAGAAACGAGTGTGAAACTTAAACCCTTTGACGTGCTTCATATTCCCGGTCTTGGTTTTGACGGTCTTGTTGGCTATTCGCCTATTGCGATGGCAAAAAACGCTATCGGCATGGCGATAGCCACGGAAGAGTACGGTGCATCGTTTTTCGCTAACGGTGCTACACCAAGCGGAATCTTGGAATACCCCGGAACAGTAAAAGATCCTCAAAGTATGAGGGATAGTTGGAATAAGGGGTTCTCGGGTTCTAACTCGCATAAGATAGCGATTTTAGAGGAAGGCATGAAGTATACGCCTATTTCTATTTCGCCTAACGAAGCACAGTTTCTTGAGACTCGTAAGTTTCAGATTAACGAGATCGCTCGTATTTTTAGAGTCCCACCACACATGGTTGGTGATTTGGAAAAATCGAGTTTTTCTAATATTGAGCAGCAGTCGTTGGAGTTTGTGAAATACACGCTGGATCCTTGGGTGGCGCGGTTTGAACAGTCTATTACGAGGCGGCTTTTTACTGATAAGGAGAAAGAAACTTATTATGTGAAGTTTAACGTGGATGGTCTTCTTCGAGGAGACTATCAGAGTCGTATGAATGGTTATGCTACCGCTCGTCAAAACGGTTGGATGAGCGCGAACGATATTAGACAGTTAGAAAACTTGGATAAGATTCCCGCCTGTGAGGGTGGTGACTTGTATTTGATTAACGGTAACATGCTCCCGCTTAACCGTGCGGGAGCGTTCGCAAACAGTAGCGGAAAGGAGGAAAAAGGTAATGAGGAAGTTTTGGCAGTGGAAAAATCAGAAGGTCAACAGTGAGAATAATGAGATTTTTGAGAGGACACTGTTTCTTAACGGTACGATTGCTGAAGAATCATGGTTTGATGATGATATTACACCACAACTTTTTAAAGACGAGTTAAACGCTGGTAGTGGAAATATTACCGTGTGGATTAACTCGCCTGGCGGCGATTGTGTGGCTGCGGCACAAATCTATAACATGCTCATGGATTACAAGGGTTGTGTGACGGTCAAGATTGATGGGATTGCGGCGTCTGCTGCATCGGTTATTGCGATGGCTGGCACAAAGGTTTATATGAGCCCGGTGTCAATGCTTATGATTCATAATCCTATGACTGTTGCTTTTGGCAACAGAAACGAAATGGAAAAAGCAATATCAATGCTTGATGAGGTAAAAGAGTCCATTATTAACGCTTACGAGATTAAAACAGGGCTTAACCGTGTGAAACTGTCGCATTTAATGGATTCGGAAACGTGGATGGATGCTAACAAGGCGGTAGAACTCGGGTTCGCGGACGGTGTTTTAACTAGAGGTGAAACCACTGATATTGGCATACCACAAGTTTCAACATTGTATTCGAAAGCAAGCGTGCAAAACACGTTATTGGAAAAAATATCTAAAGCCTGCCGGATAAGCGGTAAGGAAACAAACAATATTAGTGCAGACGATCTTATGGATCGTCTTTTTTTAATCAAAAATTGGAGGTAAACATGATGAACACTATTTCAAACATGGTTGAGAAACGTAACAAGGCCTGGCAGGGTGCAAAAGCTTTCCTTGAGTCTAAACGTGACAAGGACGGGCTTATTTCAGAAGAAGACGCGAAAACCTATGATGAGATGGAAGCGAAAGTGAAAGCTTACAGTATGGAAATTGAACGCTTGGAACAGATGGAAAAAATGGATAAGGAGCTTTCAAAACCAACATCTGAGGCGATTGTTGCAAAACCTATGAAAACAGGTGTGAACCTTGAAAAACAAGGTCGTGCGCGTGACGAGTATAAGCAGGCAATGCTTACAGCTCTTAGAAGTAATTTTAAACGAGTCGATAACGTGTTGCAGGAAGGCGTGGACGCTGACGGCGGGTATCTTGTGCCGGAAGAATACGATAATCGTCTGATTGAAACGTTGAAAGAAGAAAACATTATTCGCTCTCTTGCTACCACGATTACCACTAGTGGAGAGCATAAGATTAATGTTGCGATGAGTGATCCTGCAGCAGCTTGGATTGAAGAAGGCGCAAGCCTTAACTTTGGGGATTCCAAGTTCGCGCAAATCCTGCTTGACGCTCATAAGCTTCACGTTGCAGTAAAAGTTACTGAAGAACTCTTGCATGATAATGCGTTTAACCTCGAGAATCATCTTCTCACATCCTTCGGCATGGCGCTGGCTAACGCTGAGGAAGACGCTTTTCTTAACGGGGATGGCGTTGGAAAACCAACTGGTATTTTCAACAAGAAAGACGGCGGCACGTTCCTTAAAGAAACTACCAGTATTAAAACTGATGATCTGATTGATCTTATTCACGCTTTGAGGCGACCATACCGTAAAAACGCGAGTTTTATTATGAACGATAAAACAGTCGCGAGCATACGAAAACTTAAAGACAATAATGGCGCGTACGTTTGGCAGCCTTCATACCAGGATGATGAGCCGAACAGGATTCTCGGATACCCGGTATACACGTCTGCTTACGCGCCTGAAAACATGGTGGCTTTTGGAGACTACTCGTACTACAACATTGGTGATCGTGGTTCACGCTCGTTTAAAGAGCTTACCGAGCTTTTCGCTGGAAACGGCATGATAGGTTTCGTTGCTAAAGAGCGTGTAGACGGCAAACTCGTGCTTAAAGAAGCAGTACAGATTCTGCCTGTTAAAACAAGCGTAGCAGCTTAAAAGACGGTTAAAAGTTAAGGAGGGGTGTTGATGATAGTTACAGTTGAGGAAGCAAAAAACTATCTTAGGGTGGATAGTCGAGAAGATGATGAGCTTATCAACACCCTTATTCATTCTGCTGAAAAACTCTGCCAGGGAGTAGCTCGTAAAAACGATACTAGTTTGATTAGTGAAAACTTTGACGAGTATCGGCTCGCAGTCTTATACGCTACAGGCTACTTGTATGAGCATCGGGAAGAAGCCGACCACCACGCGCTTATGCTCACTTTACGTTCGATGCTTTTTACTGTTAGAAAAACGGGGTTTTAAATGAGAATAAGTTTATTAAACGAGCGTATTGTGCTGCTTAAAAACAGTGTTGAAGTTGATGAGGTTGGTAATCATAAGATTAAGTGGAGTAAATATTACGAGTGTTACGCCACGGTGAGTGCTGAAAGTCCAATGGAGCAGACTTCTGCGGGAAACGTGTGGGATGAGTCAAAAATAGATTTTACTATCCGCTATTCGAAAGAAACCGCTGCAATATCATCCACCAGGTATCGTGTTATTTTCCGTGATACGGTTTATGAGATTTTAGGTGTTGACCACATGAATTATAAGAAGAAAAGCCTGAAACTTCACTGTAAGAGGTGTAAAAAGTGAGCAAAGTAAGTATTGGCAGCCTCTCTAAAGAAGTTATTAGAGAGCTTAAAACTTACGCGAAAGTTACAACCGGGAAAGTAAAAGAAGCAGTAAAAACCGCTGGTAAAACAGCAAAAGAAGAAATTAACATGACAGCTCCTAAACGAACTGGAGCGTATGCGAAAAGTTGGGCGGTTAAAACATTAAACGAAACAGGCAGCAGGCTAGTTCTCGTAGTGCATTCTAGAAACAAGTATCAGCTTACACACTTGTTAGAGTACGGTCATGCTAAACGAGGCGGCGGACGCGTGGAAGCAAGAGCACACATTGCTGAGGCTGAAAGTAAAGCAGTACGAAGTTTTGAAAAAGAAATAGAGGAGGCGGTTAAAAATGGGTAATCTTTTAAACATTATGAGGGAGATAGGTTTTCCTTTTGCTTACCATCATTTTGCTGAGGGAGAATCCCCTAATCCGCCTTTCCTCCTGTTTTTAACGCCTGCGAGCAGTAATTTTTCTGCAGACGGGAAAACGTATTTTAAAGCAAACGAAGTTCATATTGAACTATACGCAGACTATAAGAATCCCGTGCTGGAAGAACAAGTTGAGGCCGTGCTTGATAGGCACGGCATTTTTTATAACAAAACAGAAGCGTTCATAGAGTCGGAACAGCTTTATGAAACACTCTACATTTTTGAAATGGAGGTAACAATAAATGGGAAACAAGGTTAAATACAATCTTAAAAACGTGTACGCGGCAAAACTTAAAAAAGACGCAGGCGGAAGTTTTAACTATGATACGCCTAAACCTATTCCTGGAGCTGTGAGCATAAGCCTTGATGCGGAAGGTGAATCCTCACCGTTTTACACTGACGGGATTGTCTACTTCAGGTCGACTGCGAACAACGGTTACAGTGGCGACTTGGAAATGGCTCTTATACCTGAATGGTTTAGAACGGAAATATTAAAAGAAAAACTTGATAAAAACGGTGTGCTGGTAGAAAAAGCAACTACCGGTGAAGCGGAAAAGTTCGCGCTTCTTTTTGAGTTTGACGGTGACGTGAACGCTATCAGACACGTTTTATATAACTGTTCAGCAACACGACCGTCTATCGAGTCAGAAACTAAGGAAGACACTATAGAACCGGGTACGGAAACTTTGTCGCTTACGGCTGATCCTAGAGAAGATGGTTTGGTGAAATCTAGGAGTGGTGACACTACTTCAAAAGAAACCTATGAGAAATGGTATAAGAGCGTGTACGTTCCGCAAGTTAACTCGGAAATCAAATAAGTTTTAAAGGAGTAAAAGTGTTAGAAAAAACAGTAAAAGTAAATGGTAAAGACGTGAAGTTTCGTTCTTCCGCCACTATTCCAAGACTGTATCGTATCAAATTCAAGCGTGATATTTTCAAAGACCTATCAAAATTAGAGCAGTCTTTCAAAAACAACGAGGGTGTTTTTGAAATAGCAGATCTTGAAATTTTTGAAAACGTAGCCTATATCATGGCTTATCACGCGGATAATAGTATTCCAGCAAGTATTGATGAGTGGCTTGACGAGTTTGAAATGTTTTCTATCTACGAGATTCTTCCTGAAATTCTAGAACTTTGGGGAGCAAACTTGGAAACTGAAGTAAAATCTAAAAAAAATTTAAAGCAACAACACGGCAAATGACAACCGCGTTGTTTCTTCTTAGATGCACCGAAATTGGGATTAGTATTTTAGAACTGGATCTTTTAACCATCGGCATGATTTTAGACATGTGGACGGAGAAAGCAAACGATAATGTGAAATACGATAAGCTCGCAAGCCAAACAGAATTCGACAGGTTCTAGACGAGAACCAAACATTCTCACATTGCGGTATTAAACAGAAAATCTGAATTTTTTCACGCGTAAATTAAGAGTCAAAGGAGGTGAAGTTATGGCAAGCAGGATTAAAGGTATTACTGTTGAAATTGGTGGGGATACTACAGGCTTAGATAAGTCTTTACAACAGGTTAATTCGACTATTCGCTCAACCGAGCAGTCGCTTCGCGATGTTAATAGGCTTTTGAAACTTGATCCGACAAGCACGCAGCTTCTAAGCCAAAAGCAGGCTTTTTTGCAGAAAGAAATCCAAGAAACGTCTAATAAGCTTAACGTTTTGAAACAGGCGGATAAGCAGGCTAAAGTACAGTTGGAAAACGGGGAGCTTGGTAGAGACAAGTATGATGCGTTGCAGCGTGAGATTGTTGAAACAGAAAATAATCTTGATAGTTTAAAAGAAAAATTAAAACAGGTAGGTAGTGTTAGTTTAACCAAGCTTAGTAGCCAGTTTGATAGTACGAGCAAAAAGATAAAGAAACTAGGAGATGGTATGTCATCTCTTGGTCAAAGTTTAAGCACGAAAGTTACGCTGCCGATTGCTGCTATTGGTACTGCTGGTTTTACTGCTGCAGCAGACTTACAGGATGCTATGGGTGCGACAGAGCAGATTTACGGTAAGTCTGCTAACAAGATGCTTAAATGGTCAGGAAGTTTGAAATCCTATTATGGTATTGCTCAAGGTCAAGCTTTAGAGTATGCGAATACTATGGGCGCGATGTTGAAAAATATTGGTGGGAAAAGTGATGCTGAAGCAGCCGAGATGAGTCAGAAGCTGGTTGCTCTTGCAGGCGACTTGTCTGCTATGTTTGGTGGCACAACCGAGTCTGCTGTTCTTGCTTTAACAGGCGCGCTTAAAGGTAATAATGCGATGCTTGACAATTATGGTATGGGTGTTAACGAGGCGACTATTAAAGCTAAAGCTCTTGCCATGGGTTTGCATGATGGTAGAGGCGCGATGAGCTTGCAAGCGAAACAGGCTGCTACTTTGGCTCTTATTATGGAGCAGACTGCTGACGCTCAAGGGCAGGCTGGGCGTGAAGCCGCGGGCGCTTCGGGTTCTATGAAGATTCTAAAAACAGAGTTGCAGAATATTGCTGCGACTATTGGTAATGTTTTACTTCCCGTCATAACACCATTAATGCAGAAAATTTCAGCATGGCTTTCTAAATTTAAACAGCTTTCTCCAGAAAGCCAAAAACTTATAGTGACACTTGGGTTGATTGCTGCGGCAGTTGGCCCTTTTTTAGTGGTTCTTGGAACGTGTATTTCTAAAATAGGTGTTGCTATACAAGGGTTTTCTAAACTAGCTTTGTTTATAGGTAAAATGTTCGCAAGTTTTACTTCCGGCTCTAGTATTCTTGAAGGGTTAGGTGCTGTTTTAGGTGGAGTATCTGCGCCAATACTCGCGGTTGTTGCGGTTATTGGTGTTCTGGTAGCAGCTTTTGTAACCTTATGGAACACTAACGAAGAGTTTAGAAACAGTGTTATTGCTGTTTGGGAGAAAATTAAGGAAACTTTCACCGGTTTTGTTAATGGTGTTAAAGAAAAACTGTCAAGCCTTGGTATTGATTTTACGAGTATTGTTGAAGGGCTTAAAACAGTGTGGAATGGTTTGTGTGCTATTCTAGCTCCACTGTTTGAAGGCGCTTTAAATTTAAGTTTTACTAGTTTCAAAACTGTTCTTGATTTAATCACAGGCGTTTTAGACGTTTTTATAGGATTGTTTACCGGTAACTGGTCTCAGCTTTGCAATGGTGTAAAAGAAATTTTTACTGCTGTTTGGAACGCGGTTAAAAACACGTTCATAACAGTATTTAACACGTTAAAAAACGTTTTTAACGTGTTTTTGTCTTTCTTTGGCACTAGTTGGAACAAACTGTGGTCGAGTGTGAAAAACTTTTTCATGAATGTTTGGAATAGTATCGTATCGTTTTTCACTAACGTTTTAAACGGTATTAAAAACACGGCAACAAGTGTTTGGAATGGTATTAAAACTGCGATCATGAGCGTGGTAAACGGTATTAAAACAAGCATTTCAACAGTGTTTAATTCAGTAGCGAACATGGTTAAGTCTGTGTTTAACGGTATTAAAAACACGGTTGTGTCAGTTTGGAATGGTATTAAAAACGCTATCATCACTCCGATAGAAGCGGCGAAAAACAAGGTTAAAGCAGTAATCGACGCTATAACAGGGTTTTTCTCTGGCATAAAACTTAGTCTTCCTCATATTAAACTGCCTCATTTTAGTATTAAAGGACAATTCTCTCTTACGCCACCGTCTGTACCGTATCTTGCTATCGACTGGTATAAGAAAGCAATGAACAAGCCGATGCTGTTAAACGGGGCGACTATTTTCGGTGAGAAAAACGGGCGTATGCTTGGCGGCGGTGAAAAAGGCCCGGAAGTGATTATGGGGTTGAATAGTTTAGAAAACATGACCGTTGGAGCAAACACGCAAATGCTTAGTGTTATGAACCAGATTCTAGCGATTATGGACGCGTATTTTCCACAGTTTTCTAACCAGAGTATTGTGCTCGACACTGGCGAACTAGTGGGTGGTATCGCGCACAGGATGGACAGTGAGCTTTTTAAGCTTCAAACAAGAAAAGCAAGGGGGTGGTAAAAGTGTATGGGATGCTAATAAACGGGTTGCATAGTTTTAACGATCTAGGGCTGGTTGCTACAAGCCGTCCACGCATTCAACTTCCAGAACCTAAATTAGAGTATTTGCAAATACCAGGCAGACAGGAAAGTATTGATATTAGTGAAAGTCTTGCCGGTGAAGTGTTATACGAGATGCGTGAAGGCTGTTTTGAATTCATTGTCGCAAACAAAAACAAGTGGAATGAAACATGCCATAGTGTTAAAACGTTAATCCACGGCAAGAGTGTGAAACTGTCTCTTGATGATGAACCATTGTTCTACTATCAGGGTCGAGTGTGGGTTAGTGATTTTAAATCGGATAAAAACTATTCAACTCTCACACTCAACTATAAGCTGCAACCATATAAGTATAGTGTAGATGATTCGGATGGTGTTCACACAATATGGGGTGTGCAAGTAGATGATAAGCGTGAAATAACACTCGTTCACGATTTTGACATGACACTGATTCCAGAATTTAACAACCTGTCATCTAACAGTATGCTACTGGATTCTAATGGTAAAAAGTATGAGATTAAAACAGGTGTTAACCGTTTCCCACAGCTTCGTTCAAAAATAAACATGAGTTTAACATTCGTTGGAAACGGGATGGTAAATATTTCCTATAAAAGGGGGTGGTTGTGAGTGTACAGGATCATGCTTGATGATAATACGATTTACTATCCAAATGATGACAAAGCGGTACTTGATGATATCACGTTAAATTTGGAGCTTAATACTGCAGGAACGTTAACGTTTACTTGCCCGAGTCAAAACCCTTGCTACGAGCTTATTAAAAACCGGAAATCAATAGTAAGCGTGTGGCGTGACGATGAGGAGATTTTCTTCGGCGAGGTTAGAGAACAAGTAAAAGACTTATATGGTAGTAAGAAAGTAACTTGCGTAGGGTTGTTAACTTACTTAGCTGATAGTATTCAACCTCAGAAAGAATACCATGATCAGAGTTCCTACCAGCTTTTAGAAAAACTTTTACAAGCTCATAACAGTCAGGTAGATGATTATAAGAAAATAAGAATTGGTTTCGTCACAGTATCTGACTCGAATGATTCACTCTACAGGTTTACTAATTTCGAGACAACGCTTGAAGCGATTATGGGAAAAATGGTTGAAAAGCTTGGCGGATATTTGCGTCTTAGAAAAGAAGACGGGAAACTTTACTTAGATTACCTGCGTTTGGAGGAAATGGGTAAAGCTACAAGCCAGCATATTAGTTTCGGCTTGAACCTGCTTGAATACGCGGAAAACCTTTCAGCAGAGGATGTTACTACAGCGGTTATTCCTCTCGGCAAAGAGTTGGAAAACGAGAATAGTGAAAACGAGGTTCTTAAAAAGCATGTTGATATTACTTCAATAAACAATGGGAAAAACTATATAGTATCTCGTGAAGCGCAAAAAACATTCGGCTGGGTTTGTAAAGTTGTTAATTTCAATAATGTGACAGTTCCAACTAATCTTATGCGCAAAGCTACTAAATGGTTACAGGATAACCAGTTTGAGCATGTAGAAATAAGCCTTAGCGCGGTTGACTTATCCGAGTTAGGTTTACATTATGCGACGATTAAGTGTGGGGATAGGGTTCGTTGTCTCGCTCCACAATTTGGCATGGATCGTGTGTTTCCTGTAGTAAAACAGACTATACCGATTCAAAAACCAGGCGAAGTTAGAATCGTGCTTGCGAGCAGGATTTCTAAAGGGTATGTGCAAAACGTGTCGCATGCTGTTCAAACGTTAAAAGAAGAAGCGGTTGAAACTAGAAAAATTGATAATGAGCGTGTTAAAGCTGCGATAGATAATATTAAAGCGCAAATGAGATATTCTCAAAGCGGCTATAAGATAAGCGAATACGATAGTAAAGGCATGTGGGTTCGTGACCTTTACATGGATACGCCTGATAAGAACACTGCTACAAAAGTTTTACAGGTTAATATGAATGGTATTGCTGGAAGCCATAACGGTTTTTCAGGCCCTTACAGTACTGCGATGACTCTTGACGGCATGGTGTATGGTGACAGGATTATCGGGCATTCGATTGACGCGGAAAAACTTTCAGTTTCTTACACTTCGCAGGTAGAAAAGCAGATTAGTAAAGCAAAAAACGAGGCTATAAAAGACACTGGTAGGAGGCTTGAAAACTATTACACGATAAGTGAAATCAACACGAAACTGAATGTTACAGACGGTAAGATTGAGGCTGGTGTTGAAAGCGTTAACCATAGTCTTAAACAGAAAAACGGTAACTATTACGGTTCGTATACTCCAAGCCATTTTAACGCTCCTATGAGCTTGTGGCTGACTGATAGTGAAAAAATGCAGCATGTTGGTGATTTTTTCTACGACACGTCAACCGGCTACGCTTACAGGCTTATTGTTAAGCAGGAAAGTTTAGCCGTAAAATTTAATGAGAAGTCGCATACGGAATCAGCTTTTGACGATTTTGTAGACATTTTTTACAAGTATGAGGATAAAATTTACGCTATACCGGGTTTAACTGGTGAAAAAATTTCTGGTGCAACAGTGTTTGTTCCATCAGGCGAGTTTTGGCTACATTTTAGAACTAACTGGTCTCCGTTTGACAATTATGGTTTTAAGATTGATAGCATTAAAAAAGAGTATTCAGGAGAAATTTCAGGATACGTGTCTAAACTGCCTGAAGATATTAACATTATTGAGGTTGAAGGTGAAAATTATCCTGAGTCTGAACACCCGTATAAAGGTGGAACAAGCAAACTGTGGCATTACGTTTCAGCTGACAGCATAAGTAGTTTTAGAACGTTCGCTTGGGCAAGAGTTAAAGATAAAGACATTGAGGCTGCTAAATTCACGGCTGATAAGGCTATTTCTAAACTAACCATAGTAGAAGATTCCATATCTTCAATGGTTAAAAAAGGTGATTTTGGTAGTTTCATGCAGCAAAACTATAACAGTTTCCTTCTCGGGTTTAACCATTCGAGTAAATACGTGCAAATAACACCCGGGCAGATAGAGCTTTACGATGGTGAAGTTGACGAGGATCATAAAAGAGCTGTTTTTGATAAAAATGGGAACAACTTCTACCGTAACGGCGTGTATATTGGCTATGTTGGAACCGGCGAGTGGGAAGAAGATAATTCTCACAAGGGTCTAGTTTTTCATCTTACTAGCGACGGAAAGTATATGGCTTTCGCGCAGCGTAAATCAGCTGATGAAGAAACATACGCTACTATGCTGTGTTTTTCACGTTCACAAAGCATTTATAAAGAGTATGGTATTCACGCTGGATGCAACTTTTACATGCATGGTAACAAGATTATAGATCCTGTTTGGCAAGACGGTGCAGGAGTAGACGCGGATATTAACTATGTGCAGATTATTGAAATGAACCAGGATGGTAAAGCTGCAAAATGGGGTTCTAACGCTCACATGGTGTTTAAAAACGGGATACTCATGAAAGTTAAATACTATTAAAAAACGCGGAAGTGAAGCGCGGAAGTAAACGTTGATGGAAGCGCGGAAGTGAAGCGTTGAGGAGAATTTGTTATAGGGAGAATAAAGGGAGAATTTGTTATGGAGAAACTAATTATTCCCACAAACAAAATAGTGGCTAATAAAGGCACGCGCTCAAAAGACGTGACAGAAAGTATTACAACCCCTGTAGTTGATAATACGAAAATTTTATGCGAAATCAGCCACAAGCTGGATATTATTCTAAAAAGATTGGAGGAGAGTAGTGGTAAAACCGACAATTAGCTACGCGGTAGCTGTGCAAAAATATAAGGCTGAGTTAAACGAAAAAATAGTCGAGTTGAATAAGCAAATACCAATACCTACTTACATGATAGAAGGCATTGTTGCAAGCGTATTATCTGATATGCGTTCGGCGGTGATCGCGGAAAACTCGATGGAATATGAAGCGTATGTGAAACAGTTAGAAGACTATTTTAATTCTAGAGAACGCGAACTTAACGACGAGATTTTGAAAATAAAAGCCGAAAAAGACGAAAAAGATGAAAAAGATGAAGCGGCTGGGAAAGGTGTAAAAGGTGGAATGGTTGGGAAAAGTGTAAAAGGTGGTAAGGAGTAGTCATGTGTTGAAAAATAATATCAGTTGAAATGCTGAAATGTTGAAATGTTGAAATGCTAGGGCAGGTGTGGTTTAAACCATGCCTGCCCTTTTTTATTACTTTCTACTTTTTGTTTTTTGTTTTTATAAGAGTACTGGCAAATGTTAGGAAAACTTGTAAGGAGAATTATGAGAGGATTTTGGAATATTGCTCAACTGGCTTTCACACTGGTAGGCGGCTGGCTGGGATACTTTTTAGGCGGATGCGACGGGCTGATCCTCGCGCTCGTTTTATTTGTGGTTGCGGATTATATTACAGGCGTGATGTGTGCTGTTACGGATAAGAAACTGTCTAGCAGCATTGGTTTTAAGGGCATTTTTAGAAAGGTGCTCATTTTTATGCTTGTTGGTATAGCAAACATTATAGATTTTCATGTTTTGAAGCAAGGAAGCGTGATTAGAACCGCGGTAATTTTCTTCTACCTATCTAACGAAGGATTATCTTTAACCGAAAACGCGGCTCACCTGGGGCTTCCCGTGCCTGAGAAATTAAAAAACGTTTTAGAACAATTACACGACAAGAACAGGAAGGACAATACTCATGAGTAAAAGAGGAATAGATGTGTCAGAATGGCAGGGTGACATTGATTTCAACGCGGTGAAAGCATCCGGTGTTGAGTTTGTGATCATTCGAGCAGGATACGGTATCGGATGCAAAGACAAGTGGTTTGAACAGAACTATCGTAAAGCAAAAACATGCGGTCTTGATGTTGGAGCCTACTGGTATTCGTACGCAAACTCTGGTTTTGAGGCGGCTGAGGAGGCTCAAAGCTGTGTGAACATGCTTTCAGGTAAGAGTTTTGAGTATCCTGTTTACTTTGATTTGGAAGAGAAAAGCCAGCTTAACCGTGGGCGAGCTTTCTGCGATTCGCTGATTACCAGTTTTTGCAGCAAACTGGAAACTTACGGGTATTATGCAGGCTTTTACACCTCGCTTTCAGTAGCTAATAATCTTGTGTCCGCTCATGTTAGAAACCGTTACGCTTTGTGGATCGCACAGTGGAACACGCACTGCAGTTATCAAGGCTCATATGGTCTTTGGCAATACTCGTCAAACGGCAGCGTTCCCGGAGTAGCCGGCAGAGTTGACATGGACTATGCTTACAAGGATTATCCAAGCATTATTAAAAACGCTGGATTAAACGGATATAAAAACGGTGGTTCATACACTGCTCCTCAAACATCAAGTATTGATGATGTGGCGCGAGAAGTTATTAACGGCGCTTGGGGTAACGGAAATGAGCGTAAACAGCGTTTAACTCAAGCCGGATACGATTATGCGAGCGTGCAAAATAAAGTTAATAAGCTTCTTGGTGTTAAAGCCTGTAGAAAGTCAGTTGATGAGCTTGCCCGTGAAGTAATCCGAGGCACTTGGGGTAACGGTAGCATGCGAAAACAGCGTCTAACTCAAGCCGGATACGATTATGATACGGTACAAAAACGAGTAAACGAACTCTTGTAAAACAGTTTGAAACATGTAAAGCCCGAGGCTTGTTCCTACATTGGAGCAATCCTCGGGCTTTTTTTATTTTTTAAGGTTAAATTATCAAGCCAAGAGGTTAAAAAACACTGTTTTTTCTTTGCCTGTGATGTAAGGAGGCACAGGCAAATGAATATAAAAGAAAAACAGCAAGTAATGAAACTTCGTAGTGAAGGGTTTGGCTATACGAAAATAGCTAAACAGTTAAATCTTTCAGTTGATACGGTTAAAAGCTACTGTAAGCGCAACAATCTTGGCGGCGTAAATGTTGGCAATAGCGTTCAATTATGTGATTTATGCGCTAAGCCTGTTAAACAGAATGCTGGTCGTAAAGTTAAACGTTTCTGCTCTGACGCGTGTAGAAACACGTGGTGGAGTAAGCATACACAGTTGGTAAAAAGACAGGCAAACTATGAGTGTGCTTGTCTTAACTGCAAAAATTCTTTTATCTCTTACGGTAATAAGACTCGAAAATACTGCTGCCACGCCTGCTATATAGAACATCGTTTTGGAGGTGAGCATCATGCAAATAAGTAATGATGTTCACGGGCTAAAGGATGTTAAAGCTAGAGCTTGGACAAAAGAGAGTATGCAGGCGGATTTTCGTTTTGAAATAGCCGAAAAACTTACCGCTTCACTCTTTAAAAAAGGGCTTATCAGCGAGCAAGAAAAAGAAAAAATAAGCCGTCTTAACAGGGAAAAATTTCACCCGTTTTACAAGGAATTATTGGGCTAAAAGCTTGATAAACACTGCTTTTAGAGTGATGAATAGTATTAGCTGAAAGTGAGGGGAAATAGTGAAAGAAATAATAAAAATAGACTCTACAATGCGAAAAACTGGTTTTGAGAAAAAGACGCGGGTTGCAGCGTATGCGAGAGTTTCTAGTGATAGTGATGAGCAGCTCCTCAGTCTAGAAGTGCAAAAGGAGCATTACGAAAACTATATTAAGTCTAATCCATGCTGGGAGTATGCGGGACTTTACTTTGACGAGGGTATTAGCGGCACGAAAATCGGTAAGCGTGAAAGTCTTAAACAACTGCTTAAAGACTGTCAGAGCGGTCAGATAGACAGGATTATTACAAAGTCTATTAGTAGGCTTGCAAGAAACACGGTTGACTGTCTTGAAATAGTTAGAAAACTTACCGGTCTTGGTATTTATTTGTATTTTGAGAAAGAAAACATTGATACCGAGCATATGAGTTCGGAGCTTATGCTTTCTATTCTGAGTTCTATTGCGCAAAGCGAGTCAAGATCCATCTCGGAAAACAGCATGTGGTCAATTCAAAAAAGGTTCGAAAATGGAAGCTTCATCATTTCCTGCCCTGCGTATGGGTATAAAAACGAGAATAAGAAAATGATTATAGTTCCAGAGCAAGCCAGGGTAGTAAAAGAAATTTTCAACATGGCTCTTTCCGGCATGGGCGGAAAAGCAATAGCACGAGTATTGACCGATAAAAAGATTCCAACTAAAAAGGGCGGAAGCTGGACTTCAAGTACCGTGAACGCTGTTTTGACTAATAAAACATACACAGGGGATGTGATTTTTCAGAAAACATACACGGATGATAGTTTTAACCGTCATAAAAACTGTGGTGAGAAAAAACAGTATGTTATTGAAAACCATCATGAGGCTATCATCAGTCATGAAACTTTTAATCTTGTAAAAGAGATTATCGCGTGGAGAAGAAATGAAAATAACATAGTATGTGGTAGTGGTAAGTACAATAAGCTTTATGCGTTTTCAGGTAAAATTCGTTGTGGTGAGTGTGGAAGCAAGTGTAAAAGACGAATAATTTATCAACATAATAAGGCGTATGGTATATGGGTTTGTATAACGCATCTTGAAGATATTCATGCTTGTTCACAAAAGTCTGTTATGGAAAGTTATCTTAAAATTTCCTTCCTGCAAATGCTTAACAAGTTCAAAGCAGCATCTGCTCAAATATTAACGCCTTTCATAAAAAGCTTAAGAAACGTGAATAGTAAAGACGGTTTGAACAAAGTTATCGAACTCGAAGAAAAAATAGCTAAATTGCAAGAACAAGAGCAAGTACTCAGTAAGCTTTTAGCCGGTGGCTACATTGAGATGGATTCCTACTATCTAGAAAGCAATCAGCTTAAAACGGAAATAGATACTTGTCTTAAGGAAAAACTTAAGCTTTCTAACAGTTTAAACGGTAACTTAACGCACTTAAACGAGGCGCAAAAACTTCAACGGTTCGTAAGCGTCACAGAAGTATTTAGCGAGTTTAAGGACGAGGATTTTCTAGATTTTGTAGACGATGTCGTAGTTAAAAGCAGAACAGAATTTATTTTTCATTTGAAATGCGGATTGGAATTAGAAGAAGAGGTGAAAGAAACATGGCACGCATCCCATATGGTTACAGAATAGTAGACGGTAAAGCGGTTATAGATGAAGTAAAAGCTCAAGAAGTAAGAGAGTTTTTTCGTTTCTATCTTGAATTTAAAAATATTTCTCAAGCTGCTAAAAAATCAGGTATAAAAAGGGATTGGCCAGTCACGGGCAAAATTCTTAGCAAGAAATTGTATTTAGGAACAGAGTTTTATCCTCAGATTATCGATGAGGATATGTTTAGACAAGTGCAACAAATAAGGCATGAGAATGCTATCAGGAATCATCGTTATAAAGAGCCTAAGCCAATAAAGGAAATTCGGCTTATTACAAGCTACCAGTTAGAAAAGGTAGAAAAGAAATACGATGATCCTTATCGGCAAGCAGTATACGCGTACAGTCAAATCAAGGGAGGTGTAAAATGAGTGCCAACGTTACAATTATTCCACCAAGAAAAATAGCGGGGAATACGGTAGATAAGCATAAAGATAAGCCGAGGTTAAGAGTAGTAGCGTATTGTCGTGTCAGTACTGACAGTGAAGAACAGGCAACAAGTTATGACACGCAAGTTCAGCATTATACGGATTATATTTCAAGAAATCCTCTCTGGGAGTTTGCTGGCATTTACGCTGATGACGGTATTTCAGGAACTAGCACGAAAAAACGTGTCGGTTTCAACGACATGATCCACGATTGCATGAGTGGCAAAGTAGACATGGTTATCACTAAGTCGATTAGCCGTTTTGCGAGAAACACTATCGACTGTTTAAAGTTTGTTAGACAGTTGAAAGACAAAAACATTCCGATCATTTTTGAAAAAGAAAACATCAACACCATGGAAGCAAGCGGAGAACTATTGCTTACTATCATGGCTTCTTTAGCTCAACAGGAATCCGCGTCGCTTTCTCAGAATGTGAAGCTTGGACTTAAGTTCCGCTACCAGGAAGGCAAAGTGCAAATCAACCATAACTGGTTTTTAGGATACACAAAAGACGATGAAGGGAATCTCGTAATTCTTGAAAAGGAAGCAAAAGTCGTAAGAAGGATTTATAGAGAATATTTAGAAGGAGCAAGCCTTAGAGATATAGCGGAGGGCCTTGAAAAAGACGGCATTAAAAACGGTGCCGGGCATTTAAAATGGAATTTATCTAATATTAAAGGCATCTTGCAAAACGAAAAATATATTGGTGATGCTCTTTTACAAAAAACCATCACGACAGATTTTATTAACCATGTTCGTATAAAAAATGATGGAACAGAACCACAGTATTATGTAAAAGATAGCCACACGCCTATTATTCCAAGAGATATTTTCTTTAAAGTTCAAGAAGAAATGGTAAGACGAGCCAACATGTTTAGCGGTGAGGAGAACAAAAAAAGAAGAGTTTATTCCAGCAAGTACGCTTTATCCAGCCTATGTGTTTGTTCTAAATGCGGGGATATTTACAGAAGAATTGCTTGGAACAATCGAGGAGTGCATTCTGTTGTCTGGCGTTGTTGCACCAGAGTGAAAAACGGTCCTAGTGCTTGCGATGCTCCGACAGTACAAGAGAACGAACTGCAGTCTGCTACAGTGAAAGCCATAAACAAGGTGTTTAGTATACCGGATGAAGTATTGGATACGTTGAATAACAATATTAGAGAAATTATCGCGGGCAACAACTTAAGTGAGATTGAAACGGTTGATAAAAAAATTGCAGACAAACAAGCGATACTACTAACCTTGCTTAAAGCTAAAAAAGACTACACGAAAATAGCTGATGAGATTGATGAGCTTAAAGGTAAGAAACAGCAGCTTCTTATAGAAAAAGCAGGTCAAGAAGATGCTAAAAGACGAATCAGAGAAATGGAAGATTTTCTGAAAAATGAACGTCACGATATTAGTGAGTATGATGAGAAGCTGGTAAGAAAGTACATCAAGAAAATAAAAGTTTACGAGGATAGGTTCAACGTAACTTTTAAATCAGAGATTAGTGTGGATGTTGAAAGGGCATCGTAAAAGCCAAAAGAATGTGAGCATTTGAAATGTTACAAAAGTCAGCCTAGGGGGAATCCTCTCTAGGCTGTTTTTATGCTAAACTCAAGCTATTAAGCAAACGTAAACCTTTTAACGATAGCCTTTTCCTATCGTTAAAAAGTGCACCCACTATCCATAGTGTGCACTCAAAAAAGTGTAGCTATACTTGGAGTTCTCTCAATCCACGTCGAGAGTGTTGTATTGATGTCAAAGGCTGATTAGGTGGGTGCAAATTTGCCCTTGTGTAGCAGGGGTTAGCGAGGGTTATCGTTAAAAGGTTTAGCGTATGGCGGCTTTAAGCTGGGTTCTCGCGGTTTTTGAGCGTGATTTTGCTGTTTGAGGAAACATATCAACGCTCTAGGGTCGAGTGCACAGGATGGATAACGTTAAAAAGTGCACCCACTTTGCACCCACCCTGCACCCACCTTGTGGAGTGGGAAAATAAGGTTTAGGCTAATTATCGAAGTGGTTCAATTACGATAATTATGCAAAACTATAGATCTGTTCTATCAGTCCACAGCTCACACTGAGTCATTACTGTTTGAACAGCATCTTCCATACCTTCAGGAGGATAGTGGTGCTCCTTAAGAAACATAAATAACCGACGGAGGGCATGGATGACGCTGTTGCTACTGTAATGCTTCAGTGTGACCTCTGGACGGACAACAATGATATGGAGCATCGGGTAGTTAACTATAGTGAGGTACTGAAAGAGAGTAATAATCAGGAATTGATTATGGTTGCCGAAGACAGAGGAGCTTATGACAATAATAAGTGCTGATACAGCTGATATAACGAAAAGAAGATGTTGTGGTTTCTGGCGGCTTTCGAATAGAGTTTCCTGATAATCAAAAGGCAAAAATGAAATGGAGAAATAATTATGAGTTCAAACGTAATAAGACATGATAACATTATCCCTTTAGTAACGCGTCAAAGCATAGCAAGCAGATATCATACGGTTACGAAAGCTATAAATCAAGAGTTTTGGAATTCAACGAGTGAAACCACACATAGTCTCTATGTTGGTTCTTATGGAAGAAACACAGCAATAAATACAAGCGACATAGATATACTTGTTGAAATTCCGGAAGCTGAATATAATCGGTACTCATATTCTAAATGGAATGGGCAATCTCGACTTTTACAGGCTGTGAAGAACGCGATTGAAACTTCCTATTCAAGAAGCGATATTAGGGCAGATGGTCAGGTTGTTAAAATTGCCTTTTCTGATGGGATGAAATTTGAAGTGTTACCAGCGTTTCCGCAGACAAGTTTGGGTGGTAGTGTTTCATACAAATATCCAGATACGAATATGGGAGGAAACTGGAGAACAACAGATCCTAAGTCTGAGCAAAAAGCAATAAAGGGAAAGAACAGCTCATCTAATGGGTTATTGTGTGCTACTTGTAAGCACATAAGAACGATCAGAGATGATTCTTATTCGAGCTATCATCTGTCAGGAATTTTAATTGATTCCTTTGTATATGTTGCGATGGGAGAATGGCATTTTACGGATGGAGATAGCAATTCCTCAAGCCAACCAATATCGTATGAACAGGCATTACTTAATTATTATAATCATATTCCATGCAACGGAATATCTGCGTCAAGTCTATATGCTCCCGGAAGTGGAATGTCGATTGATACTACAAAGGGATGGGATGTCCTCGGCAAGATCCTAAATAAAATGGTATCGGAGTAAAATGGAAAGTGATAAAAGCTATAGGGCACGATTAAAAAATCAAATAAAGGATGCTTGTGGAAAAGTTATATACACATATACTGCGCATCACAAATTAGCTGATCGACTTGAGAAAGAAAATAAGTATGTGAAGAATGCACAGATTATATTGACCACACTTTCTTCTTGCGGATTTTTTGCCAGCATTATAACAAACAAGGTCATATCGACATGGGTAGGTGGAATTACTGCTGTATTGTCTTTGTGCCTAAATCTATATGCCAAGGAATATAAGATTCAAAATGAAGTAAGCCAGCATCGAAATGCAGCAAATGTGTTGTGGGGTATTCGAGAAGAGTATGTTTCCTTATTAGTTGATTTTGAAGTGCTTGACGATAGTGAGATACAAAAAAAGAGAGATGCTCTTTGTAATAAAGTTTCAGAAGTCAATAATAATTATCCTGCAACTGATGAGAGAAGCTACAGGGCTGCGCAGAAGGCTTTGCAAAAGGAAGAAGAACAGACTTTTAAGGAGAACGAGGTTGATTCCATTTTGCCTAATGGAATTGATAAGTGAATAATCGAAAGGGGTGAGTTATATGATACTCCCTGAAAATTTGATGAATTTGATTCGTCAGGGCGAGGGGCTGACAGTCGAATTCAAAAAATCAACAACAGATATTACGAAGGATGTCTATGATACCGTTTGTTCTTTTTCTAATCGGGATGGCGGTCATATTTTCTTTGGTGTGAAGGATAACGGGACGATTCTCGGTGTTGATAAAGACTGCGTTGAGCAGATGAAGAAAAATTTTGTTACTACGATTAACAATGAGAGAAAAATGTATCCGCCACTCTATTTGACTACAGAGGAATATGAGATCGATGGGCGTATTGTTCTTTATGTCTATGTCCCGGTTGGAAAAACCGTTTACCGCAATGCGGGCAGAATATTTGATCGCAATAATGAGTCGGACATCGATATTACAGATAATGCGGACATGGTTTTCAACCTTTATGCTCGTAAGCAAAGTACCTATTTTGTGAATAAGGTCTACCCTGCCATCCCGGTTTCAAGCCTTCGCCATGATCTTATGAATCGGGCAAGGAGAATGACGAGAGTGAATACTGAGCACCATCCGTGGGTTGACATGACGGATGAGGAGATGCTCAGAAGCTGTGGGCTTATACTTGAGGATCCGGAAACGAACAAAGAAGGTATAACACTTGCGGCAGTCTTGCTCTTTGGTACGGATAACCGTATCATGTCCGTGTTACCTCAGCATAAGACAGACGCTATTTTCAGAGTGTTCAATGTTGATCGTTATGATGACAGGGACGTGGTGATTACAAACCTGATTGAAAGTTATGATCGTTTGATGGAATTTGGAAAGAAGCATCTGAATGATGTTTTTACATTGGATGGTGTCCAGCGGATAAGCGCCAGAGATAAAATCCTGCGTGAGATTATCTCCAATTTGTTGATGCACCGTGATTTTTCCAGTGGATATGTACCGAAGCTTGTCATTGAACGGGATAAGATTACAACAGAGAATGCGAACCTTGCGCATGGGCACGGAAACTTGAATCTGAAAACATTCAGGCCATTTGCAAAGAATCCGCCGATAGCAAAAGTGTTTCGTGAGATAGGTCTTGCTGACGAACTGGGAAGCGGTATGCGCAACAGCTATAAATACACGAAGATGTATTCTGGTGGAGAGCCTGTCTTTACAGAGGCAGATGTTTTTACGACAGTGATTCCTCTTTCTGAGGCGGCAACGGCTACAGTCGGGCCGACCGAAGAACTTGATCCAAGGGAACAAGATAGGGAACAAGATAGGGAGCAAGTAAAGGAGCAAGTTACGATACAAGCTCTCCTTCAATTTTGTATCGTTCCTCGTAGTCGGAAAGAAATGCAAGAATTTATGGGTCTGACCGGTAGAAGAAACTTTTCTGAAAAATATATCAAGCCTTTGCTTAGTGCAGGAAAAATAGAAATGACGATACCAGATAAGCCAAACAGCAGGAACCAGAAATATAAAAAAGTAAACATTGAAGATTAAAAAGCGACCATTGGAGACAGAAACCATATATCGAATAGAGGAAAACGGACATTCAATGTATAGTTTTGGTTTCACAAATAGGTATGCCGAGACGATGGGATTTCGGACTTATTTCCTCAGAGCGAAGTCTTGAGGCGGTTGGTAAATCTGTGCGTTTGCATATTATTAGGCAGGAACATGGTCTTTGACCTGTTTCCGAGAACGTATGAGGGCAAAAATCAGTGTGTTTCCGGGCAAAAATGCGCTTTGACCAATTCCAGCTAATGAGCACGAATCTGGCTACACACTCGACACCAAGATGAAGCAGTCGAGTCATACAGAAAATCAGTAGCGCTTCTTTGCAAATCTCACTGAATCGCAATAGCGTTTTGATGATTTCTACTGTGCCTGCAGCCTGTTGTAGCGTTTTCGTTCTGACATTTATTTGTGTTCATAAAGGTGAGTGTAAGACTAAATAATCTTGTTAGAAAGAAAAATTTGTTTTAGTTTGCAATATTTAATAAAATACTCTCATTGGTGTAGCATACGCAAATAACAGTACCCGACGCGCATCTTAACAATGCGGATCAATTCGGGTTTTCTGATTTTTGAGGAGAGAGAATGATGCGTAAAGCAATGAAAATGTTATCTGTACCGATTGTTAGTGTCTCACTAGTATTGTGTTCAGCTGAAGTGTCTTCCGCTAACACATTGACAGAGCGCGGTAACTTCACATATGCTGCTGGTAGCCTATCTTCTACTACAACTATGACAGATGCAGACTTGGATGCGTTGATCCGTGCATTTGAATCAGTGCCTGCTGATTTGCAGTATGCTAATCCACGTACAACTTCAAATTATGAAGCACGCTTAAATGCAGCATTGCATGGCTTAACGTTTAAGTCACTGATGCGTAGGAATAGGGTTTCTATGTTTGGACATTACGCACCGATGGTTAATTGGGTCGGATGTGCATTAGCGATAGCTTCATTTGTATTTCAATATGGTGTGCCTATTGCTAAGGCACTTGGTTGGCTGAAGCGAGCGAAGCAAATATATAGAACTGTGTCGGCTATCTGGAAAGCGCGAGGAGAGCTTAAAGCTCATCTTGGTTCTGATGGAGCTAAGTTTTTGGAAATGATTCTCGGTATCGAGCCAATTACTCGTAATTGCCTTTCCTAGGGTTAGATGATGGGTGAGACGAATGTAAGGCCAGTGCTTTTCAAGCATGCTTTTTGGGATAATGTGATTATAGAAACTGTTGCTGGCATTTGCACTCTTATTATTTCGCTTCTTGTACAACAGTTCGTAGGGCACCGCGTACTAGGTTGGGAAACTGTGGTCATACTCGCGTTGAGTGTTGTGGTGTTTTCGCTGCTAAGTACAGCGTATCTGCAGTGGGACAGGCATCGTAGACCAGATGACAGGTCTGGTGATTTGCTCATCGGAATCATCGATTTTGTGCTCAGGCTGCTGGTGACCTCTGGTATTGCTTCATTGCTTGTTTCCAATACTACGCTGCTAAGCATTATTATTGGCGCAGCGATTACTAGTGTGTTGCTGTTTGTTTTTGAAAAGCCTTGGCAGCCAGGTATGACGGATGCGCAATTACAGGAAGCTTCAAAGAAATCGGTTGAGCTTGGCGTTCAAATGCTTGAAGAAGAGCGCGTAAAGCGCGCCGAGGCGAGAAACATGATTGCATTACAGCATGCGAGCGCAGGTAAAACAGGCACTCCTAGAAGTACGTCTTTAACATTCTCCTCGTTAATCGTTGCGAATATGCTGATGGAAGCAGTATGCGATGTTGTCACATTTTTGCTTGCATTGATACTGCAATGGTGGATGCTTTGTACTATCGATGGCTGGCGCACGCTACTCGTCATATTCTTGGGCAATATGCTATTTTCTTGCGCGGCGGCTGCGGTTATGGTTCTGATGGGCGCATTGAAGGCTGATCAACAGAAATGCCTAACAAAAAGTTGGCCTTTCTTGGTTATTGTTGTACTGCTTCGACTGCTGATCTTTGGTGTTCTCGCTTGGCTTCTTACGCCGAGTTTGGCATGGGTAAGCGTAGTTGTTGGTATTGTGCTTACCGATATTGTTCTCGTTATCAAGTAGCACCCATGGAGAAGAACTGCAGTAGACGCATAAGATTTTATAAGACTGTTTTCTTCTCTTTTGAGCAAAAAACTCTACGCACGTCAAAAGCGTTGTATTGATGTCAAGGTCTGATTAGGTGGGTGCAAATTTGCCTTTGTGTAGCAGGGCTTAGCGAGAGTTATCGTTAAAGGGTTTAGCCTGTGGTGGATTTAAGCTGGCTTTGCTCGGTTTTTGAACGTATTTTGGCTGTTTGAGGGAAGATATCAACGTTCTAGGGTCGAGTGCACAGGATGTTAACGTTAAAAAGTGCACCCAGGGTGGTTTATGCAGAAGTAACTATAAAAGTAATTACAATAGAAGTCCAAAAAAGTCCTAGTTTTTGCTGTAAGAATTCCCGTGAAAGGGACAGCATATGAACGTTACTAATTAATTCTATATATTTAGTAGATATTTATGCAGATGAAGGTATTTCTGGGACTAACATGAAGAATCGGCGAGAGTTTAATCGAATGATTGAAGAGTGTAAAGCAAGGTATATAAATCTAGTGATTACTAAATCTATTTCACGCTTGGCCAGAAATACTTTAGATTGCTTACAATACGCTCGTGAGCTAAAGGCTAAACAAGTTGCTATTTACTTTGAAAAGGAAAACATCAATACGATGGATGCTAGTTGATGAAGTACGAGCAAAAGATGCTAGTTTAGAGTTAAAGCTGAAAACAGGGCAAGTTATCAATATTAAAAAGTAAGAGAGTCATAGACCTATGTAGGATTGCCTTCTTACATAGTTCTGTGTATCTCTTTTTTGTATAGTATAAGTGATGAGCATGTATAATATATAACAAATTAAAAGTTGGTCGGGGGGTACAAATATTGACTAATTATTTTTTGAATAATGTGATACAAATAAAAAAATATGAGGATTATTATAAACATAATTTTGATATCGATAAAATTAAGCAGGATATTTGCACAAACAAAATAGATATGAATTTAGTAGATTTATTCAGATTTCGAATTTTTTTAGATTCTTGTGTGATGTTGTTTAACAAAGAAAAATTAGAAAAAGATTATTTAAAAGATACTTTTGATCCTAAAAATTATATTGCTAGTATTAAGAATAAATATGGAGAAACGATTAAAGAAATTGAAGACAGATTTAAAATAACTGTTGATGACACGTTTTATTATGAGTTTAATGAATCAGAATTAAAATATAAACCTAAGTCATTATGGGATAGTAGAAAAATTTTAAGAAATTCATTTGCACATATGCAGTACGGATGTTTTATGAGTTATGGAGAGAACGGCCCAATTCCATATTATTTTGCATTCAATAAAGATAAGGGGATTTTAAAAAGCAAGGGATTGGTTATAGAACCACTTTGTCATGAATTAATAGGAAAACTATACTTAAATCAAATGACAAAATCTATTGCCTACAAACATACCTATATTAAATTAAGTGAAGAACTTTCATATTTTATGGAAGTTAAATATAAAGGAAAGCGAAAATATACTCTTGATAATCAGCTACATCCTATGAATAATAAGGTCTTTTCGAGTGGAGAATTTCAAGCTTTAAAAGAATTTTTAGTTAATAATGAGGATTGCTTTGAAATTACTAAAACGGAAATTACAAAAAAAGAATTAACGAAGTATTGTGAAATGTTACATAAATATCTAGGTAAAGATATTACAAAGAATGAGCTAGGATATTTTGTCAAAAGCATCTATGATATAGAAACCGAATTTTCAAATTTTTTAACTCACCTAATTCAGTTGAATGATAGAATCATAGATTATAAAATTGCTATAGATTCAAAAAAAGCTAAGATGATCGATCGAATATTGAAAAGTATTGATGAATTAAAAGAAGACAGTGATTCATGGATAGAATTCCGATGGTTCTTTAAAATTATATATATTATTAATTTTTCATTGAGGTTGGAAGATACTGACCTAGAATCGATAAAATATTCTGTTTTAAACGTAGATGACTTTGAATATGATAGTTCACAAATGGCATTGTTTGTTAAAAAGAAAATATCAGATGGTACTATTAGAAGTAGGGATGAAAAGTTTGGAAACACTATATATATTCTACATAAGATAAGAAATGCAATAGCACATGGTAGAATAAAATTAGAAGTTATTGATAATAAAGTATATTATGTATTTGAAGATTGTTATTATAAAAGAACTGAATTAATAAAAATTGCTGTGGAAAACATGAATCAATTTATAAATAATGTGAATGCGTTAATAAAATAGCAACATGTTTAAGTTGTGTAAATGATGAGTTTAAATGTAGAAAAATAGTATCAGTAATTTGTGGCATCTAAACCACCTACACAACATATCAAATTCAATCCATAGTTATAACCCGACACACGTGGAGTGTGTTTGCCTAATGTCCAAGGCGTAATGTCGAGACGCGTGGAGAGTGTAGTATTGATGTCAAAGGCTAGTATCGAAACGAGTTTGAGTGTACAAGATTGATGTAAAAAATGCACCCCCTTAGGGGCATTCACTTAGGGATTTAATTCCTAAAAAATTATCGGCGTAATCGGTATTACTACCGGCTACGCCGATTTTACTTATGGAGTGGAATATCAACTGCACCTATGTAATTCCACTGTATCCATATGGTTTGTTTCTTGGTTCTTGTACCTGCTACCTTTTCAGATTTTTCAACATAAATCTTATCTACAAAGGTTCGAATGATCTCTGCATTAAGTTCTTGTATATCTGTGTATTGTCGTACTAATTTCAAGAAAGAATCCACGTTGAGACATTCCTCTTGCGCTTTAGAAATAAAGGCTTCAAGGGATTCAATCTTGCTTTTCAGTTCAGCTTGTTCCTTGTCGTAGGACTCAGACATGCTCTTAAATCGTTCATCAGAAATTTTACCGTCTAAGTTGTCTTCATAGAGATGCTGAACAATTGTGTCAAGTTTGCTAATTCTTGCTTTTGCTTGCTCGAGTTCCCTATTAGAGGACTTTAACTTTTGGGTTAGTTCTTTCTCGCTTTTCTTCATCACAAGTCCCACGAACTCTTCTTCGTGCTGTTTGGCAAATGAAGTAATCATTCGTAGCTCGTGAAGCAGTATTGCTTCGATCTGAATATTTCTAATTTGATGTGATGAGCATTTGCCTTTTTGCTTACGATATGTAGCACAGACAAAGTATTCTTTATCATGGCTCCAACCTTTTCCTCGAACCTGATAAAGCTTGTTACCACAATCCGCACAAAATAGCATTCCCGATAACACCGGCATCTCTCCAAGATTGGTACGCACTCGTCTACCATCTCTTATACGTTGAACAATATCAAAAGTTTCCTGGTCAATAATTGCTTCGTGTGTGTTTTTGAAAATTAGCCAGTCTTCTTTGGGATTCAATAATGTTTTCTTGCACTTGTACGATTTCTTTCTTGTTTTGAAATTGACCGTATGCCCAAGATATTCTTGCTTTTCAAGCATATTAGAGATAGTTTTTTGATTCCAGACTCCCTTAATCTCCGATTTCGCGGAAGGAATTTTAATACCAAGAGAGAAAAAATGCTCAGAAGGTGTTGGAATATTCCTTTTGATTAGCTCATTGGCAATCTGGCTAGGCCCATACCCATTAACGCAGAGTCTAAAGATTTCACGCACTACACTGGCAGCTTCTTCATCTACAATCCAATGATTTTTATCTTCAGGATCCTTAAGATATCCGTAAGGAGGATTGATGCAGAGCGGCTTCCCACTTTGTCCTTTTGCTTTAAACACAGCTTTTATTTTTCTGCTTGTGTCTTTAGCATAAAACTCATTGAAGATGTTGATGAAAGGTGTCATGTCGTTGTCTGACTGATTATTGCTATCTACGCCGTTATTTATTGCAATAAAGCGAATATCAGCGTTAGGGAATACCATCTCTGTATACATACCAACTTGCAGATAATCTCTACCCAAGCGTGACATGTCCTTGACGATAATGGTTCCAATCTTTCCTTCGTCAATGAGAGCAGTTAATTTAAGCCAATCAGGTCGCTGGAAATTAGTACCCGAGTAGCCATCGTCTACAAAGAACATAAGATTGTTGAAATGATTATCCTCGGCATACTTTTTCAGCATGCTCTTTTGATTGATAATGGAATTGCTGTCACCTTGTAATTCATCGTCTTTGGATAAACGGCAGTAAAGTGCCGTTATCTTGCCTACATTATCTAGAGTATAAGAAGGCTGTCTATTTAGTTTATTCATCTGTTTTTCCTCCTTTCCGACAGCCTTCAAGCGGTCAGTATATATTCCCGTATAACTCAGAATTTATCAAGTTATTTAGCTTCTATTACATGGTTTAAATTGCTTAAAATAAGGTGTTTGATTAGGTCTTTGACACCTTTCTGAGCACTCTTGCTTTCAAGAGAGTTAACCGTAAATTCAGTATTTCCGATTCTTAACACTTCGGTTTTTACCGGTGTATCCTTAATTTGTTCATCCATGCATTTTGACCTCCTTGTTTAAGAAAGTTGCAATACTTTAATTGCTTCAGGATGTACCAGTTTCCCATCCAAATACTCAAAAGAGAGGTAACCTATCTGGTCTATAAGAGAAAATATTTCGTTTAGAACCTTGATGGTTGGGTTATGGCGTTCGATAATCCAATAGTTGGAAAAATCACCAAAGGCGATAACTTTTGCTCCCTTTTGCGAAGAAGGCATGGCATTGTCAATGACCACAGGTCTGCCCATTAAGTTGCCATCAAAATCAGGTAGGATGTATGCTCCGGTAGTGTCCTTTAAGGTTTGAAGATAAAGAGCAGTTTCATCATTCATAAGCCACGTGGCATTTTCTCGATACTTACTATCTAGCGAGAAGAATAAATGTTTGATGGTATCTGCGGAAATCTCTTTTGCTTGCACAGCAACCTCAGCACCTGATGTATCTGATAAAATTCCTGTCGGCTTAGTTATCCCATCGCCATTTATAAAAGCTTCCGACTCACTCAATGTAAATTGCTTTGTCAGTTCGCTTGTGATGAACTCTTCGATATCAAAGTCAAGATCAGCTGTAAAATCCGTACCCAAACGAATAAGGTTAACTAGGGTATAATCCGTTACATCAATACGCTTAAAGCCATCTTTAATAGGCATATGCGTAATGATATTCGCATCATAATCTTTCATCCATTTAGTGAACGGTGTACCTTCATAGATGAACAATTTGCTTGATTGCGAGTGTGCTTTTACCACTGTACACAGTTTTCTAAGATTACTTTTGTTTGCAAGTTTTGCTTCGAGTTTTGCTAGAGAAGAAGTCGGCAAATCATAGGCACCTGTATGAATGTGGCGCAGTTTTCCTGCAATATTGTTCGCATTACCATTTGCGTCGCGCAGTACGTTCCAAAACGTGTTGTGGTAGTCCTGACTTGCTAGTTTCATTTCTTTTTCAATATCTCTGTTAATCATAATTGTTAGTTCCTTTCATTACTGTTTTCTGCAATTACTGCAGTAATTTGCTTGATTTTGCCCATTTACCCTTTTGAATTCGCTGTTTTTGCACGCAAGACCCTGCGCCCGTTCCCGAAGGGGTACTCTTTAGAGATTTGACCCCCCCTAGGGGGTTAGGTTCAGAAAGTAGTATGCGAATAAATTTCTAACAGCACAGTACCTAGGCAGGTTTTCTTTCTTCAATGTTGTCAAAAAGCTGAAATCATTTCAGTATTTTGATTTGTGCATGATAGTATTTCTTCTTCATGTTCAACACAGGTTTGCGATACGAATTACGCAATCATAGGCACCACCTCCTTAAACGTGGCATGATGTGGCAGTTAAATTTCGTTATTGCCTTATAGGGTTATATGGGGATATAGGTTATTAACTGCCACTAGTTGCCACTTAAAAAATCGCTAAACTCACTTTTAAGCCTGTAGCCTTTAAGAAGCGTGGTTTTTTCTCCGCCTGTCTTGGGACGCTTTCTTACAACCTCGGCAAATTTTCTTAATTCCTGATTGAAGTTTCTGCTGTTCTCAGAAAAACAGCCGTTATCAATGCACCACTTCTTGTAGTGGTCGTATACAACTGCCGTTCGAATCTCAGAGCTCTGGTCTTTAACGAGTACATCTTCAGCAAACTGTGCCATCTTGTCACTGTCGTGGGCATAACTAAAAATGGCATCAAGAACGCTATTAGGCGGCTTAAAGCCTTCATCTCGGAGGTGGGTAAAGCCTTCAAGAAGCCAGTTTAAAATGGCACTTTGCACCTCTTTTTTAGAAAACTCCGCCTTTAAGGTTTTATCCTGTTCCCACGCTTCAAAATGCCTGTTAAAGGGAATAATCTGCATGCGGTCGCTACTAAACACTGTCATATCGCTGATGACGGGCAGATAATTGGTGTTCACGTACAGTTTGAACTGTGGTTTAAAGTCAAAACTGTTCTCATGCAGGAATCGAGCGTTTAAGGTATCACTTCCCGTCATGTATTTAACTTGGGCTGAATTAAGGAATAGTCCTCGGCTCGGCTCAGATATATTGGCAAAGCGAACACCGGCAAGGCGTGCTACATCCTCGGTCGGCTGTGAGCTATTAGGGTTCTTCTTTAGAGCAATGGTTTCCGCGCGTACCGCTTTTCCGTAATCGCCCATCACAGACAGAACGCTTTCCATGAGTGTGCCTTTACCGTTTCTTGTGCTTTCTCCAAAAAGAAAGAACATGCACTCATAGCGTGTATCACCGCTTAACGCATAGCCTAATGACTTTTGAAGATACAAGGCTTTCTCACAATCTCCGCTCATAATTTCATCGACAAACTGGCGAAAACGTTCACTTCTTGCCTTCGGGTCATAAAACACAGGTGATACTTTGGTAATAAGATCTGTTGCTAAGTGCTTGCGAAATACACCGTGCTGAAGGTCTAAAGTTCCGTTTTGGCAGTTAAATAGATAAATGTTCTTATCGAACGCTTCCATCGAAATGGGGTAAACGCTTTGAGCTTCCTTGATATAAATCTCACGGTTACGACGGCTGCTCCATTTGTTCCAATACTCAACAAGCATGGAACGGGTTCTCTCGTCTTTAATGACACCAGCATAACGTATAAGAGAAAGAGCTAAATCCTTGCATAGTTCCATCGTTTTAAGCGTTCCAATATCGCAAGTCCAACGTACACCATCGAAGATGAACCACATTTTGCGCTCCGGTACATAGTGCAGAATGTTTTGGAAAATATCAGCAAACAATCTGCCATTACCTAAATCACCGTTGCGATATCGTATATTTTCATCAGGCTTTAGTTCCTGTAATTTAGATAAGAGATCATCAAAGTCTTCCTCAGCACTTGCATTATGGAAAGGCTCATAGAAGGTATGACATTTAGAAACAGCTTTCTGAATGGTTGTGTTGCCATAAGTATCCGCGCCACGGTGTTCATCCCACTTAGGACGGAATAAAGCAGACTTACGAAAAAGTCGGTCTATTTGCTCCTTGTTACCGCCACAGTAAAAGGCAAGAATAGACACAAGCGCGGCATCTGCTTCGCTATGAGAAGGGTAAGCCGAAATGTCACCATGCCAAAGTGCTGTAAATTTAGCTCCATTTATGGCGTTGCCAGCTTTTTCAATAACAGATGTATCGCTTAAATATGACCTTGTACACGCGTTATTTTCTTTTTCATGAGTGTTTATGTTTCGCTTCATGTACGTGTCTAAAAGCCACATGATGGCTTCATCGTCTTCTAAAAGCTCGCCTTCCTGATACACGTCGCCCGTAACTGTTAGATAGCGATTCGTAGCTAGAGCGCTGTAAACCTCAATATCCCCATGCTTGATGTAATAAGACTTTTTATCGTATGCGCCGTTAAACAGAAGCAAGATATGAAAGCCATGCTTACTTGGGCTGTATTCGATATAAGCGTGCTTGAAATGGGCAATAATCTCTTTTGCCCAGTCTTTAATGATGCCATTATCGATGCAGTGGTCTAAATCGATGCCTAAGAGGTTATCAACAAGCTTTATACCAATTCCGTCGTATTGGTCTTTTACTTTCATGGCATCATCAAGCGAGGTGAAATCGCTTAAGTTGTCTGTAGCTGCTTTCTTTCCCGTTATGGGGTTATAAGGCGGCTTAGTGAGCCTACCGTTTTCTTGCTGCTCGTACTTCCATGAACAAAAGATATTCTTGTTCTTTAGTGCTTTTGGCAGTTTCTCTAGATCCATATTTGATCCTCCTTTTCTAGAAGGCTTATCCCTTCTACATCACAGGCAAAAGAAAAAGCCGACTTTTTAACCTGTCTTAAAAAGTTTTTTTGGTCTTCTACTTGGTAGCCATGAAAGAGGGTGTAATCTGACGGTTTTAGAAAAAATTTTTGACAATAAAAATCTCCTAAGCATTCATTAGGCATTTGCCTTGAATGAATAGCAAAGGAGACTTTTTTAATCTGCTATATTCCGGAGTGGCTAGCTCTTTATATCGTTGATATACTCACAGAATCGTGATAATATTTAACTATTAAAATAAGGAGGGAATTATGGCTGTTAGTTATAAAAAACTATTACATCGCATGATTGAAGAAGATATTTCCAATCAGGACTTAATGAGAATGAGCAATATTTCCGCCAACATTATTACGAAACTACGCACTGGGCAATATATATCACTGGAAAAAGTGGAAGGTATCTGCACAGCTTTACACTGCACGCCCAACGATATTTTGGAATTTATAGCGGAGGATGAAAAGTAATGGCTAATAATCAAAAACTGGAACTTACGTGGCTTGGTAAGGATAAAGAAATCAAAATAGAGCCTAGGATTCTAGTTGAGGATAAAGAAAAATCAAACTGCAAAAATGATCCTAATACAGAAAACATGCTCATACATGGAGATAACCTACTCGCACTAAAAGCGTTAGAAAACAAATATGCAGGTAACCGCGATCACTTCTTCATATTTGAAGTAAGTACCGTAGATGAGAATCCGCTAATCTATCATTATACATATAAGAAAACTACAATATATTTAGCAGAAAAATAGGAGCAGTTCAATTGACTGTTCCTATTTTTAATATTCATAAAATCTAAAGTCTTTATACTCTTTAACAATGGAGTCGCCAACCAGAACAGACTATACTGACCAGCGACTACCTTAAATTTAATGTTTCAGATTTATTTTCTTATCTCTAATTTCATAAACTACATCTGCTACATTTTCGAGTAATCGTTTATCGTGGGTGATAAACACGATAGTTCCGGTGTACTCCTTCATTAGTATTTCCAAAGCCTCTAAACTTGGTATGTCAAGGAAGTTACTGGGTTCATCCATTATTAGGATGTTATATCTACCCATGAGCATTTTAGCAAGCAACAATTTTATAATTTCTCCACCGCTTAAAACAGATAAACTTTTTCCAATATCGTTCTGTTTGAACCCCATAGATGCTAGCACTGAACGAATTTCTGATATATTGTAGTCACAATCCTTCTGCATAAACTCCATAACATTCTGATTACTGTTGTACTTGTAACCATTCTGTGCAAAGTAACCTATTTTTGCCTTAGGCGAAATAGAAATTCCTTCTTCATGGTTTAAGATCATTTGGATTAAAGTTGTTTTTCCGATTCCATTACCACCAGTTAACGCCACTTTTGCTCCTAACGGAATTTGAAAAGATGCATTTTCAAACAGAGCCTTATCCCCAAATACTTTATTAATTTCTGCACCGACTATAGGGTATGGATTATGGAGCTCCAATGCTTTACTTTGCCTGAAACGAATTCTGCGAATGCCTTCCGGAGCTTCTACTTTTCCTAAGGCCGCAATCCTGTGCTCTAGGGTTTTAGCAGCATTATACATCTTTTTTTCCTTACTTCCTATTGATTTTTGATGAGCTAAACGCCCTCCGTCTTCAGTACTTTTTTTCTTTGAAGAACCTTTTGCCTTCTGTTCTATTTTACGAGCCTGTTTTCGCTTTTCCTCCGCAGCCCTTTCCAATCGGGCACGTTCCGCAATAAATTGTTCGTATTCTGCAGCTTGGCTCTTACGTTCTTCCTCTTTCTGACGAAGATAATCAGAATAGTTTCCCCAATACTCAGTGATTTTGCCATCTTTCAGTTCCCATATTTTATCTACTATTTCATCAAGAAAATAGCGGTCATGGCTAATAACTAACAGTGCACCTGTAAAATATTTTAGCTGTCCTATTAGAAAATCAATTCCTTCACGGTCTAAATGGCTCGTAGGTTCATCCGCTAAAATACCATGAACCTGTGCCGATAAGGCCTGTGCTATTTTAAGCCTTGTTTCTTCACCACCGCTCATAGTCTGTATATTTAATTGCTCAACACCTAGCTTGCCTACAAGTGCAAAATCTTTTTCCTCCTGCAGAGTTACTTCGTCCAACTGGGGAATATAGGCAAGTTCACCCAGACGATTCATTTTACATCCTGGGGGAGTTAATTCTCCTAAAAGTACCCTGAGTAAAGTGCTTTTTCCAGCACCATTTGCTCCTACTAAACCAATACGGTCATAATCATATACTTCTAATTCATTTATATCTAAAACATCGCGTCCTTTGAATTCCACACGAATGTCTTTTGCTTTTAATATTAATTCCATAACATTTCCTCCTGTCTATAATCGCATGCTTTCATTTGCTTGTATGCAGGGAAAACCCTGCGATTTTAGCAGGAAGAGTTACATGAAAATAAGATACATAAATATTCCTCCAATATTGTTTATTTTAAATCTAATTTTCTAACCTCAGTTATCATTTGGCAAACTATAGCAATGCCAATAATTAAAATACCTGATAGTAAAAACCAATGATTTACACCGATTTTATCAGCAAAGAATCCAGAAAGAATTAACCCAATTGGCATAGCAAGTGACATGATACTTCCGATCAAAGAAAATACACGTCCTAAATATTCAGGCTTAATTTTCTCCTGAAAAAGAGCTGTTTGCACACCGCTATAAAATGGCACCGAAAGCCCCATTATTGCACAGCAAACTACGAATATTACAAATCCATTTGGAGGAAGTATTCCCGAAACGGCTAAACTGGTCCCCATTATAAAAAATGAACTTGTTATTAGTAATACATGCTTTTCGAAGCCCCCTAATCTTCCTAATAATAAGCCTCCTGCTAGCATCCCAAATGCAAAGGAAATTTCCGTAATAGAAATATGCACAGGCGTTCCATTAAAGTGTTCCATGCTTATTAAAGGAAATAGTGCATTGATTGGCATATAAACAAAAGTATATAGTGTTCCTAAGAGTAATAAGGCAAACAATCCTTTGTTTTGTCTCAGAACCACAACTCCTTCTTTCATCTCCCTTATGAAATTTGGTTCTAAACTTTGCACTTGATTACCCAGCTTAGGTATACGTACAATTGCTACCGTAATAGATGCAATCACAGCACCCAATACGTCGATGGCAATAATAGCATTTAAATCCCAAACGGAGTATAAGAGTGCTGCAACTGCCGGACTAACAATATAGCTTATAGACTGCAAAGACTGACTATAGCCTGCGCATTTCGTTAGCTGTTCTTCTGGTACTAAAAGTGGTGTAACCGCATTGAGTGCTGGGGTATGAAAAGCTGTTCCAATGCTACGGATAAACAATACTATCATAATCATCCAGACAGGTAGCTCCATACAGAATGCAACAATAGCAAGCACTGCACCAGCTGCTGCGATAATTAAATCGGCACCAATCATTATCTTCTTCCTATCATGACGATCCACTAGCACACCAATGGCAGGTCCCAAAATCGCATAGGGTAAAAAACCTACTAATGAAGCCATAGACAAGACCATCGCAGATCCTGTTTTTTCTGTAAGGTAAAAAATAATCGCCATTTGCAGGATGGCACTAGTGATTAATGATACTGCTTGCCCTGCCCATATTGCATAAAATTTTCGTTTCCAATTGTTGTATTTTTCCATTTATATTATCTCCTGCATATTATTTTGCTTGAATTTCTATTTTGAATAGCATTCTAGGCAATAAAAAATGCAGGCCAAACCCCACAATGTGGCTTTTGGTCTGCATACATACAATTTGGAAACATTCATATTAAAGACATAGTTAAATAAAGGTATAGTTAAATAACCAATATCCTCACCGTAACTAATGAATGCTCAATATCGTATAAATAAGCACAACAAAAAAGCCTATCATCGGGTATAGATTCTGCTTTTTTTATTGCCAGCTTATCTTAAACGCATTGAGGCTGTCATAGTTTCGGTTCCTCCTACATCTTTGTTTATATCAATTTATAGTATAACACAACAAGATGATATGTTCAATATAAAAGTTATGGAATGAGACTCATACTTCCAATTCGATGCCAGATTTAAAGGATATGACGAAGTTTTCTTCATAGACTGTAACGCTCTGGATTATCTTCCTTAGTAGCAAGCGATTAGCTTTCACAAAATCTTCTGTTTGTAGTTTTAAAAATTCATCAGGATTTTCTAACTCAACCTCAAAATATTTCATTTTACATTCCCTCATTTCATTTATTGATAAATTGAGTTTGCAAAAAAGAGTGGACAATTTTTGTCTACTCTTAACCTTTAAAATAGTTTTTTTTAATCGATTTGAAGTTGCCTAAATTATTACTTATTCGGTAAAATGAAGTATTGCTTTCAACAGATTTCCTTCAACTACACTTCACTTGATTCAAACAAGGTGGGTACATTTCTATTCCCACAAACTCCTTGTCAATGGAAACAAACACGTACCCACAGGGTAAATGGAAATAGAAACTGATAATTTCTAGCTATCACTTCTACTCATTCCAAAAATTTTCTCACTCTGATACTTACCCACCATAAAGCAAAAAGCCTTGCAATCAAGGCTTTCATTATCCCTTTCGTTCAAAGGTTTCTAAGCTTTTACGAGCAGAGCGACACACTCAGCGGTTCGCTATCTCCGTTCTGTCTGCGTGCTAGCACTTGTCAATCACGGACAGCTATCGCATGGGCGGAAGTAAATGCTAATCTTCGTCGTTTTACTCCTTGACTAGCAAACTTACCGCCTCAACATGCTACGTTTGTAGGTTTCACAGGAACTCCTATTGCCGAAACATATCAGACCTTTGGTCAGGAAATTGATAGATACACTATGGATCAGGCGGTCGCAGATGGACTAACTGTTTCTATTAAGTATCATCCTCGTATTGCCAAGGTGTTACTTGATAAGACCAAAGCTAAAGAAATTGAAAATTACTATAAAAAGTGTGCCGATGATGGTGCAACGTATGATGATATTGAAGCCAGTAAACGTGCAATGAGTTCTATGGAAGTTATCCTTGGCGAGCCTTCTCGCTTGGAGAGGCTTGCTATAGATATTCATGACCATTATATTTCATCTTGTGATAGTGACCCAGATAGAATTCAGAAAGCAATGATTGTCTGCTCTAGCAGAAAAATTGCATATTCACTTCTTTTGAAATTCAAGGATAAATATCCGGAATGGTTTGAAGAAAAGAAAACTCCTGACGGAGTTACTGCAACAGATGAAGAACTTAAAGAATTAAAGCCTATGCCATTTATGGCTATGGTATCGAGTGTTGGAAGTAATGATGAAGCTGAGATGTATAACTATCTTGGTGGAGTTAAAAATGATAAACGTTGCGAAGAACTGGATGCAGCCTTTAAACAGGAAAAGTCTAATTTCCATATTGTTATCGTAGTTGATATGTGGATTACGGGATTTGATGTTCCGTCACTTACATATTTATATAACGATAAGCCTTTGAAGAAGCACTTGCTGATTCAAACTATCAGTCGTGTAAACAGAAAATATCCCGGCAAAGAATATGGTATGGTTATCGACTATATTGGCATTCGCGATAATATGCGTGAGGCCATGAAGGTTTACGGTGGTGATACATCAGTTGCTCCCACATCGGATGACGTTGAGCAGGCTACCTCTGCATTCAGGGAGGAGATTGAAATACTTAAAGCACTGTTTACAGATTATGACTTAGCTCCATTCCTTAATACGAAATGTGACCCTGTTGAAAGATATAAATTACTTTCCAAAGCGGCTGAGTATGTCTTTACATCAGCACAGGTCTTGCAGACAGAAGGAAACGGAAAAACTAATCAGGTCTCATTTAAGACATATTTCTTAAAGTCTGTTAAGAGAATGAGAAGTGCTTTTGATATTTGCCAACCTTCTGGAAATCTGGGCGAAGAAGAATCTGCGCTTGCACAGTGCTTTATGGCTATAGCAGGCTTCGTTCGTAAAATGAGTGGAACCAGCGATGTTGATGCTGAAACTATGAATCTTGTGGTATCAAAGATGGTTGAAGAGGCATTAAAATACAATAAGGTAGAAAGTGTTCTTGAAAGTGGCGAGGAAGAAGATATCTTCTCTCCTGAATACTTTGAAAAATTATCAGATGTAGAAATGCCTGCTACAAAGTTAGAATTACTTATCAAAATGCTCCGTAAGCAAATAAAGGAATATGGCAGGGTTAACCAATTAGCAGCGAAATCTTTCCAAGAAATGATTGAAAAGACTATTGATGAGTACCATGAAAGACGTAAGCACCTTACTGCTGAAGAAGCCGGGGCAACACAGGAAGCTGCCTCAGAAGATATTATTAAGGCTGCAACTGAACAAGCTTTAGTGATACTTCGTCAGATGAACGAAAATCGTGAGAGTTTCCGTAAAATAGGATTAACCTTTGAAGAAAAGGCATTCTATGATATTTTGATTGCTCTTCGTGACCAGTATAAGTTTGAATATGGCATTGACAAAGAAGTTAACGGTGTTGTGATAAACGATAAATGCAAGACACTTGCTAAAAAAGTTAAGGAAATAATAGATACCGAGTCTTCATTTGTGGACTGGCTCAACAATCAGAATGTGCGTAATCAGTTAAAATTGAAGATAAAGATTTGTTTGGTTAAGAACGGCTATCCGCCACAGTATAGTCCTGAAGTGTTCACAAAGGTGATGGAGCAGGTAGAAAATTTTGAGGAGCATTCTGAAACAACTTCAGAAAGTTAGATTATTCCTTTTCCTTATTGCTTCTATGTGAAGAACTATGATGTTTGCTGAGAATAGTGCCCTATATGGTAGAAAGAAGGATGGTGAATAACATGGGAAGTATTGTTTTAGAATTACAGAATGAAATTGTGTCATCAAATTGCGATGTTGTTAATATATTACGCAAAGCACATTTGATTGCATCAAAATTAAAGCTTGCTGATTTTGATCAATGGATTCAACACGAATTAAATGGTTATCCTGACCCAGAATCTTGCCCTGAGTATAGAAAGGTTCGTGGAAGTTTAAAAACTTTCAATCCTTATCGCGGTTGGATTCCAACCTCAATACAGGATAATGAATACGAAAAAAAGATTTGTGAAAGAAAGTTAGTAAATTCAATTTCTGAAATCATTTCTTTATGTCAGTCCTCAGGAAATGTATTAACTTTAGATTTTTCAGGCGAACAACTTGCATTGTTTGATAAAATGGCTGATTCGCTACTTCCAATGGATTATGCATTACATGTACCTACAACTGCAGTTAAAGACATTGAAGAAAAAGTCAAAAATACTATTTTAGAATGGACATTGAAATTAGAATCGGAAGGTATTGTAGGGGAAAATATGGTTTTCTCTGAGACTGAAAAAGAATCCGCAGTGAACATGCCGCAAACCGTGAATAATTATTACGGGAATACAAGTGTGATCAATTCGCCATCCGATAATGTACAGATAGTGTCTGGAAGTGAGAATACAGTTACATTTTCCTATGATAAAGTTAAGGATGTAGTTGATGCCGTTGAAAAAAGTATTAGTGAATCTGATTTATCAAAAGAGGATATAGAAACCGCAACAGAATTATTAGCTGACATCAAATTAAAAATTGAAGAAGAGAAGAAACCGCATATTTTAAAATCAGCATTGGTTGGACTAAAAGACTTTTTAATTAATACAGGTGCCAGCGTTACTGCAGTGTTAATACAAGCTCAAATACAAGGTTTGTTCTAAAAATCTCAAATACTATTTCGGTATCTGAGTATAAGAAAACGGCCACACAGAGTATCTCTACTCTTGTATGGTCGTTTTATTTCTTATGTTCCCGCTTAAAGGCTTTCAGTTGGTTTTCTTTTAATCCCTTACTGAACACTCCTTTTGCACCTGGCTTTGTATGTGGATTTTACACAGAAGGAAAGAGAGTTTATTATGGGTAACAATAGTTCGAACGAAGAGTTAAATACTGAAATAAAAAATGCTGGAAAAGCATATTCTGAGATAGAAACATTGAATAAGTATTTAAGTAAATTTAAAACAATTCAAAATCAAATTAACATGCCTACTAGAGGTAGAGGTAAATTCAAAAATTTATATTGGTGGGCAATAAATCTAGAAAATGAAGTGGATATTTACAGTAAATATAACAAAATTTTTTTAATGCCATATACTTTTGGACTTACAGAAGATGATTTAAATACAAATACAAGTACGGATATAATAGATTTGAAAAATTATGAAGAAAATGATGAGTTGGTTGATGAAGAAGGTAATAATTTATTTGATTGCATAAGTAAACAAAAAAATTATAAAAAAGCTAAAATACATTCTAACAATTATAACGTAGATATAACTACAGGTAATTTTCACCCACATGATGCTTTGAAGGGAGTAATAAAAGAAACAGAAATTAAACAAATCATGCTAGTAAGAAATACCTTAAGTAAAAATCAAACTCACTACGGAGTTTTATGCGAAAAAAACAATTGCACTGAAGGCGAAGAAAAAAATTTCATAGTTTTAAGAGATGAAGCCAATAAATTCTACTACATTCCTAAAAAATGCATAAAACTAGTAAAAGAAAACGAAGAACTTGGAAAAACACTTATTGATTTTTTAAATTCCATAGGAGTTGAATAAATAATATTATTTAGAACTAAGAAATAGTTATCAGATGTAAATGTGATGTGCCCCCCAAAAAAAGTTAGACTTTTGTGTTTGAAAAAATAGGGGGGGGTATTTTTCATATTCGTGTATAACACGTTTTATAAGAGCGTCTTTGCCAGGGCCTGGTTCAATCATTGATAAGAAATGACGGGATGAAATTGTGGCTAGCAGATCAATTAGATATCGCACGCTTTCATCAGGTCCAAGAATAGTATCTTCTTTACCAATATGTTTAAGGATGTAATGCTTGTAGTATTTAGCCGTACTATTAGGTTTCCAACCATTTTCTTTTAGTTCATTGTATAATTTGTCAAGATCTAAAGTAATGGTGACCTTCGTAGGTAAATTAATGTTTTCATTTTTATCCATGAATTTGTACCTCCTATTGCTGATAACATACTTCAATGTAGAAACAAAGGCAACAAGTAGGTATGTGGAAGGCGCGAGTGGATGGGAAAATGATTGAGGGGTTGCTAAAATGTTGGAAGTATTAAAGGTATATGATATAACATTCACAATTCACAATTCACAAAGATTATTAAGTAGGTGCAATCATTATGGAATTATATGACGGTAAAAAAGAATTTATCTCATTGTATATAAAAAATAGATTCAATAAAGAAGAGCTTGAAAAGTCTTCGAGTTTATTATGGGCAGCTTATTGTAAAACTAATAAAGAAAAGAATAACATAATAGATGTAGATGTATCGAAGTGGGCTATCGATCAATATTTGGAAAAATATTCTTATTTAAAAAATGGTAAGTGTAAAAAACAATATGAAGGTAAGAGTAAACACAAATTTGAAATAGTAAAAGATGGCATAGTGTATCACGGGGATACAATGACTTCATTTGGTAATTTTATAAGAAAGTATTTTGTGTTAACTGAAGGACTTAAAGGTATGCGTAGTGTTGGCAAGATTAGATGCGCGGACAAAATCATTGCGGGTTCAAAATTGCCAAAAAGGATGGAGGATTTTTCAAAGTTAGCACATTCGAAGGGCAATTTAATTCCAGTTCCTTTGTATTTTAATAGAGAGAGGAGTGGAGAATATGCCGATTCTGATTATTGGGATATAGTCATGTATTGTATTTTTAAATGGTGTCATTCATATGATGACAAATATCTTTTTGAATTGCTTAACAGATATAATGGAAATGATCATATGGCTGAGTCTGTATTTAGATTCAAGAAATGGATGGATAATTTTAACAATAATTGGAAGGAATTTGTTCGTTTAAATTACTTAGGTGCATTTGTTGATCAACAAAGTAATTCTTGGTATCCAAAAGAATTTTGGACAAATCATTTTGCGTTTAATAGAAAAATTGATGAATTATCATCTGATGAGTTTTATAAAGCTGTAGATTTAATTTGCAATTGTATTGAAGATCGTAACAAGAATCTATCTATTTGATGAGAAAAGTTTATAGAAACGGTTTTTGAGGTTTATTTTCTTAAGGTAGATTGTTTTATAAGACCTTGAGTGATGCGAACTTAAGGTGAGTTGAATGATTAACTGGAAAATGGTATTACCGAGGTTTCTGATAAGAATAAAGTAAATCTTGGTTGCATAATATTGTGTGCAAAACAGATGGATGTGCTCACTGCGTTGTGCACTGTTCAATGTGTAGAATTATGTGATAAAAAACACTAAAATATGTATAATTATGTGATTAAATGCACCAAAACATGTGATACACGATAAAAGATAACGCAAAATATAACAGAACAGCAGTGAAACTAAGCGTAGAAACAGCCGAGCGTTAATACGGCTGCAATATCTAATAGTGTAATGCAAGATGAAAGGTGAGTAATCATGAAAAGGCTGATTATACAGATAAACTTATAGAACTTGCGCTGAAGGAGAATAATTGAGAAAGAAAGATAATCTACAAGGGGGAAGAGAGAAAGAGAAAGAAAAGCAGGAACATACTCCCACAGATGAGAAAAATCCTCTATATTGTGAATCACATGAGCAAATATGTGAAAACCTTCGCAGTGCAAATAAGGAATTATCCAAGTATAAGGTTTTGCAGCCGAGTGCGGAAATCTTTTCCATCTTAATGATTATTGGAACTGTTTTTATGGCATCCAATAAGCTACAGCTTTTTGGATGGATCACCTATTGTTTTGCAATTCTGCTTCTTGTTGTAGTTTCTCTTATTTGGGTTATTGGTGTTATTTGGCAGCGCAATCTACACAGCCGTTTTAGTAGTGCAAATGTAGAGCGTAATAAATCTTTTCTTAGCTATGGCAAGCAACGGTGGAAGGGTAGAATCTCGCTAATTCTTTGTTGCTTTTTTGTGTTAAGTGGTATTCTAACTGCATTCTTTGGAATAACTGCGGTACGTCTTCCAAATCAGTGGCTTTTGCAGACTTGGGTATATGTTATATGCGCGGCAATGCCAGTTGTTTGGATGATTACGATTGCTCTTGTATGTGTCTTCTATAATCTCTATCTTATTTCGCGTGTACGGAAGATAGGTATAAGAATTATACTTCGTTGTCTACATGTTCTGCTTTGTGTATTGATTATCTTAGGTCTTGGATTTTTTGACGTTTTGTTTATTGTTGGCAGATATTCTGTGAAACAAAATGATAATGGTACATACACAGAGCACGTGGACGATATGTATGCTCCTTTTGAGTATTATCTTTATAAGTCTGAAGGCCCGTTTTTCCTTAAGTATCTTCGACCAATGAAAGATTCAACTGATACTGATCCAAAAATAAGTGAATCTGAGTGGTATAGCAGAATTGATCGTAATAACAGGAAAGATACAAGATTAAAAGATACAAGATTAAAGGTTGAAGAGCCAGATAAAAATTACGATTTGCATGATTCCGCTGAGCATGATTTAGAATCAAAGAAGGAAAGAAATGCAGCGCTTAAGATATTTGATAAGTATTTTGCGGCGAAAGGCTTTGCGTTCAAGGAGAACTATACCGCCAAGGGAGATATGTACTTTGTTCTGAGTGAAAGCCGTTCGGACATTACTTATCTGCAGTATAACAGGGACTCTCAGGATGGAAAATGTGGTCTTTATATTCTGTTTAAGGCTTCAAAATCTTCAAATGGAAGCTGGTCGCCGAGTGATGCTCATATGCAGAGCACCTACACGTATGAATATAGCACTGGAGTAATTGCAGAGAGCAGTAGGGCATATTGGTAGTGGGGCAGAGTGGTTATATGTAGGAATATAAGACTATCGGAAGATTGCCAGATAGTAGCATCCATAGTTGTGTACTCTAGTTGCTTATGTTTTGGAGAACAAAACGGTGTAAAAATTGTAAAAAAGTTCTCTACATTATTTGATTTCTCATGGCAGGGGCTTGTTGGTTATTCCAGAAAATAAGGTTCCTGAGTTTAAGAAGTTGCTTGTTGAGTATTATGAGTGTGAAGATTTGCATGTGATTGCTTCGTTTATGAGGGAATGTTGTTGGAGGCGTTAAACGCGCGCGATGATATTGGTTCTTCTGTTTCTGTAAATCTTGCTGTTTATGAAAGAGTATAGTTTGCTAGTGAATGAAGAGATTAGCGTTGATAATAGTTTTAGTATTGCTTGTAAGTATGTTAAAAGTTTAGGCTTGCAGTCTGTGACGAATGCGTTTGCTTGCGTTCGTGAAGATGATTGGAAAGCACGGTATGTGAAATACATGTTATCGAGTCATAAAGGGCAAGATATTTAGTGCGTGTGAAGTAATTTTTGCTGCGTGTTTTTACGTGTTTTTATGCTCAGCATTGCTCAATGCGTATAATTATGTGATAAAAAACACTAAAATACGTATAATAATGTGATTAAATGCGCCAAAACGTATATAATAATGTGATATACGATAAAAGATACCGCAAAATATAACAGAACAACAGTGCAACTCGCGTAGAAATAGTCAAGCGTTAATACGGTTGCAATATTTAATAGCGTAGCGTCAAGTGAAAGGTGAGTAGTCATGAAAAGGCTGATTATGAGTAAACTTTTAGCATGGAAGAACTCACCGTATCGTAAACCATTGATATTAAAAGGCGTGCGTCAAGTTGGTAAAACTTGGATACTAAAAGAATTTGGTAAGCTTTACTACAAAAATATTGCTTATTTTAACTTCGATGAAAACAAAGAATATAAGCAATTCTTTGAAACCACTAAAAACGTGGAGCGAATTTTACAAAATCTAATGCTTGCAAGTGGTCAAAAAATCGAAGCAGAAAACACGTTGATTATATTTGATGAGGTTCAGGATTGCCCAGAAGTAATAAACTCGATGAAATATTTTTGTGAAAACGCTCCGCAATATCATGTTGCTTGCGCTGGATCGTTGCTTGGAATAACACTTGCAAAACCATCTTCATTCCCAGTTGGAAAAGTTAATTTTATGCAAATAAACCCAATGAATTTCACTGAGTTTTTACTTGCTAATGGAGATGAAAATCTAGCGAAGTATATTAAACAAATCGATAAAATAGAGCAGATTCCAGACGCATTTTTTAACCCTCTATGCGAGAAATTAAAAATGTATTATGTTACAGGGGGAATGCCTGAGTCAGTTTTAATGTGGGCTAAAGCGCGAGATGTAAACGCAATGCAAGAAACGTTGTTTGAGATCATAACAGCTTATGAACGAGATTTTGCGAAACATCCTAGTGTTAGTGAGTTTCCTAAAATATCAATGATTTGGAATTCTATTCCGTCTCAACTTGCGCGTGAAAACAAAAAATTCTTGTATAAAGTTGTTAAAAATGGTGCGCGAGCAAGAGAATATGAAGATGCTTTGCAATGGTTGGTGTCAGCACAATTGGTGTATAAAATTTATAGAAATACTGCGTCGAGTTTACCTATTGCTGCTTATGATGATGTATCTGCTTTTAAGATTTATTTGGCAGATGTTGGTTTGTTAAGGCGATTATCTCAACTTGCTCCGACTGCGTTTGCGGAAGGCAATAGACTGTTTACTGAGTTTAAGGGTGCTTTAACAGAAAATTATGTTTTGCAAGCGCTGCTTACTCAATTTGAAGTGATGCCTAGATACTGGTCTCAAACGAATCCGCCGTATGAAGTGGATTTTCTTATTCAACGAGAAAATGATATTTTCCCTATTGAAGTTAAATCTGAAGCAAATATTAATAGTAGAAGTTTGAAAAAGTTTAAAGAATTATTCCCTAATCAAACGAAATTACGTATACGCTTCTCGCTGAATAATCTCAAACTAGACGATGATATGTTGAATATTCCGTTATTTATGGCTGATTACACGGATAAGCTTATAGAACTTGCTCTGAAAGAGAACGATTGATAAAGAAAGATAATTAAGAAAAGGAACGATTAGAAGACATAGAAATAAACTAGTGCAAAAGTTAAAAAGAGTGTCAAATCCTACGAAACGTTACGACCAGCCTGGGGGGGGCTTCTAGGCTGGTTTCATTCCCAAAAATCAAGCTATTAAGCCAATCTTAAACCTTTTTGCGATATTTTCCTATCGTTAAAAGGTGCACCCAATATCCATAGTGTGCACTAAAAAGTGTGAATACGTTGCCAGTACTTTTCTATCCCAAATCGCGCATTAATTGTTTGAGTCGTTAACAATGTTTTCAATATTTCTGCCTGAGTAGAAGATACGAATAACTGTTACAGTCATTTGGTTTTCGTCTACTTGGTAAAAAACTGTGTAGTTATCGACTGAAACTCTGCGTATTCCCATAGAATGCCACGGCTCCCACTCTACAAGCTGATAGCGCATAGGCATAGTGTTAAGAGAACGGATAGCATTCTTAATGCGGTTGACTTGTTTTTCAGCTGTTTTTGGAACTTGTAATGTAAAGCGAATGTATTCGTATAGTTCTGTAAGATCAAGGAACGCTTGCGGAGAATAAATGACGCTATAGGTTGTGCTCATACGCCGTATTCCTTAGCGAAGAATTGTTCTACTTCATCTGCACTATATTGTTTGCCAGTCGAAAGTGAATCGATGCCTTTTTGTAATTCTGCATCCAGTTCGGCTCGAGTTAAATTACCTAAAGCAAGCGGTTTTTCTTGTGTATTAGTCGGCAGACGAAGTTCAAATGGCATGCCTTTTTGTAAAACGATTTGACTATAAAGCATTTGGATTGCTGAAGATGGAGTTATTCCAAGCTGGTTCAATATGCTTTCAGCGTTTTCTTTAAGATTTGTATCTATTCTTGCATATACAGCGTTTGTGTTTGTCATTGTGTTCGCATCCTTTCTGACCTTATTTTACAAAATAGTTGCAAGCATACGCAAGCAGATGAAAGCAAAAGTTTAACTACTATTCAGATTATAGCTTTCCGTTGTTGGTTTAGGTGTTTTTTGTTGGATGTGAATTAGGCGCATTGACGAACAAATAACGCGCTTTTGGGGGTCATGTGATTACAGAAACTGTTTGCTTTCTGTGTTATACGTTTCGCAAGCATCACGCTACTTGAGCCTTTTGTTAACACGTTAAAAATTGCAGTGGGATAATACAAAAGGATTACATATCAGTTTTCTGCATCAACAAATTCGTACGTACGCTGATTCTATTAAATACGTACGCTGATTCTATTAAAATAGTTTCATAATCTGTACGCACTTTTAATGAGGAGAGTGTTTAGTTATGGGATATTCAGTTACACAACGCATTAAGAGCATTAAACAACCTTATGGTGGATATTTGCCACGAAAAGAATTTGTTGAAGAATCATTAGGCGAAGGAATAGAAGACTTATACGATAAAGAGAACATTCACCCAAGTTTAGTTGGTATAGTAGTTGACTACATGACTCGTTTAATGTCTGGATCGAGTGCAATAGACGCGTTTAAAATTTCCTTATTGGGCGCAATGATTATAAACGAACACGATAATGCATCGAAACTTATGTCTGGCATTAAAGGACTTGGCGATGAAGATATAGTTAACGCCGTCAAACTTGTTGGATTCGACGTATGCTTTAGATATGGTCCTATTGGCTACAGGCCTTTTGACGAAATCAATCCCGATGAGCACACAATCCAGAACATCAGAGTTATGGTTCAGCGCTCGCTTCATTTTCTTGAGTGTTATGGCCCGAAGGTGCTTGATGGTTTTACGCTAGAGGGCGGTTACACTGATACGGTAAGTGCTGGCGATGGTGATTTTATAACAGCAGATACTTTGTGGGATTTTAAAGTTTCTAAAGAAAAGCTGGATAAGGATCAGACTCTTCAACTGCTTATGTATTGGCGTATGGGTTTGCGTTCTATTCATCCAGAGTTTCAGAATATTAAGTACTTGGGTATTTATAATCCGCGCATGAATAAGGTTTATCGAATTGCTGTTGAAAACATATCCGAGGAAGTTATACGCGAAGTTGAGAAAGATGTGATTGGATATTAGGATTAGGCGGTTTTGCATACAAAGTATGTCAAGTAGGAAACATATTGCGCAATGAGCTTAACGAGAGGAGCATTACGCACGAAACTACTTCTAATATTTAGTGTTTTATGCGTGGGAGTCCTTTGTTTATATCAATAGTCTTTAACTGAATGTTTTGTGGTTTGAGCTAAAAGGTGGTTTTGTGATACAGTTTCATTGATACAAATATGGTGAGAATAAAGAAGTTCTAGTTCATAGCCGGCAAGTGTTCTTGCGTTAAGGAGTGCTTTAAATGTCGCAGAATAACGAAATGTCAGAATTGACTAAGTCAGGGTTATTGGATATTTTCGTGAGCGAAGAAGATAAAACTGGAAATGACATTTTAGCAATGTCTGATTTTTTTGATGTCATAGATAGAATTAAGCGTGATGTGGAAGTGAATACACTGTGGGAAAAGATTGATAATGTTGGAAACGTTGTTGGTTTAGTATCAAATGCTCTTAAGATTGGCTTTGATGTTTCTAATGCAAATATGCTTGTTGCAGATTTTTCGCATTTTGGTGAAGATATTATTAACGGTCTTAAAAATGGTACGTATAGTATTCAAGAATCAAAAAAGTGTGTTGGCAATTTTTGTTCTAACATTGTTAATGCAAAAGGACGTATTGTTAGGTCTATTACACTAAGAAAAGCAATTGATTCAACACAAATTTTTTCTAATGTTCCAATGCTGTGTATACAACTATCTCTTCAGCACATATCTTCACAAATAGCTGATGTAAGTAGAAAAATTGATATGATGATTGAAGACGCTCGTAGCGAAAGCTTGATTGATAAGTTTATGAATGCGAGAGACAAGATTAAGTTAGCATCTAATGCGTCATCAGAAGAACAAGAAGAATATCTAAAAGAAGCAGACACATATTTAATGGAAGGTCTTAACTCTTTGTATTCGAATATATATAACCGAGTCAAAGACTTAGATAAGATTAATAAAAAAAGAGTATGTGGAAGTATTAATGATGTAGATTCAATACTTTCTTATATTACTGAAGATATGAAAATAATACCGAAATATCTTGGGCTAAGAACATATCTGTTTCATTATCGTGGAAAGTTTGAGGATATAAAGTCTATTTTCGAGCATTATTCAGGTTTTCTACGTAAATTAAATGAAGCAAGAATTTATAGCGGTAATAAATATACTGCTTTTGAATTAATTCACGAATATTACCAGTACAATGAGGAAAATATTAATTTTTGGCTTGAAGAGCCAAAACAGATAATTAATTCAGTTGATTCATATAAGGCTCTATTGGCTAATAAGAGTAGAGATATCTTGTGTTTAGAGGCGGAGCGTTTAGAAAATGAGTAAAGAATGCGAAAAGCGTCGTTGTAAGCTTTGTAAGAAATTGCTTATATGTGAGAAACATTTATGTAAAAGATGTTACTTAGATGCAAAAAATAAGTTTTGTTTCGCTGCTGGTACTGCTGTTATTGCTTGTCTATCAGTTTTTAGTAAAAATGCATATGACAATAAAAACAAAAATTCTAGCAAATGTGACAATTCTAATGAAGACTGATTTATTTGCGTAAATTTATAGCTCTTTGTTACTTATTTATCTTTGATAATTCAATTATCAGCAATGATCTAAATCGATACCTAAGAGATTATCAACAAGATTTATCACAACCCACGTCATATTTGTCTTTCACTTTCACAGCAACAGCTAGTTCTTTATATCGTTGATATACTCACAGAATCGTGATAATGTTTAATTATTAAAATAAGGAGGGGGTTTTGGCTGTTAGTTATAAAAAACTATTACATCGCATGATTGAAGAAGATATTTCCAATCAGGACTTAATGAGAATGACCAATATTTCCGCCAACATTATTACGAAACTACGCACTGGGCAATATATATCACTGGAAAAAGTGGAAGGCATCTGCACGGCTTTACACTGCACGCCCAACGATATTTTGGAATTTATGGCGGAGGATGAAAAGTAATGGCTGATAATTCAAGCTTAGGCGCTGCTAGAAACGCAAAGAACGACGAGTTTTATACCCAATATAGTGATATAGAAGCAGAAATGAATGCCTATATTGAATATAATCCTGAGGTATTCAAAGATAAAACTATTCTTCTACCCTGTGATGATCCAGAATGGTCAAACTTCACTAAATATTTTGCGTCAAATTTCACAAGACTTGGCATAAAAAAACTTATTTCAACCTCCTACGCACAAGGAGCAGCAAATAAACAGCCTACAATATTTGAACTCATGTCGCCCTTGTATAACCCACAGCAGCATGATACACACGGTAAACTTTTCACGTTAACTCGTGACACAGATGGTAATGGAACAGTTGATACTGACGACATCGAATTTACTGGATATCTTGAAGGCGATGGCGATTTTAGAAGTAGTGAAGTAAAGAAGCTTCGTGACGAGGCAGATATTATTATTACCAACCCACCTTTTTCACTGTTTAGAGAATTTTTAGCATGGATTTTGGAAGCAGATAAACAGTTTGTAATTTTAGGGAATATGAATGCAATCACATATAAAGAAGTTTTTCCTTATTTGCAAGACAATGCTATATGGCTTGGATATAAATCATTAAATCAAGACATGTACTTCAATGTAACAGACGACTATAAAAGCTGGCTTACTCATAACAAGAAGGAGGGATCTGCTTATAAGATAGTAAATGGAATTGTTATGGGGAGATTAGCTTCTGCATGTTGGTTCACCAATATTGACCATGGAAAGCGTCACGAGAACCTGATACTTGACACAATGGAGCATAATCTTAAATTCAACAAAAAATTGAAGAAAAAGCTTGAAAAAGACTACGGAAAACTCGAGTACCCTCATTACGACAATTATGATGCTATTGAAGTTCCGTTTACAGAATGTATTCCATCAGATTATGACGGTGTGATGGGTGTGCCTATTACATTTATGGACAAATATAACCCAGATCAGTTCGATATCGTAGCGTTTAGAAAAGGTGAAGACGGCAAAGACCTAGTCTTCACAAGAGAGAGAGAGAGAGAGTACAACCGTACTTTCGAATCCTTGTACAACGTCGATTCCAGGGATGATAAAGAACGCAGAAGGAAAGATAAATGGGCATCCTACTTACGCGAGAATAACAATCATCCACAAAAGACACCTGTAGAGATTATTTTTCCACTAGCAACGAATTTACAAAATGGGCTTATAAATGATTGCACTATTGATGGGAAGAAAACTTACGTCAGGATGTTAATAAAGAAAAAGTAGAGGTAACTAGTTATGAAAACAACACTTGTAACTGATTGGACAGTTGGAGATATTTGCAAAGGCTTTATTTACGATAAAAATGAAGATAAGGGTCTATTCGGTTTAGACGGTAAGCTTATTATTCAACCTGAGTACCAAAGAAATTATATTTATGGTGACGGTAAGAAAGATGTTGCTGTTGTCGATTCTCTGCTCAAAGGTTATCCGCTTGGTTTAATTTACTTTGTGAAGAATAATGACGGCATGTATGAAGTGCTAGATGGACAACAGCGTATTACATCATTCGCACGTTTTGTTAATCAATCGTGGCAGTTTGCTATTGAACGTGATGGCAAACCAAAATATTTCAACAGTCTTGCCAAAGATGAACAAGATTTAATTAGTAATACAAAGCTTACAATTTATGTATGTGAAGGAACGCCTTCAGAAATTGAAGCATGGTTTGAAACTATTAACATTGCCGGAGTTCCACTAGTAAAACAAGAACTAAGAAATGCAGCTTATCATGGTAGTTTTGTAACGCTTGCTAAGGAAGAATTTTCAAATACTTCTAATTCTAAGCTGAATATGTGGCAAACGTATGTGAAAGGCGATCCTAAACGTCAAGCAATTCTTGAAACAGCTCTCGACTGGGTGAGTGATGGAAACATCGACGATTATATGGCTCAACATAGAAACGATGCAGATATTAAACAGTTGAAAAATCACTTTGATACTGTAATAGATTGGATAGATTCAATATTTGACTATACGGGAAATGAAATGTGCGGCCAAGAATGGGGCAGGCTGTACTCTACGTATCATAAAAATGCTTATAGTAAAGCTCAGATCGCAGCACGAGTATCTGCACTTATGGAAGATTCTCAAGTTCAAAATAAACGTGGTGTTATCGAGTATGTACTTGGTGGAGAATCTGACAAAACTCTTCTTAACATACGAGTATTTGACGAGAAGACAAAAAAGCAAGTGTATGCTCGCCAAACGGAAGCTGCTAAAGAAAAAGACATATCGAATTGTCCGCTTTGTGCTTTGGGCAGTGACAACAATTCTAAACGTATCTATAAATTGAGCGAAATGGACGCAGACCATGTAACAGCTTGGAGCAAAGGTGGTGCGACAAACGAGTCAAATTGCCAAATGCTTTGCAAAACGCACAATAGAGCTAAAGGCAATAAGTAAAATTATATTTCGGTCACAATGTAAAGCGGTATAAAACGCGTTACAGCCTTTTTGCGATGTCTCTGTTGTTAAAAAATGCAGATATACTACTATTCTCTCAATCCACGTGAAAATCGCTGGCATAACAAAAATGACCACCTCAATACGCATATATTTACACATAGAAAGGAGTGAATAACACAATGGATGATACGAATCATGACAGCAACAAAAGTGAAATTATATTAGCTCAATGGCGAACATGTGTAGAAATGGCAAACTCTGTTAGCCAGAGGCGTGATTCGATGAATAATATTTTTATAACACTGAATTTAGCTATTCTTGCGACAATATCAATAGCGTGGAATATTAAGTCTATATTCCTCTTACTATCAGGGATTGTTTTCTGTAGTGTATGGATATTATTTATCAAGAATTATAAGCTACTCAATTGTGAAAAATTTAAAGTGATTGACAGCCTTGAGAGTCAATTGCCTGCGCATCCATTTAGAGAAGAGTGGGATAAATTACAGAAAGTCAAGAAATACAAGGATGGTACTTTTTTAGAAAAAGTACTGCCCGTAACGTTCATCTGCATATATGGGTTTGCCCTTTTGCTTATGGTAATAACTAAATTTTTTGCATAAGAAGGATTTTATGATTTACAACCTATTTATCAGTCATTCTTGGGCTCATTCAGATAATTACGATGGATTAGTAAACTTATTGGACAGCAATCCATATTTTAATTACAAAAACTATTCTGTCCCTAAGGATGATCCTATTCATGATGCAGAAGATGATTATCAGTTAAAGAAAGCAATTAAAAACCAGATGCAACATGCCAGTTGTGTTCTTATATTGGCAGGAGTTTATTCAACGTACAGTAAATGGATCAACATTGAAATTGAGCTAGCACAAGAAATGGGAAAAAAGATTATAGCTGTTGAACCATATGCTGCTGAAAGAACTTCAAGTGTTGTAAAAAATGCTGCTGATGTAATAGTTAAGTGGAGCACTGATTCTATAATTTCAGCTATTAGATGATATTAATAGGTTATTTGAAATTGCTGTTCTTACAAAGCTCATACACTTCCTCAAGCATTGCTTGTGTGTATATATATTGCTCAGTATTTGGAGTATAGCAAGCCCCATTCGAATAACTTTTAGGCAAAACGTATGAAAGTAATGTGGCTTGGCAAATACCACTATAATTACCAAAAAAACAAGGAAAGCCTACTTCATGCAATATGCACTAGGTAGGCTTTCTTATGTTCCCGCTTAAAGGCTTTCAGTCGGTTTTCTTTTAATCCATTACTAAAAACTCATTAAGGGGAGCTAACTCATATAAGAATTAGCTCCCCTTAGCTAATCAATTATGCAAATTGCCTTATTTAGAACTTTTTTTAGTTTGAGATAAAGCACTTCCAGCAACGGACTTAGAAATTTTACTAAATCTCCCATCATGCAAAACTTTACTAGCTTTAGAAGCAACAGACTTAGAAGTTTGCTTCGTATTTCTGATACTATTTCTGGCCATACAATCACCCCCCTCCTTAAAAAAGTTCTTACTATTTATGTAGTATAAATACCCCGCCCCCCTTCATATATAGTACCACATGAATCTAAATTTAACAAAATGTAGTAAATAATGTTTAATGATAAATCTGGTATTGATAATTTATTTACTACAGAAAAGTGATATTTAATTCAAAATAAGTCAACTAACAGATACACTTTTGGGATTATAGGCCAAAAGTGTGTAAGAAATCATGTCTCACGCATTGCAATACAAGGGTTTTGCGGTAATCGAATCTGTTTTCTGCACATTCGCCACCTGGACAAAAAGTGTGTAAAAAATAAGCTCATAAGCCTTATAGCAGTAGGGGCTTATGATATATCGAATGTGGGTATTCTTATGCGCATTGGCGCTCGAGGCATGTATTAGCTGAGTATTTAACAATAAATCGTCAAACGCTGTTACTGGTGCAGTTTATGTACTGCACCAGTAACGTATAACCCCGCTTATTCGTTATTAACGCAGTTTATGTACTGCACCAGTAACATATGACCGTTTTTTCTCAGTCAGTTGACTGAGTTAGTAACAGTGTTTAGATCGTGGATTATAGACACAGAATATTCATCAGCCTAGCTTTACGCACTTTTGGGCCTATAACCCCCTTATTGATTACGCGAGAATAAAAAAAGCAAAAAGCGGGTTATAGGCCAAAAAGCTCTAGGCATAACGCCTAGAGCTTTCGCCGACCGAGTACTCCCAATCCATTTGTTCCATCATTGTATCATATATAATCTTATTTACTAACAAACATCCAACCAACGCACGCAAACACCACCAAACGACACGCCAAAATAGGCGAGGGCTTGCATTTGAGAATATTTCGGGTATAGTAGTTACTCGTGCTTCGGCGCTGACATTGGTCAGTAAAGTTGCATTGCGGACATAGCTTAGTTGGTAAAGCGCAACCTTGCCAAGGTTGAGACCGCGGGTTCGAGTCCCGTTGTCCGCTCTAGGTCCGATGAGTTATTCGACCTTACGGTGGGTTAGCCAAGCGGTTAGGCAGCGGCCTGCAAAGCCGTATAGATGAGTTCGACTCTCGTACCCACCTCGATTAAGCTTCAAGCTTAATTAACAACCTGGGCGGTTGGCGCAGTGGTAGCGCACTTCCCTGACACGGAAGGGGTCACAAGTTCGAACCTTGTATCGCCCACTCGAAAGGATTGCCTTTCACGCATAATTAAAAAATTTTGGGTGATTGGCGCAGCGGCTAGCGCACTTCCTTCACACGGAAGGGGTCATAGGTTCGATTCCTATATCACCCACAATATGTTCGCAGTGTAGAAGCACTGCGTTTTTTGTTATCTGGCTATTTTTTATTTGCTAACCTTCATATGAAAATTTTTCGCAGCCGAACACACATGCAACCACAAATGGAAGCAATATCTCATAGCAGTCAACCAATCAGTCAACCAACCAATCATTTCTTCACAGAAACACACATGATAATGTTCATTTTGAGTTCATTTAATATCGTGCTATACTCATCCGAGTACAAGTGAAAATTGCAGGGGTACTGGAAACAGTTGAGAAACACCCTTTGAACCTGTTTTGTTAAGACATGCGTAGGGAGCAATTACAGTAAGTGATTTCTTTCTATCACGATTTTCGTGATATCTTGCGTTGCCACAAAGTAGTAGCAATTACACGAGTATCAACTAAACAATTAAAAAAAAACTAAACAACCAAAACCAAAACCAAAAAATATCCGCCTGAATGTCACTTTTGGGGAAACTTGCACAAGTGAGGAGGAATACTGCAGATGATTAATAGCAGCATAAGTGCTGAAACTATAGAATCAGCCATAAGCTGGCTTGCAGGATTCACAGAAAAACCAGGAGAACAAGGAGTTACTCGACCTCTTTACACAAAATCTTGGAAACAGGCTCTTTTTGCTCTTCGTCAACGATTTGAAAAACTCGGTATGACTGTAGAATTCGACCAAGTTGGAAACCTAATTGCAACTGTTGAAGGATGCGAAAAGCCAGAAAGCATAATAGCTTGTGGATCGCATATTGACACAGTTTCAAGAGGAGGTCGTTTTGACGGTCAACTTGGAATAGTTGCAGCATATTTAGCAATTAAGAATTTACTTACTAGATATGGAAAGCCAAAGAAAAGTCTTCGCATTATCTGCTTAGCAGAAGAGGAAGGCTCACGTTTCCCATACGTATTCTGGGGTTCAAAGAATTTCTTCGGACTAGCCAAAAAAGAGGACGTAGAAAATATTTGCGACAGTGAAGGTGTTCCTTTCGAAACAGCAATGCGTGAAGCTGGGTTCAATTATCAAACAACTCAACCTAAGTTCGCAAATCTTGAAGCCTGGATTGAGCTACACATTGAGCAGGGACCAACGCTTTACAGCAATCACGAAGATTTAGGTATTATCACTAGCATTGCTGGTCAGCATCGTTGGGATATTCATCTTAAAGGCGTACAAAATCACGCTGGCACAACAATGATGTCCTACAGGCACGATGCAGTAGATTGCATGTCTCATATAATCGCCAAGAATCTTGACAAAGCTAAGCAAGCAGGCGACCCACTGGTACTTACTTTCGGTAGAATCAGCGTAGTTCCAAATCAAGTAAATATTGTTCCTGGAGAAGTTACTTTTTCAATGAACTGCCGTCATACAGATAAAGCTTTTCTTGATAAATTCTTGCAGGAACTCGACGAGGATATTCACGAAACTGCCAAGTCTTATGGCATTACAGCGCAGATTGATAAGTGGATGTCTGACGATCCTACACCACTTAGCAACGATATTATTAATCTTTTGAAAGATCAAGCTAATAAGCAAGGTTATGCGTACAGAGTCATGCATTCAGGTGCTGGTCAAGATACGCAAATTTTTGCTCCGTTTGTAAAATCCGGAATGATTTTCGTTCCTTCAAAAGATGGTATTAGTCACGCCCCAGAAGAGTACACAGATCCACAAGACGCTGTTCACGGAGTAAAGCTTTTACGAGATGCTCTGCATAGTTTGGCTTATGAGGACTAACTAAAACCAACTAAAAAATAACGAAAAAACCAAACGAAAACCAAAAAGAAATAGAAATTTAGGAAGGAAGCAAAAGGCATATACGATGCCAACTTCACTGCTTAATTAATCGCAGCGAAGAAAAGTGAATATCGAATGAGAGTACAACGCTTATTCACGAATAAGAGGCTGATACGAAGGGGCGCACCACCACGGGTACGAAATCCTTTCGTATCTTTTTTTATTTTTGAGCAAAGTTGCGATTATTACTTTCAAAAAACTCAAAACACAAAAAAGAATCAAATTACAAACAAGAAAAGTAAGGAGGTGCGCATGCAAATTAGTAAACTGCTACAAGACGAGCCAGTAGCTAGTAAAAACTTGGAATGTTACCGCGAGCGCGGCTACACCAACGAAGATTTACTGCCAAAGCCGCAAGAAAAACGCACAATGAGCGCTCTTAATTTCTGCACTTTGTGGATGCAGTCTGTACACAATATTCCTAATTATGCTGCAGTTGGCGCATTCCTTTTAATGGGATACTCTCCAATTTACGTAATGATTGGTATCATGCTTGGCGCAATTCTTACAGCAATTGTCATGGTTGCTAACGGTGTTGTAGGTTCCAAATACGGCATACCGTTTTCTATGCATTTGCGCGCAACATACGGAAAAGCAGGCGCTCAACTACCAGGATTCCTCAGGGGAGTAGTTGCTGCAATATGCTGGTATGGCATTCAAACATATATAGGTACGAAAGCTTTAGAGATTCTAGTTGGCAAAATTTGCCCTGAGTTTCTTACTTTTGGAAACAAAATACCATTTGTAGGTTCGCACATACCTATTATTATTTCCTTCGCAATATTTTGGTTGCTTAACTTGGCGATTGGTTTAGGCGGAGGAAAGACTCTTAATAAGCTAACTGTAGTATTAAGCCCACTTATTTACGTTGTTTTTGGTTGCATGAGCGTATGGGCTATTAGCTGTGCTGGTGGATTATCTGCAATCATGCAATATCATGCTACTGTTCAAGCGCCAACTAATTACGGTCTTGGGCTTTTCATGATGATGGTTGTAAATTCTGTACTGGGCGTTTGGGCTGCTCCTGCCGTTTCTATTGCTGATTTTACGCAAAACGCAAAGTCAACTATGGCTCAACTAAAAGGTCAAATTGCTAGCTTCTTGCTAAGTTACGCGCTTTTTGCTTTTACAAGCGTAGTTATTTTAGTGGGCGGATCGCTTTTTTACCATGAAACCATTACAGATGTTCTTGTTATCATAAACAAGTGGGATAATCTTCCTGCAATTGCAATAGCTACTGGGTTGCTTCTACTTACTACAGTTTGCACAAATGCTACTGGCAATATTGTTCCTGCAGCATACCAGCTAACTGCTTTAGCTCCGCGATTTGTAAATTATAAGCGTGGCGTAGTTATTGCAGCTCTTGTAAGCACTGTGTTAATGCCGTGGAAGTTTATGGCTAATATTACAGGCTTCTTGAATCTTATTGGTATGCTTTTAGGCCCTATTGCAGGTGTTCTACTTGCCGACTATTACGTAGTAAAGCGCACGCATATTGATCTTGATCAAATTTATTACGATACAAATAGCTCGTCAAAATCTGCTTATTCTGGAACTAACTGGATATCTTATACTGCTACGATACTTGGGCTTTTATTTGCTCTTTCCGGGCAGATAATTCCTCTACTTTCACCACTTACTCAAATCTCATGGATCGTGGGATGCGCTGTAGGCTTCGTGTGTCAAATATTACTATCAAAAGTTTTTCAGCCAACAATGGCTAAAGAAAGGAAATAATATGAACTACGATGTAGTAATCACAAACGGTTTGGTTGTATTCGATAATGAAGCAACTAAAGCCGATATAGCAATTAAAGACGGCAAGTTTGCCGCTTTTGGAAGCAACTTTACAGCCGATAAAACTATTGACGCAACTGATTTAATAGTTGTTCCTGGAAAAGTTGATTCTCATGTTCATATTAACGCTCCAGGCGGCGGCGTTCGCGACGATTGGGAAGGTTTTGTAACCGCAACTTCTGCCGGCGCAAAAGGCGGTATTACTACAATGCTGCAAATGCCTTGCAATCAAATTCCTGCTACTACTGATGGAAAATCATTTGAGGCAGTTTTAAAAGAGGCTGAAGGAAAACTAAAAGTTGACGTTGGTCAAACTGGTGGTTTGGAGCCACAAAATCTAAACGGTGGAATATGCGAGCAAGATAAGCAAGGTGTTGTTAATTACAAGGCATTCCTTGGAACTACAGGCGACAAGGATTTGCAAGTTGATTTATACAATTGCGACGATTACTCCTTGTACACAGGTATGCAGCAGATTGCTAAAACAGGCAAAATTTTGATTATGCATTGCGAAAACGCTCCTATTACAGACCAGCTTGGAAAGAAAGCTCATCAAATGGGAGCTAGAAAGCTTTCTGAGTTCGTAGCAACCAGACCTGTTTTCACTGAAGTTGAAGCGATTGAACGCGCTTGTCTTTTTGCTAAAGAAACTGGATGCAGAATTCATATTGTTCATGTTTCTTCACCAGAAGGTGCTCAAGCTGTTGCTGACGCTCGTAAGAATGGCGTAGACGTAAGCTGCGAAACTTGCAACCATTACCTGTATTTCGACACTTCTGAGCTTGACGAGATTGGAAATATCGCTAAGTGCACTCCGCCAATTCGTGACAAGGAAAACCAGAATGGCTTGTGGGAAAAGGTTTTTGACGGTTCTATTAACTTCATTGTTTCCGACCATTCACCAGCTCCTTTGAGTTTGAAGCAAACTGATGATGCTTTCACAGCTTGGGGTGGTATTGGTAGCGTTCAAAACGATGTTGATGTGTTCTTTGATGAAGCTGTGCAAAAGCGCGGAATGTCATTAACTCAATTTGTGGCATTGAATTCTAGCAATTCTGCAAAACGCTTCGATTTGAAAGGAAAAGGCAGCATACGTTTGGGTTATGACGCAGATCTTGCATTCATTAAACCAAATGCTCCTTATGTTCTTAAAGCTGAGGATCTTGAGTATCGAAACAAGTTCAGCCCGTACGTTGGTCGCACTATTGGCTGCCAGGTGGTAAGAACTTTGCTTCGCGGTGAAGAAATTTACAGCCAAGAAAATGGAGTTTGCAAAGACTTTAAGGGCAAGTTTATTCTTCATCCAGCTAAGGATTAGGTAGAATCTTTAAACGTAATATTCAAAACTTAAAGCATATTCTACAGAAAGGAGGTAAGTGTGCTGAAACTTAATCACGATACTGTGGATTATGTTGAGAACGAGAATTTACTTGAACTACTTAAGCGCGAAGGCTACGACAGTACTTTTGTTGCAATAGAAGTTGATGGTGAATTAGTAAAACGCAAAGATTTTGAAACTTTCATAGTTAAAGATAACGCAAAAATTGAAGTATTTAGCATTATGGGAGGAGGATGAATGGAAAGTGACGATATTCGCGCAAAAGTTCTTAAACGTCAGCTAAAGGAAGATAATGATTTGTTTGCTCAACAATCAGTTTCAATACTTGGCTGCGGCGGTTTGGGATCAAATATTGCGTTAATGCTTGCGCGAGCCGGCGTAAAAAAGTTGTACATTTACGATTTTGACAGTATCGAGTATTCGAATTTAAACCGTCAAAATTATACGATTAACGAAATTGGACAACACAAAGTATATGCTACTAAAGCGCGACTTAATGAAACTTTGCCGTACGTTGAAGTAGAAGCTTTTGTGCAAAAAGTTACGCCGGAATCGTTGGATGAGATTGCTGAACGCTCCGACTTGTTTATTGAAGCATTCGACAATCGCGAATCGAAAGCAATGGTTCTTGACTATTTCATGAATCATCCTAACAAATATGTTATTACTGCTTCTGGCTTATCTGGACTAGGAGATATTAGGAACGTAAAAATTAAGCATCTTTCAAACGTGTGCTTAGTGGGTGATTTTAAGTCTTCTCCCGAAGAAGGCTTGTATTTGCCTTATGTTTCGATTATCGCAAGTTTAGAAGCCTTAGAAGCGTTGAAATGGATAAAAAATGGAGGAAATTATGGAGAATGAAGATTATTTAGAATTGGGCGGTAAGAAGTTTACTTCTCGATACATTTTGGGTTCTGGAAAGTATTCTGAGGAGCTTATTGATGCCGCAGTAAATAGTGCTAAAGCTGAAATGATTACTGTAGCAATTCGCTATAGCGAGAAAGCTGCAGGAATTTTAAAGCATATTCCAGAAGGCGTTACCATTCTGCCTAATACTAGCGGATGCGTAACTGTAGAGGAAGCAGTTAACACTGCACATATTGCTCGCGAAATGGGTTGCGGAAACTTCATCAAGCTTGAGATTATTCCTGATCGCAAGTATTTGTTGCCAAACAATGAAGCTACTTTGCAAGCAACAAAGATTTTGGCTGACGAAGGCTTTACTGTTCTTCCTTACATGTATCCAGATTTGTACTTTGCTAAGGCAATGCGCGACGCTGGAGCTGCTGCAATTATGCCTCTCGGCTCTTTGATTGGCTCTAACAAGGGTCTTGAAACTAAGAAGTTTATTCAGCTTATTATCGACGAAATCGATCTTCCTGTTATTGTCGATGCCGGCATTGGCGTTCCAAGCCAGGCTGCTGAAGCAATGGAAATGGGTGCTGCAGCTGTAATGGCAAATACTGGAGTTGCTACTGCAAACGATATTGTGCTTATGGCTAAAGCATTCAAGCTTGGTATTGAAGCAGGCCGCGCAGCTTATCTTGCAGGCCCTGGTCGAGTGCTTGAAAAAGGTGCAACACCATCTTCTCCAAAGCGCGATGACGAAAGCAAGTAAGCAAACAAATAAAATAAGTCTTCAACTTAAAACACTGAAAATCTGAAACAAGTAAGCCTTACAAGTGCAGCCAGTACTTGTAAGGCTTGCGACATACCTAATTTGCACTTTTTATGAAAATGATATAAGGTATTCACTTGTTTGCGGACATAGCTTAGTTGGTAAAGCGCAACCTTGCCAAGGTTGAGACCGCGGGTTCGAGTCCCGTTGTCCGCTCCATTTGAAAATAAAATATCCACAATTCTGCAACATTCACACATCGAACATGCGTTTCCTATATACTACTTATATACTGAACTATGATGTGACGAGTGCAGTCAGCGCATAAGATTAAATGCTGAATGCTTACGAACGCAACTTGCATTATGTCAACGACTTGAAAGAATGGGGATTATGGCTGAAGACGTGCAATCTACCGAGCAGACACACTCTAAAGAAGATCGTATGTCAATCATGTCAGACGCTATTGATTCCTTATGGCAACAAGGCGAAATTACTTCCATTCCTACTTTTTCTAAACACCGTATTTTTCGTGATTTTCCAGGACTTCCAGCAAATACCCAACTAGCTTGGTTTAAAATCCCTGGGAAACTATTTGGAATTGCACTAGGTTTATGCAAAGATGATGGAAAACATTTTCGTCAACTTGCAATCGCAGACAAAGATGGGAGAGTTTACACAGGAGATAAAGTAACTCCTGTAGAAGCAATTGAGCGCATACCACAATTGTCATTTATTGAGCAAGGGTCTTTTAATCTATATAACAAAACTAGATTCTATGGATCTAAGCAAATACAAGCATCACATAACTTTACAAAACAACTACAAAGCGTATTTAAAAATTTACGAAAAAAGAAAGTAAATAAGAATACTTCAAGCTCATACGCAAAACAAAACATTAACGATAAGCCTTTTGTCTATGGCGATGTTGTTATGCAAGTTTCTTTAGATGATGGCTTGCATCAAGTTGCTTCATGGATTTGCTTAAACAATGGAAAGCATAAAAAATATACTATTGAAGGCACACGCGTATCGTTGAGTGACGATTTTAGATGCAATCTTTCATATGAAGACGCTATTGCTACAGTATTTTTTGCGACTTTTTTTGTGCCAGATTTACACCAATCATTAGTTGGTTTTGGATATTTTCACGTATTACACCGCTTGCATACAGAAGCTCCTCTTGGCGCAATAAGAAGAAGCGTTTCCGATATTAAAACTGCGCGCAAAGAAGGTTTTAGAGTTTCCGGTTTGGAAGAATACTACGAACGCGTCATGCGCGACGTTGGAGCATTAGAGCAAACTCACAGTCTAGAAGCAGTCCATGCAGCGGAAAGATTACACTTACAACCTGCACAGAAAACTTCAGCACATTACTTGATTTGGGATGATTCATTAGAGCCTTCTGCAGCTTTGAAAGTGTTGCGCATTGAAGGTGCATTAAACAGACTACAAGCAATTTATCAATGCATTCAAGCAAACGCATCGCAAGGTGGTAAAAGTTTAGAAGATAATATTACTTGCGAGCGCATTTGTGCTATCGATAACTCATTTATTGAAGATCCAGCTTTTATTGCTAGCGAAGATTTAGGAATGCAAAGTTTCGGAGATCCTACGCAAGATGACTGTATTCGCCCATTAATGCATTTATGGCGCAAAGCTCGCAAGTGCCAACAGTCTGCATCGTATTTAAAACAGACTGAAGCAGGAGAGTGGTTGTATCGCCAATCTTTAGCTGAACTTATTCGTAGCTTGTATTTACCGTTCCGTTTTGATGCAGATTTTCGCTCTAATTTAGGAGATGGGAAAGTTGCATTAGCTTTTACAGCAACAGGATCATCACTAATGCCAAGAAGTATCTACGATACTCATAAAAATAAGTGGCATGAGTATAGCGATAGCGAAAAGTCCAATATTTCAGTAAATTACAATTTGAGAATTGGAATTATGCTTGCAACTCTCGCTTTTGGTATTAGCGATAAAATACAGCAAGTTTCTATTAGACTTGACTCTATAGGTTTAGAAGAAATGGTTGCTGCACAAGATAGCGCTATTAGCAATCTACTAAATCGTACGCTAAGAGCACTAAATAGAATTGATAACAATAGTACGCACGAAAAAGGTGAGCCAAAAGATGGAGACATTCATGGTGACCCTTCTAAGTTGCAAGATTTGCAACACCTACCGTTTGCTGATGTTGTAGAAGCTGCGCAATCATTAGTAGATGAGCATAGTGATGATTTAACAAGCGCGATGGAAGTCGGAAACAATGAAAACAACGCAAACAACACAAATAACACAAATCCTTTAGCAGCATTTAGCGAACCGCCAGAAGTGCGAACTTTAATGACCGTCACTTTCGAACGTGACAATTTCGTAAAACATATTCGTTCGCACGGATTACAAAATCCTATAGAATTCTACAAAAAATCTAACGCGCGTATAAGCTTAAACGAAAATTGCAAGCTTAACACTGTAGAACCATCATTCGATTTGCATGACACTTGCTTCTCGCCTAACGGCGCACAGGAAGAGCCAGAGTTTTCAGACACACTATTTAACGAAGAACAAGAAGAAATACTCGGAACAGAACATGCTAAAGGTCTTTCTATACAACGAGAAGACTTGCTACAGCAAGCAGTCGCCGATTTTCATCATATTGCTTCACAACCATTGCTAACAACAGCTGAAAAAGCTCGTGAAGCAATGAATATCATCGAACAAATTGGCGACCCAGAGCTTAACAACCAAGCAGATATAGTAACTCGTTCACTTATTGACGAAACTACAATACCGGAACTTCATTTCAAAGCATCTCAAAATATAAGGGATATGCGCATACACGCCCAAGAACAACTCATAGAGGGCGACATTAAACAAGCATTAGAATCTTATGAGAACAATATTGCAAAATTTGACACCATGTTCACAATAGATAATGCTGTGCCACGTTACTTTAATTCATATGCAGAACGAGTAGTGTACAACCGCTTATTCGCAACACCAGACGAGCAAACACTACTTATTCCAGACGGATTATTCTACGCCCACATGGAATTAGCAGATTTGCTCTCACAACTACATCAATATGATGCGGCGTTAAAACATTTAAACACAATGGTTTCATACGCTCCAACATACGCATTATCGCATTTGCGACTTGCAGCAGCATTATCGCAACAAGAAGATTGGACGTCAACAGTAGCAGCATGTCTAAACGCACTTCGAGTCGCATTAGACAAAGACGACGCAGCATTCGCATACTATAGATTAGCTTATGCAGCTTGGATGCAAGACAAGTTCACTCTGGCAGCAAGCGCTTACCGAATGGCAGACTATTTAGCTCCAGGAAGAATAGAACCGCTACAAATGGAACTAGAAGAATTATTATCACGAATGCGCTCGCAGTGTTATAAAGCTCCTACTAGTATGGATGATGTCAGACATTGCTTTATGAGTGACGATATTCCTGTCTGGCCTAATATTGAAGCAAATCATATTATTGGAAAAGCTGCAAAGCTAACTGTTGACGATGGAATGTTTGTAATTGCAAGAACTTTGTGTGTAGCACATATTCGAATGTCACTGAATGACGATTGTGAAGGTGCAGTACAATCACAGTTCTTACGTTCATTAAATGCGTAAATGGTAAGTGACATAATCTATATAAAGCAACAGCTGATTTGAAGGGGGTTTCATGAGTATGGCTCACGATGATATCGAGTCAAAAAACGCACAATGGACTCTTTTTGACGATTTTGACGAGCAAAATGAGACTCATGAAAATACGCAAAAAACAGATACGTGGATTGCTCAACTTCAGCCAACAGACACTGATGCGTTGGCTCTTGGAAACTTGCAGCCAGCGACGCTTACTATAGAGCAAGCTGCGAAACTTTGGGCAAAATTGGCAGCTTGGGCACAATCTGATCAAATTGCTTATTACGTAGAAGATTCTCCGACTAGTTCAGACGCAGCATATGATGCAAGAATGCGAGCGCTAAGCGCTTTAGAAGCTGCCTTCCCAACTTTAGACACACCTCAATCTCCAACACATCGCGTAGGTGGAACTTTTTCTAACGATTTTACTTCTGTAAAGCATCCGTCTCGAATGATGAGTTTGGATGACGTATTTTCAATTGAAGAATTACACGATTGGTATAACAGCGTAATTCGCGATTTACAATGGGATGAGTCTCAACCTCTTCCTATGACTTGCGAAGTAAAAATTGATGGTCTTGCTTTAAATCTTATTTATCGCAACGGTACTCTTGAACAAGGTCTTACTAGAGGCGATGGCGTAACTGGCGAGGATATTACATTAAACGTAAGAACGATTGAAGCAATACCAACACAGCTTCATTCTGATAATCCTGACGATATTCCTGAGTTCGTGGAAATTCGTGGCGAAGTTTTTATGAAATGGGAAGACTTTAGAAAATTAAATGATGAACAAGAAAATGCTGGACGAGTTGCTTTTGCAAACCCTCGTAACGCTGCAGCTGGCTCTTTGCGCCAAAAAGACCCACGAATTACAGCCACGCGTCGATTAAGCTTTTTTGCACACGGACTAGGTGAGCTTCGTTGGAAAGAAAATACAAGCCATAACAATAGTGAAACAAAATTTAATCAGTCTGACGCATATAAGCTCTATCAACAGTGGGGAATACCTGTTTCTCCGTACACAAGAAAAGTCACAAATTTTTCTGAAATAGAAGAAATGATTGACTATTACGGAAAGCATAGAGCAAATATTTTGCACGCTTTAGACGGCATAGTTGTAAAAGTTGATGACAGAGCATTACAGCATCAACTAGGAGCTACTTCTAGAGCTCCACGATGGGCTATTGCATACAAGTATCCTCCTGAAGAAGTTAATACTTATTTGAAGGATATTATTGTCCAGGTTGGAAGAACTGGAAGAGTAACTCCTGTAGCTGTTCTTGAACCTGTTACTGTAGCAGGATCGACAATTTCTCGCACAACTCTTCATAATACTTACGAAGTTGAACATAAAGGTGTGCTAATTGGCGATACTGTCGTAGTTCGTAAAGCTGGGGATGTTATTCCAGAATTAGTCGGACCGGTACTTAAAGCTAGGGAAGGGCGAGAAAGTGAACTTAGAAAGTTTGTTATGCCAGAATACTGCCCATCTTGTGGAACTAAGCTAGCTCCTGCAAAAGAGGGAGATAAAGACATTCGTTGCCCAAATGTAGAAAACTGCCCAGCTCAACTTACAGAACGAATAATTCACTTGGCTTCCAGACAAGCTTTTGATATTGAAAATTTGGGCGATAACGCTGCGCTAGCTCTTACAAATCCTGAGGATTGCAGACCTACAACTGCAGAAGTTTACTGCCCAGATATGGATAAAATTATAATTCAGCGAGGAGCAACTCAACAATCATATATACCGGCACCAGATTTAACGCTACCTGAACCACAAACTCCAGTACTTAGAAATGAAGCTGGATTATTTAGTATTACTGCCGACGATTTGCAAAATGTAATGGTTTGGAAAGAAATTCCTCTTGTTGAAGAGTGGAAAGAAGTTAGTAAAGACGGTAGCTTTAAAAAGCGTACACGCAAAATAGGCGGATCTGGTCTTTGGCATCAAGTTAGAGCATTTTGGACTCGCACAATCGAAGCAAAGTTATCTACAAATTACGAAGCAGAAGGAACTCCCGAAAAAACTACTTCACCAAACGAACAATGGGATCCTCAATATCCTAAATTCCAAGTTCCAATTGACGCTAAAGTGGTACTTTGGAAAAATAAGCGCATTACTAGAAATGCTAAAACTAGCGACAACGCTAAAGAAACAATAAATGTGCCATGGTATACAAGACCTTCTGAAACTACTCGTAGTATGCTTGAAGAAATAGCTCAAAAAGGCAAAAATGCAGCACTGTGGCGAGTTTTGGTTGCTTTATCTATTCGTAGACTAGGTCCACCAACTGCACGTCTTATAGCGGCAAATTTTGGATCTTTAGACAATATTTCCAAAGCATCTATTGAAGAACTTACACAAATTGATGGAGTTGGTCCTGAAATTGCGCAAGCAGTATACAACTGGTTCCAGCAAGCTAAAGACCCTGCTAATTGGCAATTTGAAGTATTAAAATCGTGGCAAGAAGCAGGTGTAGTAGGGAAAGTTGAAACATCATCTTTCGCTCAAACATTAGTAGGTAAAACAATAGTTGTTACAGGATCTTTGCAAGGATTTACACGAGACAGCGCAAAAGAGGCTATAGTCTCAAGAGGCGGCAAAGCATCAGGATCAGTAAGCAAGAACACATATTGCGTTATTCTAGGCGAAAATGCAGGATCCAAGGCAACTAAAGCGCAAGAACTCGGCATTCCTATGCTTAACGAACAACAGTTTAATGCTCTTTTAAAAACTGGGAACTTAGAAGAAATACTACAAATTACAAATAATACTGTGTCAAATCTCATTGCTGAGGAATCATAACGCATGAATACAAGTGAACTCGAAAAACAAGTTTACGATTTGCTGGGTAGCGTTATTGATCCAGAATTAGGTCGCTCTGTTACCGAATTAAATATGGTAACTGGAGTGCATGTGATAAAAAAAGCTGAAACTATTGATGCAACAAAGTTTGCTTATGATGTAGAAATAAATCTTGAACTTACTGTGCCAAATTGCCCTCTTGCAGAAGTGATTACAGGACGAGTTCAAGAAGTTATATCTAAATATCCTCAAGCAATACTCATACCGCACGTTAACGCTACTGCAATGAGTAAAACTAAATTAGAAAAGTTAGTTGCAGATTTAAAAGCTGAACGCAAAGAAAATCCATTTAATAAAGCTGGCACTCGCACGAGAATTTTTGCTATAGCTTCTGGGAAAGGCGGAGTGGGAAAATCTTCTATAACTGCTAATTTAGCTGCAACTTTTGCAGCATTAGGTTACGATACTGCAGCTATCGACGCCGATATTTACGGCTTTTCTTTACCGCGAATGTTTGGAGTTAATTCTCAACCAACAAATTTAAACGGAATGCTTATGCCTGTAGTTGCTTGGGGAGTAAAGCTTATTTCTATTGGAATGTTTGCTGGAACCGATCGTGCTATTTTGTGGAGAGGACCACGATTACAACGTTCTTTAGAACAGTTTCTTTCCGATGTTTGGTGGGGCAACCCCGATGTTTTACTTCTTGATTTAGCTCCAGGCACAGGAGATATGGCATTAGCTGTAGCACAATCCTTACCAAATGTAGAGCTTGTTGTAGTAACAACTCCACAGCCTAGTGCATCAGATGTGGCAGTTAGATCAGGTCTTATGGCTTTGCAAATTCCTGTAAAAGTTCGCGGAGTTGTTGAGAACATGAGCTGGTTTGAAAATAACGGCGAGCGCTTAGAATTGTTTGGTTCAGGAGGAGGAAAGAGAGTAAGCGAACAACTTTGTAACGCTCTTGACACTAATGTGCCTCTTTTAGCTCAACTTCCTTTAGATCCTGCGCTTAGAGAAACTGGTGAAGCAGGGCGACCTGCTGTTCTAACCGAAGATGGAAAATTGGCAGATTCTAATTTAGCTAATACTTTTATTCATTTAGCTAAATCTTTAATAAAAAACTCTTAAAAGCAAATAAATCTTAAAATACAGCCGAAAAATAAGTATGGGGTCGCTTGATTTTTAAGCAACCCCATACTTTTAATTAGTTATAAAACTAATTTACTTAACAGCGTTAAGCCACTGCTCTTTAGTAGCCTTTTCAGCTTCCAACTTAGCTTTACGCTTATTATCGGTTTCCTTAGCAATAGCAGCGTTAAGCTCTTCGAGTTGCGCTTCCAACTGTAAAGCAAAACTGGATTTACGAGCATTAGCTTCAGGATCAGCCTCACGCCAAGCAGCGTCTTCAACAGCCTTAATCTTTTTATCAACGTCGTTCAAGCGAGACTCAATACGACGCATATCTTCACGAGGAACGAAACCAATAGCATCCCATTCTTCCTGAATCTGAGACAAAGCCTTACGAGCCTTCTTAGCAGCTTCTTCATTTTCTACTGGCAACAAAGCCTCTGCTTTTACGAGCAAAGCTTCCTTCTTAGCAAGATTTTCGTGTTCTCCAGCATTAACCTTTTCACGGTCATTTTGACGAGCATGATAGAAAGCATCAGCAGCTTCGCGGAACTTAGCCCACAAAGCATCATCGTGCTGACGACCAGCATTGCCAGCTTTCTTCCAACGATCCATCAAAGCATTGAACTTCATAGAAGTTTCACGCCAATCTTTTGAATCTTTTAAGCTTTCAGCTTCTGCAATAATAGCTTCCTTAAGCTGCTTAGCAGTATTACGCACATGCTCACGTTCTTTAACCCAAGAATTGCGAGCCTGAGAGAACGCAGAACGAGCCTTTGAAAAACGCTGCCACAAAGCATCGGCATCAGACTTATTCAAATGAATAGTAGTACGCTGATGCTCCTGCCATTCGTCAAATAAAGCACGTAACTTATCGTTTAATTCACGCCAGTTTGTAGATTCATTCATTTGTGCTACTAACGATTCTGCACGTTCTACAATATTTGTACGTTCTTTCAAAGCTTTTTCTAGAGCTTCTTTTCGAGCTTTAGAGATTGCTTCTTTCTTTTTATTACCTTTTGCAGCCAATTCGGCGTGTCGCGCACGTAAAGCAGCAATATCGCCTACGGCAGCAGGATTTTCCAATTCAGCTTTCAAAGTATTAAGCGTTTCGTCAATTTCTTTTGCTTTTACATTGGAAGCTTCCAAGCGCTTAGCGAAAAGATCAAGCTTAATCTTCAAATCAAGATAACGATGAATATAGAAAGTCAACGCTTCTTCAGGAGTGCCAGTGGAGTATTGACCAACCTCACGCTCAGCACCGTTTTCAGTAACGTAAACAGTGCCATTTTCATCAACACGGCCAAAGGTTTTTGCGGCTTTAATATCCTCTTCACTATAAGAAATGGTTGGTGCTTGAGCAACAACACGAGTCTTATGCGCGAAGCTTGCTGGAGATGGAGCAACTGGCTTTGGCGCGGTAGTAGTTTTAGTAGTTTCTTCAGGTTTAGTCTGTTCGGTCACGGGACGACTCCTTACAGCAGATGCACGGTAACATTGTTACGAATAAGTATGACGGTAAGCCATGATTTTTCCGCAACACCACCTATTATAGTGGACATGGTACAAGGCTCATCAATATCGGGTTTCCCTGAATGGCTTCCTAGTGAACGCGCTGTTGAACAGCAAGTAATTGACACACTAAGAGAAGTGTTTGAACTCAACGGTTTTATTGGAATTGAAACACGTGCAGTAGAACAGGGTTCAAGCTTATTAAAAAAAGGCGAAACCAGTAAAGAAATTTATTTATTGTCGCGTTTACAAGAAGTTGGTCACGAATCCGACACTCCTGTAGAAGAACGCATTGGTTTACATTTCGATTTAACAGTTCCGCTCAGCCGTTACGTCGTTGAGCATACTGGTGATTTGACGTTCCCATTTAAGCGCTGGCAAATGCAAAAAGTTTGGCGAGGGGAGCGTCCACAAGAAGGTCGTTTCCGTGAGTTTGTTCAAGCTGATATCGATGTAGTAGGAAATGGCGAATTACCTTCACACTACGAAGTTGAACTTCCACTTGTTATGGTTGAAGCTCTTGAACGTTTACGTAAGTTTGGTCTTCCTAAGGCAACTGTTCATGCTAACAATCGAAAGCTTTCTGAAGGTTTTTATCGCGGTATTGGATTAAGCGATATTGAGGGAGTTCTTCGAGAAATCGATAAGCTAGACAAAATTGGTGCTGAAGAAGTATCTAAGCTTTTGGTAAAAGAATGCGGCGCTACGGCTTCTCAAGCTGATGCATGCTTAGAATTAGCTGAACTTACTGCCGAAACAGGAGATGAGTTGAAGTCTCGTTTCGACGAATTATGCGATAAGCATAATATTTCTCGAAGCGATGATAACGAGTCTTACGTTTTAGCTTCTCAAGGTGTTGAAACTCTTGCGATGATTGTAGACGAAGCAGCACGTATCCGTCCAGGTGCTGTTGTTGCTGATTTGAAGATTGCTCGTGGACTTGACTACTATACTGGTTCTGTTTACGAAACTTTCCTTGACAACGCAGAATCTCTTGGTTCAATTTGCTCTGGCGGTCGTTACGATAATTTAGTTTCACAAGGCAAGAAGAAGTATCCAGGCGTAGGACTTTCAATCGGCATGTCTCGACTGCTTTCTTATATGCTTCACACTGCAGGTGCTACTGTTTCTCGAGTTTCTCCTGCTGCAGTACTTGTTGCAGTTTGGAATGAAGAAGATCGCCCTGCATGCAATGCTATTGCTAAAACTTTACGAGATCGAGGCATTGCAGCAGATGTTGCTCCTAGCGCAGCAAAGCTTGGTAAGCAAATAAAATATGCTGACAAGCTCGGCATTCCTTATGTGTGGTTCCCTGCTGATAGCACTGAATCAGAGTCATCTCACGATGAAGTAAAAAATATTATTACTGGCGAACAGGAAACCGCGGATGCCACGTCTTGGCAACCGGATACTGTTTATGCCCGGCAGACAGTTTCTTGCGCTAAATAATGTCTTGCAAATTTGCTTGAATATTGTGCGCAAAATCATGTCAATAGAAACAAATGAATATCAATTAGATTGTAGAGGAAGTGGACTTATGAGCCAGACGGCGTATCGCACACATCATGCCGTTGAAGTGACTGAAGAATTAGTCGGGCAAAAAGTAACCATCGCTGGTTGGGTTGATCGTCGCCGCGATCATGGTGGAGTTGCCTTTGTTGATGTCCGTGATAACACAGGCTTAGTGCAAGTTGTTATTTACGATGAAGAAACTGCACGACCATTGCGTAGTGAATTCGTTGTGCAAGTGACCGGCGAAGTTCGCTTGCGCCCAGATGGCAACGAAAACGATCATTTAGCAACCGGTAAAATTGAGATTGTTGCAGAAACTGTTACTATTCTCGCAAAGTCAGACGCTTTGCCATTCCAGGTTTCAACAGCTTTGGAAAACGAGTCCGAGAACAAGCTTCCAAGCGAAGATGTTCGTTTGAAGTATCGTTACCTTGATTTGCGTCGCCCATCTATGCAGCGCAATTTGAAGCTTCGCTCTGATATGGCTAAGGCTGCCCGCCATGCTTTGGAAGACATGAACTTTACTGAAGTTGAAACACCAACTTTCATTAAGTCAACTCCTGAAGGTGCTCGCGACTTCGTTGTTCCAGCACGATTGGTTCCAGGCTCTTGGTACGCACTTCCACAGTCTCCTCAGCTTCTAAAGCAGTTGCTCATGGTTTCTGGCGTCGAGCGCTACTATCAGCTTGCTCGTTGCTATCGCGACGAAGACTTCCGTGCAGATCGTCAGCCTGAGTTCACTCAGCTTGATATGGAAATGAGCTTTGCAAGTCAGGAAGATGTTATGGCTATGGCAGAGCGCGTTATTGCTGCTATTTGGAAGGAAGCTGGTCACGAGATTACTCTTCCTTTGTCTCGTATTACTTGGCAGGAAGCAATGGATAAGTATGGTTCCGATAAGCCTGATTTGCGTTTTGGAAACCCACTTATTGAGTTGACTGACTACTTTAAGAACACTCCATTCCGCGTGTTCCAAGCTTCATACGTTGGCGCTGTGCTCTTTAAGGGCGGTGCTGCAACTCCTCGTCGCCAATTTGACGCTTGGCAGGATTGGGCTAAGCAGCGCGGAGCTAAAGGTTTGGCTTACGTTGTGTTTGGTGAAGATGGCGAGTTAAAGGGTCCTGTTGCTAAGAATCTTAGTGAAGAAGAGCGCGCAGGTCTTAAGGAAGCTGTTGGAGCAGAAGATGGCGATGCAGTGTTCTTCGCAGCAGGTTCTCGCGAGTCTTCGCAGCTTTTGCTCGGCGCAGTGCGCGTTGAACTTGCTAGCCGCGCAGGATTGCTTCACCCAGATGAGTTTGCTTTCACTTGGGTTGTTGACTTCCCACTATTTAAGCGCACTGATGATCCAGATGATGACGACGTCGCCGTTGGCCACTCAAAGTGGACTTCTATGCACCATCCGTTTACAATGCCATCTGCTGATTGGATTGATAAGTTTGATAAAGATCCAGAGCACGCTATGAGCGATTCTTACGATATTGTGTGCAACGGTAATGAAATGGGCGGCGGATCCGTTCGTATCCACCGCGACGATATTCAAGATCGTGTGCTTAATGTTCTTGGAATCGATAAGGCTGAAGCTGACGAAAAGTTCGGCTTCTTGCTTGAAGCTTTCAAGTATGGTGCTCCACCTCACGCTGGTATTGCTTTGGGTTGGGATCGTACTGCTGCAATTTTGGCAGGCGCAAGCTCAATCCGCGACGTAATTGCATTCCCTAAGGCTGGCGGCGGTCGAGATCCTCTAACCGGCGCTCCTGCTCCGATTTCTGACGAGCAGCGTGCTGAAACTGGTGTTGATTATGATCCAGAAGAAGACGAGTAAATAAAAATACTTGTAAAAAATGTTATTGATAAGCCGTTGATTGTTGATTTTATAATCACAATCAACGGCTTTTTTGTAACGTAAGAGTTACAAAACGTAACGATAGTGATAAATAGCTGTAACACAGATTAGCTAAACTTCTTGTTATGGATAAGCAAGTATCAAAGTCAAATCCAAACGCCGAGGATATGACTAATCGCACTATTTCAGTGCAAAAAGCGGCAAATCCCCTCGTAGAACTAAGTCATGTCGAAAAGCATTATGGAAAACTTCATGTGCTTAAAGACATCAATCTGACTGTTAACAAAGGCGAAGTACTAGTTATTATCGGTCCATCTGGTTCTGGTAAATCGACAATGTGTCGCACAATTAACCGTCTCGAAACTATTGATTCAGGTGACATACGTATTGACGGTGAGCCACTTCCTCAAGAAGGAAAAGAACTTGCAGCTTTGCGAGCAGAAGTTGGTATGGTATTCCAGTCCTTTAATCTTTTCGCTAACAAGACTATTTTGGAAAATGTTACTCTTGCTCCAATGAAAGTGCGCCATATGGATCAGCAAAGTGCTGAATCTCTTGCTATGGAATTGCTCACTCGAGTCGGAGTTGATAATCAAGCAAACAAAATGCCTTCACAACTTTCCGGCGGCCAGCAGCAGCGTGTTGCAATTGCTCGAGCTCTTGCTATGCAGCCAAAAGTTATGCTTTTTGACGAGCCTACATCTGCACTAGATCCGGAAATGGTTAATGAAGTTCTTGATGTCATGGTTGAGCTTGCAAAAGAAGGCATGACTATGATTTGTGTTACCCACGAAATGGGATTTGCACGCAAGGCAGCTGACAGAATTGTATTTATGGCAGATGGTCAAATTCTTGAACAAGGCACTCCTGAAGAATTCTTTGAACATCCAAAAACTGATCGTGCAAAAGATTTCCTTTCCAAGATTCTTACGCATTAATCTGCTTTTTTGTTTTATCTTTCAGTAAAAATTCTGAAACTTTAAAACAGTTCTTACGAAGGGAAAAGATATGAAAATATTACAAAATCGCATTTTTCGTGCGATACTAGCGATGCTTTGTACCGTATGCTGCGTTATGCCGCTTACAGCTTGCGATCGTAGCGATGGTAAAAAAGTCATACGCATTGGTATTAAATTCGATCAGCCTGGTATGGGTTTCAAAAAATCAGGAACTTACGTTGGATTCGACGTTGATGTTGCTAAGTACGTTGCCAAAAAGCTCGGCTATTCAGAAGATCAAATCGTATGGAAAGAATCACCATCTAAACAGCGTGAAACAATGCTTCAAAACGGTGATGTAGATATGATTGTTGCAACATATTCCATTACTGACGCTCGCAAGAAAATGGTTTCGTTTGCAGGACCTTACTTTATTGCCGGTCAGGATTTGCTAATTCGAAAAGATGAGCATAAAGTAAGCGGTCCAAATGATTTGGACGGAAAGCGTTTATGCTCAGTTTCAGGCTCAACATCTGCAATTGCTATTAAGGAGCGTTACTCTTCAAAGGTACAGCTTATGCAACAGCCTGGTTATGCAGAATGTGCAACTGCATTATTCTCAGGAATTGTAGATGCTGTAACTACCGACGACATTATTCTTGCTGGTTTAGCAACCGCTTCTCGAGGTCGTTTAAAGCTTGTAAACAAGCCATTTACCGCAGAATATTACGGAATTGGCATTAAAAAAGGAAATACAGGCTTAGCTAAGAAAATTAATGCAGCCTTAAAAGACATGATTCGTAACGGATCATGGAAAAGAGCTCTAGACGACAATTTACGAGGCACTGGCTTTAAGCCGAACGCAAAGTATAATCCGCCAATTCCTCAAGAAGGAGAGAAGTAATATGCAAGATTTTATGCAGCTATTTACCTCCTACAATATTCCAGGAGCATTCTTGGTTAATATTGAAATAACTTTATGGAGTGTACTTTTTTCATCAATTATTGGCGTAATTCTTGTTACTATGCGCATTTGCCCTGTTTCATCATTACGCATGATTGCTACAGTTTATGTTGAATTGTTTAAAAACATGCCACTTACCATCATTATGGTTTTCATGGTTTTAGGCGTTTACGCTCAGCTTAAGATAGGATTCTCCTCAATTTTTGAAGTGAATTTCTTCTGGCTGGCAGTTGCTGGATTGTCGCTTTATACTGCAGCATTTGTTTGCGAATCTTTGAGATCTGGTCTTAATACCGTACCTGTTGGTCAAGCAGAAGCTTGCCGCGCTCTTGGATTAAATTTCTTCCAATCTGCAACACAAGTAATTCTTCCACAAACTTTCTGCGGTTCAGTAGCACCATTAGGTAATACATTTATTGCTTTGCTTAAGAATTCTACAGTTGCTGCTGCAGCATCAGTTGCCACTGAGACTTCAACAATGATGAGCGAAATGATTGAGAAACATGCAGATTTGATTGTTCCAATCTTCTTAATTTTCGCTTGCGGATACATTATGCTCATCATTCCTATCGGCATTTTGACTACTTATTTGTCAAATAAACTTGCTGTGAGAAGGTGATAACAATGGCTAAACAACGTGAACAATCATTATTATTCGATACTCCAGGTCCAAAAGCTCTTAAGAAAATTCGCATAGCTAATATTATTGCCGGTTGCATTTTTGTTATTTGCATTATTGCTATTCTCGTTCGTTTGAGCAATCCTCCAGAGGGAGAAAACCAACTTTCTTGGACGCTTTGGAATCCTGCACTCGAATCTGAGGCCTGGGTTGATTTTTATCTTCCTGGATTATGGATGACATTAAAAGCATCGTTACTTGCAGTAGTTGGTTCTATTGTATTTGGCTTATTCTTCGGACTTTGCCGTTTACTACCTAATTTTATTATTCGTAGTATTTCCGCAATAGTAGTAGAATTTTGCCGCGCAGTACCAGTATTGATGCTTATGATTTTCTTGTGGAGAGCATTCGCACTTTCTGGTATGAAAGAATCATCATACTGGGCTGTTGTTTTGGCACTGATTATGTATAACGGCTCTGTTGTTGCAGAACTTGTTAGATCAGGTGTTGGCAACTTGCCAAACGGTCAAAGAGAAGCTTCACTTGCATTAGGATTGAGCGAGTACCAATCATTGACACAAATTGAAATGCCTCAGGCAATTATTGCTATGATGCCTGCAGCAGTAACTCAGCTTGTAGTTGTTTTGAAGGATACTGCACTTGGTTCAATTATTATGTACACTGATTTGCTTCAGGAATCGCGCAGACTCGGATCAATGTACTTTAATATTTTGCAAACATTAAGCGTTGCAGCAGTAATATATTTCCTTATTTGCTTGGCATTGTCTTGGTTTGCACAATGGTTGCCATCGCACTTGAAGAATCGAACTGCCGCTCCAACAGAACCAGAGCCTGTTGCTCCAATTGCTATTATGGATCCTTCTAATGTGAACCAAATGGCAGTTGCTAGCGAAGTTAAAGAGCTTCCTTATGGCGGTACTCCACGTAAGTATCACGTACATCATCGCGGTACGAACGCTTCTATTCACCATTGGCGCCACACTCGTTACTTGCAAGGCTACGACGAGCATCATCTAAAAACTGGCGATGAACCGGAAGAAAATGATGACAACAATGCAGAAAATAACTAAATTTCATATTTAGTGGTGTTTAGTAGCAAATTTTCTCATAAGCGCAGTCGGTATTTATTATTGGCTGCGCTTATTATTTTCTATCTTGCAATTTCTAACTTTGGTAGAATCATAATAGTATTTCAAAATAACCGTTAAAAGCAATATTTGCGCAGCAACGCACAAATCGCTAAACTATTAAGGTCACATGCATACGAGGAGGCTTTTACATGGATGACGCGTTTGAGTTGTCCGCTGCAAAGATGCGCGAACAAGGCATGAGCGAAATTGCTATTGAACAATTTAAACACTTATATAATGCTTGGAATTTAGATAAATCAGGGGATAAGTCTGCGGAGTTTATTCGCGAGAGCACGGTTGAGCCTATTAAAAGCGTTCCAACTTTCCACGAAATTTACGAAACTATTGATCACGACAAAGCTGTTAACGCATTCGCAAAAACTGCTTTTATTAAATTAAATGGCGGTTTGGGAACATCTATGGGCTTGTCTTGCGCAAAATCTTTACTACCAGTTCGTAGGCATAAAGCTCGCCAAATGCGCTTTATTGATATTATTATTGGACAAGTTCTTACAGCTCGTCAGCGATTAGGAGTTAATCTTCCGCTTATTTTCATGAATTCTTTCCGCACGTCTCATGATACTTTGCAAGTACTAAAACGCAATCGCAAGTTTGTGCAAGACAATATTCCTGTAGAAATTATTCAACATCAAGAACCAAAATTAGCAGAGGAAACTGGAGAACCGGTTTCTCACAAGGAAGATCGATCTCTTGAATGGTGTCCTCCAGGTCACGGCGATATTTTTTCAACTCTGTGGGAATCTGATTTATTGCATACTCTTAAAGAAAATGGAATTGAGTATTTGTTTATTTCAAATTCTGACAATTTAGGTGCTAGACCGTCGCGCACTCTTGCTCAACATTTTGAAAATACTGGCGCACCTATCATGATTGAGGTTGCGAAGCGAACTCAAGCAGATCGTAAGGGCGGTCACATTGTTAGGGACGCGAAAACAGGAAGACTAATGCTACGAGAAATGACACAGGTTCATCCTGAGGATCGTAGAAGCGCACAAAGCATTAAAAAACATCCATACTTCAACACAAATAATATTTGGGTTCGTGTAGATGCTCTAGAAAAAAAGTTAAAAGAGCACAAAGGGATTTTGCCTTTGCCTGTTATTTTTAATCACAAAACTGTTGACCCAACTGACGAAAGCAGCACTCCGGTAGTGCAATTGGAAACAGCAATGGGAGCAATAGCTTCACTTTTCGATGACGCAATTTGCGTAGAAGTTGATCGCATGCGTTTCTTGCCTGTTAAAACAACCAATGACTTATTTATTATGCGATCAGATAGATTCCATCTTACTGATTCATATGAAATGGAAGATGGTAACTATATATTTCCTGATATTGATTTGGATCCACGTTATTACAAAAACATCAATGATTTCAACGAAAGATTCCCATATTCTGTTCCAGCTTTAGCTGCTGCAAAATCAGTAACTATTAGGGGAGATTGGACATTTGGAAACCAAGTTTCAATGTTTGCTGACGCTGTTTTAGAAGATACAGGAGAACCAAGTTATGTGCCAAATGGAGAATTCGTGGGACCGCAAGGAATTGAACCAGACTCTTGGGTTTAAAGCAGATTTCTTGCAAATATGCGATTTTTATTGATAGTAAATAAAATTATCTATAAAAAAATTATATGGCGTGTCGCGAAAAAATGGCGTATTTTCAACGTTGTTGATGTTCGTGTGAATAAAAAATATATAATTATTAGAAGTTTTTTAAAAAAATGTCCACACGTACCGCAAAACACCATTAAAATAGAAAAGGTGTGCGCAATATTGCAACACAAGTTTTGCTGCATTTCGTAGTCGCTTGTATGCAAGGCGCATAAGTAAATTGATACAAACATGATACGTGAGGACTAATGGTAGAAGGAAGCAACGGAAGGCGACGTTTTTCCGACAAATGGGGCAAACACGAGTTAGATGTACTCGCTGTATTGTCTTCCGCATTCCCGCAATGGCTGACTTCGCGTCAAATTGCACAGCGCGTAAAGGCATATGCAGATTCATACGGTGAGCTTGCAGATCAAGCAGCTAAAGCAGCATTCGCAAAACAGTTCCAGCGAGATCGCGCAAAGCTTGCTGCTATGGGTATTGCAATAGAGTCTAGGCAGCCAGAATATTCTTCGAAGTCCGAAGGTCAAGACTTTGCGTCTTATCGTTTGCAATTAGGCGATGAGCCTCGCGTACGTTTACGTTTCGACCAATCTGAATTACCAGTTTTAGCTGCAGCAAATTATCTTGCTCGTTCAATGTCTATTTCTTCTCTTGATTCAGGTCAACACGAGCAACAGCGCACTTCTCGCACTGCTCCTAGAGTCCCACAAACTCCTATTCCTGGCTTAGGATTAGATTCAATCGCACCTGGTCTTGGAACACAAATGCTACCTGATTCATTGGTAAAAGTTATTGATTCTCGCAGATTTGCCGCAACTGTGGATGTCGATGGTGAACATTTAAACGTTGCTTATACTGATGCTGACGATTTAGCGATGTTTGTACTAGAACATCCTGGATCTAGCGTAGTAAGCCCTCAAGAAGCAGTTGATGCTTTCCATCGCCGTTTGCACGCAGCAGTTAATTTTGCTCAATATGACGAAAATGAGCAAAAAGATGAAGAAGGTGCTATACAAGAAGCGCAAAATATTGAAGAACAAAATAGCAACACTGATAAATCGCATACCAAAAAAGGCTCTTCATTCCAAACTGGAAGTGAAGTAGATCGTAGGCTTCGATTGATGCTTTTCTTGTCTGCTCATCTTGGAGAGGAATTCCCATTAGACGAGCTTGCTGAGCGTTTTATTGGTAGACCAAAAAGCGATGATGAACTTCGTCGATTTGTTACAATTCTTCACAAGGATATAAATACTCTTACTACTGTTTCTGACGATGGGGAAATGGCCGGAAGCCAATTCTTTGATATAGATTGGACTCTTCTTGAGAACGAGGGAATTGTTTCTGCTACTAACTCTTTAGGATTGGAAAGACTTGCTGGAATTTCACAGCAATATTTGAGCATGCTTACTGCGTCTGCTAATTATTTGGCGCATTCCTTGCTTTTGCCTATTGAACAGCGCACACAAGCTGAATCCTTGTATAAGCGTCTTCGCCGTCATGTTCTTCCTGGTCAAACTCCATGGCTGAGTTTAACAGGTTACGAAATTGAGCCTCGAAATTGTTCTATTGTTCGCAGTGCTATTAACTCTGGATCTTTACTAGATATGGAATACACTGACGGGGCAGGACGTATTCGTCGCAAGATTGTTGCACCGTCGAAGATTTACGTTGATGAAGGCGTTTACTATGTTGCAGTATGGACTGATGTAGAGCAGCAAACACCAGAAGATAAACGTGAATTTGTTGCTAAAGATACGACAATTAATAAAGCGAATGGATTGCCTCGCATTTGGCAAGTTCTTCGCGTAGCACGTATTGAACGTGCAGAAGTTGTAGAGCCTGTATCTCAAGTTAAAATTCCAGATGTGCCAGTTAGTGAACTTCGCAAGTGGAGCTTTGATAACGGAACTGAAACTTGCTTCATTACCGATGAAACAGAATTGAACTTTTTGAAGAATCTTTCTGGAGCCACTATGGAAACTTGTGGCAGCGGAGTAAAAGTCCATCTTACTGTTTCTTCTGATTCATGGTTCGTTGCTTTTTGCATTGCTCACGCACGTCATATTACAGCTGTTGCTCCTGAAACATTGCGCAGTATGATTATTGCTCGCGCTCAACGTGAATTAAGCGTTAATCACGCTGATAATGCGAATACAGAGGAATAACAATGCCTTGGTGGATTTGGCTACTCATAACAGTTTTTATGCTGATAATGGTAGCGCTAGGAGTTGTTATTGTCATTTTAAGCGCAATAAAAATAGCTAAGGTCTGTTTTGGTATTTCCGAAGACGTTTCTTCTAGATTTGAACGTTTGCATGAACCAAATAAAGAAGATAATGAAAATCCTCGAGATCCATTATTTACACTTCCTATTAAAGATGCAACGAATCGATATGAGCGAACGCACACAAAAGTTATTGAGCGTCATCAAAAAATTCGCGAAAATCACCGTAAAATATGGCAGCATTGGGATAAAAAATCTCTTCGCGAAGAAGACATTCAGCTATAGCATATAAGAAAGCGACTAATACTTTTTATGTCTCATTTATCACAGAAAAAAGACTGCAAAAATAAATCAAGCAATCCAACTGACTGCAATGAGAATGATGTAGTATTATCTCCTTCACAACGTTTCGCAGCTTTTAAAAATACAATGAAGCACGAGCACTCGATGGCATCTAAATTTGAGCGTTCTTTGTCTTTTGAACTTGATGATTTTCAACTTGAAGCTATTGATGCACTAGAAAATGGCAATAATGTTTTAGTTGCTGCTCCTACTGGAGCTGGTAAAACTGTTGTTGCGGATTTTGCTGTATTTCTTGCGCAAAATCGCAATGTAAAAGCTTTTTACACAACACCTATTAAAGCTTTAAGTAATCAAAAATATCACGATTTCTGCGAACTGTACGGCTCAGACAGAGTAGGGTTATTAACTGGCGATACTTCTGTAAATCCTGAAGCAGACATTGTTGTAATGACTACTGAAGTTTTAAGAAATATGCTTTACGAGCATTCGATTACGTTGCAATCCTTAGGTTTTGTCGTTCTTGACGAAATTCATTATCTTGCAGATAAATTCCGCGGAGCTGTGTGGGAGGAAGTTATTATTCACCTTCCGAAATCGGTGAAAATTATTGGGTTGTCTGCAACTGTTTCAAATGTTGAAGATTTTTCTGCATGGCTAGAATCAGTGCGTGGAGAAACTCATTTGGTTGTCGACGAACACAGACCTGTGCCTTTAGAAAGACATGTTGTTATTCAAGAGGATTCTGCAACTGAGCCTGAGTTACTCGATTTATACGACCATGACAATAATGGAAACGTAACTAAGCGCGTTAACCCTGCATTGACTAGGAAACTTAATGAATTCGAGTACCGAGCTCGTCGCCGTAAAGAATCTTACAGCGATAGCAAATACCGTTACAGAAAAGGTAAGAAACACAGAGTTAACGGGGGAGTTGCACAGTTAGATAAATGCGCGAAACGACATACTCCTCGCCGCTGGGCTGTTATTGACGAATTAGATTACCTAGGAATGCTGCCAGGAATTTATTTTATCTTCTCTCGTTCCGGATGCGATCAAGCTGTTCAACAATGTTTAAACGCAGGATTAATACTTACCTCTGATGAAGAAATGTACGAAATACGTAAAATTGTCGACAGTATGGTTGCAAATCAACTTTCTAAAGAAGATTTACACGCTTTAAGCTTTGAACGTTTTCGTTTTGCTCTCGAACAAGGATTTGCAGCACATCATGCCGGTATGATTGCATTATTCCGTCACATTGTTGAAACACTATTTGAACGCGGACTTATTAAAGTTGTTTTTGCAACAGAAACACTTGCTTTAGGCTTAAATATGCCAGCTCGAAGCGTTGTTGTAGAAAAGCTAGTAAAATTTGACGGCACTGGGCATGTACCTCTTACGCCTGGAGAATTTACGCAACTTACAGGTCGTGCTGGAAGACGTGGAATTGACGATATTGGTTACGCAATTCTTGTAGATCATGCTGATTTCGTCCCTCAACAAGCTGCAGCACTTTCTAGTAAACGCGTATACCCGCTACATTCCAGCTTCGTTCCTACGTTTAATATGGCAGTTAATTTGCTGAACTCAAGCGATGCAGACACTGCTAGAACAACACTAGATTGTTCTTTTGCTCAATGGGAAGCTAATGCTTCTGCTGAACGTTTACATAATCGCATGAACGAACTTGAAACAGCTCTTAAAGGCTATAAAGAAGCATTCCACTGCGAACATGGAGATTTTGCTGAATTCTTACAATTACGCATGAAGCTTAAAGAAGCTCAACACGATCAACGCCGTAAACTTAAACATACTTTATTCCGCACAGATGCAGAACGCACAGCAGCGTTTAAAGCGTTGGATGATGTTATTGCAAATCTTAGAGAAGCTGAGCGAACGCATCCGTGTGCAGGTTGTGCAGATATTCAACAACATTTGCGTTGGGGCTACCATTGGATTAGAGAACATAAGGAACTTGATCAAGTACGTGAACGCTACGAATCTCGTACTGGTTCTGTTGCTAGAACTTTTGACCATATTTGTGACGTATTGTACAGTTTGGATTATTTACAATCTGAAGATTCTTCACAAAACCAAATTTTGCACCTTACTGAGCGCGGTCAATTGTTAAGAAGGTTGTATAACGAACTAGACATTGTATTTGCTGAAGCTATTTGCGAGGGAATTTTTAATGATCTTTCGCCGCTTGAATTATTATCGTGCTTGTCTGCATTAGTTTATGAATCTAGAGGACCTGCAGGGGGAGAACCTAGACGATATCCAGGCGGCAAGGATGGCGCGATATTTAATACAGTATTGCGAATGAAAGAATTATTTATGCGTACTAGCGCATTATGCGCAGACGCTCATTTGCCAGCGTTAAGACCGCTTGAATTTGGTGCTGTAGATATTATGTACGATTGGGCTAATGGTGCTGATCTAGCTGAAATTTTGCGCAATACCGACAGCACTGGAGGAGATTTCGTGCGTCAAACTAAACGTCTTATTGATTTACTTACTCAACTTTTTGCAACAGGAGAATATTTACAAGCTATAGATGGCGTAGATAAAAATCTTGCTTCATGCGCTTATGAAGCTGCAAAACTATTAAACCGTGGAGTTGTAGCATACTCAGATGTATAAGTATGAGCATATACAAATAAAATGCATGTATTTTGTATATATAAATCGTTTTTATATATATAGTCCGTGCAATTCGGTAATTTTATAAAGTACTACACAAGGAGATACTATGGCAGAACGCAGTTTACGCGGTATGAGCATTGGTGCGAAATCATTGGAATCTGACGATAATGTAGATTTCGCTGCACGAAATGATGTTGTGTATGTGTGCCCAAAGGGGCATCGCACGATTCTTCCTTTTGCTCAAGGCGCAGAAATTCCTGAAGAGTGGGAATGCCGCTGCGGCACGATTGCACATCGCGAAGGCGACGATGATCGCCCAGATGATGATTTCAACAAGCCGTCTAGGACGCATTGGGATATGCTGCTTGAACGTCGTAGTGAAGAAGAATTAAAAACTTTACTAGACAAGCGTCTAAAAATGCATCATGAGGGCTGGATTCCTGACTATGAGTGAATTCTCAGTGTCTTCAGGATGTACTAGTCGTCACATTATTCTGCTTGATCTTGATGGCACATTAACAAAGTCAGATGCTGGTATTATTACTTGCGCAAAGCTTGCATTGAAAGAGTTGAAACAGCCTATTCCGGACGATGCTGAAATGCACCGTTTTATAGGTCCTTCAATTTTAGAATCTCTTCAACGCAATAATGTGCCTGAATCGCTGCTAGCAAAGGGACTTGCTACGTATCGCAAGTATTATTCTGAAGTAGCAACTTTTGATGATCCTAATAATCCTGGTACAAAAATTTCAGGATGCCTACTTAACAAAGTATACGATGGAATACTTGAGCAACTCACAAAACTTCGTGAAGCTGGATATTATTTAGCAACCGCATCTTGCAAGCCAGAATATCAAGTAAAGCCTATTTGCGATTATTTTGGTTTAACGAAGTATCTTGACGGAATTTATGGCGCGAGTAAAGATATGTCGCGTATTAGCAAAACTCAAGTTATTCGTTATGTTTTTGATGAGATTGATTACAATCCAGAAAAAGGCGACAGAGCTTTGATGGTTGGCGACCGTTGGACTGATGCTGATGGAGCAAAAGATTGCGGCTTGGATTGCTTGGGATGCGCATGGGGTTATGCTGAGCCTGGAGAGCTTGAAGCACACGGATCTTACAGAATTATTGATAGCGTAAGCGAATTAAGCACTGCAATTTGCGAATATTTCGCTTAATCTAATCAGAATTTTTGTCGTAACGGCTTTTTCTTTACACGTGCGTAAAGTTTCGGTCGGATTTTAGTGAGAAAACGACAGTTTCTTTACAACGCTGCACAGTTTCTGCCGGTTGAGCTTATTATTTGACTAGATTTACTTGATATTTATCCGATAATGTACGTTATGTCAAATTAGAGATAATAATCAAACGCAACCAACAAAGTCTCACACTACTATCAAATAATATCCCTACGATATACTTCTTGCTAAATAATCTAAGACTTGCAACTTCGGTACGCACAAAATAGCATTGCAAAAATATTAGCAAAAATAAGCGCGATAATAATCGCATATGACGCAATCAGCGTTGATCTCATTAATAACCAATAATCATCACAAACAAATCCAAAATCGCGAACAATATGCAAAAGCATGTATGCAAGCATTGCGCAAGGAAGCCCACAACAATGCGTAATAACAATACTCCAAGGCATTAAACCAATAGAACTTCTCTTATTACTATTGCTAATACTATTTGATTTCAAATAAGCATTTTTTCGAAATTTTACTAAAAAACGTACGCAAGCAAATAAACTATATAAAAACAATGATACTGAAGCAAACCAGCAAATAACAGCGATAATAACAACTACGAACATGCCATTATCCCCACGTTTCCTGAACAAGACTCCATGAGTTTGAAGATGTATGAGAAGTAGGTTTTGAACAAGATTTGCGAGTAGACTTACTACTTTTTTCTTCAACTTGCGTAGCATCAACAGAATTTTCAGAAGATAAGTCCTCTTCCACTCTAGAAACAATGCGACCAACAGCAATAGCAAATACTGCTAAACCAGAAGCAAGCATACGACGCATATTATCTTGATTCTCATCGCACTCTTGAACAGATTGACCATCACAAATAATAGTCATACTTCTCAAACGTTCTTCTGAGTATCGATTAAGAAAAATAATAGCCGTAGTAACATTAACTAAATTAACACCAGCATCAAGCAGCCTTTTAGCTACAGCCATAATCGCAATATCTTTAAAAGAATACAAACGACGAGAACCAGAACCGCTAGATGCATGAATTGAAGGCTCTATAATGCTTTTACGAGCCCAATAATCGAGTTGCCGGTAAGTAATACCGGCAACCTTCATAGCGACACTACCACGGTATCCTGAAGCGTGATCAGCAGACAAGGAAAAGTTAAAAAGCTCCCCCTGTACTGCATTAATCACATTATCGGACTGTGACTGCGTCATGTGCGAAAAATACCAGTCTGAATTTGCCAATCATAATTTCATCGCCATTATGCAGCACTGATTCATCAACACGTTCACGATTTACATACGTACCGTTTAGGCTTCCAGAATCTGAAATGCTAAACACGCCATTATGGCGCTTAAACACTGCATGCGCACGCGAAACGGTAGAATCGTCTAACAAAATATCAGCATGCGAATCACGTCCAACTGTTACTAAATCTTCATCGAGAAGATAGCGAGAACCAGACACTGCTCCCCTAGTTGAAATCAACAACGCAGTACCAGGAAGTAATTTCGCTATAGTATCAAAATCATCCTGCTGCATAGGACGATCTGAAGTTGTATTCATTGGAATATGAATAGCTGGCATACCAATAATAGTGGTTTCGCCAGCTGTAGGAATCGGTTCAGTCATACTTGCTATTCTACCTTGTTACTCGACTGGTTTTGCATATTCGTACTGTTTTGGTTCGCGTGTCGAAGTAATTTCTACTTCATCAGGCACTGAAACCATTACAGAAGAACCAAATTTAATTTTTAAACGCGACCCAACACCGCCTGCAATATTAACAGCATTTTGCAAATTCTGAGGGTCACCAATTGCTTTCACAATATAAGGAGGATCAATTATAATATTGTCGCATATAAGACCATGTTTAGTTTGCGAAATATAGCTTGAAGTAACTATTCTTACATCGTTAATAGACATAACTTCTACGCCAGCATTTCGCAATTCCTCTATTAGCTGAAACATCGTAGCGGCATCAATATTCTCTTTTTCACCTGCAGTAATGTGAACTACAATACCTTTACCTACTGCCGGCAGACGTCCAGAAATAAGACCATTTGCTTGAGCATTCTGCTGAGCAATACGACGAGCTTCATCTTGTTTATCTACTGCTTCACGCAACGAATTAAGCTGACCTGTTAATTCACTTTTTCGGCTTTCCAAACTCTGAATTTGAGAATGAGTTTCTGTAATAAGACGAGTCAATTCTTCTTCGCTCATTGTTTCATACAAAAGTGAGTTGCTACGATTAACTTGAATCATGTACGCAAAACCTAATAAAGCGCAGAGCAACATCATTAAAAAACCCGTAAATATACGCGCTCGAGTAACGTGACCGCTTAGTGAAGATTTTACTTTACGATGAACTGCTGGGAAAGATCCAGTTTGAGTTTCATCACTTTCACGATCATGCGATTTTTGACGACGCATTTTATGAAGAATATCATCATCTTGTGGAGAATGAGAAAACATTGAAACCATATGCTAACTCCTGAAGATGAAACGACGAATTGCAGAAACGTTAGAGAAAATACGAATTCCTAAAACAACGATAACTGCAGTTTGTAATTGCGCACCTACGCCAAGCTGATTTCCAAGCAAAACAAGCAACGTAGCTGCTATAACATTTGAGAAGAATGAAATAACAAAAACTTTATCCGAAAAGTTTCTTTCAAAATATGCACGTGCAGCACCAAGCAACGCATCTAGTGCTGCAACGACCATAATAGGTAAATAAGGTTGAATGACAATAGGAATATCTGGATGAACAACAACTCCAATTAATACTCCCAAAATTAATCCAAAAATCGCTGCCATGCTTATCTCCTAATTCTCTCATTGGCAAAACTAATATCGCCTGTGTTTGCTGCACTGAGTCGTATAACTCTCGAAGGTGAAACCTGTGGATTAATGCCTGCATTAACTAAAGATGCGTACCATTTCATGCGTTTCATATCATTACATTGTTTAATTAAATCATCAGAATCGCCAATAACTTCAATAACATATGGACTTTGAGTTTGATTAACTCCAATAAGAATAGTTTGACCAGCAACACGAATAGAAGTTTGCGCTCCAAGTCTATGCCCGTTAACAGAAATAGCTTCAGCACCTGCTTCCCACAATAATGACACAAATTGTTGAATATCACGATCTGTAACTAATCGCATTCTTGCGCCATTACTTTCGCGAGGTAAAGAACCGCTATTCACATCGCTCGAAGCAGAAATAGGATTAGCAATAGTCAAAGTAATCCCAGAACCTTCTACAGCATGAGTGCCATTAACCATATCATCTGATTTACTAACTTCATCCTCTTCAGGCGTAGTAATTTTTTGCGACTCATGATCTACGTTATTTCTCAATGACGTTACTTCTTCTACAAGCTTATCGAAACGAGACGTATAGCCAGACAACTCATTAGCTAATGAAGAACGTATTGCTTTTCTAGGATCAGTGTGCAATTTGCGAACAAACTGGCTCCCAACAGTACCAATAGAAACACACAATAAAAATACTATAGCTCTAGTGAACCACAGATTAAACGGTTTAACAGGTTGTTTACTTAATCTTGCATCCATAAACATTGGATCAACTGGACGATTAGTTAAATCATCAATAAGACGCAAAGCATAATCGTCAATATAACGTCTACGATCATGATTGTGAGCAAAACCACTGGAAGACATTACAACATGATGCGTTGAAATACCAGTAAATGAGTGCGAAAATAATGCCCTACGCCTAGTCAGCGACATCCCATCAGGAGCAGCAAAAGACATTGGCATAGTGCTTTTATGAGACGTATGTTTTACATCTAAATCTTTGATACTATCTTTTAAACTAACAAATTCATCTTGCTTAGTCATATGTGCGTACACGCCTTATTTAGTTTTTGTTGACTTAGCAAGTAACAAATAAGCTTGCATATAGTAAAGCAGACCAGCATACCAATATAGAGCAATACCCCACACTCCACATGCAAGTGCAGCAGCATAAAGTACGAGCATAGACTCAGTAGGTACAGCATAAACAATCATTAAAGAAACAATTGAAAGCATAAGAAGTGCTGTGCCAGCTTTACCTACAAAGTTAACAGGCAAAGGACCATAATCTCTTTGCGCAAGTACTATTACAAGTACAGCCATAATAGCATCACGCAATACTACTAATAAAAGTGCCCACCAAGGGATAATCATTGCAACAGCTAAAGCTAACGTACTGCAAAAAATTAATAGACGATCAGCTATAGGATCAAGAATTTGACCCAACTTACTAACTTGATTCAAAGTACGAGCAATATAACCATCAAGACAATCAGAAAACGCAGATATTGCTAAAACAATAAGAGCAAAAGTCATCTGTTGCTGTGTAATAAGCCAAGCAATATAGGGAATTGAACATATGCGCAAAAAACTGATTAGATTAGGTATTGTCAAAACTCGATTCATTGCTTCAGGACTATATTCCTGATTAATAACGAACTTAGTCATAATATCTTCCTCATACGAAATCACACAATTAATCAGCATATATTCGCATCAAAAAAAAACTCGCTTGTTGTGCAATACTTAATATGTTGGGGACATATTTCATGCCCCCAACATACATCTAATATTTATTCACGCCAAGCAGCTTTTGCAGTATTGCGAATAGCTTCAATCGCTTCTTTAGGACTTTCTGCTCCATAAATTGCAGAACCTGCAACAAGCACATCAGCACCAGCTTCAGCAACTATTGCTGCAGTTGAAGGGCTAACTCCTCCATCAACCTGAATATGAGTATTGAGACCACGACGAGTAATTTCGTCACGTAAACGGCGAACCTTATTCATTTGATTAGCTAAGAACTTCTGTCCACCGAAACCAGGCTCAACAGTCATAATAAGAACCATATCGAATTCATCAAGAATATCGAAAATAGGTTCAACTGGTTCCGCAGGGCGCACAGCAAAGCAAGCTTTACAACCCATATCGCGAAGCTGACGAGCTAATCTCACTGGAGCATGAGTAGCACCCATATGAAAACTCACAGAAGCAGCTCCAAGTCTAGCATATTCTGGAGCCCAACGATCTGGATCCTCAATCATCAAATGTACGTCAACTGGAAGTTTAGTAACCTCACAAATTCGCTTAACAATTGGTTCACCCAAAGTCAAGTTAGGTACAAAGTGATGATCCATTACATCGACATGAACAAGATCCGCATTAGATATTGCATCGAGGTCACGCTCAAGATTGCAAAAATCTGCGGAAAGAATGCTAGGTGCTATTTGTATATTCATGTGTACTATTCTAGAAAATGCAAGCGACTAGTTTTATAAAAACAAGATTTTTAAAATTGCTTTTTCAAATACTTGAATCTTACTTACTAGAAGTGTTCTGAGACTCACGTTCTCTTTCGTCTGAAGTTATATCTATAAGTCGTTCAACAAGAGACTCACGAGTACTAGTACTCTTTTGCAGCAAAGCAAAAACAATAGTTGCACACATGAATACGATAATAGAAACCCAAACATTAATGCGCACACCTAAGAAAACATGTGAAAAATCAATTCGCAATGCCTCAATCCACACGCGTCCAATTGTGTACCACATAACATAAAGTGCGAATACGGAACCGGCTTTTAACTTCTTAGCTATAACTTTGCCAAAATAAATAAGCAATGCAGCACCGATGAAATTCCAAATCATCTCATATAAAAATGTTGGATGAAATAATGTGCCTTCTGGGCACGTTAACCCATCATAACATCTTTCACTATGACCTATTGCTTGAGTAGTATCATAATTTAACTTCAAACCCCACGGCAAGTTAGTAGGAGCTCCGTAAAGTTCTTGATTAAACCAATTCCCCAATCTTCCTATACCTTGAGCAATAAGCACAGCAGGAGCTGCACAATCAGCTAGTAATCCAATAGGATATTTACGATACTTGCATAATACACAAGCAGCCAATGCGCCTAAGAATATACCGCCCCAAATTCCTAGACCACCATTCCAAATTCTAAAAATTTCTAAAAAATCACCATTAGAGCCAAAAAACTTTTCTGGAGTTGTAATAACGTGATACAAACGCGCGCCAATTATTCCAGCAGGAAGACTGACTAAAACAAGATCAAGTATCTGGTTAAAATCTCCTCCAAGACGCTTCCATCGACGCGTAGTAATCCACATTGCCATCAAAATACCGGCAAGAATACTAAGAGCGTAAAACTTTATGTTTACAAAGCCAAGAGAAAATTGCGAAATACTTGGCGACGGAATAAAACAGACTGTCATGGCGTCGATATTAGTCTAAGCCCACGATTGCGACAGATAAATTCAGAAATGAGCAAGTTGCAAAAGCACAAGCAGCACAGGACCGCACAGCAAAATAGAATCTACTCGGTCAAGAACACCACCATGACCTTTTAGCAAATGTCCCATGTCTTTAATACCAATATCTCTTTTAAGCATAGAAGCACACAAGTCACCGAATGTGCCAATAATTCCAGAAGAAATACCCATGACTAATGGCATCCACCAGAAATTGAACCAAGAGGAACCATAAAAACCTGCAATAATTGCATATGCTCCTATAATTGCAAAAAGCATTGAGCCTATTAAGCCTTCTACAGACTTCTTAGGAGAGATTCGCGGAGAAAGCTTATGTTTGCCCAACCATGCACCAGCAAATAATCCGCCAGTGTCACTTAATGCAGGTAAAAATACCAAAAGCATAGCGTGAGCAACTGCGTATTTTGTATTTGTAAGAGCTAATACGATGCAAGAAGCTAAAAGTGGAATGTACAACACCACGAATAGCGAAACAGACGTATTCGTAAATAAAGTATGTTCGTATGATGAGCGGTTAGAACCATCGAGCTTTTTTTCTACAGCTTGCATCGTTCTATCTGAAATAGTACTGCTAAGAGTCGCACAAATTACTGTAAGAAGCAAAGATGCAGTAATTCCACTAGCCATAGCAACAGCATGCCATTTTGCATAGTATGTTGCAAAAATAGTTACAAGCGAACATATTGATAACGTCACGAAAGGAATACGCAAACCGAGAGTTGCAAAATCAACATGTAATTCCCACAATGCCAGAACCATAAAAATGGCCATAAGCACGATAAAGACATCAATGCTAATAATTAAGCAAGAAACAATTGCAACAACTAGTATTGCGGCGGTAGCAACTGCCTGAGGCATATTCCTGCCTGTGCGACGATTAATATCACTTAAAGTTTCATGGGTGCCATGTGTAGCAGTATCTGCTTTGTCAGAAGACAATCCTACTTCTGATGCAGTTTTTTCAGCATTTGCTTTACTGACTTCATTGACAAAATTATGCTGTTTTATTTGACTCATACGGCACCCATTCAGTTTGAAACTACAAAAATCTCAGACTTCCATAATTTCTTTTTGCTTACCTTCAAGCAAAACGTCTAAAGAATCAGTAACTTGCTTAGTTACTTTATCAAGCTCTTTTTGTAAACGATCACCTTCATCTTCGCCAAGTTCACCATCTTTAACAGACTTGTCAATAGATTCCTTAGCTTTGCGACGAATATTGCGAACTGCAACTTTGCCTTCTTCTGCTTTATTCTTAGCAAGCTTGACGTATTCCTTGCGACGCTCTTCCGTGAGCTCTGGCATAGTAACACGAATAACATTGCCATCACGATTAGGGCTTACACCTAAATCAGAATCGCGAATAGCCTTTTCAACAGCATTCGCTTGAGAAGCGTCAAAAGGCGTAACTGAAAGAGTTCTAGGCTCTGGAACACCAATAGATGCAACAGCTTTAATTGGAGTTGGAGCACCATAATAATCAACCATAATTCCGTTTAGCAAAGCAGGATTAGCACGACCGGTGCGAATACCCATAAAATTCTCTTTAGTAGCTTCAACAGACTTATTCATCTGTTCACGGGCTTGATCAATTATTGCTGACATGTGTTCTCCTTTATAATATTTAAGCAAATGTTGGCTCTGCATTAGACACTAATGTGCCAATAGATTCTCCAACAAGAGCACTAGTTACGTTACCTTCGCCCTCAAGACCAAACACACGAATTTTTTGATTATTATCGCGAGCCATAGAAAGCGCAGACGCATCCATAACAGCTAAACCATCAACGATAGCGCGCTTGTAGTTTAATGTTAGGAACTTACGAGCAGTAGAATCTTTACGAGGATCAGCACTATATACGCCATCCACACCATTCTTGCCCATAAGAACTTCATCGCAATGAATTTCCAATGAACGTTGAATAGAAACAGTATCAGTAGAAAAATATGGCATTCCGGCACCAGCACCAAAAATAACCACACGACCCTTTTCAAGGTGACGAATTGCTTTCAACGGAATATAAGGTTCTGCAACCTGACCCATTGTAATAGCAGTTTGTACGCGAGTTGCTTGCCCTGCTTGCTCAAGAAAATCCTGAAGAGCCAAGCAGTTCATTACAGTGCCCAACATACCCATATAATCACCACGGCTACGATCAATACCTGCTTGCTGCAGTTCTGCTCCCCTAAAGAAGTTACCGCCGCCGACAACAATAGCAACCTGAACGCCTTGATTCACTGCAGCTACTATTTCGCCAGCAATCCTACGAATGACATGAGTATCAATACCAACAGCACCACCACCGAATGCTTCTCCAGAAAGCTTTAATAAAACCCTACGGGACTTTCCTTCATCCGTTTGTGCAATAGCCATACAGATTCCTCCAGTCATAACGGCGAATGAGGTATATCTTTGTCAGTTTATCTATCAATAACGACACTCAAAACGCACGTTAAGCTGGACAATGAATATAAAAATGGGTTGCGCACAACTTGTGCACGCAACCCTATATACAAGAACAAAAATAAATTCTCATATAATTAGTGCTTATTCAGCAGCACCTTTGCCAACCTCAACGCGAGCAAAGGCAAGAGCGGTGCCACCAACTTCCTTGAACAAGTCACCAACGCTCTTGGATGGATCCTTAACGTATGCCTGCTCGAGAAGTACAGTTTCCTTGAAGAAGGCGTTCATACGTCCTTCAACAATCTTTGGAACAATCTTCTCTGGCTTGCCTTCAGCTAAGGACTTCTCGGTTGCAACGCGACGCTCAGATTCCAAAACTTCTTCTGGAACATCTTCACGGCGAAGCCACTGCGCACCCATAGCGGAAATCTGCAAAGCAGCTTCGTGAGCAACCTTTGCACCAGCTTCGTCAGTAGCAATCATGGAAACGATGCTTGGAGGCAATTCCACAGACTTCTTGTGAGCGTAAATCTCAACGTGTGGACCGCTTACCTTAGCAACCTGACCAACCTTGACATGCTCGCCGAACAAAGCTGCTGCTTCTTCAACAGATTCCTTAACAGTTGCACCATCAGCTGGGGCTGCAAGTACTTCTTCAGCAGTAGAAGCATTAGCTTCAACAGCATGGTCAAGAACAGTGTTTGAGAATTCCACAAACTTTGGTGTCTTTGCCACAAAGTCAGTTTCAGAATTCAACTCAACTGCGTAACCAGTTTCGCCTTCAGCAGACTTAACAACCTTAGAAGCGATGGTACCTTCCTGAGCCTTACGACCTTCACGCTTACCAGCTGCCTGAATACCCTTAGCACGGATGATTTCCTTAGCGCGGGCAACGTCGCCTTCAGCTTCAGTAAGAGCCTTTTTAACGTCCATCATGCCGGCGCCAGTTTCTTCGCGCACCTGCTTAATCAACGCTGCAGTAATTGCTGCCATTTTGTTCTCCTCGTATCAATATGATTCTTAAAAGCTGCAAAAAGCAAAATCAATTGGATTTTGCAGCTTCTAAATAAGAATCTGGTTGCAAATTAGCTTATCAGGCGTTTGCCTCAGTATTTTCTTCCTTGGCAGGCTTAGCTTCAGCTTCGCCTTCCTTGGTGAGCAATTCCTTCTCCCAAGCTGCCATTGGCTGAGCATCATTACCTTCAGACTTAGCGCCCTTACCGGCATGCTCAAGCAAACCTTCAGCTACAGCATCAGCCATCAAGCTAGTCAATAACTCAATGCCACGAATAGCATCGTCGTTGGCAGGAATTGGATACTCAACAGCCTCAGGATCAGTGTTGGTATCAACAATTGCTACAACTGGGATACCAAGCTTATGAGCTTCTTCAACAGCCAAAGCTTCCTTGTTAATATCAACAACGAACATGGCGGATGGAGTGCGGTTCATGTTGCGAATACCACCGAGCTGCTTGGAAAGCTTGTCCTTCTCGCGCTCGAGAAGCAAAAGTTCCTTCTTAGTCAAGCCGGATCCACGAACATCGCTGAAGTCCATTTCCTCAAGTTCCTTCAAGCGCTTTACGCGAGTAGAAACAGTCTGGAAATTAGTCAACATACCGCCAAGCCAACGCTCGCAAACATAAGGCATGTTTACGCGAGTTGCCTGATTCTGTACAGCTTCCTGAGCCTGCTTCTTAGTACCCACGAAGAGAACAGTGCCGTTGTGAGCAACAGTCTGCTTGATGAAGTCATAAGCCTTGTCGATCATGTCGAGAGACTTGAACAAATTGATGATATGAATACCATTGCGCTGGGTAAGAATGAACTGCTTCATCTTTGGGTTCCAGCGACGAGTCTGATGACCGAAGTGCAAACCAGCCTTCAGCATTTCGCTCATGGTAATCTGTGCCATATCTATATACCTTTCTTGTCGGTTATTTCCTGGCCATGTCTGTTCGCATGCAACTTGGTTAACACATGTCTAAATCCAAGCCGACCGACACGAACGGACGCGTACATGGCGCGTATTTGCGAATCCGTGTAGACAATAAAAAGCGAGCAATCATACAACGCGGCAATACTCATGCTCAAAATGGACACGCAAAGAGCGATTATATCAGATGCTCAATACTAAAAATCGGCATTCTTGTAGTGATAAAAGCAACAAAAACGCCGATAATTTTTAAAAAATTATTTACGCATAAAGCATAAAAACTAAAACTTAGTTACGCATATTATTGCGCAACTCACGCAACGCTTGACGGCGCACGTCCTTTTCAAGCCTATCTAAATAAATATGACCATCTAAATGATCACACTCATGCTGAATCATTCTAGCCATAAGACCTTCACCTTCAAGCACTACAGTCTTACCATCTAAATCAATTCCACAAGCTCTAGCATAATTTGCACGCCTAGTTTTGTACCATAATCCAGGAACAGAAAGGCAACCCTCGTCGTCGTACTGTTCACCTTTTAGCTCTTCAATTACGGGATTTAAAATATAGCCGATTCGACCATTTATATTGTAAGAAAAAGCTCTAAAACTTACACCAATCTGATTAGCAGACAATCCAGCTCTACCTGGGTCATTTACCGTTTCCAATAAATCATCAACTAAATGTTTCACAGCTGGCGTAATTTCACGAATCTCATCACAAGGAGTTCGCAATACGGGATCCGGAACAATACGAATTTTTCTAATAGACACTCGATTACTCTTTCTTTTATGTAAGTAGAAATAACGAAAACAACTACAAATATGTAAGCTTTTTACTCGACATGTTCATTATGATCACTATGCGATGTCGAAGAGGAATCTGATGAAGATTCTTCACCAAAACGCTTCAAATGATTCGCAGCTTGATCGATAGCTTGACGTACTCGAGGAGTTACAGCTTCCTGAGCTTGCTTAACAGTCTCCTGTGCTTGCTTAACAGTCTCAGTAGTTTTATCGAGAATCTTTACAGTTGCTGGCAAAGGACGAGTATTAGGCTTTGGAGCATACAATTGCGTTTCGATAATATCAGCATAGCGAGCAAGAATCTTCGGACGAACAATCTTCATACTTGGAGTCAAGGTTCCAGCATCTTGAGTAAATTCATCTTGCAAAATAACAAACTTACGAACAGACTCAGCGCGAGAAACAGTACTATTAGCTTGGTCAATAAATTGCTGAATTACTGAACGCACTGCTTCGTTAGTAGCAATCTCACTCATAGTAAGGTTAACATCCATACCCTTATTCTTTAGCCAAGAACGAACCATATCTGGATCAAGCTCAATTAAAGCAGAAACGAATGGCTTACCATCGCCCACTACTACAGCATGAGAAACTAATGGGCATTGAGCAATAATACCTTCCATAGGAGCAGGACTTATATTCTTGCCACCGGCAGTAATAATAATATCTTTTTTGCGACCAGTAATAGACAAGAATCCTTCATCATCTATTGAGCCAAGATCGCCTGAATGCAACCATCCATCTTCATCAATAACTTCTGCAGTGAGCTCAGGCTTATTGAAATATCCCATAAATACGTTAGGACCTTTAATAAGCACTTCATCGTCGTCAGCAAGACGGATAGCTATACCAGGACCAGGTCGACCTACAGATCCAACTTGATTTGCATGCTCAAAATTAACTACACAAGGAGCGGCAGTTTCAGTCATTCCATAGCCTTGAATAAAAGTAATGCCATCAAGACCATTAAAGAAATGAGCCAAATCAGCATCCATTGGAGCTCCACCGCAGGCCAACCATGAAAGATTAGGGCCTAAAGCTGAGCGAATAGACGAGCCAACTGTTTTCATATACATCGCATGATTCATGCGTGCAGCAAGAGAATGAGTTTTACCTTCAACATTGTCGCGAGACCATTGAATGAAATGTTTTACAGCTTTAGCAAAGATACGACCCTTTATACCAGCACCAGCTTTTTGTGAGGCAGCATTATAAACTTTTTCAAAAACTCTAGGCACGCCGAGTAAATACGTAGGCTTAAAACTACGCAAATCAGCCAAAAGATGCTTAGCATTAGGCACATATCCAATAACACCGTGAGCACCAATAGCAACATATTGAATGTACCGAGCAAAACAATGCGCCAATGGAAGGAATAAAAGCAAACGATTTGGCTTGCATAGCATATCGTTAAGAACATCATAACCAGCAAAAACAATATGCGTAAAATTACGATTTGAAAGCATTGCGCCTTTAGGTCTACCAGTCGAACCAGAAGTGTAAACAATAGTAGCTAAATCATCTGCCTTAACAGCATCAACAGCTTTATTAAGCTCATCATCAGTAGTAGATTTACCAAAATCAACAACGGCTTCCAAGCCGCCAGCTTTGAAATTAAATACGGTTTTCAAAGTTATATGTTTATGATCCTGACGAACACGCTCTAAGCATTGAGCATGCGCATCGTCTCCAGCAAAAGCAATAACTGGCTTAACTTCATCGATAATGTCAGCTGCCTGCAATGCTGAATCTGTTTCATAAATAGGAATGCTTACAGCACCAATACATGCACAAGCAAAATCGACAACACCCCACTCATAGCATGTAGCAGAGTAAATAACAACTTTGGAGCCATGCTGAACTCCGAGCGCTATTAAGCCTCGAGCTACTGCACGAACTTTCGCGAGCATTTCAGATGAAGTAACATCATGCCAACGACGAGTTTCATCGTCTTGCCATTGAGCAACCAAGTCTTGTGGGCTACGCATAGCACGATTGGCGAGTAAGGAATAAATGGTATCACCGTCTTGAGTTGGGTGAATGGCTTCTACAGCAAATTCTCGGAGCATATTATTTATTGTACTTGATAACAGAATCGACACGACTGCATGAAGTACAAAAAATAATACTTAATATTGTCATTTACAAACAAACACTGAAAAAAACTTAGATTCTACAAGTCGTACAAGTTAGAATGTTTAATCTTACAAAAGTGAACCCCTTTATTGCTAAAAATTGTTGAAAAATCAGCAAATCAAGCAATAAGGGGCTCATATTTTGAATATATGTACATAAGTCTTCAAACGCATTATCATAGATGTCTTATTTCAGCTACCTACTATAAGCGACGATTTTATCCTAGATCTGCATACGTGCAAATCCAACGATTATTTTTCAATTCCAAAGATAACGACGCCCAGTATTTCACAGGTCCTGCACAAATGCGCACAACACCTTCAAAATGATTCGGGCTGACTAACATTCCATTAAACAAACTCGGAACTGCAGGAAAACTACGCACAGCAGAGCGAGTTTCCGAATCGTTATTATCAGTGAAATACTCATCCATCAGTTTCCACATGTTAGTTAATTTAGTAATACAACTTTTTGTTAGAAGCTGCGACATTGCTGGAGAAATAGGCCTACCTCTCGAAATATCTGCAGCTATACAAGCAATTTGACAAGTTTTTAAAGCTAAATTAACAAAAGCCTGCTCATCTCTACTGTCGAAATAACACATTCCAACATGGTATTTCAAGCATTCACGAGAAAAACCAACACTAACTTCACCCTCATATACAGGCAAGCTAATACGAGGTCTACAGAAAACATGTGGAGGATCCTCGTCATTGTTTTTCTTAGTCTTTGAGGACTTATCTTTCAGCTCATCATCACTGTAATCGTTATCATCCATGCCATAGGCATCAGCAAAATCTATCTTCATGTTTCTCTCCTGTTTTAACAATTATTTAAAACTGTTGTTATTTAAAACTTGTTAAGTTTATATTTCTACAAACTAAACGAGTTTAGATAAAAGCTTACAACGTAATTTTTCTCTAACTGCGTAATTAATAAAAATGTGGATAAATTACAAAATATTCGTCGTTTTCATTGAAAATAAACGATTTTATGCGTGTTGAATTATACACATTACGGTTTAAAAGAATAGCAAAAATAGCTAAAAATCATATTTATACATGAATCAATAGAATGTTCATATAGATATATGCATTTTGAAAACAAATATAGCGGTTCAGAACAAATTACTGAACCGCTATATTTTATGCAATAAGCATCATACTTAATACTAACGAATATCTTGATGGAATGGATTAAATACTACGCTACAACGCTGGAAGCTCTTAACATCAACATAACCTGTAGAAGCCATTGTTCTGCGCAATGCACCAACAAAGTTTGTAGTACCATCTGCTTCATGACTTGGGCCAAAAAGAATATTTTCTAACGGAGCCACAGTGCCAACATTTGAGCGCATCCCGCGAGGAAGTGATGAATGACGAGCCTCAGCACCCCAATGAGTGCCATGACCAGGAGCCTCAGTTGCGCGAGCTAATGGAGTACCAAGCATAACTGCGTCAGCTCCAACTGCAAGAGCCTTAATAAAGCTGCCGGAATTACCCATTCCTCCATCAGCAATAATTTGCACGTAACGGCCGCCGGATTCATCCATATAATCCCTACGAGCTTCAGCAACATCCGCAATAGCAGTAGCCATAGGTGCTTGCACACCTAAAGTATTCATGGTTGCGGATACTGCTCCTCCGCCAAATCCGACTAAAATACCTGCAGCTCCAGTTCTCATCAAATGAAGAGCAGAAGTATAATCCGCGCAACCTCCAACAATAACAGGGACATCGAGATCGTAAATAAACTTCTTTAAATCAAGAGGTTCATGATCTTTAGAGACATGTTCCGCAGATACTGCTGTTCCGCGAATCACGAATAAATCAACACCAGCTTCTAGCACAGTGTTATATAATTCTTGCGTGCGTTGTGGAGAAAGAGCTCCTGCTACTGTCACTCCAGCATCTCTGATTGTATGCAAACGCTTTGCAATCAATTCTGGTTTGATCGGCTCAGTATAAATCTCCTGAATGCGGCGGGTTGCAATGTTTGACGGCAACTCAGCTATTTCTTTTAACAAAGGTTCTGGATTCTCATATCGAGTCCATAAACCTTCTAGATCAAGAACTCCAAGACCACCCATTTGACCAATTGCAATCGCAGTATCCGGGCTAGTAACCGAATCCATCGGAGCAGCAATAATTGGGATATCAAACGTATAAGCATCTACTTGCCATGCAGTAGATACAGCTTGAGGATCACGCGAGCGACGCGAAGGAACAATAGCAATATCGTCAAGCGAATATGCAACTCGGGCTTTTTTGCCCAAACCAATTTCAATTTCCTGAGACATACTTCTTAGGCTAGTGCCCTATGCTGACGAGTTGCGACTCATAGTAATTCATCATTATTTTTACGCAAAGCACTGTATATAGCTTTTGCTTTATTCTCACCAATTCCAGGCACTTTTTGCAAATCTTCTAATGAAGCATTTTTCAAAGATTTTATTGAACCAAAAAATGCAAGCAAACGTTTACGATACACTGATCCAATTCCAGGAATAGCATCAAAAGTAGAATGCAATGAACCTTTTCTTCGCAATTTACGATGATACGAAATAGCAAAACGATGAGACTCATCTCTAGCGCGCTGCAATAAATACAATCCTTCTGAGCTTCTCTTAAAAATGATTGGATAATCTTCGTCAGGAAGCCACACTTCTTCAAGCTTCTTAGCTAAACCACAAACAGTAATATCACTTACGCCAGCATCTTCCATAGCTCTTTTAGCAGCTTTTGCTTGTTCTTTTCCTCCATCGACAATAATTAATTGAGGCTTATAAGCAAAATGCCGCGCACTAGTCAACGAATTACCTGAAAAATGCTTATTAGAAATACTGTTGGAATCACAAATATTAATGTCAGATGAGTCAGATGTATCTGATGCATCTAATGTATCAAGCTTATCTTCTGCATAAACATCTTTATGCTTAAACCTTCGCAATAATGTTTCATAAACAGCACTTAAATCATCTGTTTTACCATCACCGTGTTCACCTCGAACCGCAAAATGACGGTACTCACTAGGACGAGCAACACCATCTTCAAAAACAACCATAGAAGCAACTTGATAACTGCCATCAACTGTATTTGAGATATCATAACATTCAATTCGCAAAGGAGATTTACTCATTCCAAGCGCTTTTGCTATTTCATTCATAGCTTCTGTTCTCATATCTATGCTGTTAATACGGCTAGATTTTATGCGTTTCAATTCCTGACTAGCATTATCGTTTGCACGATCCATAAGAGCACGTTTTTCTCCGCGCTCTGCAACTCTAATACTTACTTGAGAACCACGAATATTGCTAAGCCACAATTCAAGCTCTTGCTTACGTTCTTCAGAAATTTTAATTGGAACTATAATCTCACGAGGAACAGGCGAAATAGGAGCAAGTAAATCCTCACGACCTGTTCTCTCTTGACGTTCACGACGAGTTTTAGTAGCTTGTGCTCGCAATATTACATCAGTTGCAGTAGCTTGTTGCGTAGAGCTAACAGCGTCGCGAACTTTCTTAATGCTAATAGTATCTTCATGGTTTTGTGTGTAATTTTGCTCATATTCTGCGTATACGCGAGTTAATAAATCAGCTATAAGATCACTGTCACTGATATGCTCATTTCGTTCTACTGACCAATTTTTCTCTCCACGAATCATTCCAGCTCTGACAAAAAATACATGAATTGACGCTTCAAGCTCATCTCCGCAGAATCCAAAAACATCTGCTTCTACATCATTGTCAAACACAACTGCATTTTGTTGCAAAATAGTGTTCAAAACAGCAATCTCGTCACGCAATTTAGCTGCACGCTCAAATTCTAGCTCTTCACTTGCTTCTTTCATCTCGTTCTTAATTTGTGAAATATAAGACTCTCCAACACTGCCTGTAAGTATGCCAACTACATGTTCTACCATCTTGCGATGTTCGCTAGGATCTATGTTTCCTATACAAGGAGCTGAACATTTACCAATCGAAGCAAATAAGCAAGGCCTACCAGTCCTATGAGCTTTGTTAAAAACAGAGGATGAGCATGTGCGAATAGGAAAAGTTTTAAGTAAAGAATCTAAACTATGACGAAGAGGCCACACTTTTGCATACGGACCAAAATATCTAGCATGCCGCGCACTACGATTTCTAGTAATCCATACTCTTGGAAAAGTTTCTTCTAGCGAAACTGCAACATAAGGATATGTTTTATCGTCACGAAAAACTACATTAAACCTAGGATTAAAAGCTTTAATCCAAGTATATTCAAGTGTAAGAGCCTCAAATTCAGTGCTTACAACAGTCCATTCCAAACTGCGAGCTGTAAGAACCATAGATTGAGTTCTGGGATGAAGTTGGTAAAGAGGTTGAAAATAATTCGCTAAACGATTGCGTAAATTTTTTGCTTTTCCAACGTAAATAACTCGCCCCTCGCCATCACGCCACTTGTATACTCCAGGTTGCGCTGGAATATCACGAGAAGCTGGACGGAATAAATCACGAGTATCACCAAGCAATGGAGCTCCTAATGCATTTACTCTTTCATTATCAAATGATGAATCTTTCGAAAACTGTTCATCTATCATTTCTTGCGTTTTACGCCATTTTTCACTATCTCTCATCCTATTTTCTTCTTGCAAATCATATGGTTTATAAGAATTTTTATTAAGATCATTATCTTTCATTTTCACCTCCTTTCCTAAACAAGATTTATGCAACTATTCATAAGATTTGTCGAATAAATTTCTAAGTTCGCAAATTACAAATCGGTAACTTTTTTGAACGCTTAATGTAACATTTGCTTAAGGAATTTACCTGTCCAACTCTCGCCATTACGCGCTACGCTCTCAGGACTACCTTCTGCAACTAAGGTTCCGCCTTTATCTCCTCCTTCTGGACCTAAATCAATAATCCAATCTGCAGATTTGACAACATCAAGATTATGTTCAATTACAATAACACTGTTGCCTTTATCTACAAGAGATTGCAAAACCGCTAGAAGTTTCCTAACATCTTCAAAATGCAGTCCAGTAGTAGGTTCATCAAGAATATAAACTGTTTTACCAGTAGATCTTCTCTGCAGCTCTGTAGCAAGCTTTACTCGTTGAGACTCACCGCCAGAAAGCGTTGTTGCGCTTTGACCAAGACGAATATAGCCCAAGCCAACTTTTACTAAAGTATCTAAATACCGAGAAATAGAAGGATATGCTTTGAAAAATATTGCAGCTTCACAAATAGGCATATTAAGAACATCTGCAACAGACTTTCCATTATATGTAACTTCCAAAGTTTCACGGTTATAACGTTTACCATGACAAACTTCGCACTCTACGTATACGTCAGGCAAAAAGTTCATTTCTATTTTTAAAGTACCGTCGCCATGGCATGCTTCGCATCTGCCTCCTTTAACATTAAACGAGAAGCGACCAGAACCATAACCACGAACTTTTGCTTCTGGAGTCTGAGCAAACAATGAACGTATTTTATCCCAAACACCAGTGTAAGTTGCTGGATTAGAACGAGGAGTTCTTCCTATAGGATTCTGATCGACATGCACTACTTTGTCACAAAGCTCAATACCATCAATACGTTTGTGTTTTCCTGGCACAATTCGAGCACCATTTAGTTTGTCTGCAAGAACTGGATACAAAATTGAGTTTATAAGTGTTGATTTACCAGATCCAGATACACCCGTTATGCATGTGAATACTCCCAAAGGTATGCTTATATCAATATTTTTTAAATTATGCTCATGGGCATTAATTATATGAAGCATACGATTTTCGTCTACACTACGACGTTGTTCTGGCACATCTATTGAGCGTCTGTGAGCAATATAATCTCCAGTAATTGAACGCTGAGCTTTAATAATTCCATCAGACGGACCTGAATATACTACTTCTCCTCCATGCTCACCAGCTTCTGGACCAATATCAACAAGCCAATCAGACTGACGAATAGTATCTTCATCATGCTCAACAACAATAAGCGTATTACCAAGATTTCGCAGATGATGCAATGTTGCAATCAAACGCTCATTATCTCTTTGATGCAATCCAATAGACGGCTCATCAAGCACGTACATAACACCAACTAAACCTGATCCAATTTGAGTAGCTAAACGAATACGTTGAGCCTCTCCACCAGACAAAGTTTTTGCAGCTCTTGAAAGAGTAAGATAGCTTAAACCCACATCGTTCAAAAAACCAAGTCGAGCACGAATCTCTTTTAATATTTCTGTTGCAATTACTGCTTGAGAACCATCCAAATGCAAAGCATTTACCCATGCTAGACTTCGCTCTACTGGCATATCGCAAACTTCAGCTATGGAAGTATTAGATACTGTAACCGCAAGAACTTCTGGGCGTAAACGCTTTCCATTACATTTTTGGCATGGAACTTCACGCATATACGACTCATAATATTGACGCATTTGATCAGAATCAGTTTCGTCATGTTTGCGCATAAGCGTACGAACTACACCTTCAAAGCCAGTAGAATATTCACGCTGACGCCCCCACCTATTTGTGTAGGAAACTTGAACCGTGAAATCATGACCATACATGATGTCATGTTTAACGTCTTCCGCTAGATCCTTCCACGGAGTATTCATATCAAAATGCAAATCTTTAGCAAGTCCTGAAAGTATGTGCTGATAATACATTCCAGCTGACTTATTCATTGCCCACGGCTCAATAGCTCCTTGCGCAAGAGATTTGTCTGGATCCGGGATAACAAGTTCAGGATCAATTTCGAGATTGTATCCAATGCCAGAACATTCAGAGCAAGCACCATAAGGAGCATTGAATGAAAATGTTCTAGGCTCGATCTCATCAAGCTCTAATTGATGATTATTTGGACATGCACGATGTTCCGAAAATGATTTACGACGCGTTTGCGAGTCTTCTGGTTCGTCAACAAAATCAGCAATTACTACTCCTTTAGATAGTTTTAATGCTGTTTCAATCGAATCAGTTAATCGAACACGAATGCCATCTTTAATAACTAAACGGTCTACTACTACTTCAATTGTATGTTTCTTCTGTTTAGTAAGAGTAATATCTTCAGAAAGCTCATGCATTTGCCCGTCAATAATCGCACGAGCATAACCATCTGAGCGTAAAAGCTCAAGCGTGTCTTTAAATTCTCCCTTACGACCACGAACTACTGGAGCAAGAATTTGCAATCTCGTACGTTCTGGCATAGCAAGCAATGAATCTGTCATTTGCTGAGGAGTTTGAGAACTTACTATTTGACCACATTCAGGACAGTGAGGCACACCAATCCTTGCAAACAATAATCGCAAATAATCATATATTTCTGTAATAGTTCCAACAGTAGAACGAGGATTGCGATTCGTAGTTTTTTGATCAATAGAAACAGCAGGACTTAGACCCTCAATAAAATCAACATCAGGCTTATCCATACGCCCTAAAAATTGGCGAGCATAAGCACTAAGCGACTCAACATAGCGTCGCTGACCTTCTGCAAAAAGCGTATCAAACGCAAGCGAGGACTTACCAGATCCAGAAAGACCAGTAAAAACAACCATACGATTCCTAGGAATCGACAAACTTACATTTTTTAGATTGTGCTCTCTAGCACCCTGGATAGTTATTTTCCATTCAGAAGGAATATTAGATAAATCAGCTATAAAAGTACCGTTGTTAGCGCACATAGGAGCATTATCAAGCAATTCTTGTAACGAGTCGTTTTGTTCATTCGCCTGTTCTGACACAATTACCTCCACACTTCCCCATAATCACTTGAATATTCCCAACCAATACCCAATTTTATCACTGACAAGAAAATTATAGAACAAGTGTTCGAAAAAGTAAAGTATTTGACTATCAACCACTTGCTGTATTCGTTACCAGTAAGCAGTATAATAGTGAGTTTGCTTATGACTTTTATAAGTAATAAATAATAGCAGCCTAATTTTGGGGAACGGAACAGACATTATGCCTATTGACGCACAAGCTTTAACCATTCAGATTGGTGCGCGAACGCTGTTAAATCCTACCGATTTTCACGTCACAAAGGGAGATAAGATCGGTTTAGTCGGCAGAAACGGCGCAGGCAAAACTACGCTTACTCGCGTTATTACAGGAGACATGCTGCCAGCAGGAGGCTCGGTTAGAGTTAGTGGAGGTTTAGGCTACTTACCTCAAGACACACACGCAGCAGACCCAGAACAAAGCGTTATAGATCGCATTATGAGTGCTCGAGATATTGCTTCTATCGTTTCGCGTATTCGCAAAGCGGAAAAAGAAATGACAGATCCAGATCCAGACATAATGACTAAAGCTATGAACCGCTACGACAAAGCAATGCAAGATTTTGAAAAAGCAGGCGGTTATTCAGTGCAATCTGAAGCAATATCGATGGCAACAAGCTTGGGACTTCCACAAGAAGTTATGCAACAAGCTTTAGGCACACTTTCAGGTGGTCAACGTCGCCGCATAGAACTTGCTAGAATTCTGTTTTCTGACGCAGACACATTAATTCTCGATGAGCCTACAAACCACTTAGACGCAGACTCAATAATATGGCTTCGCAATTATCTTAAACGATTTGAAGGTGGTTTCCTAGTAATTTCTCACTCCACAGAATTACTAGACGAAGTAGTAAACAAAGTATGGCATTTAGATGCTCAACTTGCAAAAATAGACATGTACTCAATGGGCTGGAAAGCATACTTGCATCAGCGCGTAGTGGACGAAGAAAGACGTCGTCGCGAACGAGAAGTTGCAGAAAAGAAAGCTGAACGCCTTATGAAACAAGGCATTCGCTTGCACGCAAAAGCTACAAAAGCAGTTGCTGCTCAAAACATGATGCGAAGAGCTGAACGCTTATTAAGCGAAACAAGTGAAGCTCAAAAACAAGAAAAAGTTGCAGATATTCGTTTTCCAGAACCAGCTGCATGCGGAAAAACTCCAATTATGGCAAAAGATATTTCCAAAGCGTATGGTTCTAATATTGTTTTCGCTGGAATTAATCTTGCTATAGACAAAGGTTCACGTGTTGTCATTCTAGGCTATAACGGTGCTGGAAAAACAACAACATTACGAATTTTGGCAGGAGAAGAAACAGCAGATACTGGTGAAGTTCAATACGGACACGGATGCAAAATCGGTTATTTTGCACAGGAACACGATACATTAGACTTGGATTCTACAGTTTTGGAAAACCTTCAGCATGTTGCACCAAACCTGGATGACACACAAGCACGTTCTATGCTTGGCAGCTTCCTGTTTTCTGGCGACGACGCAATGAAGCCTGCCAGAGTGCTTTCAGGTGGCGAAAAAACACGTCTGGCACTTGCAACACTAGTAACTTCCAAAGCCAATGTGCTACTGCTGGACGAACCTACTAACAACTTGGACCCAGCATCTCGAGATGAAATACTTAAAGCTATTGCAAAATATGAGGGAGCAATCGTTCTTGTTACACACGATGAAGGTGCAGTTCAAGCCTTACAACCTGAGCGAGTGCTACTCATGCCTGATGGCGACGAAGACTTGTGGAATGACGAATATCTCGATTTAGTTGCCGAAGAGTAAAATGTTGAACTGAATTACTTGAATTGTACAATAGAATGGTTAAGCAGTGATTTCAACATACGCGTCTAAGACTTTGCCAAATACGACGAATAGTGCCAACAGCCGTATAAGCAATCAAATTGACAATCATTGCATAAAACGTGCGCTACATTTTTTGCGAATACCATTCATCGTAATAATTCTTATAACCTTATTTGAATGTTCTATTGGAAATCTGCCATTTTGGAGCAGTGTTACAGGAAGCACAGATAGCATTTCTGCGCACAACGATATAGGTTCTGGAATTAGACGCTTAGATTCTGGCGGCATTCTTATAACGGATCCTTCAGAAGCATATTTAGAAGTAACATCCGACGGAAGTTCGCCTTATATTCGCTTAGAGCCTGCAATTATTAAAAAGAAAAGCAAAAATAATAATCTTATTTCAAACATCAATGTTTTAGTTGAAGCAAACAAATACTTAAGCAAACCTCAAAGCACAAACACTGCTTCTTTAGACCCATCTTTGCTTAAACTTCCAAAACAAGCAGTAGGAAAATCTTGCATTGTAAGAGTATGGCTGCAACATCCAATAGGATCAATATTAAATATTGAAGACTCAAGAGCAAACGTTCGAGTGCCTTTTAGGTGGTCATGGGGTCGCGTATTAATACTTGCTATTTTTGCATTTCTTGTTACGCTTTGGAATCCTTGGTCCAAGCTTTGGAAAATTAAACTCAACACTCATAGTCTTATTCAACGTTGCTGCTTTGCTGCTTCTCTTCTTCCATTTATTGCTGTTGGTTTAATAACTATTTTTTGGAATTTACGAAACGCAACTCCTATGCATTTTTACACAAACGGTAATTATGCATATGATTTTGATCAATATGCCCACACTGCAGACGCATTGTTAAAAGGTCAAGTGCATTTAAATCTTCCTGTTCCTAATGAGTTAGAACACTTGCAAAATCCTTACGACCCTACGGCTAGAAATAATTTGTTAAACCACTCAGTACAGCATATGTATTGGGATTACGCATACTACAAAGGTCACTGGTACTCCTACTTTGGAGTTCTTCCAGCAATATTGCTATTTTTGCCTTATCGCATTATTTCAAGACTATGGACTCCTGAAGGCTCTATGCTTCCAACAACAGTAGCTACGATAATATTCTTAATTGGTTTTCTTATCGCAGGCTCCCTATTGGTTATTCGAATTATTGAGCAGACTTCAAAAAAAGTATCTTTAGGAACGACATCTATTGTTCTTACTTTATTCTTCATTACTTCAAATACAGTGTATTTGTGGTTTAGAACGTCATTTTATTCCGTACCTATGGCAGCCTCACTTTTCTTCACATCTCTTGGATTGTGGTGCTACCTAGGTTTTAATAGAACACACTCTTTGCTAAATATTGTTTTAGGTTCTTTCTTTATTGCATTAAATTTAGGATGCAGACCTACTTTTTCTATAGCTGTTCTTTTTGCACTTCCTGCAATTTATTCACACATAGAAAAAGATTTACCAAATATTTTGCGCAACTGGAAACAAGTTTCTTCATGGTATAAGCCTTTTAAATATTTTGCAGCTTGGATACTACCATGCATAATTACTGCAATTCCATTTGGTATTTATAATCTTTTGCGCTTTGGCTCACCGTTAAATTTTGGCAATGAGTATCAAATAACTATTACTGACATGACGACTATGCGCTTGCCGTCACAAAATATTTTGCCGTCTATTTTTAGCTATATTGCGCTACCTTTGCGTTTTATTCCAACTTTTCCTTGGATTGGTATTCAGCCTATCGCATTTGACCGTTGGCAATATGCAGAGCCTATGATTGGCGGAATGCTTACACTTTCACCATTAGCATTGGTTGGTATAGTATGCGTATTTATTATGAAAAAACACTGCCGTACGCATATTGCTTGGCGCACAAGCGTAATAGCTATAATAGTTGGGCTTGTTCTTATTGTTTTTGACAGTTTAAAAGCTGGTATCGGATGGAGATATATTGCTGATTTTGCATGGGCTTTTGCCATAGCTGCCGCAATTGGAATTAGCTTGCTTTTAGAGTATGCGTCCACCTTGCAATCAGAAAATTCTTTACATAAAAAAACTATTGCTTACACAATACGCTTACTTGTAGCAGTATTGCTATTTGCTTCTATTGCTATTGCTGTACTCAGTTGGTTTGTTACAGGACGTGAAGACAGCACGCTTCGTTTTAATCCAAACTTATGGTTCGCGTTTAGAAGTTGGATGACATTGTTTTAAATAATTATTTATATAATTACTATTCTTCTAACAATGCATCTACAGTTCGAAGAAGCGCATGTAATCCGCTAATAAACTGTTGCGGCTCTGGCAATAATGACAATGCTAAATACCCATTAACTGGCATATCGAAATAATATCCAGGTTGAGAAACTAGATTATAATCTTTCATCAATCTCAAAGCTAATACATCATCGTCAATGCAAGATGGTACACGCAATAAAATATTCCATCCGCCTTCTGCACGCAACGCGCTAACACAGCATTTAGGCGTGGATACCAATGTTTCTCGAAGCGTATGCAGATTATTAATAACACGATTCCGTACAATAGCGCTTTGAGAAGATGCATATTGCAATAATTCTGGTATTCGCTCAGAAACAGTATTACCAATAGGCAAAAAATCATCCGCTATAACGTCAAGCCTTTTTTGTGCTTCATAAACATCATCTTTAGGACCTGAAACTTCAATCCAACCAACTTTGGCGTGAGGAGCAGCAAGCATTTTGGAGAATCCATCAAGCGCAAAAACTAAAGTAGAAGATTCTCCAGCAAAACGAGCATTGCCAGCAAAAGATTCAAGCGAATATTCATAAAATACTTCGTCTGCAATAATCGCAACACCATTATCACGACATAATTGCAATAGTATTTCACGTTCTTCAGGCTTAACATATGAGCCTGTAGGATTATTTGGATTAATAAGCACAAGAGCTTTAATACGCAAAGACGCATCTTCTAAAAGTTCTCTAACACGCGCAATATCAATAGTCCAAGAACCATCATAGTGCAAAGGATACGGTATTGCATTCACGCATTGCAAGCGTGCAATAGACTCTATAAGAGGATATCCAGGAGTTGGTCCCATAACAGCATCCCCTGCATCGCATAAAAGCATCATAAGCCATGCGTAAGCTTGAGAAGTTGAAGAAAGCACATAAAGCTGATCTGGATTAAGCTTTGGTGGAACAGACTTTTCAGTGCGGTTATCTCGCTTATTGATGAAGTTTGAAAGAATATCGCGAATTTCCTTAGGACCTCTAGGGTCTGCTGTGTAACATCCGCTTAAACATTGAGGAGCTAAGCCGTGAGACGTTGGATTGGAATCGTTTAATTTAGTAAGCTTTACGCCATTAAAAATAGCTTTTCGCTGAGCTAAAATAATAGGATTTGGCTCACTCACATCTACTCTAGAAGAAAATCGCACGAAACTACCCTAACACTTGGCATAACAAAAGCTGGGCTGCAGCATAAACTGCTCACCCAGCTCAATAGATAACAAATAATATTTAGTTATTTTTTAGTTTTGCTGCATTTTTTGCATTGCATAGTAAGCTGCACCAATAATTCCAGCCTCATTATGCAATGTTGCAACAACAATAGGAGTTTTAATATCGATATGCGGCAAGAACTTTTCGCTTACGCGGCTAACACCACCACCGACAACAAACAAATCTGGGTTGAAATACTTTTCCATCAAGCCGTAGTACTTAGTCAAACGCTTAGCCCACTTCTTATAGCCCATATCCAACTTTTCACGAACAGAAGAAGCAGCGTACTTTTCAGCATCGCCTTTACCTTTTTCAAGCTGAATATGACCAAGCTCAGTGTTTGGAATAAGCACACCGTTGTAAATCAAAGCCGTGCCAATACCAGTGCCCAGAGTAGTAGCAATAACCAAGCCATCCTTGTCTTTTGCTGCACCAAAACGCTGCTCAGCTAAACCAGCAGCATCGGCATCGTTAACTACTGTTACAGGACGACCACAAGCCTCGCTAAAGACTTCAGTAACATCAACACCAATCCAAGACTGGTCAAGATTTGCCATAAAATCAAGCTTCTTACCAGGCTTAATTGGAGCAGGGAACGCAATTCCAACAGGAACATCTGCAGGTACTTCAAAATGTTCAAGCTGCTGACGAACAATATCTGCAACTGCTTGAGGCGTAGAAACCGCAGGAGTGAGAATTTTGTATCGAGGTTCTGCGAACTCTCCCTTTTCCAAATTTACTGGAGCAGCCTTAATACCGGATCCACCAATATCGACGCCAAATGCTTGTGCAGTGTCAATCATTTCACTAACACTCCCCTCTGAATGTGTGCTGTATGGACAATTACCAGTATTCTATCGTATATCTGATACGACACGCTTACTGTTTACTAACTTCTACTTCAACGAAGGCATAGGTTTCCAGTCTTGATCGTGCAAAATTTTTCGAGAATCAATCCAACCGGTAAACAATTTACCAATACCCGAAATAATATGCTCACGATCGACAGCAATCAAACGAATAATCTCTTTAGCAGCTGTTAAAGCAGTTCCAAGCGCAAACATAAACGGACGAAAATCACCATAAACCATAAAGTAGCGAGCCATAAAGCCTCTATTTCGCATAATATGATAACGATTCATGTCCGATGTTGAATTTAGCTGACGCACTCCTGCAATATCCCAATTAGGAATATCACGAGTGCGACGAAGAATAATATCCGGAACAACAATAGGGTTCGTAACCTTACTCGCAAGATACCCGTAAGTAGTATCATCCCAGTAAATAAAGTAGCGCGAATCCGGGAAGCCGATTTTTTCAACTATATCTCGACGAATCAAGCCGCCCTCAAAACACATCGTATTCATAACTTTGTATCCAGCTCTGCCGAAAGCAGCAGGAGCAATAGGATTTGGAATACCAAGCGGAACCAAAAAATCATACTGCCAGTAGAAATTACCGCCGTCGTAATCTAAACGACTTCCTTGAACAACAGCGTGACGCTTAGTCCAAGGAGCAAGACGCTCAATAGATTCAGGCACTGTTTCAACATCGTCATCCATAACCCAGAACCACTTAGCTCCAAGTTCATAAGCTTTTTTAACACCAGCACTAAAACCGCCAGCACCACCAAGATTTTCATCTTGCGGAGCATACACAACATGAAGTTCATTGCCTTCACAATCTTTTTGAGCTTTACCCCAACGATTAGTTAAAGAAGCTTCAAGACGAGCAACCATTTCGCCGGTTTTGTCACTGCACTCATTGTCAACAACGACAATACGCCAAGGGCATTCTTTTAAACATTCAAACGAATGGAATAAATTCTCCAAAAGCTCTTGACGCTTATAAGTGACAACAACAATAGCTAATTTATCAATGCTAGTTGCGTTATTAGTACTAATTTTTTTTGATGCACTCGTATTGCTCATACTTGTATTCTCGCACCTACCCTCGCCACACAATTATCACAACAATGTTCTTAGCATGAGATACAAAAGAATAGTTAGTTTCAGGGAAGGTGAAAATCCTTACTGGCGGTAACAAAATACGTGTTTCATGCGTTTTTGAAGCCCGCGAGCAGCTTACAAGCTGCTGATTCGGTTAAATTCCGAAGCCAACGGTTACAGTCCGGATGAAAGAAACGGAGACCCATCATGGGCATTTCTAATACAAATAATCACCAAACTTATGCAAAGAATTCTAACTGGTCTAGTGAAAAAATAGCAAAATACGCTCTATTCGTGGCGCTTTCAATGGCGGTAAGTTTCATAGAATTCCCGCTTATTCCAGACCTCAGCTATCTTAAATACGATCCTTCTGGAATCGTGTGTCTCGTAGCAGGATTCGCGTATGGTCCTGCAGCTGCAGCAATCGTAAGCATACTCGGCTTTGCACCACACTTATTTACCAATCCACTCGGCACAGTTATGGCAGTGCTAGTATCTTTAGGAGCTAGCGTTACAGCAGCAATCGTATACAAAAAAATGCATACCAAAAAAGGCGCAATCATTGCACTTTTGGCAGGCTCGATTGTTGCTATTGCTCTTGCAATAGGTGGAAATCTTGTTATTACTCCTCTTTACGCTCACATAACTGTTTCGCAGGTTGCGGCTCTTATTCTTCCAGCATTACTGCCATTTAATATTATTAAACTTGCTTTGCACGTAGTAGTAACTATGCTTATTTACAAACCAATTTCTAACCTGCTACACGAAAATAAATAATTATCCCAAACGGAATAGTTATGCATAATATCAGCACAAGTAATAGCATGAACGAAGCTAAGAAGCACATGATTGAAAACAATTCGCAAGTAGTGTTGCGAAATATTTGCTTTAGCTACGATGATGGAAAAACTTGGACGCTTAATAATTTAAGTCTTACAATTAATCCTGGCGAACGCGTGGCAATTGTGGGATTAAACGGTTCTGGTAAATCAACCTTAGCAAAAATTATTGCAGGTTTAACAGCTCCAGATAGCGGTTATGTTACATTGTGCGGCGAAAAAGTTTTTGAAAATACTACTGCTTGTGCTGAATCATATAAAAATGCACGAAAATATATTGGTGCACTTTTCCAAAGTCCTGAAGACCAGATTATTACCACAATTACTGAAGAAGATGTTGCTTTTGGACTAGAAAATTTGCAATTCCCTCAAAAAGCAATGTATAAGCGTATCAGTGAAGCTTTAAAAACTGTTCATATGGAAGATAAACGTTATGCTGACCCTAGCACTATGAGCGGCGGACAGCAGCAACGAGTAGCTTTAGCAAGTGCTATTGCTATGAATTCTAAACTGCTTGTTCTTGACGAACCTACTTCTATGCTCGACTCGTTCGCACGTAAAGACGTTGATGCTTTATTTGATAATTTGCACAAAAATGGCACTACTATCGTTCAAATTACACATAATTTTGAGGAATGCAAACGCGCAAATCGCATACTTTTACTAGAAAATGGTAACCTGAAAGAAATAAGCTTTAATGGTTTAAAAACTTACTTTTCTAATATTGAATCAGCAAATAATCATGTAACTAAAATTAGCGAGAACAAGAACTTAACAGATAGCAGATTCAAAGAAAATAAGTCAGATATCGCTGTAGAAATTTCCGGACTAACTGTTCAATATGATAAAACTTCTCCAGCTGTTATTGACGATTATTCACTAACTGTTAAAAGCGGCGAAACAGTTGCAATAATGGGCGAAAACGGCTGCGGTAAATCAACTCTTGCTAAAACAATGTGTGGATTGTTAGAAGCCAATTCAGGAAATATAACAGTACATGGCATATCTGTTAAAGGTAAAACATCTAGAATAATACGACAAAAACTACATCAAACAATTGGCTACGTTATGCAACTGCCAGAACAACAGCTTTTTGCTGATACAGTACGGAACGATGTCGCTTATGGGCCAAAAAATTTTGGGCTAAAAGACAGTGCTCTTAAAGAACGTGTGGATGAAACACTACGCTTACTGAACCTTGAGAATTTGGCCGAAAAATCACCTTTTGCGCTTTCTGGAGGTCAGCAGCGTCTTGTTGCAATAGCTGGCGTTTTAGCTTGCAAGCCACGCGTACTCGTACTGGATGAGCCAACAGCTGGATTAGATTTTGAAGCTGCGTTACGTATCCGAAAAATTCTTGGAATGCTACATAATCAAGGCGTAACCATAATACTTATTACGCATAATCTTCAAGAAGCAGAAAATTTAGGCGCAAGACTAGTAACATTAAAAACAAGGAATAAAGCAAGCAATAAAGAATGCAGCACAGCAAAAAATATTGAAAATACCAAAAACAAAGAAAGTTCCACAAAAGCAAAAACAACTTCACTACTTAAATCTTTTGACCCACGCGCGACGCTTCTATCATGCTTTATTCTTATGCTAAGTGCTTTTAGTATTACTAACTACATACAGTTAGCTATTCTTGCTTTTGTAACATTTACTCTAACTGTTGCTGCAAAAATACCATTCGTTAAACTTATTGCTTCGCTGCACATGATTATTGCAATATTTGTTTTCTCCGGACTACTTAACATTCTCGCAGTGCGAACCGGCACAGTGCTAGCAAATATTGCAACTATTCCTATTACAACCAATGGAATTAACTATGCAATACTTTTTGCAACACGATTCTCGCTTGTTATTATCATTGGAGCAGTTCTAGTATTAACAATGAGTCAGACAACACTTAACGAATCTTGCACACGATTACTATCACCACTTCGACATATTGGAATACCAACGCAAGAAATAGCACTTATTATGAGCCTAGCGCTACGGTTCTTACCAACACTTAGTGCAGAAGCGCACTCTGTGGCACTAGCGCAAATCGCTCGAGGAAGTAGCATTCGAGATGGTTCTTTTAAACAACGAGTACACGCCATAACAGCTTTAATTGTGCCAGGTTTTGCAGGAGTAATTCGCCATGCTGACATTCTTGCGCTCGCATTAGATGCACGCTGCTACGCGCCTGGAGCTGAAAGAACTCACTTGCACTCATGGAAAATGCGTATAAAAGATGTACTGCTATTAGTAGTTACTCTTTGTGTTGTAAGCGCGATTATTGTGTGCAAAATGCTACCTTTGTAATAAAAAATTTTGAAAATATTTCACCTTTTGCAGCAAGCGCAATAAATACGGAATAACTACGGAATAAATGCGCAATAAATAAATTTGTATTATCACATGCAACAATTCGCAATATACTGTATAATCCGTTAAGCACTATGTAATTTATGTAATATTTGCGTTATAAAACTTGCATTTGAAAGGACTCCTTATGGCATTGACAAAGAAGCAGATTAAGCAGCTTCGCGCGCTCGCTAATACGCTTAGCCCACTTTTATACGTTGGCAAGAACGATATTACTGATGCAGCTGTGAAGCAAGCAGACGAAACCATGCAGTACCACGAGCTCATGAAGTGTGCTGTGCAAGATGGTTCCGGATTAAGCGCCAAAGAAGCTGCTGATGCACTTGCTCAAAAGCTCGGTGCCGAAGTCGTGCAAGTAATCGGCAATCGTTTTGTTTTGTTCCGCGTATCCCCATTAGACAGCGTTGAACACATTATGCTTGTGCGTGAATAAATGAATAAAACATTTACGAATTAGTTTTATTATTTTTATTTTCAGAATTGTGAAGAATGGCACGGATTTGAGATAAGCGTTGAGTAAGCTCATGCTCGTAGCCACGATTCGACGGCTGATAGTATTCGCGACCAACTAGCTCATCTGGCATATACTGTTGCGATGCCACAGCACCCGGATAATCGTGAGCATACTTGTACCCGTCATGGTTTCCCCAACTTTTCATCAAAGCAGTCGGGGCGTTGCGTAAATGAAGAGGCACTTGACCAATATTTCCAGCATCAACGTCTTGCAAAGCCTTATTAATAGCGTTATAGCTTGCGTTTGATTTAGGAGCAGTTGCTACAGCAATCACAGCTTCAGAAAGAATAATGCGCGCTTCCGGCATGCCGATTAAAGCAACAGCTTGAGCTGCAGCAACAGTTACTTGCAAAATTTGCGGAGCTGCCATACCAACTTCTTCTGCAGCAGCAATCATAATTCGCCTGGCAATAAAACGCGGGTCTTCCCCAGCTCTAAGCATTCGCGCTAAGTAATGCAAAGAAGCGTCAACATCACTTCCACGCATCGATTTAATAAAAGCAGAAATCACATCGTAATGATCGTCGCCATCTTTGTCGTAACGAACTGTAGTAGTATCCATTACGTTAGAAACAATATCAGCAGTAATTACAGGCTTCTTTTTGCCGTGCTGTAACGCAACATCTCCTGTTACTGCCCCTGCAGCCGCCTCTAAAATGGTGAGAGTTTTACGAGCATCTCCCCCACTTAAACGAATAATAGAATCAATAGCGTCATCGTTGATTTTAAGCTGATTATTAAGACCGTTTTCGCTAGTTAGCGCACGTTCAATAAGCGTATGCAAATCTTCAACGCTAAGCGACGCAAGTTTAACAACTACTGATCTGCTAAGTAACGGCTTAATGATTGAAAAGCTTGGGTTTTCGGTAGTAGCACCAATAAAAGTTACGTCGCGATTTTCAACGCTTGGAAGCAAAGCATCCTGCTGAGATTTAGAAAAACGGTGAACTTCGTCAATAAATAAAACTGTTTCTTGACCATTACTCACTAAACGCTCATGCGCTCGATCAAGTACCGCACGAACGTCTTTAACTCCGGACGTTACAGCAGAAAGCTCTTCAAACACTCGACCAGACTGACGAGCAACAATATAAGCGAGCGTAGTCTTACCGACTCCCGGAGGACCAAACAACACAACAGAACTTGGAGCAGTAAGAGAACCTTTAGATTGCGGATTTGCAAGCCTACGCAAAGGCGAACCTTCTTTTAGAGCATGCGACTGCCCTAGCACGTCTTCAATACTGCTCGGGCGCATACGCACTGCCAGCGGACGAGTTACATCACTCGGCACGCTACTTGCTGCAAATAAATCCTGCTCCATAAATACCAGCTTACACTACATATAGAACAAACGTTCGATTGCATTTTGCGTCTTGCATTTCGCATTCTGTTAGCACATTTTTAAAAATCACACGTGCGAAACTTGGTAATCGAAGAACACAACTTCACCTTCATCTTGCGTTGTATCTAAATCGACAACGCCAGTAATAGCCCAATTATGATCCCCGTCTGAATCGTCAATAATTTGCCGAACTTTCCAAGAATGCTCACTTTTTTCTAGAGAATCATCCAAAATAAACAAGTCGCCACTACGAGCTTTAGCATCTATACCAACATACTCGTGCTCATCATAATAGTCGTCAAGCACATCATTCCACTCATGAACGCCGTAACCCCAAGCTTTGTCAAGCTCTCCTAAAGTATCCGCATCTTCCAAATCCATAAGCTGCACGCGGCGGAACATTGCGTTTCTAATCAACACAATAAGTCCACGACGATCCTCAACAACAGACTCAGCAGTTGAAGGTGCAGCCGTAGTTACTGCACTAGCTTCAGCGTCAGACCCTCCTGCGCTCTCCCACTCGTCAACAAGACTTGAATCAATAGAGCGCACAACAAGACGAAGCCACGAAATAATGTCACGCAATTCTTCGTTAAACATATCTTCTGGCACAGTGCGAGCAAGCGAACGGTAAGCGTCCGAAAGATAGCGAAGAAGCGTTCCCTCACTTCTAGCAATGCCATAGCGCGAAATATATCCAGTAAAATCGGAAGCAGTTTCAACCATGTCTCGAAGCACAGATTTAGGCTTAATCCAGTAGTCGTTTGCCCAAGGAACATCCTTGCGATACTGTGCAAAAGCAGGCTCAAGCAAATCTCCAAGAGGCTTAGGGTAACTGACTTCCGCCAAGCGTTCCATGCGCTCCTCGTAGTCAACGCCATCATCTTTCATGCCAGCCATTGCAGCGTCGCGAGCTTTGCGCTCTTGAGCACGAAGCACAGGCTTAGGGTCATCCAAAGTTGCTTCAACCATAGAAATTACGTCAAGCGCGTAGCTTTGAGATTCTGGGTCAAGAAGTTCCAAAGCTGCGAGCAAGAACGGAGAAAGCGGCTGATCTAGAGCAAAACCCTCTGGCATAGCAACATCAAGATCATAATCGCAAGAACCATCCGAAAACTCTCTGCATTCAATCACTTGAGTATCGAGCAGAGTTTGGAAAATATCGTTGCAACGCTCAAGCAATTTCTCTTTATCTTGCGGCTTTTGTGCACTATCTTCAATAAGTTTTTCAACGCGTGCTCTAGCGTCTCCGCCTTGCGTAACTTCGTTCAAAATCATTGAATGCGTTACAACCATATGCGGATTCAAAGTTTCTGGAGCACTTTCAATAAGCTTAGTAAACGTTGGCTCGCCCCAAACTACAAATCCTTCTGGAGCCTTCTTACGCTTAACTTTTTTAAGCTTTTTAGGGTCATTGCCAGCTTTTGCAACAGCGCGCGCGTTTTCAATCTCGAACTCTGGAGCCTCTGCAACTACTAAGCCCTCTGTATCAAACCCCATTCTGCCTGCACGACCTGCAATTTGATGAAACTCGCGAGCGCGAAGCTTGCGACTACGATTCCCATCAAACTTTGTTAGCGCTGTAAGCACAACAGAGTGAATTGGCACATTAATGCCAACGCCGAGAGTGTCTGTGCCGCAAATAACTGGTAGCAGTCCTTGCTGAGCCAGCTGTTCGACAAGTCTGCGGTAGCGCGGAAGCATGCCAGCATGATGCACTCCAACGCCGGTTCTAAGTATTCTTTGCAAAATTTTGCCGAAACCTGTAGTAAATTTAGTACCTTTAATGGCTTGAGCAATTTTGTCTCGCTGCTCTTTGCTTGAAACTCCCGTACTTGCGAGCGCTTGCGCTGTTTCAAGAGCTGCATCTTGCGAAAAATGAACTACGTAAATTGGCGTTAAACCCTTGTTAAATAAGAGTTCTACAGTTGTTGCAAGCGGCTTATCTGTGTACTCGTATTCGAGCGGGATTGGTCTTGGAGCGTCTGCAATAATATCTACGTTTCTTTTTGTTGATTTTTCTAAGCGTTCCGCAATATCCGTTACGTCTCCAAGAGTTGCACTCATAAGTAAGAATTGCGTATTTGGAAGTGTAAGCAGCGGAACTTGCCAAGCCCATCCACGCTCTGGATCACCATAGTAGTGGAATTCGTCCATTGCAACGCAATCAACTTCAGCATTTACGCCTTCACGTAAAGCTTGATTTGCTAAGATTTCCGCCGTGCAGCAGATTATTGGAGCATCCGCATTAATATGCGAGTCGCCTGTAATCATACCAACGTTGTCACGCCCAAAAATAGCTACTAAATCGAAGAATTTTTCGGATACGAGAGCTTTAATTGGCGCAGTATAGTAGGAGCGTCTGCCGGTGGCGAGTGCTGTGAAATGCATGCCGAGTGCTACTAGAGATTTTCCAGAACCTGTTGGAGTGTTTAAAATAACGTGGTCTCCTGCAAGCAAATCCATGATGGATTCTTCTTGATGCGGCCACAAATCTACATGTTTGTTATCTTTAACCCAATCAACAAATGCTTGAAAAATCTCATCTTCGCTAGCATGATGCAAATCGAAAGCTAACTCGCTCAAACCAGCCATATACGCTCCTACTTTACTTAACACCAACTTACTTGTGACTTAATCGCGCTTTATTTGCGCTTCTTCTTATCTCGTACTTTTACGGAGATTTGAATAGGAGTTCCCTCGAATCCAAATTCTTCTCGAAGTGATCGCTCAATAAAGCGACGGTATCCGTGCTCTAAGAAGCCGGTTGTGAATATTACGAAACGCGGAGGACGCGTAGAAGCTTGCGTAGCAAATAAGATTCGCGCTTGCTTTCCACCTCGCAAAGGATGCGGATGAGCAGACTGAATACGACCTAAGAAAGCGTTGAGCTTGCCTGTAGGAATACGCTTATCCCAGCTGTCTAAAGCTGTTCGCATAGCGCGCGCAAGACGATTCGTATGCCATCCTGTTTTTGCGGAAAGATTTACGCGCTCAGCCCAAGTTACGCGCTCAAACTCAGTTTTCCACAAGCGTTCCATACGTTGTCTGGAAAATTCGTCCATCAAGTCCCACTTGTTAAACACAAGTACGATTGCGCGACCCGCGTCTACAGCCTGGCTCATAACTTTCAAATCCTGCTCTGCAATAGGCTGGGAAGAATCGAAAAGAATCAAAGCAAGTTCCGAGCGTTCAATCGCAGCTTGCGTACGAAGTGAAGAATAGTATTCAGCACCCGTAAGCTTGTGCTGCCTGCGCTTAATACCAGCAGTGTCAATAAACAGCCAATCCTCGCCGTCAACTCGCACAACCTCATCAACAGGGTCACGAGTAGTTCCAGCCAAATCGTTTACAACAGATCGCTCTTCATGAGCTAAATGATTCAAAAGCGAAGACTTACCAACGTTTGGACGACCTACTAAAGCAACTCTGCGAAGTCCTTCTGGAGTTAAGAATCCTGAAGTTTTATTCGCTTTCTTCAAAGAATTGAGAGCTGCATCAAGCAAATCTCCAACGCCTCTGCCGTGCATTGCAGAAATTCCGTAAGGCTCACCCATTCCGAGCTTCCAAAACTCTGCAGTCAAATACTCGCTTCTAGCATCGTCAACCTTGTTAACTGCCAGAGTAATAGGCTTACCTGCAGCGCGAAGCATTGAAACAATACGCTCGTCTGTAGCTGTTAAACCAACTTGACCATCTACTAGGAAAATCACAGCATCGCTTAAACGCACTGCTACTTGCGCTTGTTGAGCAATAGAAGAATCGATGCCTTCAACATCTGCTTCCCAGCCGCCAGTGTCAACCAGCTTGAAGTTGGTTCCAGCCCACTCAGCGTCGTAGCTTACGCGATCTCTCGTAACACCTGGAGTATCTTCTACAACAGCTACACGATGACCCAAAATACGATTTACAAGCGTTGACTTTCCAACGTTTGGTCGACCTATAATGGCGATTACTCCAACAGCTTTAGAGTCTTTTGCATCGTCTTGACTTACTTCGCCGCCTCGAAGAAGCGCACGGTCTTCATCGTCAAGATCGTAGCCTTCAAGATTAGCAGCATAGCGGTCGTACTCATCTTGCTCGATAGCAGCGTCAACCATTTCAACAAGAGCATCGAGAGTCTGCTCAAAAGTCAAATCAGAATTATCTAGCGTTGTAACACCGTCTGCTGCTTGAAGAAAATGCGTAACTTTAGCATCTTTAGCGTCACGAGCGCGAATATCGTCTTCTTCAGATTCATTATTTTTAGATTCATTATTTTGCAAATTTTCTTGCGCAATATTCTGCTTGTTTCTGCGAGCTTGACGCACTTCTTCGCGTGCAGTAAGAAGCACTCGAACTTGAGCATTAGGAGCAACAACAGTAGTAATATCGCGTCCTTCTGCAACTATTCCCTCTCCGCCTGAGAAAGAATCTTCATCTGACTCTGAAGCAATATACGCTCGCTGAGCAGCAATAAGCATACGGCGAACTACAGGAATCGAAGATACAGTAGACACATGCGAAGAAACTTCGCTGGAACGCAATTCTTCGCTAATATCCTCACCTTCGACAGTCACTACAGGATTCTTAGGATCAACACTAAAGTCAGCGTCACTTTCAGTAAATAAGGCTCCAACAGCTTCAATGATTTGATTAAAACGTTCAGTATCCGCTGGATTTACAGGATTTCCTTCTTCATCCAATTCAAGCTTCGTGCTTAAGTCAATACCTTGTTTCAAGCACCACCAAGCAGCAGCTCTATACATTGCACCCGTATCTAAATACGCAAAACCGTAGTATTGTGCTAAAGCACGAGAAGTAGAAGACTTACCTACTCCTGCTGGTCCATCAATTGCTACACAAATCACAGGCCAACCTCCTTAGAAAGCGAACGCACTTCTGTTTGAGAAAGCACGCGATACGATCCAGCTTTTAAGTCACCCAATTTAATAGGGCCAATTTGCGTACGAACAAGACGCTTTACAGGGTATCCTACGGCTCCAAAAATCCTGCGAACAATACGATTTTTGCCAGAATGCAACACAACTTTTACCATGGTTGTGTCGTGATTCTGGTCGATTATTGCGCAGCGGTCGAGCTTAATCCAACCATCTTCAAGATTCACGCCTTGCGAAACCAAGCGGCGGCAAACCATACCGTTGATTTTGCCTTCAACAGTTGCAATATAAGTTTTCTCAACCTCATACTTTGGGTGCATTACGTGCTGGCTTAGCTCGCCATCGTTGGTCATTAAAATAAGACCTTCAGAATCGTAATCCAAGCGTCCCATGTGGAAAATTCGCTCGTACTTGTCTCCAACAATATCTCTTAAAGTAAAGCGACCTTTTGGATCGTCCATTGCGCTAAGAACTCGCTTAGGCTTATGCAATGCGAGCGTTACTAGCTTTGTGTTGAACTTTACGCGAGATCCATCAACGCGCACTTTTTGACGTTTTGGATCTACTCGAGTACCAAGTGTTGTAACCAATTCGTCGTCTACTTCAACACGCCCGTCAAGAATAATCTCTTCACACTTGCGTCTTGAACCAAATCCCGCTTCAGCAAGCAGCTTCTGCAGTCGAATGGCGTTGTTGTCATCTGAATGCGCCTGATTGGCGCGGGAATATGCGTTTGGCATCGTTCTCCCAACGTGACCTAAAGAATTACATACATACTTGCGCCAGAATTTACTCAAGAATACGCAGTATAAGCAATTCATTACTCATTAACTTACTAATGCATGTGGCAATTTATTAAATTTTCAATAAATCAAAAAACACCACGTCTTTCTATGTTACCGTATGGCATAGCCGTGATAATATAGCCTAGGTTTCATTGTGTTGCAATCATTAACAAAGCGGCACAACTAAAATTAAGGAAAGTTATGATTAAAACTACAGATACACCGTGCAGCACAACTAAAACTGCTGCGCCACTTATTGTTCGTATTGGTACTGAATTTATTGCTACAGCTTTAGCGATGTTCGTTGTTTACACTTTTTATTCTCTTACTACCGTAATGTACGGAATCAACGTTTTAATGATTGCTGCCGGCACTGGTATCGCTTATGCTGCAGCGACATATATTGCATCTAAAGTTTCTGGAGGCCACCTTAACCCTGCAGTAACAGTTGCTTCGATGCTTACTGGACGCACTTCATACACTGCAGGATTATGCTACATTGTTGCCCAAGTTCTTGGTGCTATTGCAGCTGCAGGATTGTTCATTCTTATTATTCCTCAGCAGAATTCAAGCATTAATCCATCACAAGTTGGCCAAGGCTCAGGTTTTGACAAAAAGTATTGGTTTGTTTCAATAGTAAACGGATTCGAAAAGGCATCTCTTTCTGCACGTCAACTAAAAGAAATAAACTTGTCTTTCGGAATAGTATCTGCGTTATTAGTTGAAGTTATTGCTGTTATTTTGATTGTTGCCACTGCATTGCGCAGCACAGACCATGAAGGTAATACTAAATGCGGTTATGCAACACACATCGGTATTGCATACGCAGCTGGCGCTTTCATTACATATCAAATTACAGGAGCTGGTTTGAATCCTGCTCGTTCTACCGGCATTGCATTATTCGCAAACTCTCATGATTTGGAAGTTAAACCACTAAGTCAATTGTGGGTATTCTGGATTGCTCCAATTTTTGCTGCAGCGCTTGTTAGCCTAGTTTTGCTATTAACAAAGCTTCTTTCAAACTCAGCACAAAAACCTGCTGTATCAAATGAAACAAATCCTGCACCAATACAAAACTTTGCAGACACAAAAGCAGATGCTCCTGTAGCACCAGATATGAGCTATGAATACGTTCAAAACGTATCTGACAATAACGTTGCGAACAATCTTTAAGAATAAAATTATAGCAAAAATATAATTGAAGCGTATGTTATAAGCAAACCTATGCCGAGCGTAATACTGATGAAAGAATCAAAGCCAACTGAGCGAACTTTCCAAGGGCTACGCTGACGCATAATTAAGCGCATAACTCCTAGAAGTACAGCCGTCACAGAAATAACAACTGTGGCGGCTTTTACATATCCTATAAATGCCAATAATGCGCAAAGTCCAATAATAATTGCTACAATCCATTCAGCATAAGGTTTACCCTCACGTTTTTCCGACACGTACGGATGTTCCGTTTTAGTGCTTCTAGTCTGATGCTCACTATCTGTCATACTTGTATCATACCTGCTCCGCGATAAGAAAACATGAGTTGTTTTAGGTACTAACACAAAGATGCAGCGCTTGAAGTACACAAACGCTGCATCCATAATATTGATTAATTTATTTGTCTATGAATCTTAGCTAAAGCAATTTTAGTGGAAGAAGTGACGAGTACCGGTAGTGTACATCGTTACACCAGATTTGCGCGCAGCTTCGAACACTTCTTCGTCGCGAATAGAGCCACCAGGCTGCACGATTGCGCGAACGCCAGCTTCAATCAAAATTTGCGGACCGTCAGCGAATGGGAAGAAAGCATCCGAAGCCGCAACAGCTCCACGAGCACGTTCAGCACCATCAGCCAAAGTATTCGCACGTTCAACAGCCAAATGGCACGAATCCACGCGATTAACCTGCCCCATACCAATGCCAACAGTAGCATTATCATGCGCAAGTAGAATTGCGTTAGACTTTACACAACGAAGCGAACGCCAGGCAAATTGCAAATCGCGCAAAGTATCAGCATCAGCAGGATCTCCAGAAACAAGCGTCCAGTTTTCAGGATTATCACCAACTGCATCAATCTTATCTGCAGACTGAACTAAAGCACCGCCGTCAATAGGATGAACTTGCAAACCTAAAACTGGCGGAGTTGCAACCTTCAAAATGCGGAGGTTCTTTTTTTTAGTGCGAAGCAATTCCAAAGCTTCAGGCTCATAGTCTGGAGCCACAATAACCTCTGTGAAAATTGGACGCACACTTTCTGCCATTTCTAAAGTGACTGTAGTATTTGAAGCAATCACACCACCGTAAGCACTTACAGGATCGCAAGCGTGAGCTTTCTTGTGAGCTTCAGCTGCATTAGTTCCAATAGCTAAACCGCATGGATTATTATGCTTGCAAACAGCAACTGCAATTTGTGGAGCAAAATCCCAAACCGCACGCCAAGCAGCATCCGCATCCACATAATTGTTGTAGCTCATAGGTTTTCCGCCAAGAAGCTCAGCTTGAGCTAAACCGCCCTTATGCAGAGGATCTAAATACAATCCTGCTTGCTGATGAGGGTTCTCGCCATATCGAAGCGTATGCTCTAAGCTCCAAGTGCGCGTGTAGTTTGCAGGAAGCTTTACAGATTCAGCATTTTTACTATCTTCTTCATCATTTGTGTTCAAACTTTCAGGCTTCTGCCATGCTTTACTTGTCCACTCAGATATAGAAGCATCGTAAGCTGCTGTATGAGCAAATGCTTTACCAGCCAAATATTCGCGCTCTTGCAAATTAAAGCCTTCACCTGAAACGATTCTATTAGCTAAAAGCTGGTAATCTGCAGGATCTGTAATAACGGCAACAGACTTATGATTCTTTGCTGCAGCACGAATCATAGAAGGTCCACCAATATCAATTTTTTCAATAATTGCGTCACTATCAGCACCGCTCATTACAGTGTCTACGAACGGATACAAATTAACTACTACAGCATCAAACGGCTTTATGTTTAGCTTTTCAAGTTGCTTTACATGATCAGCATTACTCATATCTGCAAGAATTCCAGCGTGAATATGCGGATCTAAAGTCTTCACCCTTCCATCAAGACTTTCTGGGAAACCAGTAACGTCAGAAACTTCAGTAACACGAACGCCAAGTTCCGCCAATTTAGCAGCAGTAGAGCCGGTTGAAACTACTTCAGTATCAGCCTTTCTAAATGCTTCAGCTAATATTTCAAGTCCTTCTTTATGAAAAACTGAAACAAGAACTCTACGAATTTGCCTTTCACCTGTGGTTATCAGCACATTTGCGTTTGATTCTTTGCTCTGTGTCTGTTGCACGGCGGCCTTCCTTCCCAAAATAGTAGTGAGGAATTATTTTCTTTTAGCCTTCGATGAAACCGTCCTAGGAGCGGCTTTTTTCAAAGGCAAAGGTTGATTATTTTTATTACTAGCCTTATTTTCGATTAATTCTGCAAATTTTACAGGTTTATTCGACTTACTAGCAACAATAAGATTTAAGCAATATCTCGCACCACAAATAAGTAGAATACTAAAAATTGAAATAACCAATGCTACAGCAGAAGCGTATAGAGTAAGATGACCAACAGCTCTAGTACTTTCAATAATGTCAACTCCAATATAAGAAAGTCGACATTCCCCTAATGAACCATTTGCTATTGAAAAAACAACAGTCCACATAATTGTAATTAAAGCGGATACGCCAACACTATCAGTTGCAGCTTCTATAGCGTTCAACATAAAAGACTCCCGCTCAGTTTTATCAATAATATTTTTTAGGCGCAAGCCACAGCCGCTTTTATGCAATAAAGTTACAAGCATTACAATAAAGCATAAAGTTGGAACTATAGAGTAAAAAACAGTGCGATGCACAACGTCAATAACAGCATCAGGAAATATTCCAAAAACCGGAATAGGCGGCAAAGATTTACGTTGAGAAACTGTTAAAGTAAATTGTGCAACAGATCCAATATTAAATCCAGATCCACAAATCCAAGATAATGCCCAAATAGCAACATTAGGCAACCAAACTAAGCAAGCAATAGTTGTAAGAATACGCGAACCATTTTGCATGCCTAATTTATTGAAATATGAATTAACATAACCAAAATTTGTACAAGCCCAAACCACAACAGTTATTAGTGCAACAAAAGCATATAAACCGAACAAAATTACCGCAGTTCGCTTAGTAATACGAATATTTTTTTGAATATACTCAGGACATATTTGCTTATAACGCTGCTTAGCAGATACAAACAGTGAGCTGCTTGGAAAAACCGCTATAAGTAACGAAATTAAATAAACACAAGAAGATTTACAAGCAACAATAAAAGTAGAATCAAGTAAAGTAACATGCGTATTTTGAGAAAGTATCGCATTAATAGCAGCCCAGACTACAAGCCCAGTAAAATATGCTATATTCCCACCTTTAATACGACGAATTAAGCATACAAGCGTTGAAATAAGTAGAAAAGTAAGGCCTAAAGGAATAATCGTAAGAATGCAATTTCCAAAAGTAAGACCCACGCCTTGAGCAAACATAAACACAGCCCAAGTCATAGACATTGCAGATTCAGAAAGATTACCTGTTCCTTCTTCGATAGAAACCACAAGAAGTGTGAGAGATAAGAAAAGACCTATCGTAAGAGAAAAAATAAGAATAACAATAACAGGAGTTATTACACCTTTAGACATGTTTATTAAGGATGACTTAAGCTTTTCAACCATGCCTTTTCCTTTCAATTCTTTTAGGTGCAAAACCAATATATTGTTTTAAATAGGATATTACTTTAATAATAAGCGATAATAATAAACTTTTAAGCTGGCATAGTAATTAAACTGCTGCAAGGATAATCGCATAATTCACTCATTCCACTAATACCAGTAAGTTCAATAACAAAACTAAAACCTGCAACTATTCCTTGAGCGCGCTTGACAATATTTGCAGCAGCTTTTGCAGTGCCTCCAGTTGCAATAAGATCGTCAACAATAAGCACACGTTGACCTGGCTTAATAGCGTCGCTTTCAATTTCAATACTTGCCTGACCATACTCAAGCATGTATGACTCAGTAATAACTGGAGGAGGTAGCTTACCAGCTTTACGAATAGCAAGAAAACCTTTGCCTAACCGAGATGCCAATAATGGTCCAAAAAGAAAGCCTCGAGCTTCAAGCCCAGCAATCAAATCAATTGAATCAGCTGGCACAGGCAAGGCATCAATCAAAGAATCAATAAGAATTCGCGAAGAGCGCGCATTTGAAAATATAGGAAGAAAATCACGGAATATAATACTAGGATTGGGGAATCCTGGAACGGTACGAATCAAAGAAGCAAGATAAGCGGCATCATCGTTGCTTACTGTTTTCAACGTTTTCACTGTAATATCCGTTGCTGTCATAATCCTAACGTTCTTTTCTTCACAAGACTTGTTATTGGAATATGGAAAGAATGTCACATATTCGCGTGATGCGTGAGACATGTGCTGACTCACACATCACGACTTAAGTATTAAATTATAAATTTATGAGATAAAAGTTATTACTTTTCAGAAGCTGCAGATTCTGATACTGGCTCGTTATCTTCGTTTACAGATTTATTTGCATCATCTTGCTTAGCTTCTTCAGCTTGTGCAGCTTCTTCTGCTTCTTCATCGCTAATAAATGCTGGACGCACATACAATCTGTTCACAGCGCGGAAAGATACTCGCATCAAGCTACCTTCTGAATCGATAACAATCTCTTCATATTGAGTATCTACGCTTACAATCTTGCCGATAATGCCGCCGATTGTAATAATTTCAGTACCTGGTTCCAAAGATTCATGGAAGGAACGCATTTCAGCTTGACGCTTCTTAGCATTGCGAGTCTGGAACATCATCATGCAAACCATTGCTACAACGAGAATAATAAGCATGCCATACTGCTGGAAAAATTGAGGCAAAGTAAACTCCTTAAGTATCCAACCCTAAGACGGTCGAAATGCCGTCCAAGTTAATTATTTTAAGCTAGCTCACTGACATTACTAGGCTCTTTAAAGCCCAAATGTTTCCAAGCTTTACTAGTTGCAACACGACCTTTAGGAGTGCGAATTAAGAATCCTTCACGCACTAGATATGGTTCACATACTGTTTCAACAGTTTCAGCTTCTTCACCAACCATTGCAGCTAGATTATTAAGACCAACCGGTCCACCGTTAAACTGACAAACCATAGCCTTCAAAACTGCAATATCAAGTCGATCAAGACCTTGTGTATCAATCTGGTATAAAGCTAACGCTTCAACAACAGCTTCATGATTTACTTCTGACAAATCATGCACAATAGCCCAATCTCTGACACGTCTCAACAAGCGATTCGCTATACGAGGAGTGCCACGAGAGCGTAACGATAGCTCTTTAGCAGCTTGATCTATAAGGCGAATTCCTAAGACTTTAGCAGATCGCTCAATAAGTTTTTCAAGCTCTTCGTGAGGATAAAAATCAAGGTGAGCAGTAAAACCAAAACGAGCGCGCAATGGAGAAGGCAACATTCCTTCCCTAGTGGTAGCTCCAACTACAGTAAAACGAGGAAGAGTTAGCGGTATTGATGAGGCACCAGGACCTTTGCCGACCATAACGTCAACGCGAAAATCTTCCATAGCAATATAAAGCAACTCTTCTGCAGCACGAGGCAAACGATGGATTTCGTCAATAAACAACACCTCACCTGCGTCAAGCGCGCTTAGTATAGAAGCTAAATCTCCAGCATGCTGGATAGCAGGACCTGAAGTAATTCGAATAGGAACTTGCAATTCATTAGCAACAATCATTGCTAATGTAGTTTTTCCCAATCCAGGAGGGCCAGCCAATAACATATGGTCAGGCGCAACATCACGCTTTTTAGCAGCATCTAAAAACAGTTGCAATTGCGCTTTTAAAACTGGTTGACCAATAAAACCTTCTAATGCGCGAGGACGAAGTTCCTCATCACTGAGTTGCTCATTTCCTAAAGGCGTTGAAGAAACCATGCGTAAGGATTCTTCAGCAACACCAGTATTTAGCGCAGAAGTATACTCTTCACTCACTTCAACTCCCCCAATACTAGATTCTTTACAAACATGATTACCTACCCCTATCAAGTGAAGCTAATGCCATTCGTAAAACATTAGGCAAATCTGCATCAGATATAGGAATTGAAATATTATTCTCTGCACAAACTTGCTCAACTGCTCTTTGAGCGTCAACTTGTCTCCAACCCAATGAAACAAGACCCTCTATTACGCATTGCACGCTAGAATCAACAATCTGCTTATTAGATTGAGTAGAATCATTAGAACTATCTGCCAGTATTGAAGAATCAAGAGAACCCTTCAATTCCAAAATAATCTTCTGCGCACCCTTTTTCCCTAAACCAGGAGCAGAAGAAAGAGAAGTTACATCTCCCTCAGAAATAGCTTGTAAAAGACGATCAACATTCAAAGTTGAAAGCATAGAAAGAGCAACTTTAGGACCAATTCCACTAACTTTTTGCACTTGCAAAAACATTCGTTTAGCAGCTTGAGTTGTAAAACCATAAAGAGTTAAAGCATCTTGCGAAACTTGAAGCGACGTATAAACGCGAACTTCCTGGCCTTCATGCAAAGAAGACAAATCTTGAGAAGGCATATAAGTCTCATAGCCAACTCCAGAAACAACAATAAGAGCAGAACGAGCATCAATTGACGCAACTTGTCCAACAAGCATTCCAATCATAAACTCACTCCCACTTAACAAAAACTCATAGCTTAAAGCACATAAAGTCAAATACAATTATAATAGAACATCTGTTCTATTAATATCCTACATGCCTCGAACGACAGAAGAAGATTTACGCGCCTGAGCTTGAGCTAAAGCCCACTGTTTCTGCGCAGCAGTTAGATGCTGCTCGCGCTCGCCACCTTGTAAAGCACCAGAAGGACGAAGAGCATGACAAATAGCTTGAGCTAAAGCGTCGGCAGCATCAGCAGGAGTAGGCAAAACATTAAGTCCAAGTAGTCGCGCGACCATGCGCTCTACTTGAGGTTTTTGAGCTTTTCCGTTTCCAGCTACAGCAAGTTTAACTTCAGTAGGAGTGTGTAAAGCAACAGGAATATTGCGCTGAGCTGCAGCAAGCATTGCAATACCTGCAACCTGTGCAGTGCCAAGAACAGTATTTCGATTTTCTTGCGCAAAAACACGTTCAATAGACACAGTATCAGGCGAAAAACGCTCAATTTTTTCAACTAATCCATTATAAATCTTTAAAAGTCGCAAATCTTGCGAAAGATCAGGCTCAGACCTCAACACATCGACGTGAATAAAAGAAAGCCGACGCGAGACGCCGGCTTCAATCACGCCGACCCCGCAGCGAGTAAGCCCGGGGTCAACGCCCAAAATCATCATAGGAGACTATTCAGCTTCCTCAAGCTGAGCCATAACTTCATCTGAAGCGGTCCAGTTGCTGTAAATATTCTGAACATCGTCCAAGTCATCGAGATTATCGATTAAGCGAGAAACCTTTTGAGCATCTTCGAAGCTCAATTCAACCTCATTATTTGGATGCATAATAATATCTGCAGAATCATAGTCGAAACCAGCTTCCTGCAAAGCCTTACGCACAGTTACCAAATCACTGGAATTGGTGTAAACAGAATAAACATCGCCATCATCAGCAACATCTTCAGCTCCAGCTTCAGCTGCAACTTCGAAAAGCTTATCGTAGTCAACACCTTCGGATGGAACTTCAATCAAACCTTTACGTTCGAAGTTGAAGCTCACGGAACCGCTTGTTGCCAAAGAACCGTTGCCCTTAGTAAGAGTTGAACGCACATCAGCAGCAGCACGATTACGGTTATCAGTAAGGCATTCAATAATCAATCCAACACCTGCAGGAGCGTAACCTTCGTAAACAATCTCTTCATAGTTTGCGCCGCCAGCTTCTTCACCAGAACCACGCTTTACAGCGCGCTTGATATTGTCAGCAGGCATGGAAGCCTTCTTAGCTTTAACGATGGCATCGTACAGCGTAGGGTTACCATCAGGATCGCCACCACCCAAACGTGCAGCAATTTCAATGTTCTTAATAAGCTTGGCAAAAAGCTTGCCACGCTTTGCGTCGATAGCGGCCTTCTTGTGCTTTGTAGTCGCCCACTTGGAATGACCTGACATGATACTCCTAAAACGTACAGTTAATCAAACGAAACGATTTTATTGCGCTTTCGCGACAAATTTTATTTATCTTTTATATCAAGCCCATGCTTTACTTCAAAAATACGCTGGAAAACTGTAATAATACCGCCAATAGCAAGCAGAATCATAGCAAAACTTAACCAAAAAAGTTGATTTGTAAGACCAACAAGCCCCATAGCAACAAGAATCACAGCAACTCTATCTGCACGAGTTATTAAACCTTTTTTAGGATCTACATTTATTGACTGACCGCGAGCGCGAGTGTATGAAGTTACGAAAGCTGCCATAAGAGCAACCAAACAGCTTAATAATCCTACACACTTTATTGCTTTGCCATTCAAAGTTGAAATCCAAGTGCACATATCTTTTTCGTGAGCTTCATACAAACAAATGCATACAGAGGAAAATAATGACCAGTCTGCAATGCGATCGAGAGTTGAGTCAAGAAATGCACCAAATTTTGTGCCGCCTGTTGTCAAAGCAGCAACAGAACCATCTAAACTGTCTGCAAGCACAAAAATAGTTAAAAATATAGTGCCAACAACAAACTGTTTAGTAAAAGCAGTAACAAAAGCAATAATAACTACAGCTATTGTGCCGACAATTGTTACACAGTTAGCACTTATGCCTAATCGGACTAGCAATTTTGCAATTGGAGAAATAGTGCGCTTAAACCCGCTGCGTAATGATTCCAACATTGAATGCAACCTTCCTAGCGTAATCAAGCAAATAAAACTTGGGTTCAATAAACAATCTCATATTAGTCAATCGGCTGTAATACACACAAAAGCCCACACAACTTTAAGAAGTGTGGACTTTTGCTTATTTCGTTTATTTATTGCAATTTAGTTTTCAAGCGAAACTGTGCTGCTTAAGTAACGTTATTTAAGTTACATAACTTAAATAGCTTATGCTACTTAGTGTAACGCTCGAAATCTTCTGCAGTATTGACCTGAACGCGCTGCTTAATGATGGACAAAATCCACTCTTTAGCTTGCGAAACAGGAACGCCATTCAATTGGCTGCCATCGCGGAAGCGGAAGCTCACAGCATTGTTGTTCACATCCTCTTCTCCAGCAATCAAAGTGAACGGCACCTTAGACTTAGAAGCGTTACGAATCTTCTTGCCGAAGCGATCGTCAGAGTTGTCCATTTCGCAACGAACCATATTCTCTTCCAAATCGCTAATCAATTTTTGCAAGTGTGGAGCGAACTCGTCTGCAACAGGAACGCCAGTTACTTGAACTGGAGCCAACCATGCTGGGAATGCACCTGCATAATGCTCAAGCAAAATAGCGAAGAAACGCTCAATAGAGCCAAAGAGTGCGCGGTGAATCATCACAGGACGCTGGTGGCTACCGTCAGCCGCAATGTACTCCAACTTAAAGCGCTCAGGCAAGTTGAAGTCGAGCTGAATAGTAGAAACCTGCCAAGTGCGACCGATTGCATCGCGAGCTTGCACGGAAATCTTCGGGCCGTAGAATGCAGCTCCACCTGGATCGTCCACGAGTTCCAAACCAGACTCTTTAGCAACCTCTGCCAAAGTATTAGTTGCTTCTTCCCAAATCTCGTCGGAACCGACGAACTTATGCTCATCCTTAGTGGAAAGCTCCAAGTAGAAGTCGTTCAAACCGAAGTCTTTAAGAAGACCAAGCACAAAGTTAAGCAAGCTCTTCAGCTCATCGCGCATCTGCTCGCGAGTGCAATAAATGTGCGAATCATCCTGAGTCAATCCACGAACACGAGTTAAACCATGCACAACGCCAGACTTTTCGTAGCGATACACAGTACCAAACTCAAACAAGCGCAAAGGAAGCTCGCGATAAGAACGCTGGCGAGACTTGAAGATCAAGTTATGCATTGGGCAATTCATTGGCTTCAAGTAGTAGTCAGCACCTTGGCGAGTTACGTTACCATTTTCGTCGCGCTCTTCGTCAAGCTTCATTGGAGGATACATGCCATCCTTGTACCACTGCAAGTGGCCGGAAGTCTCATATAAGCCACCCTTAGTAATGTGCGGAGTTTGTACGAAGCTGTAGTGATGCTTTCTGTGCTGCTCGCGCGAATAATCTTCCATTGCGTTAATAATTGCAGCACCCTTTGGATGGAATACGGCTAAGCCTGGGCCAATCTCGTCTGGGAAGGAGAACAAATCCATCTCTTGACCAAGCTTGCGGTGATCGCGCTTAGCAGCTTCTTCCATGCGAGTTGTGTAAGCTTTAAGCTCTTCCTTGCTAGGCCAAGCAGTGCCGTAAATGCGCTGAAGCATAGGATTCTGCTCCGAGCCACGCCAGTAAGCTGCAGCCACACGCTCAAGCTTAAAAGCCTTAATGTAACGCGTGTTTGGAAGGTGAGGTCCGCGGCACAAATCGCTCCAAACCTTGTTTCCTTCGCGATCTACATTGTCGTACATGCTAAGCTCATGCTTGCTGATTTCGCCAGAGGCAGCAGGATCAAGAGCTGCTTCCTTATCCCCAATCAACTCCAACTTATAAGGTTGATTTGCTTCTTCTTCGCGCGCTTCGTCCTCTGTTACAACGCGACGACAGAAGCTTTGAGACTCTTTAATAATGCGCTGCATATGCTTTTCGATTTGCTTCAAATCGTCTGGCGTAAATGGAGTATCAACATCGAAATCGTAGTAGAAGCCGTCTTTAATTACAGGACCTACGCCCAACTTTGCGTCTGGTCGAATTTCTTGAACAGCTTGAGCCATCACGTGAGTAGCGGAATGACGCATGATTGCGATGCCATCTTCACTATCAAGGGCCACTGATTCCACGGTATCGCCGTCATGAAGAGACGTGTACAAATCACGCAACTCGCCATTTAAACGCACAGCAATAATATTCTTATCTTCCGCGAAAAGTTGGGCGCCAGTGAAGCTTGCATCCACCTCCTTGCGTTCCTCGTTTACGGTGATGGAGATGGTATTTTCAGCCATAATTGTCCTTTTCTATCGGGGTCTTGCGTTACTAATGTGCAGACCTGGACTTGTGTGGCGTCGATAAACTTACGCGATTAAACAATCAACAAAACGCGCAAAAACGACGTCAATCGCGCGCATTTTTCACGCACAATTCGTTGACATTTTAGGACAATAGAGCGACTTTTAAAACTCTTTCGCTAAATAGCGTTTTCGGCTACTTTTTCTCGCCTTGCATGCAATCTTGATGAAAAATCATTAATTTTTATAAAAATGCTTTCGCCAATTTTGACTATTAAGAAGAAAGCTCCAGCGCAAATAGCAATAGTGCCACCGGCAGAAAGCTTCAGTATTACAGCTAAAGCTAGTCCAATTAAAGCAATTGAAACAGCAGTAATTACGCATGCAAGTACGAATTTATTTATAGAAGCAATTCTTCCCTTTAATGCTGCAGCAGGAGCAGCAATAAGAGATACTGAAACAACTGTACCAACTGCTGGAATAATAACGGAAACAGTAATAATAATCAAAGCAAGAACCATGCCCTGTATAAAACCTGATCTTCCACCTGCAGCACGGTAATTAATCGGATCAAACGAGCAATGCACAAGATTAGCAGAATTAAAAATCCATAATCCCAAAACAAGCAAGAAAGCAACAGATGCTGAAATCACGTCTGCAGGAGTGCAATTAAGCAATGATCCAGTTAAAAATCCCTCAATACGCAATGGCAATGGAGCAAACCACTTATTTAAAAAGTATCCACTAGCAAAGCCAACAGTTAAAGTAATACCAGCTGCAGCTTGCGAAGAAATGCCCTTAAGATGCGAAAGTGCATACATTACTAAGGAAAGTACAACGCACGCAACAGCAGCACCGACAAAAAGCCCAAGCGACAAAATATTTTGATCTATTGTATAAGCAGAAGTTAAAACTACACCTAATACTGCTCCAGGAAAAGCAGCATGAGTAATAGATTCAGTAAAGAATATTCGCTGGTTAAGAAGCGCAAGAGAGCCAACGAAACCGCATAGAGCACCTACAACAATTGCTTCAACTATAGGTAGAGCGATAATTTGCCAAATACTTACCATCTATTCCCTACCTTTATAAGATTTTGCTAAAACTTTTATATCGCTACCGCTTGTATGAGTTTTATGCGCAAAAACTATAGATGAAATAACTTGGAATAGCCAGCGTACAATAAGCACAACTACGAACATTGCACACATGCTTAATGCAATTGCAGCTTGAGGAGAAATAGGATGATCAAGCTCCAAATTCATAACGTACATACCAAGAACAACTCCAGCAATACCAACAAAGATACCAACTGCAACCATGCGCCCAACTGTTCTAGACACTAAACGAGCACTAGCTCCTGGAATAATAAGGTATCCAATCACAAGAAGAACACCAACAGCTGAAGATGCAGAAACAACAACCGCAGCAATACCAACGTTAAGAACAATATCGACAAAAAGAGTATGCACTCCCATTAATGGAGCACTAGCTCGATCAAAAGCAACAATAATCTGCTGTTTCCAAGTTGCCAAAAGCACAATAATTGCAAACAAGCAAATCCACATTGCTTGAGTCATTCGCTCATCAGTGACATCGAGCAGCCTACCAAACATCAATGCCTCGAGCTGACCTGACATATCACCTTTTTTTAGTGAAATTACTACACCAAGAGCAAAGAAAGTAGTTAAAACAGTTGCGATAATCGATTCATTTATGCGAGTTGAACGAGAAGCCCACACTAATGCAGCAACTAAAAATACTGAACAAATTGCAGCACCAGGAATAATTTGATCTATGCCACCGTATAAAGCACCTACAACAATTCCAGGAAATATGCCATGCACAATAGCTTCCGCATTAAATTCAGCACATCTCAAGTTCACAAATACACCAACGATTCCGCTAGCTATGGACAGAACTATAAGTAAGCAGAACGGGCGAAAAATATAAGGAGCAGAAGCAATAAAATCAAAACCAGGAATTGGTTCCAGAACTTTTCTTAATGACTCAACTAATTGGGCAAGCATTGAAAATCAGCCTTCCGCAATTTCCGAAAAAGTAAGACCTGCAGAAGCAGCAGGCATGCTTCCACCATACGCGCGAGTAATATTTTCTTTAGTCATTACTTCTTTAAGCGCGCCAAAAGCAATCTGCTTACCAGCTAAAAGTAGCGCTTTTTCACAAATAGCATCTGCAATAACTAAATCGTGCGTAGATACAACAAAAGCAATACCTTCTTGCTTTGCTGATTTCATAATATTAAGAAGTTCTCGGCGATTCGGTTCATCAAGACCATTAAAAGGTTCGTCGAGCAAAATAAGCGTTGGCTTTGCAACAATAGCGCGCGCAAGAAGAATACGCTGGCGCTGACCGCCAGAAAGGTCACCAAATCGCACATCTGCGCGATTTAATAAACCAACATGATTAAGAGCATCCTCAACAGCTTTTTTCTGATCTTTTTTAAGCAATCCAAGAAAACCTGTCTGTCTACTTAAGCCCATTGCAACAACTTGCCGTGCAGTAATCGGGAACGTTAAATCCAAATCAACCTGCTGTGGAACATATCCAATAGACAAAGCCTTAGGCATTTTCAGTTCACCGCGACTTACGCGCACGATACCAATAATAGCCTGCAAAAACGTTGTTTTCCCAGAACCATTTGGACCTATTAAAGCCAAAGCTTCCCCGGCTTGCACACTGCCATTAATACCAGTCACTACAGTTTTATAACCGTATGCCAGGTCGCAATTTTTCATTGCAAGGACGCTCTTATTCACTATATTTCCAGTCTTTTCAGTTTATCAATAAGTATTCGTAACAGTAACTTCTTGCTTTCGCTATTAAACTTTCGCTACTAAAGTTACTGTTACGATACTATTATTTTTACTGTTATTTATATGTTACTTCTTCAATGCAGTCTTAACTGAATCTGGAAGTTCAGGAACATTACCATTCCAAGCTTTCACCAATGTTTCAACATTGTGAACAATGGAACCGATGTAAGTTTCGCCTGCAGATCCGACTGGTCCAAGCGAATCTCCATAAAGTGCGTCGTCGCCAATAACAGCCTTTACTCCTGCTGCTGCAGCAACAGCCTTGATAGACTTGGAATTGTTAGAATTCTCAGCAAAGATGGCAATAGCTCCGGACTTCTTGACATCTTCTGCAGCTTTCTGAATATGATCTGCAGTAGCATCCTGCTGGCTGTTGAAATCAGAAAGTGCTGCACCAATGAACTTCACATTGTAGTCACGAGAGAAGTAACCGAATGCATCGTGAGAAGTGAAGAGAACACGATGCTTTTGTGGCACACTATTCAAAGCTTTAGTTGCCCAAGCATCCAAATCAGTCAAAGACTTAACGAACTTTTCAACATGCTCATCGAAAATAGATTTGCTCTTAGGAAGAGCTTTTCCGAGGAAATAACCGATATTCTTAACCTGAATCATCGTGTTCTTCGTGCTGGTCCAAATATGTGGATCGTACTGGAATTCAGGCTCCTTCTCGCCTTCTTCTGGAGGGAATGGCCACTTTTCAGCATGCACCTTAGCGATACCGCGATCAACCTTGTATGGAAGATCCTTTTCCTTAGCAGTCTCAGCCTTTGGATCCTTGATTTCGTCAGCAGTGAGAATACCGGAAGTTACACCCATAGTGCCCTTAAAACCGGTAGCTTTCACAGCTTGATCCAAGAAGTGCTCGAGATCTACACCAGAAACAAGCATCAAATCAGCCTTAGAAAGAGCTTTAGATTGAGCTGGAGTCATTTCATGCTCATGAGCAGAAGCGTTTGGCGCAAGCAAACAGGTCAAATTAATTGTTGACTTTGCTTTGTCTTGAGGAGCTCCGATTACAGACTTCTTGCCCTGAGAATCAGTCTTATTGAGGCTCAATCCAGATTTTGCGTCAGCAGTTGAAGCGATTTGAGTTACGTAATCGCAAATTTGAGTTGTAGTTGCCACTACATTTACTTGATTGCCCTTCGCCTTATTTTCGGCATTTTTTGCAGAGCCGCAAGCACCCATAGAAGTTGCTAATAATGCAACCGCAGCTGCAGTTGCGAAAATTCGTGAAGTTTTCACACTCGTTCCTTTCGGGAATCTTTAACTGTTATTGCATGGGTTGATTGTGAGAGGTACTCATGAAAGCTATTCATGAAAAAAATAATCATTCGCAATAACGCTTATAGCATAAGAAAAATATACGTGACGGTCAATAAAAAATGTGAAAAAATATAATTATTTTTGCAAAAATGCGTTTCGTGAATTTTTCATCTGCTATAATGCAAAATTTCAAAAAAGACCATGCTGCTTTCTGCTTTATCTTGCATTAAAAAACGTTAATATACCAACGAAAAAATAAATATGATTATAACATTTGGACAAATTTATTAATCAGGCATTTTTGTTTATTTTTTACGCAAAAACTAGTAGCGACACGCCATAATACTCACGACACGCAGAATAACAAAAAAATTACAAATATTTTCAAAATGTTTACAAATTGTAACAATACATAAGTTTAGACAGTAATACACATGTTTAGCCAACTCTGCATGTGCTTAACGACGATTACACTTAATACTATGTTTGGCAATACAGATGGTATGAATTACATTGCAAAACCTGACAGTTCGCACACTGACGATAAAAACTCTGCAAATAATGAAATATCAGTAGATATTCATCTTGCTTCCACACCATTGCGCACGCCTCATGCAAGCGATAATAAATATTCAAGAGGCGTTCTAGGCGTAATTACCGGTTCAAACGACTATCCCGGAGCAGCAGTGTTAAGCACAAGCGCTGCAATACATGCAAATATTGGAATGGTCCGTTATTCAGGTCCTCTTCGTGCACAAAATTTAGTATTGCAAGCATCCCCTGAAGTAGTAGCATACGAACAATTAAACGGAAAAATCGACGCAATAACAGTTGGATGCGGCATACCAGACGAAAGCCATTGCAACGACGAAACGGCTTTATCTCAAAGAAAATACATTGCTAGCATACTTGCAAAATACTCCAACGAAAACAAAAACGACAACAAAAACGACAACGCTGAAACGCAATTAAATAACAATCTTCCGCCAATATGCGTAGATGCTGGAGCATTAGACTTACTGCCAAAACAAGTTTGCGAAAAAGTAGTTCTCACACCTCATACAGGAGAATTAAGCTCGCTTTTTACTAGATACGATTTAGAAGTAAGCGCACAACAAATAGCCAGCAACCCAACACACTACGCTCAAAAAGCAGCCAATCTTACTGGAGCAACTGTGTTAGTTAAAGGCGCAACAACAGCAGTTGCATCACCATCAAAATTGCACTCTCCTATTTATATTGCACAATACGCTCCATCCTGGCTAGCAACTGCAGGTTCAGGAGATGTTCTAGCAGGAATTTTAGGAGCATTGCTGGCTCAGCACGAAAAAGATAACGAAAACAACGCGAACAACAACGAGAAAAACAATGCGAACAACAAAAATTACGCACTTATTGCAGCGAGCGCAGCTGTGATTCACGGAGTTTGCGCAGTATTTGCATCACGCAGCAGTGGAGGAAACAATTACACTCAACTAGTGCAAGACATAGTGAAATCAAAGCGTGCTTTGACTTTGGAACATCCAATTGTGGCAAGCGATATTATAAATGCATTACCGCATGTTCTTGGGATTCTTATTAATATAAAGTAGCGCGCGGAATAATATCGGCAGTGTGCAAAATTAACGCATGAAACAAAATACGCAAATGTAAAATAACGTATGAAACAAAATAGAAGGAGTAGAAATAAATGACTAACGCACAAAATATTGAGATCCATGACGTCATGTTTGACTATTGCAAAGTTCTACTCGAATGGAATTGCCGAAACTGTTTGCAAAAGCAGTTCCCGAATTTAGTTGATACTATTTGCCCTAATGGAAGCTTTGGAAAGAACGATTTAGCCGGGTTCTATGAATTTGAGGACCGCATGGATGGCGGCGAGCTTTTGAAAGATCTTATGCCTGAATACGAACGTCGCTTTGGAAGCGAACTTGCTGAGGCTTTCCGTTGGTATTGCGCTCATTATGACCAAGTTTTGACACGAATGATGCCTGGAATGGTTGATTTATTGCATGATTTACGTAAAGCTGGATACGGCGTATGGGGCTTAACAAATTGGTCTAAAGAAACTTTCCCACTTGCGTTACGCAAATTCCCAGAACTTTCTACTCTTTTGCAAGGAACTATTATTTCCGGTGTTGAGCATTTGCATAAGCCAGAACCGGAAATTTTTGAACTTGCTATAAGTAGATTTGGATTAAATCCGCAAACAACTGTTTTCTTCGACGATAAGCCAGCAAATATTGATGGAGCTCATAGAGTTGGCATGCATGGATTTGTTTTTACAACTGCAGAGCAAGCGCGTAAGGATTTAGCTTCAGTAGGAGTAAATCTCTAATAATTGCTTAAATATTTAGCTTATACTACTAAGATTATATATAAAACTATGGTTATGTGGAACTATGGTTATGACAACTAAGAATTAGGTTATGCCTATACCTTTTGCTAGATTCGTTAGCGGCTCATTTATGTGATTTTTGATGATTATCGTAACTTTTAGCTCACGAAAGAAGCTCGTATGACTTTGCTACAACTGAAGTATATTGTAAAAATCGTTGACTGCGGTTCAATGAATGAAGCAGCACGAGCACTATATATTTCACAACCAGCATTGAGCTCTTCTGTAAAAGAGCTTGAAAGAGAACTTAACATTGAAATTTTCACTAGATCCACTCAAGGAATTGCATTAACAGCTGATGGAGCTGAGTTTTTGACGTACGCTCGACAAGTAATTGAGCAGGCGGATCTTCTTGAAGAACGCTACAAAAGTACTAAGCCTCGCCCACAATTATGCAGCGTTGCAACACAACACTACATGTTTGCTGTTGAAGCATTCGTCGATATGATTCGCAGTATTCATTCTAACGAATACGAGTTTTCAATTCGCGAGACGCGCACAAAAAATATCATTAAGCAAGTAAGCGATATGCGCGCAGACCTTGGAATTCTTTATCTTTCTGACTACAACAAGGATGTAATAGGCAAGCTGCTTCGTGAAAAACATTTGGAATTCCACCCGCTTTTCCGAGCAAAATTGCATGTTTTTCTTTCTAGAAATAATCCGCTTGCAGTGCAAAAAAGCTTGAGCTTGGAAGATTTGAAACCGTATCCGTTTATTCAATACGAACAGGGAGAAGAAGGAAGTTTCTTCTTCGCAGAAGAAGCGGTTTGGCCTACTCGCCCACCGAAAAAGATCAACGTTTCTGACCGCGCTACCATTTTAAACTTTATTATTGGGTTGAATGGTTACACTGTTTGCACTGGAATAGATAACGGCGATTTAAACAATGAAAAAATTGTCACTATTCCGCTTGAATGTGATGACACTATGCTTGTTGGCTGGATTACCAACGAGCGCACGAAGCTTTCAAGAGCTTCACTCGCTTATCTTACGCAACTTAAATCTGTGCTTGTAAGACATGGCTACGCGCTTATAGATTCACGAAATTAGTTTATTAACTTACTCGCTTATTAACTTATTGCATGTTGAACTATTAAATGATTAGTTCGCAAAACAACAATCAAATAAGTTGAACTTGCAAAATAACACAAACTAAAAAATAACTCATAATACAAGTTGTCCACATTTCTTTAATCGAATTGACGCTCACTTTTTCCATTCATAAAATCGCTATTAATTTGTTGCAAAGAAAAAGGAGGTGCGTGATGGGCATTATTAATGTAGCGGCAAAAATATTGGAAATTATGGGACCAATGACAACTATGAAGCTGCAGAAGCTTGTGTATTATTCTCAAGCGCACAGCTTAGCTACAACTGGATTGTCACTATTTCCGGAAGATTTTGAAGCTTGGACGAACGGTCCGGTTTCATTGGAATTATTTAACAGGCATCGAGGAAGATTCACAATTCGCAAAGAAGAACTACTGATTTCTCTTCCAGAAAGATGCGCAACTTTAGAATATGAGCAGGTCAAGATTATAGAGGAAGTGTGCGCAAAACTTGGAAATCTTACAGGAAATCAGCTCAGCGAAAGAACGCATAAAGAAGATCCGTGGATTCGCGCGAGAATCGGCATATCTGCAAATCAAGGCAGCGAGGAAATAATTTCCAAGAAGTCAATGCACGACTACTACATTAAGCATCCTATTGTGTAAATGCGCGAATGTCCGAAAAGCGCCAACTAGAGACCGTAACGCAGTATGCGCTCGCGCGGGTAACGCGCTCGCTTACGAAACTCGCGTTGGAAGTCCAGTGGACTTCCAACTTAAGCGAGTTTCCGCTCCGAGTTGCTTTCGCGCGCTACGCTCTAAGCGCGAAAGCAGGTCGGAGCGCACACAAATAATTAAGGCGAGCACGTTGTTATTAGCAAGTGCCCACCTTAATCATTAAAAAACATTCTTATTTTATAAGTACATCTAAATCGCAGTGCCGTGCTCGTCAAGGCGCGGATTCTGCCTAGAATTACTAAAGCTAAAGAACAAGCCAAACACGCCTAATGCAAACAAAACGGAAACTACCACAACAAGCACAATAGGCTGGCTAGGAAGCCACATAATCACCAAGAAAGCAAGCGCGGAAAGCAAAATCACAGCCCAGGAAAACACTCCGACAACTTTACGAACAACATTCCAAGTATCATCGCCCACCTGAGATCTCTTAACATTGCGAGCCAGTCTCTCCTCCTCAGCTGTCACGTTAGAAGTTGGCTTCCAAGGACCAGTTCCCCTCTCTTGAAGTCTTCTAGAGCGTTCTTGTAAATTGTATTCGTCAATCATGCCTCCGCGAGCGCGACCTTTTGTTTCATCATATTGAGAAGGAATCCCCTTGCGGCTCTGCCTTTCCTTCGCGCGACGCTCTTTGCGGTTTGCCATGATTGTTCCTTTCTACATTGAATTTTCGTATATCAAGCATTTATGACACAATACGCACTATTTTAGCACGGTAAGGCCTTCTTCACACGCGTCGACAATTCTTTCTATTAATAAATCGTTGAGCAGCCTACCTTTGCGTGTTGCGATAATGCGATTTTCGTGCAACACTGCCAAATCTTCCTTACACACTTCGCGTAACACTTTTTGCAAATGCGAATCATCGAACACCTTATTAGTTTCGCGCATCTTTTCGCACAATTGCAAAATATTAAGACCTTCTTTAATGCGAAGCCCAAGCATTACTTCTTCAATAAGCGCATCTTCAGCATTTATACACTCGTAGTTTTGCCACGGCACATTTCCAAGATTTATAGCATGCGCCCATCGTTTTGGGTGCAAAATATCCCATGAGCGAAGGTTATAAAACTCGTTTGGATTAGCTAAAGAAGCACTATCATCCATGCTTTGTTTACTAATACGATTGGCAGCATTGTAGTGCGAATGTGCTCCAGGACCAATTCCAGCCCAATCAATATTTCGCCAGTAGCCAAGATTATGTTGAGATTCAAAACCCGGACGCGCCCAATTAGAAATCTCGTACCATTGTAATCCAGCAGAGTTAAAAAGTTCGTCCGCCAACTCGTATTTTTGAGCTTCATCATCGTCGTTTGGCGCTTGAATAGTGCCAGCAGCGATTTGACGACCCATTTTTGTGCGCGGCTCTACCGTTAGCGCATATGCAGAAATATGGTTAACACCTAGGCTTAAAGCCATTTCTACTGACTCTCGCCAATCGTCTAGACTCTCTCCCGGAGCACCATAAATCAAGTCAACACTTGAACGCAAACCACATGCGTTTGCTGCTTTTACACCGCGAGTTACATTTTCTGGAGTATGCGTGCGGTCAAGAGTTTTAAGAACATGCGGCACTGCTGATTGCATTCCAAAAGATATTCGAGTAAATCCACCTTCTGCAAGCGTTTCAATATACTTTTCATCTGCAGTATCCGGATTTGCTTCAGTAGTTATTTCCGCGTCTTTATTAAACCCCCACAAGTTGCGTATTTCTTGCAAAATTCGCACTAAATCTTGCGCTTTAAGAACTGTTGGAGTGCCTCCACCGAAGAAAACAGATTGCGCTTTAGGTTCGAAAATTCCGTGATATTCCTGCCATTTTTTTACAAGACGCATCTCTTGAATCGCAACATCCGCATAACCTTCGCGACTTGCACCTTCACCCAAATCGCGAGCAGTATACGTGTTAAAATCGCAATAACCGCAGCGGCGCAAGCAAAACGGCACGTGCACGTACACTTCAAAAGGCATACTTTCAGTTTGCATAGCTGATTTATTTAATTCAGCATCCAACTCTAAACTCATCCTTCAGACTTTTGCGCTGCGCGAATCTTATCTTTAGTATCGCGATCGTTTGCGCTCTCGTCTGTAGCCAAAGCCGCAACGAATGCTTCCTGCGGAACTTCAACATGTCCGAGCATCTTCATGCGCTTCTTACCAGCCTTCTGTTTTTCAAGAAGCTTACGTTTACGCGTAATATCGCCGCCGTAGCACTTAGCGAGCACATCTTTTCGAAGAGCGCTAATAGTCTCGCGAGCAATAATTCTAGAGCCGATTGCCGCCTGAATTGGAATCTCAAACTGCTGGCGAGGAATAAGACCGCGAAGCTTCTTAGTCATCATAACGCCGTAAGAATAAGCCTTATCGCGGTGCACAATCGCACTAAAAGCGTCAACCTTATCTCCCTGAATAAGAATATCAACTTTCACTAAATCGGCAGCTTGCTCGCCATCTTCGTGGTAGTCAAGAGAAGCATAGCCTTTTGTGCGGCTTTTAAGCTGATCAAAGAAGTCAAAAACGATTTCTGCAAGAGGAATCCTGTAATGCATTTCCACGCGGTCTGCACTAATATATTCCATTGTGCCCATTTCTCCGCGATGATCCTGGCACAAATCCATTACAGCACCAATAAACTCTTTCGGAGTGATAATATCTGCAGCAACCATTGGCTCAATAATGCGCTTAATCTTGCCTTCTGGAAACTCGCTAGGATTTGTTACGTGATGTTCTTTACCATCTTCGCTAGTGACGTCATAAGTTACGTTAGGAGCAGTGGAAATAAGATCCAAGCCAAACTCGCGGCTTAAGCGCTCTGAAACAATCTCCATGTGTAGAAGACCTAAGAATCCACAACGGAAACCAAAGCCCAACGCAACAGACGTTTCTGGCTCGTAAATAAGAGCCGCATCATTAAGTTTTAGCTTGTCGAGAGCATCTCGAAGATCTGGGAATTGAGCGTTATCAATTGGGAAAAGACCTGCGTAAACCATAGGTTTAGGGTCGCGATAACCATCCAAAGGCTCAGATGCAGGATTTACGGCACTGGTAATAGTGTCGCCAACTTTAGATTGACTCACGTCTTTTGCACCTGTAATTACATAGCCTACTTCTCCGGCTCCAAGCGCCTTAGTTGGAGTCATATCTGGGCTAATAACGCCGATTTCAATAGGATCGTGCGTCATGCCGATTCCCATCATATGCAATTTTTCGCGCGACTTAAGTTCGCCATCAACCATACGAATATAGGTGACAATTCCGCGATAAGAATCGTAGACGGAGTCAAAAATGAGCGCGCGAGCAGGAGAATCAGGATTTCCGCTTGGGGCTGGAACTTCCAGCACAATTTGATCAAGTAAGTCTTTAACACCTTCGCCGGTTTTACCAGAAACACGCAACACGTCCTCCGGCTTGCAACCAATTAAACCAGCTATTTCTTCAGCATGCTTATCTGGTTCAGCACTAGGCAAATCGATTTTGTTAAGAACAGGAATAATCGTTAAATTATGGTCGATTGCCATATAAAGATTAGAAAGCGTTTGCGCTTCAATACCTTGAGTAGCATCTACTAACAGCACAGCACCTTCGCATGCTGCCAGCGCGCGCGAAACTTCATAAGTAAAATCGACGTGTCCAGGAGTATCGATCATGCCAAGCGAATACTCTTTGCCTTCAAAAGTCCAAGGAACGCGAACAGCCTGCGATTTAATAGTAATACCGCGCTCTTGCTCAATATCCATGCGATCCAAGAAACGGTCTCGCATTTCACGCTCTGGCACGATTCCTGAAAGTTGTAAAATGCGATCTGCTACAGTGGACTTGCCGTGATCTATATGCGCAATAATGCAGAAATTGCGTATCAACGATTGATCCGTAAATCCTGGCTGGTTATGCGGTGTAATCAAGGCAAATATCTCCTTTTAAGAATGCGAATACATGAAAACATGCAAGCATGAATCAAGCACTATAACTAATCAATATTAGCAAATCTACCGCCTTAGCGTAAGGTGCAAAATACGAAAGTTATTTATTAAGTAGCATATTCAATAAGTTTTTAATTAAACCAACAATAACAAATTAATTATATAAATTACTATATTTATCTAATAAGCATGATACACTTACTATTTGTATGTCCTTATATAGCAAACGTCGTTTGGAGTAACAGTGGCAAACATTAAGTCGCAGAAAAAGCGTGTTCTCACTAACGAGAAAGCACATAAGCGTAACGTAGCAGTAAAGTCTGCTTTGAAGACTGCTATTCGTGCTACTCGTGAAGCCATCACCGCTGGTGATAAGGCTGCAGCGCAGGCCGCTTTCGCAGTAGCCGCTAAGAAGCTTGACAAGGCTGCAGGTCGTGGCGTGATTCATAAGAATCAGGCTGCAAACCGCAAGTCTGGTCTTGCTGTAGCGATTAACGCTCTGTGAAGTTTGTGCAGGTAACTGCATAACACAGCATGTAAGGAAAATCCCCAGTACCAATCGGTGCTGGGGATTATTTATATCACTCTATCGGCAACGTAATTTAGACGATATACGCCAATACGAGTACCACTACGAGTATAACTGCCACGGCAGCAGCAAACACCACGTAATCCATAGGCTTCACATGGTGATGCTGCAACAATGCATGGCATACAAACGCTGCGATCAGCAAGATTACCCCTGAAATAGCATTGGCATACCAAGGTAAATGATTGATGCACGAGAAAACAACACTCGTCAGCCAAATGGTAGCAAACGAAGCAAGCCATGACCGATGCCCTGTTGTGGCATGCTTCTTCGAAATAGTTACATCATCCATATTAACACCCCAATGCTGCTGTCAAAGTGCCACCTGCAGCGCTACAAGCTATATCAGCCGAAACACCAGCAATTGGTGACGCCAATCCAGAAATACCAAGTGATAATGGAGTACAAACTGTTGCATCCCATAAAACATTCCATCCCACACCAATCCATTTAGGAATACAATGATGTTTCTTTCCACCACGTTCTAGAGCTGTCTCTAAGGAAACAGTAGGAGCAATCCTATGAAGAACTTTGCTATAGTCAAAATCAACATGCTGCCCGTCATGAACTGTTAAATTGATAGTTGCTATAGTATGATTTGTTGCATCTCTCCAAGTAGCTATATTATTCTTTACTACGATAGTATCACCAGCTAGCGTATGCACATTCAATCCTTGTCCAGATACTGGAACAATTGAACGTCGACCATCTGGAGAACGCAATCCTCTCATTTCAGACTTAAAATTCCCATATTGTGATGTTGATTGAACTGCAAAAGATGGAGTTGCAAACACCATACTTCCAAGTAATGATGCTGCAGCTATTAACAATGAACTAACTTTCTTCATCATAAGATGACCTCTCTAATATTGGCCTTATCAATTAGTGAGTAAGCGTATTCCAGTAAACAGCATGTTGGCCAAACATGTGGTGAGTGACTCACGTTGTCATGCTCACAAGTCAACAGTATAATACTTGATTGATAGAAACGCCGTCATAATCAGGTAAGCGGCAAAAAGTGTGTCTGTAAACGTGTTTATTCAGGCGTGTCGTTAGTGTAGTGTTCCTTTTCTAATTGATATATCTGAGTAGTAATCTGCCCTACATAAGTCAAAGCTTGCATCGAAACCCGAAGACCCAATTGATTGCTGGTCATCAATAATTTTCTTTGTTACACCATTGCAAAGCAATAACTTTATCCTTGCTTGCCGCGGTTAATAAACACCACCCGTATGGAAGGTATGTTCCATCGATTTGAACATAGTCATAAATTTCGCCTGTCTCGGGTAATTCTGGTTTAACATTCCAATACCATTCAATTCGATATCGCCATGTTCTCTCAGAACCACTAGGACAGGCTTCACATTGAGTCTGGTTTCCCATAATCCAATGAATGAATTTATCAAATTGTGCTGCACGTGTAATATCTTCACGTTTCCTTGTAAAAGACATTCCACATGCAGTACATCTCCAACGGATAGCACCTTTACGTGTTTTACCATTTCTCTTCATTGAATGAGAGCATATTGGGCAGCGTTTACTACTTAATCTAGGCATGTATTAAGCACATCGCACGCCTTATACCTCTATTTGTTTTCAATGTCAAGTAATACTAAATGTTAAGCTTTTTAGCTTAATGACAGCGAGTTTCCCTTGGTATTTCAACGAAAACTCGGGTTTTAGACACACTTTTTTGCCACTTACCCAATATTAACGGTGACGACGATTATTAATACGACGAATACGAGGACGTCTAACCTTAATAGGTTCCGTGCGGTTCATTGCTCCAAATAAAGTTAAATCTAGTTTCACAGACAACAAACGCATTGCAACAACAAGAGCAACAATAAGGACATCAAGCAATATTTCAACAGTTAAACCAAAATAACCTGCATGCCTTGCTTTTACAACACAAACGGTTAGTATACATCCCACTGAAGCAGGGAAAGCATACCAATGCTTATCCCGCACAATAACAGGAACTTGATTCAAAATCATGTCGCGAATCAAACCACCTCCTAAAGCAGTTGCCATTCCTAAAAATACTGAAGCCATACCAGACATGTGGAAGTCCAAACCTTTTGCTGTGCCATTCACAGCAAACAGGCCCAACGCCAAGGCATCAAGCGTAAGCATAAACCAACGCCATTTATCAATCTCAGGGTGAGCAACAGCCACAATAACACCAGAAAGCAGACCTGTAATAACAAAACCACGATCAGCAATACCAACAGGTGGCAATGCTCCAAGCAACACATCACGAACAATACCGCCACCCAATGCAGTTATCCAAGACGTAGTAATAATCGCAAAAACATCATAATTCTTACGAATAGCCCACATGCCGCCAACCATGCCACAACATCCCATAGCAACATACTCAACTATAAGAAAAAAGATGTTATCCCCTAACGCACCTTCCAAAGCATTTCCCTTCAAATAAATTCACCAAAACACTGCGCGCATAACAAACAAACGCGTTGTACTCTATACGATATCTAAATATATAGAGTACAACGCGCCATAAGCAACATTAGATTAGATAATATTAACTAACTTATATAAATCAGTCGCAAACTTTCCACATCCAGTTATGCTTATCTTCGACATCACCGAGCTGAATGCCAAGTAACTCATCGCGCAAAGCCTGAGTTAACTCACCAACGCCACCATCGGCAACCTTAAGATCGAATTCATCGGACTTAAAGCGACCAATTGGCGTAATGATTGCAGCAGTACCGCAAGCAAAGACTTCAGTAACCTCGCCAGAACGAATGTCGTCAAGCAACCCTTGAAGAGGAATCATGGTTTCAACAACCTTATGTCCTGCTTCCTCAGCAAGCTGAATCAAAGAACGACGCGTAACGCCAGGAAGAATACTGCCAGTAAGAGATGGAGTTTCCAAATGGCCATCCTTGTGGAGTGCGAACATATTCATGCCACCAAGCTCTTCCAAATAAGTCTTAGTTGCAGCATCGACGAAGCACACCTGCTCGCAACCGTGCTCAATACCCTTGTATTCACCAAGCAAGGAAGCAGCGTAATTTCCACCGCACTTAGCAAAACCAGTACCACCAGGACCAGTACGGAACCACTGATCTTCAACCCAAATGCTAACAGGCTTCAAACCACCCTTGAAGTATGGGCCGGATGGAGAAGCGATAACACAGTATTCAACTTCGTGAGCTTCGCGCACACCGAGGAACGGCTCGGAAGCAAACATGAATGGACGCATGTAAAGCGTATACTCTCGACGGCTCGGAACCCATTGCTTATCTCGCTTTACCAAGGCTGCAACCGATCCAATAAAATCATCAATAGAGAGTTCCGGCAAATACAAACGCTTAGCAGAATTTTGGAAACGAGCAGCATTAATATCTGGGCGGAAAAGCCAAATAGAGCCGTCGGCGCGCTTATAAGCCTTCAAACCTTCAAAGCACTCCTGAGCATAGTGCAACACAGATGCACCTGGATCCATTTTCAATGGACCATAAGGCTCTACACGACGATCAGACCATCCTTCGCCTTTAGTCCAAGACATATGAACCATATTGTCGGAGAAAATCTGACCGAAAGCAGGCTTATCAATAAGTTCGTTGCGCTTTGCGTCCGAAACTGGATTATCATTCGGCAGAACTTCAAAGTTGCCAGCCAATTTGTTCAACAGAGTTGTATCGCTATGATCATAAGACTCATAAGCGTCAGAAAACTCTGGAGCTACTTCTAAATCAGCCATTATGTCTCTTTTCTATGTGGATTATTTCTACTTGCCTTTTACCGCAATTAACGTATAGAATAATACGATTCTTGTTTTTCGCAAAACTTACACGCCAAAATATCTTAAGAAATATTTCAAAAAATATGCTTTAAAGTAAAAATTATTTAGCAAATTTGTTGATTTTATATGAAAAAAGCCGCATAAGAACTGACTTATGCGGCTTAAAATTTTAAACTATTTTATAATCTATAAGTAAATACGTTAACTTACTTTTCTTCTGCAGCAGGAGCAGCAGCTGGAGCGGCGGCAGCAGCATCTGCAGCAGGAGCAGCAGCTTCGGCTGTAGCAGCATCTTCAGGAACAGTGACGCTCACAACGGATTCTTCACCATCCATATCGAGCTCAACACCCTCAGGAAGCTTGACATCCTTAGCAAACACCTTGATGCCGTCGGTCAAACCATCAACGTTAACAACCAAACGCTCTGGCAAGTTAGCAACGTCTGCGCGAACCTTGAGCTCCTGGACATCCACGAATGCAACTGCAGCACCCTTTGGAGTGCCTTCAACGAAGACTGGAACTTCAACGTCAATCTTTTCGCCAGCCTTAACTTCGTAGAAGTCAATGTGTTCTACAATGCGCTTAACAGGGTTACGCTGAACATCCTTAACAACTGCAATGCGAGATTCCTCGCCAAACTTAATAGTGAACAAAGCATTAGCATGACGCAAAGCCAAAGTGGTTTCGCGCATTGGAAGAGTAACATGCACTGGTTCAGCACCGCCAGCATAAAGGCTTGCTGGAATCAGCTGAGCTACGCGCAAACGACGAGCAACACCCTTACCAAACTCAGTGCGCAATTCGCCTTCAAGAGTAATTTTTGTAGCCATATCGGTCTCCTTATGGTCTGGATAGTTTAGTTTGTTAATCCAGCTTCAGGCGCACCGACGCGCCGAAAACCATAAGAGGCTATCAGCCCAGTCGATAACGGAACTCTGCCACAAAGCTAGCGGCACATTCCCTCGCCAAAGCAACTTTGTTATTCTAACGACAGGCTACGACTTATGGCAAATACAAAATTATTACTAATCAAATCGAATATAACTGCTACTTGAGCATACGAACGATTATTATAGTTAATAGTATGAAAGTGCATAGCATGATACTATGATGTGCGCTTAATCCGCAAGCCGTTTGGCATAATGAAGGAGCAAATGTGTCCGTTTTTAATGCACTCCAACAGCAAGCGTTTAATCTTGCCCGTAAAGCATTGCGTATTGGCAGTAACTTCGCGCACCCAGTCAGCGATGACCGTGCAGGCGAACCAGACTACCTTAATACGGATCAAGAAAACACAAATACTTTACTTTCACAAAAGCAACGCCTTCCACACGTAGAAGAGTGGGGCGCGCAAATGCCAACAACGACGTTTATCGATCCGAAAACAGGCTTGCTGACCACAAAAACCGAAAGCGCAGCACCTCTTGACGAAGGCACAAGCATTTATGACTTATACGCAGATCGCGCAGCACGTATGGGCGACGATCCTCTTTACACTTATAAAGAAAACGATAAGTGGGTCACAAAAACAGCTAATCAGTTCCTTCAAGAAGTACGCGATGCTGCAAAAGGTTTGATGCACTACGGATTGCGCAAAGGCGACGCCGTTGCCCTTATGTGCAAAACATCATATGAGTGGGACGTCACCGACGCAGCAGTTATGGCTTGTGGTGGTGTTCTTGCAACTATTTATGACACGGATTCAGCTGAGCAAATTCGCAATATTGTGAATAATTCCGACTCGCGTTTCCTTATTGTTGAAACAACTGACATGCGAGATAAAGCTGATGGAGCTATTGAAGAATGCCCAAGCTTGGAACGCATTATTTGCATTGAAACAGGCGGTTTAGCAGAACTTCAAGCTTTCGGATACGCTGTTAGCGATGAGGAACTAGATGCTCGCATTGATTCTGTAAAGAAAACAGACTTGTGCTCTATTGTTTACACTTCTGGTTCCACAGCTGCACCTAAAGGCGTGGAAATGACTCACGAACACTATTGCACTACAGCGTTGAATTTGCCTGTTTACTTGCCAAATTTGCTTAGCGAAAAAGACGGTTCTGTGCTTTTGTTCCTTCCTCAAGCACACTCTTTTGCAAGAGCAATTAACTATATTGTTGTTGCAAGTACATTGCGCATTTATATTGCTCAAGGTATTCCTACTTTGATTTCTGATTTGCAAGTTGCAAAACCTACGGTTATGATTGTTGTCCCTCGAGTTCTTGAGAAGGTTTATAACGCAGCTTCGCAGAAGGCTGGTCACGGTGCTAAAGGCTTGGCTTTCCAGGGTGCTGTTGTGACGGCTCAACAGTATATGAAGGAAGTTCAGGAATTTGGTGATGCTAAAGCTCTTACTAAAGCTCGCCGCACTGCTTACGATCCGCTTGTTTATCGTCCACTTCGCCAAGCTCTTGGCGGTCGCGCACGCTGGATTGTTGCAGGTGGAGCTCCTCTAGATCCTGAATTGCTTTCATTCTTCCGCGGAGCAGGAGTTCCTGTCTACGAAGGTTATGGTCTTACAGAAACTACTGCACCATGCGCGTTTACTCCTATTGGAGTTCCATTCCGAGAAGGTTCTGTTGGCATTGCATTCCCAGCTTTTACTTTGCGAATCGCATCCGACGGCGAAGTTCAAATTAAAGGCACTTGCGTATTCCATAAGTATCACAAAAACGATGAAGCAACAGAAACTTCATTTACTAAAGATGGATGGTATGCAACAGGCGATTTGGGACGAATTGACGACGATGGCATGCTTTATATTACCGGACGTAAGAAGGATTTGATCATTACTGCTGGCGGTAAGAATGTTGCTCCTGGACCTATTGAAGAGATGATTAAGAGATGCGAACTTGTGTCTCAAGCTCTCGTTCTTGGAGATAAGCGTCCGTTTATTTCTGCACTTGTTACTTTAGACGAAGAAACTTTACGAAATTGGCTTAAACTCAAGGGTCTTGACGCTACTATGAGCATGGAAGAGGCTGCTAATAATGCTGTCGTTCGTGCTGAAGTGCAAAAATTTATAGATCTTGCCAACGAAGGCGTGTCACGCGCAGAATCTGTGCGAAAGTTCATTATTTTGCCAGAAGAGTTTACGCAAGAAAACGGCTTAATGACTGCGTCTATGAAGATTATTCGTCCACGAGTTATTAAGCGCTACACTACTTTACTTAATACACAAATGTATACGACGCGCAAAAAGTAGTTTGTTTAAATTAACTTAACTAAGTGCATATCGCAAAACCGCGGCTTAACTTGTTTTATTCAACTTGCTCGCCGCGGCTTTGCATTAATTTACGACAATTTTGTGCAAACACATTAGGCTTAAGGCACAATAAAATTAAGTAATTGTCCAATAATATCGAAATAAGCAAAATATGCTCTACTAGAACCCTAAACGCTCAAGCTTCTTAGGGTCGCTCTGCCATCCTTTTGCAACTTTCACATGCAATTCAAGCACAGCTTTTGTTCCAGTAATACGATTTACCGCCGTGCGCAAACGCTTCTTTACGCGCACTAAATGCTCCGCACGATGACCAATAATAATCGGCTTTTGAGAATCACGCTCAACATAAACAGATACAAGCACATGCGCTTTATTGTCATCATATTGAGTATCTTCGCCATCCCCCGGATACACAATATCGTCAACTACAACAGCTAAAGAATGAGGCAACTCGTCGTCCAACTCTTCCAAAAATGCGCCGCGAATAAGCTCCGAAATCATGCTTTCTGGGCTTTCCTCACTAAGCTGATCCGCCGGATACATTTGCGGACCTTCCGGCAAGTTCTGAATCAAAACATTCTTAACTTCGTCAACATTGTCGCGTTCCAACGCACTCACAGGCACAATATCCGTAAAATCGGCAAACTGCTGAATTTGAAGCAAATGCGCAACTAACTCGCTGCGGCTAAGCGTATCGATTTTCGTAACAATACCGATAAGCGGAACTTTCCAAGTCCAATTGCCCTTCTCATCTTTTTTAGCAAAATCAGAACGAAGTCGACTCAGAATTCGCCTATCCCCAGGACCAATCTCCTGGTCTGCTGGAAGCAAAAATGCAATCGCGTCAACATCTGAAAGTGACTCGTCAACAATATCGTTCAAACGCTGACCAAGAAGCGTACGAGGACGGTGAATACCAGGAGTATCAACCAACACCATTTGTGCATTATCGGTAGTAACAATCCCTCGAATAGCTTTACGCGTAGTTTCCGGACGAGACGACGCAATAGCAATTTGCGTACCAATAAGAGCATTCATAAGCGTAGACTTACCAACGTTTGGTCTACCAACTACAGCTACGAAACCGGAACGATAACCGTGAAAATCAGGAGTAGAAATCGTTGCGCGAGTTGAAGCGTCTAGATTTGCAAACATCTCGTCGTCAAAGTCATCAGTGTCATCGAAGTCATCAGTATCGTCAAAGTTGTTAATATTATTCACGTTATTCTTACCGTCCAGTTCTTTATTTCAGCATATTCGTTTGTTTCATAGTACTAGCTTGCTTCAAAGCATTGGTTTGTTTGCTTTCAGCAGATTTTTCGGAAGAGCTAATGTCATTTTGATTATCCTTAGACTCTTCCAAAACTTGCGCATCTCGTTCTACTAAAATAGTAGATACTTTCTTTCGCCTACCAGCTGAATCTACAGCAGTTAATTTTAGTCCTCTTGTAACAGCACTGGAACCAACAATCGGCACATTGCCAATCAACTTCGTAAGCAAACCAAACACAGTATCCACATCGTCTTCGTCAATATGAACTTCAAAAATATCTTCCAAATCTGCGATTGACGTTCGAGCAGGCATCTTCCACACGCCGTCACGTATTTCTTCCGGATCTGCATGCTGAGTGCGATCGTGCTCATCTTCCAACTCGCCAACAATTTGCTCAATAGCATCCTCAATAGTAACCAAGCCTGCAATACCGCCGTATTCGTCAACCACTACTGCCACATGCTGGCGAATTCGTTGCATTTCATGGAATAAATCGTCAACCGGCTTCGACTCAGGAACAAGCATAGGGTCTCGGCTAATTGTTTCAATTGCTCTAGAAGATGCTGCAGGATTAAACACAGTAGCGCGTACAGCATCCTTCAAATAAGCAACGCCTACTAAATCATCTACAGAATCTCCAATGACGGGAACTCGAGAAAATCCTGAACGAGAGCATAATTTAAGGAAATTTTCCAGCGTTTCGTCACTTTTTACGCAAATCATATCAGTTCTAGGCACCATTATTTCGCGAGTCAAAGTATCTGAAAGCGTGAGCACATTGCGCATCATTTCAGAAACTTCCGGATCGAAATCATTCGCTTCAACAAGTCGGTCAATACTCGCCTTTGCTTGATCCAGCTGAATATCTTCCAAAGCTTCATCATCTGAAAGATCAACATGCTTTTTCCTAGAAGTGACGTCAACATCGCTAGCAATATGCACTAAAGGATTAATCGCAATAGCAATAGACACAATGCGAGAAAGCCGTATCAACTTTGCTACAGGTTGAGCCGCACCAACCGAACGTGGACGAACAAGAATAGAAATCACAGCTACAACTACTGAAACAACAACACCAATAATAAGAGTTACCCATAAAGGCGAGCCAAAAAATGCAGCTAAAGAAGCAAACAAAACTCCATCTAAAACGTTACATAGCACACGCACAAAAGCACATGCTCCAGAAGTTGTATAACGGTCAGCAATCAGTTTTTTTACACGATGGATTCTAGCAATTCGACGCATACGCACTATGGCACTAGTTTCATCATCATGCGTTTGCGCTTCAATCATAAGATTATTTAAGCTTGCACGAGTAACTCTAGGCACTGCCCCTTCTGCAGCAGCCATAGCAAGCGAAAGCCATACAAGCAGCATTGCCAGCACAAGCAATGCAGCTAAGCCAATCCAGATATGCAACGGCAATTGCGGAACTGATATACTAGAAAATATTTGCTTAATATATTCCATAATTATGCTCTTAATGCGCTTTAATGCTGTTTTTTATTTTTATTTTTGACGCTACTCACCTCATGCTCAGCATCGTAACGCTCAAGCTCGTTTACTGCACCTTCTGGCAAAGTTGCATCATACAATTCTCCAGATCGAGCAGCGAAAAAAGTAAGCATTAGTTGACGTTGCAAACCAAACATTTGCTTTTCTTCTTCCGGAGTAGTGTGATCATAGCCAAGCAAATGCAAAATACCATGAATAGTTAGCAACAACATTTCTTCCATAGTACTATGCCCAGCTGCGAGCGCCTGCTGTTGAGCAACCCACGGGCAAATCACCAAGTCTCCAAGCATTCCTTCAGAAACTTTTTCATCGCTTCCAGGAGTAAGCTCGTCCATTGGGAAACTCATAACATCCGTTGGACCTTCTAGGTTCATCCAACGTTCATGCAAACAAGCAATTGGCTCTGGATCAACAAAAGTAATCGATAAATCCGAATGCGTACTTACTTTCATTTGTTGAAGAACCCACATTCCAAGATCCGAGAAGATTTTAGCGTCAATATTCCACACTGTTTCATTCATGACTTCAATGCTCATGATTTATTCGTTATTCCTCTCAGTAGATTCTTTAGTACGTTCACGTTTTTTACGCTCAAGCATTGCATCGTAATTTTCGTACGCTTCCACAATACGACCAATCAAAGCATGACGCACAACGTCTTCTGCTTGCAAATGCACAAAAGCAATATCTTTAACTTCGCCCAAAATCTTCTCGATAGAAACAAGACCAGAACGTACAACTGCTAAATCAACCTGCGTGCTATCTCCTGTAATCACCATGGTTGTATTAAAACCAAGTCGAGTCAGGAACATTTTTAATTGCTGAACAGTCGCATTTTGCGCTTCATCAAGAATAACAAAAGCATCGTTTAATGTGCGCCCTCGCATATAAGCAAGAGGAGCAACTTCAACAACATTCTCGTCAAGATAGCGTTTTAGTTGTGCAGATCCAAGCATATCAGAAAGCGCATCATAGAGTGGACGCAAATATGGATCAACCTTATCGTTTAAAGTACCAGGCAAGAATCCTAAGTTTTCGCCAGCTTCAACAGCAGGACGAGTAAGAACAATTCTGCGGACTCTTCCATCTTCCAATGCACGAACAGCTTTAGCAACTGCTAAATACGTTTTTCCAGTGCCAGCAGGACCAATCCCAAACGTTACAATATTGCAATCCATTGCTTGCACGTACGCTGTTTGTCCAGCAGTTTTTGCGCGAACAGGATTTCCTCCAGCAAACGTAATCACGCCTTTACTCATTCGAGCTCTTCTACTCATAGCACGGCGATGCGCTTCTTCACTAGAAGGCAACAGCTCACTTGAATCTCTTGAAAACTCATTTTCAGTGCGCGAAACAGAATTATTAATTACATACGACGAAGAAGTAATACTATTCCCAAGCATTCCACCATCATGACCGATACGGTTTATACGCACATTGTGTTCACCGTTATGCAAAATATCACGCTCAAGCATGCGTCTTACTTCGTACGCATCCATAGGTTGTTCGTAAGCCGCATCAATCATGCGTCTAAACGCATACTCAGCTTTAGCTGCATCTTCATCTGCTCTAGCTGAACGAGCAACAATTTGAACATCTTTGCCTCGCACAGTAATATCTGCTTCTGGAAAAGCATGTTCTACTTCACGCAAACCAGCATCTGCAGCACCTAAAACTGCAACCGAGCTTAATTCGCTAGGAATTTGCACAAAACGCGTAGTACTTTTCGTCACGGTTTACAAGCTACCTTCTACAAGTTTTTCGCCAGTCAATACGTGAGCATGAACATGAAACACTGTTTGACCAGCATCAATACCAGTATTAAATACGAGTCGATAATCACCGTTGAATTCATCATCAGCAATTTTTTGCGCAACACCAGCAATATGAGCCAAAGTTTCAGGAGCCTTACTAGCAAGCTCAGCAACATTCTTATAGTGATTGCGCGGCACAATCAGCACATGCACTTTTGCTTGCGGATTAATATCTTTAAAAGCAACTACCGAATCGTCTTCATAAACTCTGCTGCTCGGTATTTCTCCAGCAACAATTTTACAAAAAATGCAATCAGCATCAGTATTGTAAGTGATACCACTCATGGTTTCTCCCCTATTTGTTACTAAATGAAATCAATGCCTTAAGCTAAAAAGCAATCGACATGCTTCTTACTATTTTACACAATTATGAGCACTTTTAGATACGATTTATGCGATTATTCGTAACGTCCTAAAGCGCGCGAAAGAAGAGAAAGAGCTACAGGGCCTGCAGTAGATGCACGAAGAATATTACTGCCTAAAACGCAGCTTTTAGCACCAGCATCAATAAACATTGACACTTCATCGTCACTAATACCGCCTTCTGGCCCAACCAAAACGTAAACAGTGCGCTCTTTACCATCCTCCAAACAGCGCTCGCTAAGAGTATTTACTGCTTGTTCTATTTGATTCCAGCAATCAGTTGCGTCTTGATGCAATACAATTACGAGATTTCCGTAAACGCACGCACGCCTACATATTGCCACTATTTGCTTGCTTGAAACACATTCTTGAAGTTCAGGCATCCATGCGCGACGAGATTGCTCTGTAGCAGACTGTAAAACTTGGCTCCAACGCTTATCTGTGCGACCAGGTTTCCACTTTGCAATTGAACGATCCGCACACCAAGGGATTACTTCATCCACGCCAATTTGCGTAGCCATATCAATTGCTTGCTCATCGTGCCCTGTTTTTGCCAAAGCTTGAACAAGCGCAAGTCTAGTCATGCGAGGAGCTTCCCTAGTAAATGCTTCTACACAAACCAAGCCGTTTTCTACATCCGTCACCTTTGCGTGAATGCGCAAGCCTTTGCCGTCAGAAAGTTGCAAAGCATCGCCTTCTGATAACCGCATGGCGGATATAGCGTGACGTTTTACTTGAGATGGAAGCGCAATCGTCCACCCTTCTTCGATTCCTTCTGCAAGCACAGGAGCATTATCGTGATCAGTATCAAGCAAAAATAAAGCGTCAGTCATAGTTCAAGCCTAACGTGAGGATGCGCCAAGTACTAAAAAATGTTTCTGTGCAAGTATTGTGGCAAACTAGAACAGTACGTATTGGAGGTTTGCAATGAGTAATGAGCTTGGTGATAACACTGCGCTTGTTACTTTGCGTATTTCACGTTTTACTCCATTTGATAAATCTGAAGATAATTCAAACAGTAAACAGACGGAGCACAAGCGCAGAGAAAGTCCTTTTGCGCGCAGGAAGCGCAGTAATCCTTTCGCAAAACTAGATTCTTCAGAAAATAACATAAACAATTCTTCAGAATCTAGTGAATCCAGAATATCTAGTAAATCCAGTGAATCTTCCGGACCTTACGAATCTTCTCCAAAACGAATTCAAGGTAAGCATTGGGTTCAAGATTACAGTTTACGCGTTCATTCTACTGACACTATTCTTGACTGTTTACTAGCTATTAAACGCACAATCGACCCAACTTTAGCTTTCCGCTACTCATGCGGTCACGGCGTTTGCGGTTCTGACGCTGCAAACGTAAATGGCATGCCAACCTTACTATGCAGTGCAACTATTGGCGCAAACGCACGTCCTGAAAGCACAAATAGCGTGCAATCTCGAGGCTTTAGAAAAACTGGAACTACTAACAGCTCCTCACAGTCGGAAAAATCGCTAACTTTACAGCAAAAATCTAAAGAAACTACCACTTTGCAAAATGGCACTTTTGGTGTTATTGAGCTTGCTCCACTTTCAGGATTTGCAGTTCAGCGAGATCTTATTTGCGATATTTCGCCTATGATTTCGCAAATAAAACGCTTAGAACCTTATTTGCAAGCCTCTAACGTTTCTACTAGAAATACTGAAGGGAAACTCCAGCTTATTGAGTTTTTGCAACACCCTGAGGAACTTAAAAAATTTGAGCTTTTGAGCAATTGCATTATGTGCGGTGCTTGCGAAGGAATTTGCCCAATTTATGCAGGCGGAGAAGCCTTTATTGGGCCTGCAGCATTGGTTAACGCGGCTCGTTTTATTTACGATTCCAGAGACAATGCAACAGAGCATCGCCTTGATCTAATAGACAGCAGTGACGGTATTAGCGCATGCCAGTCAGTTAGAGCATGTTCAAGACAATGCCCTCGCGGAATTGATATTGGCGAAGAAATTTGGCAGCTTACAACGCTTGTAAACGAACGCAAAAACTCTTAGATTATTCAATTCCAGATGCTATGCGCACCGCCTCTATTGGGTCGTCTGTAACAGCAAACAAGTGCGGATCGAGCGAAGAAATAAAACCTCGTTGAGTTACTGTAGACTTCAGCCAGTCAATCAAACCATTCCAGTACGAAGTACCAAAAAGAACAACAGGCACGCGCGCAACCTTATGCGTTTGCACTAAAGTCAAAGCTTCAAACATTTCATCCATTGTGCCAAAACCGCCAGGGCACACAATAATTCCAGAAGAATATTTCATAAACATTGTTTTGCGTACGAAAAAATACCGAAATTGCATGCCAAGATTAATCCATTTATTCAAACCCTGCTCATGAGGAAGCTCAATCCCCAATCCTACAGACGTACCACCAGCTTCTGCAGCCCCACGGTTTGCAGCTTCCATAATTCCAGGACCGCCACCTGTAATAACAGCAAAACCACGTTTTGCAAGCTCTGAGCCCATAGTGCGCGCTAAAGAATACTCGGGATCGTTTTCTTTTATTCGAGCAGAACCAAAAATACTAACAGCTTTACCTAACGATGCAAGCGCGTCAAAACCATCAACAAACTCAGCTTGAATACGAAGCGCACGCCACGGATCCGCACTACGCCAATCCCATCTTTTATCTACTTCTACACCAACTCCAGAAACAAGCTGCTGATTGTTATCGTTACGAAGAAGCGTTTCTGTAGTGCTCTCCTTAGGAATCATAGAACCGCGCATTACAACAGAACCACGATGATACGTGTTATTCCAAGGTGAAACATCTACTGAAAAATCCTCTTTACTATTAGACATAATTACTCCATTAGAAACTTACTTGCAAAGATGTTAAGAATAATAATTGAAATTAGTCTTCAACTTCATCTAATTCTTCTTCCATATGCTTTGATTGCATAGAAAGTAAGAATCCAGAAACTCCTGCAGCAATAATAGAAGCAACAAGAACGCCAAAACGTGCTTCAGCAGACAAATCTGCGTCAGAATACGCAAGAGAAGCAATAAGAAGAGAAACAGTGAAACCAATTCCACAGGCACATGCTGTAGGCATTAAGTCTACTACTCGAAGACCATCAGGAACTTTCAAGCCCAGAACACGCTTTGATATCCAAGCAGTTACCATAATTCCAACAGGTTTACCAACAACAAGAGCAATAGTGATAGCAATCAAAATTGGCGAGAAGAACAACTCCCAAGTCAATGTTTCAAAATGCACTCCTGTAGCAAAAAGAGCGAAAATTGGAAGAGCCAGCAGCGCAGAAACAGGCTGAATTTTTTCACGATAGCGTTCAGCCCGAAGCGTTTTTTCACCATGAACTAAATGCGCCGGAGTTAGCAAACCCACCATTACTCCAGCTAAAGTTGGATGCACACCAGCTTCATACATCATAATCCATGCCATAATTCCTACTATTACAACCAACGGCCACGGAACACGCTTTAAACGCACTAAAGTAGTCCAAACCAAACCACAAGCAACTACTCCAGCAAACCAATACCATGCGTTAAGAGACGAGAAGAACACAGCAATAAGTGCTATTCCAAGCAAATCGTCTACTGTAGCAAGAGTCATAAGAAATGCGCGCAAAGCATGTGGCAAAGTTTTTGCAAATAAAGCAAGAACAGCAAGAGAGAAAGCTATATCCGTTGCCGTAGGTATCGCCCACCCGTCACGAACCATATCAAGCGAAGGTAAAGCGCCAGAAGTAAGACGCATAATCTCCTGCCCGGCATGCAATTCAGAAAATACAGTTACTGTAGCAACAAACAGTAAAGGAGGTACAATCATTCCACCAACAGCACAAATCATTGGCATTGCAGCTGCACGAGGATCAGAAAGCGAACCAGCAATAAGTTCGTGTTTTAAATCTAAGCCAACTGACAGGAAGAAAATAGTAAGCACGCCGTCTTGCACCCAATGACCAATTGACATATGTATATTCGTCCACGGAATGCCTACATGAGTATGCGATATGGCTTCAAATATTGGCGCTGTTAAAGGAATGTTTGCAAGCAATAAGCCAGTAAGAGCAAAACCAAGCATAATTAATCCAGAAATTCGCTCATTATTTGCAATATTGCAAGCTATTCTCCAACTGCGTCGTATCATATTGTAAATATTTCCTCCACTAAATGCATTTATAGCATTTATAGCGTTTATACGTTTATAACGTTTTATAGTGCAAAATATGTGATTCGCACTTTTAAGTATAACTGAGAGGCATAAACCGAGCGAGTTGCATACGAATTAAAAAAACGCGGAGCAAAAGCTTCACGTTTCATTTGTGCGCCAGACAGGATTCGAACCTGCAACCTTCTGATCCGTAGTCAGATGCTCTAATCCGTTGGGCTACTGGCGCATGTTTCCAGCCTCAAGAACCATGTCCTTGTTTCCGGCAACTTAACTAATATACAACTATCCGCACTAAAACACAAACCCCGGCGTGTCGACCAGGGTTTGTTGTTAAGAAATACAAATATTGATAAATATCCGCTAAGTTGTAAAGATTGAATTATGCTCTACGCTCAAGCACTTCGTCAACCATTCCATAAGCTTTGGCTTCTGAAGCAGTCAAAATAGTATCAACTTCAATATCTTTACGAATACGCTCAATATCTTGACCAGTATGTTTTGCAAGAGTTGATTCTAACCAAGAACGCAAACGCAACATTTCCTTAGCCTGAAGCTCAATTTCAGTAGCTTTACCAAAATCTTGGCCCATTGCAGGCTGATGAATAAGCACACGCGCATTTGGTAAAATCATGCGCTTACCAGCAGCTCCAGCAGCAAGAATAATAGCAGCAGCAGAAGCAGCCTGACCCAAGCAAACAGTTTGAACATCTGGATTAATGTACTGCATGGTGTCATAAATTGCAGTCATAGCAGTCATCGAACCACCAGGTGAATTAATGTACATCATCACATCGCGATCAGAATCCATGCTCTCTAAAACAAGCAACTGAGCCATAATGTCATCAGCAGAAGTGTCATCTACTTGCACACCCATGAAAATAATGCGATCTTCAAACAGCTTAGTGTAAGGATCCTGAGTTTTCATGCCGTATGGAGTTTGCTCGCCAAACTGAGGCAACACGTAACGATTAGTAATGCGCTGAGCAGAAGTAACACCGCCAAAACCAGCTAAACGCTCGGCACGCGCAACAAACTTTGCTTCTTCACTTGCCATAATTACTCCTCACCGCGCATAGAAGCAGGAGTGGTCACAATCTTATCTACGAAACCATACTCCAAAGCTTGCTGAGCTGTAAACCAGTGATCGTATTCATTATCTCGGTAAATTTCCTCTACCGTATGACCAGTCTGCTTTGCAGTCAATTCAGAAAGCGTTTTTTTCATATCCATAATAAGCTCTGCATTAATTCGTACATCTGTAGCAGTACCACCGACACCGCCAGAAGGTTGATGCATAAGCACACGCGCATGCGAGGTAATATAACGCTTACCAGGAGTGCCAGAACTAAGCAAGAACTGACCCATAGATGCAGCCATGCCAACAGCAATAGTCGCAACATCTGGCTCAATTAATTGCATAGTATCGTAAATTGCCATACCAGCAGTAATTGAACCTCCAGGCGAATTAATATACAGCCAAATATCCTTCTTAGGGTCTTCCGCAGCAAGCATTAACATTTGTGCGCAAATAACATTGGCATTCTCGTCTTTTACTTCAGATCCCAACCAAATAATGCGATCTTTTAGCAATCGATTAAAAATAGAATCAGTTGATGTAGACGCTTCAGCCTGTTCCATCACAGGAGAAGCTGTAAAAAGCTCAGTCACTATATCTCCTTGTTACCACGTAATTATTTCTACACTACCTTGTGCGCATGACCACATAGAAAATATTGCGAATATGATTTGAATTGAATGTTTTACACCAAATTTCTAGAATTTTATTCATATCAACAGATGTAATTTTTACTTATTATCCTACACTAGTATGCATTATTGAGTATATTTTTATCGGATTATCAATTCATTATAAGGAGTAATTATGGATTCTAACCAATTGCCAGATAACAACTACTCGCCTGCTCCGATGCCAAATAACGAGTATCCAAATAATGGTTACCAAAATAATACATACCCAAATAATGTAAATCCAAATAACGGATACCCAAACAATGGTTATGAAAACAATGAGTATCAAAACAACGTATACCCAAATAACGGATACCAGAACAACAATTACCCTAATAATGTAAATCTAAATAATGGTTACCAACCAAACGTATATCAGAATAATCAACAACCAGTCAACAACTATCCTGCAAACGCTTATCCAAATGCAACAAATACAAGTGCTCATAAGTCAAAATACACTTGGCTTATTGTTGTCATAGTAGTAGCAATAGTTGCAGTAGGTGGCTACGTAATTTCAAAACCACATTACAATTCAACTAATCTTAAGCCACATTACAATTGCTCTGCACCTAAAAGCGCAAATATTGAAGAATACGTACATTGCCATTCAGAAGAAGCTAAAAAACTCACTAATGGATTTAATGATGCCACTAGCAGCTCACCATTCAACATAACGTTTGCCACTAAAGGTGATCAGCTCAATATAAATGCAAAGTTCAAAAAGCACCTATCTGATTTAGAAATTACAGCGTTAAAGACTGGAATGCAAACATACGGCGATAGCCTCTCGAACTTGATGCCACAATCAGCATCGGATGAAATGAAAGAAAAAATTATTGCACCAGTGCGCATACATTTCTCCTTCTCAAACGATGATGGAACTTTTATTGCAGATAAAGAATTCAGTTCTAATAATTAATTAAAAAATAACTAAAATAACCAACATAACTAAAAAATATTTACTAATAACAAATGCGCCTTTGCTAATACTGAACTAGGATAGGCGCATTTATTTTGCATATATTGTATTTTCTATACTAAAAAAATTTAAACATTATTTGCGGCTAAAAATTTTGGTATCATCGTTATGCTTCTAGATACAGCACAAGAAACAACCATTGGAATAATCATAATCATAGGCAAATTCACTAATTGTGCTACCAAAAAAAGCGCAAACCACAATGACTTTCGACTTGCAGTTAGCAGACTTGCAGCACCAAAAATAGCAGCTATTACCAATATTTTGGGCTGACTTGATAACATGCCACCAACAACTGGAATGTTCATACTTATAAAACCTATAATCAGCCCTACGCAAGCTCCAGACGACATACTCGGCTGAAGCACACCACCACTTGCGCCAGCTCGAAGAGTGCAACTTGTTAAAATTATTTTTGCAACAACCAGTAGAAGCAAAGTTACCAAAGAGTTTTTGTCAATTGCAATACTTGTTTTTGCAATGTTATATGCGTATTGCGCTAAAGCTCGACCATTGCCCATAATGGCTGGATTCCATGATGCAACTAATCCTGTTACTAAGCCCATTAATGGCAAAAAATATAAAATTTGGTAATTGCGAGCACACTTAGAGCGAGCCCAACGAATCATCTTATGGAAAAGAGTGCCAACAATACCACAAGGAATGCCAACTATAATTGCAAGCAGCAACACAGTCGTATTGACAATATGGATGTCATCAAGACTTGACAAACAATAGTAAGGCTCATACCCAAGCACAAAAATAGTAGTCAATGATGCAATTTCACTTATACATAACGCAATAGCAAAAATACTAAATTTTTGTATAAACCAATACCATTTCAAACGCTTTAAAGAAGATTTCGAGTCATGAGAAAAACGTGGAATTGCAACCAAACCTAGCGCCATAATCGCACCCGCTATTGGAGCGCGATAAACTCCAGCTAAACCAGCACCAGCAGCACTTGCAACCAAAACGCGAGCTTGAAATTCACTGACTCGGATAAAGCAGAGTAACTTCTGAGTAAGCATTGCAGCCAATTCTCGAGGCGCAACTTCCCTACCTAAACTTGCGCCAGAAGCAACTATAAAAATTTGTAAACATACATGGATAATCGTTGTATGCCATGGCATTGATTGACCACGAACAGCATGAGCTATATCGACAATACGATTAGAAGATTTTGTCCATAACCACATCCAAATAATTGCAGCAACAGACATGACAATTAATACAACAGCAACGTAGTGCAATACTGGCAATCCAACTGGCGAAGGTTTAAGAGCAGATTCTGAAAATCCGAACATTACATTTTGCACAGCATGTAGTAACAGAGTTAATAATATTGCACCAACCCCAGCCATAACTGCAACAAAAAAAGCAATAAGACTTAATCGTAAACATGTAAAAACATAGTTCAAACACTTACTAGGTTTTTTACTGCCTACTATTTGCAAATTGCGTTTTTCCATTAGCGGCAGCCTTCCTTATGTTATTTGTTTTTCATTTTATTTGTTTTTCACTTTCTTTAAAGTATAACAACAACACAAAAACCCAGAGCAAAAGCCCTGGGTTTTTAGCAAATATGAGAAAGTATAAACTTTTTTTCTTGCTTGAAAAATACTACTTAGAAAGTTCGTCAGCAACTTCTGCAGCAGCAGAAGCAGCCTTCACGCTTTCGTCTTCGTCATCATCCTCAGACAAGAATGCACTCAAGTCAAGAGCTTCTCCGCCAGAAACGAACTTTACAGCACGCATACCAGCAAGCAAGCCCTTAGAACGAGCAACTTCCTGCACAGCAGAACCAAGCTGACCGTTATTAACGATTGCGTTAATGAACTGGTTTGGATCCATGCCGTACTGCTGAGCAACAGAAACCAAGAAGTTGGTGACGTCAGCCTGGGAAACAGTCACATCCATCTGTTCAGCCAAAGCGTCAAGAACCATCTGGTCGCGAAGTTCCTTCTCAGCAGCCTGCTGAGCTTCATCCTTCTGCTTCTTGGTAGCTTTTTCAGGATCAGGGGTCATGCCCTTCAAATGCTCTGAAACAGCCTTGTCCAAAACGCCCTTTGGCACAGGAATTTCAACTTCTTCCTGAAGCTTAACAAGGAATGCGTCACGGGCATTAGTTGCCTGACGACCTTCAGCAGCCTGCTCGCAAGCCTTGCGAATATCTGCCTTCAAATCCTTCAAAGTATCAAACTCAGAAGCTTCCTGAGCAAAATCATCATCAAGCTCTGGCAATTCCTGAGTCTTTACGGAATTAACCTTAACCTTGATCTGAGCCTTCTCGCCCTTATGCTTGCCGGACTCGAGAGTACCTTCAAAGGTGGTTTCTTCACCGGCAGAAAGGCTATCCAAAGCCTCATCCAAACCGTCAAGCAACACACCGGAACCGATTTCGTAGCTTACGCCCTCTTGCGCATCAACTACTTCGTCATCGATACGAGCTTCCAAATCAATGTTAGTGTAATCACCCTTAGCTGCAGGACGGTCAACACCAACCAAAGTAGCAAAACGCTGACGGAGGCTTTCCAAGCGCTCCTTGACATCCTTGTCGGAAACCTTTGGCTTCTCAACTTCAATCTCAACGCCCTTGAACTTGTTCAACTTGAAATCTGGACGACGCTCAACTGTCGCTACAAACTTAAGACTTGCATCTGCATCAGTCGACGTTGGAACTTCCTGAACGTCAAATTCTGGCTGATCCATTGGGCGAATCTTCTTTTCTTCCAAAGCCTTGGAATAAAGCTCTGGCACAGCGGAATTTACGGCTTCGCCGGCAACAGCTGCGAAACCGACGCGCTGATCTACAATCTTGCCTGGCACATGTCCCTTACGGAAACCTGGCACGTTAATTTGCTTAGCAATCTCCTTACGAGCTTCTTCCAAGAATGGCTTGAAGTCTTCGAGATCTGCGGTAATGGTGAGCTTAACTTTAGTTGGCTCAAGATTCCTGACGCTGATTTTCACGCTTGCGCTCCTGAAATTACGTTTTTTCTAGCTTCTGCCGTATGGCACAACCGTTACATGATAGCGCGAGTTACGGACTCAGCTACCAATCGGGTTTGCCATTCGCGAGCACCATGCTCACTTAAGAATGTTTTAACATCAATATCTTGCGCATCATCATGCCAGCAAAGATTACGAATAATCTGTGGTTTGATAATAATTTCTGCAGGAGTATGAGTGTATTCAGAAATTTGATTTAACTCAGCTTTTACTCTTTGTAAACGCTCGTAACGCTTAGGGTGATGTTCTCGCCAATATTTCATAGATCTAGGAGCGCTTTGGGAATCTTGCATATCCTGCAAGTACTGCGAATCCGATAAATCATGGCAATCCTGACAATCATTAGAACCTTGCGACTCGTCAGTATCTGTTGACTTAAGTACGTTCGTTTTACGAGATTCGCGCGAATTAAGTTGAATAGCTCCATTCGGTAATACTGGATGCACATCATCCATAGCCGTTTCACCAGATTTAGCGCGCAAAATAGCATTCTCTATAACGTTTTTCCAAATAGATGGTTTAACTTTGCGCTGAATTGGAGCGTAACGCTCGAACATTTTGTCTTGCTCACTGCCAGTGTGCATTCGCACTCGCTCATTCAAAGAACGAATAGCACGAAACGCACGCGCATTACTAGGTTTACGCTTACCAGCTTCAATAATCGCAGCGTCAGAAAGTAGCAGAGTTGGCGCAATATCATATTCACGCGCTAAAGCATCTCGCTTTTGCCACAATGCTTTCGCAATAACTAAACCAACACGATCGTGCATAAGTACGCTAATATGCGATATTTTAAGCCATGGACGTGGATGCGGAGCTTTCTTTTGTGCACCCTTACTAAGTAAGTGTTTAAATTCTTCTTCCGCCCAAGAAAGTTTACCTTGCTTTTTAAGTTCGACGCGCATTACTTCTTCTAGCTCAATAAGTAATTCAACATCTAAAGCTGCGTAATTTCGCCAATCTCTAGGAAGTGGGCGGTAAGACCAATCTGCTGCAGAATGTTCTTTTGCAAGAGTAAGACCCAAATAATATTCAGTTACAGAGCTTAAACCAAAGCGCTTTCTACCAAGTAATTTAGCCGCTATCTCAGTATCAAATAAAGCACGCGGGCGCAAACCAATATCGAAAAATCCTGGCAAATCTTGCATCGAATCGTGAATAATCCAAGGCACATCCCCTACTGCCTTGTTAAATTCGTTCCAATCAGCTCCAAGTTTTGTAAGTTCTATAGGATCTAATAATCCAATTCCTGCACCCTTGCGTTTGAACTGAATCAACCAATCTTCATGACTGTAGCGAAAACCGGAAGCTCGCTCAGCGTCTGCAGCTAAAGGACCGGAGCCTGCCGCCAACAAGCTGCAATAATCTTTATATGCTTCAAGCGTATCAATGACTTCTGGAACTCCTTCTCTAGGCTCTTTTAAAAGCTTTGGTTCCTCGTTCAAGTACGCCTCCCGATTGCATGCTTTACCCAAATTCTTACGCTTTTTGCAACTTATTCTGTACTTTTTGCAAAATATCCGTAAAAAATATTTAAGCCGTGTTATAGATTATGCATCTTTTAACACGGCTTCAACTTTCGCACACAACTAAGACTATTCAAAAATAAAAAATCAAATAAATAATCAATTAAATAATCAATCTGTTTTATTGTTTGCTACTTCGTCATTTATGCGCTTAACAAGCCTAGTTTTAAGGAATCTAGTAAGAGTAAATGCGACTACCGAAGCTAAAACTGTTGGAACAACGTAGCCAGCATGTAAACCTAAATCCGAAAAGTTGACTATTGGAAAAGTGACAAGTTCTGTAACAACAGCTATAACAATAGATATTATTGGCACTTCAATAAGAAGTTTCTTATCGAAAGATGCAACAATGTTTATTGGCAATAAAATTATTGGCAAAATAACGAAAATAGTAAGCGCTGTAGCAAAACCAAACTGATCGTTACACCGCACAAAAACAGCTAACGCTAATGTAAAAGCTAATGCAATCCAACAACCTATTCTGCGCTTCATTGCGTATCCTTTCTCTAAAAAAGAGTATTTGTATAATTATACAAAAATCCTTCAAAAAACAATACGATACGCAAAGATTGCCTAAATTACAGTTACATTTTTGACACAATTTAAATGCAGTCTAAATGCAATCTAAACGCAGTCTAGTACACAACAAAACCGTGGTCTTTGAACTGGTTTACAACTCGCTCTTTAAGCGCCCTAGAAGGCCCTTTTTGATTCTCAAGAGGATATGGAATCCTAAGCTCATGCCACTTTGGACGTCCTAGTTGATGGAATCCAAGCACGTCAATATGCTCAACAGCATCACCAAACGAATCGCAAATCTCGGCAACTTTTTCAACGTTTTCTTCACTGGAAGTCAAATCTGGAACAAGCACAAAACGCACCCAAATCTTCTTACCAGCTTTCGCCAAGCGCTGACCAAAGTCAATAGTTGGCTGAAGCAAGCCGCCGGTTACTTTTTTATACGTTTCTTCAGTTCCTGATTTAACGTCAAGCAAGCAAAGATCAATGTCGTCAATCATTTCATCTGTATAATTGCGATTCAAAAAGCCCGAAGTATCTAAGCAAGTATGAACGCCCATCTCTTTTGCAGCGCGAAATACTCTAGATACAAAAGCTGGCTGCATCATGGACTCGCCGCCAGAAAATGTGATTCCTCCACCTGTTGCTTTAAAAAGACTTTGATAACGGTCAACTTTTTTAATCATTGCATCTAAGTAGACTGGCTTGCCGTCACGCATTTTCCAAGTATCAGGATTTTGGCAATACTGGCAACGAAGTGGGCAACCGCTCATAAACACCGTCATACGAGTTCCAGGACCATCAACAGAAGTATTGATATCCCACGAATGCACAAATCCAATATCGCCAGTTTTAAGAGCAACTAAGCGATCTTTACGATCCAGCCCAATTGGCGACTCAAATCCAGAAAGTCCACCCATTAAAGTTTGGCGAGCATACTCTTTTGACTCCTTCAACATATGCTGAGTTGTGGTACGAAACGCTGTGTTTTCAGCCATCTAACTGCCCTCCAAACTATTTATAAATAAATAATAAATAATATACGCAATTAACAAAAGCCGGGAGCGAAACTAGCCTCGCTCCCGGCGGTGTTTACTAATCAACCAAATCAGTCAGTAACTGAACCCTGGTGGAATGTACGAGAAATAACGTCGAGCTGCTGCTCCTTAGTGAGCTTTACAAAGTTCACTGCGTAGCCGGAAACTCGAACCGTCAAATGCGGATACTTTTCTGGGTGCTCAACAGCATCTTCAAGCTGTTCCTTACGCAACACGTTGATGTTTGCGTGGTACAAGCCGTGACCGTTGCCAGCATCCAAAATGCCAACCAAGTTGCTGATGCGCTCGTCTTCGTCACGACCCAAACCGTCAGGAGTAATGGTGTTCGTAAGCGAAATGCCGTCAAGAGCATCATCGTAATCAATCTTTCCAACGGAGAACATCGAAGGAAGCATACCGTGCGAATCCATGCCGTTTTCTGGGTTTGCGCCTGGAGCGTACGGAGTACCCTTCTTGTGACCGGATGGGAAGGAACCAGTGTTCTTGCCATACTCAACGTTAGAAGTAATAGTCAAGATGGACTGAGTTGGAACAGCATTACGGTACACAGGCAAACGCTTTACCTGACCCATAACAGTGCTTACAACCCACTTTGCTAAGTCGTCTGCACGATCGTCGTCGTTACCGTAAACTGGGAATTCGCCAACAGTCTTGTAGCCAACGATTAAGTCGTCGTCGCCGCCCTCGATATACTCGTACTCGTGGCCTTCAGTGGTCTTAGCATCCTTGTTGTAAATTGGGTAAACCTTTGCATACTTCAAAGCAGCCAAGGAATCTGCAGCAATAGACAAGCCGGACATTCCGCAACCAAGCGTACGGTAGACTTCCCTATCATGCAAAGCCATTTCAATGGACTCGTAAGCGTACTTATCGTGCATGTAGTGGATGATATTCAAAGCCTCAATATAAGTCTCGGAAAGCCATTCCAAAGCCTTCTCGTAATTAGCCTTAACTTTCTCGTAGTCGAGAGTGCCGTCAGCTTCTGGCTTGATTGGGTCAATAACACCCTTATCGATAACTTGCATGCCGGTCATTTCATCGCGGCCGCCGTTAATAGCGTAAAGCAAAGCTTTTGCAGAGTTCACGCGAGCTGCGAAGAACTGCATTTGCTTACCGACGCGCATTGGAGAAACGCAGCAAGCAATAGCAGCGTCGTCACCCCAGTGCTCACGAATGTCTTTATCGGACTCGTACTGGATTGCAGAAGTGTCGATAGAAATTCGTGCGCAGAAACGCTTATAAGCTTCTGGAAGCTTTGGATCCCAGAAAATAGTGATATTTGGCTCAGGACCAGGTCCCAAATGCTCAAGAGTCAAAGTGTTGAGCAAACGGAACGAAGTCTTGGTTACGAAAGTGCGGCCATCCTCGCTGAAGCCTGCATCGGACCAAGTTGCCCAGTAAGGATCACCAGAGAAGATTGCGTCGTAATCCTTAGTACGCAAGAAGCGCACAATACGAAGCTTCATAACAAGAGCGTCAATAATTTCCTGAGCGTCGGTTTCGTTAATTAAACCTGCCTTCAAATCGCGCTCAAAGTAGCAATCGAAGAATGCGGAAACGCGACCGAAGCTCATTGCAGCGCCATCCTGGCTCTTAACAGAAGCAAGATAGCCCATGTAAGTCCACTGAACAGCTTCCTTAGCGGTCTTAGCTGGACGAGTCAAATCCAAACCGTACTCGTTACCCAAGTTAATAAGCTGCTTCAAAGCCTTAATCTGCTCGTCATGCTCTTCGCGGAAGCGAATCCAATGCTCAATTTCGGTCTCGGTAAAATCGTTACGGTATGGAATCGAATCCTTGTCGCGCTTCTTAAACTCAATAAGCATGTTCACGCCGTAAAGAGCAACACGACGATAATCGCCAATAATACGACCGCGGCCGTAAGCATCTGGCAAACCGGTCAAAATCTTGTTGTGGCGAGCAATCTTAATATTCTTGGTGTAAACGCCAAACACGCCATCGTTATGAGTCTTACGGTAGACGGTGAAAATCTTCTTGATTTGAGGATCTACTTCCTTGCCAGCTTCTTTAATAGCTTGCTCAACCATGCGCCAACCGCCGTTTGGCATCATAGCGCGCTTGCAAGGCTCATCAGTTTGCAAACCGACGATTACGTTATCTACTTCTGGGCTTTCAATGTAGCCTGCTGGCATTGCGTCAATACCTGCTGGGATATGAGTTTCAACATCATAAACACGACGCTCACGTTCAACAGCTAAGTAGTTGTCGTCGAGATACTTCCACATGTGCTTCGTTTTTTCAGTGGCATTTGCCAAGAAACTTTCGTCACCTTCATATGGCGTATAGTTCTTTATTATAAAGTCGCGTACGTCAATGTCTTTCTTCCAATTGCCGTCAGTAAAACCATTCCACACTTCGGTACGAAGATCCTCTTCACTGAGAACTGGCGCATCAACTGATGTCATGTTTAGACTCCTTTTGTACCCGCAACGCATCTTCACGCTGCCTTAATAACAATGTTAGAGCATAAGTAAACGCATACACGAGTAGTTTTGCAAAAAATCTAGTGAAATATATCACATTTATTCACGAAAAGCTGTGGTAACAGGCATTCTGCGATCCCTGCCAAAAGCAATAGCACTTACTTTTGGTCCAAGCGGATACTGCCTGCGCTTCCATTCTGCACGATCAACTAAACGCATAACCGTGTCAACAGTATGCTCGTCAAAACCATCTTCAAGCAAATCTGCTCTACCATGAGCAAGCTCAATATGAGCCTCTAAAACACGATCAAGCAAATCGTACTCAGGTAAAGAATCAGAATCCTTTTGCCCTGGACGCAACTCTGCACTCGGAGGCTTAATAATAGAATTAACCGGAATAAGCACACCATCTTGCGGAGCTTTCGCTTTCGTAACTTCTGTTTGCTCAGAATCCTCATATCCAACAATTGGCAGCATACCAATGCCTACTCCAGCATTCGCAGCGCGATTCCTCCAACGAGAAAGTGCCCAAACGCGCGTCTTAAACAAATCCTTAATAGGAGCATACCCTCCTACTGCATCGCCATAGATAGTAGAATACCCGCAAGCAAGCTCCGATTTATTACCAGTTGCGAGCGCCAAAACACCGCGCGAATTCGAGTAAGCCATTACGATTACGCCACGAACGCGAGCTTGCAAGTTTTCTGCAGCAACACCTTCTAATAAAAGTTGCGATTGGAAAGCTTTAAAAAGCGGTTCAATTGGTTGCACATCATAGTGAGCGCCAATTCGCTCTGCTAAATCGCGCGCATCGTCTTTAGAACCGTCCGAAGAGTACATGCTTGGCATAGAAATGCCATACACATTTGCTCCACCGCAAGCATCGGCAGCCATAGTAGCTACTAAAGCAGAATCAATTCCTCCAGAAAGTCCTAAGCACACACCCTTAAAACCATTCTTACGCATGTAATCTCTAAGACCTACAACACACGCACAATACACTTCTTCGTCTGCGTCAAGTTTTGGAGCAATGCTTGAAACTTTCTGCTTTTTCAGCGAGTTATCAAAATCAACAAACGACAAATCTTCATCAAACATTGCCGAGCGTTCAAGTAAAGTTCCGTCAGCATCAACAACAAAACTTCCACCGTCAAAAACCAAATCATCTTGGCCGCCGACTTGGTTCACATATACGACTGGCGCATTGACTTCAACAGCGCGCTTTTGAGCCAAACTCAAGCGCACATGAGTTTTACCTTCCTCATATGGAGAACCGTTCATAGTTATTAGCGCATCGATACCAAGTTTTGCCAAACGCGCAACAGGACCGCCGTCTTGCCAAATATCTTCGCAAATAGCAAAACCTAGACGCATTCCATCTACTTCCAGCAGCTCACACTTATTGCCAGAAGAGAAAATACGAAACTCGTCAAAAACACCATAATTTGGCAAGAAATGCTTGTCGTATTGCAACACAGATTTACCTTCATGCAATACGAGAAGCCTGTTTCGAGGCTTTCCAGCAGACTCGTCAAAGCCAACAGTTCCAACTACTACGTAAAGCTCCCCCAAGCCTTCTTCCGCAAGTTTTGTTGCAAGCAAGTCTGCAGCTTTTTGTGCAGTTGTGCGGAACGTGGCACGCAAGGCGAGGTCTTCAATAGGATACCCAGTCAAAGTCATCTCAGGAAACACAACCATGCGAGCACCCGACTGCTTTGCGCGCGCAGCATACTTCAAAACTTTTTCAACGTTGCTATCAATGTTCCCAACGCAGGTATCTATCTGCGCTAACGCCAATCGCAAAAAACTCATACATTACAGTCTAGTAGATAGCTTCATTGCAAGTAAGCGACGTGTTGAAAAACTTATTTTTTCTCTTTCCACACTGCAAGTATGCGAATTATTAACACGTCATAAATAATACTAATAAGCAAAGTGTGGAATTATTGATTTTTCTCGCCTATATTGATAATTCGTTACTCGCGAAGGGGATTTAACTTTAAACGAATTTCACCGAACAAGGAGCAGGAAATATGCGAAAAATTAAAGTTATTGCATCAATTACAGCACTGGCAGCATTAGCGACTTTCACTTTAAGTGGCTGCGGTAGCTCAAAAGCAGGCGCAAAGGATGACAAGACCATTACTGTTGCAGCTTCACCTACCCCGCATTCTGAAATCTTAAATAAAGTTGTAAAGCCAATCTTGCAAAAAGAAGGCTACAAGCTAGTAGTAAAGGAATTTACTGACTACGTGCAGCCAAATACAGCTACTGAAGAAGGCGAAGTTGACGCAAACTACTATCAGCATTTGCCTTATCTTGACAACTTTAATAAGGAAAAGGGAACTCACCTTGTTTCAGTAGGTGGAATTCATTTTGAACCATTTGGATTGTATCCAGGAAAAACCAAGACGATTAAAGCATTAGCAAACGGAGCAACTGTTGCAGTTCCAAATGATCCTACTAATGAGGCTCGCGCATTGCTTCTTTTGCAAGATGCCGGATTGATTAAGTTGAAGAATCCAAAGGATATTAACGCTACTACAAAAGATATTACTGAGAATCCTAAGAATTTGAAGTTTAAAGAACTTGAAGCGGCAACAGTTCCTACTGCCATTAAGGATGTGGATCTTGCTGCCATGAACGGCAATTACGCTATTCAAGCTGGTTTTAACCCAACTAAAGACCCACTTACTTCAGAAAAAGTTGGAGGCATTGCGGCTAAAACTTATGAAAATATTATTGTAGTAAAGAAGGGCTCTGAAAAGTTTGCAAAAATCAAAGCCTTACTCAAAGCTTTGAAGACAAGCGAAGTGCGTGACTATATTACTAAAACTTACAAAGGCGCTGTGCTCCCTGTTTTCTAAAAAATACTCACAATGTAGCCACCTAATGCCGCATGTGTATGCTTCGTGTATGCTTTGCGGCATTATTTTATAAGCGTGTAATATACGTAATGTGCGTGCTAGTTAATAATCTAGTTAATGACGCTAGTTAGTAACTCTAGTTAGTAACGAAGTATATTTCACACAGAAAGCAATAATCTGTTAAGGAAAAGCATGATTCAGATCGAACATCTTCACAAAAGCTACGGCAAAGGTAGCAAAGCGAACGAAGCATTACACGACATTAATCTGACTATTGAATCGGGAGAAGTATTCGGAATCCTTGGTTCTTCTGGTGCAGGAAAGTCTTCGCTAGTTCGTTGCATGAATCTGCTTGAGCGACCAACTTCCGGCAGAATTATTATTGACGGAAATGATATTAGCGAAGTAAAAGATAAAGAACTTGCAAAAGTACGCACTAATATTGGCATGATTTTCCAGAATTTTAGCCTTTTCCAGCAGCGTACAGTATTGCGAAACGTCACTTTCCCATTAGAGCTGAATCACACTGCAAAAAAGGAACGAGAAGAACGCGCAAACTACTTACTTGACTTAGTTGGTTTACAAGATTTTGCAAACCGCTACCCTAGCCAGCTTTCAGGCGGACAGCAGCAGCGCGTAGCAATTGCACGAGCATTGGCGAATAATCCGTCGATTATGCTTTGCGACGAAGCAACAAGCGCACTTGACTCCACAACTACTGCGCAAATCCTTGATTTATTGAGCCGAATTAACCGCGAACTCAACGTAACGCTTGTTATTATTACGCATTCGCTGGCTGTAGCACGAAATATTTGCGACCGAGTTGCAATGATTGATGGCGGACGCATTGTGGAATTAGGTGACACTGATACGCTTTTTGCAAATCCACAAAGCGATATTTTGCGAACTCTTATTGCAGATGAAAAACAGGAAAATCATCGCGCTAAAATTACAAGCACGATTGCAAGCGAGCTTAACAATAAGCCAGAAAACGCACAAACAGACGAACAAACAAACGCGCTTACCAACGAGGTGAAATAACAATGTTAGAAGCTGCTACACAATTTTTTAACGACTACGGCAACTTACTTATTGAAGGCGTGCAAGACACACTCGTAATGACATCAGTTGCAACACTTTTTGCATACCTTATTGGACTTCCAGTTGGCGTACTTCTCATTACATCAAACAAAAAAGGCATTTGCCCCAACGCGCCAATTAACGCAGTTCTAGGCTGGATTGTTAACATCGTGCGTTCTGTGCCGTTTATTATTTTATTAGTTGCAATAATTCCTTTCACTCGTCTCATAGTTGGCACTTCTTTGGGAGTTCCTGGAGCTATTGTGCCTCTGGTGATTACGGCTGCACCATTCGTTGCTAGAGTAGTTGAACAATCTTTAGCCGAAGTTGACGGAAGCTTAATTGAAGCAGCACAAAGCTTTGGAGCAAGCAAATTGCAAATTGTTTGCAAAGTGTTGCTGTGGGAAGCTTTACCTTCGCTAATTCGCGGAGCTGCGCTTACATTTATTACGCTTTTTGGATTCTCCGCAATGGCTGGAACAGTTGGCGCAGGCGGACTCGGAGATATTGCAATACGATACGGATACCAGCGTTATCAATACGATGTGATGACAGTTGCTGTTATCCTTTGTATTATTCTCGTGCAGATTGTGCAAAGCTTGGGAGATTTTATTTCACGCGCAATCAATCATCACGAACGCTAAAGAAATTCGCAACATACCCACCACCAATTAAATGCACATAATCGTGTAAACTTGCTGGTAATTCGACATTTTGCAGGGGTGCTTTCGAAAGAAGGCTGAGATGGTATTAGTTTGCCTAACCCTTCGAACCTGTTAGTTAATACAACGTAGGGAGCAACGATTTTAGTATGACATCGAATTATCCGTACGCATCAATGCGTAATCAATTTAATCTAAGCGCCTGCTTTATTGCAGACCCACAAGCTTGTAATAATCGTCCGCTTACCGATATTGTCGATGATGCTTTGCGCGCTGGAGCGACTTTTATTCGTCTTCATTGCAACAATGAAAACGCTAAAGAAATCACTACTATTGCACGCGATATTGCACAAATCATCGAAGACAATAACAAATGCGATTCTGTAACTTTTGTTATCGACGAGCGTGTTGATGTCGTTTGGCAAGCTCGCAATCAAAGCATCAAAGTTGACGGAGTGCATTTAGCACAAAGCGACATGGAGCCTAGAGAGGCTCGCGCTCTTCTTGGCGAAGATGCTGTAATCGGCTTATCTGTTGAAACCGAAAGCTTAGTTAAAGTAATAAACGAACTTCCAGATGGATGCATTGATTACATTTGCGTAACAGCAATGCGCAATCCTGAAGAAGGATGCGAAAGCACTACTGCCGCTTACGAATTGGAAGCAAATCACACAACGCTGGACGAAGCGAAAATTAATACGATTTGTTCCGCAAGTGATTTTCCAGTTCTAGTTGGCGGAAGAACTGCACTCGACGATATCGATACAATCGCTCACACCAAGGCTGCAGGATGGTTCGTTTCTGAAGCATTGTATTCTTCAGAAACACCAGAATCAACTATGCGTGAATTTGTTGAACATTGGAAAGCTGTGCGAGGTGAAGAAAAGCACGGCTACGCTAAGCGAGTGATAGTTGCAGAAAATTCTGAATCAAAATCTTCAGAAACTCAAGAAAAGAAGCCAACTTTTATTAATGCGAAAGAAGCAAAGGATGCTGCGAAATTAGCTAAACAACAGCGAGTTGACATTGCAGCTCGCGGATGCACTCAGCGCGATAAAGCTCATATTCGCAAAACAACTCCAGTTCATTTTGAGTATGAATATGGTTCTTATGATTTGGAAGTTCCTTATACGGAAATTAAGCTTTCGGATACTCCTGGCGTAGGTCCTAACCCGCCTTTTAAGGATTACAATACTGAAGGTCCAAAGTGCAATCCTAAGGAAGGTTTGGCTCCGCTTCGACTTGACTGGATTCGCGACCGCGGTGACGTTGTGGAATACGAAGGACGCAGGCGCAATCTTCAAGACGACGGCAAGCGCGCAATTAAGCGAGGCAAAGCTTCTAAAGAATGGCGTGGTCGCACGCATAAGCCAATGAAGGGCGCGGACCATCCGATTACACAAATGTGGTACGCTCGACACGGAATTACTACTCCGGAAATGCAATATGTTGCAACGCGCGAAAATTGCGATGTAGAGCTGGTTCGCGAAGAAGTTGCAGCCGGACGCGCTGTAATTCCTTGCAATATTAACCATCCTGAAGCTGAACCTATGATTATTGGCTCGCGCTTCTTGACTAAGCTCAACGCAAACATGGGTAATTCTGCTGTCACGTCATCTATCGACGAAGAAGTAGAAAAGCTTACGTGGGCCACGAAGTGGGGTGCGGATACCGTTATGGATCTTTCCACCGGTAACGATATTCACACAACGCGCGAATGGATTTTGCGCAACTCCCCTGTGCCAATTGGAACAGTGCCAATGTATCAGGCTTTGGAAAAGGTTGAGGATGATGCTTCTAAGCTCAGCTGGGAGCTTTTCCGCGACACTGTTATTGAGCAGTGCGAGCAGGGCGTTGACTACATGACTATTCACGCTGGCGTGCTTCTTCGCTACGTGCCGCTTACTGCAAACCGCGTAACCGGTATTGTTTCTCGTGGTGGCTCAATTATGGCTGAATGGTGCTTGCAACATCATCAAGAGAGCTTCTTGTATACGCACTTTGAAGAATTATGCGAGATTTTCGCAAAGTACGATGTTGCATTCTCTTTGGGTGATGGTTTGCGTCCAGGTAGCTTGGCTGATGCTAACGATGCGGCTCAGCTTTCCGAGCTTATGACGCTTGGCGAGCTTACGAAGATCGCTTGGAAGCATGACGTACAGGTGATGATTGAAGGTCCTGGTCACGTGCCATTCGACACTGTGCGTATGAATATTGAGATGGAGAAGGCAATTTGCCAGAATGCTCCATTCTATACGCTTGGTCCTTTGACTACGGATACCGCACCTGGCTATGACCACATTACTTCCGCAATTGGTGGCGTGGAGATTGCGCGATACGGCACCGCAATGCTTTGCTATGTGACTCCTAAGGAACATTTGGGGTTGCCTAATAAGGATGATGTGAAGCAAGGCGTGATTGCGTATAAGATCGCTTGCCACGCAGCTGATCTTGCTAAGCACCATCCACATGCTATGGATCGCGACAACGCAATCAGTAAGGCTCGCTTTGAGTTCCGCTGGTTGGATCAGTTCAACTTAAGCTACGATCCAGATACCGCAATCGCCTTCCACGACGAAACGCTTCCTGCAGAACCGGCAAAAATGGCGCACTTCTGCTCGATGTGCGGACCAAAGTTCTGCTCGATGGCTATTTCGCAAAATATTCGTAAGCGTTTTGGCGGAGCAGCTCAGCAGGAGCAGCTCGTTGAAGAAGCACGCAGTCAGGCAATTGCCGATGGTATGAAAGAGATGAGCAAAAAGTTCCAAGAATCCGGCTCATCGTTGTATCAAAGCGTGAAAGCATAAAATGATGAGGTACGGAAGTGCGGAAAGCAAAAACTGAATTGCAAGTGCTTCAATAACAATACTTACAACGGATAATAATAGAAGAAGGTTGATATAAACCAAAGCGAGTTTTATAGTGAGCTATTACGCTTGCTATAAGACTCGCTTTCTTTATATTCGCATTTAAATTCTAATTAATACGACTTTTTCGTTGCATGCGTTGTAAAGTTTCTGCCGCCTTACAGCCGTATTCCGACCTTTATTTTACACGAGCGTAAAGTTTCTGCCGCCTTACAGCAAAAATCCGACATTTTCTGTACACAAGCGTATAGAAAATGTCGGATTAGCAATTAAGAACTTTAGTATTAAAGAATATTAAAGAGTATTAAATCATAACGTTTAATCACAAAACTTCAATAGAAATAATACCTACAGGCTCAAGAGGAGCATCAGATCGATCCGTTGCGACAGCCTCGAGCTTATCGACGACCGCCTTCGATTCATCGTCAGCAACTTCGCCGAAAATTGTATGGTGACCGTCAAGCCATGGAGTTGGCACAGTTGTAATGAAGAACTGCGAACCGTTAGTGCCATGCAAACGACCGTCACGACCGTGACGCTTTCCAGCATTTGCCATAGCGAGCAAATAAGGCTTATCGAACTTCAAGGATGCGTCAATTTCATCGTCAAACTCGTATCCAGGACCGCCAGTTCCATTGCCGAGTGGGCAGCCACCCTGAATCATGAAATCCTTAATGATGCGGTGGAAAGTTAAACCATCGTAGAATGGCTCATGCGAAGGTTTTCCACTGAATGAGTCAAGCCACTCGCGCTCACCAGTAGCTAAGCCAACAAAATTTTTGACGGTTTCAGGCGCTTTACTGTCAAACAAATTGATTTTTATATCGCCTTCAGAAGTATGCATAATAACTGTAGTCATGTGGTAATTCTCCCATATTTTCACGACTGTTTCAATTCGTGTTAGATAAAAATATTCGCATACAAAAATGCCTCACTTTGCGTAGTAAAGAAAGACGCAAAGTGAGACACTTTTACATTAACTTCATTATGCTAATTAACTCAATACTCAGCAAACTTACTGAATACAATTAAGCAAACATTAAGCAGCTCTAAAACTAGCTGATCTGCAATAACCAGACCAGCTAGCAAATATTCTACTTACTACTGTGACGAGAAGTACCACGACGCTTAGCTGAGAAAAGCGCAGCACCAGCAGCACTAAGAGTTGCAGCAAACAAGCCAAACACAGACACGTCACTACCAGTCTTACTAAGCTGAGCAACACTACCACTCTTCAACACCTGAGCGCGCACAGAAGCACGAACCTCAGCCGCATGAGCCTTAGCAGACGCCAAAGCCTTACGAGCAGCAGAAAGATTCTTAACCGCAGCATCAACCTGAGCCTGGGTAGCATTCGGATCAGCAGCAACCTTCTTAGCCTCAGCCAAAGCAGCATCAAGAGCCGCCTGAGCCTTAGCAACTTGAGCATCCGCCTGCTTCACAGCCGGATTATTCTCAACAGCAGCATTCACAGCAGCAGAACTTGCGCCATTAGCATTATTAGCGTTAGCGTTGGCAGCATTGGTGTTAGCAGCGTTACCTGCATTACCCGAGTTTACGCCAGCACCAGCGTTACCATTACCAGCATTTCCAGGCTGTGAATCAGACTCAGCACCCTGAATCTGAACATTCAACTCACCCTTATCCACAGTAGTAGGCGCATTATCATTCACACCATAACCAGCTTCAGAACCAGAACCAGGAGTTGGTTTCTTACCATCGAGAGCCTCTTCAGCTGCCTTAAGCTTTGCAAGAGCATCATCCAAAGCCTTCTGCTTGTTCTCCTTAGAATCCAATGTAGTTTCACCGTACTTAGGTGTAGTACCATCAGCGCTAGGAGTGGTCAAATTCTTGATAAGATCCTGAGCATCCTTAAGAGCCTGATCAAACGCATCCGTCTTAGACTTATCAGCATACTTATACTTATCTAAGTCTTTAACGGTGTTATCCTTACCAATCTCATTCTGCAACGCGGTTGTGTCAACGCCATCAAGAGCTTTACGTGCTTCTTCAAGCTTCTGAAGTGCGTCGTCTACCGCTTTTTGCGCAGCAGCTTCCTGCTCGGGAGTGCGCGGAGTAGAGTCTGGCTTCGCTTGATCTGCGTTATCTTCTTTAGCTTTATTCAATGCTGCTTCAGCGTCAGAGAGTGCCTTGTCAAAGGCCTCTTTCTTCTCCTTAGAAGCGGTCGTGTACAGAGAATCGCCTGGCGTAGCCGGCTTAGCGGAATCGTTAGGATCAGCTGGCGTTGGCTTAAGCTTAGAGTCGTTATCTACTTCAGCCTGAAGTGCATCAGTAATAACGCCAGCACCCTTAGCTTTGTCGTCAATGGCCTGCATTGCCTTAAGAAGATCCTTATACAGCTCATTAACCTGATCCGCATCCTTAGGATCGCCATTAGCTTTGTCTAGCACGGCTCCAGCAGCAGTAGCAGCATCGTCAAACGCTTTCTTTTGCTCATTGCCTTCTTGCAGACCCTTATACTTGTCGCCCTTAGCGAACTTATCAGCGATCTCTTTCAGCTTCTCAAGGCGCTCCATAGCATGATCGGTTGCAATAGCATCAGCAAGCGCGTTGTCGATGTCGTCCTTGCCGGTATCCTTGCCATCGTCATCCTTGATGTTGTGCGCATCAGTTGAGTTGATGATGTCTTCATACGCTTTCTTCTGCGCATTGTTCAAATGGTCAAGCGCAGCAATCTGCTTCTTAGCATCCTCAATCTTCTTAGCCTTCAGCGCGCGATCCGCAATACCCGTTGGGTCGCCAAGCTTAGTGGCAGCATTGATATCCTCAATAGCCTTCTTCTTTTCTTCGTCAGAAAGACCGCTATTGCTGATGCGCTCAATCTGCTTTTCTTTTTCTTGCTTGAGAGCGTTCTGGTCATCGTTAGTGTTGCCAGTCGTATCGCGCTTGCCCTTAGCATCTTCGATTGCCTTGTTTGCGGCATCAAACGAAGTTTTCACGCCATCAACAGCATTCTTGATGTCAGAAGGCTTAGTTGCACTGTTAACAGTGTTCTTGGCATCATCGATTGCCTTAGTGGCAGCTTCATACTTATCTTTAGCTTTTGCTTTCTGCTCATCAGTCAAAGCATTGTATGCTGCATCAAGCTCTGCTTTCTTAGCTTCAAGCTTCGCAATACCAGCATTCTTAGCATTTTCTTCGTTAATCGCATTCTGGCGCTTGGCTGCATCAAGAGCATTCTTAATCTCTTCTGCAGTAGCAGCAGGATCCTTCTTTGCAAGATCAGCTTCCAAAGCAGTGAGCGTGCTATCCTTCTGAGCTGGATCAGCGCCGATTAACTCCTTAAGAGCCTTATCGTCATCGCTGTTAGCATTGCCGTGGCTTAGGAACGGAAGCGCGCCAGCACTAACATCCTTGTGCGCTTCATTAAGATTATTAGCTTCATCTAAAATCTGCTGAACTTCTTCAGGAGTCTTAGCACCAGGCTTGGTAGCATCTCCATCATTCCCATTCAGCTTTTCCTTGAGCTTATCCTTTTCTTCTTTAGTTAGATTATCAAGCTTATCAATCTGCTCGGAAGCTTTCTTTTTCTTATCCTGTAGCTCTTGATTCTTCTGTTCCTCCTGCTTTTTATCTTCCTTCTCTTTTTGCTTCTTTTCGGCGTCTTTCTTTGCGTCGCCGCCACCCTTGTTGTTGTTTATCGTTTGCTGAGTATTCGGGTCGCTAGAGTTTGCATTCTCTTTGCCCTTATCAGCAGCACTCTTGAGAATTTCTTTAATCTTGTCTGCAGTGGTAGCATCACCAATCTGCTTCTTATAATCTTCTTTTTGCTCTTTCGTTAAGTTAGGATTACGGTCGATTTGCTGCTCAGCGTCCTTTTTCATCTGCGCAAGCGCATCAGGCGTTGGAGCAGGAGCAGATTCTTCCTTCTGCTTATATGTAATAGCAACAGTGAAAAGCTGAGTACCCTTATGATCCTTAAAGACGATTGACTTATAGTCTTTTTTACCATCGGTTTCGCTGGAAGTAACTGACTTGATATTATCGTCAGCAATCTCCATGTCAACAGTGCCAGACTTTGGCTTAAGATCAGAAGCAGATGGAAGGTACGGAATAGTCATGCCATTCGTTGTAACTTGGAAACTATTCTGCCCATCATAGTTAGCGTCAAAGAATGCTTTAACAGCCTTCTTGAAATCTTCTTCAGTAGGCTTGGATGGATCTTTAACCTCAATTGCAGCAGGTTCGTTATACTTGCGCTCAGCTTTCTTGGCATCAGTAAGCTTACGAATAAGATCGCGAAGGTCTTTTTCTGCTGTTTGACCCTTTGCTATTTCATCAATCTTGGAATTATCCAACTGATCAGGATTGTCAATACCAGCGCGCTTCAAATCGTTGTTGGTAAGCCCATCATCTTGACGTTGCTTCAGCAGCGCTTTTGCCTGCTCTTTGAGCTTATCAATCGTATTATCCTGAGACGGCTGAGTATTACCCTTTTTGACGTACAAATCGCTAGCTTTGATGGTAATCAAATCAATTTGTGTACCAGGATCCCAATCTGGATCATCGCCATCTAACCAAGGATGACCATTAACCTTAATGCCATTATCAGGACCTAAACTAATAGTTAGCATTGGTCCAGCATTGTTGTTAGCACCTCCATAAGGACCCATATTTTTTGTATTAGCTTTAGGTTTCCACTTTGTATTAACAGCAATGCTGTCTGCTACACCTTGAAAATCAGAATCTTCGACCCCATCATAGTTGTCTGTTACAAACTGCTTTAAAGCCTTTACAGCCTCTTGAGGAGTTGGATTATCTCCATTAATCTCCGTCTTTGTTACCTTATACGTAAAGGTATCGTGCTCATTTTGACCATTTTCTGTCTTAGTTTCCGTAGAAGGCGTCTGAGGCGTTTGCGTACCCGAAGCTTTCTTAAAGAATACGCTCATTGGGTAGGTAGCGTCTTTGTAGTTATCCGCCTTAAACGTAATGTAACCCTTACCATCTTTCACGCTATACGAAACATCGGTAATAGTTACATCTGAATTATCTTTAGCGTCCTTACCTTTATTCTTCTTAAGAGCAGTTTTAGTTGCATCAAGCGCATTCTTATAAGTTGTTAAATCTGCTTCCTGCATATTGAAAGGATCAAAGTTGACACGAGTTTGCGAAGCTGGAGCTTCAACAATGAACTCTTTTTCAGCAGCAGGAGTTGGAGCAGGCGGCTGAGGCTCTGGAGCTGGAGCCTTTGGCTTCTGCTTTAGGAATTGCCACGCTGCGATAGTGGTCTTAGAACCATCTGCCCATGTGATTGTTGCGTCACCTGTTTTAGAATCAACCGTAACAGGTGCTTTATTGCTATTCTTAGTCTTTGCATCATCATACGGCGTTATACCAGTGTTTGCCTTATCAAATTCATTGATAATCTTGGTTATCTCTTCTTGAGAAATCTGCTGAAGGTTGTCAACTTCCATTGTGTCTGGCACAACATACGGCGCCCAATCGGAGATTTTTGGCCCTTGGAACACAAGCTCAGACACAGGAATCGTAGCCTTTGAGCCATCCTTGTACGTCACAACAAGGTTTTCACCCTTATCATCAAACTTAATTCCGTCAGTTTCAGCAAGATGGCTGTTAAAATCACTATTATCCTTGTTCTTTTCCTTGAACGCAGCGATAACAGCATTCTTATCTTCTTCTGTCAAAGCGCTCGGATTTACAACAGGAATTGCATCAGGCAAAGTTGGCTTATACTTATCGCTATCGGACTCGTCTTTTGTTACAAGCAAGCTAGCTGGCATAGTGCGAGTCGTCTTATCTTTAAAGGTGATAGTAGCCACACCCTTTTCGGATACTTCTACTTTTTCTACCAAATCCGAGTAATACTTTGTGTTTGCGTTTGCTTTTTCAATTTTGTCTTTAATTGCTTTTTGCTCGGCTTCACTTAAAGCGTTAGTATCCTTAACCTTCGTAACCTCTGGATACACAAGCTTCAAATGGTCCGCAATCTTTGGCGTATTGTGCTTTTGGCCAACCGCATAGTGCCAGTTACCAGCAAAACGATAAACGCCAGCCGCAAAACGAAGCGGATTTTCATCGCGCTTTTGCCACGCATCATCCGTCATTTCGGAAACGTAGGTCATGTCATACCAACGCTGACCAGCAGATTCCCAGTCTACGAAAATACCCTTAAGGCCTTGAGTTTGCTTTTGGTATTCTTCCCATTGTTGTGCGGTATTGCCCGCATTATCGTAGCCTTTATTGTCTTTGGAATCCAAGCCCACAAGCTGTTTCCAGCCTTTGCTGGCAAGAATTTTTTCGTCACTAAAATAATAATTAGAAATATTAGTCCATTCCTTAGGACTATTAAAATGTTTGTCAGAAACAGCGCCATAACCGTTTGCGTCGGTTGTAATATATTGCGAAGAACCAGCAGGTTTAACCTGCTCCTTGCCATTTTTTGTTAACTTTTCAATACGCTTAAATTGAATATCTTGAGGATCTTTCAAACCAGCAGGAACACCAAACCACCACATTGGACGGAATCGCCAATCGTCAGCTGTAGCATTGTTGTGGCAATTAGAAAGATAATGAACGCGAACAAATTTACCAAGAGGGTCTATGCCTTCAGTACCGCCAGCTTTGGCGTGATCTAGAGTATCGTAATATTCAACGTCAATGTTGAAATGAGCCTCGGCATATTTTGCATCAGTTTTGAAACCGTAATAAACATTGTTGCCAGTGCCGTCTACATAACCGTCAGCATATGCAGGAGAAACGAATACCCCCCCCCGAGCACCATAGCACCTGCGAGCATAGCTGCGCACACGCTCTTAGAAAGTGGTGCGTAAATAACGCTGTTACTCGACTTTTGCATAGACTTTTGCAAATCGGCAAGATGCTTCGCACTCATAATCTTCTTCGTCATTATTCCTCACTTCAATAATGTGTATTCTTTATGTTTCTGCTTATGCATAACTTGTAATATGCAATAATGCAGCAGCCAAACAAATTAGCATTCGCTTCTTTGTTTCATACCAATTTGCTATTTACACAACGCTTCATACTCTCTTAATACGTTTCAAGCATGCATAAAAATGTGCAAACTGACATTCGTACAAGCTATATGGTACTCAACTATTCATACATTGCAAACCTTTTCATGCAATAATTTGTGTAGCGTAAATCACATAATTCGCAAATCACGCATGAATACGTATAAATTACATGTTAAGACGTCATAATATTTATTAAAAAAATTACGACACGCCGCAAGATAATTGAATGCTTACGCAAGACTATTAACTACTTGCGCAAGACTATTAACTACTTACGCAAGAGATTATTGCTTACTTAAGATACGGCTTTAACTCGTTAATAAGCAAACCGTTAGAAGCAACTACGTCATTTTCGCGTCGCCAATGAATAGGGTTTCCATCCCACTGGCAAACCTGACCCTGCGCTTCTAGCACAACCACGGCACCAGCAGAAACAGCTGGAATATCCCAATGATGCAAGTGAGGCTCAAAATAAGCGTCATAAGTGCCATCTGCCACCTTGCACAAGTCGAGCGACGCAGGCCCAATACGCTTAATATCCGCAGGGCAGCCCTCTTCAACAGAAGCGACTACGTCAAGCGCGCGCTTAGATTCACCAGGTATATAAGACATTCCATAACAAACCACAGATCCTTGCAAAGTAGAAGTTGTGGAAGGCGTAATCTTCTCACGCTTCTCTCCTTGCGGAGTTCTACGAATACGAATAGCACCCTGAGCCTTTGCAGCCAAATAAGTCAATCCCAACGCAGGAGCGTGCACAACGCCAAGAACCGGACGAGCGGAGCCTTCATCGTTAAACTCAAAAAGCGAAACCGTAAGAGTCCACTCAGCCATATCGCGATTAAAATTAATAGCACCGTCAACGTTTCCAACGCACCAAAAACGTTCTCCCGGATTGCACTGCTCCGGCTTAGTTTGCCAAAAACCTTGGAAAGGATTCACATAAGTCAAACGATTTTGAATAAAACGCACGAGCTTATCGCCAAAACCAGATTCAGATTTATTAGGATCACCCAACGCAATCGACGTCATATCTTGAGGGCTTAATTGATCCTGATACGCATGTTTACCAACATCTTCCAAAATACGCGCAACTTCAAGCGCAACTTCTCGTAAATTCAACTTACACTCCCTACCCTAAATGCATAAATTCCCGTATTTATGCACACTCTCTCTCCCATAAATTAACTTTATTTTACTCAACAATAGAAAGATTCACCAACACATTTAAGCTCTGCGGTTAAAAGATACAGAACTTTCACAAAAAATTTAATCATTAATCTTTAATCATCATTCGCAATTTTACATTGCCTACGTACATTACTCAACTTTTACTTTTAAAAACGTATTAATTCGCATTCAAAAAACGCAAGACAGCGCTTAAATCGCGAGTAAGAATGCAGTAAGGAGTAGCCGCTTGAACTGTTGGTTTTGCGCAAAAAGCTACGCCTAATCCAGCGAATTTAATCATTGAAATATCGTTCGCTCCATCCCCCACTACAACAGTTTGTTCGCGATCAATTCCAAGATTAGTTACCCAAGTTCTAAGCGCTTCAACTTTTGCATTAGCATTAACAATATTTCCAAGTACGTTGCCAGTAAGCTTGCCGTCAATAGACTCTAAATGGTGAGCCGCCCAAAAATCAATATTCAAACTCGGCAAAAATTCGTCCAAAATCTCATAAAAACCGCCAGAAACTGCGCCAACTTTCCATCCGTGCGCATGAAGCGTGTCAATTAAAACATTCGCGCCTTTAGTTACATGAATTTTAGAAATAATACGCTTTTTGCACTCGTCAATATTCAAATCGCGAAGCATACTCACGCGCGAACGCAAGGAAGTATCGAAAGTAATTTCGCCACGCATTGCTCGCGCTGTAATCGCAGAAAGCTCATCGCCGCATCCAGCTTCTGCACCGAGCAAATCGATAACTTCTTCCTCAATAAGCGTTGCATCAACATCCATAACCAAAAGCCCTGGTTTAGACAAAGTTGGCAACATCGAAGAAAAGTTCATAATCATAATTTTATGCGCAGTAAGCTGCTGCCGAAAGCCTAGCTCCGCGCGCCCAGTCTGCCGCTTTCATAGCTTTCTTTCCCTGCGCTTTTACTTCCAAAAGTTCAAGTACGCCGCTTAAAGTACCAACCCAAACTTGCTTCTTGCCAGCAAGCAATTTTCCAGGATCAAGCTTCATCAATTCCTCACCATGCGGATCGTTAGCATCTGCCGGAACTGCACGTAAAACATGCAAAGTAATCGGATCCGCATTATGTTCATCGTCCGCATGAAGCTCGCACCACGCGCCCGGATTTGGCGTACAAGCGCGAATTTGACGATCGACTGCAAAAGCTGGCACATGAAAATCAATATGAGCATCTTCAACAGTGATTTTTTGCGCAACTTCTTGAGGAGTTTGATCTTGCTCAACCGGCACAATTTCACCAGTTTCCATGCCACGAAGAGATGCTGCAAGAAGCGGCGCGCCGTCGTTTGCAAGTCGTGCAAGAAGATCGCCAGAATTTTCGTGAGACTCAATTTTTGTAGTAAACTGCGCCAAAATAGGCCCACAATCCATGCCGCGCGTAATGCGAAAAACCGTAGCACCTGTAATATCATCCCCAGCCCAAATTGCGCGCTGCACAGGAGCTGCACCTCGCCATTGCGGAAGAAGCGAAAAATGAAGATTATACCAGCCGAGCGGCAACGCGTCTAAAACATTCTGTCGCAAAATCTTGCCGTATGCTACAACTGCTGCAGCTTTTGCACCGGTTGCCGCAAGCTGTTCAAGAAACACATCTTCATTTTTAGGATCCGACTCAAGCACTGGCAAGCCGAGCTCAAGAGCAGCCTGTTTCACAGGGCTTGGCACAAGCTTTCTACCGCGACCAGTCGGAGCGTCCGGTCGCGTAAGAACAGCGCGAACATCAAAATGCTCACTATCTTTAGTTAACTCGCGAAGAGACGGAACCGCAACTTCCGGAGTTCCAGCAAACAATATTGGTAATGCCATATTTCCCCACTATTTTAAATCAAAGCCGTAAATTAAAGCCGTTTAAAGCAGTAAATTAAATCCGTAAAATCAGCCGGCAAAAGCTTCCTTTAATTTACTAAAGAAACCTTTACGCTCACTCGACTGCTCACTTAACGAATGCTGCTGCACTTGCTTCATAGAACTATCATGCAATTTAGCAAATTTTTCAATCAAAGCACGCTCTTCATCATTCAACTTAGAAGGCGTTTGCACTAGCACATGAACCACGATATTTCCGCGATCTTTAGAACGAAGCTTCGTCACACCAAGATTTGGCAAAGTAATAGTGTCTTCATTTTGGCAGCCTGCAGGAATCGTTATTTTCTGAGCACCATCAAAAGTGTCGATTTCAAGGCTACGACCAAGAACAGCCCAGCTCATAGGAACTGTAATCCAACAATGCAAATCATCCTCGTTACGAGTAAATTGCTTATCTGCACGAATATGAATATCAACGTACAAATCGCCGGCAGGACCGCCGCACTCACCAACGCTTCCTTGGGAAGCTAAGCGCAAACGACTACCGTCACGAATTCCAGCCGGCACGTTCACTCCAACTTCACGAATTGAACGCACACGACCATGACCGTGGCAGTTTTGGCAAATATTCTTAATAATCGTGCCGTGACCTTCGCAATGCTCACAAGGCATCGAAGACATCATTTGACCGAGCATAGTGCGCACAACTTTTTGGCAGAAGCCAGAACCGTGACACACAGAGCACTGTTCTGGAGCGGAATTGTCGGCAGAACCGGAACCAGAGCAATCCTTGCAAACGCCAAAAGTAGTTAACCGTACGCTAACATTTCCGCCAAAAATAGCGGTTTTCAAATCAATACGAGCCTCAGCTAACGCATCATCGCCAGGCTGCACACGCGAAATTGGTCCTTGCGAATTACCGAAAGAACCGCCAAAGAACTGGCTGAAAATGTCGCCCATGCCCATATCTGCAAAACCAGCACCTGAAGCTCCGGCACTTCCTGCAGAAGGATCGTTAGGATCAACACCCATGTCTACCATTCGACGCTTTTCAGGATTAGAAAGCACGTCGTAGGCAGCATTTACTTCCTTAAACTTTTCTTCAAACTCAGCGCCTGCAATATCAGGATGATATTTGCGGCTCATTTTGCGATAGGCTTTGCGAATTTCGTCGTCGCTAGCATTGTGATCAACGCCTAGAACTTTGTAGTAATCAGTCAATTAATTCCCCTTTTACCTTTTTCTAAAATCATTCTTGCATAAGGCACAGCCAGACATAAGCCGAATAACCAGCCATAAACCAGCCACGTTTTATGAATTTTCGGATATAAACGAATTAAGGTAGCGCGCAACAGCCTTAACAGCAGTCATCGTTGCAGCATAATCCATATGCGTAGGACCAATTGATCCAATAAACGCAGAGTCAGAATCAGCATTGTATCCGTAAGTGCTTGTTACAACAGAAGCGTTAAGCAAACCAGGAGTGTGCGTTTCCGAGCCGATTGCAACACTAACACCACTTGCACAATCGCTTGCTTCCTCACTTAACGAAGTCATCAGTCGCATAATAACAGCCTGTTCTTCGAGTGCGTCAAAAAGTGAAGCAAAATCAACAATACTTTGTCTATGCGCAAGTTGAGAAGCTCCAGCCATATATAAGTCGTGAGTATGCTCACCGTCATGCATATCTTCTAAAGCGTTAGCAAGTTGACTAATAATTTGCAAAGCTGACGCTAAATCCTTGCGATTTGCGAGCGCATAAACGCGTTGTGAAGCAGATGAAAGAGATAGCCCAATGCAGCACTCATTAACCATATTAGTTAGATGCAATAAGTCATTTGAATTTATAGTAGTTGCTTGAATCATGTGCTGAGCTACGCCTCCAGTATCTGTAATCACAACAACCAAAAGCGTAGAAGACGATACTTGAACAATCTCAATTCTTTTTACTTTTGACTTAGACAATGCTGGAGATGCTACGAGAGCGACTTGACCCGTAATACTTGCAAGAAGACGCGCGGAACGTTGCAAAGTATCTTGCAAACTAACAGATCCGCTTAAAAAGTTGCGTATAGCGCGACGCTGCGGTTCAGAAAGTGGAATAACTGCAGCCAAGCCGTCAACAAAATAGCGATACCCCTTTTGGGTAGGGATGCGACCTGCGGAAGTGTGCGGCTGAACAAGGTATCCCTCCTCTTCCAAAGCCGACATATCGTTACGAATAGTAGCTGAACTCACACCAAGCTGATGATGCTTTGCAAGAGCCGCAGAACCAACAGGCTCTTGAGAACGAATATAATCCTCAACAACTGCGCGCAAAATCATCATGCGTCGTGACTGCATTACCACTCCTTACAAACACTCTAAATACTATATTCCTATAGTAGTCTATTTCTTAGCACGCAACAGAACATAAAAGCAAACTTTTGACACACTTTGTAACATATTCGTCGCGCGCGAAAGATAGGATTGAAGGGCAATGAGAGGGTAAAAAGCCAGCGTAAGCTGTGCTTAAAAACCCGGATTATTGGAAGGAAAGTAGATCACATGACCGATTTCAACTGGTCTGCATTAGACGAGCGCGCCGTAAAAATGGCGAAGGTTCTCTCGGCTGATGCTGTTGAGCGAGCAGGACACGGACATCCTGGCTCCCCTGTTTCATTAGCACCGATTGCGTACACATTGTACCAGCATTTCATTAAGCACGATCCAGCTGACCCAAAGTGGGCTGGCCGCGATCGTTTTATTCTTTCTGGCGGTCACGCTTCGCTTACGCAATACGTGCAGTTGTTCTTCTCTGGATACGGCTTGACTCTTGACGATCTCAAGTATTTCCGTGGCGGTGCAGACACGCGTACTCCAGGTCACCCTGAATACGGCTTGACTCCAGGCATCGAAATGACTACTGGCCCACTCGGTCAGGGTCTTGCTTCTGCTGTTGGTTTCGCTTACGGCCAGCGCTTTGAGCGCGGTCTTCTTGATCCAGAAGCTCCAGCTGGCACTTCCCCATTCGATCACAAGGTTTGGGTTATCTGCGGCGAAGGCGACGTTGAGGAAGGCGTTTCTTCTGAAGCTGCTTCCTTGGCTGGAAACCAGAAGCTTGGCAATTTGACTGTAATCTTCGATGCAAACCACATTCAGATTGAAGGTGACACTAAGCTCACCTTCTCTGAAGATATTCTTGCTCGTTACCGTGCATACGGTTGGTACACCGATGAAGTTAGCTTCATCCAGCCAGACGGCTCCTACAAGGAAGACGTTCAGGCTTTGGCTGCTGCTATTGAAAAGGCTCAGGAAGTTACCGATAAGCCTCACTTCATTAAGGTTAATACTTTGATTGCTTGGCCAACCCCAGGCAAGACTAACAATGAAGCTTCCCACGGCTCCAAGCTTGGCGAAGAAGCTGTTAAGGGCTTGAAGGAACTTTGCGGTTTCGACCCAGAAGTTCAATTCCCAATCGACGAAGAAGCTTTGGCTCACGCTCGCAAGGTTGCAGAGCGCGGCTTGGCTGCTCACAAGGCTTGGGACGAAGCTCTTGCAAAGTGGGCTGCCGCCAACCCAGATAAGGCTGCTCTTTACGAGCGTCTTAAGGCTGGCAAGCTTCCTGAAGGCTTCGACAAGGCTATTGACGACTTGGTTGCTGGCTTCGAAGTTGGCTCTAAGGTTGCTACCCGTAAGGCTTCCGGCGCAGTTCTTAACGCAATTGCTGCTGTTATGCCAGAACTTTGGGGCGGTTCCGCTGATTTGGGCGGCTCCAACAACACCAACATTAAGGGTGCTGACTCCTTCGGTCCATCCGAGGATGCAACCCGCACTTGGCCAAACGTTTCCGAGCATGGCCGTCAGCTTCACTTCGGTGTGCGCGAGTTCGCGATGGGTGCTATTACCAACGGTATTTTGCTTGGTTCTGACACTCGCCCATTCAACGGCACCTTCTTCCAGTTCTCTGACTACGAGCGTCCAGCAGTTCGCTTGGCTGCTTTGATGGAGATTCCAAACCTCTACGTTTGGACCCACGATTCCGTAGCTTTGGGCGAAGATGGTCCAACTCACCAGCCAATCGAACACTTGGCTGCATTCCGTGCTATTCCTCAGCTTGAGGTTGTGCGCCCTGCAGATGAGTACGAAACTGCTGAAGCTTACCGTTACTTCTTCGAAAAGAAGAACAGCTACCCAACCGCTATGATTTTGACCCGCCAAGGCGTTCCAACCCTCGCTGAGACTGCTGAAAAGGCTCGCGAAGGCGTGAAGCACGGCGCTTACGTTTTGGTTGATTGCGAAGGCACTCCAGACGTAATCATCATGGCAACCGGTTCCGAAGTTCAGTGGGCTGTTGCTGGTGCCAAGACTTTGGCTGCTGAAGGCATTAAGGCTCGCGTTCTTTCCATGCCATCTCTCGAATGGTTCGAAGAGCAGGACGAAGAGTACAAGGAAGCAATCTTGCCAAAGTCCGTCAAGGCTCGCGTTTCCATCGAAGCTGGCTTGGCATTGCCTTGGTACAAGTATCTTGGCGATTGCGGCAAGGCTGTTTCTATCGAACAGTACGGCTTGCAGGGTGACGGCGGTCAGAACATGATTGACTTGGGCATTACTGCTGAGCACGTAGTAGAAGCTGCTAAGGCTTCTATCGAAGAAGCTCGCGCCTAAGATAGCTTGACAAAAAGCAAGTAAGCAAAATAAAGCTTGATGTATCAAAATAAAATTGATATGTCACAAAACTAGAAGTGCTAACGAAACACTTCACAAGAGACAGCGATGGCGTGTTGATGCCGAGCTACCGTTGGTTCGACATCAACCGCTGTTTCTTGTAAAAACGCCAAAATACCGACGTGCCCCAATTGGTGGAGCACAGTGTTAAGGAGATAACATGACTGAAGCAACGCAGCGCACCAGCGATTCCGGCGTTTCTATTTGGTTGGACGATTTGTCCCGTACCCGCATTGAGTCCGGCTCTTTGCAGGATTTGATTGCTAATAAGAATGTTGTTGGCGTTACCACCAACCCATCCATCTTCCAGAAGGCTTTGAGCCAGGTTGGCCCATACGATGCACAGCTTAAGGAACTCGGCAAGGTCGACGTTGAAACCGCTATCCGCGAGTTGACCACCACCGACGTTCGTAACGCAACCGATATCTTCCGCGAGATCGCTGAAAAGACCGACTTCGTTGACGGCCGCGTCTCCATCGAAGTTGACCCACGCTTGGCTCACGATACTGCTAACACTGAGAAGCAGGCTGAAGAGCTTTGGGCAAAGGTTGATCGTCCAAACGTTATGATTAAGATTCCAGCAACTTTGGAAGGTCTTCCAGCTATCACCGCTACCCTTGCTAAGGGTATTTCTGTGAACGTAACCTTGATCTTCTCCCTCGAGCGCTACGAGCAGGTTATCGACGCCTTCATCGAAGGTATTGCTCAGGCAGATGCTAACGGCCACGACTTGAAGCACATTGGTTCCGTAGCTTCCTTCTTCGTCTCCCGCGTTGATAGCGCTGTTGACAAGCTCCTCGAAGCTAACGGCTCCGATGAAGCTAAGGCTCTTGAAGGCAAGGCTGCTGTTGCTAACGCTCGCTTGGCTTACGAACTCTTCGAAAAGAAGTTCGCAGCTGACCCACGTTGGGCTGCTCTTGAAGCTAAGGGCGCTAAGAAGCAGCGTCCACTTTGGGCTTCTACCGGCACCAAGAACGCAGCTTACTCCGACTGCAAGTACGTTGACGAGTTGGTTGCTGAGCATGTTGTGAACACCATGCCAGAAAAGACTTTGAACGCTCTTGCTGATCACGGCAACGGCGCTGCTTCCGTTAAGGGCACTTACGAAGAGAGCCACGCTGTTATGAACAAGCTTGCTGAGCTTGGCATCAACATTAAGGACGTTACCGACAAGCTTGAGGCCGACGGTGTTGCCGCCTTCATCAAGTCTTGGGATTCCGTGATTGCTGACGTGCAGTCCGGCATCGATCGCGTAAACGCCTGATTTGATTAATCAGTAATAAATAAACATAAACCGCACATGTTCGTGGATTAATTCACACATGTGCGGTTTTTGTTTGCGGAGCACTCCAAACGAGAGGAAAACTCCCTACAATTGGAGCACTCAAGCAGATTAACCAACTGAGAAAATAACGGTGATTACTTGCCAGAAAGAGTTTGCCAGCGAGATTTGGTTAAAACGTTACGATAGCGCACGCGAGTTTCGTGCATAAGCGATTAATTCACACATGTGCGGTTTTTGTTTAACTGCGGTTAAAAACGTAGGTAGTAGCTCGACCTTTTCCACAAACTGAAATATCTCCTCTACTAACTAAATCAGATAACAATTGCTTAGCCTTGGTACTACCCACGTTAAGAATATTTTGCACTTGCTCACGCTTTATTGTTCCATGATTATGTACTGCTTCAATAATCTTTTTATAGCAATCGTCAACGCTCATACGTTTATGCGAGTTATTAGAATCTTGCGAAAGTGAATTTGTAGTAAGTTCTGAATTATAAGTACCGTTCACTAAATTCAATGAATTAGCATTAAGTTCAGTTTTGTTTTTTGAAGAACCAGATACAAAGTTATTCTTATCGCTTACAAAAAATTCAAGAGTAGTACGGTCTGGATTAAAGGACTCACTTAACATTGGATAGCGTATTCCAGCCCAATCACAACCAGCTCTCATAGCATCAAATCCGCTTCCAGCACGTTCAACAACAGAAATCAGCGCGAACATTTTAAGCAGTGCTGGATTCCGAGAATCAGAAAAACCTCCAGCTAAAGCCACTTCTACAGGCATACGTAAGCAACCCGGGTTTGCAAAAGAAAGCTTAAAACCATCATTTGCGCTATTTGTTTCTATAGAAGATTGTGAAGAACCATCAACATCAGTACTCACAGCATCATTATATGTAATAACAGTATTACCTCGCATATAATAATCAGCATGAATCAACGTGTTTGCAAGGGCTTCTCTAACTGCCATATGCAACGGAGTATCATCAACTCGTAATGACTGCGAATTAAGCAAAAATGGTACATCAATTTTACGAGAAAGACGCTGCCATACAATACTCCAAAAATCATAAAGATTTCCACTCCACGAACCATCCGAGCTGACAATCCTATGACTCCACCTACTATCAGCATTGGTAATTTCTCTGTAGTCGAGAAAATAGTACGGAAATTCCGTAATAATGCACCACTCCTGACCAAACATTAAAAGACCCGATCGAGTAGGATGCAATTTATTCGACTCGTCTTTTGCTAACGCTCCGATTCTCATAAGAAATTCATCTGTATCAAGCGTAAGCCAAGGATGTTGAGGACGCACTGCACTTAGCATATTGCGGTAAGAGCGCACAGTCTCCATATCAAAATCGTCAACACTGTGTTGCAACAGTGGAGATTGATCCATAGAATTTACGCTCGAACCATTGTCTCTGACCATCGCTTGATACTCTTCTTGCGAACATTTGTAGTCGCCTTCGAAATTACGACGATACGTACCGCCTATAGGATTTCCATTAATATAAATCGGTTTATCAGAACGATTTGCTCTTGGAACGGTTATGCGAATAATAGATTTGTTATCATCCATCTGTTCAATAGAAATATTTTCTTCAATAAGAATATTCGAACTAATTTTATTCTTATTATTTAGCGTATCCCAAATATCTTTTACCATATGTTCAGGGTTATTTACGCCAACAAGCTGTAAATTATGCTGAGCATCTTCGCCTACACCCAGCAAGATAGTTCCACCATTCGTATTAGCAAAAGCACAATACGTTTCCCACATACTTCTCGGCGTACCGTTTGAAGCCGCTTTCGCTTCTAATTGATTACTCTCTCTTAGTAAAGACAGCGAATTTATATTGAACATTGCAGTCTCGCTTCGTAAGTTAGGTTTGTTGCAATATCGTTTTTAGTTAAGTTTGTATTTATATTTGCATTTAAAATCGGACATTTTAAAGCTTAAAAATATTTTTTGCGTCCGATTTTACATCCTTTTCGTCCGATTCTACTTGTTTTGCGTCCAAAAAACAAGAAAACGTCCGTAAATTTTGCCTAAACGTCCGTATTCTGTAGAACGCGTCCGATTTACTGCTATTTGCGTCCGATTATGATGATTGCAATAAACCGCTAGAGCAATTCGTTTTGAAGCCAGCTGGCAACACCGTCGTCATTGTTGGAATCGCAAACTTCGTCCGCAATCGCAAGCAAACGCGGATTACTATTCGCCACCGCTACCCCATAACCACCAGCACGGAACATGTCGATGTCAATAATATCGTCGCCAAAAACAACTGTGCGGCTCGTCTTTACGCCCAAACGATCGCAAATAACGTTCAGCGCGTGTCCTTTGTTTGCAAGAGGATTCGTGAGCATCCACAACACGTCTTCGCTAATATGCAATGAAAAATCGCTTGGAAGAATGCTCTGAAGTTTTTCCTTCTCACTCTCTCGAGGAACAATAATAATCTTGTCTGCAATGCCACTCGGAACATTAGAAAAATCGGTAATAATAAAATCCTGCTCGTTCCAAAGCATACGAACATCAAAATTAGTGTAACGAACGTCGTTCATCACAATACCAAGACGGAGCGTAGGTATTTTATCAAGCAATCGCAGGCAAACATCAGCAGCAAGATTAGAGTCAAAACCAAAGCGAGTAAGAGTATCAATGCTTCGCTGCGAAGTAAGTTCAGAAATAGTGCTGTGAACACAATCAAAATCAATAAGCGCACCATTGAGATACGCGCAAACTTGAGCTTTTAAATCGTGAACAAAATCAAAAGCGCTTCCAACAGGACGAGCCGTAATAATAGCAAGCGGAATACCAGATTCGTGCAAACGCTCAGCAGCCTGCACAGTTTCGCTGCTTAAAAAGCGGCCTTCAAAAGTATCGGAATCGTGAAGCATTGTGCCGTCAAGATCAGCAATTACTAAAGAAGGAGAAAAACGAAGCATTATAGTTACCCACTATTTTTAATGTGCATAATGAATTTGTAAATCGCACAAATGCAAGCGCGTACGCAAGATCACACACAAGCCCATAAATTTTGATTTATAAAATAAAAAGCGCGCAATCTTTCGACTATGCGCTTAAAAGAATACTTAGATAAGTGAGAACTTAGTCATAAGGTTCAAGGCAACAATAACAGCCACCCAAATCAACGCTATAATAACCGTCCAACGATTTAAGTTCTTTTCTGCAACACCAGAGCTACCAGCGTTCTTCGTTAAACCGCCGCCGAACATGTCGGAAAGGCCGCCGCCCTTGCCCTTGTGCATCAAAATTAACAATGTGAGCAAAATGCTAGTGAGCACAAGCAACACCTGCAAAATAATCTTCACAGTGGACACAACCAACCTCCTGTTTTACAGTACCCGATTAAGTTTAATAATAACCTTTGACCGCTTAAGCTTATTTAGTCTCTAAACGTGTTTGCGCAGCCGTTAGTCGCACAATATTAGCAAGTTCTTGCGCATCAAGAGAAGCGCCACCAATTAAGAATCCATCGACATCTGGCTCCGCGATAAGACTTGAAGCATTAGAAGAAGTTACAGATCCGCCGTAAAGAATACGGACAGTATCTGCAACATCGTCACCGAACGTAACGCGCAAGTCTTCACGAATAGCCAATGCAGCTTCCTGAGCTGAATTAGCAGTGGCAACCATACCAGTACCAATTGCCCAAACTGGCTCGTACGCAATAATTAAACGCTTAGCTTGCTTCGCGTCTAAATCGCGCGTTACATCATGCACTTGCCCTACAGCAAAATCGAGCGCAACACCCTGTTGACGTTCTTTAAGACTTTCACCAACGCAAAGAATTGGCTGCATTCCTGCGGCAAGAACAGCTCGAACTTGATCAACTATATTTGCATCATCTTCAGGATGATACTTGCGTCTTTCAGAATGACCAACAATAACCATTGAACATCCAAGACTTGCAAGCATATCTGCAGAAACATCACCAGTAAAAGCACCTTGAGCAGTAACAGAAACAGCTTGAGCTCCGTACAATATTGGCAAATGGTCAGACTCAACAAGAACTTGCACGCTTCTTATTGAAGTAAAAGAAGGCATAAGTGCAATTTCACAATCGTGATAGTCGTAATGCGCGTCACGCAGTAGCCACGCAAATTTTTGTATAAAATGCGTAGCTTCGCGGTGATTGAAATTCATTTTCCAATTACCAGCGACTAACGGCTTTCTTTTGGAAACCATAATCACCCTTAAAAATTTACGATTGAGATTAATAGTATTGCGCAAATTAGTGTTATGCCGACCTCGATTTACAAAGCGGATTCATAAAATCGAAAGTCGGCATAAGCGAAAATATTTAGTTTATACTTGCTCGCGTAAATATTACTTACTCAAGCAATATTACTTACTCAAGCACACTCAAACCTGGAAGAGTCTTGCCTTCCAAGAACTCGAGAGAAGCGCCGCCGCCAGTAGAAATGTGCGAGAAGCCATCTTCTGGGAATCCAAGATTGCGCACTGCAGAAGCAGAATCACCACCGCCGACTATAGTGAAAGTGCCGTTCTTAGTTGCATCGACCAAGCCCTGGGCTACAGCGCGAGTACCGGCTGCAAACTCTGGAACCTCGAACACACCCATAGGACCGTTCCAAACAACAGTCTTGGAGTCAACAATCTTGTCGTGGAAAAGCTTCTGAGAGTCAGGACCAATATCCAAGCCCATCTTGTCTGCAGGAATAGCGTCTGCTGGAACTACTTCTGGAGCAACTGGAGTATCCCCTGCTGGGAAGCCAGCGTTCACAACAATATCGGTTGGAAGCACAAGCTCAACGCCGTTCTTCTTAGCGGTTTCAATGTATCCTTTAACCTTCTCGAGTTGATCCTCTTCAAGCAAAGAAGTACCAACTTCGTTACCCAAAGCCTTGAGGAATGTGAACACCATACCGCCGCCAATAACAAGACGATCAGCCTTAGAAAGCAAGTTTTCAATAACGCCGAGCTTGTCGGAAACTTTAGAGCCGCCGAGAACAACAGTCAAAGGACGCTCTGGGTTTTCAGTTGCGCGAGAAAGTGCCTTAACTTCCTTCTCAACAAGCAAGCCTGCAGCTGCTGGAAGATCGGCAGCAACATCGTAATTTGAACCCTGAGCGCGGTGCACAACACCAAAGCCGTCGGAAACAAATACTTCGCCAAGAGAAGCAATCTTCTTAGCGTAAGCTGCGCGCTCGGAAGCATCCTTGCTGGTTTCTTCCGCGTTGAAGCGCACATTTTCAAGCAAAACAACGTCGCCATTATTCATGGCAGCTACCTTAGCTTGAGCATCTTCGCCGTAAGTGTCTGCAGCCAAAACAACATTTGTGCCGAGCAATTCACCCAAACGCTGCGCAACTGGAGCCAAGGAAAGCTCTGAAACAACCTGACCCTTTGGACGACCAAGGTGAGCCATCAAAATCACCTTAGCACCCTGCTCACGCAAAGCCTTAATGGTTGGTAAAGCAGCACGAATACGACCATCATCAGTAATCGTCGTACCCTTGAGAGGAACGTTAAAATCAGCGCGAACCAATACGCGCTTACCACTCAAATCTCCCAAATCTTTCAGTGTCTTCATTGGTATCCTTTCCAAACCATATTGGCTTACCATATTTGACTTACATACTGGCTTACCGTGCCGGCTTACTTCGTTCAACAAAACGCAAAATCAGCCTCAAACATCAACACATTGCCGGGTGCAATTATACCGCACATCTTCAACAATCCCTATGAACAACGCAGCTTTGCACCAGTGCTCTGCTGACGTTGCGTCTGTAGCTTTGCAGTAATGCTTCTGCGAAAAGTGGTTTTGTAGCTTTGCAGTTGCGCTTTGCAAACGTTGCGTCTGAAGCTTTGCAGTATTGCTTTGCGGACGGCGATTATTTATTGATTAGTGAACTTTAGCATTATTGCTCTGCTGACGTTGAGTATTTATTGCTTAAAAAAACACTAGCATTTGCGCTGCTGCACACACCACGCTAAGCACTACTACCACACCACAGAACACTAGCGGTTTTACTAGTAGTGAGGGGTGGGTGTTGCTTGAGAAGTACGAATATTAGTGTGGTAGAGATTTGAGATTTTTCGCACTGAGCGCGGCGAACGTCAGAGCCGCAGGCTGCTGATTCGCCAAGCGAAGAAGAAAAATCGAAAAATCTCTGCGATAGACACGGTTATTAACGAATTAGCACGCAGAGTTTGGGGGGAATTTCTTTACGAGCACTAAAAGAGGACTGAGGAAGCAACATTCCTTAAGAACAAAGCAGACAGCAAAACCTCTAACAGCCAAAGCGACGAAGGACTGGGCGCGACGACCTGCCGAAGCGCTTAAAGCGTAGCGCGCGAAGGCAACTCGGAGCGTGAGCTTGCTCAAGTTGAAAGCACGGTGTGCTTTCAACGCAAGCTCAGCAGCGAGTACACGCAAAGTGTACGAGCGCTATAAGTGCAAACACAAATTTTCTAGCCTCGTCAAAACCAAAAAACTAAATCAGTTACAAAACTCATAGACGATACTCAAGAATATTGCAAACAAAAAAGCGCGAGAAGTAAAAAACAACTCACGCAATTAAAAAATTAACTCTGCAATAATCACGCAAAATCAGCATTAAAGCTGCTGCATACGCGACTTCTCAACCTTCGCTGAAAGCTGCAAAAGTCTACGAATTCGCCCTGCAATCGCATCCTTTGTAATAGGAGGATCAGCCAAGTGACCAAGCTCTTCCAAACTTGCGTCGCTATGCTCAAGACGAAGCTTTCCAGCCATCAACAAATTATCTGGAATATCGTCGCCCAAAATATCGAATGCGTGACGAACCTTTTCGCATGCCTCAGCAGCAGCCTTAGCACTACGACGCATATTCGCATCGTCAAAATTAGCCAAACGGTTTGCTTTTCCGCGAGCTTCACCGTCCGAACGCTTACCGGTCCATTCGCGAGCAGAACGAGGAGCACCAATCAAAATCAACATTCGCTCAATTGCGTCAGAATCGCGCAACGTCACTCGCTCAGAGCTACGAACCTGACGAGCCTTGGCGCTAATGCCAAGTCGCGCCGCCATAGTTTGCAAAGCATTTGCAGCCTCATGAGTTGGGCAAACAACTTCCAAATAGCTAGCTTTGCCAGGGTCGGAAATAGCACCGTGAGCCAAGAAAGCACCACGCCAAGCTGCTTTGATTTGGGCGATACTTCCACCAACAATCTCAGGTGCAAGACCTGCAACAATTCTCATACGTCGATCAAGAAGACCAGATTGCAAAGCCAGTGCTGCAGCACCACGCTCAACTACCACGTCATAGCGAACTACAGTGCCCGTAGGAGTTTGCCGAGAAACTTGAGCAATTGTTGCTTCCCTCTGGAAATAAGTTTTCAATACCTCAACAAGCCACTGAGCTGCGCGCTGAGAATCCAACTGAGCGCGAATAACAGCTTGATTATTTACTGGCCTTAAGCCGCCAGCAAAGCGCATCATTGCTGCAGCTTGAGCCATAATGACAGTCGGGAGCTCATTGTTGTTTGAAACGAGTTCATTTTTGACGTCGTCAAGAAGAGCCAAGGGACAACCTCCTACTTTTGTTCTTCTTAAAATATGAGTGCTGTTGGGTACTTGCATGATGCTGTGGCACACGACATGCCCGGCTTTCTGTGATACAGAATACGTTGGACATTTTACCGGTTTTTGCACATGCTTTACATGCTTTTAGTACAAGATTTTTTATATTTTATATAATTTACACAATTTTTATTTAATTTTTTAATTAATTTTAATTGATTAGTTTCATAATCGCATTTCACTACTTTACTTTTTGCTACTTTACTTCTCCACTTACTATGATCTTCTCTGTAGCTCTCTTGCAGATACTGTAACTTGCAAACCGTGCAATCTCAAACGTCTAGCAAGCTCAATACTTACGGCAACAGAACGATGCTGACCGCCAGTACATCCTACAGCAATAGTCACGTAATGCTTGTCTTCTTTAGCGAATCCGTCGATAGCTGTAAGAAGCGCATTTTCGTAAGAATCTAAGAATGTAATTGCCGCAGAATTCGATAAAACATAATCTTGCACAGCTTGATCCTTACCTGTAAGCTCCCTTAATTCAGGAACCCAGAAAGGATTCGGCAAAAATCGCATATCGGCAACAAAATCAGCGTCCATTGGCATGCCGTATTTAAATCCAAAGCTGAAAATATGCACAGAAACAGTAGAAGAGCCTTTTCCAAGCAATCCTTCGTAAAGCTTTGTAGAAAGTTGGTGAATACTAAGTGCAGAAGTATCGATAATAATATTTGCGCAATCTTTCAGATGACTGAGCAGCTCTCGCTCTTCTAGAATACCGTCAATAAGTCTGCCACCGCGCTGCAAAGGATGCGGTCTACGCACAGACTCGTAACGCTTGATAAGCACAGCATCTGAAGCATCTAGAAACAGAATTCGCGTTTTTACACCAAGGTCATCAATATGCGCAAGAACTGCAAACAGGTCGTCGAAATATCCTCTAGAACGCACGTCAATAACAGCAGCAAGCTTATGCACTTTAGAACCGGATGAAGTCATCATATCTACTAGCGGTATGAGCAGTTTTGGCGGAAGATTATCGATAACATACCATCCCATATCTTCCAACGCGTTAGCAGCGTGCGAGCGCCCAGCTCCGCTCATGCCTGTAATTAGCATAACTTCAAATCTGTCAGATAGTTGCATACTAGTCGACGCGGAACGTTGCGTAGTATGTTGCGCATCACGTTGCACATCACTTTGCGTAGTATGTTGCGTATTATCGCTCATAATGCCTCCTGTAAGGCTTTTCGCATGAGACTACTTAAGTCATCGTAATATCTAGCCTTGTCAGCACTAGGTTTATAACCAAGCTCAGAACCAGTCTCAGCACAATCCTCAGCGCCAGTCTTAGCACAATTCCCAAAATTTTCTTTAGATTGCCTGTACTCAATCGTCATAAGACTTACTTGTGCTAAAGCTTGTTGCAAAAGCATTTCTTCTCCGCCAATAGCGCAACCGTATTGTTGCCATACACTAAGTAGCATGCTTGGGCGAGGATCGTAAACTACGTCAAGCAATGTTCCTAATTTCGTTTGATTATTCGCACTATCTTGACAGTACGCTTTCAACGCAAGCGCAATTGGATCTGCTACATGCGCTGGAACTGTGCTTATGACTATGTCTGCTTCTGCGATTGCACGAACAGCTTCGAGTGAATTTAAAGATTTCAAAATGAGAGATTTATCACATTCTGACAATTTTTCTGCACTCAATTTTTCTGCGCTATAGTCTGCAAATTTTGAAAATACTTCTTCGCTTATTGTTGGGAACTCAATACCTTGCACAGGCTCATACATAGCGTCATTTTCTTCGCTTTTATTATTTTGACCTATGCTTATTTTATTTGGAAAATCAGCGCAATACTTTTGTATAAGATTATTAAAACGTTCAACGCCTTTTACACTACCGTCATCTTCAGTTCTAGCAACAACTTGCACTTGCTCAAGCTTTGCTACTTGCGCAATTTCAATTAAAGCTGCCAATGCAGAGGACGCAGTGTTGCCACTGCCAATAATAACAGCCTTTTTTACTTCGCATATGCGCTCATGTAATGCTTGCATAAATGTTATTAATATGCCACTTACGTCAGTGTTGTATAGCTTTATTTGCGATTGCGAAGCGGTTGCTGGGTTGCTAGTAAAAACTGCAGTATTTGCCACGTTAAGCGCGCGCGACCAGTAGTCGCAAGGTGTACCGAGTTTCATTACGGTTTTTTTAAGCGGCATAGTAAGGCTTAAGCCTTTCCAAGAATCGTCAAGATGCGCAATAAAATCGCGAAGCTCTGTTTCGCTTACTTTTTCCTTACTATATTGCCAATTTGTAAGACCTAAAACCTTATAAGCCGTGTTGTGAAGCACAGGAGACAGCGAATGCGAAATAGGATCTCCCAAAACTGCGCAATGATATGTTTTTAACATTTTTCTCTCCCCTATTAGTAAGTTAGTACGCTAATAAATCTTTTGGATCAACACAAAAACGCAACTCTCCTGCAGCACGTGTTGCTACGTGACGAGCTACTTCCTTGTGCAATCGGTTCACTAATTCTTGTCTTAAATAAAGCGGAACTCTTACTACAGCTTTTACACGGTCGTAAATATCGTCAAAATGCTGGTATCTGTCTGTAACAGGCGGATGCATTGGAACAATTCCTAATAATGGAGAAATTGCTGAAAAATCAGCATCTTGACTACTTTCGCACCCAAGATTTTCTTGCATTGCACCAATGTTTTCAAGCGCACGCATAACCGCATCACGAGCACCCCATACGCATGCTGCAGTTACACAAGGCGGCAATATTGCTTGAGCTCTTTCTGAAAGCTCATTGCAAGAAAGTTGAGTCGTATCCCACAATGTAAGCGCACGCGCAAGAACAGGATACGTTTCGCCAATCAAAAGCACACTTCCTCCGCGCGCTCTAGGAGCACATAAAGCAGAAGCTTTCATCCACGAATTAAGTGTATCTATTCGCGCATCAAGCCCCGAAGCGTACAAACTTACCCACGTATCGAGTATTGCTACAACACCATATTCTCCGTTACAATTTGCGTCTTGCGTTTGTACGCGAGGCTCACATCCAGGAGTTGCAACAACAATTACAGGTTTTTCATCAATACACTGGATAATTCCGTTCGGTTGGTGTTGTGACGAAATAATAATAGGCACGTTGCGAAATAGTTTAGATAATTCTTCTGCAACACCAGCAGCGCCAACTTGTATAACTCGCATATTGCTACTGCCACAATTAGAACAAGACCAATTTATTGCACTAGCACCACACCACGAGCAACGTGCTGTTTGCTGACTATTTGCAACATCGAGAGGCCCGGTACATCGTCTACAGCGCGCTTGACGTTTGCAAGAAGAGCATATAGCCGATTGCGTCACGCCATCTTGCGCAATAGAAAGCAGCACAGGCTTACCATCCGAAAGAGCATCATTAATAGCTCTTACTGCGCTATGCGGTATGCGAGCGCCAATACTTGGGTCAGCTAATTTCAATAAAGCTTCACGATTAAGCCAACGAACCCACGGAACTAACTTTTCGCGAGCAAGTCTACTCGCACTTACAGGGATGCTAGATCCGCTTATTGTTTCAGCAGTTTTAGCAGATTGAGTAGTTTGAATAACTTTAGTAGTTTGAACGGATTGCTCACCTTGCGCATCTTGCGCATTCGACATATAGCAGTCTACTTCACTTTGACTAAGCGCGCTTCTGGAATACGACATTGACACAAATACGCCGCCATGCCTTTTCGCACGAAGCCGCATAACGCCACGCGCTTGAGCATACGGCATCATGCCATCAGCATATTGGTACGCGCAATCTTCAACAATCGCAAATAAAGCATCTCCCTCAACTGGAGCATACATTGCAGCTCTAGTGCCAAGAACGCAAGGAACTATTCCGGACGCGATTGCACGCCAAGCTCTATATCTATCAGCTGGAGGATCCGCAGCACAAAGTCGAGCAACATCGCCATCAAAACTTCCAGCAGAAAAACCACGATGATTCTCACTGACGCGCTTATATGGCTTTAATCCGTAAACCATTAGCGCGCGCATTACATCATTTACTTCTCTTAGCGTCGGCAAAACTACAACAGCTTGCTTACACGCGCTTAAAGCAGTGACAATCATCCACGCTAAATCTTGTGCAAGTCGGCAAGAACCTGGTAAAGCGTCTACAATAAAAGATTGAGAAGAATTATTTTCTGCTTGCTTGACTAATTGATTTTCTGTTTTATTTTCACTAAAACTTGCGTCAATAGATTTTTTGATTAATGCATTGTATAAAATATTTGCATTTTCGTAATCATAAATCATGCGAGAAGTTGTAGCGTAACCTGGGTTTGTATTGTTATCGTTTTGCAAACGCTTCTTAAGATTTTCACGCCACTGTTTTCTGCGTTGCAAGCGTATGTTGTCAAAAACTTCCTCATGCTCAACACGAGCTACGCGTTGAGGCACAGCAAGACGCAAAATATTTGAGCTAGTTCCACCATAAGCTTTAGCTATGGCGTCAATATCGTCTCGCAAAGATTTAGAAAGCAAAACATCTGAAGGAAACACGCGCTCTAAAAATCTTAAAGCAGTATGAGGGGTGTCTGTATGCGAAGAACGAGACCAAATAACTCCAGTGAGCTTTTGTGCTCCAAAACGAACGCGTACAAACGCCCCAGGCTGAGCAGATTCATCTTGATCTTGCGATATCAAGTAATCAAAAGTACGACCTAAATGTGAAGCTTGAACATCAAGCATCACATGCGCAATAGGGCATTCATTAGCAGGCACTAGAGAAACAGCATTGCGCTTACGTCTTGTTTTACGCGCTAAGCCGTCTAGCGAAGGTTGCTCTGCCATAAATAACCCTTAGTTTTACTTGAATTACATCACATAATTACTGTTATTTTACAGCAAAATTTATCAATAAAACTACTTTTTTAGCGCATCTTTCAATTGCTCAATACGATTCGTTTCTTCCCAAGGGAATTTGACATCCGTACGACCAAAATGACCATAAGCTGCGGTTGGAGCATAAATTGGCTTAAGCAAGTTAAGCTCATCAATAATCGCAGCTGGACGCAAATCAAATACTTCACGCACAGCACGCGCAATATCTGCACGCGTAATACCTTCAGCTTCAGTTCCGAAAGTTTCTACGTTTACGCTTACAGGATCAGCAATACCAATAGCATAAGCAACTTGAACTTCTGCCTTATGAGCTAAACCAGCTGCCACAATATTTTTTGCAACCCAGCGAGCTGCATAAGCTGCAGAACGGTCAACTTTGCTAGGATCCTTACCGGAAAAAGCTCCACCACCATGATGAGCAGCACCACCATAAGTGTCAACAATAATTTTTCGACCAGTTAAGCCCGAATCAGCTGCAGGACCTCCCAAAACGAAGGAGCCAGTAGGGTTTACAAGCATACGGTACGAATCGTGCGCAACTTTTTGAGCAAGAACTTCGTCCAACACAGGATTAACAACATGTTCAACAAGCTGATCTTGTAACCAGTCTCTAGAAACTTCTGGGTCATGCTGAGTAGAAATAAGCACAGTATCCAAACGTTTAGGCAATCCTTTTGAATCATACTCAATCGTTACTTGAGTTTTCCCATCTGGACGCAAATGCGCAACAGTGCCATCTTTACGAACTTTAGCAAGCTTTTGAGCTAAACGATGAGCAAGATAAATCGGCAAAGGCATTAAAGTATCTGTTTCGTCGCTAGCGTAACCAAACATAACACCTTGATCGCCTGCACCTTGAGCAGCGTAGTGCTCCTCACGAGAAGATGCACTCTCGCAAGAAGCATCCAACCTAGCAACACCTTGATTAATTTCTGCACTTTGCTCAGTTAAAGAAACCATAACACCACAAGAATCAGCATCAAGACCAATTGTGGAGCTCGTGTAGCCAACATTACGAACAACTTGACGCACGATTCCCGGAATATCGCTATAAACTTCACCACGCACTTCGCCAAAAACCACAAACTGACCAACGGAAGCACAAACCTCTACAGCAACATGCGCATGAGAATCCTGACGAAGCATATCGTCCAATATAGCGTCAGCAATTTGATCGCATAACTTGTCAGGATGACCTTCAGTTACAGATTCTGCAGAAATTAATTTACGTTCTTCCACATTTCCCCCTTACGTTTATAGTCGATAAGGCTAAATACAGGCTAAATAAAGTGAAAAACGCAGCCGTGCATCCGCTTTATTGAGCACGGATGATACGCGACTGCGAATACCCATAAAGACGTTTATTAGCAAGGCTTATTAATTACCTTCGCTTAAATCGTCCTCACCAAGAGTCTCTTCAAGCAATCCAGCATTAATTTCGCGGAAAGCAATAGCTAAAGGCTTTTCTTGATTTTGATACTCAACTAGTGGGCCAACATTTTGAAGCAAACCTTCATTAAGCTGAGTAAAATAAGCATTAATTTGACGTGCTCGTTTTGCAGCAAATAAGGCAAGCGCATACTTGGAATCCGCATGTTGCATTAAATCATCAATCGGTGGATTCGCAAGACCAGTAGGTGTTGGCTGAGTGCCTAATGCCATAATATTCTCCAAATTCTATGGTGCCACAATAGTTCCAAAAGGCTTATTATATGCTATCGATTGGATATTGCGTAAGTTTTAACTATAAGTCGTATTCGCTTGCAATAACATTCCACAGTTCATCTGCGGCACGCTCAGCATTATCGTTCACAATAACAACATCAAACTCTTTAGCTGCAGCAATCTCAACTTTAGCGGTTTCCAAACGTTTTGCTTGCTGCTCAGGAGTTTCAGTACCACGACCAATAAGACGACGCTTAAGCTCTTCAAAGCTCGGAGGCGCAATGAACACGTACACGACTTCTAATCCAAGACGAGCTGCCTCTTGTTTTACACGCCTAGCTCCTTGCAAATCTATTTCCAACAAAGTAGGAATATCTTGCGTAAGATGATCCAAAACAGGCTGAAGAAGGGTGCCATAATGAGCCATGCCATGAACCAGCGCAGTTTCCAAGAATTCGCCATTACGCTTACGACGCTCAAATTCTTCTTCATCTAAGAACCAATAGTGAATACCATTAAATTCACCAGGTCTAGGCGCACGAGTGGTAGCAGAAACAGATAGCCAAATATGTGGATGCTTCTCACGAAGTATGCCTTCTACTGTGCCTTTACCAGCCGCAGTAGGACCCGTTAATACGATTAATCGACGTCTAGACTGCGAAACTGCAGTCTCATCCGTGGCACCCATTTGTTTACCTCTCGTTTACACACATTCGCCTGAATCAACAAGAGCCTGACGAATATCCAATGCTATGCGTTCAGTTGCAGCCGAAAGTTCACCAATATTTGGACCATGCGACGCAATCGAACGCGAAACAGTTACCAATACATTACCATGTGTACCAGCAAAAACACGCTTTAAATCGTCAGCTTCTGCACCTTGCCACCCATAACCAGGAGAAAGAATTGGACCAGTAAAACTGGTTACGTCAATTCCACCACCGTTCATCCAGTCGCCAATAGTCGCTCCAACAATTAAACCAACAGAACCCATTCCTTTAGTTTTATTGTTAAAACTTTGAGCCGTTTGAGCAATTCCGTGAGCTACAGTAGTTCCGCGGTAAGTTCCGCTTTGCCTAATAGCAGTTTGCAAACTTGCGCCTTCGCGATTAGAAGTTAGAGACGCAATAAAAACACCGCGACCGTTATTAAGAGCTTCGTTAATTAAGCCGCCCATAGAACGTGCACCATAATAAGGAAGCAAAGTAATAGCATCAGCAAGAAGCGGAGCTCCAGGCTTAAAATATGCGTCTGCAAGCGCAGAAATAGTAGTAGACAATCCTCCATGACCGCAATCAACAATAGTAATAATATCCATTTGACGAGCGGCATACAGCACACGCTCAAGCGCTGCGAAACCCTTAGAACCATAGCGCTCAAACATGCTGGATTGGAATTTAACTGCCGCTGCCCTACCATTCATAGCTTGCAGCATGCGCATAGAAAAAAGTTCAGCTCCAAGAGCATCCATGTTGTATCCCCAATTAAGCAGCATTTTGCGATGAGGATCGATTCCAACACACAATGGTCCATATTTTGCCATAGCGTTCTTCAAACGCAAACCAAAATCGGATCGTTGCGCCTGCACTTCTTGATCACGAATGCTCTCGGTCATGTATTAAGCCCGACTTTCTTGACTTTCTGCCTGTTCAATTGCAAACAACTGCTGAGCATGTTCTTGTATGCTCATCACCTGATAATCGTTGTTCTTAACAGCTTCAATAGCCATTAATACTGGTGCGAATTCGGTAATAGTAGTGAATTGCGGAAGATCAGCTGCTACAGCTGCTGCACGAATGGCATAACCATCAGTGCGCGATCCCCTTGAATTCGGCGTATTCAATACCATATCAATCTTACCATTTTCGATAAGCTCTACAACATTCTTACCGATTCTTTCATGTGCTTTCTCACTATTTGGCATATCCTTCGCCGTGTCGCCCTGACTAGAAAGCTTATCGACAATCACGGAATCAATACCATAACGACGAAGCACAGAAGCTGTACCTTCAGTAGCCCAAATCGTAAAACCAAGCTCCACTAATCGCACTGCAAGAAGCGGAAGTTGACGCTTATCTGCATCACTTACAGACACAAACACGTTGCCGCTGGTAGGCAAACCACCCTTGTATGCTGCAAGCTGGCTCTTAGCAAAAGCATGTGGGAAGTCACGATCGAAGCCCATAACTTCGCCGGTAGAACGCATTTCTGGTCCGAGCAAAATATCAACCGTACGACCAACAGGAGTGCGGAAACGCTTGAACGGCAGCACAGAAGCTTTAATAGCAACTTGCTGACCTGGATGAATATCACCACCATCGCCTTGCGGAAGAAGAAGTCCACGCTTGCGCTGCTGTGCAATTGTTTCACCAGCCATAATTCGAGCAGCAGCTTTAGCAAGAGCAACACCAGTAGCTTTAGAAGCAAACGGAACAGTACGAGACGCTCGAGGATTTGCTTCAATTACATACAAAGTGTTTGCCATAAAAGCGTACTGCACGTTAATCAGACCGCGAACTGAGCAGCCGCGCGCAATCGAAAGCGTGCCTTCGCGAAGGCGGCGAATTTGATCGTCCGAAAGCGTGCTTGGAGGAAGAGTACAAGCAGCGTCACCAGAGTGCACGCCAGCTTCCTCAACATGCTCCATAATGCCGCCAATATAAAGCTCGTTGCCGTCGTAAAGCGCGTCAACATCAATTTCAATAGCGTCCTGAAGGAACTTATCAATCAAAAGCGGCGAAGGCAAGCGGCCAGAAACAACAGTGTCTGCTCGAGCTTCATCCAATGCGCGATCAACATACTTTGCAAGCTGAGCGTCGTCGTACACAATCTCCATTCCGCGACCGCCGAGTACGTAGCTTGGACGCACAAGAACTGGGTAGCCGATTGCGTGAGCTGCATCTTTTGCTTCCTCAAGGCTTAAAGCTGTGCCGTATCGAGGAGCGTTCATGCCTTCTTGACGAAGAACTTCGCCGAAAAGCTCACGATTTTCAGCCAAATCGATAGCCTCAGGAGTCGTTCCCAAAATTGGAACTCCTGCAGCTTTAAGACGAGCAGCAAGCGAAAGTGGCGTTTGGCCACCAAGCTGCACAATCACGCCCTTAACAGGTCCAAGCTTCTTTTCTGCTTCGTAAATTTCAAGCACATCTTCGAAAGTAAGAGGCTCAAAGTAAAGGCGGTCAGACATGTCGTAATCTGTAGAAACTGTTTCAGGATTGCAATTAACCATAATGGTGTCGTAATCCTTGCCCAATTCCTGAACAGCGTGAACGCAAGTGTAATCAAACTCAATACCCTGGCCGATTCTGTTTGGACCAGAGCCAAGGATAATCACAGCTTCGCGATCGCGCTTCTTCAACTCGCTTTCGTCAGCGTAGCAAGAATAGTAGTACGGAGTTGCTGCGTCGAACTCAGCTGCGCAAGTGTCAACAGTCTTGTAAACAGGGCGCAAACCGTAAGCCCAACGAAGCTCACGAACCATGTTTTCGCCTTCGTCGCCAAGATTACGCAAATGCGCAATCTGCACGTCCGAAAGACCAGCAAGCTTAGCACGCTTCAAAACTTTAGGAGTTAAGGTTTCAGCTTCACGAACTGCGAGCGCAGTTTCGTTAATTTGAGCCAGCTGCTCTACAAACCAAGGGTCGATTTTTGTTGCTACAAAAATTTGATCTGGCGTTGCTCCACCCCAAAGCGCGCGCTGGATTTGCAAGTAGCGATGCTCGGTTGGAGTATGCATTTCTTCAAGAAGCTTATTAACTTCTTCCTTGCTTGGACGCTCGCCATCCCAGCTAAAGCACGCGTGACGCTTGTCGATTGAGCGCATTGCTTTTCCAAGGGATTCCTGGAAGTTTCCAGCCAAAGCCATTGCTTCGCCAACCGACTTCATAGAAGTTGTAAGCGTGGTGTCTGCTCCTGGGAACTTTTCGAAAGCAAAGCGCGGAATCTTCGTTACAACATAGTCGATTGTTGGCTCGAAGCTTGCAGGAGTTGAACGCGTAATATCGTTTTGAATTTCATCCAAAGTGTAGCCTAAAGCAAGTTTCGTTGCGATTTTTGCAATTGGGAAGCCAGTTGCTTTAGATGCGAGCGCGGAAGAACGAGACACACGCGGGTTCATTTCGATTACGATAATGCGACCAGTTTGAGGGTTGATTGCGAACTGAATATTGCAACCGCCGGTATCGACGCCAACGCCTCGAATAATAGCGATACCGATATCGCGCATCTTTTGATACTCTCGGTCGGTAAGCGTAAAGCAAGGAGCTACTGTAATCGAGTCGCCAGTGTGCACGCCTACAGGATCGACGTTTTCGATTGGGCAAACAACTACGACGTTATCTTTTGCGTCGCGCATAAGTTCAAGCTCAAACTCTTTCCAGCCTTCAATGCCTTCTTCAATAAGCACTTCGTTTGTTGGAGAATAGTGAATGCCGGCTCCTGCAATGCGGTGAAGCTCTTCTTCGTTATGAGCAATACCAGAGCCCAAGCCGCCCATTGTGAAGCTTGGACGTACTACTACCGGGTATCCTAAAGTTTCAACAATTTTGTCTACTTCTTCAATCGAGTGAGCAATAAAGGATTTTGCTGACTCAGCTCCGGCTTTTTCAACGACTTTTTTGAAAAGCTCTCGGTCTTCGCCGCGGTCGATTGCTTCCAAAGAAGCGCCAATAAGCTCAACGTTATATTTTTCTAGGATTCCTGCACGACCCAAATCCATTGCAGCATTAAGTGCAGTTTGACCACCAAGCGTTGGAAGAAGCGCATCCGGACGCTCCTTTGCAATAATTCGCTCCAAAATCGAAGTGTCAATTGGCTCAATATATGTTGCGTCCGCAAGTTCCGGGTCGGTCATAATCGTAGCCGGGTTAGAGTTGACCAAAATTACGCGAATGCCTTCTTCGCGAAGAACTCGGCAAGCCTGCGTTCCGGAATAATCAAACTCTGCAGCCTGACCAATAACAATCGGGCCGGAACCAATTACCATAACCGACTTAATATCAGTACGTTTTGGCATAGTAAACTTCTCTTTCCGTAAATCTTAAAATCTTACTTGCTTTTTCGAGTGTTTTCGCGCATCAATTGCACAAAACGGTCAAATAGATAGGAAGCATCGTGCGGGCCTGCTGCAGCTTCCGGATGATATTGCACTGAGAACGCTGGAATATCAAGGCATTGCAAGCCTTCTACAACATTGTCGTTCAAGTCAATATGCGAAACTAGCACGCGACCAAAGTGACCGTTTCCATAAGGAGATTGGACAGGACCGTCAAGAGGAGCGTCCACTGCAAAGCCGTGATTATGAGCTGTAACTTCCACTTTTCCGGTTGTAACGTCTTTTACAGGCTGATTAATACCGCGGTGACCAAACTTCAGCTTGTAAGTGCCAAAGCCGAGCGCGCGACCAAGCAACTGGTTTCCAAAGCAGATACCAAAGAACGGGTAGCCTGCATCCAAAACTTTACGCAAAAGCTCAACTTCGCGATTTGCTTGGCCAGGATCTCCAGGACCATTCGAGAAGAATACACCGTCTGCGTTAAGAGCTTGCAGCGATTCGAAGCTTATTGAGGAGCTTACGACGTGCACACGGCAGCCGCGCTCAGCCAAACGGTGAGGAGTCATGGATTTAATACCAAAGTCAACTGCTACAACCGTGTAAAGCGGATCTTTTCCTTCAAAATCACCGCAAGGCTCAATCGTATACGTTTCTTTAGTGCTGACTTCATCCGTTAAGCGCAAGCCTTGCATTTGAGGAGTCTGCTTAATTTCGTCAACGAAAGAAGCAACGGTACGAAAAGCCCCGGTTGACGAATCAACCAGGGCCTTATTAGAAAAAATGCCGGCACGCATAACGCCTACCGAGCGTAAATGACGTACCAGCTTTCGAGTATCAATACCACTAATGCCAACGATACCTTGCTTTTGTAAATCGTCTTCCAAGGAACCTTCAGCTCGCCAATTGCTAACTACTGGGCTTGGCTCCTTAACCACGTAACCTGCAACCCAAATGTGGGCAGATTCTGGATCTTCATGATTCATTCCCGTATTACCTATATGTGGGAATGTTTGAACTACGATTTGTTGATCATAACTTGGATCAGTTAATGTTTCTTGATAACCAGTCATGCCCGTGGAGAACACAATCTCAGCGCGCGTAGAACCTTGCGCACCAAAAGGCTTACCAACGTAAACCTGACCATCCTCCAACACCAATACTGCATCATCACTGCCGAATCCGGCAAAGGTGTCGTTGTAATCCACCTTAACCCCCTTATGGCTTTAGGATATTCGTGGTAAGTCTACTCAGGTTGGCGGACGGGCGACGCGCCGGCAATAAGTTATTGCGCGTTATGTGTTCTTGAGTATCGTCTATGAGTTTTGTAACTGATTTAGTTTTTTGGTTTTGACGAGGCTAGAAAAATTGTGTTTGCGCTTATAGCGCTCGTACACTTTGCGTGTACTCGCTGCTGAGCTTGCGTTGAAAGCACACCGTGCTTTCAACTTGAGCAAGCTCACGCTCCGAGTTGCCTTCGCGCGCTACGCTTTAAGCGCTTCGGCAGGTCGTCACGCCCAGTCCTTCGGGCGCTCTGGCTGCTAAAAGCGCTTATTGTGTTCGCCTATATTTAAAGAATGTAGCTTCTCAGTCCTCTTTTAGCACTGAACACAATTTTTCCAGCCTCTCAACACACTAACCAACAACACAAAACTCATAGACTCGTGCAAAAAGTTACGCAAAGTGCGTGGAATAGCGCAATAACTTACACTTTGTCTTGTAATTGATAGGAATGTTTAGCGTGGCGTAAGCAGAGCATTAATGCTAGTGTTACCCAATCAACAGAAATCGATGTCTGCGAAAATACTAACTCAACTACTCCTGAGTGTCAGCAGTAGGTTCCGCAGCCTCGTCGCTAGAGTCTTGAGATTCGCCATTAAACTTTGCCAAGCAAGCATCTTTATCTGCCATAATCGCGCTTAGTAAGCCGTGAATAAACGCAATAGCTTCGTCATCGCTATACATTTTTGCGAGCGCAATCGCCTCGTCAATAGCAACTTTATCTGGAATCTCATCGTTAAGAAGCATTTCCCACACCGCAATGCGCAAAATATTGCGATCGATAACAGCCATTCTGCCAACTTTCCAGCCAGTCGAATAGCGGTTTAGCGTCTTGTCGATTCTGTTACGTCGCTCTCCTACGCCTCGAACAATCTCAATAGCGTACTCTGGGAGCGGAGTTTGAGCGCCAGGCTCCTTAACTCGCTCCTCAAGCAAAGAAAGAATATGCTGATTCTTCTCATCCGCCTCATACAGCGTATTCAAAGCCCTTTTACGAGCGGTAGAACGTGCCATCGTAACGCCCTTCTGTGTAACGTATAAAAATTACTTAATAAAGTTGTATCAAAAATTACGCGACCCAGCAACGAATAATCGCCACCGGGTCACTCTATAAAAATTATTGAGAAATAAATAGCTAATTTAATTAGATAACTAATTATTTTAATTAGATAATTAATTCTTTAGTTTTCACGACCAAGATAAGAGCCGTCACGAGTGTCGACCTTCACCTTTTCGCCTTCACCCACAAAGAGTGGAACCTGGATTTCAGCACCGGTTTCCACTGTTGCAGGCTTAGTACCAGCGTTAGAACGGTTGCCTTGCAAGCCTGGCTCAGTGTGAGTAATAGTCAAAATCACTGAAGCTGGAAGCTCAACGCTCAAAGGAGTACCGTCATGGAAGCTTACGATGCAGTCGGTGCCCTCAAGCAAATACTTGCTCTGCTCGCCAACTAAAACCTTAGGAATATAAACCTGGTCGTAAGTGGTCATATCCATAAAGACGAAGTTGTCGCCATCTTCGTATGAATATTGCAACGTGCGGTTATCAACGGTCTCGAACTCCATCTTCATGCCGGCATTAAAAGTCTTGTCGACAATCTTGCCCGAGAGCACGTTCTTAATGGTGGTACGCACAAAAGCAGGACCCTTGCCTGGCTTCACGTGCTGGAACTTAACGACGGTCCAAAGCTGACCGTCAAGGTTCAAAACCGATCCATTCTTAATATCATTGGTAGTCTGTGCCACGAGTTACCCGTTTCTTTCGCTAATAGGCTGCAAATTAAGCAGCTAAGAAATAAACCTTGCTTATTATGCCACAAAGTGTCAACTTATGCATTCGTGTACCGATAGCAGCGAAATTATATACTTAATAATATGAAACTTCTTGGCAATATTGTGTGGCTGATATTCGGCGGTCTCTTCATTGCTGCAAGCTGGTTACTTATAAGTTTCCTTCTTTGCATAACCGTTATTGGCGTACCATTCGGTATTCAAGCATTCAAAATGGCAAAGCTCACACTCACGCCATTTGGAAAACACGTTATTTACCGAGGCGGCACTAGCACAATTTGGAACATATTATGGATTGTATTTTTCATTGGGCCAATGCTTGCATTAGGTTATATCGTTTCAGGATTCATTTGCTGCTGCACAATTGTTGGCATTCCATTTGGCATACAATCTTTCAAAATGGCAAAACTTGCGTTGTGGCCGTTTGGTTCCGAAATTGTAGAAGATAGTTACGCACCATACGTACGCAAGTAATCTGCAGCGCGCGAAGCTAATTCCTCATCCATAACTGGCTTACCGTCACTATTAGTGAGTTTTTGAGCTGCAGCGAAAATTTCGCGCACATTTGCAATTGGCAAAACTGGGAATCCAAACTCCTGCTCTACTGCTTTTACTGCAGAAAGCTCACTGTCTTTCGTGCGTTCCATTCTGTCTACTGCCAAAATCAAGCCAACAACTTGCACATTTGCTTCCGCTTTAAGCTTTGGCAAAGTTTCGCGAACTGCAGTTCCAGCAGTCATCACGTCGTCAACTAACAGAACTTTCATGCCGTCTTTTAACGGTTTTCCAACCATAATTCCGCCGTCGCCGTGGTCCTTTCGTTCTTTGCGGTCGAAAGTAAAACCAACAGGCATATTGTGATTATTCGTCAAAGCCATTGCCGTAGAAACTGCCAGCGGAATGCCCTTATAAGCAGGACCGAAAACAGTGTCGATATCTTGCGGAAGTTTGCCGTCTTCGATTGCTGCAACAACGCGCTGAGCATAGTACGCGCCTAAGCTCGCGATTTTCATGCCGTCGTCAAAAGCGCCAGCGTTAATAAAATAAGGTGATTGACGACCAGATTTCAGTGTAAAGTCACCAAATTTAAGCGCGCCTGAATCAAGCAAAAACTTTGTAAAACGTTCGTCTAATTCTGCCATAATTAGCTCTCTTTCTTAAAATATTTTTAAATACTTTCTAAATAATTTCTTAAATATTTTCTAAATACTTTTTAACTACCTTTTAAATACTTAATTTCAGCGCCAAGTCTTTCCTTCGGCAAGTAAAGACGCAAGCTTTGGACGAGAATCAAGCAAATCATCAAGCTCGCGAGCAATGCGAATAGGAGCAGTAGGATCCACCAAAGCGGCAGCACCAACTTCTACAGCATTAGCGCCAGCATACAAGTATTCCAAAGCTTTTTCGCCGGAATCAATGCCACCAATGCCAATAATTGGAATATCTGGCATAGCTTGACGAACTCGCCACACAAATCCAAGACCAATCGGGAAGATTGCAGGACCGGAAACACCGCCTGTGCGGTTTGCAATAATAGGCTCGCCTGTTCGAATATCAATTCGCAAACCAACAAGCGTATTAATCATGCTTAAAGCATCTGCTCCAGCATCAACTGCAGCTTTGCAAATCGAGACAATATCCGTCACATTTGGCGTCATTTTTACAATCATTGGCTTATCTGTCATTGCGCGAAGTCGCTTAATTAAGCGGTGTAATGCCACCGGATCCGTGCCAACGCTCATTCCGCCGTGAGTTACGTTTGGGCAGCTTACGTTAATTTCAAGCATGTCTGCAGCAGAATCTGCAAGCTTTTCAACAACTTGCGCATAATCGTCGTCACTGTGCCCTGCAACATTAGTAATAACAAGCGCTCCCATTTTCTTTAGTTTCGGAAGCTCGTCTACTAAGTAGTGGTCGACGCCAGGATTTTGCAATCCAACTGCGTTTACCATGCCAGAAGGAGATTCTGCAGTGCGCGGAGAAGGATTTCCTTCCCACGGAACAGGTGAAACGCCTTTTGTGCAAATTGCGCCGAGTTGGCTTACGTCGTAAAAACGTCGGCAAGCTGCAAGCTGGAAAGTTCCAGAAGCTGTACCAACCATGTTTTTCCACTTAACGCCTGCAACTTGAGTTGGATGTTTCCAAACGTGGCTAGTGTCAAAGCCAAAAGTTTCAGCGGAATTTGTTGCGGAATTTGCGTTATTTACAGAATTATTTTCGTCATTATTTACAGCATTCATATTTTTTACTCCCAACCCAAACGATTCGCATCAAAAACAGGACCGTCGTTGCAAACTTTCAGCCTGCCTTCCAAAGTGTCAACAACGCAAGCAACGCAAGTTCCGTATCCGCAGCCCATACGCGCTTCCAAACTGAGTTGGCATTCAATATTTCTTTCATGCGCCCAGTGAGCTACGGCTTTCATCATAGGCAAAGGACCGCAAGACAAAATCACCGTTGGTAAATCGTCTCCAAAATTAAAATGCTGACTTTCTTCAAGCTCGTCTAGCAGCGTAATAACAGTTCCTTCAGCATTCGTAATACTGTGTACGTCTGAAATATATTCTTTCGTTAAATCATCTGCAAAACGCTTATTACGGTAGCCAAGCACTGCCGTTACGCTAGAATCTTCACACTTTGAAAGCGCTTGAGCAGCACACAAAATAGGTGGCACACCCAAGCCGCCACTGACCAACAGATAATGTGCAGGTTTGGAAATATTAAAGCCAAGTCCCAAAGGTCCAAGAGCGTCAATGCTATCTCCTGGCTTAAGCTCAGCAAACTTAGCAGTGCCTTTGCCAATCACAGCAAAAATCAAAGTAAAAGTATCGCCTTCTACGCTTGCAACTCCAAAAGGACGCGGAAGCATAGCAGTCGGGTCAGGGGAATACAAGTTCACAAATTGCGCAGGAGCAGCTTTTTTAGCAATCTCAGAATCTCGCAAAGTCAAACGGTACACGCCTTCGTCTAGCTTCTCATTATTGAGTACTTCTACAGCTCTACGCCCCCAAAGGCGCGAATATTTTGCATTATTGCTTTCGTCTGCAGAACTTGAGCCGGAAGAATCAAAAGCGTCTTCACGTAACGTAATTATGGCGTTTCCAGAGGCTTTTCGCGTTGGAATAAACATGCCATCACTCATGTGGTTTCCCCTACCCTTGTATGTGTTTTGTACCGTTGCGTTTTATTTTTAATTTTAATTATATTTTTAGTTATATTTATTTTAGTTATACATTCTAGCGATACACTGCATTTCTCAAGTCGTCACGCATATTTTTCGCAGCAACAGCTGCAGAATCACGCACAATATCAAGAATGTCATCGAGAGACATGTGCCCTTGATTTTTAGCGTAATCTTCAGACTTTTTCCAAGCACCAATAATACCGCGCGAAGAATTGACAATAGCACCTTCAGAATTTGCATCAAACATTCCAGCAACATCTTGAGCAGTACCGCCTTGAGCACCATAGCCTGGAACCAAGAAGAAAGTGTGCGGCATAATCTCGCGCAAATGCTTGCCCTCCTGCGGATGCGTGGCACCTACAACTGCACCAACTCTTGAATAACCGTGCTTACCAATGCTTGAAGCACCCCAGTTCTCAATCAAATCAGCCATATGCTCATACACTGGCTTGCCATCTTGCAAAATAAGCTCCTGCAGCTCTTTGCTAGAAGGATTCGAAGTGCGAAGCAGCACAAAAATGCTTTTATCGTGCGCTACCGCTTCATCGATAAAAGGCTTCACGCCATCCGAACCCATATAAGGGTTTACTGTAAGCGAATCTTCATGCCAAACGTCAAGATTTTTAGAGCTTTTTAGAAGATTTTTAAGAGATTGAGGAAGCGCGTTACCAGTAGCATTTTCGTCTTCAAAATATGAAGAAAGATTAGCGAAACCGCTTAAATGAGCAGCATACTGACCAGCTGTAGAGCCAATATCTCCGCGCTTTGCGTCACCTATTACAACTAATCCTTGCGATTTTGCGTATTCGCAAGTCATTGCGTACGTGTCCATTCCAGCGGAACCTAGTGCTTCGTACATCGCAATTTGCGGCTTTACAGCCGGCACAAAATCTGCAACCGCGTCGATAATAGCGCGATTAAACTCAAAATAAGCTGTAGCTAAAAGCGTTGGCAGCGCATCCTCGCCTTCTACTTCTTGCAAAACTTCGTCCGCAAGAGAGCTAATAATTTCGGCAGGAACAATTCCAGGCTTAGGATCCAAGCCCACTACGCTAGGATTTTGCTTGGTTGCAATCGCTTCAATAAGTTCGTCCATAATTTACTACCATTCCAAATTTATATTTAATCAATCACATTCTCGAGAAAGCAATTTCTGAACCAATAATCGTCGCAACAGGCCTGCCCGTAAGTTGCCATCCATCAAAAGGAGTGTTTCGAGCTTTTGAATGGAACGAATTTGCGTCAACCGCCCAATTTTCGCGCATATTAATCAGCACTAAATCAACGTTTTCAGGGTGCTCAGTAATACTTAAACGCAGCGTTCGCTTGTTTGCGCATCGCGAAGAAACGTTAAGCAAAGCCGCAATATCAGTAGGTCTTCTGCTCATCAATTGCATTGGATTTACTGCCATTAATTCGATTAAATGCTTATCGTCCGTATATCCTGCATCAACCAAAACTTTGCGGCACACGCCATACGCGCACTCAAGCCCAATAATTCCGTTAGGAGTGCTTGCAAAATCTCCTGACTTTTCTTCCGCAGTGTGAGGCGCGTGATCTGTTGCAATCATGTCAATTGTGCCATCCGCAATAGCAGCGAGCGTTGCTTGACGATCCGCTTTTGAACGAAGAGGAGGATTCATCTTAGCCATAGCACCATATCGCAAAACATCCTCATCACACAAAGCTAGATAGTGAGGCGCAGTTTCGCACGTAATCGGCAAATCCTCTTTCTTTGCCTTACGAATAGCTTCAAACGCAGCAGCAGTGCTCACATGCTGGAAATGCACATGTACGCCAGTTTCGCGGGAAGCATCAATATCTCGCTGAACAATTGCAAGCTCAGTAGAAGCTGGAATTCCACCAACACCAAGCATTTTTGCGACCGGACCCTCGTTCACAGCTCCCGTATCATGATGCTCACAATGCTCCACGAATGGCAAACCAGTTTGTTTTGCCATAGCTAACACATCTCGCAAAATCGGTTCAGGCACTGCAGCACCGTCGTCGCTTATAGCAGTAATCGGGTGCTTTTTCATAGGAGAAGTTTTTTCGTCGTCGTCGATTCCAGCAACATACTTTTTCCAAAGCTCAATATTGCTTGGCTTTAAGCCTTTACGATTCAATGATGCGCACACGCTCAAATCGTAGCGAACTGGCAATTTTACGCCGTAAATGCAGCCATAGCGCTGCAAATAGTCGACTACATTATCTACATCAAATGGAGCATCTTCCCAAGGCTCGCCGTCAAGAGCTGGAACAGTATTTGGCATAATCAAAACTTGCGTATAACCGCCAGCCGCAGCAGCCTCACTGCCGGTCATCATTGTTTCTTTTGCTGTTTGTCCTGGATCTCTAAAATGCACATGCGGATCTGCAAAACCAGGAGCAACAACCCAATCACTTGCGTCAATATCGCCAGTAACGCGCGCATTCTGCTCTATAAGGGCATCCTGACGAACGCCATCAACAATAAGATCAATACGTTCGCTAGTATCCCACACAGAGATATTGCGCAAAGTTAAGGTGCCTGATTCGTTCATTTCACTCCTGGTTTTGCGTAATTTTTACAGTTATATAATAATATTATTAAATTTTTTATTTAGTTTCTGCTTCTTCGTCGCAATACATGCAACGATACTCTTGCCTTACGGAATCAGCTTTGTAGAACTTACGTTTAAGAGTTAGTTCGCTGTTTGTTATGCAACGAGGATTCGGGCAAGTAAGATCTTCAGGCGCATTCACGTCTGTTACGTGCACGCGAGGATCCGTTAATGAAATTCCATGTGCGTCAACTGCTTGCAATTCGTCTTCTGGCACGTTTACAAAATCAGTTGGTTCGTAGCCGCAAAGCTCGTCTCCAAGAACGGAACTTTCCAAAGCCATACGCATAAGCATACCGTTTTTAACCTGCTCAAAATATGCTGCGCGAGGATCGTCATCAACGTCAACAGAAATCTCGTTAATTCGAGGAAGCGGATGCAGCACAGGCATATGCGACTTTGCTTTTTGCAATTTTTCTTCAGTCAAAATGTACGTGTCACGAAGTCGCAAGTATTGCTCGCGATCCGTAAAACGCTCTTCTTGCACGCGAGTCATGTAAAGCACGTCAAGCTTGCCAATAACTTCCATCAAGTCGCGAGTTTCTTCGTAAGTGCACGAAGGAGTGTCATTAATGCGGTCGATTACGTACTGCGGAGTTTTAAGCTCATCCGGGCTAATCAGCACAAAATGAACGTTTCCAAAGCGGCACAAAGTTTCAATAAGCGAGTGAACTGTGCGTCCATAAGTTAAGTCGCCGCACAAACCGACAGTGAGATTATTAAGGCGACCAAAACGCGCGAGAATAGTTGCCAAGTCTGCAAGAGTTTGAGTTGGGTGCATGTGGCCGCCGTCACCTGCGTTAATAATAGGCGTGCTCACAGCTTGCGTAGCAACGAAAGCAGCACCCTCCTTTGGGTGACGCATTGCAACAACATCAACATAATTAGACACGACTTTCAAAGTATCGTTTACAGTTTCACCCTTGCTTGCGCTGGAAAGTTGCGCACCTGCAAAACCGATTACCTTTCCGCCTAAACGCAGCATTGCTGTTTCGAAGCTTAAGCGAGTGCGCGTGCTCGGCTCATAAAAAAGAGTGGCCAACACTCTGCCATCGCAAGTGTGAGCCACTTCTTTACGGTGCGAATCAATGTATCGCGCTTTGTCTAAGAGCATTCGTATTTGCGCAGTTGAAATATCGTCTAATGTAACAACACTTTTGCCAGCTAGAGAATTTGCAATTGTGCTGCGAGAAAAAGTTTGATGTAAAGAACTAGAAATTGCGTTCGTCATAATAAGTACCGCTCACCTTCCGTCAATTGGCAAACGGTCGCAACCACACGCGACCTACGTAATTTTACTGATTAGCGTTGACGAATCCCCCACCCCCGGAGTGGCGGAGAACTATAACTTATTATGCAACATTTAATAAGTACTTAATCCAATAAATCTATTTGTTCCAATACAGTTTGTTGATTACGTTTACCATAAGTAACCTTCAAAATATAAACTGTATTTTCTTCTAAAACAACTCTGTAATAAACAAGAAAATTCTTTACAATAATACGACGCACACCAAGTGAATTCCAAGGCTCATACTTAACTACAGGTGCAAACTGAGGAAAAAGAGACAGTCTTTCGATACTAGATTTAATAAAATTAATAAATTCTTACGGAAGTTTTCTTAGAGATATTAGATGCAATATAGTCTCTTATATTTTTTAAATCGTTTTCTGCATCCTGAGTAACAAGAATATCAAAGGAACTCATTACAAGCCCTTTTCTAACTCAGCAAAAACATCCGCATACGGACGCACTAAACCAGAAACTGACTGCTTATAACTATGCATAAGTTTTGCAGCAAAATCAGTAGATAATAATTCGTCATTTTCTTCTAAATTTTCACCACTGACTGCTTGTTTTATAGGCGCAGAAACATCAGCATAAAAAACTGAAGTGTTGGCTCTTTCTTTTACATTATTACTCATTACTGTATTTTTCATTAAAATCACCTCCCGTCCTGAAATTATAACCTAAAGAAGAGAATGCAACAATAAATGTGAAGCGACTAAAGATTGAGAAATTAGCGAGCGTAGAAAAGACGAGACATGATTTCACGGCACTGACGCATAGTTGCTAAAAGATCGTTTTCAAAAACGCGGCCCTGGTTCGGCTCGTAGCCAAGGTAAGTTGCAATTCCACCCAAAGAATACGAGTCAGTTGGAATAATATCTGCGCGAGCCATTGAGCCAGACCACAAGAAGTTTGCGTTGCGCACCGCGGAACACATATGCCAGCAGCGGCTTAAAACTTCAGCATCCTCGTCGCTTATAAAATGCTCAGATTGCAATGCTTTCAACGCTTGCATAGTTCCAACTACTCGTAAAGATTCATGCTTTGAAGCATATTGCAATTGCATCAATTGCACAGTCCACTCAACATCGCTTAAACTGCCACGACCAAGCTTCAAATGCCTGTCCCTACTCACACCTCGAGGCAAACGCTCCGCTTCCATGCGCGCTTTGAGCTTACGAGTTTCAGCAAGCTGAGAATCACTAAGAGGATTTGCAGCGTAACGCAATTCGTTTACAACGCCATCAAGCAAAGCATCCGCCAACTCCTTAGAACCTGCAGCAAAACGCGCTCGCAACAACGCTTGATGCTCCCAAGTGCTAGCCCATTGACGATAATACTTTTCGCAAGATTCTAGCGAACGAACAAGCGGACCGTCTTTTCCTTCCGGACGCAAATCCAAATCGACCATGATTTTTGGTTCAAGCGTAAGAGGACCTTGCAAAATATTACGCAAAATATCTACAGTTTTTTGCGCAAAGCGGTGAGCTGCGTTGAAATCGCAATCTTCACCAACAGGCTTGTAAATTACCATAATATCTGCGTCAGAACAGAAGTTTACTTCTCTACCACCGTAACGACCTAAAGCAATAATAGCAATTTCAGCTTGAGGAGCATTCAAATTCATGACTGACACAGCTTCACGCATGGACCATTGCAAAGTCGCATCTAAAATAGCATCAAACACATCACTCATTGCAAGCATAGAAGTATCGTCATCAATTAGACCACACATCCAAGCTAAAGCAACTCGCTCAATTTCCTGCCGGCGAAGAGCGCGCAAAGACTGCGCAAAATCCGCAATATTACTTGCATAACGCGCAACCATTGCACTAGTTTGCATGTCAAGACTTGCCCTATCGCGCGCAGATAACGCTTCGTCGTCTCCAAGCCAAGTAATAGACTGCATAGACTGCATCATAGCGTCGCCAAGATAGCGCGAATCCGCCAAAACGTGGCAAAGACGCTGAGCTGCGGAAGGAGAATCACGCAAAAAACCAAGATACGTATTTTTTCCGCCAAAACGCTCCGCAAGACGCCGCCACGCAAGCAAACCCATATCCGGATTCTGCCCGTCGCCAAGCCACTTCAACACTGCCGGAAGCAAAATTCTATGAATTTTAGCAGCCCTAGAAAGCCCCTCTGTAAGCGCTTCAACATGCAACTGTGCTGCGCGAGCATCCGCAAAACCAATAGAAGCAAAGCGCGCGCGAGCAGCCTCCGGCGAAAGTACAATAGGATCCGCATCCGTTTGAGCGTTAATAGGAAGCATCGGACGGTAGTAAATATCCTTATGCAAGTGCCGAATTTCACGACGAGCTTTATCAAAACGCGCAACTAACTCTTCCGGACGAAGCCGCACAGCACGAGCAAGGCGGCAAATCTGCTCATTGTTGTTAAGCTGCTCTGTAGAAATTGTGCGCGCGCGATCCAAGCCGCCGTTTCCTTGCGCACCCAAATCTGGGAACAAATGCGTGCGATGCATACTCCACATTTGCTGACGATGCTCAAGAACACGCTCAAAACGGTAGTGTTCTGCCAATAGCGCCGCCTGAGACCTAGAGACGTAGCCACCTTGAGCCAACGCTTGCAAAGCGGAAATAGTATCCCTTACTCGAAGCGACTCATCCTCACTTCCGTGCACAAGCTGCAGCATTTGCACAGTAAACTCAACATCGCGCAAGCCGCCTTTACCAAGTTTCATATCCAAATCGCGTTGAGAAGCCGGAATAAGCGACTCCACACGCTGACGCATATGCTGGCAGTCAGCTACAAAATGCTCACGACCAGAAGCCTTCCAAATAAACGGCTCAACCATATCGCGATAAGCTTTTCCAAGATCCGTATCCCCTGCTGCAGGGCGCGACTTCAAAAGCGCCTGAAACTCCCAGCTACTCGCCCACTTTTCATAATATTCTCTATGAGAATCAAGCCTACGAACAAGAGGACCATCCTTACCTTCCGGGCGAAGCGCAGTATCAATCTGCCAAAGCGGAGGCTCCACAGAGCCCATAACCACCGACTGGCATACTTTTTGCAAAACCATTGCCATAGAAACACCAACGCGCAAAGCAGCATCCTGGTTCTGCTTGTTGCTTAAATCCGCAGGCTCCACAACATAAATCAAATCGATATCGGAAACGTAGTTAATTTCTTGCGCTCCAAGCTTGCCCATAGCAATAATCGCAAATCTGCATGCGGAAGAACCAGTAACCTGTCCTCGCGAAATAGACAACGCTGCCTCTAAAACAGCATCGGCAGCGTCGGAAAGCTTACGACTAATATCTGGCTGCACTTCAACAGGGTCAGCGCTCGCTAAATCAGCCGCCATAATTGCAGCAACATGCTCACGGTAGCGCGCACGAAGCGCAGAAACTGCTTGTGCAAAGCCGAGTGATGTTAAGTAAATTGTGTTAGAATCGCTGCTTTCAGAAGAAACAACTGTTGCAGTGTAAGCTTGTATTGCTTCGAGTAAGTCTTTTACGCGTTCTTCCCTAGTCATTGCAAAAAGATGATTCGGGTCATTTGCTGCAGCTTTTATAAGATTAGGTCTTGTGCGCATAAGCATTGCCAACGCGTTAGACGCACCTAATACTTGCATTAGGCTTGTTAATGAGTCAGATACTTGCGAATTTGAAGTTGAAATATTATTTATTATTTCGGGGTATGTTTCACTTAAATCTTGCAATGAAAGCAATGCAGAATCTGGATCTTCAACTGTGAGCGCGCTTCTTAGTAGTGTTTCAAACGATATTTTATTGCAGTTTTTGCATATTGCCATCATTGCGCAACGTGCGGCATCCGGGCGAGCAAAACCGGCTTTAATAAGGCTTCTTGAGGTGAGTGCGGAAGAGTTCGTGCTGCTTTCGTTGCAGTTGGTTTCAGTAGTTGCACTATCTGTTATGTTCGCACTTTCCATACCGCAACTTTACATTGTGGTGGTGTACAAGGCTGCGAAACTACCTGCTTTCGCGCTCATAGCGTGGCGAGTTTTAGGCATCATTCTTAACGTGGCGCAAGTTTTGGGGGATTTCTCTCCTCGCACGTCCCGTCCTTCAGTCGCTTTGGCTGTTAAAGACTCTCATGCATACTTTGTTCTCTACGAACGTTGCTCCATCAGTCCTCTTTTAGTGCTCGTAAAGAAATCCCCCAAACTCTGCGTGCTAATTCGTTAATAACCGTGTCTATCGCAGAGATTTTTCGATTTTTCTTCTTCGCTTGGCGAATCAGCAGCCTGCGGCTCTGCGCGACGACCTGCCGAAGCGCTTAAAGCGTAGCGCGCGAAGGTAACTCGGAGCGGAAACTCGCTTAAGTTGGAAGTCCAGTGGACTTCCAACGCGAGTTTCGTAGCAAGCGCGTTACCCGCGCGAGCATGTCTTCGCTCAGCACGGACGCTAATGTTCTTTAAGCAACAAATAGTCACCGTTTGCAAAGCACTGGCGCAAAGCTACAGGAACAGCATGTGCAGCGGCAGCGGATGAAAAAATCCCTCGCGGATTATCGGAAGATAACCTGCGAGGGATTTTAGTTACGCGATAGACTACTCGTTAGAGTGCTTACGACGGCGAGAAGCTACGCCAGCAGCACCAAGACCGGAGAAGATTGCAGCAAGACTTGCAAACAAGCCAGTTGCAGCACCCGTCTTAGCAAGACCACCAGCATTACCGGAAGCATTACGCAACGCAGCCTTAGCAGCCTTAAGATTCCTCAAAGCGGCATCAACCTGAGCCTGAGTAGCATTCTTATCAGCAAGCACACGCTTAGCCTCAGCCAAAGCCTTCACGTAAGCTCTAGCAGCAGCAGTATTCGCCTTAGACGCAGCAGAAGAATCTGCTTCAGAATTATTAACCTCGACTCGCAAAGCAGTCTTATCAACCGAAGCACTCTGAGAATCACTAGCATCAGCATCATAGCCGCTACCGCTTCCAACACCACTGCCTATGCCAAACGGGTGATTAATCTTATACTTAGCCGCCTGAAGCTTCTTCAAAGCCGCGTCAACCTCAGCCTGAGTAGCATTCGGATCCTTAAGCACACTGTTAGCCTCAGCCAAAGCCTTGTTATAGGCGTCAATATCCTCAGTCATTCCAATCATAAAGAATACAGAATCACGGAACTTAGCATCAGCATCTGCTTCTGTTTTCAGCTTGGAAGGATCAGTCTTGTAATCATCGGCAATCTTCTTCTTGGCGGCTTGGAGATCCTTCAGAGCATCGTCAAGTTGCTTTTGAGTTGGGACTTTAGTACCATCTGGAAGATCAGTCTTTGGCTTTCCAGTAGTGCGATCAAACTTATCAAGAAGATCCTTGGCAGCCTTGAGCTTCTTGTTATAGTCGTCAAGAGCTTTCTTAGCAGCGTCATCACCCTTAGCAGTCGCATTCTTGAACTCTGGAGTATTCTCGAACACGTCGGTTCTGGTGTCAGTATCTCCGCCCTTCGACTTATCAACTTCTTCTTGCAAGTCATGCGGACTGGTGACGTAGTTCTTAGTAATCTTATCTTTAATTTCCTTCAGATTCTTAAGAGCCTCGTCAACTTCTTGCTGAGTTGGGAGTTGCTTTCCAGCTGGAATGTTGGCTTTTGGATTGCCACTCTCGTCGAATAGATCAAGAAGTTCATTGGCTTTCGCTAAAGCGTCATTGTACGCTTGTATGTCTGCGTTATCCTTGCTGTCAGCACCCTTCTTGGCAAGAGCATTCTGATACTCGGTAGACTTTTCGAACTTCTCGGTGTCTGGCTTAGCTCCGCCGTCGTCCTTAAGCTCTTTCGTTTCTTTCTTAAGAGCGTCGACTTTGGTCTTGAAGTTGTCGTCGATATCCTTCTTGGCCTTCTTCAAAGCCGCAAGAGCATCATCAACCTGCTTCTGAGTTGGACGATCTTCTGGCTTTGCGTTTGGATCAGGATTCTTGACCTTTTCAATAAGCTCGTTTGCTTTAGCAAGCTTCTCGGCATAAGCTTTAAGCTTTTCCGTTGCAGTAGCGTCACCAGCGTTCTTCTTTTCAAGCGCGTTCTTGTACTCAACCGACGCCTCGAACGGAGGTGTTACAGGTTGACCCTGTGCGTCCTTATCGCCGACTTCGTTTTCAAGAAGCTTTGCATCAGTCTTGTAGTTGTTAGCAATCTTGTCTTGAGCTGCTTGCAGTTTCTTTAGCAAGTTGTTTACAGACTTCTGAGTTGCTGTCTTCTTCCAGTTATCATCATTAAGCTTCTGCTTGATTTGATTGAGAACATTCTCGAAGCCAGTGTCTTTGCCAGTTTCACCCAAGTCATTTGTAGCACCTGGATCACCAGCAGTCTTCTTAGCAAGAGCATTTTGATACTCAGGCGTCTTCTTGAAGCCATCATCTGCAAAGTCTTTGGCAGAAGTCAACGCTTCAAAATTCGTCTTGTAGTTGTCAGTAATTTGCTTCTTAGCTGCAGTAAGAGCATCGAACGCATCGTTAATCTGCTGTTGCGTTGGACGTTCGCTGTTCTTCTTGTTTGTATCCTTTGCATCACTTACTAACTTGCGAGCATTTGCAAGAGCATTCTTGTAAGCAGTAACGTCTGCATTTTCATTACCATCGCTTGTCTTAGCTTGAGCATTCTTGAACTCTGGAGTAGCTTCAAAGTCGCCTTCAGTAACAGCAGGAGCATGTTCAGCAGTAGACTTGTTAATTTCTGTCTCAAGACCAGTAGTAACAGTCTTATAGTTATCCTCAAGCTTCTTGCGAGCTTCGTCAAGAGTCTTCAGCGCCTCGTCGATTTCTTTTTGAGTTGGCTTTGCGTCTTGCGGCGTATCTTTATCATCATGCTTCTTCAAAAGCTCTTGAGCTTTTGTCAAAGCTTCATCATACGCCTTCTTGTCTGCGGCGGCCTTGTTGTTCTTATCATCATCAGGAACAAGCTTGCCATCCTGCTCCTTCATGAAGTGAGGATCAGACGCATTGCGATACGCATCAGAGGTAAGCGTTCCTTCTTCTGGAGCAGGAACGTCTGCCTTGGTACCATGCTTCTTTACGCTCGCTTTGAGCTTGGCGACGTCGGTGTTGTACTTGTCAAGCTCGGCGCGAGCCTTGTCAAGAGCAGCCTTGGCATCGTTAATTTCCTTTTGCGTAGCATCAGGCTTCTTGAGCAAGTCTTTGGCTTCGTTGAGTGCTTTGCCGTAGGCATCTGCTGCCGCTTTAGCAGCAGCGTTCTTGGCATCATCCGGTCCCGAGCCATCAGGCTTTTGGAAGCTTGGCTGCGACGCGTTCTTAAACGCAGGGCTTGGATGAGTGGTTGCGTCCTCGTTAATCGACTTAATCAGCTCGTCGGTCTTAGTCGCAAACTTATCCAGTGCCTTCGCTGCTTCGTTCATTTCCTTAAGGATTGTGTCAACATCCCTGTTCAGCGGCTCACCGTTCTTGTGCGCTTGAATGTCTTTCAGGTAGTCCTTATCGTTAGGGTCGCCATCTTCCTTTGGGATAATGTTATCAGGAATATCATGACCATTTGCTTGATCCTTCGGAAGCGTGTTAGTAAGCGCAGCTGTTAGTTTCGCTGCTGCCTTTTCATACGCTTCCTTAGCCTTTTTAGCAGCTTCTACCTTAGCTTTTTCTTCTTCACTAGGATTTTGCTTTTCGGCAAGTTCTTTCAAATTCGCGTAGGCTGGGCTGTGTTGTATTGCAAAGTCATTAAGCGCAGCAGCCGAAAGTCTGCTGGTGTCGGTTGCGTAGGTGTCAATAATCTTGCGAGCAGCGATTAGCTGCTCTTTAACCGCATCAACCTTTTTCTGATCTACGGTGCTCCCAGGCTTATTTAATTCATCCATCAAGTCTTTTGCAGCGTGATAAGCGTCGTTATAGGCTTTGAAGTCCTTAGCAGCCTGAGAATCTTTGCCCTCAGCTTGTGCCTTATCAAAGGCATTGAAGTAGGCCGGCATCAAATAACCGCTGAAGTTGTCCGCAATAGCTTCCGCTAAATCAGTTGCTTTTGTCTGATAAGTTTCAGCATAAAGTACCTTTTCAGCATCTTCGAGTGCTTTCTTGGCATCCTCAACGTCTTTCTTGGTGGCCTTGTCGTCAGCAAGAACCTGCTTAGCTTTTGCAAGTGCGTCATCGTAATTCTTAACGGCTTGCTGAGCAGCAGTATCGCCAGTCTTATTCTTGGCGTTCGTGTAGAACACGCTATGCTTGTTAGGATCTTTATCTAAGCTCTTTTGCACCGCAGCGGCAAGAGGAGCCTTGTCGGTTGCGTTGGCATCAAGTGCTGCCTTAGCTTTCTTAAGATCATCAATAGCCTTGTTTACTTCTTTTTGAGAAGCGTTTGGATCCTTGAAGACCTCATCAGCCTTCTTAACAGCGTCGTCGTACGCCTTGCGCTGTTCAGGAGTCGAGTTCTGGTAAGTTGGATCGGCATTTGTCAGCGTTTGATTGCCTTGATTATCCCTACCCGTGTTTACCTTGCCGTCCTTAGCGATGGCATTATTCAACTCATCCTTGTTGGTGGTAAAGTCGTTAAGCTTTTCGCGCGCAGCATCAAGCTTAGCCTTAGCGTCGTCAACAGCCTTCTGCGTGGCGTTCTTGTCTTCCTTTACCTTATTAGCTTCCTCAAGAGCCTTGTCGTAATCTGTCTTTGCCTTCTTAGCAGCTTCGTTTCTGTCCTTATCATCAGAACCGTCTGCCTTCTTGAAGTCAGGGTCGCTTACGTTCTTGAACTGGTTTGTTGCTTGCGTGCCAGTTGCGGCGGTAGTGCCTTCTGCAGCCTTACCATTAGCATCAATCGAGTCGTTCAGCTTATCCTTGTTGGTGTCAGCACCATCAAGCTCGGCGCGTGCCTTATTAAGGTTAATCGTAGCGTTATCGATTTGCGCCTTCTGCTCTTCGGTAAGGTCTTTTTCTTGCTTGTCCTTAACAGTTGCAAGCAAGTCTGTTGCAGTCTTTAATGCCTTTTCATACGCATCTTTCTTATCAGCAGACGCGTTGTAATACTTCGACTGTGTTGGAACATCCTTGCCCTCAACGTTTTCGGTCTTGTGCTCGCCAATCGAATCCGAAAGGTCTTTCGTCTTATGATTCGTCTGCGGCACAAAGATAACGTTAATTGCCTTTGCTGTATTGCCTGGATTGCGGCCTTGCTCCAGATAAACATGCTTATAGTATGTCATTGCATACGGCTCAACAAACAGACGCGCCTTGAAAATCTTGCCCTTTTTAGCAGCCACCGTTACAGAGCCAGCCTCTGTATCCCATGAATACGAACCAGCATCTGATAAATTATCACCGAGGTCTACGTCAGAATTAGAAACTTTCTGATTCCCAGACCAGTATGGACCACCCATATTGCCAAGCGTAAGCTCGCCCGTTGGCTCGCCATTTTGCAGCGCATAGTGCATGTGCGACTTTTTCGCGTTATTCCCTGTACCTTCATAGGTAAGCTGCTCGCCGCCTGTAAGGTCGCGCAAACCAGCTTGCTTGTCTTTTGGCGTAGCTTTTAACAAACCAAGAATCTTTGTTGTATCAAATTCTTTTGCTGCGGTTGGGTCGTAACGGTAGATGATAGTTGTGTGACTATCATTACTCCAAGAAATACCTTCGTCGGTTTCGCGACCATCAATCTTGGTTTTAGTCCAAGTAACGTCGTAATCCGTACGAATATTTGGAAGCTTTGTAAGCTTATTAGCCTTTATATCAGACGTAAACTCGGCAACTGCCTTATCGGTCTTGATCTTAACGGTAATCGTATTTTCCGCCTGACCGTTCGAGATGCCCTGATTAGCTTGACCAGCTTTAGTAAAATCGCCCTTAAGATATTCAAGTGAAATCTGATCTACGCTGGTAAGGTTAAGGTCTTTATTGGTCTTATTAGCATCAAAAATAGCCTGCTTAATGCGCGCAATCTCGTCTTTCGAGTAATCGAGTGGGTTAGCAACAAAGACTGCTTTATCATCGCTTGGAACAACGTACTCGCCAGCTTTGAGATTCTTGAGGACGAGGTCTTTGAGCGCAATCTTAGGAGCGTCCTTAGCATCCACGCCATCAAAGTTGATTACAGCTTCGCCTTTGTCGTTGATACTTACCTTGTCTTGGGCAACATTGTTAAGCGCCGCAAGTTTTTTGATGATGTCGGTTTTTACTTCTTGCGAAACGTTAGTTGGATCTTCAACAGTTGGCTTGTCGATACGCGTGTCGTAGCGCGCAACCGTAAGCGGAATAGCTTGCGACTTAAAGCCCAAATCCGTAACCATATAGGTGTTAAGCGTCTTCGCGCCAGCTACGTAAGTCTTATCCGTTGCGCCTTGAGCTGAGGTTTCCTTATTAATAGCCTCAAATGCAGTCTTGTCGTAAGCACCATCAGCTTTTACGTTAATATTTTCTGTAAATTTATCAGAAAGCTGATTATTTACAGACTTCTTATCACTACGCGCTGTCTCAATATTGCCAGCGGCAGTAATTGCTGATTGAACCTTTTCAGGAGTAAGCTGCTCGTTATACTTAAGCACCACAGAGCCGGAAGTTTTTGGCGGCACAAGCGTTACAGCACGGAATACGTTTGTTTTATAAGCAACAGTTTCGTTATTATCTTTAGTTACGTACACGAAAATAGAGCGACTGGCTGTATACTTCTCAGCGCCTCCATTAAGGTTACCATCCCTAAAAAGAGTTGTCATCTTAAGGTCAGCAGAACCATCATTATTCGCAGTAAACTCATATTCGCCAGAATAAGCTTGGTGTTTACCTGAATTTTTCGAGTAAAAATCAATACCTCTCTCACTTTTCTCATTATTGAAACCATTCGTCTTAGCAGGGAAAATAGCGATACTGGTAATATTGCCATCTTTTGGCTTTGCAAAATGGAAAGTAATAGTATGCTTTTCACCATCTACGCTGTATGTATTGTCTGAGCTTCCCCAGCCATACACGTTCGGCATAGTGTCAGCGTTATTCTCGTCAATATCAATCTTGGTATTAGAGGTATCCGTTGTGTCTGGATTAATTTTATTAGGATCTTGACCTGCTGAACCATCAGAAGCGCGATCTTGATTTTCAGTTGCAGTCTCGTCGGTTGGCTGAGCATCAGGCAACGAGCGCTTACCACGAATCTTTACAACAGTCGATTTATTTTCAGTACCATCAGTATTTACAGTATTCTCGGATTTCTGCTCAGCCTGCTTATTGGTATTCTCAGCCTTATACCCAGCCTCTTTATTAGCTTCAGTCTGATTCTTATCGCCAGCTTCAGCCTTCTTACCAGTCCCAGCATTCTCACCAGCAGTCACAGGCGTCTGAGCTACATCCGGCTTAGTATCAGGAGTACCACTCACCTCCGCCGCCATTGCCGGAGTTGCACCAAAAGCGAACGACGCACCAGCTAACACGCCTGCAGCGCCAACCGTAAACGCCGCCACCTTGCGAGCATCCACAGCCTTCGCAATCGCGTTACTTACTGCAGCATCCAATGTAACCTTGCGTGCGTGCTTTCCGGAATTTGAATTTATCATAATGATATCTCCTTAATATCGATTCTCTCTGAATAAGTCTTTATGAATTTATTAGTGAAGAGCTTTATGTAGTAATCAAACGCTGATTGAACTACAATCAGATACATATAAAACTTCCACTCAGCTTTCAAAAGCACGAATCCCTTGTTGAGATTTATGTTCAATAATACCTAATATATGAATATTTTGCAATGTATCTGTTATGATGCATAGCCTACTAACCCCCCCCCCCGCGAGACTTTATTTCAACGTTTTCGGCAGGTTTTTGCGGTCAAAATTAATATAGCAAATGTAAGCTAGATTACATTTTTAACGTCGATTCTAAACACATGTTTAGAATAAATTGCATTTATTTTGTGCATATATACATAGATATACATTTATATACACTCACACACTCTATGTTAAATTTCAATACTCACTGCCCTTCAGTCGTGTGGATATTAGCGTGGTAGAGATTTGAGATTTTTCGCACTGAGCGAGGACGCATGCACGTTTATGAAGTTTTGCAGTTGCGCTCTGCGCAGACGCTGATTCCTGTTGATTAGTGAACACTAACATCCGTGCTACTGCATGTGCCACTCCAAGCACTCTTCCCACCACAACAAAAACAATTGTGAGTGAATTAACGTGTGAGTGATAGGAATTGCTTGGTCGAGCAATATAAAAGCGGAACGATAGTAATAATATTATTGACGAATACTATTTTTGCAGAAAAAGTAAGTAAAAAACTAAACTTAACTACACAACCGCTAAGTCCAAATAAGGTATAAGAGCGTAGCGCTGCGAGACAAGTAATTCCTATCACTCACCTTTGCATAAAATAAAACCGCAAATAAAGAAATCCCCCAAAACTCGCAAACGCTACCACCTACCCAATCTTCGTAAAAAGCGGCTTCACATTCGCCCAAATCCTTCGCGCAATACCCGGATGATTCATGGTATACAAGTGAATGCCATCCACACCTTCAGCAATTAAATCGTTAATCTGCTGAGAAGCAAAAATACTGCCAGCATCGCGCAAGCAATCAGCATTACTCCCCCAACGATCCATCATTGCGGAAACTTGCGAAGTAATGCGAGACGCACACAAACTCGTCATGCGCTTAACTTGCGAAGCGTTCGCAACAGGCATCACTCCAGCCTCAATCGGCACATTAATGCCTGCCGCACGCGCCAAATCACGGAAGCGCAAAAAATCCTCGTTATCGTAAAAAAGTTGCGAAATTAAATGCGTAACACCCGCATCAACCTTGCGCTTCAAATTATCAATATCCGCTTGCAAACTTTCCGCTTCCGGATGCTTCTCCGGGTAGCAAGCACCCAAAATCGGCAAATCCGGGTGCTTTGAACGAATATAATAAACCAAGTCACTAGCGTGCTCAAAAACGCCTGCCGATTCCTGGCCCGCAATCACGTCGCCGCGCAAAGCCAAAACCCCGGAAACACCAGCATTATCAAACATTTCCAAAGCTTCATCAACAGCATCATAATCAAGGTATCGAGCAGTCAAATGAGCAACCGCGTCAATACCATATTCGGAGCGAATCGTATTCGCAATACGCGCAGTAGCAGTACGATCCTGCAGCTTTCCAGTGCCGTAAGTAACCGAAATAAAATCCGGGTCAAGGCCTTTCAACCCATCCAAAGTATCATAAATCGTACCGATAGGAGATGTGCGCTTAGGTGGGAAAACTTCCAGCGAAAACTTTGGTTTATATGGCATAACTCACCCCTTGCACTGAGAATTGCACTGCTGATTGCTTAGCTTGTTAGCTTGCAATTGCGCGCGAACCTCTTTAGCTGCAGAAACAAGATTCTCCAAGCTTGGCCAAGTTTCAGCGTCACCTCGAGTTTTAAGACCGCAATCCGGGTTAATCCACAGCTTCTCGGCAGGCATCTTGCGCAAAATCTCGTGAATACGCTCCACAAGCTCCGTCTCACTAGGCACGCGAGGAGAATGGATGTCGTAAACGCCAGGGCCAGCCTCAGTCTCAAAATGCGCGTCGTGAATAGCGTCAAGCACAACCAAGTCACCGCGAGAAGCCTCAAAAGAAATCACATCCGCATCCATAGCGTCAATGTCACGAATAATGTCATTAAACTCCGAATAGCACATATGCGTGTGAATTTGCGTAGTCGCAGCCACAGCAGAATGAACCAGGCGGAAAGCAGCAATAGCCCAATCCAAATACTTCTTATGCCAATCAGAACGACGAAGCGGCAACTTTTCGCGCAAAGCAGCCTCATCAATCTGAATCACGCGAATACCAGCGCGCTCCAAATCCAACACTTCATCGCGAATAGCAAGAGCCAACTGCTGAGTCTGCTCCTCGTGCGTAATATCCTCGCGAGGCCAAGACCAGTTAAGAATCGTCACAGGACCTGTAAGCATGCCCTTAACAATATGCTTCGTGCAGCTTTGAGCATAAGCACTCCACTCCACAGTAATTGCAGACTCGCGAGAAACATCCGACCACACGATTGGAGGCTTCACGCAGCGAGTGCCATAAGACTGTACCCAAGCGTTCTTCGTAAACTTAAAGCCGCGCAAATGCTGGCCAAAATATTCAACCATGTCGTTTCGCTCAAACTCGCCGTGAACAAGCACATCCAAGCCAATTTGCTCCTGATGCTCAATGCACTGAGCAATGCGATTGCGCATAAACTCGTCGTAAGCTTCGCGAGTAATTTCACCCTTACGAAGATCAGCACGAGCGTTACGAATATCCTTAGTTTGTGGGAAGGATCCAATAGTTGTCGTTGGCAAATCCGGCAAGCCAAGCGATTCCTTTTGCAGACGCTGACGCTCCACCCTCTTAGGCAATCGCACAAAATCAGAATCTTTAAGATTCGCAAGACGATTAGCAACAGCAACATCCGCTTTCACGCGTGAACCGTCAAACAAAGCCTGATTTTTAGCCAAAACGTTACTAGATTTGCGGCTTTCGTCGCCTTCTGCAGAAAGATTGGCAATATCGCGAATCTCTTGCAACTTTTCAACAGCAAAAGCAAAATGTTGCAACACATCCGCCCCCAAAGCATCCTCACCAACAGTGCTAAAAGGCACGTGAAGAAGCGAGCAAGCAGTAGAAACAGCCACGCGATCCGTAATATTCTCGCGCAAAGCGTCAACCAAACCAAGGCTTACAGCATAATCGTTGCGCCAAATATTACGGCCGTTCACAACGCCTGCAAAAAGCGTAGTTTTTTCGTTCACACCATAATGCTCAATGGCTGCAAGATTTTCTTCCTTGCCTTCCACCAAATCAACGCCAACGCCGTCAAAACCAAGATCATTCACAGTTTCGTAAGCGTCAGCAATATTGCCAAAATACGTGTTAAGAAGAAGCTTAACTTCCGCACTCCTGGCTTCAAGCAAAGGCTTATACAAAGCTTCAAAAAGCTCCAAATCGCCTTGCTCTTTATCCAACGCCAAATAAGGCTCATCAAATTGCAACCAAGTTGCGTGAAGCTCGCCAAAACGCTTAACAATACTCGCATAAGCAAAAGCCAGAGCCGAAATCACAGACTCTGTTACTTCCAACTCCTGAGCTTCAGGAGTACGAGCCAACTTCAAAAAAGTGTACGGACCAATCAGCACAGGCTTCGTTTCCAAACCCTGCGCGCGAGCCTCCAAAAACTCGTCAAAAGGCTTAGTTCCAGCCAAATGCAAGTCTTGCGGATTCTCAACTTCCGGCACAATATAGTGGTAGTTCGTAGTAAACCACTTCTTCATAGGCAAAGCCGTCACATCGCCGCGCTCACCCTGGTAGCCGCGCGCGATGGCAAAAAGCGTATCCTCAGCATGCTCAAAATTCAAAGCATTGTAACGCTCAGGCACAGCACCAAGCAAAATAGCAGTATCGAGCATTTGGTCATAGTAGCTAAAATCATTACTTGGAATTAAATCAATCCCAGCTTCAGCTTGCAAACGCCAATGCTTAGCTCGCAAAGACTGAGCAACTTCACGCACTTCATCCAAAGAAGCATCCTGCTTCCAGTAACGTTCAATAATCTTCTTCAACTCACGATTAGCGCCAATACGTGGAAAACCGGAAACCGAAGTAAAAACCGTAGACATACATCCTCCAAAAAATTTCTTTGACTCGCTTTAGCCTAGCAAAGAAATGCTTGAATGCGGTCATTCAAGAACTTGGGGTGTCGTTATAAGATTAATTTATATGCTTAATTTCGTGCGTGTTTCTTTTCCTTGGCGAAATGTGAGCAATGGAAATTACTTGTCTCGCAGCGCTACGCTCTTATACCTTATTTAGACTTAAAGGTTGCATAGTTAAGTTTAGTTTTTTACTTACTTTCTTTCAAAAATAGTTATTTATCAAAAAGATATTACTATCGCTCCGCTTTTATATTGCTCGACCAAGCAATTTCCATTGCTCACAACAAACCAATCAAAATAACATAAACTATGCAATTAAGCTACGGGTGGGTGCGCAGCGGGGGGATTATTTTTTGGCGTGGTGTGGGCGGCAGCACTGATGCTAGTGTGCCTTGAACAACAGAAATCAGCGCATTCTTAGCTAGGCAAAGGATTTGGGCGTAAGGATTGCGAGGGCCGTGGCGCCGCGCAAGCCGCAAGTCGCGAATGGACGATCAGACACAAGCACCACAACCGACGCATTAGCAAGCCCCAAACGCATCGCCCCAAGCACATCCGGATCCGAATCAGGCGAAGAAAGCCACTGCGCAGCCATCGACATCGTCGGCTCATGCCCAACAATCATCGTCGTATGAACATCGCCTCGAATCGCTTGCAACTCGTCCATAACAGATTGCATGCCGCCATCATAAAGACTTTTGCGCGACTCAACCACAGGAGAGTCGCCAAAACGCTTCAACATGCGTTTCAAAGTTTGCTCAGTGCGATTCGCACTAGAACACACAATATAATTCGGCACAAGCTTCAAAGATTCCAAGCCTTTTGCCATAATTTTCGCCTGCTTCAAGCCCTTATCAGTAAGACCACGACCCCAGTCGTCGCCCATTTCAGGAGCTTCAGCCTTCGCATGACGCATCAGCAACAAAACGTACTTACTATGATGTGCTTTCTTCATAAGCTTTTTCATTGGTGATGCCATAATGCTCTCCTACTTAGCTTGATTATGCGCTGATTGTTGTGCAGACTGCGAATCTTGCAAATCTTGCGACTGCGAATCTTCCGGCAATTGCGCAAGCTGCACATCTAAATCACGTAAAACTTTACGCAATTTACGATCCGAAATATCGCGCAAAGACAAGTCTTCCAACTGTTCAGCGCGCTCTTCTGCTGTCATATCGTCAATATCGCTCACAGTATCTTTAGTACCGTGTTCACGCTTCTTCAAAGCACTAAAACCTTCAGCCATTGCGCGTGAAACAATCAAAAATCCAGTGTGACCAATCATCGCGTGATCCGGGCGCACAGCCAAACCTTGAGCTTTCCAAGTGCGCTCCAAGGTTTCCTGAATTTCCGGCTCCGTCCACATGCCGCTTTCTCGCAAAGCTTCAGCCATTCGAGACATTTGCGTAGTAGTAGTAACGTACGAAATTAGCACGCCTCCCGGCACAATAACGCGATGCGCTTGTTCAAGACGATTCCAAGGGTCAAGCATGTCTAGCATAATGCGATCCACGCTGTGAGCTTCTAAAGTTTTTGCAACAGAATCGAAATCGCCAGTAAGCAAATTCCACCATTCTGGGCGCTTTCCGTAGTACAAAGTTGCGTTAGATTCAGCAATACGCGCAAAATCCGGACGAAGCTCAATCGTAGTAAGATTTCCGCGCTCCCCAACCGCATCTAAAAGACTTAAGCTCATAGCACCAGATCCAGCACCCGACTCTAAAACGCGCATACCGGAACGAATATCGCCAAGAGAAATTACTTGAGCAATATCTTTCGGATACATGATTTGCGCGCCTCTAGGCATAGAAAGCACGTAGTCAACCATGCGCGGCCGCATAACTACATAATCCCAGCCACCAATAGCGCGCGCCGCCTTCCAAGGTTTGTTGGACGATTTAGAAGGATCAACAATAGTTTGTTGCGTTTCGCGCTTTGCGCTAACAGTAGTAATTACAACGCCTTCGCTTTGACCAATCACGTCGTCGTGACAAATAAGACCGTGCTCAGTTTGCGTAACCCCGCCTGCAACAAGCTGTGCAGTAATTCGCTTACCTTTACGATCGGTGAACTGAATCTTCTCACCTACTCGTAACACTCCACTACGCGAATTAACTGACTGCACAAAACACCTCACTTATTTTTAGAGCACGATTTCTTAGCGCGACTTTTATTATTTCTACTATTATAAGCTCACCGTCGTAAGCGGCATAGCAGAATCGATTGCAAAATCAGGAGCAGAAGGACGAACCCCTGCTTCTACCAAATTCACGCCTAGCATTGCAACCATCGCACCGTTATCCGTGCAAAGCTTAAGCTCTGGCAAACGCACTTCAATTCCATGCTCCTTGCCGCAAGCCAACAAATGCTCGCGAAGCTGCGAATTAGCGGAGAATCCGCCACCAATCATAAGCGTTTTAGAACCGTACTGCTCGCAGCCCATCATAGCTTTTCTAGAAAGCACTTCCGCCACAGAATTAGCCAAAGAAGCACACACGTCATCAACTGGAATTTCAAGACCCTGAGCTTCACGCGCTTCAACCCAACGAGCAACAGCAGTTTTTACACCCGAGAAGCTGAAATCGTACGGATGCTCTTTGCCGGAACGACCTTGCGTTAAACCTTGCGGAACTTTCAAAGTATTCGGATTTCCAAGCCTTCCATGCCTATCAATATGAGGACCACCCGGGTATGGGAATCCAAGCAATCGCGCAACCTTATCAAAGCACTCGCCGGCAGCATCGTCCAAAGTTGTGCCAACAACGTCAATACTTTTAGCAATATCGTTCACGTGAAGAAGCGAAGTGTGACCGCCGGAAACAATTAAAGCAAGTACATCTTCCGGCACATCGCCGAATTGCAATTGCGTTACTGCAATATGCCCAATTACATGATTAATACCATAAATCGGCTTATTTGCAGCCCAAGCTAATGCTTTAGCTCCCGAAACTCCCACAGCTAAGCAGCCAGCAAGACCAGGACCTGCGCTTACTGCAATCGCGTCAACATCGCTTAAATCCATGTTTGCGTCTGCTAAAGCTTTAGAAACAACCGGCACAAAAGCTTCAGCGTGCGCACGAGAAGCAATTTCTGGAATCACACCGCCGTAGCGCGCATGCTCTTGCATTGAAGATGCCACCACATTTGACACCAGCGTGCGTCCGCGCACAATAGCTGCGGCAGTTTCGTCACAAGTTGATTCAATTCCCAATACGATTGCTTCGCTCATTTTATTCCTCGTTATTCCTCGTTATTCCTCAGTTCCGTTATTTTTTGCGGTTAGATTAGCGCACATTGTGTACGCATCCACACCTTCCGGCTGATAGTAACGTTTTCGCAAACCCATTTTCTTAAAACCAAAACGTTCATACAACGCGAGCGCAGGAACATTGTCAACTCGCACTTCTAGCAGCATGCGTTTAGCACCAATTTGTTTTGCAGTTTTAATCATTGTCAACAAAAGCTTAGAGGCTACGCTTTTTCGTTGATATTGTTTTGCAACGCCAATTGTCATTATTTGCGCGTCGTCGCCGTCAAACCAGTAGCCAGCATACCCGCATAACGTATGCGTATTTTCGTCGATTTGAGCGTAATACGCGCGCATAGGAGCTTGTAATTCTTGCGAAATCATGCTCTCATTCCATGAGCCTTTGCCAAACAAGTCAGCTTCAATAGGCGCTATTTTTTGCGCTAACTCATCGCAAGTAAAATCGCACTTTGGAACTATATTGCAATTCTCGGCTACTGCTGGAAATTGAGAACGCGTTATATCAACAATCATAATTACTCAAATCGTTAAAACGCTTCTATTTCTCTTTTGCCTTATTCGCTTCGCCAGAGCCAAGCACATGCTTAAGCGGATTTGGCACAGACACGTCCGGACGGCGCAAATACAGCGGTTCAACAGCTTTTACGTACTCATCTTTATTTGCACATTCCAAAGAGCATTGCTCGAAAATTTGCAAACCTTGCACACCCAAGTCAAGCGCGCAAACTTCAGCAATAACGCCAACATTGGCAATATTGCGCCAATCTTCAACGTATTTTTTAGCACCGTGACCGAGCACATCCACGCAATAATTTTCGTTAGTTTGTCTTGCTAAATACTCATTCACACGAGCCACAACATTTTGCGGATAGTCAATATCCATATTTATCAGCGCATTGCCTTCGCCGTCATACAAGGACATGTACACTTGGCGACGGCGCGCATCATTTAGTGAAAGCACGTAGTGACGAATATTAGAGTCGCAAAAATCCACAGAATCCGGAATATTTAGTAGCAAATCCTTGCAAATAACGCCATTTTTGCGAGCTTTTTCAAACGCACCAGAGCGCATCATCAAACTTTGAGGAAGAAGACTATCACACCCCAAAATTTCAGCATTATTTGCAAACGCGATCGCTTTCGCTGCAACCAATCCCGCGCGAAGACCAGTAAAAGGAGCAGGACCTACTCCCACAACCACGCGATCAATATCCGAAGGCTTAAGTCCCGCGTCCTCCACAACTTTTGCAATATTTACTTGTAAACGCTCCACGTGAGTGCGCGAGTCGGTTTCAACAATCGGCTCATGACCCACAATTCCGACAGTAGAGCCAAATGATGTGTCAATAATCAGCGTATTACTCATATTTATTCCTCGAAATCACGTACCAGACTAGCTTACTCGCTTAGCACAACTTGCGTTATTTACTGCGTTATTTACTTATGTATTACTCGCGTATTACTCTGCCTATTTCTTAATTACAATTTTGCAAGTCGATTAAGCCAATCCTTGCCGACAGCTTTCAAAGTTACGATTCGCTCACCGTCGCTAGTAAAATCGTCTACTTGCGAAGAATCAATAGGTCTTGCAATATGAACTTCTAAACGCTCAGCAGCAAGCACTCCAGCCATTTGCTCACCCCACTCCATAAGCACAACAGTGCCGTCTCCCGGCTCTTCCAAAGCTTCGTCAAGCCCCAAAGATTCAAGCTCGTCAAGTAAACGCGAAACAGTATCTTGACCCGGAGCAAAATCTTCGCCACCCAAACGGTAAGCGTCAACGTGAATTAAAGTCGCAGGCTTGCCATCCGCAAAAGTGCCATGCAATTCTCGCGCAATCGTAAAAGTTGGAGACACAATCGGCTCACTAATTGAAAGCCCTGCGCCAAAACCTTGCGCAAACGTTGTTTTACCAGCTCCAAGAGGGCCAGAAAGCAGCAGAACGTCGCCTTCTTTAACTAGTTTTGCCACAGCTTTGCCAAGCTCACGCATATCAGCATCCGTAGGCACAGTACAAACTTTTTGCTGTTCTGACACCGTTTCTTCTTTCATACTTAACACAATCTTTCTAATTTGCAGTTATTAATTTACGATTTTTAATTTACGTTTCCTATTTACAATTCCTATTTGCGATTCTTAATTACGATTCTTAATTACGATTCTTAATTACGATTCTTAATTTACGCTTTCTAATTTCCTCGAGCCGCAATGAGCATAATACATTTTTCAAGCGCATAATTCGCGTCACTAGATCCGCCTTTGCACTGCTCATCCGCCCAAGCTAAAGATTGTAAACATTGAGAAACACCTGCACTATTCCATCCAGCAAGCTGACGCATTGCCATTTTAAGCGCCCACGGGTTTACTTTCGCTTCAGCACTAGAAATCGTGCCGTTGCGAATTGCCATTGCGAGCGCAATTACGCGTACTTTTGCAGCCAAAGCACCTATTAATACTATGGCGTCAACTCCTTGAGCAATTGCAGTTCTTGCTGCAAGCACAGCAGAACCTGCATGACCTGCAACAGCTTTATCCGCAACAAAAAAGCCGGTAACTTGCGGATCTGCAATCAAGTATCGATCGACAATATCAAGCGTTATTGGATTATCATCATAATCGAAGCATAATTGCGAGCATAATGCTGCAAGCTCTCCTGTTTTACTTCCCAAAACTGACACAAGACGTTGTGCTGCTTGAGGCTCAATGCTTCGATTGTGACGCTCAAATATGCTCATAACAAAGTTGAGTTTTGCATCGTCTTTTTTAAGATCCGGCACTGTAATTGTGTTTGCGCCAGCTTTCGTTAGGCGCGTAATAATAGACTTTCCTTTAAGCCCACCTTCGTGACGTGCAATAACCCAAGTTGCAGAAGAGTCTACAAAATTATTTTCGCCATTTTCACTATTTTGCGCATTATTTTCACTATTTTGCGCTTGTTTGCAGAAATTTTCGATTGCGTCTACTAAAGACTCGTCTGCTTGTTGCAAATTATTTATTATTACAATCGTTCCGTCACCGAAAAGCGAAGGACCTACAGCTTCGTCAAATGCGTACTGATCCGCAGTTGACGCATCGAGTTCAATAATTTCAGCATCCGGAGCACTTTCTTGAACTTTTTCACGCACAGTTCGAGCATTAAGCTCGTTTAAGTAAGCGTCACCTCCAACTACCAGCGTAACTGGCATAACGCGTTGCGCGCGCTTATTATTTGCTGCCATAATGCTCCTTAAACCAACCAACTCTTAACCATCATAATATTGCATTCGAATATGCGTGCGTGTTTAGTATTACTCGAAGATTTGCGCGGCTTCACTTATGGTTCGCTTTGCAGAAGATTCCCATAATTGCCCGATTATGCTCATACGCTGAACGCAAGCTCGATTGTGAAAGACACGAAAAGCAAGCATAAAAACAGCAAATATTGCAACTTCTACCCCTGCCATCATCCACGCTCCAGCAGCACCCTTCATCCAAGGAAACACACCAAAAGCTGCTTCGTCACACCAATACGCGCACTTTTCCATAAAGCTTGTTCCAATTGATGAAGCTTTCGCAAAAATAAGCGATAATCCATCGTTAAAGCTCGCACAAACTAGCGAAATTAAGCCGAACACTGTTGCCCAATCCATAAGAGGCGCAACTATTAAGTTAGCTGGCACAGACATAAAAGACACTTCCGGTTGCATAAGAATTTGCACTGGCATAGTCCAAAATTGTGCAGAAAGCGTTATAGCTAGCGCAGAAGCAACACAAGATGGCATATATTTTGCAAACGTTTTAGAAATCGGCACTCCCATAACAACAATTCCCAAAGTTGCTGCGGAAGAAAGAGCAAAAGCATAGTCCCAAGCGTATGAGGGATTTACCACAAGCACGCCTATAACAGTCCAACTTAAAGCACTAGCTGACTGGTATGGTCGTTTACAACACCATGCAACAGCGGATATTATTCCCATAATTAACGCTCGAAGCACAGATGCAGAAGGGTAAACTATTGCAGCCAAAGCAATTTGCAACGTAATTTGTATTAAAGATGTAGACCAACGAGGCAACAGTAATCGTGCGCAAAACTTGCGAATAATCATACTAAGTAGCAAAAAGTGCCCACCTGAAACTGCCATAACATGCATGATTCCAGCATGTTGAAAATGTTGACGCGTCATATTCGCATAAGTTTCGTCGACCGGCTCAAGTGAACTTGCATCCTCTACTGGCACATATTCTTGTCCAAGCATGCCAACAGTTACTCCAGGAACCAACATTCTGCCTTGCATATCGAGCTTATTTGTTACGTCATAAAACGATTTCCACAAATTACTAACAGCTTTATGCCAAAAGTCTGAGTCTTGTACAACATGCAAGTTTCGTTGAGTTTTTTCTACATGCAATTCAGGCTTACTACTATCAAATCTCGAAGCTTTCACGCTAACAGGAACGCTTAGGCTCGAACCATAGCTAAGTTGCTTGCATATTGGCGAATACGCATACAGTCGCGCTTGAACGTAACTTTTTTGCGCATCAAACTTATGCACTTGAACATTAGCTTGGCAATCTCCTTTAAAACTTCTAGACGAGCGCACAGGAGCAACTACTGTAAATTCTGCAAATCGCGCGCGCTCGGCATTATTTCCTTGAAAATACAGTGCTTTAGTAGGATTATTGCCGCGTATTTCTCGCATAATAACGTCACCAGATATCACATATTGAGTTATGTACGAAAGCATGCACGCAGCTACAAAAACGTTTATTATTACTAAAACTGTTCTGCGCCATATAAAAAACTTAAATTTTTTGCAAAATATAAAAATCGAAACTATAGTTGCATTGAATAAAACTATTGAAATGCAATAAATTATAGTAAAATTGCATAAGAATTTTCCAATTAAGCACCCAGCCCAGCACGCTGCAGCAACAGGAATCATACGAAAGTCACGACTTCCAGAAACGTTTTCTACTTTTTCTACGTTTTCTCGCATAATTCACCTATTTGACGTCAACATTCCCACGGAATTTATTCAAGGTTTTAGGTCCAATTCCTTTAATTTGCATCAAATCTTCTAAACTGCGAAAATAACCAACTCTTTTACGCTGAGCAATAATGCGCGCAGCAGTTTTGGGGCCGATTCCTTTTAAGGTTTGTAGTTGATCAAGCGTTGCAGTGTTTATATTGATTCTGCCAGTGTTACTTTGATGAGAAGCAGTATTCTCGTTGCTTTTGTCGCTTTTGTTATTACTGTCGCTTTTGTCGTTACTGTCACCTTTACTTCCTCTGTTGCCTTTACTGCCGCCGTTGCCTTTGCTTACGTCATCTCCGTCACTTCCGTCACCTCCGCTGTTTTCGTCGCTTTCATTACTTACGCTTTTTTCTTCATCATCATTTTTATTCTTATCTTTTACATTATTAAAAGAAGACTTTTCGCGACTAGTATCGTCGTTTTCTATTGCAAACGCGCCTGCTTTTTCGTTCTGAACTCGTTGATATGTTAAGGATTGAGAAATGAGCATTGTCAGGCTTGCACAAAGAGCTGCAACTAGTATCAGCATTAAAGCAAGCGTATGTACAGGCTTCATGTGAAATCTAGGAGAAGTTTTGCTACTTATAATTTCTTCATCAAAAGAATTACAAGCTTTTTCGCAATAGTCGTCACTAAAATTTTTACCAAAATTGCTGTTAGAAAATTCTTCTAAAGACGTTGCAATTCGTCTCCGAGGCAAATCAGACGCAGGCTTATTAAACCTAAAATTATGCGCATAATTCTGCCCAAAATTCTGCCCAAAGTCTTCCATAAATCCCCCAACTCTTAAAGTTCTTAACTTAACTATTGGGCAACTTACTAACACTTCGCAACAAAAATACGCGCCTGTGGTTAAAACCTTTAACAGCCAAAGCGACTGAAGGAACGCTCGCGCGGTTAACGCGCTCGCTACGAAACTCGCGTTGGAAGTCCACTGGACTTCCAACTTAAGCGAGTTTCCGCATTGAAATGCCTACGCGCGCTACGCTTTGAGCGCTCCGGCAAGTCAATGCGCAGCTTAATTAAGCGACTTTAGTTGCACTTAGTAAACCACGCACTTTACGTAACTTTCTGCACGAGTCTATGAGTTTTGTGTTGACGGTTAGCGTGTTGAGAGGCTGGAAAAATTGTGTTCAGTGCTAAAAGAGGACTGAGAAGCTACATTCTTTAAATATAGGCGAACACAATAAGCGTCTTTAGCAACCAGAGCGCACGAAGGACGGAACGCACGCAAACACAAATTTTCCAGCCTCGTCAAAACCAAAAAACTAAATCAGTTACAAAACTCATAGACGAAACCCAAGAATAACAAAAAATGCTGTAAAGCGCGAAAAATCGCGCAATACAGCATTAATTAAGCCGAATCTTACCTCTCGTCTGGTACAATAGACACAATCTTCGGAGCCTTCACAATCACCTTGCGCGGAGCCTTACCGCCCAAGCGATCAGCTACAGCTTCTAGCGCAAGCTTTTCAAGCTCAGAAGCGTCAATATTTGGATCAACTTCAAGCTTTGCACGAACCTTGCCCTTTATTTGCACAACGGCAGTAACAGTATCCTCACCAACGTAACGAGCATCTGCAACAGGCCAATCTGCGTGAGCAATAGACTTATCATGCCCAAGCTTGCTCCACATTTCTTCGCAAATATGCGGCGCAATTGGAGCCAACATAAGAACCAGCGGCTCAACAGCTGCTCTCGGCACGTGAGGAAGCGAAGTCAAGTGGTTGTTAAGCACAATCAGCTTAGCAATTGCAGTATTTGGACGCATTGCTTCCATTTCCACAGTCACTTCTGCAATTGTGTTGTTAAGAATCTTCAACGTCTTCTCATCCAAAGCGTCGTCAGTTACCACGCAAGCTCCGGTTTCTTCGTTCACAACGTTACGCCACAAGCGCTGCAAGAATCGCATGCCACCAACAACGTTACGCGTGTTCCACGGACGAGACTCAGAGAGCGGACCCATGCTCATTTCGTACAAGCGGAACGTATCTGCACCGTAGTTTTCGTACATGTAGTCTGGGGTCACAATATTCTTTAAGCTCTTGCCCATTTTGCCGAACTCGCGGTTCACAGTTTCGCCATGCCACGTAAAGGTTGGCTCGCCAGTGCCGTTTGAAGCACCTTCTTCAACCTCGTCAGCAGGAACGTACTGTCCGCGCTCATCCGTATAAGCGTAAGCCTGAATCATGCCCTGGTTAAACAAGCGGTGGAATGGCTCAGCAGAATCCACGTAACCCAAGTCGTAAAGCGCCTTATGCCAGAACCTGGAGTAAAGCAAGTGCAAAACTGCGTGCTCTACACCACCAACGTAAAGGTCAACGCCGCCAGAAACATGCTCTTTGCCTGGACGGTTTGTGCCCATCCAGTAGTCATATTCATCGCTGTCAACCATATGCTCAGCGTCGTTTGGATCCAAGTAGCGCATGTAATACCAGCAAGAACCAGCCCAGTTTGGCATAGTGTTGGTGTCGCGATAGTAGGTTTTTACGCCGTCACCAAGGTCGAGCTGAACTTTTACCCAATCCTCGTTTCGGCTCAAAGGTGCTTCAGGCTCAGAATTTGCGTCGTCTGGAGCGTAAGTTTTTGGCTGATAATCAGGAACGTCCGGCAATGCAATTGGAAGCTCACTATCTGGCACTAAGTGAGCAACACCGTCCTCATCGTAAACGATTGGGAATGGTTCACCCCAGTAGCGCTGACGAGAGAACAGCCAGTCGCGAAGTCGGTAAGAAACTCTACCTTTTCCTACGCCTGCAGCTTCAAGCCAAGTCGTCACCTTTTTAATAGCTTCATCTACACGCAAACCGTTAATAGACAAAGCATCGCCAAGCTTATGAGTATGTTCTACTGCTGAATTAATAACAATTCCGTCGTGAGAAACAAACGGAGCTTTACCCTCGTAATCCTCCAACTTTTCTTCGGAATCAGGCAAAGGCTCAACAGTGTAAATTACTGGCAAACCGAATGCTTTTGCGAAATCATAATCGCGCTGGTCGCCGCCAGGAACTGCCATAATTGCACCTGTGCCGTAGCCCATAAGCACGTAGTCAGCAGCAAACAGTGGAAGCTTTGCTCCAGTTACAGGATTAATTGCATAAAGACCCGTAAACAAGCCTGTTTTTGCTCCTGCGTATTCCGTGCGATCTTTAGCAGTCTTCGCGCGAGCTTGAGCTTGATACTCTGCCAAGCCTTCTTTAAGACTTGCGTAACCGCCCTTCCAGCCTTCTGGAACGTCCGCACCCCAAGCTTCTGGAACATGCTCAAGAATTGGGTGATCCACAGAAACAACAGCAAAAGTTGTGCCAAAAAGCGTGTCTGGACGAGTAGTGTACACTTCCAAATCGCGCGTTTCGTCATCCGCACATGGCACTTCAAAGTGCACAGATGCACCGTGAGATTCGCCAATCCAGTTTCGCTGCATAAGCTTAACTTTTTCTGGCCAATCAATAGTGTTCAAATCTTCCACCAAGCGGTGTCCATAATCGGTAATTCGCATGGACCACTGGCGAAGGTTGCGCTGGAATACTGGGAAGTTTCCGCGTTCAGACTTACCTTCTGCAGTAACTTCTTCGTTTGCGAGCACAGTTCCCAAGCCTGGGCACCAATTTACAGGAGATTTAGAAATATAAGCAATACGGAAATTGTTTAATACATCCGCTTGCTCTACTTTATTAAGCTCTTCCCACTTTTTGCCTGCAAAACCAGGAATTTCGCGCTTTCCGCTCTTAAACTCATCAACAAGCTCAGCAATTGGTCGAGCAGAACCTTTTCCGCCGTCTTTGCGCACAAAATCAGGGTTGTACCAAGCGTCATAAAGCTTGGAGAAAATCCACTGCGTCCAACGCACATAATTCGTATCAATAGTTGCAAAAGACCTACGATCATCAAAGCTCAAGCCCATGCGGTGCAGCTGCCTGCGCATATTAGCAATATTCGCTTCGGTAGTAATGCGAGGGTGCTGACCAGTTTGCACAGCGTACTGTTCAGCCGGCAAACCAAAAGCGTCATAACCCATTGCATGAAGAACATTCTCACCCTTCATGCGATGGTAGCGGCTTACAACATCCGTTGCCAAATATCCAAGAGGATGTCCAACGTGTAAGCCTTTGCCGGAAGGATACGGGAACATGTCCATTGCAAAGAAAGAAGGACGACCGTCAGCATTCCTGCCTTCGCCATCCTTCAAATTGCCCTTAACATTAGCGGCCCAAAATGTGCCCTGCTCGTCCCAGGTTTTTTGCCAGCGCTGCTCAATATCTTGTGCGAGCTGCGCGTTGTAACGAAAAGCTGGCTCAGCAATAGTAGCTTTGTTGTCAGCTGTTGCATACTGTTGATCGTTGTCGTTCATACCCTAGGACTATAGCGTCTAATATCGTCATTACGCAACACTTTTTACAAGTTTTGTTAAGAAAAATATGCTTTTTACGAAAGTTTTACTGTTTAATGCAATAAATTTATGCAAACAAGCTTTTTCATAAAATCCATTATTACAATAGTAAACAAAACAATAGTAAACAAATTATTATTAAATAACTTTTTAATACAAGAGGTTAAGAATTGAAAGTACCGAAGAATACACTACTACTTATTGCTTGTTTAGTTTGGGCAGCAGCAGGCTTTAATATTCTCAATATTGGGTTGTTAGCATACCAAAATTATTTGCAACCACTTAATTATGCTTTGTCTATTCTTGTTTTTGGCATATTCCAATTCCTAATTTTTGGCAAACTTGTAAAAAAGCATACTCAAAGAATTAACGGCTATGCTGAAGAAAAGCAGTTTTTCCTTAAATTCTTTGACGTAAAATCCTTCATAATTATGGCTTTTATGATGACAGGCGGAATTGCTTTGCGCGCAACTAACGCAGCTCCAGAACAGTTTATTGCAGTGTTCTACACAGGCTTAGGAACTGCACTATTTTTAGCAGGATTGCTTTTTGGATATCAATTTGTTAAAACTGTATGTCCGCATTACAAAAACACTCATACTATGCAATAGTGCTTACAAACACTTGTAACACCAGCAACATTACTAAGGAATATTTGACTATCACTCTACGTAAGGAAGTTACTATGAATCATGTTATGAAACGTTATATTAATACGTCTTTGTTGTATGCTGTCCTCGCCATGATTGGCGGTGTCTTTTATCGCGAATTTACAAAATTTAATGCTTTCCATGCAAAAAGTATGCTTGCTGTAGTTCACACACACTACTTTATGCTTGGCATGGTTGTTTTTCTGTTACTTATACTAGTTGAGAAAAACTTCAGTTTTAGTAACGAAAAAACTACACGAATCTTAGTAACTTATCATATTGGACTCAACCTCACAGCACTAATGATGGTTACTCGTGGAATTGCACAAGTACTACGTCTACATCTCAGTCCATCTATAGATTTTGCCATAACTGGTTTAGCAGGAATCGGACACATCCTACTTGGCGTAAGTATTGTACTAATCTTATTGCAAATTAAACGCAGCATCGCTCATTGTGCTAATACTTCAGTAAAATAGTGAGTTTGGGAATAAATTAATAAATATTTTATTAAGTATGTAGCACATATTTCGTATGCGCTACTACGCTAAGAAGGCTTCTATGAACAACGCTGTATATAAGAAAAGTAGATTATACGCTCCTGAGCGTTTCTTTGAATGCGAAGGTAAAGGCTTAAAATGGCTTTCTGAAGCTCACAAATACGGCGGCCCTAGAGTGGCTGAAGTATTTGATTGGGGAAACGGTTACCTTAATATTGAGCGCATTGACACTCACTCAGCAACACCACTTGCTGCATTTGAGTTTGGTGCAGCGCTCGCTCATATGCACGATTACGGTGCAAAATATTTTGGTGAAGCACCAGCAGATTACGATGGCACATGCTATTTTGGACCTTTAAGCGATCCAGTTGAAATGCCAACTGGCACTTGGAGTAACGTTATTGACTACCTTGCGGACGGACGATTGCGTCCTATGGTTGAGCTTGGTATTGCTCGCGGAGAGCTTACTCAAAGCGATTTAGATCTTACAAACGAAGTTATTGATGCGCTGCCTGATTTATTAGGAAAAGCTGCAGAAGATAAGCCTGCTCGAGTTCACGGAGACTTGTGGAGCGGAAACGTGTTATGGACTAAAAGTTCAGACGGCGAACACACTGAAGCTGTTCTTATCGACCCTGCAGCACATGGTGGGCACCGCGAAGAAGATTTAGCTATGCTTCATCTGTTTGGAATCAGCTATTTTAGGCAGATTTTAGACGGCTATCAGTCTGTTCATCCACTTAAAGCAGGTTTTGAGCAGCGCATGATTATTTGGCAGCTCTACCCTATTGCAGGACATTGCGTGTTCTTTGGCGGAGGCTACGTGAGCGAATACCGTAATATGTGCGAAAGTCTTATAAAAAGTTCTATAAGATAATTTTGCTCACTAAAATAGCAATGTAAGTATTTAGCACATGGCTATATACAATGTTAGAAGATAGTTACAAGTAGATCACATATAGACAGCAACAGATAGACCACGAAACGAGAGGTCACTACTATGATTCGTTTGTGCAACAGAACTATGCATCGTTCTTTAGTTATGCTGGCAGCATTAGTTACGATGCTTTTTGTTGTTAGCTCGTGCGCAAGTTCAACAAAAACTTCTTTAAAATCTGAAAATAAAGAACAAGCGAATCACGGTAACGTTATTGTTTTTACTCCATCAGACGGATTAGCAATAACACGCAATAAGCCTCTAAGCACGTGGGACATATTGGTTCCAGAATTAATAAAATCGTTAAAAGATAAGGGATTTGACGATAATTCTATTACTACTAAAACTTCTTCTAGCCTTTCAGAACAAAGCCGCGATGTGCAAGATTATGTAGTAAATTTGCTAAGCTCATTGAACAATGCAAAACAGAATAATTCAGGAAAGCACAATTCTGTTTCTGAAAATTCAAAAATCAAAAAACAATTAAGTAAAACGACAATTGTTATAGCTCCATGGACTAGCAAAAACGGCAATAATAACTATGGAGATTATGCAACGTTGCCTGCGTCTAATTCTGAAAATACACAAAAATCAAATACTCAGGACTTAAATTTACAAAACGACGATAACTCTCAATCATCTAAAGATGAGCTTAATGCAGAAAAACGATTGGCATCCTCACTTCGCCTAGCAAAAAAGGCGGGAATCCACGTTGTTATGCTCTCACGGAATGTTAGCGGTTTCAAACCTGATGTGATGTTCCATTTATCTGACGCAAGAACCATTGGCGAAATTCAAGCAACAACTCTGATACAAAAAATCGCTCTAGATCGTGCAACTAAAGAAAATCCACGCTATATTGAAGTTCTTTTGCCATGTCACAATCAAAAAAATATTAATGCAAACAATAATAATCAACAAAATAACAGCGACGAAGCAAGCGAAGATGATGATTCTAACAACAATACGCATGCAAATAGCGAAACAGCATTCCATGATGATTTTGCTGAAGAAGCATTCGCTGGCATTTGGAAAGTTTTGAGACCATATTTTGCTTCTGGAACATTAATAAGCACTTCTGGAAGATTGAATGTGAATAGTAGCGAAAAAGACTGGACCAATGTTGCTTTCGACGCAGATGTAGCTGACTCTGTGAAAAATGAGTTAACAAAACGAATTACGAAAAGTACAAGTCTTTTTTCACACTCAAGGCATCGCGTTGATGGAATTATTGCGCTCGATGATCAAATTGCTTTACAAGCCGTACAAGCACTAAACAATCTCGGTTATGAAGGAAGCGCAGCAGATATAAACCCATCTTTCAATTTGCCGGACGTTATCGGAAACTTCATAGGGAAACGAGATCTTAATAAAAGACCAGTTCCTGCTCCAAAAGATTCTGCAAAGAAATCCGAAAAAGAATTACGACAACAGCAGAAAAAAGATGAGGAAGAAGAATCAGAAGCAAAGAAATGGCCAGTAATAACTGGTTATGGCGCGTACAAAAATATTATGCCAAACATTGTGAGCGGAAAGCAATGGATGACAACTATAGAAAATCATAAGCAGATTGTTCAAGATCTTACTGCTACTTGTTATTCTTTGAACAGAAACGGTAAACTTGACAAAAAAATCGCTACAGTGCAAACAAAAATTGAACACGGGGAAACTGTCCCTACTGTTAACGAGCGACTAGTGGCAGTAAGCGCAACAAATCTAAAGTCACGTTTAATTGACCCAGGTTACGTATCATTAGCAGACGCAGGCTTGTAAATACAATTTTTGAACGCAAGTTATGGAACGCAAGTTGTGAAATATAAGTTGTGGAACGCAATCTGCAGCTTGAATATAGCTTCAAGCTATAGTCAAGCTATATTCCACGAATTTACACACAGCTAACGTTTGCGTGGAGCATAAATAACGTGTTCGATAAGGTCGTTATAACGCTCTACAACAACTTGACGACGCGCCTTTAAACTTGGCGTAATCAAACCGTTTGCTTGAGTAAACTCATCTGGAACTATTTCGAACTTGCGAATAGACTCAGCTCTAGAAACTAGCTCATTTGCTTTGCTAACAGCACGTTCAACTTCTGCTCGCACAATACCGTTATGTGAAGCTTCTTTTAAAGACCGTACGGGGCATGCACCACGCGAAGAAAGCCAAGTATTTACTTCTGATAAATCGAGCGCAATAATTGCTGAAACAAACGGCTTCCTGTCTCCGATAACAACAGCTTGAGAAATAATAGGTGAAGACATTAATGAAGCTTCTAACGCATTTGGAGATAAGTTCTTACCGCCAGCAGTAATAATAAGATCTTTCTTTCTGCCTGTAATACGCACAAAACCGTCATCGTCTAAAGATCCAAAATCTCCAGTATGCAACCAGCCATTTACAATCTGCTGTTTGGTAAGCTCAGGATTATTATGGTAGCCTTTGCACACTGCAGGACTTTTAATACACAATTCACCATCATCAGCAATAGCAACAGATACACCCTTTACAGGCAAACCAACGGTACCAATGCGATAACCTGTCGTAGGATTCACCATAGAAGGAGCACAAGTTTCTGTCATTCCATAGCCTTCTAGAAGAGGCAAACCAATGCCATTAAAGAAGTGTGCAATCGACAAATCTAAAGGAGCACCGCCCGAAATAGCGTATGAAACAGAGCCTCCAAATACGTGTAGTAGTGGAGCATACACTAATTTTTTACATATTGAATGGCTAAGAGCGAGCATTGGAGGAACCATTGAACTAGACTGCTGAGCGCGAGACCATTCGCGAGCAACCTTAGATGCATAAGCAAAAATAAAACCTTTTACTCCTCTGCCTGCTTTTTGAGAAGCAGCATTGTAAATCTTCTCAAAAATGCGTGGAACCCCAAGAATAAATGTTGGTTTAAAAGTTTGAAAATCAGACAATACAGTTTTCAAATTACTCGTCAAACCAAGAGTTATATTTCCAGCAAAGCAGAACAATTGCATAAACCTAGCAAAAACGTGCGCAAGAGGCAAGAACAGCAAAAGACGCGGGCTGCCTTTTAACGCAATGTCTGGCATAGAAATAACACCTGATTTAGCAATAAAGACAAAATTGCTATGAGTAAGTTCAATTCCTTTTGGCTCACCAGTTGAACCTGAAGTGTACACAATTGTTGCTATGTCACTTCCATTAACAGCGTGCACTCGCTCATAAAATTCAGCATCAGTTACTGCTTTACCGTATTCAATGCACGCGTCGATAGCACCACGATTCATCACATATACGTCGTGAAGAGTAGGACATTCTTCCTGAACAGCCTCTACTTTTGGCAACATTTCAGGAGACTCCACAAATATTGAACATACTTGAGAATCTTGAACAATATGTTGTATTTGCAACGAAGAGCTTGTTTCATAAATTGGCACTGTCAAAGCGCCTATAGACATAATAGCCATATCAAGAATTGTCCATTGCCATGAAGTGTGAGCAATAATTGACACAGCGTCACCAGGCATTACCCCTCTAGCAATAAAGCCTTTAGCGACAGCTATTACTGTATCTCTAAATTCTTGAGCAGTATATGACTTCCAAACGCTGTCAGCTCCAACGTATTCAACCAAAGAACCATTAGGATTGCGCTCTGCTCGCTCTTCTAGCAGTGAGAAAACATTAACATCTGTATCAATAGACTCATCAAGTGGACGAGAATATTCTTGCATATTAGCTCCTCTATCTGCTGAATTGACGTATATCTTTACTATACGCGATTTGCAAGCCTTCGCATATGCGAATATCTACAAGATTGTAATAAATTTTGTTCATTTATCTACAAATATCTACGATACAAATATAGTATTTTGCTTATTCCACAGACTTAAGCACAATGCGACGCTTAACAGTCATTCTTTCAGGATTAGCATATGTACGATTTTTACGTTTTAAACCCCACTGCACACAAGTTGTGCCGCAATGGTCCGAACCTCCTTCGACATGTGCAAAATTCTGGCCTCTTTTCACAAAAACACCAACGCTAAACTTTGTTACAGCAGGCTCAAAAGTGGATGTCAGTTCACCATGCCTAATAGTCACAACTGATTTACCAGCGACTTTACCAGCAAAACTAATAACGCCATCTGCAGGCGCAAATAAAGGAGTCCCTGTGCTTGCAGCTAAATCTACGCCGCGATGCCCAGCCATCCAAGGTTTAGGCGGAGGATTAAAAGCTTTTACTATTCGTGCAGGTTTTACAGGCCATTGCATAGCTGACTTGCATGTTTTTTCGCTATAAGAGCCTTTAGAAAGAGCACACTTGTGGCAACATGTCACAGCAGATTCTACAACATAATATTTAAGATGATGACTATTTTGCGAAATTTCGGGTTGTAAAAACAGCGTATCTAATAAAATAACTGAGATTATAAAAATCCCCAAACAGGCAGATATTTTGTAATATAATTCATAATTTTTGCGAATACACATATATTCCCCATCCATATTTTTATAAAACGACTTTTATAAAAGTTTTGCAGCTAATTTGCGAAAATCATAAGCTTTTAAAGCATTGTGGATAAAACATATGCTTATAATCACTGTTTCGACACGCCAAAACACGCCATATTTGCATCTTTGAAAATTACGTGTAATATAAATGTCTTGTGCGCAGCACTTAGTTGAGCACAAGATATTCCTGCGTAGCTCAGTTGGCAGAGCGTTCGACTGTTAATCGAATGGTCGCTGGTTCAAGCCCAGCCGCAGGAGCCATGAAGCCACTGGTTTTCCAGTGGCTTTTTGCGTTAAATATTACGACTTGTATCCACAAGCAAAATCTTGATTGTTTAGCGCTCATGAGCGTGGCTAACATAAACATTTTGGCGTATTATATAAACGAGTTGCGTATTCAAATGCGCTAATGTTGAGCAGCAATAGATAACAGAGGACAAATATGAATCAACATAGCTCCGATAGTGTTGAAAAGAGTCAAAAGAAAAAGCTCATTATTCTCATTGTGGGAATTGTTGTGCTAGCTTTAGCTCTTGGCGCAGTTGGCACACTTTGGTATATGAAGCAGACTGAACGCACTAAAGCAGCTCGCAAACAGTGCGAAATAAAAGTTGCACAAATTTCTAAAGCCAAAGCCGTATGGAAAAGTTTAGTACACAACAGCGTAATAACAGATCTCACAAAAGGTGACTCTGATAACGCAAAAGAACTTGCTAAAATCATGAGCGAAAAGGTTCCTGACGCAGTATCTTGCACAGCAAACTCTCCTGAAGAACTTGGTTCCCAAAGCGTAGAAGCTTTAGCTGCTTCTGAATGGTATGCAGTCAAAGCAAAAAGAGTGCGCGAGTTGGCTGTTACATTAATCGATGAAAATAACAAAAAAGATAAAGACAAAGACAAGCAAGACGAAGAAACAAAGAAGCAAGAGATAAATGAATCGACTGGAATTGTAATTCAGCGTTCAAATGTTGTCCCACCAAAGCCAAAGCCAACACCAGCGCCGACGACAAATACTCAAGACACTAAGAAACAGAAGACTGAGAAGAATAAGAATAAAGACAAAGACAAGAACAAAGACAAGAACAAAGACAAGAACAAAGATAAGGAAAAAGAACAGGAAAAGAACAAAGAAAAAGATAAGGATACAAAAGGCAGCGAAGACGGATCTGGCGACGGAAACCATAAAGGAAATGATGGTCAAGAAGATCCGAATGATAAAGCAAAAAAGGGCGACCAAGATCCCTCTGCTAAAGCGGACCTAATAGGACCGCCACCATCTCCAGAATCTCCACAAAAACCATAAAACATATTCCTCTGTTATCTGACTCAATGTAAAAGCTCCCAGTGATATACGCTGGGAGCTTTTACATTATCTAACTCTACATCGTAAACGATGTTGAACTTTATAAACTATTCGTTCATTTTGCTACTCGAACATGAGTTAAATCGACTTCTTCAAGAGGAATTACTCGAGTATGATTTTTAATCTTGTAGCCAATGTATAGAACGATAAATAGCGGCACGGACATGTACGTGATTCCAATAGCCTGCCAGTTAAGCGTTGCAAATGAATGCAAATCCTGACCAACAATAACAAGAATACATAAGAAGAACGCAACAATAGGACCAAACGGATACCACTTTGCTCGATAAACTAATTCATCTAAGGAATGACCTTGAGCCAAGTATGCTTTACGGAAGCGATAATGAGCTGCAGCAATACCAGCCCAAGCAATAAAACCAGTCAAACCACTTGCAGCAACCAGGAACATGTAAATTTGCGAACCAAAAATACTCATAAAGAAAGTAAATAAAGCAACTACAAATGTAGCAATCAACGCAGGAACAGGAATACCACGAAGACTTACCTTGCCAAATACTTTTGGAGCATTATCTTCTTTTGCGAGCGAATAAAGCATTCTTGTTGAAGCATACATGCCGGAATTTGCTGCAGAAATAACAGAAGTCAGAATCACTGCATTCATAACTGCCGCTGCAGCTGCAAGCCCTGCACGTTGGAACACAAGCGTAAACGGACTAATAGCAATATCAGTTACATCAGAACCAAGTAAGTTCTTGTCAGTATAAGGAATAATGCAAGCAATAACGAAAATTGCAAGAATGTAGAAGAGAAGAATACGCCAGAACACTTGCTTTACAGCTTTTGGAATACTCTTTTCAGGAGTTGCAGACTCTCCAGCAGTAATACCAATAAGCTCAGTTCCTTGGAAAGAGAAGCCTGCAATAGCGAACGCACACAACACTGCAGGAACACCGCCTGCAAATGGAGCGTCCTTATGAGTGAAGTTTTGCAAGAATGGCGCTTTGCCGCCAACAATGCCAACAATCGTAAGCGAACCGATAACAAGAAATACGATTACTGCCAACACTTTAATAATAGAAAGCCAATACTCAGTTTCTCCAAAGCACTTAACTGTAAGCACATTGATAACCAAAATAAGCATAAGAACCGACAGTGAGAAAATCCATATTGGCACTGTTGGGAACCAGTATTGCAGAACTATTGCTGCAGTACTAACGTCCACCGCAACCGTAATAGCCCAATTAAACCAATAGTTCCAGCCCATTGCGAAACCGAGTGCAGGATCAATAAAACGTCCAGAATACGATGCAAACGATCCACTAATAGGCATAAATGTTGCCATTTCACCAAGGGAAGTCATAAGGAAGTACACCATAATGCCAATCGCACCATAAGCAAGCAAAGCACCACCAGGACCAGCCATATGGATTGTTGCACCACTAGCAACAAATAAGCCGGTGCCAATGCTGCCACCTAAAGCAATCATGGAAATATGTCGGGTTTTTAATCCTCGATGGACATCGTTATTTTGATGAGTATTCTGCTGAGTATTCTGTGCAGCAGTAGATGATAATGAGCTACTCATTTTTCCTCCTTTCATGACAATCAGAGGCAAAACAAGCAAGCAAAAGCAAGCGTGTCGATAGCTCTCCGCAGCGGATGCCAAATCACTGCGACAGTCCTTGGTATATTAAGCCAAGTCCCAGCTCACTACTTTTGGGATTAAGCAGTAAACTTCGGCGCTCTCCCCTTTTGTAAGCAATTAACGCTTTCCCTGGCTCATGCTTACTACTCTTGTCGAGCGCGACCTCTGGTCGATGGTGTTCATTATTAGTACGACTTGCAGACAAACAGTAAAAAATACGGCGTGGCGCATAAAAATTAAAAAATAATAACAAAAAACGCCACCCCAAAAAGAGGTGACGTTTAAAATTTGTGGAGCTAGGGGGATTCGAACTTGTTGGGATTCCGCCATTTCTTGTTTTTGTTGGTATTGCAACGATTATCGTTGATATTCCGCCATTCTTACGGCGTGTCACAAGCTTTCTGACTCCGGAAAACACGCGCGGAATGGGTATAATTGGTGTGTCGTTTGGTGTGTCGTTTGTGTTTCGTCGACTCATCAGTGATTAAAAGCAAGGAGCATAAAAATGGTACAAGAATTTGGGACGCTGAGCTATCGTCCCACGAAAGAGAATCCGACTAGAATAGTCGCACGATACCGTACACCAATGTACGCATTCAGCCTGTGGCAAAACTTACCTAAAGTGCAATCCAAGAGTTTCCCTATCCATCAGAAGCGCGCCGCAGAGGACTGGCTGAGAAAAGCAGAGTATGAGATAGAAGAACGAATATGGGTGCCACCTCAAGAGGTAAAAAGACGCGAAATAGCAGAACACACAACATTAGACGCGTACTTTCCTGAATGGCTTGAAAAACGACGAGTGCGCGGCAAACCGCTTAAAGATAGCACAAAATACGCGACAACAAAAACGTATGAGAATCATATTAAACCGGTGCTTGGTAGTGTTGCGCTCGCAGACTTGAGTACGCAAATGGTAAACGATTTTAGAGACGGTTTGGACGTGTCGCAACCGGACATGGTGCGCAACACTATGAAAGTATTGCGTGCTATTGTAAACAGTGCGCTGCGACCGGATATTAACGGCAATCCGCCAATCTTGAAGAATAATCCGTTTACTGTTAGTGAAGCTAAAGTTGAGCGTCGCCATGAGATAACAGTCGCAACACCTGAAGAGGTTAAAACAATCTACAGTATGATGCCGGAGGCTTACGCGCCTACTGTTCTGCTAGCTTCGCTCGGAGCGTTTCGTATTGGTGAGATTTGCGCTCTCAAGGTCAGTGATATTGATTTCAAGCATAATACGGTTACTATCAGTAGGACGCGCGCGACTACCCCTAACTCGACTGTGCTGACGACCGCACCGAAAACTGAGCATAGTAATCGTAGTGAGGTGATACCAGTCTCGCTGGTTGATAGTTTGAAAGAGTTCGTGAAAAAGCAAGAGTTAAATCAGGATGATTGGCTGTTTCCTATGAGAACGGATAGGACAACGCCTATCCGTACGAATACTCTACGAGATTACTATGATAAGGCTAGGCTTGCTGCGAACCGTCCTGACTTGCATTTCCATGATTTACGCCATACGTGCTTGACGTGGCTTGCTCAGAGTGGTGCGACCGTTAAGGAACTCATGGATATGGCTGGTCATGCTGACCCGAAGATTGCGATGATTTACCAGCATGCGGCGGACGAAAGACGGCGCTCGCAGGCTGAAGCACTTGGCGGACGCTTGTTTGGTGGTGAAAGCTGAGCTTTACCTCACTGAAGATGCGTTGGAGAATATCGATGAGAAAAATTAAAAAGCGCGAAAGCGCGTATATGAAAGTATATGTAATAGTTATGTATATATGTAAGGTGTTACATCAATGTTACATCAAAGGTGTTACATCAAAGTTACATCTTGATGTAACATCAATGTACGGATTCCGTACATTGATGTACGGATTTCGGTCGCTTTTCTGCTAACTATATGTAACATTAATGTACGGAAAAATAAAACCCTATCGCAAAATAACACCACCTTTGCGATAGGGCAAAAGAAACTCTCAACAAGCTTCCTCATGTAGTCTACCACACGCCATGGGGAAACGGAAAGCGTAACAACAATGGGAATAAGAAACGCTCAAATCGTCAGAACTTTGACATTGAAAGAGCCGAAAATGTTAAGGGTTGCAATAACCGCGTCTGACGATGCAGATAGGAGTGCTCAAAATAACTAACACTATGAGCTGTTTTATTATACCCTTTGTTTGGCGTATAAGTAAAGCGCGCTAGAAGAAAATGGAAAAAACTTCTAACGCGCTTTTGCTTGGTTTGAGAATCTATTCAATTATGCAGAGAGAAAGAGATAGATAAAAAAGATTTATCAGTTTCTATTATATCATGTTTCGTGGTTTTGTTGTTGTGTTTCTTTGCGAGTGTCTGGAGCGTTGTGCCCGTATTTTACGAAGTATTGGCGTGGTGTGAGTCCTTCGTGTTCGCGTTTGAATTGTTCAATTTCTGAGTTGATTGGCTTACCGTACATTTCGTCCTCGATTTCTTCTTGTAGCGGTGTGGTGTCTTCTTCTATTTTATCGTGTTCAATGGCTTGCTGCATTGTTTTTGTTTGTGTTTTGAAGAGTGCTAGTAGTGCTTCGTTTGGCGTGCTGTTCCCGGTTGGTGGTGTTGGTGTGGTTGGGGTAACCGTGCGCGCAGTGTGTTTAGGCATACCGTTGTTGGGTTGCGGTTGCGCGTCCGGCGGTTTGCCATCTAGGTTGAGCGCGTACCGCACGTATTTTTCACACTCGCGGTTTTCGTCCTCATCACCTATGGTTAAAAGCCACACCGCGCTCGCGTGCTTACTGTACCGACTATTTTTCAAGCATTTTACTAAACCTTTAGCTTGTAGCTTTGTGACAATGCGGCTAATGCGAGATATAGCAGAGCTTTCTTTTCGCAAATCATGAGGTTCGCCATTGATAATGGTTATATTATCCACACTGTCGGGCAATACCATTCCTAGTGCCTTTGCTAACTCTAGCCAACCGTACATGTAGGTTCTAGGTAGTAGGTTCTTCTTTTTAGCATCAACGTCAAGCGGATAGTCGGCGGACTGTATAGCCATTGCGGATAGGATAGAGAACTCGTCCGCGCTGAATGACGTGATAGTCCCCCGCGCATTATTGAGTTTCCCACATTTTGCTAATGCTGTTATCTGTTGGATATTTCTAAATCCCATGATTTCACACTTTCCGCTTCCTCACGGAGTGTGATACACTGAGTAAGGAAACTGTTCGGGTTTCTTTTACCCTGCTACAAGCTGTTGTCTATTTTGTAGCAGGGTTTTTCTATTTGTAGCATTACTACATTTAAGCTATCACTGTTTGAGTTTAACGTCAAACAGTATTCGCGTAAAATACATTTTGGTTTGAGCTTAATATCAAACAGTATTTGAGTTTAACGTCAAACAGTGGTTTGAGCTTAACATCAAATCTTTGGTTTGAGCTTAACGTCATACCTTACATAACATACATAACTAATACATAACCTTTTCATAACGCGCTAACGCGCAAATAAGAATCAAAAAAATGCAACTGAGATAAAACAAGCTCACGATAATCATCTAGGACTTGCTTTGTTACATTTAATTCGCGTGCCATTAGTAGAGAGTTTCCCTCGTAGACCGTTTCCGCCTCAATGTAATCATTGATATCAATAAGCCTATAGGCAGCTAGTTTTCTAGTTCGCCTTTCGTCATGGCTATTAGGAGAGAAGTCCGCGTATTCGGCGTGAATAAGCTCGTGGCATAGAGTGCATCGCATTTGATAAGGCTGTAAATCTTCGTCAAGTACGATAGTTTTGTATTTTTCAAAGTATGCGCCGCATATGCCTTTGGGTAGCGGCGCGGTTCTCACCACTACCCCTAGGCTTTCCGCTTGACGTTGCAAAGCCATGAAGCTAACGCCATTCGCCATTTGCAGCCTCGTCTTCTTTGTGCTTATCTTCGTTTGCGACGAGATTAAGTTTAGAGAAGTCAACGATTGCTGAAGCAAACTCTGTGTCGCTTATAGATTCTGGACTGTCCATTATCATTCTTTGCATTGCTCTATCTACTATTACGCTGATAGGTACGTCTATTGCGTTGCATATTTCATAGGCTACGTCAATTGGCATAGCAGGGCTGCCGCGCAACCACCGGCTAACATTGCCTGATTGACGACCTATTCTCCTACATACTTCGGCTTGAGATATGCATGTTGATGATATTGCTCCGCGCAATTCAAGGCTTACGTAAAGGCTGAATTTTGCGGACATTTCTCTGAGTTTTTTTGTATCCATATGCAAGATTATACACCATATTAAGCAACAATGTTGTTTATTATGGAACTTTTAATAAAACGGCTTTAATAAAAGCAACACGCGCACGACTTGATTGTTGTCTATTTTGTAGTAATGTTGTTTATATGAACAATAAAGAAATTAACGAGTTTCTAGCAAGAAAGTTAGAAACAGCGATAGAAGAAAGTGGCTTAAAAGTTTCAACAATCTTGCAAAAAACTGGAATGAAATACACCACGCTTTACGGCAAAAGAACAGGAAAAGTCGCACTAACCATGGAAGAAGCATTCGTTTTGTGCAAAGTACTCAATAAGCCATTCAGCTACTTTTTCCCCACTGAGCCACCAGCAAAGGAATAACAATGAACGCGAAAGAAACAACCACAACAATAATCAACCAACACGCTAAAAACATCATCTACATAACAAACGTCAAAAACATAAACGAACTGGAAAACGAACCAAACGAGGAACAACAATGAACAACAAAATCAAAGAACTAAGAGAAAAGCGCGCCGCCGCTAATTTTGAAAAATATGTAGCGCTTTTTGCTAAACAAAACGCCGACGCAGACTACCGCGAAAAATTAGAAACCTTCAACAAAATAAACGAAGAACTAGAACAAGCCAAAGAAGAAGCCAACAATGACACCAGAAATTGAAAAAGCCACACAAGACTGGATAACAGCCGAACGCGAATACAACGAAGCCGAACAAGGCTTCATGGACATAAAAGACCAACTAACAAAACAAAACCTAGACGACGCCAAAGCAGAACAAAAGATAGAACAACTCAACAAACAGCTCGAAGAACTAAAAACAAAAGAATACAAACTCGCAGAACAAATAAGCATCGAACAGCGCAAAGCCTACAAAATCTTCGGAAACCTAGAAAGCAACTGGGACTACAAAATGGCGAAAAACAACCTCATAGGCGCAAGAGACAAACTCGACATCGCGCGAAACTACCTAGAACGCCTAATCGCAAAAGAAGCAGAAAATGACGCCACAAAACATTAACCACCTAATCGACGCAATAACCGCGGTTGTTGCCGGGCTAGGCATCTCAGGAATCTTCGCATACGTACTCTACCTAATCCTTAAAAACATAGACTAACCATGACACCGAAACAAACCCTCGCACGCGCAAAACAAATCGACCAACTCGCACAAAAAGAATACGAAAAAGCCGACAACCACTGGCTAACAGCAATAACAAAATACGCGCAAACCAAAAAACAATACGAAAACTACCCAAACTTCACAAACAAGAAAAAACTACAACAAGCCGAACACAAAAAACAGCAAGCACTAGACGAAAGAGAATACGCGATCAACAACGCGTATGAAGTAAGACAAAACCTACTACAAGCAGAAAAGGAAAACCAAAAATGAAACACCCATACACCAAACTACTAGCAAACATAATCGCATACGCTGCAAGCATCATCCTATACGCGCTCAACGCAGGCGGTAGTATCAACGGCTTAACAATCCTAAGCATCACACTCGCAACCATAGCAAGCATCAACCTAGTGCGCGCAATAACAACCATCACAGAAAGAACACAACAATGAGCAAAACCACGGCAACAATCAGCATTATCATCAGCATACTAATCGCCTTGAGCGGCATCACACTCGTATACGAAACCGTACACGATCAAATAGACAGTATCAACCTACCCATCGGCTTCTTCCTCATCCTCATAGGCGTTACCGCCAGCTTAAGCGTTTACAACGAATACATAGAACAGAAAGACATTCAATGTGTGAAAAACAGTACACAATCAAAGACATCATCCATCGTTTTGACAAACTTGAACAACGATTCGACAAACTCGAGCAACAAATCAAACAGCGAACAGTAGTTAAAAAAGCGTACACCATCAGCGAATTCGCCAAAGCCTACAACATGACCGAGTTGAAAACGCGTGAACTAATTCAGCGCGGAAAAATCAAAGCCACAAGCGATACAAACGGGCGCGGCACACGCTACCTAATAGACGCAAAAAGCATAGAAGACTGGTGGAGTAAACAACTCGGCAAACCAATCAAATAACAATTTTAAGCGCGTAAACGGCACTCTAGAAAAGACAGCAACCAGTTTTTTGTACCGTTTCTGGTTACTCAAGCCGCTAGAGGTGCGAAGTTCGACTCTTCGCACGCGCACAAAGGGCATGATGAATGTGGGACGCTCCATGTACTTAAACTCGTCAAGCTGCATCATGCCCCCATTATGAAAGGAAAACTAATGCTCATAACACCACAAGAAGTCCGAGACGCGCAAATAAGCACGCGCTTCTTCGGCACAGGATACGACATTGAAGAAACCGACCGGTTGCTCGACAACTGCGAACAAACAATCGAAGCCGTAGGCACGCACCTAGTAGAAATGCAACACACCATGCTCAAGCTGAAAAACCTACTCGAAGTACACAACATCCCAATCCCACAAACAATCTGAGGCTAGTATGAGCACCGAAGAAGCATTAAAAGAACAACGAAAAAACAAAATACATGAAACAGGCGTTATCAAGTATTACACGGATAAATATTACGAAGCCTACAATCAACTACTCGACCTACTACTCGACTAAATGGAGAGAAAAATGAGCAACACAGAGCTAGACAAAGCATTAGCGCAGCTTAAAAAAGCAAACGAAAAACACACGCGATTACAGAAAGAATACGATTCCGCGCGAGCTAAATGTGAGCTACTCACACAACTTAGTGCGGAAATCGACAAACTTAAAAGCAAATACGAAGGCACACTCGCAAAGTGGCATGAACTCGATAAGCAATTCGACGACGGACATAAGCAGCTTATAGACGCGATAGATGACGCGCTCAACGAGTGGTACAAAGCAAAACAACACGTCAAAAAAATAATCGACAAACTAACCGGAGCAAACAATGACTAAAGAAATCACAGACTTTGAAGAACAATTAAGCAACTTGAGCGACCACGACTTATACGCGGTAATCGCCACACTAGCCAAATGGTCAAAACGAATCAAAACCGCACTAAAAACCGCTAAGAACACATACTTGCATCAAAGAGACTCAGGCGACCGCGACGAACTACGATTCAACAACAAAACAGTCGGCGAAATCAGCATAAGCAAAGGCAACGAAGGCTACTACATTGTGAAAGACCCGAAAGCCTATGCTGCAATCCTTAAACAAATCCAATGGACGCTGGACGACGGGCGCGACGCATGGTACACGACAATAATGCCATGCGACGAAGCTTGCATGCCGGACTTTCTCGACGAGCTAATCCGCGCACACAATGGTGAAATCCCGAAAGGTGTCGAATACAAAAACGGTAGGGGTTCAGTCGTAACAGTGAAACTAGACCGCAACTATGCTAACTCAGCTCTTGACGTAAAAGAAATAGCGAAGGTTGCCGCATTACAAATCGAAGAAGGTAAAAAATGAGTAGCGAACTCACCATTACTCAAGACCAAACAGACTGGACACAACAACAAGTAGCCGCGCTCAAACAGTTAGGCGTATCAAACGACGTGACACAAGCCGACCTTGCTATATTCCTCACACAATCCAAACGAACCGGACTCGACCCGTTCAGTCGCCAAATCTACATGATAGGACGCAAACAAAAAACCCCTAACGGTTACGAAACCAAGCAGACAATACAAGTCGGCATTGACGGGTTACGCGCAATCGCACACAGAGTCGCTCAACAATGCCACGAAGTATTCAGCATGAGCGATACATTGTGGGCGGATAAAACCGGAACATGGCATGACGTTTGGTTAGCAGCTGAGCCGCCAGCAGCTGCAAAAGTAAGCGTCAAGCGTGGCGGCGGCGTGTTCAGCGCAGTGGCAATCTTCAAAGAGTACGCGCCAGTATACAACGGCAAACTCAGCGGAATGTGGGCAACAAAGCCAGCGTTGATGATAGCGAAATGTGCTGAAGCGTTAGCTTTACGTAAAGCTTTCCCATCGGACATGAGCGGCATTTACACAGACGATGAAATGGAAAAAGCTGAGGACATAGCCACTCCACCAGTTGTTGAAACACGCGTTCAACAGCAAGCCGAAACCACGAGCCGCAAACCGTTAGTGTCAACACAAGAGCAGAGAGACCAAATCCTCGAGATGCTTGCAGAAGCTGGAATCCGCGACCGCATGGTGCAAATAAGCTATCTGAAACATTTAAAACTCCACATTCCTCCGACGAAAGAGGAAGCAGAATTCCTGATTAAAAACCGTGCGACTGTAATTAGAAACGCTAGCGCGTGGGTACGAGAGCAAAGCACGAAACGCACTCAACAGCCAGCCGAACAACAGCCAGCTGAACAAGCAGAAAAGGAACAATAATGGCTAACGAAACCACCCTCACAATCGTAGGCAACCTAACAGCAGACCCCGAACTGCGCACACTACAATCCGGCGCGTCCGTCGCCACATTCTCAATCGCATCCACCCCACGCACATTCGATAAAAACCAGAATCAGTGGGTAGACGCACCAGCATTATTCATGCGATGCCAAGCATGGCGAGACCTAGCCGAACACATTGCCACAAGCCTAGCCAAAGGCATGCGAGTAGTCGCAACCGGTAGGCTCAGCCAACGCACTTACGATGACCAAACAGGTACGAAGCACACGGTAGTAGAAATGACCGTCGACGAAATCGGAGCAAGCCTACGATACGCCACATGCCAAGTCACCAAAACAAGCACAAGCACAGGCTTTACAGGCTCAACCCCCCAAACGGCACAAGCATCAGCCGCACCACAAGCCAACGCGTGGACGCAAGCCGCACCAAGCAAAGACCCATGGGGGAACCCAGAACCCGACCCGGAATTCTAGGATGCAAAAAATGAAACTCACACTAGGTCAACGATTCAAAATCCTCTTCACCGGCAAAATATCCGTAACGCAACCAACTTTGACACATGATCGTAAGAGTACGAGAGTAAAACGCGCGTGCGGCAAATACGCAGAATTAGCTAAAAAAAGCCGTCAAACACCAACCGAATGGGTTCAAATCGCTGTAATGCCTTTAGGTAGTGCGCGCGTACTCGCATCAAGAGTAAGACGCGGCGGAGTCGCAGCATTTCGCAAGCCACGCGGAGGAGTTTACGAAGCGCGCATAACACCATGCATGAGCGAATACGTCGTAGAAATGCGTTTTATCCCAAACAAGAGGAAAGAAAAAACAAAATGAAAAAGAAAAACCGAGGAATCCTCGAAGACAACAACATCATTGACGCGCTCGCAGAATTGTATCACGAAGCAGGAAACCTCCCCATAGGTGCGCTCTTCGAACTCGAAGCAGATGAAGAATGCGACGACTACTGTGTAAAAGTCATTTGCTATGTGTCAAAAGAAAGCTATGACAAAATCCGTAAGCTAATGAAAAAGCAGCGAAAAGAACACACTGGAAGGGAAACACAAATCACAACTGCTTGTGTTACAGGGGATGCAGAAGAATGAGTAGGCAGAAACAGAAAGGCACGGCGTTTGAAACCGCAATTGTAGAATACTTGCAAAACAATCTCTGCGATGAGACTATCGAACGCCGCGCGTTAAACGGCACATGCGACCGCGGCGACATCAGCGGCGTAACATTCTGCGGCAGCCGCATGGTACTCGAATGCAAAAACGAAAACAAAATGCGCTTAGCCGAATACGTGCGCGAAGCTGAGATAGAAGCAGCCAACGATAACGCACCCTACTACGCGGTCATACACAAGAAACGCGGCACAGGCATAAGCAACGCGGCAGGCGTTCAACAACAATACGTCACAATGCCATTACATGTGCTGGTGAGCATAATCTACGAAGCGAACCAGTGGTACGAAGAAGCACGCTAAAACAGCGAGAACGAGAAATGAAAAAACAATACCTAACACAAGTAATCATCGGAGAACACAACATAACCGCAATCCCAACGTGGGTAGGATACGGGTGTATTCAACACAAAGTGCCTACAACATCAATACGAACCCACTTATACCAGCGCATAAGCACAAGTAACGACTTGTACTTAAGCAGTGACTTAAAACAGTACATGAACGAATTAACAGGCAACGCACAGCATGTGAAGGGACACAAATGGTACCCAAAAAGATGACTGACTTAATCCGCAAATGGTATGCGGACGGAATACCACTCAACTACATATGTAAACAAACAGGACTAACGGAGCAACTCGTAGAAGCAATAATCAAACAACCAAAAACCGCGGAAGAATGGAACAGACAAATATTCAGCAACCACCGCTAGATTTAACACGAGTGTTGCGCGCGTTAGGATACACGCACCCAAGCGACCTAGACGGCGCGAGCGTAATCGCAGTGCGCGCCAACGGTGAAATCGTCCACGACTACTTGCAAGGCGTAACCAACGCGCGCGCACAAGTAGTCACATGGCGACTACGCGGCAACGGCGAGCGCATTATGGAAAGCGTGCGCACCACCAGCGCATGGCGCACCGTGCTAGATAGTAAGTGGAAGACGATTAATATTTTGGAGAAGTAAGTGAACACAAGACAAGTTAAGCTAACAGACTATGATGAATTTGTTGATAAATTCAAGCCGAAACTAACGACGGACGACTGTTACACGCCGCCGCAAATCTACGAGATTATTAAGAATTGGGCGGTTGAAAAATACGGTTTGCAAGGGCGTACTATTTTGCGTCCATTCAAGCCTGGCGGCGATTATGAGGCGGAAGAGTATTCAGAAGGTTGTGTGGTGATTGATAATCCGCCGTTTAGTATTCTGAGGAAGATTAAAGATTTTTATATTGCGAATCATGTTGATTTTGTGCTTTTTGCGCCAACGCTCACGCTTTTCAGCTCAGCGGATAATGTTGTAAACTACGTGCAGGTTAATGCGCCTATCCGGTATCATAATGGCGCAGTCGTGAATACTAGCCTTGTGACTAATCTTGGCGATAATCTCGTTGAGACCGCGCCAGACTTAAGACGCAGGGTTATAGAAACCCAACAAAAATCGCCTATTAAAGCTAACACGTCTGTAAAAAAATACGTGTACCCTGAGCATGTTATATCCGCAGCACTCTTGGATAAGTATGTGAAGCATGTGCAGCCTTTCGTATTAAAGCGTAGTGAAGCGTACTTTGTGAAAGCACTAGACTCGCAGCGAGCTAGTAAAAAAGGCATTTACGGCGGAGGATATTTTATTAGCAGCAAAGCAGCGGAAAGACTCAAGCAATGCTTACAAAGTCCGCTAGTGGAAGGCTGCACGAGTTCAGAGCACCCAACAAAGTGGGTTCTAAGTGAACGCGAAAACCAAATAATCAAAGTACTAGACGAACAGTCACAGAAAGACAACGACAATAATGGTAGTAAACATCAGTCAGAAAGATAAGACGCTTGAGCATGTGCGTGAACGCTTGAGTCAAGTCTACGGTGAAATATCGCCGCACGTGCCAGACTCGGCAATCCAATACTTGGACGCGTATGATGCGCTAATTCGCAAATACCTTACACAAGACTACGGGTACAGTAATCCGAGCATGCCTTTAGAAGAGCCAAACCACACGAAATAAGGAGAAGAATTATGACCACGCCAGATTATTACAAGTATGATGACGGTGAAACACATTTTGAATGCTTTGACATTAGCCGCTATTATTCAGACGACTGGGCGCAAGTAATCCAATACGTGTTCCGCTGGCAGAAAAAAGGCGGCGTAGACGATTTGAAGAAAGCGTTAGTGTGTGCAAAAGACGCACGAGACAACGGCATGATGCCAAAGCCTATCACTAAAAACAGCATATTTTACAGAGCAATAACCAATAAACTCTACATTCTTAAGAACAATAATTTTAGCAACGCTTGTAAAATATGGGAACAGTTCAGAATGGTTTATGATGCTACAGACGAAATTATTGAAGCTTTGGGAGATATGATTGATGCCGCAGAATGAAACCGCATGAAGCTGGCTTAAAGCGTATAATCCTCATTGAAAGAAAGGAAACGAATGCACGATAGTAGCGAACGTCGTTTATGTCGCGAATGCCGTCACACTTACGCGAAAATAATCCGCGCGTTGCCAGCGCAGACTACTATCGTGCGTCAGATTGCCTACAAGCAGGTAAGGCTCACGCACCTAGGGCACACGCCGTCACGTGGTATTCCACCAATGCCTTTGAACACGCGCGCGTTGAATCTCATTGACCGTATTCATGCGCAATGTTGTGTGGTGCTTGGTCAGATTGACGCGCGTTACGCACGCCTGCCACTTGAGCCGGCGTTACGTTTGATGGTGCAAAACGTGAAAAAAATTCCGCAGTTGCCAGCTGCAATCTACGACTTGAAAGAATGGCGTGCAATCGAACGCGACTATGAGACACTCACCACCCCGGACGAAATCAAACACCCAATAGGCGTGTGCCCGAAATGTAACACGCCAGCCGCCGCGCACACGTGGGACACGACCTACACGTGCACTCGTTGCGGTTGCAGTAGTATCGTAGCGGACATGAAAGCGAACGCACACGCGGCAGTTAGAGCGCGCCGCGGCGTATCATATCGCGCACGCTGATTGTTTTTTATTATAGGGTAGGCAAATAAAACTTGCCTACCATTGTTTGTTTTTACTGTTGATTGCTTGACTCGGTTTTAGCTGCTTTATCAACAGATTCTTTCAGCTCTTGCCATGATGATGGCAACTCTATGGGGCGGTGTGGGCGGCGTGTTGCCCAATCGCGGATAGTGTCATAATCCCACGCGGGCTTTGCTGTTAGTACGCCAACTGAGTGTGTTGGTAGTGGCATTAGACCGCGGAGGTTACTCGCATCTTGACCATCTAAGGCGGCGCGCCTAGAGCGCACGAGATATTGGCGCATAGAATCATAACCTACGCCAAGAAGCCGCGCCACATCATGCAGTGATACGAGTACCGTTTGACCGTTCTCATCTAACATAATAGGCTCCTTTTATTTTTCTTTACTGTTGCCCGTTAAGCCAGCGGATAAGCCAGCGATGCCAGCTGCTAGAGTGAACCCAATACCAGCGAATGGCACTTGCAGGATAACGTTTGTTGCAGCTGTAATGGCGCATATTGCCGAGATAATGCCTAATACTCTTGTTTTACTCATAATCGTGTGGAAAGATTGGGGCTAGGGGTTCTAGCCAGTATGAGTGGTTGGAACCCCCGTTTTTTACTTGCGCTTATTGTCGTGTCGTAAATCTAACCAAATCATAATGACGATAGTTAGAATGTTGAGCGCGAGCGCTGCCCAATCTTTGGTTTCCATGTTCACCTCCTTTCATATTTAATATATTACCACAATGTGGGAACATTGGCAAGGGGGTGAATAAAAATTTTTTTAATCCTTCGCGTCTTCGATATACTCGCGCAACAATGCCAAGCCCTCAACCTCAGACACAGGCAAGCACACAGGCGCTTGTGGGCGGCGCATTGCCCACTCGCGGATCGTATCGTAACGCCAGAGTGGCGCGCGAAGATTAAACCCCGCAAGCGCGTCAGGCAACGGCAAATCAAAAGGCTTCACGCAACCGTCCTTATAATGACGGCGCGCCGTCGTCAAGTATCGCAACACCGCGCTTTTCTTCAAATCCAGCAACACCGCCACGTCGCGCGCCATCAGGTAAGTTGGCGCGTCTTTTCTCGCGCGAAAATCATAGTCAGACATTACTTACTCCAAATAGTCTAAGTCCTCGGTTTCAACTTGTTTTTGCGTCACTTCTACGCGCGATGTATCAATGTCAGCTAAAATTTTTTTCAGAGTCTCCATATAGTATGAATTAATATACATTTTTATCCTTTCGTATATAAAAAAATGCCGTACAAGCGCCACACGCGCAATTCGGTGTGTCGCTCCTCGCTCTTAGCTTGCTGCATATGAGCAAGCTAAGTTTTAGTTCATAAGTTTTTGTAATTCTTCGGCTAGGCTTGTGCGGAAAGTCTTATCAAAAGCGAGCGCGCTATTTTCAGCAAGGCGCGTTTTGAGACTCTGCCAAGTGCTAGCGTCTTGCTCTTGCTCTTTTGTCCACTTGATAAAGCTACCAAGTGCGAAGCCTAGTACTTGAGCGGCGTTCTTGTCAAAAGAATCCTTTTCAAGGTCATCTTTTCTATATAGGCGCTCAAAATCATCGCTTTGCAAGAAAGCTGCAAAAGAAGTTAATCTATCATCGCCGTCACTTAGACTGTCCGCTGTGTACTCTGTGGCGCAGTCCTCAAGTAAGCTATATACGGTATAGCGCAACTCGTGCCCCCAGTCAGTCATGTAAAGCACAGGCATATCATCGCCAGTGTACTTCATAAAGTACGAGTAGCTACTAAAACGCTGCGTGGCATTCCATACTTCTTCTTCTGGGTACTTGCTCACGAGCTTGATAGCGTTCAAAATCTCTGTTATAGTGAAGAAGCTCCCCTCACCTAAGGCTTGAGCGGCTAGACCGCTGAGTGCGTACCCGACTTCGCGCAGCGCATTTTTAGTAGCCTTAACTCCAGCCTTTTCCATCTCTTCGTAAGTAGCAGGTTTGATATATTTTAAGTGCTCAGTGTCATCGTCTTTTGCGTAAAGGTGGGATTCTTCGAAAACTTCGTGAGCTTCACTGATAATCTCATCGCGCGCAAGCCAGCAGACGCGCGCGTCAACTTCGTCTTCGCGCATTTGGTAAGCATCGCTCAAATCATTTTGCAAAGCCTCGCGCCCCTCGTCGTCGTCAGAGTATTCGCTAGTGTCAATGCCCAAGAAAGCGGCCAAATCCTCAGTACTCAAGCCTTCGGCAGTGTAATCAATATTTTTAATATAAAGGCCGTCAGTGGTATTTTCTAAGTCCCAGCTGTATTGAATGACTTTGTAAAAAGCCTTTTCATCAGTAGCGGCTTCTAAATCCTTAAGGTCATCCAAGGTAACCATCATCACCTTAATGCTTGTGTCAATCATTTTTATACTCCTTTTAGTTCCTTGCTTGCTTAATAGACTTATAGGCTTTTTGGATATCCTTATCCAAGGTTTCAGCGTCTGCGAAAAGTTCAAATTCTTTGCTGTTTAATTTCCCTTCGCTTACTTTCCAAAGCTCCTCATGAGCTTGCATGGCGCATATTTTTGCCGTTTGCGCAATGTCGAACATGCAGATAGCTGAACCAATTTTTCCTTCTTCAGCTTTTTTGATTGCGTTTAACGAGTAGCGCCTGCAGTTTTTAACTTCGTTTGCAAGCCTTTGCAAGATTTCTTTTTTCATTTTTTTAACTCCTTTTTGTTTTGCGTTTCCGCTCGTTTTCTTGACATTTTCTATATTACCACATGCCGCACCTTTGTCAACCTTCGGCGTGTCGCGTGATAGGCTAGAAAAGCCGTGGCGCAAGGGCGAGTTTTCCTTTTTCGTCCTCTTGACAATGACGCGCCACGGCCTTTTTATATCAAGCCACAGCACACAATGCGCAAGCCTTCGACTTATCAAGCAAAACCTCAATAGCAGCCGCATAATCACTCAGCGCAGCGCTAGTATTTCTAGCAAAAATATTACAAACGCCAGCCACGCACTCGGTCGCCAACCGCTCTAAGGTCACACCGTCAACACCCCAAGAGATAGACACTTCAGGCACTTGTGGCGCGCCATCAACCTGCGAAGAATCAAAAACATAAGCCAAACCAGCGCCGCAAATCTCGTCCTTGACAACAAGCTCACCACTAGCCACGCGCGCTTTTCCTTCCTTAGAAAGACGCACAACCGCACCTACAGGCTTGCCCCCTTTTGTATAAGCGCACTTGTAAGTTTTAGGAGAAAGAAGTGCCAACCCCTTGCTCCCTTTTTTAACCATCGCGTCCGCCTTCTTCCACTCAGAAAAACCACGCACGCGACCAACCTTCGGCATTTGCGCGATAACCATCAAAATGTTACGCGTACTATAGTGCTTATCGGCGTTAACAGCCTTAAAACGCGCCACACTACCAACAAGACCAATAACGCCATCAACAGACTGGAAAGCCTCACGAAGTGCGCCAACAACCTGACTCGTTAAATTTTCAGCCTTTTCTTGAGCCTTCGCGCGTGCCTCTTCTTTAGAAGGCTTCGCAGCCTTAGTTTCAGGCTGAGCGGTCGTAACGGTTTCGTCGAAAATATCGAAAGTATCCTGCATTTTAATCAATCCTTTGTTTTGCGTTTCCGCTTTTCTTGACTTATTTAATACTCTTCTACGCAGCTCTTCGCGGCCTTTTTGATAGCGCGGCGTTCTTTCCACAAGAAATGAGCATCGCACTTATCTTCATGCGCACTATAAGCGCGGCGAATTTCCTTGCTGTCGTCAGGATTAACGCCGAGGAAGTCAGCAATATCGTATTCATCAACAAGAACGGTGTAGTCACAATCTGGGAAATATAAGCCCTCAAGCTCCCATTGGAAACCGATTTCGCAGCAAGCGGCGTAAAAATCTTCCGCAGTCTTTGCGCTCTTCAACTCGTCATATTCTTCTTCGTACAACATTTTATTTTCCTTTTTGTTTTGAGCTTTCGCTCTTGTTTTCTTGACATTTTCTATATTACCACACCTCGCACCTTTGTCAACTTTCGGCGTGTCGTAACACGCCATGGATATGATATACTCATATAAAGCGATAATCCCAAAAGAGAGCGGCACAAATGTGCCGCTTTTTTAATACCATGACAAAAACAAACCCGCGCCGCACCAACGGCGCAAGACGCGACAGCATAAGACGCAGAGCCTTAGCGTACTATGACACCTGCTATATATGTGGGCAACTGATAGACAAGACACTGCGCACGCCGCACCCAATGAGCGCAGAAGTAGACGAAATAGTGCCAGTGTCACGCGGCGGCAGCCCATACGAGTGGACTAACATCAGGCTCACGCATCGCAGATGCAACAGAATAAAAAGCTCGCACAGCATCGACTACGCGCGCGCCAAAGTCAACGGCACGCCACAAAGTCCGCGCGAAAAAATATACTTCAAAGCAAGTCAATGGTGACCAAGTGATAATGATAATGAGAATATTATCAATAAGGGTGGGGGGGTACCCCCTCCCCCGGCTCGAAAAGCCCCCCCGGCGAAAGGTCTAAAATCTCCCCGAGTGCTCTATTCGTAACACCCTTATCGTAACAAAAAGCTATTCGTATCAATATGCCTAGGAGAAACGTATGCAATGCAAGAATTGCGGACACTTTTTCAAAACAACCGGACACGGACGCAAGCCTCAATATTGCTCGGATAAATGCCGCGTAGACGCAAACCGTAAACGTAAACAAAACGGTGTTAAAAAAGAAGAAACAAAGCAGCCTGTGGTAATAAACCTGCCATCTAAGAGCGTGAAAACAAGCATACAAGACGAAGAACTAACAAAAGAAACGTTTGAACGCATGTGTGATGCTAGCGTTTTGGAAGAACTACGCTACGCAAGAGACATACTACACAAAGCGATGATTAGTCCTGATACGCCAGCGAACGCATTGCCGGCAATAAGCCGTGAGCTTATAGGAATTACTGAGAAAATAGAAGGCATGAGCGACTCAACCAATCCATTGAGTGCGCTAGAAACGGAGGCTGTAACAAATGACACTTTCGACACCACGACTATCTAGCATCGCACGACACTGCATCCTCCCTGAAGGCATTGTAACAACCGACTTTCCGCGATACGAGCGAGTATTAAACGCGTTAGGCGTACACTATGACCCTTGGCAAAGCGCACTTTTGAGCGCACTGTTTGGCAAACGTAAAGACGGCAAATACGCGGAAGGCGTAGGCGGTGCAGTATTAAGCATTCCGCGACAAGTTGGCAAAACGTTCATGATTGGCACTTCAATGCTCATGCACTGCGCGATGAATCCTAACTTGCTTATGTTGTGGACTGCTCACCATACGAGAACAAGCGACGAAACGTTCAGAAACATGACCGCGCTCGCAGAGCAGCCTGTGTTTAAGCGTTTTGTTAAGGCTGTTCGTCGTGCTAACGGGCAGCAGCAGCTTGAGTTTAATAATGGTTCTCGTATTCTGTTTGGTGCTCGTGAGCAGGGTTTTGGCCGTGGTTTTGCTCATGTTGATGTTATTGCGTTTGATGAGGCTCAGATTCTTTCTGAGTCTGCTATGGATGACATGATTCCAACCATGAATGCGTCTCCTAATCCGTTGGCGCTTTACATGGGTACGCCGCCGCGTCCTAAGGATAATGGTGAAGCATTTACTTTGAAGCGTACGAACGCGATTAAGGGGTACGATAAGGATACTTTGTACGTTGAGTTTAGCGCGGATAGAGATTGCGACCTTGATGACCGTAAGGCTTGGGCTAAAGCGAATCCATCTTACCCGTTGAGGACTAATGAGAACGCTATTTTGCGTATGCGCAGACAATTGTCTGACGATAGTTTTAGACGTGAAGCTCTTGGAGTGTGGGACGAAACAGCAAGCCATAACGCCATTGATTTGAAGCTCTGGGCTGAGAGCACTGTGAATAAGCCTAAAGACGGTGGACTTGCTTCGTTCGCATTGGATATGAACCCTGAGCGCACTATGCTCACGATTGGCGCTTGCCGTCGCTTTGATGATGATACTTGCCATATTGAGATGGTTGAGCGTCGTCCTATTGCTGAGGCTGGTTTGCAGTGGGCTGTTGATTGGCTTGCTGAGCGTTGGGATAGGACTGCTAGTGTTTGTATTGACTCACAGTCCCCTGCTATGACGTTGGTGCAAGATTTGCAGGAAGCGTCTATATTGGTGACGATTTTGCAAACCAAGGACGTTGGGCAAGCGTGTGGTCGTTTCCTTGACTTGTTGACGCTTAAGCAACTAACGCATTTGAGTGATGAAGACCAGCCTCAGCTTGCTGATGCTGTTAGTCATGTTGTTACGCGTCCGCTTGGTAAGAGCGGCTTGTTTGGTTGGAATAAGACTGGTTCTGACGTTGATATTAGTCCTCTTGTTGCTTGCACTTATGCGATGCATGGTGCTTACACGAGCAAACGTGACCCGTTTGAAGATGCGCATATTTGGTAAAGGTGGTGTGCTGTGAATTTCGTATTACCTAGAGCTGTGAAAGGCTTAAAAGCTGACGATTTGAAAGTTTATCTTTACTTGGTAGATAGGCTTATAAAGAAAAGGCAGCGCAACAAGCTTCGTAACGCCTATTATGACGGCAAGAATGAACTGCATGATATTGGGTACAGTCTGCCGCCTGTTGCAAGCGATATTAACATTGTTGTCGGCTGGCCTGAAAAGGCTGTGGAAGTGCTCGCTAACCGTATTATTATTGACGGCGTTCGCGCAACAAGCGGCAAGGTGCCTGATGAGCTTACGCAGTTGATTGAGGAAAATGACCTGTTTCAGCTTGCGGCTCAAGCTCATACTAGCGCATTGGTGAACTCGTGTGCGTTTATTGCCGCGCTAAAAGTGAAGAAAAACGGTGTAGATAAAAACGTTATTGAAGTATTCACTGCTGATAACGCTAGTGGCATCTGGGATAATAGTCGGCGCTGTTTAAGCAGCGCGCTACTTGTTGATACTTACGATGATGGAATGGAAACACCGGCAATCATATATTTGATGAGTGACGGGCATGTTTTACGTATTGAACGCACTAATAATACTAATTTGTGGCATGTTGCGGAAGATGTAAACTATTACACTCGTATTCCTTGTGAAGTGTTGGCTTACCGTCCTGATTGTAAGCGTCCGTTTGGTAGGAGTCGCATCAGTCGCGCTGTTATGAGCTACACTGACTCGGCTGTTCGCACTTTCCTCCGTAGCGAATTGCAAGCAGACTTGTATTCTGTTGGTGCGCGCTACATTCTTGGCGCTAATAAGCAGATGTTTACCGATGAGAACGGCAACGAAGTACCAAAATGGAAGCTACTCTTGGATTCTCTTATGGTTATTCCGAACAACCCTAAGACTGGGCAAACGCCGACTGTTGGGCAATTCCAACAAGCGTCTTTCCAACCGCACATTGACCAATTACGCAACACGGCATCAATGTTTGCAGCGGCAACGAGTATGCCGCCTGACGAGATGGGTGTGCTGACAGATAATCCTAGTAGCGCCGAGGCTATCGATAAGGCTCAGAAAGAGTTGTGCCTTATCGCTGAGAGTTGTCAAGCAGCATTTGGTACGGCGTGGCTGAACATTATTCATAAGGCGGTTGGCGCGGATACTAGCAATATTGTTCTGCAATGGCGCAACCCGGCTACGCCGTCGCGCGCCGCTAGCGCGGACGCTGCTGTGAAGCTCGTGAGTGCTGGAGTATTACCGGCTGATAGCGAGGTCGTGTACGACATGCTTGATTTGAATGATGCTCAGCGTAAAAGCTTGAGAGCATATCAGTCTAAGAAGCGCGCTCAAGAGCATATTGACCAATTAAGGGCAAAACTAGCACAAACCACACCTGATGAGACGAAGGCGGTGGATAATGGACTGGCGGCAAACTCAGGAACTGTACAATCTGGAGTACGAGAAACACCTGAAGTGTCTTGATACGCTGATTGAGGAAGCCTGTTATAACATTGAGGACTATTTTACGCCTCACGCATTGGAGTCTGCTACTCGCGCCGACGATATGCGTTATATTGTTGAGGACTTCGTTAGGGACGCGGCAGGTGAAGCGGACTCGTATTATCGTAATGTGCGTGAACTGTATCAGCAGTCCGGCGCAAAGCTTTCCACGTTGGCTGAGTCTGAAGCGTTTGACCCTGACCGCGCTTTATGGAGCGTGCTTAAAGGATTTTCTGATACTGATTTTAACGGTTTGACTTTCAAGCAGGTTAAAAACGGTAGTTCACGTGCTGGCATGAGCATGAATGATTTGTGGGCTAAAATGCCGTTGAATAATCTCGACGACATGCAGCAGTTTATGGCTGATATGATGCATACTGCTAACCGTCAAATGGTGCGTTCTAATATGAAGAATGACCCTGATGAGCCTCGTTGGGCGCGCGTGCCTAGAGGTTTTTATACGTGCGCGTTTTGCCTTATGCTCGCTAGTCGTGGTTTTGTTTACAAGTCGCAGCATTCTGCAGGCTTGGAGCTTGGTTCTAAAGGACTTGAGAACTATTATCACGAACATTGCGATTGCGAAGTTGTTCCACAGTGGGGTGCTAAAGCGTTGAAACTTAAAGGGTATGAGCCTGAAAAGTATAGAGCTATTTGGGATGACGCTAGAGCGCATACTGCCAATCCGAGAGATTATCACAATACGCTCGCAACAATTCGGCGACGGAACGCTGGTTTTACTAAATAGGTTTTGAATATTAGCCACACGATTGTGTGGCTTTTCTATTTTTCGCGGAAACCGCGCACCGCGTTGTTAATTGCGCGACTATCTAAGGAGAACAAATGAACAAGAAGAAAGTACCATTCTATATTCGCTTTATTGCTAATACGGACGCGGCTGGCGGCAGCGAACAGTCTGATACTGATTCTCAGCAAACAGTGGAAAATGATTCTACCAACGATACTGAAAATTCTAAGCAGGAAAGTAAACAGCCCGAAACGTCTAAAGAGTTTAGTCGCGCGCTTAATAAGCGCGTTGAGGAAGTAGAAGCAAAATACGCTAATTACGATGAGTTGAAAGAAAAAGCAGAAAAGTATGATTCGCAGGAATCTGCTAACGCTCAGCTTATCGAAAAGTTGCAAGCTGAGAACGACGCGCTGAAAGCAAAAGCAGAGCATAATGCGCAGGTTGAAAAAGTTGCGCACGAAACTGAGCTAGACGTCCAGCTCATAAGCCTCCTGAAAGGCGATGGTAAAGAGCTGGAAGAAAACGCGGCGATACTTGCAAAGTTCTTCAAAGCTAGAGAACATAATTTGCCGACTGCAGGAACAAAGAGTTCTGTTCCCCCTAGCGTGAAAATGACACCATTTGAACGTATTGCGGCGGCATTCTCGAATTAACAACAAAAATAAGGAGTTATTATGACAGTAACATTAGCAGAGTCTGCTGTTATTAGCACAAACCAGCTTGCGCGCGGTATTATTGAGACTTTTATACAAGAGTCTCCTATTCTTGACCGCATTCCATTTATTGAAATTCAGGGCAACGCTTACGCGTTTAACTCTGAAGGAACATTGCCTACTGTGGCTTATCGTGCGGTAAACGAGGCTTATCCTGAGTCTACTGGTACGTTTAAGCAGACCACTGAGAGTCTTTACATTCTCGGTGGCGACGCTGACCTTGATAATTTTATTCAACAGACTCGCTCTAATGTGAAGGATCAGCGTGCTGAACAAACCGTTATGAAAGTTAAAGCATTGTCTTACGCATATCAGGACTCTTTCTTCAATGGAGATAATGATACGAATAATAAGAGCTTTAATGGTTTGAAGAAGCGTCTGACTGGTAAGCAGGTTTTGGACGCTGACACTAACGGTTTGCGTATTCTTGGCGACGGTAAAGAGGATATTTTTAAGTTCTTCGATAAGCTGGACGAATTGTGCGCATCTGTAAACGGTTTGAACGGTTCTAATGGCGCGCTTTACACTAACGCTGCTATTATCGCGAAGATTCGTTCCGCGGCACGCCACGTGTCTGCTGACGTTTTCGTACAGAATGATGTGGCTGGTAAGCGTTCCGTAATGTGGAATGGTATTCCTATTTTGGACGCTGGCTCTACCCCGGCAGGTAAGGCTGTTCTTGGGCTTGATGAAACTCAGGGCACTGCTTCTAACACTGGTAGCATCTATGCTGTTCGTTTCGCTCAGGGCGAAGGCGATACCGGCATCATTGGTTTAACCAATGGTGGCGTAATGGTTAAAGACCTTGGTGAGTTGCAGGAGAAGCCATCTCAGCGTACTCGAATCGAGTTCTACACTGGCTTGGCAATGTTTGGTGCTAAGGGTGCTGCACGCTTGAAGGGTGTAATCAATGCCTAGTGTTCGCAAACCTGTAGAAAACTTGCCGCGTCTGGAAGAGTTCACGGTAACAAATCAGGACAATATTACGTATCATGTGGTGCGCAATCTTGACACCGGCGAACAGACTGTGACTCGCGTGGACGCTGACACACCTACGTTTGGGAGCGTGTAACAATGGCGGACGTTGAAGAAGCGTTCGCAACCGTAGAAGAATTAGAGGCTAGATGGCACAAGCTCACACAGAGCGAACAAGCCGTCGCAGCCTCTAAACTTCTCGACGCAACCGACATTCTAAAAGCTCGCTGCACAAACTGGGCAAATCAGCCTAAAAGTAGGCTTGCACGCATCGTGTGCGCAATGGTAAAGCGAAGCATGATAGCTGACGTGCAAAATCCTAACGGCTACACTCAAGTAAGCCAAGGCGTTGGCGCGTTCAGCGAGTCTGGCACATTCGCGAACCCTACTGGCGACTTGTACCCGCTTAAAAGTGAGCTTGAAGACCTAGGTGTAGGCGTTGAAAAAGCGTTCATTATCCAACTTGATAGAGGCTAACAATGCGCGGCGGAACGATAACAATAATCAGTCGGCGCGCTAACGGCACTCTACCAAGCGGCGAAACCGTGTGGGAAACAGACGAAGAAACCGTGGACAACGTGCTCATGATAGACGGTGCGCAAAATAATCTCACGGACTCTATTCGTCCTGACGGCATCGAAGTTGCGCGAACCCTCTACATGCCACGCTCCTGGAATTACCATTCATTGCGCGGCGCACAAGTCAAAATAGGCGAATGCGAGTACGCGGTGATAGGTGACCCGAAGCCAGCAGTCACAAACATGACACCAACTAGCTGGAACGTGATTGTAGAAGTTAAAACAGTAGAAGGATAAGTTATGGCGAACGTAAAAATCGTGCTCAACAATAAAGCATTCCGTGAAATCTACCGGCAGCCGGGTAGCAAGCAAGCTGTAAACGAGGCTGCTGGAGATATTGCTAATCGCGCAAATAGTGCTTGCCAAACGCTAGGCGCAAACTACGTAGCATTACCGGCACAAGACTCCGAAGTCGGTAGTATTGCGCTCGCTACGACAAACATTGGTAATACCACGACGGTGTATAAGACGCGATTGGATAACGCTCGCTATAATACGCTTTCCAAGGCGATAGGTGGCACATCATGGTAAACGCTGAAAAACTGGTTATGGACTGGTTAAATAAGGATGAGTTTTTAGCACAGTATAAAGCTCGTATGGTTATGCCAGCAAAGCGTGAAGAGCGTTGCATAACCGTAGAGCAGACTGGAGGCTCTAGCTCATACCATGTGAGCAATGCGACTATTGCTGTACAAGTTTGGGCAACAACAAGGTGGGACTGCTCGCGCATTACTACCGACGTTGTTGTTCCGCGATTGATGAGCATTGTTGAATTGCCCGAAGTAGCGTCTGTTGGCGTGGAGAGCGTTTTTAACTTTCCTTCTCCTGACTACCCTACGCATAATCGGTATCAGATCCTGATTCAATTGGTTCTTGCTAACTGAATCCGTATTAAAGAAGTTTAAATAATTGTTTATTAGCCGCCTTTTTGGGCGGCTTTTTTATTAGGAGATATTATGACTGAGCAAACAAAGAATGATAAGGCTAATGTGTCGCTTGGTAAGCCTTGTGCTATTGGCGGCGTGTATTATGCGCCTCTTGGCACGCCACTGCCAAAGGACGCTAAAACACCATTGGCTGAGGCTTATAAGTGCCTTGGGTATATCAGTGAAGACGGTTTAACAAACAGTACTGATACTGATACTACTGAGGTTAAAGAGTGGGGTGGCGCAACTGTTCTGAAGGAAATTTCCTCCTACTCTGAGACTTATCAGTTCGCAATGCTTGAGATTAAAGCAGATTCTATGAAGCTACGCTACGGCGCTGATAATGTTACCGAGTCCGCTGGCAGCTTGCATATTCTTCATGGTATGCCTAAAGATGAGCATTATGTTGTCGTGTTTGAAATCATGCTTACTGGCAATCGCAAGCAGCGTCTTGTTTTGCCTGACGCGTCTGTTGTTGAATACGATGACATTACTTATTCTGCCGGTGACCCTATTACGTATTCTGTGACGCTTTCTGCTAATCCGTCTAAGTTGATTGGCGGCAAGACTGTTGATGATTACATTGATGCCGTAGCAACGCCTGTTGCTGGTTCTGTAAATTCGGCTGGTACTGAATCTCATTAAGCTAGCCGTTTTTTTAATTCTCGCTTGCACTCTGCTTCTTTCCTTTCTCAGGGTGCAAGCGTCTTATTTTAGAAAGGGAAAACTTATGAAAGGTAAATATTATGGCTGCACATACTATGCCAAAAGAGTCGAAGCAAACTATCACAGTAAAAGACATTGAACTAACTGTTGCATCTGACCTGTTCGACGATTTGGAAGTGTTGGAATTGTTAGGGGAAATGAACCCAGCAAACGGCAAAAAGCCTAACGCTTCTGCCTTGCCAGCATTTTTGGAGAGGGTTCTTGGCTCGTCGCAATACAACAAAGTCAAGGATGAGTTGAGGGACACTTACGACGGTCGCGTTCGCTTGGACTCTGTATCGGACTTTATACAAGAGTTTATGAGTAAGGTTGCCCCAAACTCGTGACGCTCGTGGAAATGTTGCGCGTCCGCTCGGACGTTCTTCGGGCGGACATGCAGCGTTTTTACGGGCTTGATATTGATGAGATTGGCTACAGTATCCGTATTATGCGCGCGGCTGATTTGGCTGCTAACTTGCCGCATGAAGCGCTTATTTGGAGCGTGTTTGATGAGCGCAACGCGTGGACTACAAACACTTACTTGTTGGCTCTTATAGCGGATAATACGAGTTTTCTCGCATGGAGTAAAACAAAGGATGCGACTCGTAAAGGCGCAAAGTTTAAGAGCCAAATTCCGCGTCCTGGAAGTAAAAGCTCAAAACAGAATAGTGATGTTAAAGCTGTTGACGTTGACACGTTAGCAGAATTTTTGAAGAGGTGACATTATGGCTATCAAGGTTGCTACCGCGTTCGTTGAGGTCGTACCTAAAGTGCGCAACATGGGCAGCGTATTGCAGAAAGCGTTCGCAGGTGTTGATGCTGGTAGTTTGCTCGGTAGGAAGATTGCAAACGGCGTGAATGGCAGCCTTGGTAAGTATGTGAAGATTGGCGCAACATTAGCTGGCATTAAGGTACTTGGTAGGAAGATTGCTGGTATTGCTGGCAGCGTTATCAACATGGGTAATGAGTGGGGTCGTACTACGTCCATGCTTAAGGTTGCTGTTGGTACTAGCGGCGACTGGCAGAAAGCGTTGGAAGCCACTCATAAGGCTGCAAACGGCATTGGCATACCTATTAAAGACATGGTTGAGTCTGCTAGCCGTCTTGTTCAGCTTGCACCTAAGACTATTCCTGATTATAAGACTTCGTTAAAGTTCAGCACGCTGTTGCAAAAGAATCTTATTGCAACCGGTGCTAGTGGCGCGGAAACCGCGTCTGTTATGAGGCAGGTTACGCAGGCATTAGGCAAAGGCATCGTGAACGGCGACGAGTTAAATTCCATTATGGAAAACTCGCCTATGATTGCTCAAATGCTCGCAAAGCATCTTAATATTGATGTTGGCAAGCTCAAGGAAATGGGCAAAGAAGGTAAGATTAGCGGCGATGCGCTCCGTGACGCTATCTTTGAAAACGCTGACAAAATAAACAAGCAGTTTGCAATGATGCCAATCACAGCAGACCGCGCGTTTACTGCTATTAAAAACGATTGGCAAATGGCAGCGAATCAAACCGCGACTAAAATCAGTGAAGCGTTAGGGCATGGTTTAGCATCCATATCTTCGAGTGGCGCTATAGCCGCACTCGCTAACAGTTTGAAGGGTATTATTCCTCTTGCTACGAGTGTGGGCAACGCTATCGCGAACATTTTTAATAAGCTTGCTCCTGTTTTTGCTAAAGCGTTTTCTCCTGATAGTGTTGAAGCGTTCTTGAAGCCACTAACCGCATTATTTGACAAGATTAGTAGCATGAGTGTTGACCAGCTTGTGAATGGGCTTAAAATGCTTGGTTTTGCTGGCGCAATGGCGTTTAGTGGTATTTTGAAGGGCGCGGACTCGTTCCTCAGTCGTATTCCTATTATTGGGGGTGCGCTAGTTAAGCTCAAGAACGGACTTGTGGCTATTGGTGGTGCGGCTGGCAAAATGGCTGGAAGCCTGTTGGAAGCATCGGGCGCAGGGCTTTCAAAGCTTGGCTCTGGATTGCAAATGATAGCTAAACAAATAGTGCGGTTTGATGCTGGCGCACCAAGCATTAAAGCATTCGTTCAAGCCGTTAGCGACGTTGATTTTAAAAAAATGGGCAAAGACGGCAAAGAATTTGTTGAGATTATCGGCGAGATGGAGAACGGCACTCTTAATGTTCGTGATAGTGTCATGCAGCTTTTTCGCGCTATGCTCGAGGCTCAAGCAAACGGCAAAAAAATACCATCAGTACTCCTTAAGGCGTTCGGGCAGCTAGAACTTGAAGCGAATGCGAGCTGCAACACTATTAAAGCGCGGTTTGCTGATATGGTTAGCGGTATTCAAGCTCTATCTAAGTATACTAGCACCATTAAGCTTTTTGACAGTAAAGTTACGCTTGAGCAGGCGGCGGAAGTTCGCGCAATCATTGCAAACGCTGTTCACTCTATGACTGGCATTAAAATTCCTGATTTTTTAACACAACCTATTGGTTCTATGGTTGCGTCCGCTGTTAATACTCTTAATCGACTCGGAGGCGCGGCTCAAACTGTAAGTAACACGATTAGTGCGGCATTCTCCCCTATTGTAGCTAAAGTATCGGCAGCATTAGCACCGTTAACTAATGTTATGAAAACAGTTGGCTCAGGCATTAAAAGCGGTTTGAGTAGCGCAATTAGTGACGCTTGCGCAAAAATACCTATACTTGGTAGGGCTGTTAGTGTCGTAGGTTCAGCATTGGATGGGCTTAAAGCTCGCGGCGGCGCAGTGTTTAGAGCTGTATCATCTGCAGCATTGAAGGCGGCTGGCGGCGGTATCAAAATGTTTGGCAACGCTGTTAAAGGTGTTGGCTCGTGCCTTGGCGCTGTTGGCAAGGCTGCGTCTGCTCTTGGTATTAACGCGGCTATCATTAGCGGTGTTACCGCAGGATTTAGCGCGATGATGAAGCTTAACCCGGCTCAGTTTGCGTCAAGTGTGCAAAACATGGCTACAAACGTGACTAATGGTATTAAGAATCTTGCTGCTAATATTCCGCAGGCTGCTAAAGCGTTGGCTACGGCTATACCGCAGATTGCGCAAACTGTTACGCAGTGCGCGCCTCAGATTATTAATGGGCTTGCTCAAGCATTCAGCCAACTTGCGCCTGTTATTATGCAACAATTGCCATCATTGATGAGTGGCGTGCAGCAACTGTTTCAATCTCTTGTGGCGCAGTTGCCGTCGATTGCAAGCTGGCTTACTAACGGTTTTGCTAGCCTTTTCCAAGGGGCGTGCCAAGCGTTGCCGGGTATTCTTGGCGGCTTATCTCAAGCACTGTTGGCGGCTATTGGTGGCATTGCTCAAGCGTTGCCGCAGGCGTTGCCGAAAATGGTTGCAGGTTTGAGTAGTCTTTTCCAAGGTTTGGCGGCACAAATACCGCAGATTGCTCAACAGTTAGCACAGACTATGCCGCAGGTTGTGCAGGGCTTATCGCAGGGGCTTATTGCTAATTTGCCGCAGCTTATGCAGGGCATTGTGCAGATGGTGACGGCTATTGCTCAAGCGTTGCCAACACTGTTGCCGGCTTTGCTGCAGGGTATTGTGCAGCTTATTGCCGCATTGGTTCAGCAGTTGCCAACACTGCTTGTTCAGCTCATAGCAGCATTGCCAACGATTCTAGGCAATATTGTTGTGGCTCTTGTAAACTGTTTGCCTGTTCTTCTTGCTGGTGTCGGGCAGCTTATTGGCGGCATTATCGCAGGGTTGCCACAGGCTATTGGCGCGCTTATTGGCGCATTGCCGGGTATTTTGCAAGCTATCTGGGATGCTATTACTGGACTGTTACAAGCCGGCTGGAATAGTATCGGCTCTATTTTCCAAGCCGGTGGCGCGATTATTCAAGGCGTATGGGACGCACTATGGAATGGTGTCAGTAGCCTATTTTCAAGTATTTGGAATGGGATTAAGGGCGCTGCTCAAGCTGTTTGGAATTGGCTCACATCAACACTTAATTCTATTTGTCAAGGTATTAGCAGCGCGTGGAACGCGTGCTGGAACGGCATCAGCTCATTCTTTAACAGTATTTGGAATGGTATTAAAGGTTTTGCTCAAGGCGTTTGGAATGGTATTAAAAACACGTTGAGCGGTGTTTTGAATGGTATTACTGGCGCTTGGAACGCGTGCTGGAACGGCATTAAAAGCTTCTTCAGTAACATTTGGAACGGTATTAAGAATGGTGCTAAAGCTGGTATTGATGCTGTGTTTCATTTCGTCACTGGTTTGAAAGATAAAATCTTCGGTTTCTTCAAAGGTGCTGGACAGTGGCTTATCAACGCTGGCAAGGCTATCCTTGACGGCTTGCTGAAAGGCTTGAAGGGCGCATGGGATGGTATCTGCAACTTCGTTGGTGGCATCGGCTCGTGGATTGCGCAGCATAAGGGACCAATATCTTACGATAAAAAGCTGCTTATTCCGGCTGGCAATGCGATTATGCAGGGCTTCAGCAAAGGGCTTGGTGGCTCATGGCAAGGCGTACAAAAGCAGGTTGCAGGGTTCACTAAACAGTCTGGCGACTGGTTTGCTGATGCGAACGCTATTCGCTTGAAAACTACTGTTGTGCCGCCTGACGGTGGTTGGGATGCTCAACAGAATCAGTTGGCTAAGGTTGCAGCAAACTATGACGTTGACGCATCTCAGCATGGTTTAACCAAACAGGATGTTTACGAAGCGTTTGGTGAGGTTATGAGCCAAGGTGTGACGTTGAAGCTGAATGGTCGTGGCGGCGAAGTCATGGCTGGAGTGTTGGCGAAACCAATGAACAATGAGCTTAATAGGCTCGCTAAGCTAGGCAGGTAAAATATGAGAATATTTGAAAACAAGTATTGGGTGCGCATTAATGGCACGCCTATTAGTGAGCTTGGTTTTATGCTTGGAGAGGACGGTATCAAGGTTGCGCAGCCTGAGGTTAAAACAAGCTCGGTGACTGTGCCGGGCTTGAGCGGCGCACTGGATACGACTCTTGAGGATGAAACCTTAAGAACCTACATGAATCCTATTGAGATTAGTGTAAGTCTTGTTGCTGTTGGCGAACCTGATGAGATTGGCGCGGTGCGTGCTAATCTTGCTCGCTTGCAAGGTAGACGAGGCACATTGTCTTGCTATCTTACTGATGGTGAATGGCGTGGTAGATGGCGTATAAGCGAGTTGGAGTACCCCGGTAAGAGTCGTCGCGCAATCAGGACGACTCTTATTCTTACCGCGCAACCGTGGACTTACGGACGCACAAAAACAGTGCAGCTTAAAAGTAGGGAAACACAAATAAACGTTACTGGCAACGTTCCATGCTGGGCGCGTTTTGAAATGAGCGTCGACACTGACGTTTTACGAATAACTCACAATAGCGGCACTTTCCTTGAGTTTGATATTGGCGTGCATCTTAATGGCACTCTTATTGCGTCTACCACGCCTGAGCGTAGAGAGTACATGATAAACGGCAATCATATTTTACCAACTGTTGATAGTACATGTTTTGCGTTGCGTCCTGGATTAAACACTATTACTTGTGACGACTGTTCTGGTGTTCTTACTTTTTGTCCTCAAACCATTTGCTAGGGGGTATTGATGCTTAAGTTTATAGTTTTGTCCTCTACGGAGAAACCTAAAGCTGAGATTACGCACTTGTTGAAGGCTGAGCGGACTCGCGCGCTTGATGGTACAGACGTGCTCGAACTTATGGTAGAGAACACTAACGTTGAAAAGAACGATAGGATTATTTACACGGATTGTAATGATACGTACGAGTATATTGTGCAGTCTGTTGAAGAGGAACGTTCGGAAAATACGCCTCTTGTGACTATTAATGCAGCGAACAGCGTGTGTGAGCTTGTCAATAGTTACATTGTGTATGACCCGAGGCAGGATACTACAGCCATTGAGCGTGCTCAAGCGGCGGTTGATGGAACTCGTTGGGAGCTTGAGTCCGTGGAAGAAGGTTCTCTTTCTCACCGTGCTAATTTGAGTTTTTACCATACTAATGCGCTTGATGCTCTTATGAAAGTATGCAAAGTTTTTGGGCTTGAGCTGGAGACACATATTGTTGTTGAAGATGGTGTTATTACTCATAGGCGTATTAGTTTGCTTGAGCGGCGTGGTAATCGTATTGCGTCGAAGCGTTTCGAGTACGGTCGTGATTTGGCGAATGTGAAGCGAACTATTGACCCGGCTCAAGTTATTACGAAGCTTTACGTTTGGGGTAAGGGTGTTGAGCGTGATTATGACAAAGAGAAAGCTGAGCTTGATAAGAAAGAGCCTAAGTTAGAAGGTGGTTCTAATGAGTAGACCGCGTGAAAGAAGGTTTAATAATCAAGATTGGCAGGCTCGCAAGGCTGAGAAACAAAAGCAGTGGGAGCAAAGGCAGGCTGAGAAAGCTAAAAGGCAGGCTGAGTGGGAGACTCGCAAGGCTGCTAGAAAAGCCGAGTACGAGGCAAGGCGTAAAGCTCAGCAAGAATTGGCGGCAGCACGAAAGGCTGAGCGTGAGAAACGCAGGGCTGAACGTGCTAAAGAGATTGCTAGGAAACGTGCTGAGATTGCTCAGCGTAAGCGTGAACGTTTGGAAAGGCAACGGCGTGAGCTTGAAAGGCTTTCCAACAAGAGCGAAACGTTTACTAAGCGTGTTAGTTTTATGGCAATAAACGATGGCAAACCTTACCTTGTGGATGAGGACGCACGCTTATTGTATGGTATTCGTGACGCGGCTGGAGATATTCAGCACGCTGAGGGCGAGGTTGTTTTTGAGGATGCGACGAACCCACAAGAACTGTTGAGACTAGGCAAGCAGAAGCTTAAGGAGGTATCGAAACCTCAAGTGGCTTACGAGGCTGAGGTGGTGAATCTTGGTCGCGCCGGTTTTGACCCTGACGGTGTAAACATTGGTGACGCAGTACAGATTGTAGATACGACTTTCACTCCCCCTATTCGTGTTGAAGGGCGCGTACTGAAAATTGAGGAAGACTTACTCGATTCGGTTGATGCAACTCGTATTACGCTTGGTAATATTCACGAGTCTTACACGCAGAAGCGACGCGCTCAAGAGCAGAAGCTTGATGAGCTTATCGCTCAGTCTAGTGAGTGGAATGCGGTTACGGAAGGTAACGGCTTGTATGTTCGTGATCTTATCGAACATGTAAACACGGTACTTAATGCGCGCGGTGGTTACACGTATTTTACGCCTAATGCTGGTTTGTTTGTTTATGACAAAAACAAAGGTAAGAATCCTACTACCGTGACTCAGATTGGCGGAGGGTTCTGGCGCATCGCAGACTCTAAAAAGTCTAATGGAGACTGGGATTGGAAAAAAGTTTGCGACGGCCACGGACTCTTCGCAGACTGCATCTACACTGGTATTTTGAGCGATGCGCAGGGGCGTAATTTTTGGAATTTTGACACTGGCGAGTTCTCATTGCAGGCATCGGTGAAGATTGGTGGCAAGACGGTACAAGAGATTGTTGATGATAGTTCTGCTGGTGTGATTTCGAAGATGAACGGGGCACTAACCCAGGAAGCTATTTTCAACAAGCTTACTAATAATGGTGAGACGCAGGGTATTTATTTGAGTGGCGGTCACGTGTATTTGAACGCGTCTTATTTGCGTACTGGCGTGATTAGTGGCGCGCGTGGCAAATGGGATTTAACTAATGGCATTATTAGCATGTGGGATGCTAATGGTAATGAAACCGTGCATTTGGATGGTGATGGTAAGAATAATAAGCTTGTTGGAGAGTTTAGAACTTCACTACCGGGCAATTATGGCGTAGTGTTAAGTCCTAAGTTTACCACTGTTCACATAGAGGACGATGGGTACATGGGTAAAGGTTCTGGAATCAAATTTGATTCTCCCGGGCATTATCAGAGTCCTTTAGTGGCATCAGAGAGTGAAAGTAATGACGGTAGCGTCCTCAGCTCGCTTTGGGCTACTGGTGGTCACGTTCGGAAGCATGACCCGGCAGCAGCTCTTAACATGGCAGAAGCATACGCAAATGGTAAATACGCGAAAGTATTACTTAGCGCATTTGGGGATTTCGACGATAAAGAATACACTTTATCAGCTGGGTTTTATGCTAGTTCTTACCCGAATGCTGCAAGTGGAGGTGGTATTGCGCGCCTTTTCTCAAATAACGGGCGTGAATCATGCTACATGAGTGCTAACGTGTCTAGTGGTGAGCTATACTTCAACGGTGCGCTTGGCGAGGAAAGTAATCGTAACACTTTTATTTCTTACCATTGGCTTGCCATGCCGAATGGTATGGGTTCGCATCAGCATGAGGTGCTCGAGTTTAATACTGGGTGCCCGGCTAAGTACGGCTGCTATTATGCGGTTGCGTCGTCTGACACTGACTGGGGTCAAGTTAATTGTCATGTGGCTTTTACTGGTCGCTCAAGTGGTTGGAAAGTCGGCTTGGAAAACAATACGACAATTAATTTCTCGCAGCCTGTGTATGTGAATACTTTCGGCTGGCTTGTAAACAGAAACATGGGTTAAAGGAGGTTCTGTGGCTCAAACTATTGAGAAACAAGGCGATTATTATATTCTACGTTTTGACCCGGCTTGTGAAGATGGTGTTACGGCTTGCGTGTTTAGTGCGCAAACTATCGCTTCTTGGAGCGCACTACTCGGATTGGAAAACACTGAGGAAGCTATCGCAGCGATAGTGAGTGCGAAAGAGCCTAGGGATGCGTATGACCCGAAAACTGGGCGTAATGCGTGGACTGACGCTTACGATGCGCTTGAAGCTACGCTTGATGATAGTGCTCCCCCGTCTAATCTCATGGCTGTTGATGGTAGTGGTCGCGTAGAACCTAACCCTCTTGTTGCTGCTTACAATAAGACGCGTTCCACTCTTGGACTTGGTTTAATGAAGCCTCCGACACCGGGGGCTTTTTTTGTACTCGAAAACAACAACGCGCAACCGCAGGCTGAGAGTGGTTCTGGTATTGATACGAGTTGCGTGGATTCTAGCGTAGTTAAAAAGCTGGAAGCTGACACAGATTTTCAGAAAGAATTACAGGATGCTGCTGAAGGCTTTTATAAGAGTCTGATGCCACAGGATAGGAGAAACTAATGACTGACAGTAAGGATTCAGTTAGTTTTGATGGTGCGGTTGCCGGCAAGCTGAGCGAAATGCTAGCACAGGCTAACGCGCGCATTGCCGCACTAAGCGTAATGGTTGAAGTGAAAGACGCTCAGATTAAAGAGCTTGAGAGTAGGCTTGAGCAGAAAGGTGAAGAGCATGAGTGATTTTCAGAATGCTACTTGGAGCGTTATTCAGCTCGATTATGCGAACGCGTTTATTCCTGACGTTCGTTTGAACGGTGGTGATGAGAATGGGCGTATTATCCGCGTGCAATTGCTTGACAATGGCGTGCCGGTTGATGACGCGTCGGTTGAAGTGTTCTTGTGCTGGAATCGTCAGCCGGGTGTTCTTATTGGTGACCGCGTGAAAATGGAAGCGAAAGACTCTGACGACGGTCGCATTTGGCAGGCTGCTGTTCCGGTTGCGGCTTGTCGTATGCCGGGCACGGTGACGCTTGGTTTTGAAGTAAAGCGTGATAAGACGATCGTGTGTTCTCGTAGCTTTACTGCGACGGTTGAGCAGCCGGTTTTTGATGCTGGCTCGCCCGAGGGTAAGTCGTACCGGCAAGAGCTTGAAGACGCGGCACAACAAGCAAAGGACGCTACTGGTAAAGCTAACGCTTTAACTGATAAAGTTTCACACCTGATTGAGCAGAATGAAACAGTATCGCGGAATGCTCAAAATGCGGCTGATGCCGCTAATAATGCTACTAGCATAGCGCAACAGGCGGCACAGAAAGCTAATGAAGCGGCAAGTGAAGCATCACAAGCTGCTCAAAACACTCAGAACGTTATTAGTCACGCTACTGAGGTTGTTCAACAGTGTGATGCTAGTAAGCAGGCTGCTGACCAAGCGGCAAAGCGTGCTGATGATGCTGTGAGTGGGTTAAAGCAAACTGTGCAGGATGCGGCAAGTGATGCGGCTAGTAAAGTGCAGCAGGCGGTTGAGCGCGCTAACAGTGCAGCACAGGCGGCGGATTCGGTGCGTGAGAAAACAGAGACTGCAAACAAACAGACTGAAACCGATTTAGCAGCATTAAGAGAAGAGGTTGTTAAAGCTCAGCGCGCCGGGTTTACCGCGTCATCTAGCGCGCAAAAGTGTGATGAAGCAGCACAAGCTTATAGGAACGTGTCAGGTGAGGTAGCTCAAGCAAAGCAGACTAGCGAACAGGCGGTTGAAGCAGCAAACAATGCGCTTCATACAGCTCAGGAGTCTGCTACGGCTGTGGCTCAAGCTCAGAGCGTTCTTGACCAAGTGAAAGAGGTTAGCGAGACTGCTAAGCGAGTAGTTAGTGCGGTTGACGAGTTGAAGCAGACGAATAATGCAGCATTGGAGGCTACTCGTACGGCTAACGCTCAAGCGTCTGCAGCCGCTGATGCGGCTGGTAAGGCGAATAATGCTACTAGCGCAGCCAACAGTGCGACACAGGCGGCGAATGATGCTACGAGTAAGGCTACGCAGGCTTTGCAAGAGTCTGAAACACGTTTGAAAACTGTCGAACAGACGGCTCAAGATGCTAAAAGCGTGGCTGGTACGGCGAATAGTACGGCTGAAGCAGCACGCGCAACCGTGGATCAGATTCAAAACAAAATGAATGCTACAGATACTGCTATTGACCGCGCTCAAAGCACAGCAAACTCAGCATTAGAAGCTACAAATAAGAATAAGAATCGCATTGACTCTATGGAGTCGGAGGTTAGTTCGTTAAAAAACTCTTGTAGCGCAGCACAGAGTAAGGCGAATGATGCGGCTCAGGCTGCTAGTAAAGCACAGTCGGTAGCGGATAGTGCTAATAGTGCGGCGCAAGCAGCTGCTAGTAAAGCTGATAGCGCGCAACAAGCAGTAAACAACATGCACATGCCAATAGTAAAACCCCACACATTGACCGGTTACACAACCCCAAGTTCTTGGGATTGGACTCTAACAGATTTAAAAGAATTACCACATGGGGGGCATATTCTCATCTACCCACAAGCTGATGGTATTAAAGAGTACATGCGCCAGCAGCCGGAGTTCGAGATTGAAGAACAGAATGGTGTGCGAACAGGGAAAATAACTGTAATAACTCACCAGAAGAATGACAACGGTTCTGCTCTCAAGCTTGTTTTTGTTTGGTTTGCGGACTAGGAGACTGTTATGACTGTTTTTCAAATGCCGTTTTATTTTTCGTATGAGAATAAGCGCATCACACCGGATTTTGAACCGGTGCCCGGGTGGAAGCCGTTCGCTAACTATGGTTCAAGTCCAGCGCAGATTATTGCTCATTGTGTGCGTAATAAGGATTTTAGTGTTCTACACGCTGGTGATTACTTTGATGAGACTGTGAATGGTACGACTTACCGTTGGACTATTGCAGAATTTAACCACTACGGGCGCGGTGAAGCGTTGCTTGTGCCAGATAAGCTGATACCAGACAAAACGAAGTTCTCAGACAGAGATAATCTTTATATTGACTCTACATTGGATTGGAAGTTTAAAAATTTTTATCGTGTGATGCCGGATTCTTTGAAGTCTTACGTGCTTAAAATGAGCTTGCCATGCACGAATTATGATGGCAAAGTAGACTACTTTGATGAGCATGTTTTCCCACCGTCTGAGATTGAAGCGTTCGGCACAGCGAAGTATTCTAATGAGTCCTCTAGAACTTACACGCAGTGGGCTTGCTTTACTGATAATAGCAGTCGCATACGCTCAAACCGATGGTATTGGTTGCGAAGCACGTACTCAAACCGCTTCACCTTGATTCCAGCTGTCAACGCTGATGGCTCAGCAGCTTACGCTATAAACAGCGCAGTAGGCGGCATACTCCCGTGCTTCTGCATAGGGTAACCGTAGGCTATGCGCATCTTTAATTCTAGGGGTCACCTCCATGCAACCCCGAAGCATGAACGCGTATTATAAGCAGCTCAAAGCGAAAAATGAGACACTTTAGGACAATGTAGGACAAATAGGAAAAAACAAAACTGGACTTTTCAATAGCGTTTTTTGGGACTTTTGGGACTAACTTTGGGACTTTTGGGACTTTTCAATAGCGTTTTTTGGGACTTTGGGTACTTTTCAATAGCATTTTGGGTACTTTGGGTACTAATTAAGGTACTAATTTCAGAAACTACAGTAAAAGTCCAGTAAGAGTCCAATAAGGGCAAAACACGGAAAGTATGATACGCTCCGTCCGAATCCGTCCGAATCCGTCCGAAGAATCCGGTTTTATCCGAAAACACTCGACTATAATACGCGCAAACAATTTTTTAGCCACGCAAACAGCGCGGCTTTTTTAATAAGCAAAGGAGAAACATTGCAAGACTGGGAAAAATGCATCGCAGACAAAACAATGCTAATTAAGACACACTACTCGACAGGACGCGAAGGACATCATATACGCAAAATCGTGCTACACCATAACGCTGGCAACTTAACAGTAGAAGGCTGCTACAACGTGTGGCAAAACCGTGAAGCAAGCGCACACTATCAAGTGCAGTCAGACGGTGTCATCGGGCAGCTCGTAAACGACTGGGATACAGCATGGCACGCCGGCAATTGGAACGCGAACCTAGAGTCAATTGGCATTGAACACGCGGACGAATCCAATACTCCATGGCGCATCAGTCAGAAATGCTTAGACAATGGCGCACACCTAGTCGCAGCACTGTGCAAGCTCTACGGACTTGGTAGACCGCAATGGAGCGTGAACGTGTTCCCACACTCGGCTTTTTGCCCTACATCATGCCCTTGCTCACTACGAGACTCACAAAACAGTGAGTATATGCAGCGTGCGCAGCAATGGTATGACGCTATGGTGCATGGGACGCGCGCGCCAGCATCACCGGCACCACAACCAGCACCAAAACCGGACGTGTCACCGATAGAGCACGACGGGGACATTAGCAGCTTTACTATGCACATTCCATGGGGCACGAACCAAGACCAGCGCATGGTTTTCACACGATGCGGCAACGTTGTCACAGTGAATGGGTGCGGTTGTGTGGTTTGTGGCGGCGGCTCGTGGGTTAAAGCGAGAGAGCAAGTCCCTGAAGGTTTCCGACCAGTTTCTTTAGCAACAATCCGCTTATCCGGGAATGGTACAGGAAGCATCATGGTAAAACCTGACGGAAGCGTCTGCTGGGATGGCGATGGTAAAAACTGCTTCACCCACATTAGTGGTACGTGGATTACAAAAGATAACCAGCCAAAATAACAAATAGGAGAAGAAAAGAATGAATGACGTTGAAATATTTTTCCTCGAACTCGCAGGCGCAGTAGTGTTGCTCGATTTTATCAGCGGATTTGCAAAAGCAGTCTATACTCACAGCGTGGCTAGTAGCAAAATGCGCGACGGATTGTTCCATAAGTTCGCGTACGTGCTAGTTATTGCCGTTTGCATCCTGTTTGACTATGCACAAGCCAAAGTAAACATCGGTACACACGTTCCACTTGTGCTGATCGCATGTGCGTATATCGTCATTACAGACACTGTTAGCTTCTTCGAGAATGTTTGCGCATTCAACTTGCAGATTGCGAACATGCGAGTCGTAAAAGTTATCTTATCTGTTCTTGATTGTGTAAAAACTTATGTTGACGGACAAGCAGACAATGCTATCAACAACGGTAAGCATGCAGCCGCAACCGAAACTGACACCGAGTTGGACGGGCGCGGCAAAGAGATGAACGACACGCCTACTGAAAATAAATAGCGTGCAGTATACTCAAAGTATTCTCTAATTGAGAATACAAGTTGAAAATTAGCAATTACCCCTCGACTCGTGCGGGGGGTAATTTTTTATACTTTTAAAGAATGGTATAATAGAAGTAAGCGTGTTGAAGCTCATTGCTGAGTGGTTTAACTCGCGATAACTGCCTATAACTATGGTGATTTGGTGTGTCGTTTGGTGTGTCGTCACTGTAAGACACACGCCGAAAACGTTGGAATAAAGCCATTCTTAACAATATTGTGGAGCTAGGGGGATTCGAACCCCCGACCCCCTCCATGCCATGGAGATGCGCTACCAGCTGCGCCATAGCCCCGTTTTTACTTATGCCGTTCAAACGAACCTTTGATAGGTTACAACAAATAGCCGTTCTATCCAAATGCGGCGTGTCGAATTCAACTTACAAATTCTAAAAATCCTGCGAATTCTACTAACAATTTAGTCGCCAATTCGGCAAACCAATTCAAGAACCAATTCGAAAATTAGTTACCATTGGCACTTCCAGATTGATCACCATTACCAGGAGAAGTTACATTGTTTGAAGAACCAGTAGATCCCGAAGATCCAGCAGATCCAGCACCTGCATCAGAACTATCAGCACCCGATCCACTATTCCCACTAGCAGCATCACCTGAATTCGTTCCTGAATCATTGTTAGTATCACTACCTAAATCATTATCGGAATGACCACCTGTCGAACTATCTGCATTTTCATTGCCATGTTCATCATTTTCATCTTCATTACCATCTTTACTATCAGAATCATCATGAGATTTCTTATGGTCTTGATTAGTATTCGTATTAAGACGTTGCTTAGGTTGTGGTTGATTTTGCTGTTGCTCATGACTAATTTCTTCAGGCTTATCAATATTGTCTGTGCCTTTTCCTTGTGTAAACAAAAGAACAGCACCTGCAGTAACAATAACAGCTATAAGAGCACTTATAACAGCAACAACAATTGTTGTACGATGATCGTTTCTATTTTGGTAAGATCCAGAAGAGTAACCGTAGTTTTCACTAACAACCTTAGATAACGGCACCGGCTCTGGAATTGTGCCTTCCGACAGTTCCATGTCTTCTTCATGCTGTTCACGTAATTTCGACAATTCCAAAATACGCGTATTTTCTAATTCTGGATTACGGACTTGCGAACTAACAGTGCGTCCAAATCTTGCATCTTGAACAGCCATATTTTTGTCATCTGAAGGATCAGTATTACATTGCAACGAATTTGATGAATATTGCATATGAATATCATCTCCAATTCTTTTAGAATCAACATTCTCTAAACCATTTGAACGCACGCTAGAATCTGACACATTACTAAAATTAGACTGTTCTGTAGAAGTATTCGGATTTACTTCCGAAAGTTTACGCGATGAAGCGTGAATAACATTCTGATACAACTGTGATGCTACTGCTGAGACAATAGAACCAATAGCTACGCCAATAACTGAACCAGCAATACCAATTTTAGAAGCAAGTAAAAACGAAGTCACTGCAGCGAGCGATCCAGCTAATACTTGCGTAAACGATATGCCTTTGAAGAAATTCTTCACTTATGCACCTTAACTATTTATGCGAATATAATGCCAAAATGCATGGCAAATATGCAAATTCCACTACCAACATCATTACAACAATGATGGTATCACCCTACGCAAAAATTGCACAGTATTGCCAGAGCATTCTTACAACAAAATCACAAGTCTTATATACATAAAACTTAGCTACACAAAACTGAAATGCCTAAGACTTAGCAACCTCAAAATCTCTATCTTTATAAGAAAGCTCACAATTCGCTTTTTTATCACAATAATGCTCACCTAAGCTTGCAGTAATAATTGCAGCAAATATTAAAGCAAATCCCACAAAAGCCATGTTAGAAACATGCTCATGAAAAAGAACAGTAGAGAATAAAAGCGTGAACAAACTTTCAGTGCACATAATCACAGAAGCGTTTGCAGTAGAAAGATTCACCAAACTATAGTTTTGCATAATTTGTGCAACTACTGTTACTACTACTGTAAGGTAGAACATATTAGCAAAAATAGAGAAATGATTAGCAGCGTTAAAGTTTGGCAAAGGCTCACAAATAAGCGCACCAGCTACAAAAAGTACGCCTGAAACAACAAATTGCCCAAAAGTTAACGTAACTGGATTATATTTACGAGAATAATACGCAAGGAACGTAAGATTAAAAGCAAAAATTGCAGCACATAATAGAGTAAGAAAATCTCCATAAGACAATGTGAGCACAAGCATTCCAGGCTTTAATGCCACAAAACCTACTCCAGCAACGCACATAACTGCAGCTACTAATCCTAAAAGAGTTGGCTTTTTCTTGACGATTAACCAAGCAGAAAATGGCGTAATTACGCAATATGCTGCTGTCAAAAACGCGCTACGACCTGGATCAATTGAACGTAACCCTTCAGTTTGCAAAATTAAAGTAGCATAATACGTAATTCCAGTTAGCAAAGAAGGAACAATAAGCTTTTTTGTAAAAGTTTTACGAAGAGTACTGAAAAAAATAACAGCCATAATTGCGCAAGCACCAACCATACGAACGCCCATAAGCCATTGCACAGGAAACACTTCAAGAGCATATTTTGAAGAAACATAGCTGCCACCCCAAATAGCAGCACAAATCAACAACATAATCTGAGCAGTATGAACACTTTTGCCTTGAGGCATGCCCGATTTATCCGAAAGCGGTTCAGCTATAGATTTAGCTGTTTCATATTTCACCTTCATAATATTCCCCTTCAACTATAAAAGTTGATTCTTTAAAATTTTTCTTTTATAAAGCGTTTTAGCTTATAAAATAGACAGAATAGCCGTAAAATCGTGAAAAGTACAACTTTCTGGCGTTCCTTCGTAAAATTTCCGATATACACTTCAGAAAACAGTGACAATCAAGTATTTTGCTGTATAAATTTCGCCCACGAAACTATTAAAGAATTGGGTGATTTATATCACAACTTACAATTTTTTTACGCTACACACTCGTATACACTTTTAAATCAGCGTAATGTAGCAATGTAGGCTTATAAATTGCGTACGAAGAAAGTACGCAATCTTGTTAGGAAAGGAATATTATGGCAACTCTTAGCGCAGATATGAAAGAATTTATTGCGAATAATTTGGCTTGGATTGCAACAGTAAGCAAAGATGGCGAGCTTGATTTGGGACCAAAAATGTCTATGTTCGTACTCGACGACAACCACCTTGCCTACCACGAGCGCACTGCAGGTCAGCATTATAAGAACTTGCAAGATGGCAGCCAGCTGGTTGTAGCAGTTGCTAATTTGGCAGAAAAGAAGGGCTATCGCTTCCGCGGAACCGTTACCCTTCACACTGATGACGCGATTTACGAAGAGCAAGTGCGTGTGGCTGAAGAAAAAGGTACGAAGAAGCCGGCTGCAGTTCCAGTTATGGAAATCACTGAGATTCAGGACTTGACTTCTGGAGCTACTGCCGGCAAAACTATTGCAAAAGATTAGTGCGTCGTCATTCAGTCGTGTGGATATTAGTGTGGTAGAGATTTGAGATTTTTCGCACTGAACGAAGGACGCTCGCGCGGGTAACGCGCTCACTACGAAACTCGCGTTGGAAGTCCACTGGACTTCCAACTTAAGCGAGTTTCCGCTCCGAGTTGCCTTCGCGCGCTACGCTTTAAACGCTCAGGCAGGTCGTCGCGCAAAACGCCGAATTAGTACGTCTATAGTAGGCGTCATACAATATCGAGTGGCGTTCGTCCTCAACGGCGAAGATGAACACCACTCAATTCTTTACTTGATTATTTAGTTGTCACTAATTTACTTGCTTTCTTTACGCAATGCTTTCAGTCTAGCGTTCATTTCTTTCGCTTTCTTCTTCTCGAAGTAATAAATTATTGCAGCAATAGGAATCGGTAAAATAACAGTGAACGCAATCCATCCGCAAATCACCGCTGGCTCATCTTTGAACGAAATCCATCCAACAATCACCGATACAATAAACTGAATAGCAATTGGCGGAACTAGCGCAAAAACGAACTTTGCAAAATTTGACATGCGTTCATTCGACCAAAAAATAGCGAACACTCCATATCCTATGCCTATAACAAACGATGCTACAGCATAAGATGCAATTCTATTTCCAACCTCACTATGCGCTAACAGACTTGATATAAAAGACATTACTGTAAAAATAGTGCACCCTATGCCAATGCCTTTAACAATGTTTTTTACCATTGTTTTACCTAATGTTGCAACTTGCTTTTCCATAATAATCGTTTCCTTTTTAAGTATTAAAATCTTGTATTGAAAAATTAGTATTAAAAATTTTGATAGTTTTATATTCAACTACGCTTAAAACTACATTCCTAAGCGCTTTTTGAACCCACCTAAGCATCTGCGACTAATCCACTCAACGCTTCCGTCGTCCATTTTTACGCTCATACTTCCGCCGAATCCTGGATCGACTCGAACAATGCGATTCAAGTTCACGATTGCGGATTTAGATATGCGCACAAACGACGCGAATTGCGGATTGTCGAAATCCATTAGGCGCTTGTAAGAAACGCACTCACCTTTATCACTGTGAATGATTACGCGCGAATTTTCAACGCAAATCATAATCACATCCGGCTCGTGCATAACAATAATCGAATCGTTAATATAACCGTATATGAATGGATTATTATTGCTTAATTTATCTGAAGTATTAATTTCAGTATTATTTTCAGCACTTCTTACATTTGCATCATTTGAGTCAATGCTTTGTAACTGAGCGATAATGCGCTTAAGCTCATCGTCAATATTGTGAATTGACAACTGAACTGACTGCTCTTCCTCAGGCGGAACAATAGCAATAGTTACTTTCATCAAGCCTCCTTTCCGTGCACTACTGTTAGCGTTTGTTAGCTTTTTGTTTTGTAATTTTGACTATACGGCACTGTAAATAGTCTGTCTTTACAAAATCGCTAAACGGTAGCTTTCGGTAATTAAGCGGTAAAAAGGAGATATTACGCAGATTAAGCCGCCCCCCAAATGCGAATAAGGCGCTGGCTTGTAGGGTCAGCTGCAGGACCTTGATCATAAGCATCCAAACGCCAATGAATCGAACCATCCGCGTTAAGACTTGGAATTAAGCGCGCCCAGCGACCATTTCCCATGCCACCAATCGTTTTGTAAGAAGGATCTACTTTATCTAATCCAAGCAGCTTATGAACAGTTTGCGAAAGGCAAGAGCCATGCGAAAACACTAGCAAATCGCGGTCTGCGCCAGTTTTGCGAGTCCAATCTTCTACTGCAGTAGCAGCGCGCTCTCCTACTTCCTGCTTAGCTTCAGCACCATGACGAAGCTCCCCGCCTTTACCTTCGACCCAAGCTTTGAAATCTTCCGGCCACTGTTCGCTAATCTGCTGGCGATTCAAACCTTCCCACTCGCCAAAGAAACGCTCGCGCACACCATTTTCAACTTGCACATGAAGCCCAATCTTATCTGCAAAAGCATGAGCAGTCTGTTGAGCGCGAATAAGTGGAGAAACAATCGCCACAAAACTCGCGTCCGCTTCTTCTGGCGTAATGCGCACGTGTTCAGTGCTGTTCGGGTCCTTTGGATCTTCTAAATCAGAAGCACCAAAAAGCACGCGCAAAGCTTTTCCAGAGCGAGTCACCTGATCCATTCCAGACTCATCCAAAGCAATATCAATCATGCCTTGCAAACGGAACTGTGCATTATACGGAGTTTGACCGTGGCGAATAAGCATAACAGAACGAGCAATTCCTTCATGCGCACTATTAATGGAATTATTTACGTTACTCGCAACATTTTCTACGAAATCAACCATGGTTTGTACCGTACTTTCTTCTTATTATTCAGTTTTGCTAGAATCTTCAGTTTCGCTAGCATGCTCTGGCAGCTGCAAATCGATTGCCGGGCAATCATTCCACAGGCGTTCCAAGCGGTAGAATGCTCGTGCTTCCTCATGCATTACATGAACTACAAAATCGCCAAAATCAAGCAAAATCCACTGTGCTAATTCCAAGCCTTCACGAGATAAAGCCTTGCGTTTGTTGTCTTTCAAGTACAAGTCTTTTTCGATTTCTTCTGCAACACCCAATACTTGACGCTCGTTTGAAGCAGAAACAACTAACATAGCATCCGTAATACCAAGCAAATCGCTTACATCAAAAGCCTGCTCGTTCGTTGCTTTCAAACGGTCTGCAGCAGCGGCAGCAATACGAATTGCACTAATTGAGCTTTCTAAAGCTGTCATAACGTTACTACTCCTTAATTCTCCAACAAACGCTTTTTAGCGTTCCCAAGCTGGCTTCCAATTTTCGACTACATGCTGAGTATTTTCAGAGTACACCATAGAATCAGCCGGAACATCGTGACGTACCACCGATCCAGCGCCGGTAGTAACATCATCTCCCACAGTAACCGGTGCTACAAACAGGTTTCCTGCACCAACGTGAGCACCAGAACCAATCGTAGTATGATTCTTATGCACTCCGTCATAATTTGCAGTAATCGTACCGCCACCAATATTCGTATGCTCACCCAAATCAGCATCGCCAATATAGCTTAAATGAGGTACTTTAGTGCCATTTCCAATATGAGCTTTCTTCATTTCTACGAAAGCTCCTGCTTTACTTTCCTCACCAAGTACGTTTCCTGCACGCAAATACGTCCAAGGACCAATGTTTGCAGCCCTACAAATATGCGATTCCTGTACACGCGAACGTTCAACCACAGCATCCTCATCAATTTGCGCATCAATAAGAGTCGTGTAAGGGCCAACTACAGCACCACTTGCAACCGTAGTACAACCTTGAAGGAAGCACCCAGGAAGCACAGTAACATCTTGTGCGAGCGTAACACTATCTTCAATCCAAGTAGTATCAGGGTCAAGAATAGTTACACCTTCAAGCATCCATTTTTCACACACGCGCTTATTATGTGCTTTTGCGAGCGCAGCTAATTGCACACGATTATTTACGCCCTCTACAGTAAGCGGATCTGGAGCAGACATTGCACCAACATGACCAAACTTTCGGGCATGTTCCAAAGCATCAGTCAAATAGAACTCACCTTGGGCATTTTGAGAGTTAAGATCTGCAATTGCGTCACATAATACAGTCGCATCGAATACATATACAGAAGTGTTCACTTCATGAATAGCAAGCTCTCCAGCATTTGCATCCTTATGCTCAACAATACGCAAAACGTCACCGTTTGCTTCGCGCACAATACGACCGTATCCAGTTGCATCGTCTAATACTGCTGTAAGAACTGTTGCCACATTGTTATTATTATTGTGAAAATCAACTAAAGACTGCAAAGTTTGCGTATCAAGTAGCGGCATATCGCTTGCGGCAATCAGCACAGCTCCTTTTAATGCTTCACCAGTTTCGTTTTTAGCAATTTCGTTAAGATCTTTAATAGCACATTGCACTGCTCTGCCGGTTCCAGGAGTTTCGTCCTGATTTACAATATGCACATTTTCGTTATAGCTAATAGCAGCAGCAGCTACGCGTTCAGCTTGAGCATGCACAACTACAGCTAGTTTTTTAGGATTTACGCCATTCATGGCATCCATAACACGATTGAGAAATGTTTTACCAGCAAATGGATGTAGTACTTTCGGAGTTTCTGAACGCATACGCGTCCCATCGCCTGCTGCCAAAATTATTGCCGCAGTTACATCATGCTTTTCCACGCATACGCTCCTTATACTATTTTAATAAATTTCGCTGTATGTAATTCTATTACTTATTAGCAGCGTTCAAAACAAAAAACGCCACTCGATTCAACGAGTAGCGCTTCAAGTAAGCTCCCTCACCTGGATTCGAACCAAGACAAAGGGTTCCAAAGACCCGTGTGCTGCCATTACACCATGAGGGAACGGCGGAAAAACCGCCAAGTCACTATTATGCCATAATATCGAAAAACGTCAAATTGGCGTGCCGAAAAGCAAACCGTACGAAATCAATACTTAAGCAAATAAGAATCCTTGTCCGTGATGCTCAGGATAAGTGTCGAAAAGCTTAGCAACCGAACCATCCTCAAACACTGCTTTAATAGCGCTTGCAAGAAGCGGAGCAATTGAAAGAACAGTCAAACCATCCCAACGCTTCTCTTCTGGAATTGGCACAGTATCAGTCAAAACAACTTCCCTAGCACCACAAGACTTCAAACGCTCGACTGCGGGACCAGAAAGCACGCCGTGAGTTGCAACAACTGTAACAGACTTAGCTCCAGCTTCCTTCAACACATTGCAAGCTCCTGCAATAGTTCCTGCAGTATCGATCAAGTCGTCAACCATAACGCAATCGCGTCCAGCAACGTCACCAACGACGCGATTTGCAACCGTCTTATTAGGGCAAGTGATATCGCGAGTTTTGTGCACAAAAGCCAAAGGACCGCCACCTAAGCGCTGAGCCCACTGTTCTGCTACGCGAATACGACCAGCATCAGGAGACACAACAGTTACGTTTGCAAGATCATCGCGGAAACGATCACGTACGTAATCAACCAAAACTGGCATAGCAATCAAGTGATCAACAGGACCGTCGAAGAATCCTTGAGACTGAGCTGCATGCAAATCGACGCTCATAATGCGATCAGCACCAGCAGTCTTTAGCAAATCAAACATCAAGCGGCAAGAAATAGGTTCGCGACCGCGATGCTTTTTATCTTGTCGAGAATAACCAAGCAACGGGCATACTGCAGTAATTGAACGAGCAGAAGCCCTCTTCAAAGCGTCAATCATAATTAACTGTTCCATAATGGACTTGTTAACAGGATCACTGTGGCTTTGAAGCACGAATACATCTGTACCACGCACAGATTGCGTATAGCGAACATACATTTCACCATTAGCAAAATCGTATGCCGTAGTTTCAAGTACATCAATTCCAAGCTGATCAGCTACATCACGAGCAAGCTTCGGATGTGCGCGACCGGTAACGAGAACAAGGTTTTTATCTGGCTTTCCTTCAAGGACGATGCTCACCATATCTCCAAACATTAGTTCGCTTTAATTCGCGAAATGAACATAATCAATACTAACTTTTTGCACAGACGATAAACGACAAGCCTACAAAATCAATAATTACGCACGATATAAACCATGCTTAACTATGTATTGAACTACTCCATCTGGAACTAAATACCACACCGGCTCACCATGCTCAGCTCGACGACGAACATCAGTAGAAGAAATAGACAACGCTGGAATCTCTAAAATATCAACCGGCAAATGCGTAGAATCACAATGAACCATATCGTCACGATTCGCCGCAATACCAGTATCATTCGTATGCATTTGGCGAGGCATTAACGGAGAATTAGAATCTGCTAGCTTTTCTGGTCTCGAATAGCCAGGACGAGTAACAGCCACAAATCGAGCCAAATTCCACATTTCGCGCGCATTTTTCCATTGCATTATTTCAGCAATAGCGTCAGCTCCAGTAATAAAGAAAAGCTCAGCATCCGGATGCTGCGCGTGAATATCTTTCAAAGTATCAATAGTATAAGTAACTCCAGGGCGATCAATATCAACCCTAGAAACAGTGAACTTTGGATTTGATGCTGTTGCAATAACAGTCATTAAATAACGATCTTCTGCATTCGTAACTTTTTTATCAAGCTTAAAAACAGGCCTACCGGTAGGAACGAAAATAACTTCGTCAAGATCATAAACCCAAGCAACTTCTGAAGCAGCAACCAAGTGGCCATTGTGTATTGGATCGAATGTGCCGCCCATAATTCCAATGCGCTGACGTTCATGCACATTGCCACGAGCAGAAGTACGTTTATGAACTGAATTCACAACCGCAGGAGGAGCCGCTTCTTTACCAGTAAACGCGCCATGAAATAGGTCAGACATGCGACGTTCTGCATCTTCGTGAATTTCAGGACTCATTCGCTTCAGATTCCTTGTCTTCCACTTGAGTTTCATTCACTAATCCAGATGCAACATTTGCGCTATCCGGATTAATATTGCCCATTTCTTCATCCCACTCATCTTTTACAACACGCTGGATTTCGGCAAAAGTTGGAAGAGGGAAATCTGGTTGATATGCACCACGAATTTTCGCTACAGATTCCGAAATTTTAGCAAGCATGGATGTCATGCCATCAATATCATGATCACGTTCTAATTCGCTAAACTTAATAATATTCTTTTCCATATTGCGAACATTTTTAAGAACATTATTAAACGAAGTTTCATCAGGAATAGTCACATCATTCGAATCAGAATCTGGCCAGCCCATCAACACTGCGTCAGCATACTCAAGCGATGAACGTTGCGATGCAGAAGCAATACCATCTTCAATTTGCACCAAAAAAACATATCGCACAATGGACAAACGTTCAGCAGCAACATCAAGCGCCTCAGCTGTACTCAAATTCACGTCATTATTAGGCATACTCTTACCTTACCGCCACGTAACTATTAAAACCAGTACTACTCGCGTATCTGCCCATCTCCGTAGCCGATCCATTTGGTTGTTGTCATTTCAAACAAACCCATAGGGCCTCTTGCATGCAATTTTTGCGTAGAAATACCAAGTTCTGCACCAAAACCAAACTCGCCGCCATCCGTAAAGCGCGTTGAAGCATTTACCATAACTACAGCGGAATCAACACTTGCAATAAAACTTTGAATAGTTGAATAATCTTCAGCAATAATGGTTTCAGTATGACCAGTAGAATATTTCGCAATATGAGAAGCTGCATCAGTATAATCATTTACAACTTTCACACCCATATTCAGCGACAAATATTCTCGCTTCCAATCTTCCTCAGTGGCACACTCAAGCTGCAATCCTTGAATATTAGCGGATTGTAAAATATCGTAAGATTTATCATCTGCATGCAAAATTACATTATGCTCAGCTAAAGCAGCAGCGATTTTTGGCAAAAATTCTTGCGCAACAGCTTTATGCACTAATAATTTTTCAGCAGCGTTGCACACGCCCACTCGTTGCGTTTTTGCATTAATAATAATCGGTACAGCTTTTTTAATATCAGCGCTTTTATCTACATAAATATGTACGTTTCCAGCTCCAGTCTCAATAACAGGAACCGTAGATTCTTGAACAACTGCTGCAATAAGATTTGCGCTACCTCTAGGCACAAGCACATCAATATGACCGTGAGCATGCATCATTGACGTAGCTCCGTCTCTTCCTAAATCATCAACAGACTGAATCAAATCAGCACTAAAGTTAGAATTTTTAAGAACCGATTGTATAACTTCAATACTCGCCTGATTCGTATGGAGAGCCGCGCTTCCACCACGCAAAATCGCAGCATTTCCAGATTTAATACACAAAGCAGCTACATCAATAGTTACGTTTGGACGAGCTTCGTAAATCATTCCCATAACGCCCATTGGAACTCGAATTTGCGAAAGTTTAATGCCATTAGGAAGAGTGTATCCGCGAACAACCTCTCCTACAGGATCTTGCAATTGTGCAATTTTTCGCACGCTTTTTGCAGAAGCTTGGATTCGCTCTTCGTCAAATTTAAGCCTGTCGAGCTTTCCAGCATCCATTCCTTTAGCTTCAGCTTCTTTAAGATCTTTTTTGTTAGCCTCAGCAATATTTGAAGCTGCATACTCTAAGGCATCTGCCATTTTTTCGAGAAGCGCATTTTTTGCGCGAGTGTCTGCATGAGCAAAATTACGCCACGCTTTGCGCGCACAATCCGCACGAGCATTCACTAAATCATCAACAGACAACGTTTCCCCCTATAGATTATTTGCCTAATCGCCAATTAATTAATAGTAAAACAAAAGCATTTATACATATGAGATTAGCACACGCCCATTCGCCCAGCACTTCAGGTACCATAATTTGATATAAGTTGTGTAAATAATTTACATAAATAATCTATGTAAGTAAAAAATATTCTCTATAAACAGACGGTTACGGAGTTATTATGGCATCAGATACAACTATTTTCCATAGCACTCGTTCGCTTAAGCCAACATGCACTTCAAAAGAAGCAATACGTAAAGGAATTGCTGAAGATGGCGGATTATTTGTAGCCGATAGCCTTGGTAGCGAGCGTTACGATATTTCTAAATTGCAAGGCAAATCGTATCAAGAAATTGCGCAAGATATTTTACAACTGTTACTGCCAGATTATACTTCAGAAGAGCTTTCTTCTTGCATTAAACTGGCATACGGCAATCAATGGGCTAATAACGCTATTACTCCACTCCAGCAGCTTGGAAACACTCGCGATTTTGTGATGGAACTTTTCCATGGTCCTACATGCGCGTTTAAAGACGTTGCTTTGCAAATGTTGCCACAATTAATGTCTCGCACTAAAACTCAACACGAAAACGAATCTGATATTGAAAAAAGCGTTATGATTCTAACTGCAACTTCTGGAGATACAGGTAAAGCTGCTTTGGCTGGTTTTGCTGATGTTCCAGGCACTTCTATGGTTACTTTTTATCCAGAAGGAAAAGTTAGCCGCGTTCAAGAATTGCAAATGACTACGCAGGTGGGCGAAAATGTGAAAGTTTGCGCAGTTCGAGGCAATTTTGACGATGCTCAAACTGGCGTAAAACAGATTTTCACCAATAGTGAGCTTAATAAAAATATTGAAGAATCTGCGAATACTGAATTGTCTTCTGCTAATTCAATAAATGTTGGACGACTCGTGCCGCAAGTCGTGTACTATTTTGCGGCTTATAAGCAACTTGTTGAGCGTAAAGCAATAGCTCTTGGAGACGAAGTTGAGTTTTGCGTACCAACCGGCAATTTTGGCGATATTCTTGCTGGATATTACGCAAAAATGCTTGGTCTTCCTGTAAAACATCTTATTGTTGCAAGCAATAGCAATAATGTTTTGTTTGATTTTTTGGTAAGCGGCACTTATAACCGTCAGCGCTCATTCCATCACACTGTTGCTCCTTCTATGGATATTTTGGTTTCTTCTAATTTGGAACGAATGCTTTATTACATGTGCGATAAAGACACGCGTTTAATACAAATGCTTATGAACGATTTACAGCAGTGGGGCGCTTTTGAGATTCCAGAAAATGTGCTTGCAAAGATTCGCTCACTGTTTGGCTGCGGTTGGGCAAATGAAGATCAAATTCGCGAAGCTATTTATGACTGCTGGAACAAGTACAAGTATGTGATCGACCCACATACTGCTTGCGGATTCTTCGTTATGCAAAATATTCCACATGACGAAAGCACACCTAGAGTATTGCTAAGCACTGCAAGCCCATACAAATTCCCTCGCGTTGTTGCTGAAGCTTTGAATATTGAGCATGTGCAAGATATGAATGATTTCAAATGCATGGACGCTCTTAGTAAAGCTACAGGAACTAAAGCTCCAAGCATGCTTAGAAATCTTGAAAATAAAACTCCACGCTTTAATGATGTTATTAATGTTGAAGATATGCCTGAGTATGTTTTAGCTCAAGCGCATAATTTCGCAAAATAATCATAAAGTTTTAAGCGAAAGAGGCTGGTTTACTTGTATAATCCAGCCTCTTTTACTATTCATTCGTTATTACTTTCGAATAAAGCTGCATACACTTCGTTAATAACGTTTAAATCATGACCTTTTCTTGCAGCTGCTGCGAAAAATCTTCGTCTTCGAACTAAAGGCTCAAGATTTCTCGTGCGCGAAGCCGTTTTGCGACCGAGTTCCCACGCTGCTTCAGTGAATACTCCAGAGTTTTGAGCAGAAGCTACATTTTGTGAAATAGCAGCAGGATCAACATTTTTACGCTGCAATTCCATTCGAGTAGCTCTAGCACCAAGAAGCCTCACTGCGCAAGAGCGAATCACCATTTGAGCGTATTGATTGTCATCAAGAAGATGCAATTCAAGCAAGCGATGAATAACCGCGTCAACAGCAACTTCCGTGTAACCTTTTTCTTTAAGCCTTTTGCGCATGTTCATCACAGAGCGAGGAGCATAATCTAAAAGCCTTAAAGCAGCTTCCCTGCAATCATCTTCACTACTATTGCAAAGTTCGTCGCTTAAATCACTTACTTTAGCGTTTTTTACATACGGCATGTTTTTTGTATTATTTTTTGCGCTTAAAAGTACTGACTTATGCGATATTTTTTTGCGAGTATGTGTCACTACACTATTACTTTCGTCATTTTCTTCAGCACGCTCTACTGGATGATCGCGAAGAAAATTCTCTACACTAATAGGCATATTGCATTCGCTTTACACTGTAATCTTATTATTACTTCGATTCGGATGACTTTTGTGCAGAATTTTTAGCTACAGAATCATCATCGAATTGATCTAGTTCAGAATCTTCAGCGAATTGATCTTCAGGATGCATTAAACCTAACGAAGCTTTGACTTTTTCGCTAATTTCTTCAGTAATAGCTGGATTATCTTTCAAGAATTTACGGACGTTTTCACGACCTTGTCCAAGCTGCTCACCTTCATAAGTAAACCAAGAACCAGATTTCTTAATAACTTCAGCTTGCAGTCCCATATCGATAACAGAACCTTCAGTCGAGATACCTTCTCCGTAAAGAACATCAAACTCAGCAGTTTTGAAAGGCGGAGCCATTTTATTCTTGACAATCTTAACTTTAGTTCGGTTGCCAACAGCTTCTTCGCCCTCTTTAATAGTAGAAACTCTGCGAATATCCATACGCACAGACGCATAGAACTTCAAAGCTTTACCACCAGTGGTAGTTTCAGGATTACCAAAGAATACGCCAATTTTTTCACGAAGCTGATTAATAAAAATAGCAGTAGTGCCAGCTTGTGACAGAGCACCAGTCATCTTACGCAACGCCTGACTCATTAAGCGAGCTTGTAAGCCCACATGACTATCTCCCATATCGCCATCGATTTCAGCTTTAGGAACTAATGCCGCTACAGAATCAACAACAATAACATCTAACGCACCAGAACGAATAAGCATATCAGCAATTTCCAATGCCTGCTCACCATTATCTGGCTGAGAAACAATAAGAGCATCCGTGTCTACTCCAAGCTTTCGCGCATAGACAGGATCCAACGCATGCTCAGCATCAATAAATGCCGCTACCCCACCATTTTTTTGAGCATTTGCAACAATATGCAAAGCAAGAGTTGTTTTACCAGAAGACTCAGGACCGTAGACTTCAACTATTCGCCCTCTAGGAACACCGCCAATCCCCAAAGCAGTGTCCAACGCTAATGAACCAGTAGGAATAACTTCTACATCTTGCATAGGTCTATCACCTAAGCGCATTGCAGAACCTTTTCCATATTGTCGTTCAACATTGGCTAAAGCAGTTTCTAACGCTGCTTGGCGACGTGGATCTGTTTTATCCGCATCAATAAGGCGATTAATACTGCCTTTACTTTTTGTTTGCGCCATGTATGCTACTCCTTTCGCATGCCGTTATGTATCGAACGACCTTAGTTCCATACTAGATTCAAGTACAAGCATTTTTGTGCAATGTGGATAAAACATTTAATCCAAGCACTTAAACACTTAACTCAGCTTAAATCATCTCGACAAACATAAGTATACTACATATGCGAACATTTGTTCGATAGCGCGTGTCTTGATTACACCCCAACTACTTACAATCTTCGACATAAGCAATCAAGTCATTAGCTATTCTCAATAACTGAAATACAGTAGATTCGCGAACTTCTTGACGACTGCCAGATAATCTCAATTCAAAAACAAAAGCAGCACTTGATGGCGCAATTTTAGTTACGCTTTGACTTTCGATTTGAGCAAAATCATAATCATAGACGTTACTCACACAGCCATTTTCAAGTTCTTTACGAGCTACATCTTTAACAGAATCCATAACATCACTAACTTGAGGCAAAAATATTCCAACATAAACTAAACCTGCTGGTTTATTACCATCAGGACCAGGACCTGCAACACCAGTTGTAGACAAGCCAATAATAGGAAAATTTGCACAACACTCACAATCTTCCTCATACATCCATCCACTGCCACGATATATTTGAGCAGCTCCAATCGCCATTTGAAAAGCAACATCCTGGTAAACCGCGCCTTCAGATTGTAAAAGATTAGAATTTACGCCAAGAATTTTGGATTTAGCATGAATATCATAAGTGACAGCAGATCCACAAAAAACTCGTGACGCACCAGGAACAGAAACAAAAGCATCAGCCAAAAGCCCGCCAGTTAACGACTCTGCTGAAGCAATATGCATTCCTTTAATAAAACTTTTTTCCAATAGATCCGCAGCTAAAGAAACTGTATTAAAACCTGAAGAATTATTCATAATACGCTCGATATGATTGTAGCTTACGATTTTCCAAAACATAAACCCTTTAGGGATAATCTATGAAAAACCGTAAGCTACAAACAAGAAGTTTAACTCGTTATATTTTATTTACTTCACAGGAGACAAAGGCACTGCATTTTTTGCATCATCAACTTGAGATTCGCTATTTGAAGAACCCTCAAAGAAAGCACTATAGACATACAAAACTGCAGAATAGAAAGCAAAGCCCAAAGAAATACCAAGCAAGCCAAAAGCAACTGCATAGTAAGAAACCATCCAAGAAGGCAATGGATTAGCATGAAGAGTTGCAACAAGAGGTGCAATAATCATTGCAATACCAATCGACTGCGTAAGAGTCTTATATTTTCCTGCAGAGGATGCAGCAATTACCCTTCCACGAACATTAACAACATAAATTCGCACAAGAGTAATGGCAATTTCGCGAATCATGAACAAGATGGTTATCCACCAATAAATTTCGCCGAAAACAGAAGCAATAATAAGCGCAGCTAAAATAAGAATTTTATCCGCAATTGGATCAAGCAACTTACCTAATTCTGTAACCTTATGATATTTACGAGCCATCCACCCGTCAAGCTTATCCGTAGAAGCAGCTACAACAAACAGCACAAACGCAGCCCAACGCAACGAAACTGAATCAAAACCCCATATACCTGCTTTCAAATATAAAACAATAAAAACAAGCGAAAGCAAAATACGGATATAAGTCACAATATTCGGAGCATAATTCCAGCCAACAAAAAATGATGACTTAGCTTTTTTCTTCATACACATAACCTTCATTCTACTGCAAAGTAAAAACTTCTAGCACATCACACAACTTGGTACTGCACATAACAATACAATATCTTATAACGAATCTGACTCACCACGAATAAAAGCCAAAACTTTTGGCAAATCTTCCGGCTGAACCAAAACTTCGCGAGCTTTAGAACCTTCAGAAGGTCCCACTACTCCTCGAGATTCAAGCAAATCCATCAATCGACCTGCCTTTGCAAAGCCAACGCGCAACTTGCGCTGAAGCATTGAAGTAGAGCCAAATTGCGAGCTAACAACAAGCTCTGCAGCCTGAAGCAACTCATCCATATCGTCGCCAATATCGCTAGTTTTAAGCTTGCTTTGAGCTTGAGCATCAGCTTTTTGAGCCATTTGCTCAATATCTTCACGATACTTTGGCTTGCGCTGCGTGCGAACATACTCAACAGCCTTACGAATTTCAGATTCACTCACCCACGAACCCTGCACACGCTGAGGCTTAGCAGCACCCATTGGAAGGAACAAAGCGTCACCTTGACCAATCAAAGTTTCCGCACCAACAGTATCGAGAATAACCCTGGAATCCGTTGCAGATGAAGTAGCAAAAGCCAAGCGAGAAGGAATATTTGCTTTAATCAGGCCTGTTACAACATCAACAGACGGACGCTGAGTAGCGAGAACTAAATGCACACCTGCAGCTCGAGCAAGCTGAGTAATACGCTGAATAGAACTTTCCACATCGTTCTTAGCAACCATCATCAAATCAGCCATCTCATCTACAACCACAAGTAAATACGGGTATGGAGCAACTTTTCGCTCAGATCCAGCCGGAGCATGAACCTTTCCTTCACGAACAGCCTTGTTGAAATCTTTAACATGACGGAAACCAAAGAATTGCAAGTCATCGTAACGAGCATCCATCTCTTTAACAACCCATTCAAGAGCCTGCGCAGCCTTCTTAGGATCTGTAATAATCGGAGTAAGCAAATGCGGAATGCCAGCATAAGCAGAAAGCTCCACGCGCTTAGGATCGACCATAATCATGCGAACTTGTTCAGGAGTTGCTCTCATAATAATCGAAGTAAGCATTGAATTAATGAAACTCGACTTACCAGAACCAGTAGCACCAGCAACAAGCAAATGCGGCATTTTATCGAGAGCTGCCGTTACGAAATGACCTTCAACATCTTTTCCAACGCCTGTAAGCATAGGATTAGGGTCATTCATAGCTTTTTGCGAGCGCAGAACATCTCCCAAATGCACAATTTCGCGGTCGACGTTTGGAATTTCAATACCAATAGCAGACTTTCCTGGGATTGGCGACAAAATACGCACATCCGTACTAGCTACAGCGTATGCAATATTTTTTTGCAAATTCGTAACTTTTTCAACTTTTACACCAGGACCAAGCTCAACCTCGTACTGCGTAACAGATGGGCCTCTAAGGAATCCAATAACGTGAGCGTCAACGTCAAACTGTTCGAAAGTAGAAGTTAACGCGCGAATAACGTTATCGTTTGCTGGAGTTCTCGCAGCATGAGGCTTGCCATAAGCCAAAAGATTCAAATCAGGGAGCTTGTAAGGTTCAGAGGAAGAATCAAAAGAAGGCTCATTATTATTGCCAGCACCACTTTCACTGCCGGCAGCATTTTCATCATCTGAATCTTCCTGATCCCTGCGATATTGATCCATACGTTCAGCTGGAATACTTGACCACGGATCGCTTGCAGATAAAGAGGAATCACTCATAGGAGCTTTTGGCAATATTTCTTCAGGAACAGGCTTTGATGAAGATGAAACACTTCTAGGTGTAAGTTGACTCGAATTATTATCAGCATTTTCAAATTGAGAATTATTTGCAGCATTATTATCTGAAAAGCTGCTCACAGTTCTTGCTTTACGAGGTTCAACTCTTTCAAGATTATCTGCACTATTACCGTGAGAAGCAGCATGCGAAAATGCATCATCGCCGGCGTATTCGTCAAGCAATTCCCCATTATTATTGCTGTTTTTACGCTTAAAGAATGATTTAAACAGTTTCAATACAGAAGACATTTGAGAAGATCTGCTATTATTTTTAGGCGATTCTTCATTGTGAGTTGGCACATCATCTGCAAATTCCAAAGAATTGGTTTTGCTGTCAGAATTATCTTCTGCAGAGTTTCCTAAATCTTCAGAAGACTTTTTACTGTTATATTTAGCAAAAATAGTAGCAACACTTTGAGCTATATCAGTTACATGAAGGCGAGCAATCATTAATATCGAAAAAATAGCAGCTACTACAAAAATAATAATTGCAAAAATACGAGAAAGACCCCACGATAGCGGAGATCCGAGCACAAAACCTAATAACCCACCTGACTTCTGTACAGTGTCTAAATTAAACGCTTTTCCGCGAGGTGCAGAAGAAATATCAAGAATTGAGCAAACAGACAACAATAGAATAATAAATCCGCTAATAACACGAGGATTACCAGAGCCAACTCCACTGTTACGCATCAACCTAAAAGCAACAACGCTTAACCACACAGGCAGAACAACGCTCATAATTCCAAGCAAACTAGAAGACACAAAATGGAGACCTACTCCAATAAACCCACTAACTCTAAACCATTCTGATGCGCAGAACAAAATCGCAAGAACAAGCATAACGAAGCACAAACCGTCCCTGCGATATGCCTCATCGTATTCTCCAACACCAAAAAACGAGCGCACTAACTTTCCTAAAGTTCTAGGCACAAACAGGAGAATTGTCTCCCACAATGGTTCACTAGGTGAAGCCTTACCAGCCATAAATACTCCTTCTGTGCATTACTTCATTGCGCACGCACAATTTAAGTCGGGAAACACCCTAACCATATCAGTTTACCCTATGTACTGTTTGGCTTGAAGGGTTACAAAACTAACAAAAAACGGCTGGTCAATTACCAGCCGTTCAAGTGGGGTGGCTAACGCGGCTTGAACGCGCGACCTTCTGAACCACAATCAGATGCTCTACCGACTGAGCTATAGCCACCATGCGCGTGAAAACATACATAATCACACAACAAAGGGATACTATACACGATTTTCTAGATTTCCGCCAGAGCAACACACTTCGGCGCGTCGTAGTAGCAACATCAATTATTCGACAATGGCAAATGCAACAATGGGTGTATGAGTTTTTCTGAGCAAAATCAACGCATTTTTGGCGTAACTGCAAATAGCAACAACACGACAGCACTTCTTCTTGGCTCAGGCGAGCTTGGCAAGGAAATTGCGATTGAGCTTATGCGATTAGGCGTGCGAGTATGCGCTGCCGATAGCTACAAAAACGCTCCTGCAATGCAAATAGCTCACGAATACCACGTGCTAGATATGTCGAATCCGCAAGAATTGCAAGAACTTATTTCAAATGTGAATCCTGACATTATTATTCCAGAAGTTGAAGCTATTGCTACTGAAGTTTTGAAAGATGCTGCTAAAAAGAATATTCAAGTCGTTCCTAGCTCAGATATTGCCGCGATTGCAATGGATCGCGAGCGCTTGCGTAGAATTGCGCACGAAGATTTAGGACTGCCTACTACACCGTATTGTTTCGCTTCATCTTATGAAGAGTTAGAGGATGGAGCTAAAAAAGTTGGATATCCTTGTGTAGTTAAGCCTGTTATGAGCTCTTCTGGTCACGGTCAGTCAATAGTTCGTAGTTCTGAAAATTTGCTTGCAGCTTGGAATGAAGCTCAGCATGGCAGGCGTGCAGCAGCTGGTCATGAGAATGAGTGTTCACGCGTTATTGTTGAAGCTTTAGCTCCGCTTGATTATGAGCTTACAGTACTTACAATAAGCTCTTGCGCAGGAATTACTACTTGTGAGCCGATCGCTCAGCGTCAGCAAGACGGAGACTATAGAGAATCTTGGCAGCCTGCAAATATTCCTGAATCGATCCGCACTAATGCGAAAGATATTGCAAAGCGCGCTGTAGAAGGTTTGACTGATATTGCGCAAGAAGCTGGCGAAACAGGTTGGGGCGTTTATGGAGTCGAATTATTCGTGCTTACTGATGGCTCTTTGCTTTTTAATGAATTGTCACCTCGCCCACACGATACTGGCATGGTAACTATGATTTCGCAGCACTACAGTGAATTCGCATTACACGCATTGGCTATTTTGGGAGTTCCAGTTACAGCTAACTATACTGAGCTTTCTTTGAAAAATAATGAAGTTGCAGCAAGTCACGCCATTGTTATTAAGGCGGAAGGATCTGTTGGTTTTACGAATATTGCTCAAGCTTTGCAATCTGGCGAAAATTATCGATGCAACTTGCGTATTTTTGCTAAGCCTTCTGTACATGGTCACAGACGCATGGCAGTTTCTTTAGCTACTGGATTAACGCAAGAAGAAGCTAGAGAAAATGCGACACGCGTCGCCATTTCGCTAAAAACTACACAAACAAATGCTTAGATACATTGAAAATTAAGGCATAGGAGTTAAAAAAGATAATAATTTACAGTATGCACGAAGGGAAATTTTGTAGGTAACAATTGTTACGCTAATCGTGCTGGCAAAGGTCAGGTAAACCTACAAATATTGTTGGTTTGCGCCTACAACTGTGAATGCACATAAGAGAGGGCATATCATGGAAAAACTTGAGAAGTTGTACGAAGGCAAAGCCAAAAAACTGTATGCTACCGATGACACCAATGTGCTATGGGTTGAATACATGAACCAGGCAACAGCTGGTAACGGTCTGAAGAAAGCTCAGATTGCAGGTAAAGGCAGTTTAAATAACCGGATTACTTCGTTACTATTCCATTTACTTGAGGCGCGCGGCGTAAAAAGCCACTTCCTCGGACGAATTTCCGATACTGAACAACTTGTAAAGCGTATGCGCATGTTCCCACTGGAAATTATTATGCGAAATACTGCTGCAGGTTCTTTTGCAAAACGTTATAACGTTAAAGAAGGAACACCTTTAAAGAAGCCATTGTTGGAGTTCTGCGTAAAGTCCGACGAGCTTGGTGATCCATTTATTAATCCTGAAGGCGTTGTGGCTCTTGGATTAGCAACAGATGAAGAAATAGCAGAAGTCACTCGTCAAGCTCATGCTGTTAACAATGCTTTGTTGGATATTTTCTCAAAGATTGATGTTCAGCTTGTCGACTTCAAGATTGAAGAGGGCGTGGACGCCGAAGGAAATATTCTTCTCGCTGATGAAATAACTCCTGATACTTGCAGACTTTGGGATAAGCGCAATGCTGGTACGAATGAGGTAAGCCATTTGGACAAGGACTTGTTCAGACGCGATTTAGGCGACATCATTCCTGCTTATGAAGAGATTTACGATAGGCTTGCATCTTTAGCTCAAAGCGAAGGCTTGGATGTCTCTGTGCGCAAACCTGACGATTGCGTAGAACGATAATGATTGTTGTGGCTCGTACCTTTAGGGGTGCGAGCCACATGCATTCTTAATGTGATTTTGAATAATTTAATATTTATAATTTAAAACCAATACAACAATAAACACTGCATTCATACCGCACATTCAACAAGGTAGGTTTCTCGTGGTATTTCGCGTATATGTGGAAAAACGCACTGGTTTTGACGTTCAAGCGCAACAGCTTTTACATGAGCTTAGGGAGATTCTTGGCATAAGCGCGATTACTTCCGCAAGAATTATTAACCGTTATGACGTTGAAGGTATCAGCAAAGATTTATTCGACAATGCTGTGCAAACAGTATTAAGCGAACCTCCAGTTGATAATACTTACGATTACTTGCCTATTGAAACCGACGAGCACGTATTTGCTGTAGAATTTTTGCCTGGTCAATTCGATCAGCGTGCGCAATCTGCTAGCGAATGCATTCAACTTATTAGTCAAGGCGAACGCCCAACAGTGCGCACTGCTAGAGTAATCGCTTTAAAAGGTGATCTTGACGAAAAAGCACTAAACGATATTAAACACTACGTTATTAATCCTGTTGAAGCGCGAGAAGCTTCACTTGATGAGGTAAAAAGTTTACAGCGAGAAGCAGTTGTACCATCTGATGTAGAAGTAATTAGCTCATTTAACGATTTAAACGAAGCTGGATTACAAGACTTTATTAATACTCGCGGTTTGGCAATGGATTTGGCTGACGCAAAGTTCTGCCAGAAGTATTTCCGTGAAGAACATAGAAATCCTACTATTACAGAAATTCGCGTTATTGATACGTACTGGTCCGACCACTGCCGTCACACGACTTTTGGCACCGAGCTTACAGATATTTCTATTGACGATAACACTGTTCAAGAAGCATTTAGCCGTTATCTTGATTTGCGAAAAGAACTAAATCGCGAAAATAAGCCTATTTGCCTTATGGATATGGCAACTATTGGCGCAAAATACTTAAAGCATACCGGCGAGCTTAAAAATTTGGACGAGTCAGAAGAAATCAACGCTTGCACAGTAAAAGTTAAAGTGGACGTAAACGGTCACGACGAAGATTGGCTATTCCTGTTTAAAAACGAAACACATAATCATCCTACAGAGATTGAGCCTTTCGGTGGAGCTGCAACTTGCATTGGTGGCTGCATCCGTGATCCTCTTTCTGGACGCTCCTATGTGTATCAAGCAATGCGCGTAACTGGTGCTGCAGATCCACGCACGCCTATTAGCGAGACTTTAAACGGTAAGCTTCCGCAGCGAAAAATTGTAACTTCTGCTGCCGCAGGATACTCTTCTTACGGAAATCAGATTGGTTTAGCTACTGGCGAAGTACACGAGTTATACCACCCTGGTTATGTTGCAAAACGTATGGAGGTTGGTGCAGTTGTTGCCGCTACCCCAGCCGACCATGTGCGCAGAGAAACTCCAGCTCCTGGCGATGTGATTATTCTTCTTGGCGGACGCACTGGTAGAGATGGCATTGGCGGCGCAACTGGCGCTTCTAAAGCTCAAGATGTTGAAAGTATTGAAGAGTGCGGAGCTGAAGTTCAAAAAGGTAATGCTCCTATTGAGCGAAAACTGCAACGACTTTTCCGACGCAAGGATGCTTGTCAACTTATTAAGCGTTGCAACGATTTCGGCGCTGGCGGCATTTCTGTCGCAACTGGCGAAATTGCCGACGGCTTAACTATTAATCTCGACAAAGTTTCTAAAAAGTACGAAGGTCTCGACGGCACTGAGCTTGCTATTTCTGAATCTCAAGAGCGCATGGCTGTCGACGTTGCATCAAGTGATGCTGAAGAATTTTTGAAGTATGCTCGTGAAGAAAATCTTGAAGCAGAAATAATAGCGACTGTTACTGAAGAAGCACGAATGCGAATGACTTGGCGTGGAAAAACCATTGTTGACTTAAGCCGCGCATTCTTGGCTTCTAATGGCGCTGCAAAACAGCAGATATTGCATATTGAAAGTGGAGAATCTTACGAAACTCCATGGCAGAATCAGTCAGATTTGCCGTTAGAAAAGCGCATGCATAACTTAGTTTCGGATATTAATATTGCTTCAAATAAAGGCTTATCTGAACGATTTGATTCTACTATTGGCGCTGCTACTGTGCTTATGCCTTTTGGCGGTCGTCGCCAGCTTACTCCTGCTCAAGCCATGGTTGCTAAATTCCCAGTATTTGGCGAAACAAACACAGCTTCCGCAATGGCTTGGGGATTTAATCCGTATTTGATGGAAAAGAATCAGTTTACTGGAGCTTATGTTGCGGTTGTTGAATCATTGGCAAAGCTAGCAGCTAGCGGTTTCACTCGCGAACGTGCTTACTTGAGTTTGCAAGAATATTTTGGCAAGCCTCACGATATTCCAGAGCGTTGGGGAAAGCCAGCTGCAGCAGTTCTTGGTGCTTTAAGTGCACAGCTTGATTTTGGCGTTGGCGCTATTGGCGGCAAAGATTCTATGAGCGGCAGTTTTGAGAATCTGGATGTGCCACCAACTTTGATTTCGTTTGCTGTTTCTACCGGAGACGCACGTTTAACTGTTTCACCTGAATTTAAGGGTGTAAATCATAAAGTTATACGTATTGCTCCAAAGTATAAATCCGACGGAATCACTCCAGAAAAAGAAAGCTTCCTGAAAGCACTAGAAATTGTAGAAAATATTACGAAAAACAAGCAAGCTCTTGCTATATCTACTCCTGGCTACGGTGCTAGCGCAGAAAGCTTATTCAAAATGACGCTTGGAAATCATATTGGTCTTAAATTATTCAACAATTTAAGCGACGATGATTTATTTAAGCCAGCATATGGAAGCTTCTACGTTGAACTCAAGGAAGACGCTGAAGTTCCATCTTTAGCTAATACAAGCTTGGTTGACGTTGAGATTGTTGGCGAAACAACTGAAAATTACGCAATTACTTCATCAAATAGCGAAGAAATTGATTTAAGTGATTTGCAAAAGGTTTGGGAAAGCGAACTTTCCTCAATCTTCCCGTACAAAAAGCCTGGCGAGATTGTAGAAACTATTAATAACAAAACTAATGTTTCTACTACAAATCACATGCACATAGGAAAACTAAAGCCGCTTTCGCATCCTCGCGTTATTATCCCGGTTTTCCCTGGAAATAATTGCGAATACGATACGCAAGCTGCTTTTGAAAAAGCTGGAGCAGACGCTCATACGCTTATTATTAATAATTTAAGCGCAAAAGATATTGCACAATCAGCTGAGAAATTGGTTGAAGAGATTAAAAAGAGTCAAATTGTAATGATTCCGGGAGGCTTCTCCGGAGGCGATGAGCCGGACGGTTCTGCGAAATTCATTACAGCATTCTTTAGGAATCCAGCAGTAACAGACGCAGTTCGTGACTTGCTTAATAATCGTGACGGTTTAATGCTTGGAATTTGCAATGGCTTCCAAGCGCTTATTAAGCTGGGCTTGGTTCCTTTTGGAGATATTGTTCCTATGGATTCTAACTGCCCAACTCTTACCTACAACACTATTGGCAGACACCAAAGTAGGATTGTTCGCACTAGAGTTGCTTCAAATCTTTCACCATGGTTAGCAAATACGCAAGTTGGAGACATGCATACTGTTGCAATTTCTCATGGAGAAGGTCGCTTTATTGCTACTAACGAAGTTATGGAAAAGCTTATTAAAAACGGTCAAATAGCTACACAATATGTTGACAGCAATGGCGTACCAAGTATGAGCTTAAACGTAAATCCTAACGGCTCAATGATGTCAGTAGAAGGTATTACAAGCCCAGACGGTCGAGTTTTTGGAAAAATGGGACATTGCGAGCGCGCAGGTCGTGACTTGTATGTCAATATTCCTGATTTCCACGAGCAACCATTGTTTGAAGCTGGCGTTGAATATTTCACTGCATGAGCTTTAGTTTACAGTTGCAAGACTTGTATCAAAATAACTACAAAATTCGACGATTACAATCATCGATTATTAGGGGGTATGAATGTCTGCAGAACTTGAAGATATTCACGAAGAATGCGGCGTATTTGGTGTGTGGGGTCATCAAGATGCAGCTAGGCTGACATATTTTGGACTTCATGCGCTACAGCATCGAGGACAAGAAGGTGCCGGCATTGTATCTAACAACAATGGCAAATTGCATGGGTATCGCGGATTGGGATTGCTAACTCAAGTATTTAGCAATGAACAAGTTATGAATCGTCTTACTGGAAACAGGGCTATCGGTCACGTGCGATATGCTACTGCAGGTTCTGGAAGCGTTGATAACATTCAGCCTTTCCTATTCCGTTTCCACGATGGAGACGTAGCTCTTGCTCATAACGGAAATTTGACAAATTGCACTAGCCTACGTAATTCCTTGGAAGATAAAGGCTCAATATTCCACTCAAATTCTGATACTGAAATATTGATGCATTTGATTCGCCACTCCAGTAAAGCAACTTTTATGGATCGCCTAAAAGAAGCTTTACAAACTGTTCATGGCGGTTTTGCTTACTTATTACTTACTCAAGATGCACTAATCGGAGCGACTGATCCAAATGGTTTCCGCCCTCTTTCGCTTGGTCGTATGAAGAACGGCGCATACGTGCTCGCTTCTGAAACTTGTGCGCTTGATATTGTGCGAGCAGAGTTTATTCGCGATATTGAGCCTGGCGAAATCATTGTTATTAATGACGATGGCTACACTATTGAGCAATATACGAAGCATGTACAGCATGCAGTATGCTCAATGGAATTTATTTATTTCGCTCGCCCAGATTCTAATATTTACGGTATTAATGTTCATTCTGTGCGAAAGCGTATGGGTGCGCGTTTGGCTAAAGAATCTCCTGTTGAAGCAGATATGGTTATTGGAGTACCTAATTCTTCACTTTCTGCTGCTGCAGGATACGCTGAAACAAGCGGAATTCCAAACGAAATGGGATTGATTAAAAACCAATATGTTGCACGCACTTTTATTCAACCGACACAAGAATTACGCGAGCAAGGCGTTCGTATGAAACTTTCTGCTGTTCGTGGTGTGGTTGCAGGAAAACGCGTTATCGTTATTGACGATTCGATTGTTCGCGGAACTACTTCTAAGCGCATTGTGCAATTGCTTCGAGAAGCTGGCGCTAAAGAAGTGCATATGCGTATTTCTTCCCCTCCGCTTAAATATCCTTGCTTCTACGGTATCGATATTCAAACTACGAAGGAACTTATTGCAGCAAAGCATTCAGTTGAAGAAATTCGCGAGTATATCGATGCTGATTCCTTAGCATTTTTGTCTTTAGATGGATTAGTCGAGTCGATTGGATTAAAAAAGCCTGCTCCTTATGGCGGTTTGTGCGTTGCTTACTTTAATGGCGACTACCCTACTGCACTAGACGATTATGGCGAAGAATTCTTGGCTTCCCTTACTCCTGAAGAACGCGAACATTTGCAAGAAGTAAGGAAGCACAGTAAATATTCACACGAAAATCTTATATAACTTAATAACTTGATTATTTATTAATTAAATTGTTCATTGCAATTTATAAATAAAACTTAAGAAAATACTTATAACATTGTTACGAAAGGAACCAATATGCCACACGCATATGAAGAAGCTGGCGTAAGCGTAGAAGCAGGATACGAAGTAGTACGTCGTATTAAATCTCATGTAAATCGCACAAAGCGCCCAGGCGTTGTAGGTGGCATTGGCGGATTTGGCGGCTTATTTGATTTGGCATCTCTTGGTTACAAAGAGCCAGTGCTGATTTCTGGCACGGATGGCGTTGGAACCAAGCTTGTGATTGCAAAAATGATGAATAAGCATAACACTATTGGCATTGATTGCGTTGCAATGTGCGTAAACGATATTGCAGCTCAAGGTGCCGAGCCGCTTTTCTTCCTCGATTATATTGCATGCGGAAAAAACAATCCTGAAATACTTGAGCAGGTAGTTTCAGGCGTTGCAGATGGTTGCGTGCAATCTGAAGCAGGTTTAATTGGCGGCGAAACTGCTGAAATGCCTGGAATGTATGACGAAGACGAGTACGATCTTGCAGGTTTTGCAGTAGGCGTTGCAGAACGTTCGAATATTGTTGACGGCTCCACTATTACTGCCGGCGACGTGCTTATCGGACTTCCTTCTTCAGGAGTTCATTCAAATGGATTCTCTCTTGTTCGCAAAGCTTTGTTTGAAGAAGCAGGTTTTAGCGTTGACACCAAGCTAGATGAGCTTGGCGGCAAGACACTTGGCGAAGTTCTTCTTGAACCTACTCGAATCTACGTAAAAGCTTTAAAGCCACTTTTTGCAGAACATCTTATTAAGGGAGTTGCTCATATTACAGGCGGCGGATTTATTGAAAATGTTCCACGCATGTACGCAGATGATTTGGCTGCAAAAATTGATACCACTAGCTGGAGCGTTCCACCTATTTTTGGAGTTATTGAAAAAGCTGGAAAAGTTGCTCACGCTGAAATGTTCAACGTTTTTAATATGGGTATTGGCATGGTTTTGGCAGTTGACGAAAACAAAGCAGACGAGGCAATGCGAATACTAGACGAGCATAACGAAACAGCTTATATTATTGGCAAAATGGCTAAGCGCGAAAACGTTGCAGTCGAATTGTTGTAATCCACAAAACAGCAAAATATAAAGCTGCAAAACAGTAGACAGCGAAATCTTAAAGCAATAAAGGATTAAAAATGAAAGTTTTAGTAGTTGGTTCTGGCGCTCGCGAACACGCTATTGCACACGCGCTACTTAAAGGAGAAAGCGTTGAAGAAGTAACTGTTGCTCCTGGAAATCCTGGTATTGCAGCAGATGGCATTCAAACTGCAAACATAAGTCAATCAGATCATGACGCTCTTATTAAGTTCGTTAAAGACAATAACTACGATTTTGCGTTCATTGGTCCTGAAGTTCCCCTTATGAATGGCATTGTTGACGATTTTGAAGCGCATGGAATTGCCGCTTTTGGTCCAAACAAAGCCGCAGCTCAAATTGAAGGCTCTAAAGATTTCGCAAAAAAGCTTATGGCTCGTCACAACGTTCCAACTGCCTCCTACAAAACATTTGACGCTTTGGAGCCGGCACGCGCATACGTTCTTGAGCATGGTGCTCCAATTGTTATTAAAGCGGATGGTTTGGCTGCTGGAAAAGGCGTTACTGTTGCTATGGATGAGCAAACAGCAATTGATGCTTTGGATGATATCTTCGTAGATCATCGTTTTGGTCAAGCTGGAGCAAAAGTTGTTATTGAAGAATTTTTGCAAGGTCAAGAGTTTTCGCTTATGAGTTTTGTAAGCGGAACTGATTTTTGGGTTATGCCTATTTCTCAAGATCACAAGCGTGCTTATGACGGAGACAAAGGACCAAATACTGGAGGCATGGGAGCTTATAGCCCTGTGCCGCAAATTAGCGACGAAACAGTTCAGCGTGCTATCGACGAAATTGTGCGCCCAACTGTTGAAGGACTAGCTAAAGAGGGTACGCCTTTTACTGGCGTGCTTTATGCTGGCTTAATTGATACAGCAACAGGTCCTAAAGTTATTGAGTTTAATGCTCGTTTTGGAGACCCAGAAACAGAAGTTGTGCTTCCTCGCCTTACTTCAGATTTTGGTGCAGCTATATGGAATATTTTGCGACATAAAAGCCCAACTTTTACTTGGAAAAATAACGGTGTTACGCTCGGCGTAATTATTGCAAGCGAAGGCTACCCTGGCACTTTAGTTACCGGAACTCCCTTTCCTCAAATTCCTGTTGACGAAAATCAAGGTCAGCACGTGTATTATGCAGGAGTAAAAAGCGATGAAGAAAGCGGCAAACTTCTTACTTCTTCAGGTAGAGTAGCTCTTGTGCAAGTGCATGGAGATGACGTAAAAGACGCTCAAAACAACGTCTACAGCATATTAGATAAGGTTAATCTTCCACACATGTTCTTTAGGCATGATATCGCATCTAAAGCTTTAAAATAGTTTGTTAATTGATATAGTTTTCATTAACAAATTGCAAATCAATAAGCCCCTCGCTATTTGAAACATACTATGTATCAAATACAAACGAGGGGCATTGTAATAACCAAACTAGCTTTTAGCGCGGTAATTTCAGAAAATCAGTATTACGCAAATAATGCTTTCCAGCAGTAATATCGTATTGTATTAAGCGATAGTCATGAAGAAGTTGACGTGACTTCTTATCCATCTTAGACAAAATCATAGGATTACCATCGTTATCCAAATAAATTGATTGTCCCTCAGGAATTCTATCCCAGCCTTGAATAGTATTTACAACAGGAGGCTCCATAGCGCTCACATGCTCATGTAAACAAGTTAAGAAAGCAAGATACGGAGAAACTTTAGCGTTCATATGTAAAGCAGCCTGAGAAATAAAGAAGTTAGGCGAAGAATACTTATTAGTATGATCTACATCTTTATTTGTATTAGAATGCTCTACATTTTTGTTTGAAGATTTTTTCTCACTACGCTCTTTACGCTCCAAAGCAACCTTATTTGACCAAATAAAATAATCAGTCAAATGCAAAGACAATGAATTCTTTTCATCTGAACTTGCAGTGCCGTAAATTCCTGGTAAATGGTCACCATAAAACATAACAGTAATAGGCTTATTTAGTTTATCTAAACTCTTCAAAAACGCTTGCGTTGCCTCATCAGTGTGTTGTACACCCTTAGCATACGTTTCAATAGAAGTTTTTTCATCATCACCAAGATTAGCGGCACCATCTTTAGAAGACGCTTCGAATTCATTATTCGCATACCAATCCCTATAAGGCATATGGTTTTGCATAGTAACAATTTGTACGAACCTAGGTTGCTTATGCTCTTTAATCTTTTCTAACGCACTCTTATATGCTGATGCGTCAGAAACATACGGTGATTTATCTATAACATCACGGTGAGCAATAACATCAGGTCCTTGCAATGCGTAAAACTTACTAAATCCAAACTTTTTGTAATTAGTAGCACGCAAATACATGCTCGGCTCATACGGGTGGAAAGCTATAGATTTAATAGAATTACTAGAATCATCCCAATATTGATTAATAGTTGGAGACCATTGAGCATTAGGAACCAACTGCTGATACGGACTCGTCATTGAAGGATCAAAATTAGCCATGCTCAAACCAGTTAAAGACATGTACTCTAGATTTGCAGTACCGCCACCATAACCAGAAGAAAGCATCAAACCACTATCCGTATGCTTCTTTAAATTGCTAATAAATGGTATTGGATTCTTGTTCAACTTCAAACCAGGAACACGAGTAGGATCAGAGAACGATTCAGACAAGATAAGAATAAAAGTATTATCGTTCATATTTGTTGTACGAGAACGATTTATACGTTTAGCTTCATCGTTATAACGCTTGTATACAGCCTTCATAGTTTCTTCACTGTAATCAGCCGGCCTATCCATAATTTTAGGATTTACATTACGCAAAAATGCCACAATAGCACCATTGCGTTGAGCGTCATAAACAGAATCCCACATAGCAGGACTGTCACCAAGCATTTTAGAAAAAACATTAGCCGAAGAGTCAACTGTGCCAACGCCGCCAATATACCAGCTTAAATTCCCTATTAAAATCAACGCAATTGCAACACGAATACCAGCAGAATAACGCCAATCTTTAAATCGCACAATCTTTCCATGATTTGTATCAAATATGTGTAAGCAAACAGTTGTAACTAAAAGCAAAATAAAAACGCCTAAAGCAACACCAATGACCATAGGAGCATTATCTGGCAAAAATGAAGCGACATTACCAGTGTTACTTTTTAAAAAGTTTAAGTCCGCAGGAAGAATAGTTTCATAACGAACATTTACTTTCATATATTCAATAACAGCAATAAGCAATGAAACACTTAGAATTATTGCACTTGATATCCAAAATCGGTTACTAATCAAAAGAATTAAACCGTATATCATCGCAACAACGAGCGCACTAAGAACAATAACAAAATTAAGCTCTCTCCAAGTTTTAGTTATTAATCCCCAACGTCCACCAGACATTGCAGAAGTCATCTCAACTCTTCCAGCGCGCTGCACACCCATTTGCACAATAATTACCGACATGCCGTCAATAACAAAGAAAAGAAATGCATACAGCCAATACGGAACTTTCAAGCGCAAAAATGACTTCATACTATCCTCAATAAATCACACACGTACTAATTATTACTAATAATGTGCAAGTCTACTTATTGCTATCGTCATAACTTTTTAACAATGCATTGAAACAAGAAAAATAGCAATTTTAATACTTAGGACTGATTACAATATATGTTTCGATATTTATTATTTAAATAGAATAAATAATAAAAAATAAAACAAATATTGAGGAAAATTTCAGATACTAGCATTACATTACTAGGTTGGGCAATTACTGTGCGTATATGTCGCTTAGATTAGTAACTGGTACGCAAATTAGACTAGAAAGTATAGGAGTCAAACATGCTGCAATTGGCAAAAGTGAGTCTTTTGCAAGGATGGCTACCAGTAAGCCTTTTTAGCGTAAATGGTATTTCTTTAGTCTTGTTGCTTTTTATGAAAACAAAACGCGGCAAGAAAATGTTCCACTTACTAATACAACTTGCAATAGGTGTCATAACATTTTTTGTCGGTGGAATAATTGCTTGGCTTATTTCTGACGTGTTTCTTGTATTCGAAGTAAGTCTTGGATGGCTCGTTATTTTTTCTATTGCATGCGGCTTCGGGCTTATAGGTTTTGCAGCAACAGCATTTGTTTTCTTACACAAATGGAGAAAATTAGTTGCAGTAATAGCTATTATCTTGACGTTAGCAAGCACAGCCCTTCATGTAGACATGATTTATGGGGAATACACGACAATAGGTTCAATATTTGGAATGGGCGGTTTTCCAAAACTAGAAGTTAATAAGCAAAAATCCGCATCCTCTAGTATTAAACAATGGAGAGAGTTAGCAGCACAACAAAAACTGCCAAAACTGCCTAAAAAAGGTATTGTTCGTTCAGTTTATATCCCTAACACTGCTTCACATTTCAATGCCAGAATAGCAAACGTATACTTGCCACCTGCTGCACTTGTTAAAAAACCACCAAAACTGCCAGTTATGGTCATGTTTGCAGGACAACCTGGTAGCCCTAATCACTTTTTTGCAGCAAGCGATATTGCAAATACTTTAGACAATTACGCGAAAAATCACTACGGTCTTGCACCTATTGTTGTAGCCCCTGACCAAAATGGTGAATCTTCGCATAATTCTCTGTGTGCGGATACACATGTGTTCGGCAAAGCAGAAACATATTTAATTAATGATGTTCCTAAATGGATACGCAAACATTTGCCAGTAAGCAAAGATCCTAAAATGTGGCTTATGGGCGGCTTCTCACAAGGAGGCACTTGCTCAACGCAACTAGTTCCATCTCACCCTGATATATTTGGAAACATTTTTTCTGCCGGAGGGGAACTAGAACCAACATATAAGAATCGCCAAGAAACAATTAATCATTATTTCAATGGAAACACATCAGAATATGAGCGACATATACCTAGAGTGATAATGCGTAAAAATGCTCCTTTGAAACAAAATTATTACGCTATTGCGGGCTCATGGGATACTAAATCTCAAGCGAATCAGGCAACCATCGCACTAAGCGCACATCGCGCTGGAATGAATGTTATAACCATGCTTTCTCAAGGCAATGGTCATGATTGGCACACAGTAAAAGCTGGATTAAAAATAGCAATTGATCAATTCTGCAAAAAAACAGGTATTTCAAGCACTGCACCAAAACTTAATACCTACCAAAATGTACAAATTCTTATCAACCAGCAAGTGAATCGAGACTAATATGATGCTGTCTTTCTTTCATAAACGTTGTAAGAAAAATGATTCTGATTCTAAACATTCAGCAATTCGGCATACAAAAATATTGATGCACGATTTCATAACCTGGATGCAACATAAAGTTTTTGCATTAACGCTTACATGCATTTTTATTGTTATAAATTGCATACACTGGCTCGTATTAGCACTTATGCATTTTTATACTTATGGCACAAGCGCTACTCTTGCACAATTGTTTATGCGACATCATCATTCAAAAGGTCCAAGCCTATTCTTCGGGCACGGAAACGTCACAGAGCTGCTGATAAAAGTGTGCCATTCGCTTATTTTCGTAAATAATATGCCATCTCTTATGGTTAATTGTTTACTTGTTGCCGTACTTATTGGCGTTGCAGAAACTCGTATAAGTAGACTTAATATTATTTATATTGCAATATTTAGCACACTTGTTGGCATAATTGTAGGATTAACAATCATAGGTAATCTTTCAATCATTATTCGAAACATGCATTGGATTACCAAGATTCCTATTCGACTATCTCCATTCACACTGTTTATTGGCGCTTTTATGGCTTCTGCATCTTACGAATCTATTTTGTGGCGCAGAAGAACTTTAGTAATTGGATACGCTACTACTTCAGCAATGCTTCTTTATAGTGGAAATCCAGGCGATTATTGCACTATTATTGCAGCCCTTACAGGACACATCATCGGCAATATTATGAGCAAAACAAAAGGCGTTAGACGAAGTGTAAACTGGTGGGAAGGTACAGATTACGAAATTCGTAGGCTTTTTGCAGTAGCTCAGAGCATTATTGCATTAGGTCCAGTGTTGGCATTATCTTCACGCTCTCACGCAGGAATTCTTACTACTCTTGGTTTGTTTATGTCACCGCAACTAGGCTCTAAGACATGGCTTACGCGATGCATGACAAATTACAGCACAAATAATTGTTTTCTTCATTCAGGTCTACATCACGCTGCAATTGGCGAATTATGGATTCGCATTCTATTACCAAGCATCACACTGATGATTATTGCGTGGGGAATGTTACGAGGGCGTAGACTAGCTGCATTAACTTCTATATTTATAAACGCACTGACTGTGCTATATGCAGGAATGTATTTCACTGTTTTGCCTTTAATTGCCACAAAACAAAATATTTTGGAACATCAACATAATGCTGTTGCTGTTGCTTTTATGCTTACCGCTCTCCCACCATTATTGCTTACTATTTTGTTGATAATTAATTTAAAGCATTTTTCTGTTCATACGAGCAAACTACAGGCACGTTTGGGACTAATAGCAATTTTTATAGCATTGTATATAACTGGTGCTGGATATGTTGCTTTTGGTCTTATGATACCTGAAGAATTTACTCCATCTGCTGATATTTACCACTTATTGCGAGATTTACCAGGGCGCTGGATGCCTATGGGATTTGGAAACAGATCTAACGCAATGCTTCGCACTGAAACACCCCTATCTTCTTTACTAGCACAAAGCGTGGGCGTGATATTCTGGACAATATTGTTTATTGTCTGCTTTACGTGGTTCCGCAGCAGCATCTCTACAAACGAAAACGATAGAAAAAAAGCAAGCTCATTAGTAGAACTTGGTGGAAACACAATGAGCTTTATGACAACTTGGGCGAATAACCATTATTGGTTCTCTCAAAGCGGGCAATCTGCAATTGCCTATAGACTAAATTACGGTATTGCGCTCACTCTTACAGAACCTTTTGGAGATGAAAAAGAGTATTCACAAGATATTCGAGGATTTATTAAATTCTGCGAACAAAATTCGTGGTCTCCAGCATTCTATGCTGTGCACGATAAAACGCGTCAAGAACTAGAAAAACTTGGATTTACTTCTATTAAAGTCGGAACAGACATGCTAGTAGACCCTAATACTTGGCAGACGCGAGGGAAAAAATGGCAAGATATTCGTACAGCTATAAACAAAGCAAAACGAGATGGAATTGCCGACGTACTTACAACTTATAACGAAGCCTCTTGGGACGTACGGCAACAAATTGTAGAAATTTCAGAAGAATGGGCAGAGTTAAAAGCTCTTCCAGAAATGAAATTTACTCTCGGAGGACTTGACGAACTTCAAGATAGCCGCGTCAAAATTTTATACGCTATTAATGAAGACGGCAGGGTACTTGGAGTAACAAGCTGGATGCCAACGTATAGAAATAATCGAATTATTGGTTGGACACTTGATTTTATGCGTCACCGCACAGATAGTCCTAATGGGATTATGGAATTATTAATTGCTAGAATGGCAGAACGTTTAAGAGATGAAGGATTAGAAAACCCAGACTGTTCTGTAGAATTTATGAGCCTTTCTGCAGCACCTCTAGCTGGCATAAACGAAGACATATTGAACGAAAATGGTCAAAAATCTTCTAACGTTATTAATCATGCGCTAGAAATGATGTCTGACATTTTGGAACCAGCTTATGGGTTCAAATCGCTATATTTCTTCAAGAAAAAATTCCAGCCATCCGCAAGTTCCGTATATGTTTGCTATATGGATTCTGCAAAATTAGCTCAGATTTCACTAGCTGTAACTCACGCCTATTTACCGGAAGCTAATCCTAAACAAATACTAGAAATGGTAAAATCGTTGCGACCAAAAAGCAATGAAGCGAACAAATAATTTGTTAAGTTTTAGATAAACTTCGGCGAGTTCTCCCTAGTGTTGCGTAAAGTAACAAGTGCACGTCAGGGAGGTTCATCGTGTCAGAAGTAAAGCCAACCGTCGCTGTCGTAATGGGATCCTCAAGTGATTGGGAAACCATGCGTCATGCTTGTGAAATTCTAGATAAATTCCAAGTTCCGTATATGAAACGAGTTATTTCCGCACATCGTACACCGGAATTAATGGCAGATTTTGCGCATAATGCTCGCTCAAACGGTTTCCACATTATTATTGCTGGAGCCGGTGGAGCCGCCCACTTGCCTGGCATGATTGCGGCACAAACCACGCTTCCTGTTATTGGAGTGCCAGTACGCTCGCATGCGCTATCAGGCTGGGATTCATTGCTTTCAATAGTACAAATGCCAGGAGGTATTCCTGTTGCAACTACTGCAGTTGGAAACTCTGGTGCGACAAATGCTGGATTGCTTGCTGTAAGCATTCTAAGTACAACTGATAATCGTCTTGCTAAAGAACTAGCAGAATATCGCAATGAACTAAAAGAAAAAGTCGAGGAATCAAATGCCAACCTTATCTGAAGTAACTAATGGTGCTGTTGAACGTTTAATGCCAGGATCCACTATTGGAATTATTGGCGGCGGCCAGTTAGGGCGCATGATGGCTATTGCAGCTCGCCATATGGGTTTTCGTATTGGTGTTCTTGACCCTACGCTTGACTGCCCTGTGTTCCAAGTAGCAGATTTGCAGGTTGAAGCTAATTACGACGATCCTGAAGGCTTACGTGAGCTTGCTGAACGTTGCGATGTATTAACTTACGAATTTGAAAATGTTAACGCAGACGCACTTGATAAAGTTCGTCATTTAACCGCAATCCCACAAGGAACTGACCTGTTACGCGTAACTCAAGATCGCGTCAGTGAAAAAACGTTCATTAATAGTCATAAAATCGAAACAGCTCCGTGGCGTGAAGTAAATAATTTGGACGACTTAGATGCTGCTATTGACGAAATAGGCTTGCCAGCAATTCTTAAAACTCGTCGCGGCGGCTACGACGGTCATGGTCAAGATGTTTTGCGCACAGAAGAAGACGTTGCTAACATTCACCATCGCTCGGATCGCGGAGGAAAATTCCCTCCTTCAATTCTCGAGGGTTTCGTCGATTTTGCTTTTGAAGCATCAATCCTGGTTTCTGGAAATGGTAAGGATTTCGTAACTTATCCTCTAGTAAAAAACGTGCATCACAATAGTATTTTGCACATGACTTTAGCTCCTGCAGTAGTTGATCCTGAAGTTGAAAAAACAGCTCACGAATTAGCTTTGCGCTTAGCTAAAGGATTCGAACTAGCAGGAACATTAGGAATCGAGCTTTTCATCACTAAAGATAATCGCGTAGTAGTAAACGAACTTGCTCCTCGCCCTCACAATTCCGGGCATTATACGATTGAAGCTTGCGATATGGATCAATTTGAAGCACATATTCGCGGTATTGTTGGTTGGCCTTTAAAGAAGCCTAAGCTACTTTCCCCTGCTGTTATGGTAAATGTTCTTGGGCAACATGTGGCTCCTACACGTTCGCTGATTTTGGAACATCCAGAATGGCATATACATGATTATGGAAAAGCTGAAGTTCGTAAGAATCGCAAAATGGGTCATATTACTGTGCTATGCGATAATCCTGTTGACGCTGCTGCAGCATTAGATGCAACAGGCTGCTGGGACGACGAGCTAGACTAAAAACGACGAAAGGATGCGAAATGTCTAGTGAGCCTATGCGTAGACATACAAAACAAAAAGAAATAGTACTCTCCTACTTACGCGAGTCTCGTAATTTTGTTTCTGCACAAGATTTGCACCGAATACTCGCCAAAGACGGGGAGATTATTGGCTTAGCAACAGTGTATCGTCAACTTAATTCTTTAACTCAAAGCGGCGAAGTAGATACCGTGCGCTTTAATGGACAGCAATTATTCCGTATTTGCGATGAAAATACTCATCACCATCATTTAGTGTGCGAACGTTGCGGAAAAACCGTCGACATTGAGCCACCTGACGACGAAGGATGGATTCATAAAGTAGCTGAATCTCACGGGTACACTGTGGTGGATCATACGCTAGAAGTATTTGGCTTATGCGAAAGCTGCCGCGAAGAAGATAAGTAACCTGTACGCGTCTTAAAGACGCGTACAGACCTCGCTTGCGTTGAAAGCACACAGTGCTTTCAACCATAAGCAAGCTCGGCACTCTGAAAAATCTTGAAATACACTATGCTATTTCAAGATTTCATCGTGCCCCCGACGCGACTCGAACGCGCAACCAACGGATTAGAAGGCCGTTGCTCTATCCTTTGAGCTACAGAGGCAAACAAATGGTTATTATACCAAAAAACTGTTATCAACGCGCCATAAAATTATAAATATCAAACGTTTATATAAAAATTGTTATTCAATAATCCACGCAAGTGACATCAACACTGCAAGGAAGAACACATTGACAATAGTATACGTGAGCAAATAACGCCCACGGTAATGCGAATACTGGTGTGTAATTCCCTTATAAGAAATAAGCGAAGCCATAGAAGCAATCAAAGTACCCATTCCACCAAGATTCGTGCCAATAATAAGAAGCTTCCACTGATCACAGAATCCAGAAAGCAGAATCGTCGTTGGTACATTACTAATAAATTGGCTTGAAGCAATAGAAACTTCCATCGGATGCGCACCAACCCACATTTGCGCAAGATCGCTAAATCCAGAAACTCGGCGCATATTGCCAATAAAAACAAAGAACATAATAAACGTGAGTGGCAAAGCCCAATCTAAAACACGGAATACGTGGCGGTCGCAAACAAGAAAAGCTGCAACCATAATAAGCACCATAATCCAGTCAGGAATCCATCCACTAACACCACACAAGCAAACGACAAACAGCAAACTATAAACAGTAACACGCCAGCGAGTAAAACTCATACCATAGCCCATAACACGAATTTCATCAGGCTGCGGATGGCCATGCGAAGGAGCCAACACGCTTTGCTCAATGTCGTCACCATGCAAACCTGCAAACTGGTCAACTGTGCGCGACTTAAAGAATACGAATGCAAACACGATCATCAACAGTGCTGCTGTAATCGTATAAGGAGCCATAATCTTCAAAAAATCTTGCGTAGACATATGAGTCAACGCCTTTAAATACAGATTGTGAGCATTGCCAATAGGAGTGAGCATACTTCCAACATTGGCACCAATGGTCATAAGCGTAATTACAAGAATTGACTGCTTTTCAGCATTCGCCATTACGAGCACAGATAGCGCAAAAGGCACAAAAGTAACCAAAGCAACGTCGTTCGTGATCCACATTGCTGAAAAGAATGTTAACGACATAAGCACGAGCACCAAGCCGCGCTCAGTGCGCACATGCCTTAGCAAACGCGCACCAATAGATCGAAACACACCAATGCGCTGGAATCCGCACACAACCATCATAAGACACACTAATTGCGAAATAGTGTTGACATGAATATAACTCAAATATTGCGGATCTGGAGGTACAAAAAAACAAGAAATAACCGCTAAAATTGCGGCAACAATAAGAATGGTTTCACACTTGACCAGATTCAACAGCCAGCGCTTCATCATTCCTCCGTAACGCAATAGACACAATGGTTCTATTGTACTAGAAACCCAGTCCTACAATCGGGTTAAATTCCCGACAAAATCGTTGCAATAACAATAAATTAGCAACTATTAATAGCGTGATTTAGCCTAAAGTAGCTAACACAAAATTCCGCCCTTTTTTATGACACGCGCATTGCAAAAATTGCGTTTAAAGACAAGATTGCGTATATCATATTAAAACAAAGAATTTGTTGTCTACACAAGAAGCGAATTATGGCAGAAATAAACAAAACAGAAGATCAGAAGCTTGAACAAAAACTTGCTCGTCAAAAGCATCTTCGTGAAAACCACAAGCGCAATACTGCAGATTTAGTTGTTGAATGCTTGGTAAACGAAGGCGTTGAAGTAGTATTCGGTATTCCAGGTGAGGAAAATATTCCGCTTCTTGAAGCAATTGAGCGCGATGGACGAATTCGTTTTGTGCTTACTCGCCACGAGCAGGGCGCTGGTTTTATGGCAGCAACATACGCTCATATTACTGGAAAACCGGGCGTATGCTTGGCAACTCTAGGTCCTGGCGCATTGAATTTAACGCTTCCTGTAGCTCAAGCAAACGCAAGCACTACACCGCTTGTAGCGATTTGCGCACAAGGTAATGTTTCTAGGCTTTATAAGGAATCTCACCAAATTATTGATTTGGTTGCGCTCTTCCAGCCAATTACGCAATGGTCTTCTATGATGCTTGCTCCAGAATCTGCGCCGGAAATGGTTCGAAAAGCTTTCTCTATTGCCGGTCGCAACCGTCCGGGAGCCACGTGCCTTGTTATTCCGGAAGATATTAGCGAAATGCCAGCACCTGACAACGCAAAGCCTCTTCCACTTCCGCATCCGCTGCATATTATGCCAGCGCCGGACACTATTGAAGAAGCTGCGAAAATTATTAGTCAAGCAAAGCAACCTATTATTTTGGCTGGAAACGGCGTTGCGCGCTCTCACGCTGAGGCTCAGCTTCTTGCTTTTGCTGAGCAGCTTAATGTGCCAGTTGCAACTACTTTCGAAGGTAAGGGCGTTTTCCCAGATAATCATCCGAATGCACTTGGCGTAGTCGGCTTCATGCATCGCGATTACGAGAACTTCGCGTTTGATACTGCTGATTTGATTATTGCTGTCGGCTTCTCAATTCAGCAGTTCGACCCGAAGAAAATCAACCCAAATATTGATAAAACTATTATTCACATCAATACTTTTGTGGAAGATACCGACGCGCACTACCCTACTGCGCTGAATATTATGGCGAATATTGGCCAAACGCTTAAAACTCTTACAGAAGTATTAAAGACACGCAATATCACTTTCGACGTAAGCCACCCACGTATTCGACAACTGCTTACGGAAGAATTACATTCTTGCGAAAACGACGAAAGCATGCCAATGAAACCGCAGCGCGTAGTTTACGATATTCGCCGCGCTGTTCCTGAAGGCACGAAGGTTCTTGTAGATACAGGCGCCCTTAAAATGTGGATGGCACGATTGTACCCAACTATGCACCCGAATACTTGCATAATCGACAACAGTCTTTCAACTATGGCTTGGACACTTCCGGGAGCTGTTGGAGCTTCGTTTATTCGCGATAATTCCGGCAAAATTAACACGAAACCGGTTTTGGCTGTGATGGGCGACGGAAGCTTTATGATGAACGTGCAGGAAATTGAAACTGCAGTGCGCGTTGGCAGCCGAATGGTAGTTCTTGTTTGGGAAGATAACGCTTATGGCTTAATTAAGTGGAAGATGGAACTTCATGCAGGCGAGCACGAATACGTTGATTTCCATAATCCGGATGTGCCAAAACTAGCTGAAAGCTTTGGCGCGCGCGGTCATGCTGTTAAAAAGCCGGAGGATTTGTACAACATGCTGCGTGAAGCACTGGATCAGAAAAACGGTGTCGATGTGATTTCCTGCCCAGTTGATTACAGCGAGAATATGAAGCTTATTGAAAAACTCGGCGATATTGACTTTAGTAACTAAAATATATTTATACTGAAAAAATATACGCATTAATTTATACGCATTAAATATAAATACGACCGAGAAAGTTTGTGAACAACCATAAACAAACCCGGTCGTATTTAAATGTTATTTCAATATAGAAAGCATGTTGGTAAAAATAAATTTTGCTAATCTACAACATGCAAAGTACGATAAATGTAATTTTTATATTTTTCGGGATTAAGCCTACTACATATTTCAACATTCGGAGTTTTACCAGAGAAGAAATTAGCATCAACAAGAACTGAGCCATAACTTGGTCCAGGAGTTGCATCAACTTGGCAATAATATTTTGTGCACTCGCTTATACATTCAGGATATAACGCAGCGGCAACAGCAGATGGATCAGCCATATCTAGATAAGCATCCCCAAAACGGCTAACATTCATTTCCATTAATTCCCTATTACAATCAATGACAAACTTACCGAGTTCTCCACTTTTGCGAATATTAGCAATTTCTTGTGGATTCAGCATACATTCTCCCAAGCATGCGTCCCATCCAACAAACATAATATTTTTAAGACCAGAATCAACTAATATCTTTGCAGCTTCTGCATCTTGCCAAATATTAAATTCTGCTACAGGAGAAACATTTCCACGACCTAAACCAGCAGATCCCATAACGACTATGCGACCAACTTTTTTCATCGCTTCATAATCAACCTTAATAGCTAGAGCAATGTTAGTTAATGGTCCTAATGCAATAATATCTATTTCACCATCTTCACTGTTTCTCAAAGTTTCAATCATTTTCAAAACAGCATTACCATTACTTTCTTTCAAACGATGAGGAACTAGACCAATATCACCCATTCCATCTCTACCATGAGTTTCATGAGCATAAGCCAAATCGCGTAACAGCATGCTTCTGCTTCCTTTATATACAGGTGGCTCATATGAACCAGCATGCTCGATAGTAGTAAGCGTATTAATAGTCGCTTGTTCCATGCACACGTTTCCTGATACAGTGCAAAACATTAATATCTCATATCTAGGATCATTTAAAGCCATGGCGATTGCCATAGCATCATCCGAACCACAATCTGTATCTATTATTATTTTCTTTTTAGAATAAATTCCTTTATTTTCCATAAACTCTCAACATCCTATCAATTAATAGAAACTGTAGTTTCAGATGTAACTAACTTTAGCGTGCAGCTGAAGCAACACATACTGCAAGCATTATAAAACCAAATGTTATTTATATACGCAAGCGCGTATATGCCGTATATATGTCATATACTCGCGAAAATTTATCAAAAACACTAAATATTAATTTACAAACTTTATAAAGGTATCTTATAATCCATGAAAAGATTATATTTGTAGTAATAAAATAGGAGGTAGTTGCATGAAACAGATAATTAAATCATTCAAGGAAGAATTTACTACTGCTGCAGTTGTCACAATACCATTATGTGTTGCTATTAATTATATTTCTGGCACTATAGCTGGCGTACTAAAACTACCTATCTTCCTTGATACTATAGGCACTTTATTTGCATGCATGGTTTTTGGACCACTTGTAGGAATAATAACTGGAATGCTATCTTCAATAGTTTCATCAATCACTATGCCAACCATGCTTCCATTTATAGTGGTCAATATTGCTCTGGCCTTATGCGCTGGCATTCTAGCAAAACATAAAATGTTTTCAAATTATATGAAAATTTTTATTTCTTCAATAATCATGGCAATAGTATCCATTATTATTGCGGCACCGATAGTAGTAATAGTATTTAGCGGGTTTACTGGCGGAGGATCATCTATGATAGCGGGTTTAATAACTGCATCTGGAGTGAATATTTGGATTTCTGTATTCTCTGCTGAAGGATTCTTTACTTGGGCTGATAGAATATTAACAATCATTATATGTTTAAGCGTTATAAAATGCTTGCCCAATAAATTACTGCTTCTTTTCCCATTAGGTTCACTTTACTTAAAAAATTCAGATTCTGAATAGTAAAAATTAAATCGAGTCTACTATATACAGACAAAGATAAAAGTAATTATGCACATGCATTATATAGATACTATTAATCAAGTAAAAAATACAAATACGTTTGTAACGCTGTATCCTACAACAAAATTTATATTGACCATATATTTGATAATAGTAGACATTATATTAAATACTTTTTCATTCACATTATACTATTTACGACTTTTATTGTTCCCCTATTTTCTTGCTCTACTTATTCTGATGATTCTATGCGGAATAAAAAAGAATGGATATAAACTTGTAGCAAGTATAGCCATGTTCTCATTATTTGTTGCAATATTTCAAGTTGCTTTCTATAGACAAGGAAATGCAATATTAAATCTTAATTTTTTGCAAATTACAGATACAGCATTGTCTAATTCTATAACGCTTGGAATGAATACCTTAAACATATCAACTATAGTCATATGGTTTTTCCAAATAACTGATATAGAAGATATTACAATATCTTTAAGCAAACTTGGGATGAGCAATAAAATATGTTTCATAATACTTTCTACTTTCCAAACTATTGATTATTTACAAATGCAAATTAAAGCAATCATAATCTCGCAAAAAAGTCGTGGAATAAACTTTAATGGAAATTTAATACGTAGAATTGGCACATTTACTTCGATTTTGCTTCCAGCATTTATTACTTCACTAATAAACATAGAGCAGCGCATAATGATGCTTGATTCAAGAAATTTTTTTAGTTCAGAAAAAAAGACATATATTAAACAGGTTAATCATAATGGTCACGAAAAATTAGTACTAGCAATAGGAACAATTACACTAGTTTTTCTTATTCTAGGAAGAGTAATTTATGGTTATCTCATATAATATTTGCGATTTTTCATACACTTATCCACTTACTTCAAAACCAGCTTTAAGTAACATAACAATACAGATAGAATCAGGGAAAATATATGGAGTAATTGGAGCTAACGCTTCAGGTAAATCAAGTCTATGCTTATCTCTTAAGGGTTATATTCCTCATTTCTATAAGGGAGAATATTCTGGAAAAATACTATTAAACAACACGATTGATTTAGCAAAATCTAATGAAAGTGGCAGCATAGGCTTTGTATTTAGCGATCCTTTTTCACAATTAAGTCATATTAAAAAAACCGTATTTGAAGAAATTGCATTCAGCTTAGAAAATCGCAACACCCCTACTCAACAAATAGAGAGTCGAGTTACACAAGTTATGCAATTACTTAACATAGAACAGCTTGCGCTTCAAAACCCACTAAGCCTATCTGGCGGGCAAATTCAACGCGTTGCAATCGCTTGCGTTATAGTGAATAATCCAGAAATACTAATTCTTGACGAACCTACTCTACAACTTGATCCAAAAGAAACTAAGAATATTTATAATTTTCTACAAAAATACAAAGATGAAGGACATACTGTAATAATTAGTGAACAAGATACAAATTTGTTAGCAGAATATGCAGATAATATTATTGTTCTTCAAAATGGTTTTATAACCCATTATGGGAATAAATATGATGTTTTTTATGATGAAACCTTCCCTTCTGACTGTATTGATATTCCAGAAGTCGTCAAAATTGTAAAAAAGTTACGTAATTTTGATATTCAAATAACGCCTAACATAACAGATATAAGCAAATTAATAGTTTTATTGAAGGAGAAATGCAATGAGCACCGCAATTAAATTGGACGATGTAAGTTTTCAATATCCTTCAAATGAAAAAATAAAAAATAAGAACAATAATAAACAAGAAAAATCATGCAAAATTCTAAAACACGTAAATGTAGAATTCGAAAGTGGTGAAGTATGCGCAATAATAGGTAGCAATGGAGCAGGGAAAAGCACTTTAGCCAGAATAATAGACAATTTATTACAGCCAACTTCTGGTGACATAACTATCGAAGGAAAACAATATAAAACATTAAAGCAACACGATATTACATCACTCGTTGGTTATATTTTTCAGAATCCAAATGATCAAATTTTTAACAGCACTGTGCATAAAGAGATTACATATGGGATAAAGAATATAAACAATGATCTTTACCGTCGCGTTGTGAATCTTACTGGTTTAAACGATAAAGAAAATACAAACCCATTTAATTTGTCATTCTCTGAAAGAAAATTTATTAACATTGCATCTGCACTGCTAAGAGAACCACATATTATTATTATGGATGAAGTGACTGGCGGGTTGGATAAGCTACAAAAAATGCGACTTGTAAAAATACTTAATTATTTACATACGATAAATGTAACAGTATTATTTATTACCCATGACATGGAATTCGCATACAAAAATTGTCAAAATGCTCTCATACTTGATAATGGAAATGTGCTATACAAAGGGAGCATCGAATCTGCATTTCAGAATGTAGAAATAGTAAGACGCGCGCATATTGACCAACCAATCATAGTGCAGATAATGAATGCGCTCGAAATTAACTATATAAATACAGATAATCCTATATGTGCTTTAGCTAAATATATTGCAAATCGCAATAATCATTAATGTATGTGCAATCACAAGTATCAAAATATAAACAAAAAATATCAATATTAAGATGCAATGTGAATGCGCAATGAGCATAGCTGAAAAGGATGTAATTCTATATTTAACACGTCATTATTCTTGTGCAAAGCTACAGGCATACCGTGCAACACGGGCATTTCCATAAGATCCACTTCTTCAATCGAAGCCGCACGCAAGATTTTATTGAGTTTTATTTGCCCACTTGCGCAGCCACCACATGGCTCGTAAATACGCAAAATTATATCTCCAGAACAATCGTCAGCTAGCTTAACCCAATCTAATGCAATTAGACCTGAGTTTCTATGAATCGTAAACAGCGGATCTACATCTGGAAGCTTATCAATAATTGGCGAATTCAAAAAATCAGCTATACTTAGCACTGAATCCATATTTGCATCAGCAATAAATGACCAAGTAAATTCATGCTTACCTTGATCCGTATTTGGATCTGGGTAAAGAGGCGCAGAAAGCAAAGATAATCTGAGCATAGTTCCACAAGATGAAACATAATCGCCAATAGGAGCAGCATCAGCGCCATAAGTAGACGAATTCGCAACTGCAACAGCATAAGAGGAATCTTCTATACGAACAAACCTATGCGTGCATGATTCAAATTTTGCGTCATCACTACGAGTATTTTTTACTATTGGACGTTCAACTAAACCATATTGACACTCATATTGCGCATTATTTGAACATATAGATGTTGGCATATCTACTTTCAAAAATTGCTCTTTAGCTTTCCAATCAACTTGTGCATGGAAATCAAGTCGTTTAACACATGGCTCTAAAATTATATTTGTTTTAATCTTTATATCTTTTTTACATGCCAAGATTTCAACAGACACACCGCCCGATAAAAGTTCTTTAACATCAGCAATTGAGGAATCATCAATCTTACGATTCCTCATAAATGCATCTCTATCAACATCCCACGCATCCCATTGATACGGCTCATCTTTTAGTATCTCGTATTGCGCCATGCGATAACCAGATGGAATTAGCTCGCGATTAAATTTAATATCTTTAACAGAAGATACTGTGCCATCGCGTTCAATAATCACACTTAAAACACTATTATTAAGAATTATTCCACCATCATTTTTGTGTTTTACAGTTGTTTTATTATTTTTACCGCTTTCATTGCATTGATATAAATTCCAAGCGACCTCATTTTTACCTGTATAAGTCAATAACTTTACATTTTCACGCATACTAATCGCGCTAATAGTGCCAGTCGCACTGTTAGCTTTTACAATCGCATGAGCAATATCTGAGATAATCTTACGTAAACAAGAAATATCTCTAGCATATTCTTCTCTAGCTTGCCTATGAACCCATGCAATAGCAGAGCCTGGAAGAATATCGTGGAACTGGTTCAGTAATAAAGTCTTCCAAATTCTAGTAAGCTCATTGCTATTAAAACGGTATTCTGGCGCATAAACTCGAGCTAAAACAACAAGATATTCAGCTACGCGCAACAATGATTCCTCCATGCGGCAATAGCGCTTCATATCTTGCTGAGAAGTAAGAGTTTTCCTATGCAACTCTAGATAAAGCTCACCTTTAAACACTGGTGTATTACCATTTGAATCGTCAACAATATCTTTTCGTATTTTTTCAAACAACTCATCAGGAGTGCCGAAATCAACTCTAGGAGCACCCTCTAAATTACAATCACGCCTAATACGAGCAGTCATTTCGCGAGTAGGTCCGCCACCGCCATCGCCAAAACCGTATAACAATATTGCGTGATCAGATAAATCTTTATCCAAAAAATTGCGTTGAGAATAAACTAACTCATGCATGCTCACAGCTGAAGCATAAGTATTAGATGGAGGAAAATGAGCTAAAATCCTAGAACCGTCTATTCCTTCCCAAAGGAATGAATGATGCGGGAATTTAGTGGTATCGTTCCAAGAAATCTTTTGAGTTAAAAACCAATCAAATCCAGCGCGGCGAGCAAGTTGAGGCAATGCTCCAGTATAGCCAAAACTGTCTGGGAGCCAAATGCCATGAGGTTCAACACCAAGATGCTCCTTAAAATAGCGCTTACCAAAAGTCATTTGGCGAATTAAAGATTCACCGCATGGCATCATTACATCGGACTCAACCCACATACCACCGACAGGTATAAAACGTCCTTCCTTAATCCTATTTTTCATACGCTCAAACAAATCGGGATGCTCGTTTTCTAGCCACTCGTATTGTTGAGCAGAACTCATAGCATAAGTAAAATCAGGATCCTCATCCATAAGAGCTAAAACGTTAGATATTGTGCGTGCAACCTTTCTATGAGTCTCGCGCACAGGCCATTGCCAAGCAGAATCAATATGAGCATGCCCGACAGCCGTATGCTTTATAGAGCTTGCTGCAGCAGGGCAACTTAATACATTAAACAACTCTTTACGAGCATTTTGAACAGTAGAAAAATCATGCTCATCATATGCGTTTAAGGAGAGCTGTAAAGCTTTAGCTAATTTCCAATAACGCGGATTATCATCATTTAATTCGCGCATCAAAGAACTTACAGTCTCAAGATCTATATAATAATCAAAAATATTGCGATTAAAAACGGTAACGTCAACATACTTCAACATATATTGGCATTCGGTTTTTCCAGTAGCACAATCTCCTAAATCAGTAGGAGAAAATGGAGCAGATCCTTCAACAAATGGATTGTCTGCAGCTTCTAAATATAAAGTAAAATTACCATTTTCATCAATACTAACAGAACGATTATTATGTTCATCAATCAATGGAACCCAATGATTACAAGGGTTTACAGCTTTGATAACTCTTCCATCGAGATTATATACTAATCCTTCAGCTTGAAAACCAGGAAAAAGATTGCTAATCCAACCTAAATCAACATTTAGCTCAACTTTGCGCCCTTTTACCTTTGAAAAATCAATCGACCCTGTAACTTCAAACCATGTTGTACCCCAAGTTGTTCCCCAAACACCTGGAACATTAAATGAGCTAAACACAATATCGTTTCTTTTTAGCTTAGAAAAGAATTCGTTAGAAGAAATAGGTTCTCCAGCAATCTCATATGCTCGAATTTTACAGTGCGATAAAACAATATTTATATACGGATATAGGCGTTGTTGCATAACTCTTGTACAGCGATTCAACTGCTGCTCAGGTAATAAAAACATTGTTTCTACACTTCTTTCTTACATAGCTACACATTTATATATAAATCGCGTATCTCGGTATATAAAGACAAAACAAGTAATTGATACATCTTATAGAATTTGCGATTGTAAGTTTTTGCGAGCCGCTTCCATTGAAGTAATTTTTCCTAGAAGCTCAAGCTTTTCCTGACCATCCTTGAGTTTCGCCATACGCACTCTAGCAGCACCGATTCTACGCATATAGCCGATATCAAGAAGGCGAATAAGCAGCTCGTTTGCATACTTACTTTCTGCACTCGTAGCTTTTCGCAAAAAATCTGAAGGAGATCCGTTTGAAACTTGCTGATTCTGTCGATTGCTGGTATCTTCCAATGTATCTGCAGGAGAAGGAAGCGGCAACGGCATTACAGAAAGTTCTGTAATAACGGACTCAAGCAAAGGACCTGCAGCTTTTGTCATCATGTGCAGCCACAATCCTTGCGAAACATTGCCAACCGGCAATCCACCTGCAGCTACAAATGCTTGAAACAGCGTACGAAATACTGGTGTAATAAAATTATTCAAAGTCAATTGCGCAAACAATTTCTCATCAAAAGCAAGCGGAACTTGCAAAAGTAACGCCATAAATTGTTGTTCGCACATAAATACAGCATCATCCACACGATAATAATGCTGATTTTTAGCAGAACTTTTAATAATTTCCATGCGAGAAGCTTTAAAACCTGCATTACAATCGTCATGAATTTGCTGACCAAAAGGCGGAATAACGTTATGCTTTTGCGCATAAGCATCGTCGTCACGCACTTTCAAACGTCTACGCGCAGACTCAACTTCATTGCGCATAACAGCTAAATCAACGCCAATTGAGCGCACGGCTTTGCGCATATACAAGTCAAGCAGCGAACGGTCTCGAATTTGCGCAATAAGAGGAGCGACAGCCTTTATAGCGCCCATTTGACCAGTAGTGTACGAAGTCTCAAAACGATTAATTACTGTGTCAATAACGAAATCGTATAGCGGACTTGCATGTGCAACAAGCGAACGCACAGCCTCATCACCGCGCTGAATACGCAAATCGCAAGGATCGAGATTATTGTCTGCTACAGCAACAAAAGTTTGCGTCAAAAACGCAGAATCCAAACCAAAAGCGTGTAGCGCAGCCTTTTGACCTGCAGCATCACCGTCGAAAGTAAAAACGATGCGCGAACTTACAGACTGTCCATCTACCTTCAGCGGACCAACAAGCTGAATTGCACCCAAAGAATCGTCTGCAATAAGGCGGCGCACAATTTTTGCATGCTCAACGCCAAACGCAGTTCCGCAAGTTGCAACTGCAGTATCAATACCAGCTAAATGGCATGCCATAACGTCCGTGTAGCCTTCGACAATTACAACTTGACGCTTTTTTACAATATTTGCTTTAGCTAAGTCAATTCCGTACAAAACTTGCGTTTTTCGATACAGTGCAGTATCGGGAGTGTTAATATATTTTGCGCTAATGGAGTCGTCGTCATAAAGCTTTCTTGCACCAAAGCCAAGAGTTCGACCAGTCGAGTCGCGAATAGGCCAAGTTAAGCGACCGCGGAAATAGTCATATATTCCGCGCTGACCGAGTCTAGCGAGACCAGCATCAAGAAGTTCTTGACGCGTAAAACCTTTATTTGCCAAATATCTAACTAAATTATCCCAGCCTTTAGGCGCGTAACCACAAGAAAAACGCGCACTTTGTTGCGGAGTAAAGTTTCGCCCTGCAAGTAATTCGCGCGCAGGAGCTGCCTCTTTAGTGCCGAGATTTGAAACGAAAAACTTTTGCGCTTCTTCATTTGCTTCTAAAAGCCTGGCTCGCTTAGAACCGCGCGCTTGAGAATCATTATTTTGCTCCTGCTTATAATGCATCTCAATGTGATAACGATCTGCTAAAAACTCGACCGCTTCACGAAAATCAATATTCTCTTTTTGCTCAACGTACTTAAATACATCACCACCAGCGCCGCAACCAAAACAGTGCCACACTCCCAAGCTTGGTCGCACGCTAAAACTCGGCGTTTTTTCATCGTGAAATGGGCAAAGACCTACAAAAGTGCCAGTTCCGGAAGGCTTAAGCGTCACTGTTGCAGACACAATGTCATACAAATCTGCCGCAGCACGCACGCGCTCAATGTCTTCTTTCACAATCATTCCAACCATGCTATCTAGCTTATCGCAAATCTGCGGCGAGTGGTAAATTTCTCCGCCAGTGTTGGAAACTCCTAGTGGATTCGTTAGCACAAAGCCGCGTGAAGAGTTGTAGCAGAACCGTCTGTAAGACTTGCTACTTGGTCGATTGCAACACGAAGACGCTCATCATCGTTAGTGCACTCGTTCCAATCTCCCACGAATACTTCCTCCATTGCATCGTGCGAGCGCGGCGACTTGCTCATAAATACTTCTACTAAATCTGTCAAAATTTTCTGTTCGCGCTTATAAACCTCACGCTCGCGAGGAGCGATTATAAAGTGCACAGCTAAGCTTTTCAGCATCACAATTTCGTAGGAAGTATTTTCCGGAATCACAAGGTTTGCGCGGTAGCGAACAAGCGGACCATTGCCATAACGCTCACGCGTAGCGTGCTCAACAGAGCTTGCAAAACGACCAATAAGAGCACTAGTAATATTTTTCAACTGCGCTAGTGCTCGACGAGAACCGTTGAAAGAATTAGGAAACATGTGAAGCGAACGCAAACGTTTCAAAGCATCCAAAAGTTTATCTACATCCCAACGTTCACCATACCATGCATGGGTTTCTTCAATAACTTCATCTACAACTTTTGAATCCGCAACTAAAGCAGGGTTAAAAGCACCAGTTACAATCGCATCCTCAATATCGTGCACACTGTAAGCAATGTCGTCTGAAAGATCCATTATTTGACATTCCATTGGTTTTGCTTCGCTTGGAGCACCAATTTTCAGCCATTCAAACACATCTCGATCATCCGGATACACACAGAATTTCAAATCACGCTCGCCTTTATCGTGCGCTTTTGCTTCTTCTAATCCCCACGGATACTTCACTGCAGCATCTAATGCTGCGCGCGTAAGATTTACTCCTGCACTACTGCCGTTTTCACGAAAAACTTTCGGTTCCAAGCGCGTAAGTAAGCGAAGAGTTTGTGCGTTTCCTTCAAATCCACCAATATTTTTCGCTAATTCTGCGAGCGCGCGTTCCCCGTTATGACCAAATGGTGGGTGCCCTAAGTCGTGCGATAAGCAAGCGCAATCAACAACATCTGGATCGCATCCAAGCATTGCTGCAATTTGCCTACCAATTTGCGCAACTTCCAAAGTATGTGTCAAGCGAGTGCGAGCAAAATCATCCGAACCTGCAACTAAAACCTGGCTTTTTGCACCCAATCGACGAAGAGCAGACGAGTGTATGATTCGCGCGCGATCTCGTTCAAAAGGCGTTCTCACACGAGTGTGATGAGGCTCACTCGCCCAGCGCTCGGTATCATGCAAATCGTATTCGCCAACGATCTCATTATCTGATGCAATTACTTCGTCGCACATACAGCACCTCTTTTTATTTGCAATTAAGGCTATTATTAACCTTCTAAAACAAGCAGTAACAAGTTATATAAGACTTTTTGCGTCCAGTTTTGCAATATCGCTAGAAGATAGCACTTCGTAAGCGTTGCGGTAAAGCCGCGGTACGCGAGGCCCAATTCCAGTCATGATTTCGTAGCTGATTGTTCCTGCAGCTTCTGCCCAATCGTCTGCAGTAGGCTCAGCAAATTTCATGCCTCTTCCAGGTCCAAAAAGCGTTACAGTATCGCCTTCTCGAACGCCTAACTCTGAGGCATCTCCTTTTAAATCAACTATGAACTGATCCATACAAACTCGCCCAGAAACGTTCAAAATTCGCGCACCTTTATTGGTTTCTACTCTAACTGGTCCGCCCGGCTTATCAATATGACGAGCACCTTGCATATCAAATCCGGAAGCAGAACGCAAAATTCCGTCAGCGTAACCAAGCGGCACGATAGCAGTACTCGTATTATTTGGAGTTAAATACGTACGCCCGTAAGAAATTCCATGCCCTTCTTCTACAGCTTTTACAGTGCCAAGTTGCGCTTGAAGCGTCATAGCTGGTTGCAATCCATAAGTTTGCGAATCCCCCATTGCAGGATCCGGCTCGTATCCGTACAAACCAATTCCTGGACGAACAAGTTCAAAACGAATTTCAGGACGGTTAAGCGTTGCAGCAGTATTCGCTAAATGGCGGATTTTAGGAGCAACCGATGCTTCTTTCATGCGTTTCGTAAACTCGTGGAATTGTTGGATTTGACGGTCGGTTGCATCTACAAATTCTGGAACGTCAGGAGAATCTGCTACAGCTAAGTGACTCCATTGGCCAATAACCTCGATTACGCCTTCACTAGAGTATTGCTGCAATTTTTCTAGAGCGGCACTAAAACCTTCTGGCGTAAAACCGTTTCGTCCAAAACCAGTATCGACTTTTACGTGCACGCGAGCAGGTTTACCTAACTTTCGTGCAGCAAAAGCCACAGCATTAAGCGAGTCAATAGAGCCTACAGAAATATCGATATCTGCTGTAATCAAATCTGCAAATCTCGTAGTTGGAGCACTAGTAAGCCAAGTGAGAATATGACAACGGCTAGAATCAATACCAGCTGCACGCAAACGTAACGCCTCGTACGGTTGAGCTGTGCCAAGCCAAGTAGCGCCTCCAGCTAAAGCCGCGAGCGCACTAGGAATAAGCCCATGACCGTATCCATCTGCTTTTACGACTCCCATAACTTCCGGCGCATTCTGACCAGGCTGCAAATCTTGCGAAACGCGCGTAACCAAAGTGCGCATATTGTCTCGAAGTGCCTTCAAATCGACGATTACCTGCCCAGGGTATGCACTTAACGCGCGAGCATAGTTTGCTTCTAACATTGCCGCATTACTTGCACTATTACTTGCCGCATTACTTAAATCTGTACTCATAACTCACCTAACTGATTTAGTATGCTTTTAATGCTACATGCTCTTTTGTATACTCTCCATAAGCTTTTAAGAACACATGCGCATTTCATATGACATGATTAAGTGTTTGCACCCATTGGTATGCAATACGTACTGCACTGTGTGCACGGTCTGGAATAACGACCAATCCACAACGACTAAACCCTGCACGCGTAATTACTTTTTGCATAATTACGTTATCTGGATGCGTGTCAATGCGTACATTATTATAGTTTTGCTGCACCCAATGCAAGCACGCTGTTGCCATTTTTGGTTTTATTCCCGAAGATGCTAAGCGGTGAATTGTTACATAGGGGGAAATATCATCAAGCCACGCACCGTCAATACTGGCATACACTTCATCAACACCTTCGCATAATGCGAATTGCGCTAGAATACGCTCGTTACATGATTCTGGGTCCTCGTCAACAATCAAATAGAAACGTTTTAAACGAATATCCTCAATAACACTTGAAACAAGTGGAAAACCATTCCCCCACTGATGAGGATTGCCTGTAACACGCATAAATTTGCGAGCATTTTCATAAATATGCTCAATATTTTGCAAGTCACCAAGAGTTGCTTTTCTTAATGTTATATCTTCCATGCCAACCTCTAAAAGAAACCAAATAAAACTACGCAAAATTAGCTAATTATTACTTACACAAGTTTGCGCTCAAAAGGATCCGAACTAATTCCCTTCGCTAGAATATCTTTACACCATTGACTAGCACCAAATAAACTGTGGTCTCTATAGTTGCCACAAGATTCAATAGTTGTTGCAGGAACATCATCCCAAGTCGCCTTAAACGCAATAAACTCAAGAGATTCCTTTAAAGCACGCGCCACATCTTCTGTGCTGTGTTCACCCCAAGTTAGCAGATGAAAACCAGTTCTGCAACCAAAAGGCGAGCAATCAATATAGCCATCAATACGCTCGCGAAGTAACACTGCAATCATATGCTCAATTGTATGCAAAGCTGCAGTAGGAATCGCTTCCTCATTAGGCTGCGTTAAACGAATATCATAGTTGGAAATAACATCCCCATTAGGACCTTTTTGCGTATTGATATAGCGCACATAAGGTGCTTTTACTTTAGTATGATCTAGTTCAAAACTTTCTGGTCTAGGTCTAGACGCATCCTGCTTATTCATAAGTATTCCCTTCACTTAACTACACAATAAACAACGTACTCTTTAACGTACTGAGTACTTCTATAGTAGACGGTAGTCGCCTAATTAGTTGAAAGATTTATTAGTTGAAAGATTTATTTACATGATTGCTGCGTTTACAAGAGCACGAGTGTAGTCATTTTGTGGATTATTGAGCACATCATTTACACTGCCACATTCCACAACTTTTCCTTCATTAAGAACAATAACTCGCGTTGCTAAATGCCGGATCATACCCAAATCATGACTTACAAATATGCATGACATGTTTTTGCGCTCAGAGCGAATGGATGCAAAAGCGTCTAAAATGCGAGTTCTTTCCGCAACGTCAATTGCACTCATAGGCTCATCAGCAAGCAAAACTCGAGGATTATTAATTAAGGCGCGAGCAATACAAACACATTGCGCTTGACCGCCAGAAAGCTCGTGAGGATGACGTTCCAAAAAATCTTCAGGTTTTAAGCCTACTAATTTCAGCATTTCACAAACACGCTGCTCAATAGTTGCATCGTCTAATTTAAATGATTTTCGCCATATTCTAAGAGGCTCAGCAACACTTTTTTGAACTGTCCAGCGTGGATCCAATGCAGCAAACGGATGCTGAAATACAAGCGACGATTCGCGTCTCATAAGCGTACAAGCATTTTTATTTACTTCTGATAAATTGGCATTATTTACAATTTCACCGCAATAAGTAACGTTTCCTTCGCAAAGAGTTTCAAGCCCCAACATAGCGCGTATAAGAGTTGTTTTGCCGGAACCAGATCCGCCAATAATCGCCAAAGATTCGCCAATATTAAGATTTAAATCTACGCCTCTTAACACTTCAGCACGAGTTTTTGCGCGACCTAAAGTAACGTGAATATTTTTTGCATTTATAAGCGAATTTTCTTCACTATTGCCAATACGGGAATTAAATTTCTTAGAATCAACGTTTGCAGAACCAGTATTTACAGAACCAGTATTTGCAAAATCAACATTTGCAGAACCCACTTTTACAGAATCTAAATTTTTAGAACCTAAATTTTGCGCTCTAAAAGTCAACTTTTTAGCAGCACTCACTAATTGTTTAGTAGAAGAAATACGCGGATTATCAAGCAAATTCTTAATATTTTCACTATCGACCACACGCCCAGAATCAAGCACATAGCAACGATTAGCAGCATGCGAAAGCACAGAAAAATCGTGCGTTACAAAAAGCATTGAAGCGCCCATATCATCTACAAGTGAAGCAAGCATTCGCACAACTTCACTTTGTGTAACCGAGTCAAGCGCGGTAGTAGGCTCATCAGCCAAAATCAAACGCGGAGAAGTAATCAAAGCTGTAGCAATACCAACTCGCTGCTGTTGACCTCCAGAAAGCTCAAACGTGCGTTTAGATGCGAGATTTTTCGACAACCCTACTTTTTCAAGCATCATGCATACTCGATTGTGAATATCGTCATCATCTAGATTGTAATGTATTCGCAAAGGCAAAGAAATTTGTTTTTCAACGCTTAACATTGGATTAAGTGCTCTATTAGCTTGCTGAAATACTACACCAACGTATTTTCCACGAATAGAAGCTAAATTTTCATCTTTTGCTTTCACTGTTTGAAGATTGCCAAGCATACAAGAGCCTGAAATTTCAGCATTTGACGGCAATAATCCAGTTATAGCTCGAATTAGCATAGATTTGCCAGAGCCAGAAGAACCAACTAAGCCAACACGCTCACCGTCAGAAATCTCAATTGATACGTTGTCAAGAATTAGTTTTCCGCCAAGTTTTAGCGTGAGATTTTGAATATTTAAGCTCATTTTTCCCCTACTTTATTCGTACTTTTTGATGAAGGATCTAAAACTTTGCGCAATACGTCACCAAAAAGATTAAGAGCAACAACAACTACAGTCACAATCAAACCTGGCCAGACAACCGATAAAGGATTTACGTGAATTAACGAAACAGAAGTAGCCAACACGCGCCCCCAGCTAGGAACTCCAGCAGGAACTCCAATACCCAAGTATGTTAAGCCACTTTCAGCCAAAATAACAGTTCCTGCAGAAAGAGAAAGCTCAACAAATGCAACAGGAATAATATTGGGTAAAACATGATGAATAAGAACATATTTACGAGATGAACCTTGCAAAACAGCTGAAATCACATAATCAGATTGCAACGCAAGCTGCGCACTCGGCCGTACAATACGTGCTAAATTCAAGCCATAGCCAGTTCCACAAGCAATAACAATCACAACAACACTAGCTCCAAACGGAACTGCAAGCATAAGCGCAATTAAAACAGTTGGAATAGAAATCAATGCGTCAACAGACATAATGCTTATTGTGCGAACAATTTGTGAACTAGAAATCATAAAGCTCAAAACAATAAACCCAACACAAGCAGCAACTAGAACAGTAGAAAAAACGAGAATCAGCTCAATTCTTGAACCTGCCATAAGCCAACTAAGCATATCCGAACCAGTGCCGTCCGTGCCAAGCCAATGCGAAAAAGACGGCTTTTGCCATACTTTAAAACCATTAGTTTCTAAAAGTGAGTACGGAGTCCATAAAAGCGAAAGCAAAGCAACGAAAAACCATATTGCAAACGTTAAACACACAAATTTACCGAAAGTAGCATTCCATACGCGCTTACATAAAGTAGATTTTACTTTGATACTTTTTTTAGACATATTGCACATAAAAACTCACCTTATTCGCATGTTAGATTCAACAATAGGAAATTAATTCAAACTATCTTTAGATAACCTAGGGTCAAGTAGTCGGTGCGTAATGTCAACTACAAAGCCGATTAGTAAGAACAATGCAGCAAGCATAAAAAGCTCACCTTGCACTGCAATTAGATCGCGCAAACCAACATCTCGAACCATTCCCGTACCAATACCAGGTAAGGAAAACAGGTTTTCAATAACCATCACACCCATAACCATATGAGCGAAAGTTAAACCAATAACAGATACGAGTTGAGGAAGAGCAAGCCGCAAACCAACACGCCACACAACTTGTTTGCGAGTCATTCCGCAAGCCATAGCTTGAGAAGCTACTTCACTTTTAACAATATTTTCAACAGTTGCAGCAGTGTAACGCATAAAACTAGAGCCAACAATAAGTCCGACTGTAAGAGCCGGAATAAGAAGAGACGCAAAAGCTTCAGGAAATTCGCTCCAGCCATCTGTAGGGAAACCTTGAGTTGGCAACAAACTGAACACGCCAATACCGCGTCCTAATAGCAAAATAAGTAGCATGCAACCCCATAATGCTGGAACAGAGCCTGCTGTAATAGCCAAAAAGCGCATAATTGCCTGTGGAAGTTTGCCTTCATGAGTAATTTGCAAACATCCAAGTGAAATACCAACTACTAAAGCAATAAACAGACCCAAAAGAATCAGCGGAAAAGTAATAGAAGCACGCATCGCAATAGTTGAACTTACAGAACGACCAGTCAACATAGACACACCAAAGTCACCGCGGAAAACACCACAGATCCAGTCAACATACTGCGTAAAAAGTGGTTTATTAATACCAAGTTCTGCTCTAAGCTCCTCTACTTTTCCGCGAGGAGCGTTTAAGCCGGCCATAACTTGCGCAACATCGCCTGGAAGTACACGTAACGATATGAAAATAACTACAGAAATGCCAAGTAAAGCAAGAAGAAACAGCAATACTCTGTAGCAAATCATGCGAAACATAAAATGCCTCCTTTCTTAGTGAGTTTTCGCATTGAAGGATTCTGAAATTCCAATAATTTCAGATTCAGTCAAAGCACCTAGTGCAGTTTCATTTCTGCGTTAGTGTCTTATTTTGCCCATTTTGGGACACTCACGCAGATTACATACTGCGCGAGTGTCTCTGATTAGTGGTTTTCGGACACGCGCGCAGTTTCATTTCTACATTAGAAACTAGATGGCGACTAGCAAATAAAAATCAACTAAGTCGCAGGTTGTATAGCGGCAAAATCTCTTGATTCATATCAAAAGACATTCCTTCAAGATTCTTCACTTTCGCAGTTACAACGCGATAGTTAAACAGCCAATCAGCAGGAGCATCCTCGCTAATAATTCGCGCAGCTTGAGCAAGCAATTTATCTGACTCTTTAGGATCCGCACAAAGCATAGCTTTAGCATACAAATCCTGGACTTGCTTATTGTCATAACCGTAGTAATACGTAGGATCCGCCCACTGCCCAAAATCGTGACTCTCATTGTGATCAACCATCGACAAATCATACTGCTTATTCTTATAAACATCCTGAAGCCAAGTAGTAAACTCAACAATATTAACTTTCAAATTGATTCCAATAGGCTTCAATTGCGAGCGCAGCTGATCGCCAATTTGCGTGCCGTAAATATTCGGATAAGTAAGCGTCAAATCCATAGGATGCGATTCGTTAAATCCGACTTCCTTCATTAACTCCTTAGCGCGCTGCAAATCATGCGGATACAGCTTAGTTAAATCCTCATAACCAGGGTCAAGAGAAGGAATTGGACCACCAAGAGCTAAATCCGTGCCGCCACGAGATGCAATAATTTGCTTGTGATCAATCGCGTAACGAATAGCTTTGCGCACGCGCTTATCTTTAGTACGTTCGCCTTTCATATTCATAGCTAGAACAAATTTATCTGTGCCATTACCTGCACTGACAACGTAACGCTTGGAATCATCTTTAAAAGGCTTAGCAAGTTGACCAGAAATAGGAGCTAATGCTTGCACAGAACCGGAAGAAAGTGCGTCAACTGCTGCGTTATCGTCAACAAAATAGCGAACTACTATCTTATTAGTTTGCGCACGATGAATACCTTTATAACGCGGATTTGCTTTTAAAACAACACGATCATTTGGCACAAATTTGTCAATTAGATACGGTCCAGAACCGACTGCTTGAGTTTTTGCATCATACTTTGCGCTTTTATCAAAAACTAAACCTGAACGACTGCAAAGTGCCCACAAAAGCTTAGCATTTGGCTCTTTAAGAGTGATTTCAAACGTGTAATCATCTTTTGCTTTAGCAGACTCAACTTTTCCAACCATGTTAGAGCCGCGATATTTTTTAGCAATAAGCTCGTTAAACGACCATTCCACATCATGCGCAGTAAGTTTATCACCATTAGAAAATACAGCACCCTTACGAATGTGGAATGTGTAACGCAAACCATCTTTACTTACTTCCCAGCTTTGAGCTAACGAAGGAACTACCTGATTAGTAGCATCGCGAGCAACTAAGCCTTCATACACATTGCCAATAAGCAACTGGTCAAGCGATGAACCTGATTGATTACGGATATCAAGATTCGTAGGAGCTAGCTTTAGACCTATAGATATAGTTTTGTTCGAAATTTCCGATACTGAGTTTGATTTATTTGGTTTATTAGATGTAGTAAGAGTTGCAAAAATTGCACTAAACACTACTACCAAAACAATAGCTAAGCCAAATAGCCATATCTTGCCCATTTTGCGTTTCGAGCCTGAATAAGCATATTTTTCAGCTTCATTCAGTGAAGAGTCAGTGCTCGCAGCGAAAGAAGTGCTTTTGTTAGCTTCATCGTTAGTTTTACCGGAGAATTTTTCAGTCGCGCCGTTTTCTTCGTGCACGCTTTCCTCAGGTTTGCTGTTAGACATACCATAAACCTTTCTTAATGGCATATAAACATTATTTATTTTGTTATTATTTATTTGTTATTATTTATTTTTTATTTATTCTTTATTTATTTTTGTCTTATAGCTCGCCGCTTTATTGGAAATGCACATTTGCAAACATAACTATTTGCATACCACATAAACCCAAATACAAGTCGACTGCATTACTAATCGTAGTCGATTGACAAGCCAGTCTCACCTATGGCGCGTCCAAAAAATCAAATCATATTTTGTATATTTTTGTAATATTTTTATACCAATACATATGAGATATATCCTACGAATGTGGTTAAATTCCAACAGAACGTAAACTTGCAAACGTACGCAATAATCGACATAAGATTACAGCGTAGAAGCGCGCAAATTCACGAAATATTAAGATGCATACACGTATCTCATATGTTAAAGCTAAAGCGAGGAATGATGGCTGAGAACTTGAATACTACGGTAACTGTGAACGAATCCTCGGATCCGCAAAATAAAAGCGGCGAAGACCGTACAGCATTGAACCGCCAATTGGCGCAAATGCTTAAGGGTGGCGTAATTATGGACGTCACCACCCCAGAGCAGGCGCGAATTGCTGAAGATTCTGGCGCATGCGCAGTTATGGCTTTGGAGCGTATTCCTGCCGATATTCGTGCAGCAGGCGGCGTTTCTCGTATGAGCGACCCGGCTATGATCCACGGCATTCAAGAGGCTGTGTCTATTCCTGTTATGGCAAAATGCCGTATCGGTCACTTTGTTGAAGCACAAGTGCTTGAGGCTATCGAGATCGACTACATCGACGAAAGCGAAGTGCTTTCTCCAGCCGACGACGTGTATCACATCAATAAGCGCGATTTTGCTGTGCCTTTCGTTTGCGGCGCTAAGGATTTGGGTGAAGCTTTGCGCAGAATCAACGAAGGCGCTTCCATGATTCGCACTAAGGGCGAGCCAGGAACTGGAGACGTGATTCAAGCTGTGCGTCACATGCGCATGATGAATTCCGCAATTCGTAAGCTTACAAGCATGCGCGAGGATGAGCTTTTTGAAGAAGCCAAAAATTTGCGCGTGCCTTTCGAACTCGTAAAATACGTTGCACAAAACGGCAAGCTCCCTGTTGTTAACTTCGCAGCCGGCGGCGTTGCTACCCCAGCCGACGCTGCTTTAATGATGCAGCTTGGTGCCGAAGGCGTATTCGTTGGCTCCGGTATCTTTAAGTCTGGAGACCCAGCAAAGCGTGCTGCAGCAATCGTTAAAGCTGTAACTAATTACAAGGACGCCAAGATGATTGCTAAGCTTTCCGAAAACTTGGGCGAAGCTATGGTTGGCATTAACGAGCAGGAAATCAAGCTTTTAATGGCTGAGCGAGGCGAGTAATTTTGTCAAACTCACCTACCAATACTGATAACTCCGCTCATACTGTAGCAGTTTTAGCTGTTCAGGGAGCTTTTCTTGAGCATCGCTTAATGCTGGAAAAGCTGGGAGCGCGCGTAATAGAGCTTCGGCAGGCGCGCGATTTGGAGCAGTCTTTCGACAGATTAGTGTTGCCGGGCGGCGAAAGCACCGTGCAAGCTAAGCTTCTTCGCGAGCAAAATATGCTCGAGCCTTTGCGTGAGCGCATTGCAGGAGGAATGCCTGTTCTTGGCACTTGCGCAGGTTTGATTTTGCTTGCGAAAAACGTGGAAGGTGACGAAGTAAACGGTTTTGGCACTTTAGACGTAACAGTTAAGCGCAATGCTTACGGACGTCAGCTCGGAAGCTTCCATTGCGAGGCTGAGTTTGGTGAGCTAGGCAATGTGCCGATGACGTTTATTCGCGCACCTTACATTGCAGAAGTAGGCTCTAATGCCAAAGCTCTTGCAACTGTAGAAGGTCATGTTGTCGCCGCGCGCCAAGGAAAGCAAATCGGCACATCCTTCCACCCGGAGCTTGACAACGATACGCGAATCCATCAGCTTTTCCTGGATTTGTAAATTGGATTCGTAACTCCGGCAAATGTCCCATAAAACAGCCAACGCTCGCGCGAGCGTTGGCTGTTTTTCGTTACTCACGCAGAACGCAATCTGCAATAACAACACACTTTTTTAACGCGGACGTCAAAAACTTTGAATTTTATGTAATTTACATAGTAAACGTATACATGCGGTAAACGTAATGCAATCGTAATACAAAGTAAAACGTTTATATAATATTGTAAAACAGTGTAACACATTGTAGAATGTAATAAAAGTTGATAGCTGAATATCACAAAAAGCTAGAAAAACAAATCAAAATTAAACAAAATTAACGAGTCAAGAAAACTAACGCGCTTATAGAAGCAAAAATTATAAGTATAAAATCAAGGAAGCATATTATGGCAATCAGCGCAACAGCAACGAAATCAAACACTGCAGCGAAAACCGCGAGCATCAACGTACGCGTCACCAAGGATGTTAAAGCGCAGGCAGAAGAATTATTCGCCAGCTTCGGCATAACTCTTAGCGAAGCAATAAACATGTTCTTACACAAATCACTTATGGTAGAAGGACTCCCATTCGACTTAAAACAGCCAAAATACAATAAAGAAACAATCGCCGCGTTTAAGGAAGCAAATGATATTCTATCCGGAAAAGTTCCAGCAAAACGCTATAACTCAGTATCCGAGATGATGGACGACGTTTTTAAGGAAGATTAATTATGCTTACTTTGACATACACTTCACAGTTTAAAAAAGACATGAAGAGAATCAGAAAGCGCGGATACGATACACATCTTGTTAATATACTACTTGAGAAGTTGCGCAACGAAGAGATTCTTGACGAAACGTACCAAGATCATCCTCTTAAAGGAAAATATTTAGGCTTCCGTGAATGCCATGTAAAATCAGACTGGCTATTGATTTACATAATTAAGGAAAACGAGCTTGTTCTAACAGCATCTCGCACGGGAACACACTCAGACGTATTCAACGAGTAGCACTGCGAGTTGCTAAGCGTTGAAATCACAGTGTGCTTTCAACGCAAGCGAGGTCTGCCTTAGTCTCAATTGACGAAGGCAGGACAGATTTGTGTGGTAGTTCATTGGGAATTCGGTTGTGTTTTGCGTGCGCTGCGATTTAGCGCTGTTTAGTGTGCTTGCCGAAGGTGGAATCGTCACTTCGGAACCGAGCAAAGAAGCCGGTTGCCGCACTTACAGCAGATTTAATCATCGAGCCACTTACAACAGGATGCGCGAAGCAGTGCTTAAAGCCAGCTGCAATATCGAGCGCGCCGCCGCCAAAAGCCTTCGCAAACCCAGTCAAAGCAGTGCCAGAGAGCACAGACGCAACCCAACCATGACGACCGAACGCCCCAGCAACCGCAAATATTGAGAACAGTCCAATAGACAAGAACGTGAACATAATAGCCGACTGGCCGCCAGTATGCGGCAAAGGCACTGGCTGAACAAATGTCTCCAAATAGTACGTCGTAGTAAAGAACACTAAAGGCGAAATTGGATTACTAACAGGCACAGCACCATCACCATCGCCAAGTTCTGTCCAAGTGCAACCACCTTCGCTTGACTTCTTAAACATGATTTTATAAGTATTACCCTGTTTTTCGTCAGGCTCAGGTTCAGGATTTTCATCTTCATCATCGCCATCTCTTACAGATCGCAATTTCCTTGCGGATCGCAGTTTCTTTACACGCGATTTCAACGTTGCACTACGCGAGCCAGTATCAGTATCACCACCTGATTTATCGCCACCTTCACCTTCACCAGGTTCATCTCCGCCAGGTTCATCACCACCAGGTTCACCACCAGGTTCCTCACCACCAATAACTTCGCCCGATTGAGAATCTATAGCACTTCTAAACTTTGAAGCGAAACTATTTTTTACAATTCTGTACGCATAATCCTGCGATTTTTCATCCTGTTTCTTCTCTAAATTACTCGAATTATACAGTGCAGGAATATAGTAAGTATAAGTAGTGCCACCCGAATCTCTATTGCAATCACATGTCATATTGTCATTTTTTATATCGCCAGGCTCCATTAGCTTGGCTTTAACAGGAATGTAGTATGCAATATTTTTAAGATCATCATTGTTTGAAATTGTATCTAAAATCGTAACATTATTAGTTACGACTATATTATCGCTGTGACCATTCTCATCGAGGGAGAATATTTCGCCATCAGCAAAATGACTTTTGATAGGATCATCCTCAGGATTATTCTCAAAACCACTAGACTGCAAATTATTCGCAATCAACGTGCCTTTAAAACCACCAAACATACCATCAACAGAAACAGTAGTAGACTCAGAATTAGTAGGTTTTGTAAAGTTCTTATTGCTGAAATCTAATATAAGACTGTCGCCACTTTCTGCTCCTGCATTGGAAAACATCGAACTAAGATTCGTAACTTTTGAAATATCCCACTTGCTTAAATCCGCAGCGCCGGTAAGTTTTTTGCAATCAGAAAACATGCTAGACATATCCGTAACATTGCTAACATTCCACCCTTCTAGACCTTTAAGATTACCCAAGCGAGTACAACCACTGAACATGCTAAACATATTCGTTACACTGCCAACATTCCAGCCGCTCAATGCACTTATATCAGCCAACCCTGTTATTTCTACTACATCACCTTCATGGTTTATATGCTCAAAATAGCAATTGGAGAACATGCTGCTCATGTCCCGTAACACTGCCAACATTCCACTTTTCTAGACCGCTAAGATTACTCAAGTTAGTACAATTGTTAAACATGCTGCTCATGTCCGTAACACTGCCAACATTCCACTTTTCTAGACCGCTAAGATTACTCAAGTTAGTACAATAGCTAAACATGCTGCTCATGTCCGTAACACTGCCAACATTCCAGCTGCTCAAAGGTTGAAGACTAGTTAAACTACCACAATTACTGAACATGTCGCTCATCTTCTCAACACTGCTAACATCCCAATCTTTCAAAGGATCAAGACTAGTAAGACTGCCGCAAGTGTTAAACATGCTGCTCATGTTCTCAACACTGCTAACATCCCAATCTTTCAAAGGATCAAGTTTAGTAAGAAAACTGCAATTAGAGAACATTCTAAACGTGCTAGTTAATGCGCTTGTACTGCTCTTATCTTTTGTATTCCAATTAGCTAAATCTTCGATATTTTTAAGCTTAGAGCAATATACAAACATGTCATCCATTTTTTTAACGTTACTAACATTCCACTCTCCCAAGCCTTCAGTACTTCCAATGTTGCTGCACAGCGCAAACATTGCCCTCATATCTGTAACATTTCTAACATCCCAACCACTCAAAAATCCAAGCGAACTCATACTCTTGCAGTATTCGAACATACCGATCATTGCTGAAACGTTTTCAGTATTCCAGCTTTTCAAACCGTCAAAATCTGTTATCTTGGTGCAACCCTCAAACATTCTGTTCATGTTCTTAACATTGCCAGTCTTCCACTTACTTAAAGATTTAACCGAAGCAATCGCCATCTCACCTGCATACCCGACTACTGGATTCAAAGCATCATGTTGATCTTGGTCCTTAATAACAGACGCGAACATTCCAGACATACTTCTAACATTGCTCACATCCCAATCTTCCAACCCTTTAAGAGATTTCAGACTAGTGCACCCCTCGAACATGCCCTCCATATTCGTAACCTTGCTCACATCCCAACCGCTCAAAAAACTAAAATCAGTTAATGAGGAATCCTTAAATAGATAAGACATGTCTGTAACGTTACTTACATCAAACTTGTCAATGTTACCAATGCTACTAATATTTTTCCCTGAAAAAAGACCCACACCTTTCTTGGACAGACTCCCATACGCATACACTTCTGCACCATAAAAATCAACTGAGCCAGTGCCATCATTATTGAGATTTGAAATTGCTTTTCGAATACTATTAAAATTACTAGATAGCCCATCAGCACTAATAGCACACGCATTTCCAGAACCAGATTTAGGGCGGAATAGAACTGTATCAGGGAAGTTGTCTGGAAGATAATGAACCACGCAAGCAGGAAGCTTTTTAACTTCTTCTAGGCTTAATTTCTCACCATCACCAGTGCTGCGATCTTTGCCCTTAGCTTTGTTAGCGTCTTTGCTATCTTTTTTAGAAGCTTTGTCAGCATTTTTGTCAGATTTACCAGATTTTACAGCATCTTTACTGGCATCTTTGCCAGCACCTTTTCCAGCAATTTTACTGGCATCTTTGCCAGCATTGCTGTTATCTACAGACCCCCCCCCATTAGATTCATTACCAGCTTCCCCATTAGCTGCCCCATCATTTCTCTTACCTTCTTTTTTATCTACCTCTTTAGCCTTATCCCCTTTAACTTCTTTACCAGCTCCACCTTCACCCGACTTATTTTGACCCCTATTATTCTCGGCAGCAGCAGCCAAAACAGCAGCAAACAATGGATTCTTCGTTACGTTGGCATAAGCTATCGCAGGCAACACAGTTACGCTTAAAATCATAGAAACTACGCATGAAACGGCACCAATTGTCGAGAGAATACAATCTCTCCTTCTCTCCTTCATCAATCTTCCTCTCATGTGAGCAAATCCCCTACCGGCGTATAAGCGGTACACAAAAAACAAGTGCGCATCAAAGAAAGTTCACCGGCGAACGCAATCTTTACACATAACTATTCATAGTATACGCCCAAATGCGAAAAATTGGTATAACAACTTACTAATAACAAATTTATACAGCAAATTTTTATAACAAATCGCCGCAACAAACGAAATCGCTATGACGAATATCCGCAACAGCAAATTCGCATTACATTACCGCAGGTTGCGCTTATAAATTTCAGCCATACCTTTGAAAATCAAGTCAGGATCGTAAAAGTCAATCGTTTTCACGTCTTTTTCAAACAATCTACCCAATCCGCCAGTAGCAATTACCTTAAACGGCTCACCAATCTCCGTCTTAAACTGTTCTATTGTGCGCTCAATTCCACCCAAGAAGCTGTAATATAATCCAGCTTGCATTGCGAGTTTAGTAGATTTTGCAAGAACAGACTGCGGTCTAGCTATTTCCACTTCTGGAAGCTGAGCCGTGTTATCCCAAAGTGCCGCAGCTGCAGTACGAATACCTGTGCAAATAAGTCCGCAAGTAATAGCACCACTTTTATCTATATAGTTGTAAGTTGTTGCCGTACCAAAATCAATAACTAGTACAGATCCTCCATATTCACTAAACGCACCAACGCAATCAGCTAAACAATCCGCGCCAAGAGTTCTTGGCTCATCAATACGAATATTCATACCGGTTTTAACACCAGGGCCTACAATCATAGGATCAATATGAAGAAATTTGATAATACTAGCGCGGAATGAATGCATAACTTTCGGCACAACAGAAGCAACGATAACATCTTCAACATCGTTTATTGTAAATCCGCTTAAATGCAAAAATTGCGCAATCATAATGCCATACTCGTCTGATGTATGATTAGACTTTGTTGTCATACGATAAGTGCCAACAATTCGGTTATTTTCCAAAAAACCCAGCACAATATTCGTATTACCAATGTCTACTGCTAATAACATGTGTGCCTACTTCCTATATTGGCATTTACGGATTAATTAAGTTAATCTGCAATCACGTGCGCACGTATTGTATATGTATTTATACTATCCTATTGTATTTATACTACTTTTGCTAATAATCTTACTTTTACGCAAAATTAAGCTGCTTTTACGAAATCACTTAATCGTAATAAGTTACGAAATTATCTAACTACAAATCCTTGATTGTAACCATATTCTTGAAGATCTTTTTCCCACAATAAAAGACCATCTTTTAAAGAAATTCGCTTACCAGGATCATCTGGAAGCCACAATCTACTTCCATCATCTTGAGTAACACCAGCATCAATCATGGCTTGCACGTTTAATCTAGCTAAAGATTTAACACTCCAGTCATATGCTTGACCCATAGTTGCTCTAAAATCACTTCGCGAATACACTTCAAAAGGCAAATACCTATATCCCGTATCCACGCGATTAGCGGCATCTGCAAATACACGATTAAACTTCTGACCGCCAAAATAGGGTATATCAATACCTCGTGAATCACGAATAGTAGCTCTATCTAAAAATGACTTATCTCTAAGCGTAACAACATCTGCAGGAAACGCTCCACCATTGACACGAGTACGAATTCCATGCATATCATGGCATACAAAATTCACAAATCGCATTGCTGCTTCAGGCTTACGACTCGATTTAAGCACAGATAACGAAGAACCGCCCATTTCTGCATTACGCTTTTCTCCGTGCATAGTTGGCACATTCGTTACCTTCCATAATCCTGCAGTTCCAGGCACATTTTCCAGCAGCAAAGACGGCATCCAGGCTCCTGAGAAAACAGAAGCAATCTTGCCAGCTCCAACACCGTTCTTCCAACGTTGACTCCAAGTTCTAGTTCTAATGTCAATCAATCCTTCATCAATCATTGATTGCCAGAACTTTGTAAACTCTTCAGTACCCTTATCTTTGCTCAATCTAACAGTAACTGTTTTCCCATCATGAGAAGTCATAAACGGGTGTCCACCTGCAAGCCAAATCATAGCGTTATAAAAACTTGCGTCACCTGAGTCTGATGCAATATACACACCGATATCTTTAAGCTTACGAGCAGCGTGACGGTAATCTTCCCAAGTGTGTATTTTTGTGGCATCTACACCAGCCTGCTTAAACACGTCATCATTATAAAACCAAGCCATTGGGCCAGAATCCATTGGCAAACCGTAAACACGTCCACCAAGTTGCACAGAAGACCATGTTCCAGGAGTATAGAATGTGCGAGTATTTTTCACACGATCAGTAATATCTAAAAGCTGTCCACTTACCGCATATTGCGGAAGAGCAAAATATTCTAATTGAACAACATCTGGCATACCATAGCCATCTTGAATAGCACTATTAAGATTGCTATATCCGCTAGTATCCTTTACAGTTACGTGAACATCCGGATTATGTAGTTCAAATTCTTCAGCAAGTCGTTTCATGCTTGGTTCCCAAGACCAAACACTAATTTGAGTTCTAGAATCTTTAGTTCCGCATCCGCAAGAAAACAGCAAAGAAAAAACACAAAGTATCAACAGAAGCAAGCGTCCAAAATGATTGCGTTGTTGCAAAATTCTTGCAAATGCAGACATAAGATTTGCCATCCGTTACTTTATGTTACTCAACGTTGTTATGCGCTTACTCAACAGTTACAGACTTTGCAAGATTACGAGGCTTATCAACATCATAACCTTTTAACTTTGCCATATCCATTGCAAATAATTGCAATGCAACTACATCTACAAGAGGACTTAGCAAAGTCGCACATTTAGGACGCCAGAACACAATATCTGCATAGCGAAAAGCATCTGGATCACCCTCTTCTGCAACAGCTATAGTGAAAGCTCCGCGCGCTTTAACTTCTTCAATTCCAGAAATAACTTTCGCATGAAGCACATCACGACCGCGAGAAGATGGCACAATCACAACTACCGGCTCACCTTCATCTACAAGCGCAATAGGACCGTGCTTAAGCTCACCTGCAGCAAAACCTTCAGTAAAGGTATACGCAATTTCCTTAAGCTTCAACGCACCTTCTAGCGCAACAGGATATCCAACATGTCGACCTAAGAAAAGGAAAGATTTAGCTTCCAGAGTATGCTCAGCAGCTTTCATAATTGATTCAGATTGTGTATCAAGTACACGCTGAATTTTATCCGGCATCTCTTTTAATTGCGCAACTATTTGCTGAATTTCGTCGCGATACATAGTGCCTTTTACTTGCGCCAAAAACAGACCAAGCATATAGGCTGCAACTATTTGCGCAACAAAAGCTTTAGTAGATGCAACTGCTATTTCTGGACCTGCATGCGTGTAAAGAACTGCATCAGATTCGCGCGGAATGCTAGAACCTTGCGTATTGCAAATTGCAAGAACTCTACTACCTTGCTCGCGCGCATGGCGCAAAGCCATAAGCGTGTCCATTGTTTCGCCAGACTGCGATATTGCAACCACCAATGTTCGATGCGTCAAAATAGGGTCACGGTAGCGAAACTCGTGCGCAAGCTCCACCTCAACCGGCACGCGCACCCAGTGCTCAATAGCATATTTTGCAACCAAACCTGCGTAACTTGCCGTTCCGCAAGCAACAACAATAATTTTGTCAATTGCGCGCAACACGTCTTGGCTAATATGAACTTCGTCAAGAACAATATTTCCCTGAGCGTCAAAACGCCCGCGCAAAGTGTCTGCAACAGCGTGCGGATCTTCATGAATTTCCTTATCCATAAAGGAATCCCAGCCGCCTTTTTCTACAGCAGACGCATCCCAGTCAACTGTAAAACAAGTAGGATTTTCAACAATATTATTGTCAAAATCAGTTAGAAGCAAAGATGCTTTGCCACTGCCATCTACATCTCCAATGCACACCGCTTGATCTTGACCAACTTCCAAGACTCGATCCGTATAAGCAACAAAAGCTGCAACGTCAGAGCCAAGGAAATATTCACCGTCTCCAAGACCTACAACCAACGGCGAATCGTGACGAACGGCAGCCACAATACCTGGCTGACGAACGTCAACAGCAAGTAATGTGAAAGCTCCTTTTAACATTTTTGCAGTACGACGAAGAGCTGTGAATAAATCCGGCTTACCAGTTTCGTTTACAATATCATTCGCAATTTTGCCAAGTAATTTTGCAGCAACTTCAGTATCTGTTTGAGAAGAAAATTCGTATCCTTCTTCGTGAAGTTGCTCTTTTAATACAACAGCATTTTCAATAATGCCATTATGAATAAGCGCGATTTTGCCATCTGCACTAGTATGAGGATGCGCATTAATGTCACAAGGAGCACCATTAGTAGCCCAACGAGTATGACCAATAGCTGCACTCGCTTCAGGCATAGGATTTGCATCAATATCGTTGCGAAGAACAGATAAACGACCAGCTTTCTTTCGCACAGTCGCACATTTCATCCCAGGAGCAACTAAAGCTACGCCCGAAGAGTCATATCCGCGATATTCTAGACGCTCTAACCCACCTAAACAAACTTCTAAAGGTTTTGCACAAACTTTTCCAAAACCTGCGTATCCTACAATGCCACACATAATCTTCTATTGTACGTTATGCGAGCGAGCGCACGCCAGAGAAGCACACAAAAACTATGCAAAACTACATAAATAAGATACGTTTCTTACGTAAATTACAATACGTGATTTAGGAAATCTTTAAAACGATCAGTTTGCGGACTAGTAATAATATCTGCACTACCCTGCTCAACTATGACACCGCCATCCATAAACACAACCTGATCTGCAACCTCACGCGCAAAACCAATTTCGTGAGTTACTACAATCATAGTCATGCCATCTTTAGCAAGATTTCGCATAACGGTTAACACCTCACCTACAAGCTCTGGATCTAACGCGGATGTTGGCTCGTCAAATAGCATAATTTCCGGTTTCATAGCAAGAGCGCGAGCAATTGCAACGCGCTGCTGCTGACCGCCTGAAAGTTCTGCAGGATAATGGTTCATACGCTCATCCATGCCAACTCGCTTTAGTTCTTCAATAGCTAAATCGCGCGCTTCTTGAGCTTTCATATGCATAACATGAACAGGAGCTTCCATAACGTTCTCTAAAGCCGTCATATGAGGGAATAAATTAAAACGCTGGAATACCATGCCAAGCTTCGCACGCTGTTGAGCAATTTCTTTGTCGTTAAGAGCCTGCAGGCACTTCTCACCTTTATGCATTACTTGCTTTACACCGATGCGCTCGCCATAAATACTTATACTTCCTGCAGTCAAAGTTTCTAATTGATTAATTAAACGCAATAACGTCGATTTTCCAGAACCGGACGGACCCAAAATAACTGTTACGCTACCTGGGTTCACCGTCATATTAATACCGTTAAGTACATGCAATTGACCGAAAGATTTTTGCACATCGTTAATAGCAACCGCAGGAAGATTAGATTTTGCTTCTACCATTTATTCACATCCAATTTGTTTGTTTCATGCAAAATTTAAAGTTTACAAAGAAAAATATTTAAAATTTAAGCTATTATGCGCTTATTTAAGCATTAAATCCGAGCATAGCAGCATCATTTCGTCCTTTAACATTTTTCCGTTTAGCATCTAATGATTGATCGCCGCGCTGATCAGAATCAGTATTAAGTTGAGCATGTTTTACAATATCTCTTGCTTCAAAGCCTTTAGCAAAATGCTTCTCGAGCATGTATTGCAAAACCATCAAAATGGAAGTAATAATCAAATACCAAATACTCGCAACAAGAAGAAGCGGAATTGGTTTATAGATACGGTTAGCAATAGCATTTGTAGCAAATTGCAATTCAAGAGTAAACGGAACTGCAAGAACTAACGAAGTCGTTTTTAGCATACCGATTGTTTCGTTACCAAGCGGAGGAACAATAATACGCATTGCTTGAGGAAGAATTACACGCCTCATAGTTAAAGCTCTACCCATTCCAAGAGCCTTAGCAGCTTCAACTTGTCCACTATCAACGGCTTCCAATCCTGCTCGAACAATTTCCGACAAATAAGCGGATTCATTCAAAGACAAACCAACTACAGCAGCAGTAAGAGAAGTCATAATTACATTAGAATCAATAGACCAAAATTCTACAGAAGTAAAAGGAATGCCAATACTAATTCTCGGCACAAGCACTGCAAACATGCCCCAAAATACAAGCTGCGTATAAACAGGAGTACCACGGAAAAACCAAATAAAGAACCAACTTACGCCACGAAGCACAGGATTAACTGACTTGCGCATCATCGCTAAGCCTACAGCAAACACGATTGAAATTACCATAGCAATTAGCGTAAGAAGTAACGTCCAGCCAATACCAGAAAGCACGTTATCGCTTATTAAATATATTCCGACTACTTGCCATTCAAAACGAGGGTTAGTAATAATACTGTAAAGAAGCGAACATGCTATTACAGCTACAATGACTCCGGCAATAATAGGTCCTGGCTTTTTTACTGGCAAAATACGTTCAGAGTTAGTTACTCCGGACTTGCTCTTAGCAGAGTTACCAATTAAAGAATTCAAAATATGCTCCAATAAGTACGTTTATACAAAAACAGCAAAGTAAAGAAACAATCTGAGCCGAGAATTCAATCACGACTCAGATTAACAATATCATTTTAGATAATTATTCAATTATTTGATAGCTAAAGTTTCATAGCTAAAGTTTTATAGTTTTGGATTAACTACAGACTTTTCAATAGCAACATCTTCAACGCCCCACTTCTTCAAGATATCCTTGTAGACGCCGGACTTCATAAGCTTATCAATGCCAGCTTTTACAGCCTTCAGCATCGCTGCATCACCCTTTTTAACAGCCGCTCCCATTGGTTCAGAATCCTTGCTATTTTCCAAAATTTCAAGCTTTCCAGGATTCTTAATTGAAGCGTAACCTGCAACAGGAGTATCTGCATACATAACATCAGCGCGACCGGAAAGAAGTGCGGTAGTTGCGTCAGTTTGCTCCTTGAAGCTCATGATTTCAAGAGGCTTATTTCCTTTAGCTGCGCACTGTTTCTTTGCTTCTTCCATAATAGGTTCGCCAACAGTTCCAGTTTCCAAAGTTACTTTCTTGCCACAAAGGTTCTTTGGATCTACTTTAGTAGGATTTCCCTTACGCACTTCAAAAGACAAACCTGCGTTTGCATAAGTAATAAAGTCTACAGACTTCATACGTTCAGCATTTACTGTAAAACCAGAAATACCAACATTATATTTGCTTCCTATTGCTGGAATAATTGAGTCAAACTGAGCATGCATAATTTTTGCTTTTAAGCCCATGACCTTTGCAAGGGCCTTCGAAAAATCAATTTCGTAACCTACAGGAGTTTTACCGTCTGCAGCAAAGAATTCTGCAGGGGCATAACTTACGTTTACACCAACAGTTAACTCTCCTGTTTTTGCAACTGGTGCTGGTACCAAGGCTGCAACAGCATCATCTTTTTGCACATGACTTACATCATAGCTACGAGCAACATCAGGGTCTGCTTCTTTAGAATCAGCAGGTCCACATGCAGCAATACTGCCAATCATTACTAAAGATGCAACAATAGCAACAGGCTTCATAGATTTAAACATAGTTCTTCTCCTCATGTATGTAGTAAGAATCTATAATTTGCATTAATGTGTATAACTATACACGATAACCCTACAAATTCAACAGCCTTTTATACGATTATTGAATATACAAAGATACTCATGCGGTACATCTGCACAATAATTATGCTTTTCATAAACAAAAACTGCATATTATTCGCAATAATGTATAATATGTGCGTGTCGCATTGCCTCACTTTTTATCACGTGCGAAGCAAGCAAGTGTTTCACAAACGCATAAAAAAGAAGCGTCAACTCTTAATCAATACTACGAGAACGCAGATTACGGTAACGCATTTCACGCAAAGCCTCTCGCTTATCTTGCTCCTCACGCAAAGCCTGACGCTTATCAAATTCCTTTTTACCGCGCGCTAAAGCAATTTCTACTTTTACGTAGCTTCCCTTAAAATACAAACGCAAAGGCACAACAGTGTAGCCTTTCGCCTCAGTTTGCCTAGAAAGCTTAGCAATCTCAGCAGCGTGAAGCAGAAGCTTACGCTTGCGCTTAGGAGCATGATTATTCCATGTGCCGTTTAAATATTCAGGAATATTTGCTCCTTCAAGCCACATTTCACCACGACGATCAATATTCACAAATGATTCAGCTAAAGAAGCACGCCCTTCGCGAAGTGACTTAACTTCAGTACCAGTAAGAGCAAGACCTGCTTCATAACAATCTTCAATTACATAATCATGATGCGCTTTACGGTTTTGTGCCACAGTAACAGTGCCATCTTGCGCAGGCTTATTTGCCATAATTCCCCTCCAGTACACATCACACACAAAAGAAACTTGCCATAAGATACTACTATCTTATGGCAAGAACAATAAGTCGTAAACTTACAAAGTTTTCAATTTCAACAAATTGAAAACTTTGAAGTACTTATATTTAATAATGCACATACTCGTAATCGCCTGGATTATAAATAGTTTCATAAGCAGGGAATGTCGAAAAACCAGTTCCACCTTCAGAAATAAGAACTGATCCATCAGCATTCACACGTTCCACAACCGCAACATGTCCATATTGCCAATCAGCATTCCAATTACCAACACGTTGACCACGAGCAAACACCATAACAGCACCAACATGTGGAATTCTATTAACTAAATATCCAAACCTACGACCAGTATTCGCCCACTCAGCACCATTACCCATGTAGGAGCCAACAGGCAAACCAAGTTGCGAACGACGCAAATAAGCCCATAACGTGCATTGACGAGCAGGATAAGCAGAACCACCAACAGTGTTTCCAGTATTATGCCCGTAGCAGAACTTAGAACCTTCTGCGCAATTTCCAGGAACAGTATAATTCATACCATTAGCAGCACCATTAGAAAGTTGCATCGGAGGAAGGTAAACATTCTTTCCAGAGCTTCCATTCAATTGCTGGCGATTACCAGCATTCGGATCAGCCTTAGCGAATGACTTATTAGCAAGAGCACGCGCTTGAGCATCGATGGCAGATTTCATTGCTACAATTTCTGCAGCCTCACGCGCAGACTGAGAAGTCAAACTACTCTTTTGACCTTCCAGCTGCTTACGAATCTCTTCACCATGATCTCGCAAACTTTGCAAGGACTTTTTGCGATCATTGGCGGCTTTCGCAGCGATTTGAGCACTTTGCGCTTGAACATCCGCCTGCTGCTTTAACTTGGTTATTTCTGCTTCAATAGCAGCCAAACGCTGACGACGATTCATAGAAGTATTCAACTTAATAGCAGCATCATTAGCAGCATTTGCTTCACTTCTAGCAACAGCAGCCTCGGATTGTAACTTTCCAACAAACTGTTCTGTAGTAGTTGATTTAGTCACAATATCCATAACATTAGATGCCTGAGAACCATGGAAACTCTTACGAGCAAGCTGTGCTACAGCAGCCTTAGCATCATCAAAATCTTCACCAGTTTTTTTAATTTTCTCTTCCAAATCACGCTTATCTTTTTGTGCAGACTCTAGACGCTGCTGCGTTGATTCTACAAGACTGCGCGCCTGAGAAGCTTGCTCTTCTGCTTGTTGAGCAGCTCGTATTTGATTTGGAATTTTATGCTCATTTAAATCATTCAATTCAATGATCTTATTTGCAAGTTGTTTACTTACACCAGCAAGTTGGCGCTTCAAATTCTCGTTTCGTTGTATTTTGCGCCTATATTCCTTCATGTTGACAGCACTTGCTGTAGACGCATTAAATAATGCACCAGCAACACCAGCAAACATCATTGAAATAGCAACTATTAAACTCACTACAGTGTGAGTGCGTCGAATTGCATACATGCTATGTCGATCTTCGCTCATATCACTTCCCTTTCAACATCACTATTGCGAATTATACCGTAATGCAAGGAATCACGCGAGTTTCTACTTCAAATCTTCTAAAATATTACTTTCACAATGCTCATGCGAAAATAACGCAAATAATTACGCACCTATTATTTTGCATTTTAAGCTTTTAAGTATCGCCTCAAAGCAATAGCAGAAGCAACTATAGATAACACTACTGCACCAGCTACAAGTATTGGAACGCATAGCCACACAGTTGTTTGAGTAACAAATGGCATCCAACGCACATTCTGCGCAAGCCAATCAGTTACAAAAACTTTAACTACTAAACTTAGCGCAGCACCAGCAAGTAAAGAACCTACAAACGACGCGAACGCTCCTTCAAGAATAAACGGCATACGAATAGTCCAGTTAGAGGCACCAACTAAGCGCATAATTTCGGTTTCTTGACGACGGCTAGCAGCAGACATTCGAATCGTAGTGCCAGTAAGCATAATCGCTACAACAACCATAACTGCTGCAAGCACAATTGTCACAACAGTAGCGCGATTAAGCACACTGAAAACAGGATCAAAAATCTGACGCTGATCAACAACTTCTTCCACACCATCGCGTCCAGAAAGAACTTCTGAAACAACCTGATATTTCATAGGATTAGTAAGCTTCAAGCGCAACGAATCTTGCATGTCTGCCGCAGTTAAAGTACGTCCTTGATACATTCCGTTAGGATATTGCTTTAAGAATGTGTTTTTATAAAATTCATTGCGGCTAACATAAGTGATATTTGAAACATCATCGCCTAATTCTTGGTGAATAATATGCTCCAATTTTACAATTTCGGCATTAGTAGGCGCTTTTCCAGAAGCACAAGAAGGAGATTGGCTAGTTCCATCCGGGCACAGCCAGGCAACCACTTCTACTTTGTCATACCAGTCGCCTTTTGCCTTGGTAATCTGCGCTTGCATAAGCACTGAAACACCAATAAAAAGGAAAGAGATGAACGTTACAAGCATAACCGAAAGAATCATCGAAACATTACGACGCAAACTAATGCAAGTTTCGGAAAAAATAAATCGTAAACGCATTACTCTGCTCCTTCAGTTTTATTAATGTCATTATTGCTATCGTCAACACTAATGTTCTCATTATTAGTATTTTCAGCTGCAACAGGTGGCTTAGGCGGAGCTGGAGGCATAGGAGGAAGCTGAGATTTACGCTCAGATTCAGCATCGGATTGTAACTTACTTTCTGCTTCTGACTGCAACTCATCGCCGGTTTCGGATTGTGATTCTTCGCTCACTTCAGAGTTTTCAGTAGATTCAGTAGATTCATTAGTTTCAGCAGTTTCGTGAGATTCGTGAGATTCATTAGTTTCTGCAGTTTCGTGATTATCAGCAGTCTCAGTAGTCTCAGTAGTATTAGCAGTTTCTGCAGTTTCAGAATTTCCGGCAACTTCAGAGGATTCTTTATTATCTTCCGAAATCTCAACTTCTGAATCATTCTCTTCAACATCTTCATTATCGTTTGAAGAAATCAATCCTCGTCCCCAAGTCATCGTTGTTTCCAAAGACTGGAACACTTCGCCGTAACGACCAGTTCTGCCAGAATGAACAGACTGAGCCAAACGTGCAATTCCTTCATTTTCTGAAGTGTCGCTCTTCAACGATTGCGTTACCATGTCAACAACTTCACGCGCCTGAGCAGCACGTTGAGCTTTTTTAGAAAGCCTCTTATGACGTTCAGTATGCTCAGATTGAGTAATTGATTTTTGAGCATCGCTAGCTGATTGATCTTGAGAATTTTCAACAGTTTGTTGTGCTTTAGAATTATGCTCAACTTCACTATCTGGGAAATACAATGCAGAATCATATGATCCTTCACGCTCATCACGCACAATTTTTCCAGCATGAAGTTCCACAACTCGCTTACGCATTGAGTTCACAATTTCCTCATTATGCGTAGCCATAACAATCGTTGTGCCAGTTCGGTTAATAGCATCCAAAACTTCCATAATTCCAAGAGAAGTAGTTGGATCCAAATTACCAGTAGGCTCATCTGCAAGAATAATTTGAGGGTGATTGACGTATGCGCGAGCAATTGCAACTCGCTGCGCCTCACCGCCAGAAAGCTCGTGTGGGTAATTATTTTCTTTACCAGTCAAACCAACCGTTTCAAGAACACGAGGAACAAGTGAACGAATCGTAGACCGACTCGTGCCAATCACTTCCAAAGCAAAAGCAACATTTTGGTAAACTGTTTTATTATTAAGCAGCTTATAATCCTGGAAAATAAAGCCAAGAGATCTACGATACTGCGGCACTTGTCGGTTAGAAAGTCTGCGCAAATCGTTACCAGCTACGTGAATTTCCCCACCATTTGCTTCTTCTTCACGAAGCAGCAAACTAAGCAATGTAGTTTTACCAGAACCGGAAGCGCCAACAAGAAACACAAAATCTCCGCGATCTACATGCAAAGACACATCGTCTAATGCAGGACGTGTACCTCGAGGATATATTTTTGACACATGATCTAATGAAATCAGCGACATTGTTTCAATTCCTTCCGAAGATTATGTGTAATTGTTGGTTTTTAGTTCTAGCTTTAGTTTTATTTAAGATTCTGCTTCAGCTTCTTTTTGAGCTGCAACTCGCTGCTCGTGACGCCAACGAATGCCAGCTTCAATAAAACCGTCAATATCGCCGTCAAAAACAGCTTGAGTTTGTGAAGTTTCGTAACCAGTGCGCAAATCCTTCACCATCTGATAAGGGTGAAGCACGTAAGAGCGCATTTGATCTCCCCAACTTGCCTTAATATCTCCAGCAAGTTCCTTCTTTTTTGCAGCTTCCTCAGCATGCTTAAGCACAAGCAAACGCGATTGTAAAACAGCCATTGCAGCTGCGCGGTTTTGAATCTGGCTGCGCTCATCTTGCATAGAAACAACTAAGCCGGTTGGCAAATGCGTAATACGAACAGCAGAATACGTAGTGTTCACGCCCTGGCCGCCAGGACCAGACGCTTGGAAAGTATCCACGCGAATGTCGGAATCTGGAATATCAATATGATCCGTAGCTTCAACAAGAGGAATTACTTCCACTGCGCTAAAGCCAGTTTGGCGACGGCCTTGATTGTCAAATGGCGAAATACGAACCATTCTGTGAGTGCCACCTTCTACAGAAAGACGACCATACGCGTACGGGGCATCAACTTGGAAAGTAGCAGATTTAATACCAGCTTCTTCCGCATAAGACGTGTCCATCATCTTAGTTTTGTAGCCGTTTCGCTCAGCCCAGCGCAAGTACATACGAAGAAGCATTTGAGCAAAATCGGCAGCATCCACGCCGCCAGCACCAGAACGAATCGTAACAACTGCAGAACGAGCATCATATTCGCCGTCAAGAAGAGTCTGAACTTCCATATCGTCCAACTCGTGAGCAATATTTCCAAGCTCTTCTTGAGCCTCGCTCATAGAATCAGCATCGCCTTCTTCTTGGCCAAGCTCAATTAAAGTCTTAGTATCTTCAATGCGCTGATCTACAGCTTGCAAACGCTTCAACTGAGACTGAGCCGCGGAAAGCTTACTCGTAACCTGCTGAGCATGCTCAGAATCATCCCAAAGTCCAGGCTCTGCAGCCTGCTTTTCTAAATCAGCAATCGTAACTTTCAACGAATCAACGTCTAGTGCTTTAGAAATCGAAGAATACTTTGCTTCAACATCATTTAATACTTGGGAAAAATCAAATTCCGCCATTTACTTAAAGTACCTCTTTACATACCTGTTTTACGCAATTACTACTCGCAAAATACTTACAAAATCAACTATTGATAAGTTTAGCGCACGGTCAAAATCTCAGGACCGTTTTCCGTAATTGCAATCGTGTGCTCGCTGTGAGCACCGCGAGAACCATCAGCAGAGCGAAGAGTCCAACCATCCTTAGGATCCTGGTAAATTTCGTCAGTAGTCTTTAAGAACCATGGCTCAATTGCAATAACTAAACCTGGGCGAAGCTTGTAGCCATGGTGAGCAGTGCCATCGTTAGGAACATGCGGATCGCCGTGCATAATATGACCGACTCCGTGACCGCCAAACTCAAGATTTACGCTATAACCATACTCGTGAGCAACGCAACCAACAGCTGCAGAAATATCGCCAAGACGGTTGCCAGGCTGAGCCATGTTAATGCCAGCCTCCAAAGCTTCCTCAGTGCACTTAATCAAGCGCAAATCCTCAGGATCTGCATGCTTTCCAACAACGAAACTAATAGCGGAATCTCCAACCCAGCCGTCTACGTTAATTGCCAAATCAAGAGTCAACAAATCGCCGTCTTTAAGGTTATAATCAAAAGGAACTCCGTGAAGAACAGCATCGTTTACAGACGTGCAAATATAGTGCGCAAAAGGACCTGTACCAAAATCAGGAGCGTAATCAACATAGCAAGAAGACGCACCTTTGCGGCTCATAATACGCTGGCGAACGAAATCATCAATCTCAAGAAGATTCGTGCCAACTTTGGTCATTGCTTTCAAGTCTTTAAGAATACTACCGACGAAGCGACCTGCAGGCTTCATCGCTTCAATTTCAGATGGAGTTTTAAGTTCAATCATGCTTCAAGACTAACGCGCAGGCACGAAAATAAAGCAAAATATAGCGAAAATACTAACCAATAGTGTCGCTTAATACTTGTAAGCTAATCACATGTCTAACAACAATAATAATAGTAATAATAAGGAATCGCAGAAGGAAATTTCTGCTGTAGATTTCGACCCTGCCTCCTTCTCGTCGGTTATTCGTCCACAAGACGACTTGTTCCGTTACATAAATGGTCCTTGGATTGACACTTACACTCTCCCAGAAGACAAACCAATGTATGGTGCTTTCCACAAGCTTGCAGAAGATGCAGAAAAGCAAATTCGAGATATTTTAGAAAACGAAAATTGCCCAGCCAAAAAGTCGCAAACCTTATACCGTAACTATTTGGATACCGCATCTATTGAAAAAGCTGGAATTACGCCAATTAAGGGCGATTTAGACGCTGTGGATTCAGCAGAAACTAAGGAAGATTTGGTTCGCACTATTGGCGCGCTTAATCCGTACGGCGGTCCAGATGCAATGTTTTATTTTGGCGTTTACGGAGACCCTAAAGATCCTAAGACGAATATTATGCATATTGAGCAATCGGGATTGGGCTTGCCAGACGAAGCATACTATCGCGAAGATAACTACGCTCCAATTCGCACTGAATATGTAAAAATGGTAGCTTCTTTGCTGCGCTTAGCAGGCTACGGAGACGCAACTACTACACAAGCGCAAGCCGAGCGTTTCTTGAATGTTGAAACTAAAATAGCGAGCTACCATTGGGATAACGTAGCAACTCGCGATTCTCAAAAAACCTATAATCCTTACAATTATGCCGATTTAGCAAAAACTCTTGAAGCTCTTAATCTCGACGCTTTCTTAGACGCTACTCAAAAAGCGTACGATAATTGCGAAGAAGCAACAAATCAGCCAATCAACCTTCGTGAAGCTTTTAACAAAGTTGTAGTTCACGAGCCAAGCTTTATGGAAGGTTTGAATAAGATTTGGCAAGAAGCCGACTTAGAAGATTTAAAGCTTTGGGCGCGCGTGCACGTGATTTTGCGCTGGGCAAGCTTACTTAGTGAAGATTTTGCACAAGCGCGATTCGACTTCTACGGCAAGGTGCTTTCTGGTGCCACAAAGCAGCGCGACCGTTGGAAGCGAGCAGTCGGAGTTGTTGACGATGCTTGTGGTGAGGAAGTTGGACGCGAATACGTGCGATTGCATTTCCCTGAGTCTTCTAAGGAATATATGCAAGGCTTAGTTGACAATCTTATTAACGCTTACCGTGAGTCGATTTCGCACAGCACCTGGCTTGGTGAGGAAACTAAAGCGAAGGCTTTGGAAAAGATTAGTAAATTTGAGCCAAATATTGGTTACACAAACCATTGGGTTGACTACTCTGCGCTAAATATTAAGGAAGACGCTGACTTAGTTGATAATATGCGCGAAGTTTATCGATTTGGCTTTGGTAAAAATACTGCAAAAGCCGGAAATCCTGTGGATCGCGAAGAATGGCAGATGACTCCGCAAACTGTGAACGCTTACTACGATCCTCTGCTGAACGTAATCGTGTTCCCAGCTGCTATTTTGCAACCACCATTCTTTAACCCAAGTGCTCCAGACGCAGCAAATTACGGCGCTATTGGTGCCGTGATTGGTCATGAAATCGGTCACGGTTTTGACGATCAAGGTTGCGAATACGACGGCGACGGCGTGCTTAACAATTGGTGGACTGAAGAAGACAAAACCAACTTCACTGAGCGCACTAAGAAGCTTATTGAGCAATACAATGCTTTCACACCAACGCAGCTTATCATTAAGTACTCTCACTTGAAGAGCAAAGAAGAGCGCAATGCGATGCCTCACGTAAACGGTGCTTTAACGATCGGCGAAAATATTGGCGATTTAAGCGGCGTGACTATTGCGCTTAAAGCATACGCTTTCGCTTTGCAAAAGAGCAAGGGACAAGAAATCAACGGAAGTGATGATGCGATTCGCGAAACTTTGTTGAACGCTCCTGAAGTAGATGGTTTCACTGCTTTGCAGCGATTCTTCTTAAGCTACGCGTTAGTATGGCGTTCCAAGGCTCGTAATGAAATTGCGGAACAGCTGCTTCAAATCGACCCGCACTCCCCAGCCGAATGCCGCACTAACGGCATTGCTCGTAACGTAGACTTGTTCTACGATGCTTTCGACGTTAAAGAAGGCGACGAAATGTGGCTCGACCCTGCTGAGCGCGTACACATTTGGTAAGTTGCGAATAAATCGCAAATAAATCGCAAATAAGTCGCGAATAAGTCAAAAATAGAAGCCTGCAGACGCTTAATAAACGTTTGCAGGCTTATTATTTTCTATTTTTAGAAATCAGCCTTTGTCTTAAGAAAATCCAAGCTACCGCTGCAATTGCGCACAAAACAAGCACGCTTAAAATCGCAGAAATAATCACAATAAATTTATACGTTGAAGCATTTTTCTTCATAGCTTTCGCTAACTTTTTATGATGCTTATGCTTCAAATGCTTCTTTTTAGCCAAAGGTTTTTTCTTCTTAGCTTCCTCGTCTTTACGCTTCTGCTCTTCCTTCTTTTTTCGCTCCTCTTCAGCACGCTTTTTTGCTCTTCGGGAGATTCTGGGCCAATCTTTCCATCCGGATAATCAATATCACCGTTATATTCCGACAGTGTCAACGCTCCAACAACACCATAAGGGCCGCCCGAAGCCTCTCCGTAACCGAAAGAAATATTGTTAGGATTCAAAATCTGATACAAATGTCCATTATCTTCGTTAAAACTTCCGCCGGTTGCGCGCAAAGCCGACTCTTCATCTTGAATCCACAATTGCATAGAACCAGCAAGATCCACACCCCAACTTAAATTTTCACCCCACGCCTTTCGCCCAGTGTAATCAGGCTCGCTCACACCATCTGGGCCAAAATGGCCAAACTGCCCATGCTGAGCGGTTTCTTGCGCGCGGCGGAAAGCATCCTCTTCATTTGCAGAATCGTACTGAATATTATTACATACGCTTCTTTAGTAAGACCGTAGCGGCTCACGTAATCTTGCAAAGGAACGCCATTAAAATACGTGCTGCGATCATCGTAAAGCCTAGATCTTGCATTTCGAATAGAAGAAAGAACGTAACGCGCTACATTACTTGACTGAATAAAAGATGCAGCAGAAGCAGAATTAGTTGTTTGAATTATTGGATTTTGATGATATTCGTGATGATATTCGCGATTATATGCCTGATGATACGCCTTAGAATGTTCTAAAGTAAAATCAGCAAAATTTTGCGATATTGCACACGCAGCTAGGCATACAGCCGAAATAACAAGGATACTAACCCAACTTATGCGCATATTAGATTTATGCTTTGCATATTGCTGATTATTTTCCACCATAAATATCTTCTTCACTGCATTCAATATTTTCAATACGTTTGCTCAATACTACCCTGCAATGAGGAATGATTACGTATGCACAGTTAATTGTTGAGCTTTTACTAAATATTTTGCTGTAGTCAAGAGATCAATTACATTGTGGATAAAACCTAGGTTTTAACCACAATAGAAAAGTTTGCTGGCAAAGTTGTTGCGCAAAGTTCATAGTTGTTATTACTGCGGCATTTCCTCGTGGCTGCGAAGCTCAGAGGCAATGATGGCTCTGTATTTCGGGGCTGAAATGGCTGCAGTCCATTTGTGAAAGGACTATGAAATATGGCACAACAACAGTCGACCGTGACTATTAGTGGATACGTAGGCGCTGAGCCTGTAAACTTTGGGCGAAGTGAAAATTCTCCGGCTTGTTCGCTACGAATCGCGAGCACGCAATCATATTACCGCAACGACGAACAGCAATGGCATGAGCGTCCAACTACTTGGATGACTGTGAAAGCGTATAGGACTTTGGCTTCAAACGTGCTAAAAAGCGTTCATAAAGGCGATGCAATCGTTGTATATGGCAATTTGAGTACAGAAAGCTGGACAAAAGATGGAAACGATTATAATCGCGTAATTTTGGAAGCTTCTGCTATTGGGCACGATTTAAATCGCGGAACTACGCAATTTACAAAGCGAAACGCTGATTCCGCTAAAAATGATCATACGAAAGAAAGTAATCAAGTACAGCAGAAGAACAATGCACAACAAAATAACTCTAACGCAAACATTTCGAATGACGAATTTGGAGGCGAAACTGATATTTAAGGAAAATAAAATCGCAATTCGAGAAATCCACTAAACTCACAGCACAATAAATTAATATGAATACAATAAAATAATGCCGCCAAGAATCAATATTCCTGGCGGCAAATTGTAAAACAGGCCGTTACTTAAGCAAATCGTTTACGCGAGATACGATTCGAGCGGCAGCTTCGTCAACTGGAACTGCCTCAACGTTTGAGCCATCACGATTGCGGATTTCAATAGTGCCATTGTTCACGGTATCGCGACCAGCAACAGCAATCAGCGGCACGCCAACAAGCTCAGCATCCTTGAACTTTACGCCTGGAGAAACCTTTGGACGGTCGTCAAAGATTACTTCGATGCCTTGCTTGCTAAGCTCCTCAACAACCTTTTCAGCAGCGTCGAAAGCAACCTGATCCTTGCCTGTTGCAACAACATGAACTTGAGCTGGAGCAATTGCCATAGGCCATGCTAGACCAGCGTCATCGTGATGCGTTTCTGCCAAGCATGCAATTACGCGGCTAACGCCAATGCCGTAGCAGCCCATCCAAACCGGCACAGCCTTACCGTTTTCGTTAAGAACGCTTAAGCCCAAAGCCTTAGAATACTTTAAGCCAAGCTGGAACACTTGACCAATTTCCACACCGCGTTCGAAGCTCAACGGACCGGAACCATCTGGGCTCATATCGCCATCGCGAACCTGGGCTGCTTCAACAACACCGTCCGCCTCAAAATCGCGGCCGTAAACAGCGTTGTAAACGTGCTTTCCGTCTTCGTCAGCTCCTGTAATCCAGGCACTTCCCTTTGCAACGTGAGCATCCATCAAGTAGCGGACAGGATTTGCAATACCCCTACCCTCTTTGCGAGCTTGAGGACCTAATACGCTAAAACCAATGTAGCCCTTAACGAACTCAGGATGAGACTTCAAATCATCCTCAGTTGCTTCTTCGATTTCTGCAGGAGCAAACTGAGCTTCAAGACGCTTCATATCTACTTGGCGATCCCCTGGAATACCAATCGCCACGATTTCGCGCCATGGCTCCTCATGCTCGCCGCCTTCAGCATCTGCCGGATGCTTAACAGCAATAATCAAGTTCTTCAAAGTGTCGTCTGCTTGCCATTCGCGACCATCTTTACGCGGATGCAAGTCGTTAGAAACCTTAACCAAAGCTTCAATCGTCTTAGCGTCTGGAGTTTCGAGAGATTGCGCTGCAGGAGTTGCTGAGTAATCAACATCTTGCATTTCTGGAGTGGTAAGAGCCTCAACATTCCAAGCTTTTCCTGAAGGTGCGAGCGCAAAAGTATCTTCACCAATTGGCATTGGAGCCAAGAATTCCTCGGAATCAGAACCACCCATTGGGCCGGAAACAGCGTGAACAATCACGTATTTAATTCCTAAACGGTCGAAAATTCGAGCGTAAGCAGCGCGCTCCTCAACGTAAGCAGATTTCAAACCATCTTCGTCAATCGAGAACGAGTAACCATCCTGCATAATAAACTCGCGGCCGCGAATAAGGCCAGCGCGCGGGCGAAATTCGTCGCGATACTTCGTTTGAATCTGGTACAAAGTAACTGGTAAATCCTTGTACGAAGAATACATATCCTTAACAAGGAGCGTGAAAACTTCTTCGTGCGTTGGAGCAAGAAGATAGTCAGCTTGGTGGCGATCCTTAAGACGGAAGATATTGTCGCCATATTCTTCCCAACGGTTGGTAGCCTCGTAAGGCTCGCGCGGAAGAAGTGCCGGGAAGTGAACTTCCTGCGCACCGATACCGTTGATTTCGTCGCGAATAATCGCCTGAACCTTGTTCAAAACCTTAAGTCCTAGCGGAAGCCAAGTCCACACACCTGGTGCAGATTTACGAATATAGCCTGCGCGCTGCATAAGTTTTGCGGAAGTCACGTCCGCGTCTGCAGGATCCTCGCGCAGCGTACGAAGGAATAGCTGAGACATACGAAGTACATTGGAATTCATGCGTTCCAATCTATTTGCGCATGAGGACATAAACACTTGTCTACACGCATCAACAAAAGTAATACTCGATTAAATCATAACGTGCAAAAATATAACAAAGCGACCAAAACAACTCAGGTGTGAGTAGTTTATGCCGCTTCTAAGGCAAAATCCGACCAAAACGACTCAGCCGCGAGTAGTTTATGCCGTGCGCAAGGCAAAAACTTATAGAATATTAAAACTCGTCGTCGAAAGAAAATTCGTCCGTAACGCCATCACCGGCATTTTCAAAAAGACTAAACTCCTGCTGATCCGCAAAATCACCATCTGCTTTTTTGGCAACAAACGAGGAAGCCCCATCGCTAGCAAGCAGCTCACTTGCGCACCTTGACGCCTCACGCAAAGATCCGTCTAGCAGTACAGCATCCGCCGAAACACTAAACGCGCGATCGTTAATACCTTCCAAATAAAGACCGCCCAGATTTTCCACGCGAGAAAGCGCAACATATCCCATTCCGGGAGCGAAAGTTCTACGCAAATCCATTACCGCACTATCGAGAGTCATACCTTGCGACTTATGAATCGTAATTCCCCACGCGCAACGAAGAGGCACTTGATTTACGCTAGCAAGTACAGTCTCACCGTCCGTCATTTCCCACGCTGCAGGCTTAAGAGTTACAATATTGCCGTTTTCAAACTCAACAATCGGCCATCCGCCCTTAGATTCAGGCGCAAAACGCAACACACGCCCAACAGAGCCGTTTACATACTGCTTTTCCTGATCGTTTCGCAACGCCATCACAGCAGCCCCAGCCTTTAAAACTAAACGCTCCGGAGCAAGCATATTCTTTTTTAAGCGATCAACAAGATTTTTAGGCCCGGCTTCTGTTGCAACGAATTCGTGAGGCTCAGAATCAATTTCCGCAAGCTGCATATTATTTAAGCCATCTGCTTGCGAGTTCGTTGGGAAAAGATGTACTGCAACTTCGTCATCTTGCGGATACTCACCAAGGCGGCTAGCAAGCACTTGCTTATCGTCGTCACTCACGAGACCGCTACGAATATCCGTCAAAACTTCTAGCAACTTGCCGTCATCCTGACGATGTTGCTCAGTTAAATAGCACACAACAGGTTTCAAAGCGTCCCATGCAAACGATTCCGTAATATAGCCTTCCGGATTTTTTCCAGCTGCAGTATACTTTTCGCGCGACGAAATAAACTCCGAGCTCGGCTCGAACACGTCACGATTTCGCATAGAAGTGCTAACAGGCGGCAATTGGAAGAAGTCGCCCGAAATAACTACTTGAAGCCCGCCGAAAGGAGCGGGATTTTTGCGCACCTTCCGGCAAACTTCATCAACCATGTCAAAAAGCCACGCGTGAATCATGGAAACTTCGTCCAACACGAGCACGTCCGTGGCTTTTATGCGCTTTCCTCGCCTAGCTCTAATTGTTTTAAGAAGCGTATCCGTAAGCGCGTTTGAAACTCCAACTCCACTCCACGAGTGAATGGTTTGACCGTTTAAGTGCGTTGCCGCAATACCGGTAGAGGCAGTTACAGCAACGCTTAAACCGTTCTTTCGCATTGCGCGAATAGCTTCGTTTAATACGTAGGTTTTACCTGCACCCGGAGCGCCGGTAATGAACGCGCTCGCGCCAGCGTTGATTATGGTTAAGGCTTCGGATTGCTTCATTGGCAGTACCTTTTATTGCGTTTAGTAGTCGCGCTTTATTTAATAGTAGCGTTGTGTTTAGTAGTCGCGCTTTTCTGCGGAATTTACGTCTTCTAGCGCCTCTCCGCGACGCTCATAGTCACGAAGCAAGCTCGTGCTTTCAATGTGTTGCGCACCGGCTTTTGCTTGAGACTCGCTTGGGCCTGGAGCTGGAACGAACATCATATCGCGGTAGTAACGAAGCTCATCAATCGACTCAATAATATCCGCGAGCGCGCGGTGACCGCCGTGTTTTGCCGGCTTATTGCGGTAAACGTCCGGGTAAAGCCTGCGCGAAATTTCCTTCAACGTACTTACGTCGATTACACGATAGTGCAGATTTGCCATTAAATCTGGCATGTAACGGTCGAGGAACTTTTTGTCGGAACCAACGGAGTTTCCAGCAAGATGAGCTTTTCCGCGAGCCGGCAGGAAGCGCTTTACGTATTCAACTACCTGCTTTTGCGCTTCTTCCAAAGGCAAACCGTTTTTATTCCACTCGTCAACAAGTCCAGAAGAAGTGTGCATATTGCGCACAAAATCGTTCATATGAGCCACAGCGGCGTCGCTTGGCTTAATCACTAAATCAATTCCGTCGTCCAAAACTTTCAGATTAAAATCAGTTGGAACTACAGATACTTCGCATAATTCGTCATGGAAAATATCGAGTCCAGTCATCTCGCAATCAATCCAAATTAAGCGCGACTCTTCCGGCGTAAACGTAAGATCTTCCTTAGCTTCAGCCATTTTCGTTCCTTTCCTAATATTTTTTCGAACCCATCAGCCTACATCTTCGTACCGACGAGACGCGTATTAAAAACGACGAAAAGCAGGCAAGTTGTAGATAACTTGCTTAACTTTTCGTCGTTTAATGCAAAATTACTTGCGATTTATACGCGACTTATACGCGATTTAATCGCGCAACTTACGCACCACGCGACTTAGTTGTGGAAACCGCTGTAGTTTGGTGCTTCTGCAGTCATCACAATATCGTGAGGATGAGATTCGCGAAGGCCAGCATCAGTAATGCGAATAAAGCGGCCGCGCTCTTGCATTTCCTTAATATTGTGCGCACCAACGTAGAACATTGACTGGTGTAAGCCGCCGAGAAGCTGGTAAAGCACAGCGTTAAGCGGACCGCGATATGGAACTTCGCCTTCAACGCCTTCTGGAACCACCTTGTCGGAGCTGGTAACGTCTGCCTGGAAGTAACGATCCTTCGAATAAGACTTCTTACCGCGAGGAGCCATTGCACCAAGCGAGCCCATGCCGCGGTAAAGTTTGTACTGCTTGCCGTGAAGAAGAACCTTCTCGCCTGGAGCTTCCTCACATCCAGCCAAAGTGCCGCCGAGCATAACAGTGTCCGCGCCTGCAACCAAAGCCTTAGCAATATCGCCGGAATAGTGAATACCACCGTCTGCAATGCATGGAATTCCAGCAGCCTTGCAAGCCTGAGCCGCATCGTAAACTGCGGTAAGCTGAGGCACGCCAACGCCTGCAACAACACGCGTAGTGCAAATAGAGCCTGGACCAACGCCAACCTTTACAGCGTCAACGCCAGCGTCAATCATAGCCTGTGCGCCTTGGCGAGTTGCAATATTTCCGCCAATAATTTGCACGCCGTCGAAAGCCTTATCTGCCTTAATGCGACGAATCATGTCGAGAGCCAAGCGAGCCTCGCCGTTTGCGGTATCGACCACAAGCACGTCAACTCCAGCTTCCATAAGAGCGCACGCACGCTGCCAAGCATCACCCAAGAAGCCAATGCCAGCAGCAACGCGCAAGCGACCCTGATCATCCTTAGTAGCATCCGGATACTGTTCAGTCTTCACAAAGTCCTTAACAGTAATCAAGCCTGTAAGCTTACCTTCAGCATCAACCAAAGGCAACTTTTCAATCTTGTTATCCGCAAGCAAGCGGTGAGCATCTTCCTTAGAAATATTTGAAGGACCGGTGACGAGATTTTCGCGCGTCATCACGTCCTTAACTTTCAAGCAATCGTAGTCTTCGGAAGCAATGAAACGCATATCGCGGTTGGTAATAATACCAACTAAACGATTTTCGCTATCCACTACCGGAAGACCAGAAATATGGAAACGCCCGCACAATTTATCTAAATCGGCGAGCGTAGCATCTGGGTGAACAGTAAGCGGGTCGGTAATCATACCGGATTCACTGCGTTTAACAATATCAACCTGCGCAGCTTGATCATCAATAGAAAGATTGCGGTGAAGTACTCCAATGCCACCGTTACGCGCCATGGCAATAGCCATATCGGACTCGGTAACAGTATCCATAGCTGCCGAAATAGTCGGCACTTTCATGGTAATTTCGCGAGTCAGACGAGTGGAAGTATCCACTTCGGACGGAATAACATCAGTTTCGTTTGGAAGCAAAAGGACATCGTCATAAGCGAGACCGAGCTTCTCGAAAATTGGTGGAACAGGAGCATACACGGATTCCGTGTTCATATCAGTTGTAGCCATAGGGTTACTATACGTTTTTGCTATGACGTTTGCCGAAACGCACCCTCCAAACGCGGGCGCGACGACATGCTTGAGCGCAGCACAGCGCGCGCGAAAGCAATTCGGAGCGGAAACTCGCTCAAGTTGGAAGTCCAGTGGACTTCCAACGCGAGTTTCGTAGCGAGCGCTTATAGCGCGAGCGTACTCGCACGTTTTGAGCGCCACGCCACATTAAGAAAAACAAAATTAAGCAGTTGTTACGAATTGCGAAGTTCGGGCAGGCGACAACGCAAGTACGGCATCATTGTGAGCACAGTAAGTAGCGCAGCAGCAAGAATCATTCCAACAAGCACATACACAGCTTTAAAGAACAAAATCATAATAGAGCCAAACGCAATTAGTGCAGCCCATCCCCACAAAATCAGCACAGCACCCTGCACAGAATGCCCAATGCGCAGCATGCGATGATGCAAGTGCATGCGATCCGGATGCATTGGCGACTGCCCTTTAGCAACACGCCTAAAAATAGCCAAGCACATGTCAAGAACCGGCAAAAACAGCACAAGAATCGGCAACAAAATCGGCATAAATACAGGCAAATAAATACTCGTATGAACGGCGGAAGGATCCAAATGGCCGGTCATAATAATCGACGCGCAAGTAATTAAGTAGCCGATTAACATGGAGCCTGAGTCACCCATAAAAAGTTTTGCTGGATGCCAATTGTGCATAATAAATCCAACGCACATACCTACCATTGCAACGTCAATAAGAGTTGCCATTGAAGCGTAGGATGGCGACGTGCGCGCAAGCATGTACGAGTATGTTGCGAAGGCAATGCCGCCGATTGCAACGATTCCAGAAGCCAGTCCGTCCAGCCCATCTACAAAATTTACTGCATTAATTGAAGCAACGATTAGTATTGCAGTTATTGCGATTGACACGCTTGGAGATGCCGTTACGAGCGATCCTAGTGGCAAAGTTACGATTTGCAACCCTCCCCACGCTACAAAAACAGCTATAAGCAGCTGACCGGCAAGCTTTAGCATCCAATCTAGATCCCAAATGTCGTCGCATACCCCAAGCAGGCATATCATAACGGCTCCGGCAAGCACCACCCACGGCTGGTGAGTTCCAGCAAAAAGCCCGGAAATAAAGGGCATTGAGCTTGCGAAAGCCATGGCAACCGCGAAACCAAAAAGCATACCTACACCACCCATACGTGGCGTTGGAATAGTATGCACATCGCGCGCGCGAACTTTGCCAACAGCACCCATACGGATTGCAAGGTGACGAACAAGCGGCATAATAAGCCACGTAGCACCGCCTGCAATTGCTGCAATAAACAGGTATACCCTCATGAATGCGTCCTTTGCTATGCGATTACTTCGTTGGTTTTAGCAGCGTTTGCTAAATTTTCGCTTGCTTATTTTGATTGTAGCGATTTGTTAGTACCAGAAATTTAGTACCAGAAATAAGTTAATAAACTTACTCACTTAACGCATTACGAATTTCACTCTCCGAAATCACGCCTTCGCGCAAAATCACAATACCGTCTTTATCGCTTGAATCCGCGCCAACTACCGTGCTTGCCACGTGCGAGCGAGTCGGGCCTGCGTTCAAATACAGCGGAATTTCGTTGCCGAAAGCTGCAAATGCTTCTTCTACACTGTCTGCACTTTCGTTACCGCTGCGATTCGCGCTAGAAGCAGCCAGTGGACCGGTGACTCGCAAAATTTGCATTAATTCAGGGCAATCCGGCACGCGCACGCCTTGAGTTGCTTGAGTTTTCGCATCGTTTTGAGCATCAGTTTCATTCGTTTTGCACAGCGTTGCAAGATTTGAAGCAACTGAATCCTTCTTCGCACGCGCAATCGGAGAATATCCGCCCGGAAGGAACTTTTTGCCTAGAATATCCAGCGGAGAAGGCAAATAAAGCCCAAGTTTTTCTAAATCTCCCACTCCACTCATTAAAATTTGCAGCGCCTTTGTGCGCGGTCTGCGCTTAAGCTCGTAAATTTTTGCAACAGCAGCTTCATTGAATGGATCGCAAGCAACGCCGTACACGGTGTCAGTCGGCACTACAATCACGCCGCCTTCGTTAATAATTTGCGCTGCCGTTTGCAGGGATTCTTCGTTGATATTGCAAATTTTGCTCATTTTTGCCTCTTTTATTGCTTATTTTGCTTATTTTGCTTATTTTATTCTGTTTGAGTCAAGTTTTATTTTTGATTAAAATTTTACTTTTCCGCAAAAGTGTACCGCGGTCTGCCAGTTAAGTCGTTTCCAACGCGCGCACGCGAAAAACCTACGCTTTCCGCATACTTTTTAAGCGCATCCCCTTGCGAAATATCGTGCTCCATAACCATCGCTCCCCCAGACTTAAGCAGCGCAAAAGCCGCACGCATAATCTGCTCCGGAATAAGCAAGCCGTCCGCAGAACCGCCATAAAGCGCAAGCGGAGGATCATACTCTCGCACTTCAACCTGTTCTGGCACTTGACTTTCCGGCACGTAAGGCGGATTCGTTATTACTAAATCTACTTTGCCACAAATTGCGTGAAGTTCCGGCGTGCAATCCGAAATATGCGATTTGGTTGCGTCTGCAAGCACGGCATGATAGCGACTGAAAATCTGAATATTTTCCCACTTTTTTGCAGCTTCTTCGAAATTTTTTTGCAAATATTGGAAAGCTTCAGGAGATTTTTCTACAGCCCATACTTGCGCGTCTGCAACTTCCGCCGCAATCGACAATCCAATTGCGCCCGATCCGGCGCATAAATCGACTACCGTCGGCTTGCTAATACCAGACTCTCTAAGCCAATCCAATCCAGCTTCAACAACAATTTCCGTTTCCGGCCGCGGCACAAAAACGCCCTTACCAACTTGCAAATCCAAGTAGCGAAAAGGCGCGCGACCAACAATATGCTGCAACGGCTCACGAGAAGCACGCCTAGATACAAAATCGCTATATTTACTAGCATAATCTTGCGAAAAATCGGTTAAATCGCCAAGTATTAGCGCCTTGTTCAGCTCAGCTAAGCTTACGCCGCAAGCATGAGCCAGCAGCAAGCGTGCATCATATTCTGCTGACTCCACGCCTGCAGAATCAAGCTTTTTAACAGCATCGCGCAAAACTCGCAAAAGTTCTTGCATTTTAAGAATTGCTTGGTTATTTCAGTAATTTTACTTGACTTACTTGGCTTGCGCTAAGCGGTCAGCTTCATCCGCCTGAATATCACTGTCGATAACAGGCTGCAAATCGCCGTCAAGAACCTGATCAAGATTGTAAGCCTTGTAATTCGTGCGATGATCCACAATACGATTTTCTGGGAAATTGTACGTGCGGATTCGCTCAGAGCGGTCGAGCGAACGCACCTGTGAGTGGCGCATATCCGCCGCTTCTGCTGCCTCCTGCTCGTGCTTCATAGCGAGCAAACGAGACTTTAACACGCGAAGGGCTGCCGCACGGTTTTGAATCTGCGACTTTTCGTCTTGCATGCTAACAACAATTCCGGTTGGAATATGTGTCATGCGAACCGCAGAATAAGTAGTGTTCACGGACTGCCCACCAGGGCCGGAGCTCATGAAAATGTCGATCTTCAAATCTTTTGGATCGATTTCGATTTCGTCGTCATCTTCGTCTGCTTCTGGGAACACGATTACGCCAGCTGCGGAAGTTTGAATACGTCCCTGCGATTCCGTAACTGGGATTCGCTGCACGCGATGCACTCCGCCCTCATACTTCATGCTTGCCCACACGCCATCTTCTGGAGCAGGCGTACCTTTTGCTCGAATCGCAAGCTGCACGTCTTTTACGCCGCCAAGTTCCGTTGAATTTTCGCTTTGGATTACGGTAGTCCATCCGCGCTTTTCCGCGTAACGCATGTACATACGCAATAAATCGCCAGCAAACAAAGCCGCTTCTTCGCCGCCTGTGCCAGCTTTAATTTCCATAATCATATCGCGCGCATCATCCGGATCCCTAGGAATTAATGCAGTGCGAAGCTTTTCTTTTGCTGCTGGAATCTGCTCTTCTAAGCGCTTAGCTTCTTCAGCAAAATCTGGGTCGTCGCTTGCCATTTCGTTTGCGGCTTCAAAGTCGTCGCAAAGCTGTTTGTAATTTAGGTAAGCGTTTACGATTGATCCAAGTTCTGCGTGCCTACGACCGAGCTTACGAATAGCATCCGGATTTGACGCAACTTCCGGGCTTCCCATACGACTTTCAATATCGCGATACTCTTCTAACGCGGTAACTGCTGCCGGGAATTGTTCCTCTACTGACTCAGCCATCATATTCCTTTGTAGTCACGCTTAACGCGGATTGTAAATCAAAAATTTAAATGTCAAATGTAGAACACTAAACACACATGTTTAGCACATAAAACGCCAGCCCCGATTCCGCGAGTTACACGAAAGCAGGGCTGGCGTCACAAAAGCTACTTAGTCTTCTTACCGTAGCGCTTCTCGAAGCGAGCCACGCGACCGCCGGTGTCGAGAATCTTCTGCTTGCCGGTATAGAATGGGTGGCACTTTGAGCACACGTCAACCGTCATGTGATCGCCATCAGCGGTAGAACGAGTTACGAAAGTGCTTCCGCAAGAGCAGGTAACCTGCACTGCGTGATAGTCGGGATGAATACCCTGCTTCATAATGTCTCCTATGGAATTCGGGCGACCCGGGTCGCAAAGCCCCAATAGCTAAGCGTGAACCGGAACCTTCGTAATTCTAGTCACCACCCTCGACGCGCTTATAATCCGCATAAAAATGGAGCGCATGAAAAATTCAAACGCTCCAAATTTAAATAAATTATTTATTATTGCGACGCTTGCGATGGTGTTTGCCAGTCTTTACAACCGCGAGACCAATTGCTGCGATTGCTGCCGACAAAATACCAGCGGATGCAGAAGAAACCGTATTGCTACCAGTTTTAGCTAATTCCGGCCTTGCTTCAGCAGTTTCTTTTACATCCTTTTCTTGCTTCTTTTCATTCTCAATAGTTACGTCATATGAAGTATAAGAATCAAGAGAAGGAATAGCTTGTTCAGGCGTTGGAGCAGGTTTGCTCTCAGAAATCACATCAATTTCAACAGTAATTTCCGCTTCGCGACCATACTTGTCGGTAGTAGTAAACGTTAGCTCAACTTTCGGCTTGCCGTCAACAATCTTAGGCGTGCCAGAAATCTTGCATTCAGTACCAGCGCAATTTGCGTTAATGCCGTTTACAGAAGTTAAGCCTTGAGCAACTAACTCGTTAATAGTTACTTTCTTGCCGTCTACTGTAACCGTTGTGTTATTAACATCTCCTTCAGTCATGTTTTGCAATCTGAAGTTCGTTAAAACACCCTCGCGAGCAGAACCACTAAACTTAAACTTCATAGGAGCCATCTTCTCGAAGTTTGCAGTAATAATGGTTTCGCTTTCTGGGAATACCATTGCAATATCGGCGTCAGTAATACCAGAGTGCACAAGTAAATTCTTCAAAGCTTCAATAGTTGAGTGTTGTGAATTACGAATTATTTTTGCCGTATATGACTTTCCTAATGTTTCAGCAACAATAGCCAATCTATTACGACTTGCTTCATAACTCATATTCTCGTTATTTATAGCTTCAGCAAGAATATTCTTTATAGCCGCAAATGTAGAATTCTTAGATTTGCGGATTACATTAGCTGTAAACGACATGCCATAGCGTTCAGCAATCTTAGCTAATGTTTCACGCTCAATATCAGTTGATTTGTGGTTATCAGCACTGTTATAGATGGTATCAATATGTTTAGAGTAAGATACTTCATCCCAATTCTTGAATATGTAACCTTTGTTAGCAAGAACGTCTGGAATATAATTCTTTATTTCAGACATTCTATCTTTACGCACCCAGTATGTATGCATTGGTGACTGCATAGTTCCGCCATTGCCAGCTACATACGTTACCTTTGTGTAGTTTTCTAAAATGAACTTTCCTGCTTGACTGCCAGCTGAAGGCAAATCTCGCTCTGCAATCACATTCGGAAGCACTTGAATAGGTACATTTTCATAACGTACTATCTTTGCACCCTTCTTATTTGGATCAGATGTTTCAACCTTCACTCTAACGGTAGTAATTCCAGGCTTCGCAATTCGAACAGAATTTGCACCGGAAGAATAAACTACACCAGCACCGTGCATGCCCGCAATCTCTAGGTTATTAGGATCAACACCAGACACAAGCTCATCAGGAGCAGGAACTTCATCTCCAACACTCTTAACAAACTGAGATACATTCACAGGCATATCAGCAATCTGATTTGCAACATATACGCGAATTTGTCTATTCTTATTTGTGTCAGTTGACGGAACAGGCTTGTTGCCTGCATCATAAACTTCCCACTTGCTAAAGCCCTTAAGCTGTTGCTTTAACTCATTAGTTTTATTATTAACGTCATTTTCATATGTAGTACTATCGGACTTAAAGTAGATAACTTTCGGTTTGTATGAGCCATCATCCCACTTCCTTCCGAAAGCTGGTAAGAACACATACGGCACGTAGTTATCTGGAATTTTCTCATTACTCTTCGCGTCGATGATGTTCATCACCTTTTCATACACTGCTTGGTATGTAGTATTTTCAGAGTACTTTAATTTACGAATCTCATCATTCGATAACAACTTTTCATCATTCGCGTTTTGCACATCAACGCTAGTTGCAGATGCTGGTTCACTTACCATCAAAGTAGTGACAGGAATTTCAGGTTGATTTGCTAATCCTCTTCTTGCACTCGAACGAGCATTAGAATTATCATTATCAACAAAATTCTCAAGCTTCCTCCAGCCTTTGAACACGTAATGGTATCCACCAGCGTCATAATTCTTGCCAACAGCTTGCGGAGCTTTTACGCCCGTAACATCGTCTTTAAGAACGTAGTACAGCTTAGTAGTATCTTTATCAAGGCTGCCCTGATCTTTATGATCAACTTGATTGGCATTTATAAAGTTGACCTTAACATACTTATCCTTATTGAGAACAAGATCACGCTCTGCAGCAACACCAGTAAGAGGATTAGTATCGCCAGGCTGATGTGAAGGCTGAGTACTATCTGGTTTCGGTAGGCTCTTATCGTACATCAACTGATAAAGCACCTTTAAGCGTCCTACAAGTCTATAAGTCTTGTAATCTGCTGCATCCTTATACTTAACTGTAACTTTCAAAGGAACAGTGTACAAAGCAGGCTTCTTAAGCATCTTCTGCTTTAACTTATTTTGTTCAGCTTCAGTTGGCAAATCATATTCGACTTTTATGTCTTCTATGCCATTATTCACAGCAGCATCTGCTTTGAGCTGAGACATATTAGTTATAAAATCGGTTAACTTTGGAAGCGTGTCAGGCTTATCTTGCACAGCGACCAAGTAATCAGTCTGCACTGTTGGCTCTGTCCAAGGGGTTTGATCTGCCACGAACTCTTGGAATGGTTTATCAACTTTCCAATTCGAAACATCATCTATAGGCGTTACTTCTTCTTTGCCATTAATCATGCTGCTTCGATTCCAAGTTCCCTTAGCATTGGTTAGGTTCTCTTGAAGCCTTGTCAACGCACTAGTCTGGTCGCTAGCACTGTAAGGAATTTGCGAAAGATCAGTACCCTTCTTTACGTAGAACACCTTAGGGCCGTCTGTGCCGTCCTTCCACTTTCGTCCTGGAGCAGGCTTGAAGATTGCAACTACAGAATCTTCTGGAACTGTTCCATTGTCGGACGAGCTGGAGAAGTAGTCGATTCGCTTGTAAATAGCGTGGTAAGTTACGCCGTCTTGCAAATTTACTTTCTTGTAGCGGTCGCTTGAATTTATGTCAAACGTCTGCTCTTGTTTTGGATTTTCAGCAGTCGGCTTTACAACATTAGTCGCCCAACCCTTAAACACGTAGTGGTAATGCTGGTTGCTGTCATCATTGCCGAAAGCTTGCGGCACGCGGATTCTAACTTCCTTACCCTTATAAACGTACGCAGTAAGCGTAGTTTTTTCACCAGCAGGATGATTGGCATTATCTCCATCGTGACCAATAATAGTGCCTTCATCATTCTTGCCGGTGAAAGTAATCGGCGCATACTCGTCAATATGCGCTTTGCCGTAGTCAGTAGCTTTAAACTTATCCCACTCGCTTGCGTACACCAAATCCGGCAGCACGCGGTACAGCACTTCAGCTTCAGCAATGTTATTGCCAAGATGCACTTGCACTTTAATCTTGTGTAATCCTGGAGTGTTGTCAAACTTTTCGCCAGGCGCAAAGCTGAACGTAGCACCATCTGGATAATCACTAGCATTCGTTATAAGCTTCTTAGCATCATCACTACTTCCAGTACTAATATTCTTAAGTGGCGTAAGCACTTGCGGAGCTGCGGCAATAGGAGCCTTTAGCTTGAAGTGAGCAGTGTAAATTACCTCAGGATTGTTCTGCTCTTCGGAACGAATCGGCAAGCGATTCACACCATCGGAATACTGAAGCGTATGCGAGCCAACTTCAGACGAACCGACTTTTGAAGTCCAACCAACAAACTCAAATCCAGGCTTTGCTTTCACTGTTGGAAGTGGCATTTGATAAGCTTTTGTGCCCTTAATTGCGTCGTACACAAGAACAGAGCCGTCAGCTACATTGTTGTTCTGCCAGTCAACAACGCTGCCCATAGAGTCTTGACCATCAGCCACTTTGAACACGTAGCGCGTGTAGTGATCTGGGCGAGCTTGCTTATCGTCATTGCGTTTAAGCACGCGAACGTCTTTATATTTGAAGATGAATGTATCTTCTCTAGTCTGCTTACCTTCGCTATCAGTAGTATAAGTAATATTCTGCTGTGTACTTTCCGGCATAAAGCCTTCAATCGGCTTGTAGAATACTACGTCGTACTTTCTGTTTACAGAGCTGACTTCGCTTTCTGGAAGAAGCTCCTTACCGTTTTGATCAATATACTTTACCTTATACTTGCGCGTATTGTACGTTTGGTAAATAAACTCGCCAGTATTCTGCTTCTCATCACTCGAGGCTTCAAAGCTCGTGAACTGCTTATCTGGGAAGTGCGTTTCGTCGCTGTAGACTGCTTCCGCATTGTAGCGCAAATGCTCGCGCAAGCCGGAAACCGTTTGAGTAGAAACGTGATCCACCATCGCGGCTTTTTCTGCGTCTGAAAGACCCTCTGTCTTATAGTCAGCAAACGTTACGCCTGGCTTTAAGAATATGTGCTTAAAAGTACCGTTGTAGCGAGTATCCTTAACCCACACTGCATCAAGCTTTATATCTTCTACTACTTTATTGCCAAAAGCGTACGGCAAAGTCGTGCCGTTCTTTTTAATCTCCCAGCCGTAGAAGTCGTAGCCTTTGCGCGTTGGGGTGCTTATCTTCTTTTCGTCAATAACATGGTAGCGAGGGAACTTCTTTTCCGTAACTACGTCGGAGCCACTTATTTCATTGCCGTTGTCGTCGGTTTTCGGCATATGGTAGTCAAACGTTACAGTGTGCTGAATATCAGTTGGAAGACCCCACGCAGCGTAAAGCTTAATGCCGTTGACTGGCATTGTAATATCTTTGTTTTCGCCATTTATAAACTGAGTACCAGCCTGATCAACAGCCCAGCCTTTAAACACATAGTCTTCTGGCAAATCAGCAGGGCGAACGATGGAGTAAGTCTTGTTATTAAGCGTGAAAGTGTACTTGCCGTCGAACTGCTTAGACGTATTACCGGCATCGTCTTTAGTTACAGAAGCATCATAAGATGTATCGTTTCCGTATAGCTCTTTGTCTTCGCCCGTCAAATCTTTTTTGCCGCGCTTAGTCAAACTATACTCGAACGGCAGGCTCTCTTTAGCAGAGCCATTGCCGTCCTTTATAGCCTTGCCATCCGCATTATAAAACTGCACATCGTACGACTTGCGGTTGTACCTAAATTCAAGTAGTTTGTTAGTTTCAAATTCAGTTGCATCACCAGAATAATCTTCTTGTTCATCTACTGGAACGCCCCTATACTTTCGAAATGCTAAATGATACTTTTTAGCAAAAGCATTCTTCTCATCATCACTTAAATCATCCCAATTCCCATGACCATGAGATTCGTTATACCACTCTTCCCGATTATCTTCAAAGTCGAATGGATCTAACGAATCACCAACATTTTTCTTATCATAACCATCAGCAGGATTAAAACCTGCAATAGATGGAGCTGTATATAAATAACCCGAATTGTCAGTATCATCTTTGCTATATGAATCAGTTGAAAGCTCATAATCATTGTCGCCTATATCATCGCCACCGTTTTTAGCAGACGCAATACTTTGCTTCCTAATAATCACCTGTATAGGCGCACTTTTACTACTGATATCAGCAGTAAGCAGACGCTGATTATCTTTTAGCTCGTATTGCTGTGCACTAGGATTCGAAGGGTCATCACTAATTTTAGGCGCTTGATTATTACCTTGTACACGGAATTTAGGATCAGCAAATTCTTTTATAGTAAAACGATACGGAGGAGTGTCACGATAATTCACTTCACCTGCATATCCAAGCTGCCATCCTAAAGAGCCTATATTTTCTTCATTAAAATCTAATTCATTTATATCAGGCCAAATATCAGTAAGCTTTTGACCGTAACGAACTTTTACGCGGTAGCCCTTATGGTCAATTTTGTTGCCATCGTTATCTTCATTTTCGCTATCATACTTCGTTGAGCAATTGCCACCATCAGCATAGCAATAAATAGTTGTTTTGCCGCTTTCGTCTTTTCTTTTTATAGCAGCATTGTTACCCCTATCTACGCCAGTAGGCTTAGCAAAAATAAGCTCGTAAGTCTTGCGGTCGTAAACTAAGTTAAGAGTGTTGTTTAAGTCGTTCGCGCAAAGCTGCGATTTACTACGTTTGCCTAAATCTGGGTGACCCGGCACAAAATCATGTTGCTCAGTGTTAAGCTTTTTAGTAAGCTCCTTATTCACATGGAAGTAGCGTGTGAATATATCCTTGCCTTTGTTTGAAGCGTCACCAGGATTCGCGGTATCATACCCGTCTAAGCTTGTTACAGGCGTATCGTTCATCCAGTTGAACTTTGAAATTAAGCCGTCTTTGTAACTCTTATCCTTCGTGCCCTGCAACTCTTCTTTCGTTAAGCCAAGCTCTGGGTTTTCTACATAATTATCTTCGTTTTTACCATTAAGCTTACTAGTATCATTAGCAACGCCGGCATCATTCATCTTATTAAGCGCAACGTCACTCTCTGTCTTCACGTTCTTGCGCTCAACAAGACCAACAAAGTCGTAGTTTGCAAGCGAATCCGGATGCTCTTTGTCAACCAAATCCGCTTTTTGCACCCACACGTTCACGCGGTAGCTAGTAGTATTGTTCGCTTCCCAATTAGCGCGGAATTGCACATTGTGATCCGGCATCTTGTAGTCATCAAGAGAAACAATAGTATTCTCAGCATAAAGCGGATCACTCTCTTTGCTAGGATCTACTAAAGACCATCCTTTAAAAGTGTAACCTCGCCTAGTTGGTTTCGTAACTTGTGGCACATCTTGCTGGTAATACACTTTTTGAGCAGTAACATCCGTGCCGCCAGCAGAATCGTAAGTAACTTCATACGCCTTACGGTAGTAGCGAAGGTTCAAAACTAGCTTATCTTTTTCATCTTCAGAATCCGAAAGCGGCGAGCTAATAAGATTATGCTCCGGCTCGTAGCCTGGAATGTACAGAGCTACAGCACTCACATCTGAACCAACAGTGCCAGTAACTTCAGTGACGTGGATACGTTCTTTTTTGCCATCTTTGTAAGTTACTTCAATAGTCTTGCCAACGCCAAGATTTGGAGCATCGTGAAACTCATCCTTATGATCGAGATCCTGCACCAAGTGACGCACATAGTACTTAGCTGTTTTAGGAGCGTAGTTGATATTCAACTCGCCGTAGTACTGAATACCGTCGTCCGAACCTGACTGCGTAGACGATGGATTCTGCGAAGATTGAGCACTGTTGTTGCTTTCAACAGCCTGCCTTTTCTTTACAGCGTAATCAGTAATCAGCTTCTTGCTTAAACGCAAGTAACGCTTAGCATCCGCATCCGTACCGTCGTCAATAACAAACTTGTCTTCGCTGTTTTTAATGTAGTACTGGTAATCACCGGAGTGGTATACGGACGGACGGTATCCAGCAGCCTTTGGAAGCTCAATGTATTCCCACTTGCCATCTTTGCCTAGATTATCGAAGTCTTCTTGATCAATTGTAAGCTCATACGGCTGCACAAGCTGCTTATTCGCAGCACCACCAATCGTATAGCGAATTTTCAAATTGTAAGTGGCTTTTGGCTTTTTGTCGGTTTGTACCTGTTCGTTGGCTTGCTCTGTGTTTTCAGCAGTTGGATGCTGCTCATTCGGCTTAATTACCTGGCTGTTTGGATCAGTTGCTGCGTTATTAGTTGTTGTGCCAGCGTTCGATGTAGAAGCAGGTGAAGGATGCTCATTGTTCGAAGCAGGCGTAGTGCTTTTCTCTTCGCCTGAGACGTTTGCATTTGCACCTTGTGCAGTTGTATTTTCTGTACTTGGGTTCGCTGTAGTTCCAGCACCAGCGTTAGACGCTGTACCTGTTGAAGGTGCAGGAGCAGACGGTGCAGTCGTATTATCTACAGTGTTCGCAGTCGGAGCTGCAGACGCATTATTTGCAGACGGTGCAGTCGAGGTTGCAGGCGCACTTGTTGTAGTAGTTACACTATTCCCGTCGGAAGCACCATCGCCGCTCTCAACAGACCTACGAACACGCCCCTTTGGCGCATTTGCATTACTTAATGCAGGAGCATTTTCTGCGTGAGTGCTTGAAGATTGTGCGCTTGTATTCTGCTCGTTTGCAGGCTTTGCGCTTTCAGTATTTACAGGCTGCGTATTTGCTGGTTGTGCAGGCTGCTTATTTTCACCTGGCTTAACCTCAGCAGGCTTAACGTCACCAGCATTTTCTTCCGGTTGCTTTGCTTCCGGTTGCTTTGTTTCTGCAGGTTGCTTTGCATCTTGTTTTGCAGTTGACGTTGATTCTGGCTTTGCAGTCGGCTTCAAAGTTGGAGTCGACTCTGGCTTTACTGCTGGATGAACTGGCTGCACTGGCGCAGGCGCACTTACTGCATAAGAATGTCCGAAATTAACCTGTTCTGAAGAACTACCTAACTGCGAGTCAATTCCATCACGCTGTTGCACTTCGTGTTGTTGCGATTCGCGCTGCTTTGCTTCACTCTTATTTATTTCACGCTGCTCAATCTCACGCTGTTGTGCTTCACGCAACTTTTGCATTTGTGCATCATGGCGCGCAAGCTCTACAAACTTTTGAATTTGTGCACCCTTATTGAGTACGCCAGCACCCCACCGCTGCATATTCAATTCATCTACATCAGGCTTACCTTTGCCCATTTTTTGCGTCGTATTAGACGCATCGATAATATCTTTTTGAGTAGGCTGAAGCGCGGAAGCCACAACAGATGGAAGCATCATTGCCAAAGTTGAAGCAACAGCAACTCCAGCAACTCCCTTACGCAAAGCACGAGAACGCTTCACTGCATGAGCCTTACGAAGTGTTCTTCTTGGTGCCATATCACCATATAAATCTTTACGCTCTGCCATTATTTCTCCTCACTCCAACCATTTTCAAGTAAATCGCGCATACTTATAAATCTTCATATATATTATATATGAATACAGTATACGGGCATAAAATAAACATTTGTTATAATCTTTTATTCGTTACAAATCAACTACAACTCATATTTACACTTGGCAAATAAAATCACCTAACTAATAATATACTAATCAATACCCCCCCCCAAAAAAAAAATCATCCGAACGACTATGCCGTTAGGAATAAGCTCAGTGAGGGCGCCCATATCATCATGCGTTAGGCGAACTGCTATTCCGTGAGAAATAAGCACTCAAGCAATTCGTCGCATTAAAATATGATACAATATAAAAACGTGTGCTCTAGTGCAACGATTGTTTGAAAAATCAAAAGGGGTCGATCGGTTTCGACGGCGATCTGTTCGCCGCGGGGAAGCGTGCCGAGAATGCGGAAGTCCACTCGTAAACGTCCTTTCGCAAAAGAATAAGTGCTAAATCTAATCGCACTGAGTTCGCTCTCGCTGCCTGAGCTTCGCGCCAGGATTAACCAGTGAGCAGCTGCTCCGTTCACCCACTCACGTCTTCGGAGTGGTGCTGAACGTCATGAGAAGACTTGCTTGAATTGCCGAGCTGCAGGGCAATTCAGGGACTTTGACTGTAGATATGCTCGCCATGAATTGTCTGCTATAACATGGGGGCAGAAAAACTGCCGTGCGGCCAGCAGACTACGCACGTAGAAGACCGAGGGTACGGTCACCGGACCGGGGTTCAATTCCCCGCGACTCCACAAACGCAATAACGCCACTGCTTAAACAGTGGCGTTATTTGTAGTAAACCCCAATGTTTCCAAGATTTAAGTTAAGCTTCGAAAGCATCTCCGAGATGGTGCTGAGTAGCGTGCTCAGTAGCATCAGAACTATTGCAATCAAACTCCCCCGCATCCGCAGCAGCAACAATCGCGAGCGCAGCTTCCGCAAGATCCGGTCGCAACGCGTCCAACCAGTGGATGCGAGCATCCCTACCAAACCAACCCATTTGTTTGCGTGCAAGTCGTCGAGTTTTTTGTGCAATATCCGCAAAAGCCTCATCCTCGCTCCACACGCCATCCAAATAATCCATAATCTGCTGGTAGCCAAGAGCACGAGCTGCAGTCACACCCAATCGCTCTCGAATCGCGCGCACCTCATCCACAAAACCCTGCTCACGCATAATTTGCGTACGTAAATCCACGCGCTTATCTAAATCTTCACGACGCAAATCTAAGCCAATTTGCACGCAATCAATCACATACTTATACTTCGGAAGCGTTGCGGAATAAGGCTTTCCCGTAAGCTCAATCACTTCAAGCGCGCGAATTGTACGTCGCGGATTGCGCGCATCCATATGAGCCGCAGCAACCGGATCCTTTTGTTGCAACTCATCAAACAGCGCACTCGCTCCCTCTTTGCGCTCGCGCTCCTCCAAAGCTGCACGAATAGACTCATCCGTGCCTGGAAATGTAATATCATCCACAGCAGCACGAGCATACAATCCCGATCCTCCAACTAAAATCGGCCTCACACCACGCGATTGCAACTCACTAATACACTGCCTGGCTAAAACTTGAAATCGCGCAACCGTCATCGTTTCTTCAGGATCAATTATGTCAAGCAAATGGTGTGGTACTTCCGCCTGCTCCTGCGCACTCGCCTTAGCCGTGCCAATATCCATGTAACGATACATTTGATACGCGTCTGCGTTGATGATTTCCGCACGAATCCCACGCTCAGCTAATTTTTTCGCAAGCGCAATACCAAGACTAGTTTTGCCTGAAGCCGTAGGACCAACTATTGAAATTACTTTAGGAATATTATCCTGCTTATTTTCAGACAAAATACACTCCTCGTCAAAATACTTTGCTAGATTTTGCTTGCGCTCAATTACCTAAGATATTTATATCACGCTTTGCAAAGAATATTACATTTACATACGCACTCCCAGACGTTTAGCAGTTTTTATAGTATTATTAAAAGACGTGATACTTGATCGTCATAACCGCGTAAACGCAGCAGAACTCTATGCGCGTCTTCATAGCAACGAAGCAGCTAATGAAAGCAGCAACGTTAGCAGCAATGTTGACAATACAAAAAACCAACAAAATTGCTCCCAATGCGGCAAAACTAATTCGCTTATGCTTCCTGAAGACCAAATCGACGAATTTGTAAACATGATGCAAATTTACGAAGGAGCAATGTACGAAATAAGTACGAAGCTCGAGATTCTAGATAGCGAATTTCAGGTGCGGTTCTCTCACGACCCAATTCATCACATGGAGCGTCGTCTTAAATCAGTGCACTCAATTTTTGAGAAACTGCAAAGGCGTCATCTAGATATTTCCACACGCTCTATACGCGATAATCTTTTCGACGTAGCTGGAATTCGCGTAATTTGCAACTACTGCGACGATGTGTATTCTGTAGCGCAATATCTTTCTAAACAAACAGACATTCAAGTATTGCAAGTTAAGGATTATATTAAGAATCCAAAACCTAATGGATACCGCAGTTTGCACGTAATTTATGCAGTTCCTGTGTTCTTGTCTTCTGGAGCACACTACACGCCAGTTGAAGTGCAATTCCGAACTATTGCTATGGATTATTGGGCTAGCTTGGAGCACGCTTTAAGATACAAAGCCGGTTTGCCGGATGCAAAGTTGGCTGAGCACTCTCAAACTTTGCTCGATTGCGCGCATAGCTTGCAAAATATTGAAACACAAATGCAAGGTATTCACCGCGATATTAATGGTGCTCCTCAAGTTGAAGAAGCACCTAATAGTAAGGCATAATATCAATACGAAGCGCAAGCTTATGCCATATTAGGCGTAATCTTATGCAAGACTAAAACCAGCTTATTGTACGAACGTATAAATTATGCTGTATTTTTTTAGCATTTTCCCAGATGCTTTAATTATAATTATGTGAGAACGTTGTCTTGACAGCGTTTTATTTCATAGCTGTTAAGGAGAAATAATGACAAACTTTACTCAAGATTATTACAGAAGCGGTGCTCCTGAAGTTATTGACACTCAGGCAACATATGCTTTTGAAGAAGCAAAAAGAGTTTCAGTAGGACGCACTTATGGCGAAATGACGCTTGGATTGATTGTTACAACTCTTGTGGCACTGTTCACTCAGAGCGGTAATTTCTGGCTTAGATTTATGTTTGCAACCCGCGGATGGGGTTGGATAATGTTGGCAATTGCTCAGGTTGTGATAGCAGTTGTTCTTGGAACACGCTTAATGAAAATGAGTGAGACAACAGTACGAGTTTTGTTCTATGCTTATGCTGCTTTAACAGGATTTACTTTAAGCTCAGTCTTTCAAGTATTTAGCCTTGGATCTGTGGCATTAGTATTTGCTTTAACTGCAGGATTCTTCCTGTGCTTGACAATGCTTGCACTTACTACAAAAAAGGATTTGCTTAAAGCTGGTCCAATTTTAATGGTTGCATTACTTGTATTCGTTGTTGCGCAAATTATTATTTCGTTTATTGGGCAAGATACTGGAACAATGCGTCTTATGGCTGGAATTGGCATCGTTATTTTTGCAGGTTTAACAGCTTACGATGCTCAGCAAACTCGCGCATTACTTGCACAATATGAAAATCAGCCTGAAATGGTTAAGAAAGTATCTATTTTCTGCGCATTCCAACTGTTCTTGGACTTCATTAACATGTTCATCTACTTGCTAGAGTTGCTTGGAGATAATAGAGATTAGCAATACTAAAACTAACATACGTGTGTTAGTTGCTTAGCTATTTAACCCTGCCAGATTAGTATTTGGCAGGGTTTTATTATGCTCTCTGTACTCCAAACGCGAACGCGTTAACAGTGCCGAGCGTTACTAACACCCATCTCTCACACACTTCTCAAATCACCTACCAGAGACAGACACTAACACAGTACGCAATCTGCACCAGTGTCCCAAAACAAGCAAAATGAGACACTAACACAGAACACAAACTGCACCAGTAACGAAAAAACAGTGGCGCTCACGTGGGTAACGCGCTCGCTTACGAAACTCGCGTTGGAAGTCCCCCGGACTTCCAACCTAAGCGAGTTTCCGCTCCGAGTTGCTTTCTCGCGCTAAATCGCAGCGCTCAAGCAGGTCGTCGCGCCAACGTGAGCATCAAATCCCGCGATTGGAGCTCCAAACCCACCAAAACACTCAAAACAAGAGAACACTACCCCACTAATCTGCCCTGCCTTCGTCTTTTTATTGACGAAGGCAGACCTCGCTTGCGTTGAAAGCACACTGTGCTTTCAACCCTGAGCAAGCTCGGCGCTCCGAGTTGCTTTCGCGCGCTAAATCGCAGCGCTCAAGCAGGTCGTCACGCTGATAAAACAAGCACATACAACAAAAGACCCCACGAGAGTTTCCTCGCGGGGTCTTTATTAAGCCTTAGCTAATATTTTTCAGTTAGAAAAATACTAGGCAAGAATCTTGGTCACACGACCGGAACCAACGGTACGGCCACCTTCACGAACTGCGAAGGTCAAGCCCTCTTCCATTGCGATTGCCTGGATCAACTCAACAGTGAAGGTTGCGTGATCGCCTGGCTGAACCATCTCAACGCCGTCTGGCAAGGTGATAACGCCGGTGACGTCGGTGGTGCGGAAGTAGAACTGTGGACGGTAGTTGGAGAAGAACGGCGAGTGACGGCCACCTTCGTCCTTGGTCAAGACGTAAACTTCGCCTTCGAACTTGGTGTGTGGGGTCACAGAACCTGGAGCAGCCACAACCTGACCACGCTCAACATCAGTACGGTTGATACCACGGAGAAGAAGACCAGTGTTATCGCCAGCCTCGGCCTCATCCATCTGCTTGTGGAAGGTTTCGATGGAGGTAACGGTGGTGGTCTGAGTTGGACGCAAACCAACGATCTCAACTGGGGTGTTGATTGGGAGCTTACCACGCTCAACACGACCGGTGACAACGGTACCACGACCGGAGATGGTGAACACATCTTCGATTGGCATCAAGAATGGCTTGTCAAGATCGTGAGTTGGGGTTGGGATGTACTCGTCAACAGCCTTCATGAGCTCCTTGACGGTCTCTACCCACTTCTCATGATCTGGAGCGTCATCGTGCAAAGCACCGTAAGCAGAGGTGCGGATGACTGGGCAGTCGCGATCGAAGCCGTTTTCTTCGAGGAGGTCACGAACCTCTTCTTCGACGAGGTCGATAAGTTCTGGATCATCAACCATATCGCACTTGTTCAAAGCAACGAGGATCTTCGGGACACCGACCTGCTTAGCGAGCAAAACGTGCTCACGGGTCTGAGCCATAGGACCATCGGTAGCAGCAACCACGAGGATTGCGCCATCCATCTGAGCAGCACCGGTGATCATGTTCTTCACGTAATCAGCGTGGCCTGGAGCGTCCACGTGAGCGTAGTGACGCTCAGCGGTCTGATACTCGATGTGTGCGATGTTAATGGTAATGCCGCGTTCCTTCTCTTCTGGAGCGGCATCAATCTGATCGAAGTCATACTGAGGGTTCAGATCTGGATACTCGCCATGCAGCACCTTAGAAATAGCCGCGGTCAAGGTAGTCTTACCGTGATCAACGTGACCAATGGTACCAATGTTAACATGCGGCTTAGTACGCTCGTACTTTTCCTTTGCCATGTGTTTGTCCTCCTGGACGTCTCGTAGTTTGCCTCACACATTTGTGAGAGGTCTTTCGCTACATATTACTGGGTTTCTGGGTTAGGTGCCACTTCGGTGCCAGAACCCAGTCAACGTAGGAAATTCTAGCGTTGACCGGGGACAGAAAACACCGAAGTAGCGTGCGCTTTATTCGCCGCGCTGAGCCTTAATAATCTCGTCCGAAACGGCCTTCGGAACCTCCGCGTAAGAGTCCATCTGCATGGTGAACATTGCGCGGCCCTGAGTCTTGGAACGAAGATCGCCAATGTAGCCGAACATTTCGCTCAGCGGCACCTTGGCGTCGATAACTTTCACGCCAGTGGCATCAGTCATAGACTGGATGTTACCGCGACGAGAGTTCAAATCGCCCATGACGTCGCCCATGTACTCTTCTGGAGTACGGACTTCGACAGCCATAATTGGTTCGAGAATTACCGGATTAGCCTTAGGAGCAGCTTCCTTGAAGCACATGGAACCTGCGATCTTGAAGGCCATTTCCGAAGAATCGACATCGTGAGTCTGACCGTCGGTGACGGTTGCCTTTACACCCACAACTGGGAAGCCAGCCAAAACGCCGGATTCCATAGCTTCCTGCACGCCTGCATCGATTGAAGGAATGAATTCCTTGGTGATGTGACCGCCGGTAACTTCGTTGACAAACTGGTAGGTTTCGCCAGATTCTGTGTCGAGAGGTTCGAAGTTCATCAAAACCTTTGCAAACTGACCAGAACCACCGGTCTGCTTCTTGTGAGTGTATTCCTGGTTCATAACAGCCTTACGAATCGTCTCACGGTAAGCAACCTGTGGCTTACCAACATTCGCTTCGACCTTGAACTCACGACGCATACGATCAACGATAATGTCAAGCTGAAGCTCGCCCATACCGGAAATCAAAGTCTGACCAGATTCCTCATCGGTCTTAACCTGGAATGTAGGATCCTCGTCAGAAAGCTTAGCCAAAGCCAAGCTCATCTTTTCCTGATCAGCCTTCGTCTTTGGCTCCACAGCAACCTCAATAACAGGATCTGGGAATGTCATGGATTCCAAAGAAATTGGGTTCTTTTCGTCGCACAAAGTATCACCAGTGCTGACGTTCTTCAAACCAACGAAGGTGTAGATGTTACCAGCTTCAGCTGAATCTACAGGATTTTCCTTATCAGCATGCATCTGGAAAATCTTACCAACGCGTTCCTTCTTGGACTTCGTGGAATCGTACACGGAATCGCCTGGCTTTACTTCGCCAGAGTAAACGCGCACGAACACGAGCTTGCCATAGAATGGATGGGTTGAAATCTTGAATACCAATGCTGCGAATGGATCTGTATTAACTGGCTTACGGTCAATTTCAACAGATTCGTCGCCTGGCTTGAAGCCCTTAATAGATGGAACATCTTCTGGGCTTGGGAGGAAGTCGACAACAGCATCCAGCATTGGCTGAACACCCTTATCCTTGAATGCAGAACCGCAAGTTACTGGGAATGCCTTACGCTCAATGGTAAGCTTACGGATACCAGCGCGCATTTCTTCTTCAGTAAGTTCGCCAGTTTCGAGGTACTTCTCAACCAGCTCATCGTCAGCTTCAGCAACCTGATCCATAAGTTCAGCACGATACTGCTCTGCACGTTCCTGCAAATCTTCAGGAATGTCAACGGTGTCATAGTGAGCACCCATATCGTCCTTAACGTCATTCCAGACGTAAGCCTTCATACGAATCAAGTCAACAACGCCAACGAAGTCGTTTTCAGCACCGATTGGAAGCTGAATAACGAGTGGAGTTGCACCGAGCTTCTCCTTGATGGTCTTGACGGAATAGTAGAAATCAGCGCCAAGCTTATCCATCTTATTGATGAAGCAGATACGTGGGACGCTATACTTATCAGCCTGACGCCACACGGTTTCAGACTGAGGTTCCACACCTTCCTTACCATCGAAGACTGCTACAGCACCATCGAGCACGCGAAGGGAACGTTCCACCTCAGCGGTGAAGTCCACGTGACCTGGGGTATCGATGATGTTGATCTGATAGCGGTCATCAACGTCATGAGTTTGACGCTTCCAGAAGCAGGTAGTTGCAGCAGACTGAATAGTAATACCGCGCTCCTGCTCCTGAGCCATGAAGTCCATGGTAGAAGCACCATCATGAGTTTCACCGATTTTGTAGTTCTTACCAGTGTAGTAAAGAATACGTTCGGTGGTAGTAGTCTTACCAGCATCAATGTGCGCCATGATGCCGATATTACGAACCATATTCAGGTCGTTAAGCACATCTTGTGCCATATTCTTATCCTTAGCTCTTTAAGATACCGATTATCTTGTGGATTACCAGCGATAGTGAGCAAAAGCCTTGTTTGCTTCTGCCATCTTGTGGGTATCCTCGCGGCGCTTCACGGAAGCACCCAAGCCATTGGAGGCATCGAGAATTTCGTTGGCCAAGCGCTCAGCCATAGTCTTTTCACGACGAGCGCGTGAGAAGTCAGTAAGCCAGCGGAGGGAAAGAGTGTTTGCGCGAGCAGGCTTAACTTCGACTGGAACCTGATAAGTTGCACCACCAACGCGGCGAGAACGAACCTCAAGATTTGGACGAATGTTATCAAGAGCGCGCTTCAATACAGAAACTGGCTCCTGCTCGGTCTTTGCCTTCACCTGCTCAAGAGCGGTGTAGACGATGTTTTCTGCGATGGACTTCTTACCATCGAGAAGGATTTTGTTAATCAACTGAGCCACGACGGTCGAGCCGTAGATTGGATCAGGAAGCAGTTGATGCTTTTTTGCAGGTCCTTTACGTGACATGTTTTACTTCGCCTTCTTTGCTCCATACAGGGAACGACCCTGCTTGCGGTCCTTGACACCCTGGGTATCTAATGCGCCACGCACGATGTGGTAACGCACACCTGGGAGATCCTTCACACGGCCACCACGCACGAGCACGATGGAGTGCTCCTGCAAGTTGTGACCTTCGCCTGGAATATAGGCGGTTACTTCAATACCAGAGCTGAGGCGCACACGAGCAACCTTACGAAGCGCGGAATTTGGCTTCTTAGGAGTGGTGGTATACACACGGGTGCATACGCCACGACGCAGCGGGCTACCCTTCAAGGCCAAAGTCTTTGACTTTTTCGGCTTGGCCTGACGTCCTTTACGGACAAGTTGTTCAATCGTAGGCAACTTAAGTTCTCCGATTCATTGTTATCTTCTATTTGGTGAAAACCGCCACACTGCAGCACACCATAACCAAAGAATCGGTTAAAGAGTAAAAGCCACAGTCCACCGGCCCGATGGCCCTCGCGCCTCCAGCCACACATTACTGCGCGCTATCTTTGGCACTTGGGATATCCCAACCAACACGCCTATAACATAAGGCACGTTGTTGGCACACACGAATTGCTATTATACACCTAATCTTGACAATGCGATTAATAAAGTTTTAAAACCCTATTTAAGAATTGGACGCACAGGAGCAGACACATCTAAGCTGCGTTTATTACCAATTTTACTAGGATCATCAATAATCTTGGCAACAATAGCTTTCTTTAACTCAATCTGAGACGAATTGCCCCATATGATAGTTTTTTTAACATCCCCTAATTCTGTTTCGACAGAATCTTGAGTTTTTGCACTAACTTTCGTAACTCTAGCTCGCAAAGATTCCGAAAGTGAACTAACAATTTTTACAGCTTCAAGTACCGCTCTATTATTCAAACTTCTTTGCACATTTGAAACTTCGATAACAGGTATTCCTTGCGTTGGAACTTGAGCTACGGCATTTAACACGCGACCTTTAGCGTCAACAGCAGTTAATTTATTGCTATCTCGAGTTTTGAGCATTGCTGCAGGACGTTGCGCATGTACAGAAACATGCAAACCATTAGGGAAATTCTTAGAAACTTTTGCTTCAGTTACACCAGGAATATCGTTAAGTTGGTTAATTACTTCTTGAGAAGAAACTAAAAATAGCGATTTACCAACCTGAGTTGAAGCAATTGAAGCAATTTTTTGCTCACTCACCCACTCGTTAGAGCCAGAAATACTTATATCGTTAGACTTAAGAAGAAAAACTGGCGAGAAGAATAAAAACCAAACAATCGCTGAAACAGAAGCAATCACTGCAAGAATTGCAAGAATTCGTTTAACAGTAAATTGCAAATAAGCAGATTTACGTTCTTTCAAACGCTCTCGAAAATTAATTATTCTAGGACGAGTAATCATTCCAAGAGAACCAGAAGTTTGACTTAAAGTTTTTCTTACAAAATCAAGCTTCGGCAAAAGTCTAGCGTCAACAAACTTACCTTGATGATTTTTTTCATTGATATCAGCTACTCGTATTTGCGATGTGTTTTGGCTGATTATATGCCTTTGAAAACGCTGGTCTTTGCGCAACGACGAAGCAGATCTAGGTTTAGAAATATGAATTTTTTCATCACGCGTTTTTTTGATACTAGATTTTTTTATATTAGATTTTCCGATATTAGATTTCGCACCACGAGCTACACCACTACGCAATTCATTATTAAGCAATTCAGCACTACGAGACGCACTGCTACGAGACGCAATGCTGCTGGATTTATTACTACGAGACTCTTCAGTACGCGCAATATTAAGACTTGAAACGGTACGACGATGCGAATTATTTGCACCAGCATCGTACGATTTGCTTGACCTCACGCGACCCATAATTACCTCTCGTAATAATCTATTTATATTTTAATCGCTTAATTTCAAAGCACTACAATGCTTCTAGCATAACAGACGTCATAGCAGTAATACTTCCTGCACCAACTGTAAGCAGCACATCACCAGATTTTGCACGCGAAGCCAGTTTCAACGCAGCTTCGCGCATATCGTCAACCGCTTCAATTTTTACATCAAGATTCTGCAATTTTGCAGCTTTAACAATAGTTTCAGCATTAATATTTGGAAAATCTTCCTGCTTTTCGCGAGCTGGGAAAATTCCTGTAACAATTACGTCGTCTGCAAGAGCCAAAGATTTTGCAAACTCATTAGCAAAAGCCTGCGTTCTGGAGAACAAATGAGGCTGAAACAGCACGCGAAGGGTAGAAGAAGTGTACTTCCTTCGCGCAGCACGCAATAATGCAGCTATTTCAGTTGGATGGTGAGCATAATCGTCCACAACTGTCACGCCATCAACACATCCACGAATATCAAAACGACGAGACGCACCTCGGAAGCTTTCTGCACCACGAGCCGCATCTTCTGGATTCATACCGAGCAATACTGCAGCAACAATAGCTGCAGAAGCATTAAGCGCATTATGCAAACCTGGTATTAACAAGCTAACTTGCACCTTGTTCGAACATTTAGCATGTTCATCCAAAATTTTTTCTGGCAATACAAGCGTAAACATTTCGCGACCACTTACAGCTTGCTCATTTTCATGCTCAATACTTGCGAACATAGCTAATTTTTGTACGCGCGAGCTGAGTTTTAGGCTCCAAGTATCCAAATTACCGTAAGCAATTGTTTTGTTTAAAATATTATCCGGCATAGCTTCAAGTACTTTTCTAGCACCTTCGTCTTCTGCACAAATTATTACGTTATTAACAGCGTGACTTACGTGCTCAACAAATGCTTCTCTGTATCGTCCACTAGAGCCGTAATGATCCAAGTGATCTGCTTCAGCATTTGTTACGATTGCAATACTTGGGCTGTATTTTTCAAAACTTCCGTCAGATTCGTCAGCTTCAGCAACCATAACAATTCCATTGCCAGCATGACCGCCGTCTAAAACTGTTCCGTCTGCGGCTTGAATAGATCCGCCGATTGCGTAGCTTGGATCAGCCAAATCGCCTACTGCAGCCACAGTTAATATATGAGAAAGAAGTGAGCTAGTAGTTGTTTTACCATGCGCTCCAGCAACAGTCACACCAGTTTTTGCAGATAATAATAACGCAAGAATATCGCTGCGATGAACAAGTTTTATGCCGCGCTCATGTGCTGCCATAATCTCCGGATTGCTCGGTTTAATAGCACTTGAATACACGAGTACATCTGCATGCTCAACATGTGAAGCACTTTGTCCAATTTCTACTTCAATACCTAATTCTTCCAAGCGTTGAGTGTGATCATTTGCTTCACGATCGCAACCGCTTACGCTTACTCCCTCTTCATGCAACATTTCTGCCAGAACACTCATTCCAGCTCCGCCAATGCCAATAAAATGCGCTCGCCCTAGTTTTGAAATAGTTTGCGAATCATCAAACGCTGATTTTACTGGGTTTAAATCAATGTTGTTATGAGATGAAGTTGTATTGCTATTAAGATTAGTCATTACTTTCTGCCTTCTTTTGCGATTTCAAGAATACGCTTCGCCATAACGTCTGCAGCATCACGAATACCATAATTCCAAGATTTAGTGCGCATAGCTTGTAATTGCTTTTTGTTTTGCAATAAAGCTAATCCTTCATCTATAAACCACTTCGCATTGAAATCAGCATCATTTACCATTAATGCTCCCCCTGCATTTACTACAGGCTCAGCATTGAAACGCTGCTCGCCGTTGCCAATAGGCAATGGCACGTATACAGCAGGTAAGCCAAGTGCAGAAATTTCTGCAACCGTTCCAGCTCCTGCACGACATATAACTAAATCTGCACAAGCAAAAGCCCAATCAATACGCTCTAAATATTCTGCAATATGATAATCGCCACAACCAGCATGCTCTGGTTTAATATCATTTATTTGCGATTCGCCTACTTGCTTTGCAACTATATTTCGTACTTCTTCCGCTTTTGCGCGACCAGTTAAGTGAATTACTTGCGCATGTTTTAAAATATCTCCTGCTGCTGCAGCAACAGCTTGATTTATGCTTTTTGCACCCAAAGATCCGCCGGTAACAAGAATAATTGGACGTTTAGGGTCAACGCCAAGTTTTTGCGCACCTTCAACGCGAGCGGAATCATAATCTTTTTCTAATCTTTCACACAATTGAGAAATAGCAGGCCTAAGAGGTAAACCAACTCTTTCAACTTTGACACCTTTTCGTGTGCGCAAATCAGTATTCCCATAAACTGTTCCAACAGCATCAGCCCAACTTGCACCCAAGCGATTTGCCATTCCAGATTTAGCATTCTGCTCGTGAATCACAATAGGAATATGCTGCGCATGAGCTTGAGAATATACTGGAGCAGAAGCATAGCCACCGAAGCCCACTACTATATCTGCTTTTCTAGCGGCTAGTATATTTCGCACTTTGCGTTTTTCGCGCATCCATCGAATTGGAAACTTAATTGCATCTAGATTTGGCTTACGCGGGAACGGCACTTTTTCTATAGCGTCAAGTTCGTACCCTGCATTCGGAACAAGACTTTTTTCCAAACCAACTTCTGTGCCAATTACACTAATTAACGCTTCAGGATTGAGCTTTTTAATAGCGTTTGCAACAGAAAGCAAAGGATTGACATGACCTGCAGTGCCCCCGCCTGCAAGAACAATATGCACTTCATGCTCAATAGCATTATCAAATTTCATTTCACTACCCTTGTTATAACTTTCATATTATAAAAAGTTGTAAATACTTACTACTTCGATATAGTAAGTTGCGGATTGGAACGCATAAGACCATCAGCTACGCCAATTGCGACCAAACACATAACAAGCGAAGAACCACCTGCGGACACAAACGGCATAGGCACTCCCATAACCGGAAGTATTTGCACAACAACAAGAATATTAACTAATCCTTGGCCTACAATCCACGTTGCAATACACATTAATGTGATTGAAATAAATTGCGATTTCGCTTTTAATGCTGAAGATAGTATGCACCAACCAATAATTACGTATAGCAAAATCACTGCTGCTGCAACCAAAAAGCCCATCTCTTCGCCAATAATAGCGAAAATAAAGTCATTGTGAGCGTAAGGCAAATAATTCCATTTTTCACGAGAGTTTCCGATGCCAACGCCTAATAGTCCACCAGAAGCCATTGCATATTGAGCGTGAATTGCTTGGAAACAAACGCCTTTAGCTGATTTTGCATCACATCCGTGCAAAGTAGCAAGAATACGTCGCATACGATTTTGGCTTGTTAAAACCAAAAGAGCAACCATTATGCAAGCAATAAATATGCTTCCAACAAGCCATTTTGTTGGGAATCCACCTAAGTAGAAAGCTATAAGTGCAATAAGAATAATAATTAAAGCAGTACCAAGATCCTTACCTGCAATAACAAGCAACAACGATACGCCGAGTCCTGCTGCTACAGGAATATACGCGCGCATTTGCACACGCTCATATGCTTGTTTTGCAGCAATCAAAGCTACTGGAAGCCAAATACATAATGCAAGTTTTGTAATTTCTGCAGGCTGCAAAGTAATAGGGCCGAAAGCAATCCAACCAGCATTACCATTAACTTCACGTCGTAAACCTGGAACAAATGTTAAGAACTGTGCAATAACAGAAATAATGTAAATAACAGCAACGTATCGTCTATAAACTGTAACTGGAAGTCGAGAAGCGAAAATATAGCCAATTAAGCCTAAAACGCAATACATTGTTTGGTTTACGCCTTGACCCCAAGGTGCAATTCCGTAGGTGATCATAGTTACTGAAGAACTAGAAAACACCATAAATAAGCCGAAAATCGACAGTATAACCACTGATACTCTCATGCCGTATAAGCACCACAGTGGGTTAGTTAAACTGCGCAAGCCAACGTATTTCTTTAATTCTGAATCTTGAGTTTTGCGCTCTAACGAGTTTTTTGAGTAGTCTTTTTTCGAGGAAAATATTCCAGATACAGTATGCGCTAATTTTGCGTATTTGATTGACTTTGCCGGCTTTGCTGTATTTGCCGGCTTTGCTGTATTTGCTGGCTTTACTGTATTTGTTGGTTTCGCTAGCTTTGCTGGTTTCGCTGGTTTCGCAGCTTTCGACTTCTTTACATCTTTTACAAATTTTACAGATTCATTTAAAGAAGAACCTACAGATTTGCCAACTTTAGTAACAGAACTACTTACGGACTTACTTACAGACTTTCCTACAGATTTGCCTAATTCCTTACCCGCTTTGCTTGCATACGCTCCTGCTTTGCTTACGGACTCGCCTACTTTACTTGCTGAAGTTCTAATAGATTTTTTAAAAGATTCAAATTTTTGCTTTTGGGAAGAATGAGAAGAATCTGAATCTGTTTCAATATGATCTTCCATAATAACTTCTGAGACTTTGCACGCTAATGAACGCAAAAACTTTTTAGGCTTATTACTGTTGAATACCATGATTATGCACCCATCGTTGAGATTCTTTAGCAAAACGATTGCCGCGATCGGCGTACGAAACAAATTGATCCATAGAGGCACAAGCAGGAGCAAGCAGAACAACATCACCAGGCTTAGCATAACGCCCAGCAGCTTCTACAGTTTGACGCATAACAGCCTCACCGAATGAAGAATCAGGATTTACAAGCGAAGTATTCTCAATATACTCACAAACTAAGTCATCAACGCAATCATATGATTTAGCGCAAGAACCATCCTGTGAAACAATAGTTACTGGAATGTGAGGAGCTGAACTGTGAAGAGCTTCAACAATTGGACGTTGATCTATTCCAATAACAACAACTGCTTTAATCACATGAAGTTGGTTTGCAATTAAATCTTCAAAATGACCACCTTTAGCTAAACCGCCAGCAATCCAAACAACCGAATTATTAGCAAAACTAGCTAAAGATGCACAAGCAGCATGAGCATTAGTTGCTTTAGAATCATCTACAAATCTAATACAATGCGAAGGATTTTCATCTTCAGACATCAAAATCGCAACTGTTTGAATGCGATGACCTCCAGGAGCAAACTCGCGTAAAGCATGAACTGAAGAATCTACATCACCAGTTAAACCTAAAGCTAACGCTAACGCAGTAAGAGCATCAGCTAATAAATGCGGATACACACTGCCATCAGGCTCGCACAGATGTTTTAGCTCACGCAATTCGACAATAGGTTTTAGAGTGCCTTTAGTTCCTCCAGCAACACCGCTGTTATCGACAATCCAACCATCTTTTACGCCAATTTCACCATCTTTAGGCTCTTCTAACGTAAAACCAATCTTTTTACAGCCATCAGCAACTTGTGCACAATCTGCCAATTTGCTTACACGCTCATCTTGAGCATTGTAAACCAAAGCTTTTTGCACATTATTAAATACTTTTGACTTGTCACGAGCGTACGCTTCCATGCCACCATGCCAATCTAAATGATCAGCAGCAATATTAGTAATAGCAGCACAATCAAGAGCTAAAGAATCAGTGAAATGCAATTGGAAAGAGCTTAATTCAACACATAAGGCATCATGCTCACATTCCAAAGCAGCATGTGACACAGACTTTCCAATATTTCCCACGGCTGGAGCATTTAATCCGCAAGCGGTTAGCATTGCAGAAGTCATTTCTGTAGTAGAAGTCTTACCATTTGTGCCAGTAACGCCAATCCAATAAGCAGGTTTATTCGTGCGCTGAGAAGGTACGCGCAAGCGCCATGCTAATTCAACTTCGCTCATTATTGGAATATTGCGCGATGCAGCTTCTTGCAAAAATGGCGTGCGAGGGTTAAATACTGGAGATGTAACAACAGCATCGATTTTAGACCAGTCTATTGCTGAAAAATCATGTATATCGGCATCAGGCTTATTTTCGTCTGCAGTCACAGGCTCAGATCCAACAGCGCACAAAACCTCAGCTGCGCCACGACCAGAAACTCCAAGACCTGCAACTAATACACGCTTAAAAGCAAATGCTTTATCGCTTGTGCACGACTTACAAGTAGATTCAGACGAAACAGATACTTCATTGCCATCGACAATATTCATATTGAAGCCTTCCAATTTTTGAAATTAAATAAGCAAGCCAGAATGCCCTGCCCAATCGGCGTAGAACATCATAAGTGCAGAAAGCACAAACATAAGCTCAATCATCCAGAATCGCACAACAACCTTAGTTTCCGTCCAGCCGAGCAATTCAAAATGATGATGAATAGGAGCCATTTTGAACACACGCTTATGCGTAGCTTTAAAGAATCCAACTTGAATAACGTCACTTGCAGCTTCCATTACAAATAATCCACCCAAAATCACAGCCAAAAACTCTGTGTGAGTTGCAATAGAAAGAGCTGCAAATAATCCGCCTAAAGCCAACGAACCAGTATCTCCCATAAATACTTGAGCAGGATTCGAATTAAACCACAAGAATCCAAAGCAAGCAACAGCAGCACAAACAGCAATAATAGTTAAATCGAGAGGATCAGAAACAGCGTAAGAGAATCCGAAATGACCGCCTCCGCGCACATGGTAGCTTTCCCAGAAAGCAATCAAAGCGTAACCAGCAAAAGCAATCATAGAAGATCCAGAAGCTAAACCATCAAGTCCATCAGTCAAGTTTACAGCGTTAGACCAAGCAGCAATAAGGAAATTAACCCAAACAATAAATACTACAATTCCTACACCGTTGCCGAGTATAGAAAAATCAAAAAATGGTTTTTCAATAAAACTCATTCCAGGTTGAGCGCTAGCAATACCAGATTGAGTTGGCAATAGCAATGACAAAAGCGCGTAAATACTTGCAAAAATAATTTGACCAGTAAACTTCGCATGTACAGAAAGACCAAGATTCTGCTTTTTACGAACCTTAGCAAAATCATCAATAAAGCCAAGCAAACCCATTGAAAGCATTGCAAACAGCACCAAAACAGCAGACCATGAAGGCGAGCGACCAACAGAAACATATCTATAAAGAGCAGAAGCAGCCCAACCTGCTACTACAGCAAAGTTAATAACAACACCGCCCATAGTTGGCGTGCCGCGCTTTACTAAATGAGATTGTGGTCCATCTTGGCGAATGTACTGACCGTAGTGCAAACGATGCACTAAACGAATAAGCAAAGGCGTGCCAACAATCGTAACTACGAGCGACACCACAATTCCTACAATAAGCGCAATCACCGCTTAACCTCCGTTTACTGTTCCGTTTGCTATAATACTTAATTTATTAATTTCACACTTATATTGAGCATCGAGCAGTTAAATATTTGCCCAATGTTCAGCAAGCACACTCAAGCCTGAAGCATGAGAGCCTTTCAATAACACAACACTACTCGGATGCTCGGCCACAATTTTCCAAACAATATCATCAGCCTCATCCGCACTGTGCACAAAGTAGACTGCATCGTGAGAAGAAAGTAGTTTATTATTCCAAGAAGAACGTGCACCTTGAGCAATACAGTGAGCTAATTTATCTAAGTCAGAGTCCGTTTTTGAACCAACAGCAACAACTGCATCGACACTCGAATTTGCCACATATTCTCCAATATTTGTGTGCAATTCATCTTCGTTGCTGCCAAGCTCCAACATAGAACCAAGAACCGCTATACGGAAAGGTTTCGAAGATGCACTACAAGAATCATTTTCATAGGCGCACAAACCATCGATTCCTGCTTTCATAGAATCAGGATTTGCATTAAAGGAATCATCAATAAGTGTAAATTTCTCGTCATTCTTAGAAACTGTACTCAATTGCATGCGATGCGGGCTAATATGCGAAACTTTAGACAGCACAGAAGCAATATCATCTAAAGTCATTCCCAAATATCTAGCAACATTTGCTGCTGCAAGCGCATTCATAACATTATGCTCGCCTTGTATAGCAAGATGCACTTCAATATGATTCATTAGATCAGAAGAATTACTACGTTCAGTGGTAGTAAAAACTGCTTTACCAAAAGAATCTAACTTTATATTACTAGCTGAAAGTTGGTAGTCATCTTTACTAGCTGATTCCAGCAATCCGTTTTTAACATTTCTACCGAACCAGCGCACATGCTTATTTTCTACAAGACAAGACATTGCAGAAACTCGCTTATCGTCGGAATTTAATACTGCTATGCCATGTGGCAAAAGCCCACGCACAATCTCACTTTTTGCTTGCGCAATGCGCTCAACTGAGCCAAATTCACCTAAATGAGCCACACCAACTTTAAGCACTATTGCGAGATCCGGAGGAGCAATATGAGTTAAATTGGCAATTTCGCCAACATGATTAGCTCCCATTTCTGCTATTAAAAATCGAGTATTACTGCCAACTTGCAAAGCAGTAAGAGGCAAACCAATATTATTATTAAAAGATCCAACAGGAGCAACTGTTTCGCCTAGCGTGCTCAACAAAGCCTTCAACATATCTTTCGTTGTTGTTTTGCCAACGGAACCAGTAATACCAATAATAGTGAAAGGTTTGTTAAGATTGCGGCGAAGTTCCAAATTATGTTTAGCTAGCAAGCCCAGCGCTTCTATAGAATTATTCACAACTATTTGATTGAGATTAGTGCCTTCGACAACATGTTCAACAATAGCTACAACAGCTCCAGATTTTTCAGCATTCTTTACATAATCATGACCGTCAACATGTTCACCAACTATAGCTACGAACACAGAACCGTTACGGATTTGACGAGAATCACTAAAAACGGAATTTGCAACTAAATCTGTGTCACAACTATTAAACTCGTGTATTTCCCCATGAACAGCTTTAGCAATTTCGCTTATGCTCATAGGCATCATATCGGCATGATCTAAACTCTCAGCATTGCTGGCACACGAAGTTTCAACACAACTCATAACATCCTCCAAATTAGCCACATAATTAAAAGCTCTTAAACAAAACTCACGCAATTAATTTATTTGAAAACTCGAATGAAATCAGCATAATTCAGTGCAGTTCATGCGAAACTCGCAGCGCACTTTTAATAGTCCCACGACGAACACCAGCAGCTAACACCATTGCAATAGATAATGAAAGATGCCGCTGCACATCATTGCCACCAATTTGATCCGCTAATTCAGCTAATTCGTCAGACTCAGCCGATCTAGTAACACAATAAGCGTGCTCTCTTCCAGAAAAACCATAACGTTGACGCAACGCATAAAAACTCATGCCGGTTGCATATGCCGGGTAAAGCGGTGAAGAAGATGCCTTTGCACTAACTTTCACATTTGAGGCTGCATCTTTAGATTCAGAATTAGTATCAGAACTATCTTTAGACTTAGCATCAGATTGAGAATCAGACCCTGCGCCAGAATTGCTTTCATTCTGAGTTTGCTCAACGCCAAGAACATCAATACTGACGGATTGTAACGCGTTCTTAGCTAAAGTTGCAGAATTAAGTGCAATAACAACAGCTGCAGCACCATCTTCTGCACACACAGATAAAGCATGCTGTACATCTGCAATATTTAAAGGATATTGCAAAGACAATTCGCGCTGCAATGAAGTAGATCCAGCATCACTAATAACACCAACAGGATTACCTAACATATGCAAAAAATCAGCTAATCGCAAAACATTAGCATGGATCTCATCATCATCGTCACCAGCAATCGCAAATATTGCAACGCATGAAGAAGGATCTGCATTAATATCACAAGCAAGCTTGCCCAAAGCAACTGGATTAGCAGAAGAAACAAGCAAAGGCAGACCTAAATCTGCAGCCTCACCACGAAATTCTGGTGAAACTAATGCAGCATATGCCCCAGCATCACGTGCAGCTTCAAGCTGACGACGATCGATATGACCAATTGGCACAAATAATCCACCAGGACGCACATGACGCACATCATGAGCAATAGAAGTAATAGTTACCTCTGAAGCAAACGCAGGAACAACTTCAAAACCATAATTTTTTGCAGCAAAACCTAGCGTCACTCTAATTCTAGAGTATTCATCAACCGCACTCATTGCACACCCTACTTTATAGATAACAACATTGTAATGCGTACACTACCAATTCACAGGAACAGGATTTGTGCGTGGAGAAGAAGCTGGAATATCATACTTTTGCATTAAGAATTCTCCAATAGTTTTGAACAGTGGACCTGCAGTCATACCACCATAAATACCTTGTGGATCACGCAAAACAACTGTTATGACGAAGCGAGGATTATCCGCTGGTATAGCACCCGACCAGTCGCTGATTGTAGAGCTAAGTTTACCATCAGCGCCAGCAACTTCAGCTGTACCACTCTTTGCAGCAACACGATAACCATCGACACCAGCAAATCTGTGATAATGCTCACCAGAATTTTCCAAAGCATTCATCATTTGTGCAGCAACATTTTCATCCAAAACGCGCGTTCCTGCAGGACGAGGAGACTTCGTAACTCTACCATTAGAATCTATAACGGATTTAACTATTGACTGACGCAACCTAACGCCTTTATTTGCAATAGTTGCAATCGCATTAGTAAGCTGCAAAGCATTCACAGCATAACCCTGACCAAACAGAACGGTATCTTTCTTACGACCATCCCAAGCTTGAACGCTAGGAAGCAAGCCACAAGATTCTCCTTGCAAATTCAATCCCGAGTACTGACCAAGACCAAATTTATAAAGATACTCATAGCGTTTATCTATCGGATATTTTTCACCAGCCATAACCATACCGACGTTAGAAGATTCCGAAAGAATACCAGCTAATGTCCAACGCTCAACACCATGGCTAACAGCATCATGGAATGCTTGACCGTTCTTATTAAGAGTATTAGGAACAGCAAATTTATCAGTAAGCTTATGCGCACCAGTTTGTAACATTCCAGACATTGAGAAAGCTTTACCAATAGAACCAGGCTCAAAGGTTTGGCTTACAGCTCTAGAAACATTCACCTTAGCTTGCGTTGTTCCAGCTTTAATCTCATCAGTATCTTCCAAAGCAAGTATTTCGCCAGTACGAACATCTTGCACTATTGCAATACCCCAAGTTGCATGATATTTTTTCTTGCCATCAAGCAAAACTTTTTTAACATACCAATCGACATCGCTATCGATTGTGAGCTTAACATCACTTCCGTTGATTGCAGGCTTAGATTCAGTTACAGTACCAGGAATTTTTTCATTTCCTGCATTATTACCTTGATAACGCTGATATCCGTCCACGCCATTCAAAGTTGCATCTTTAGTAAATTCAAGACCTGTAACACCAACCTCGCCTTTACGATCTTTGACATCTTTACGATTAACTTCATCGGCATTAGCAACAGCACCAATAACAGATCCAAGAATAGGACCGCTTGAATATACTCGTTCACTACTGTTCTCTGCATAAATGCACCCCGAAAGATTCAAATCGTCAATAGCGCGTTTCATTGCAGGAGTCACGTTACGTTTTAATAAAACGTAACGACCAACGCCAGCCAGTTTTCCACCAAGTTCTACAGAACTCATGTGCAAAATCGGAGCAAGCAAACGGGCGACCGCCACAGCGCCCGTGCCTTCTACAGGCTTGCCATTAAGCATATGACAGTTATGCTCGGTTTGTTTTGTGCAAGGAGTCGGAACAAAAGCCTGAGCATTAAGTGGATCTCCAATAATATTAAATCGCTCAACACTTTGAGCCAACACAGCACCATTAGCATCAAGTATGCGCCCACGACGTGCAAGAATTGGTCGCACACGACTACGCTCAGCCTGAGCTGCTTGTGCAGTTGAGCGAGCATTAATAATCTGTATAAAACTTAGCTTTACTATTGCACCAACACCAATTAACGCAAAAACAATTGCAATTACGGTGCACTTACGCGCAAATATCTGCTGAGGAGCGAAACGTTGTTTGATTAAGTGGCGCATCAATGTTTCTCCTGTTTTGCTTTCTGTTGATATTGACGATTTTGTTGGTCTTGTTTTTGAGTTTTATTTGAGTTATTTGTTTGTTTTGAGTTATTTGTTTGTTTTGAGTTATCGGCTTGTTTTGAGTTATCGGCTTGTTTTTCGTGCTTAGTTTTCTCAGAATGACTATGTTTTCGTTTTGCTGCATAATCACTCAAGTCAATAGAAATAGAACCTTGTTGCGGAACCATTCCCATTCGTTGCGCTCTTGCAGGAAGTTCAGATTCCAAAGTATCTAATTTCGCTTGACGAGCTTCCACATCCTGATGCAAACGAGAAATACGCATCTGTACTGCAGTTTGGTCGAAGGAAATCTCTGCCATTTGCGTACGCAAAAGAAGCGAAGTCAACAACGTAACAACCATAAAAATCACAATAATCATGCAATTCACAAGAGGTACTTTGCGCGTATTGCTCCATGTCATAACCTTGCTGAATCGTTCAAGCACAGCAGAAGATTTACGTTGAGATGGGTTAAACACCGAAGGAGCAGAATTATGTACGTATTCTTTACGAGTCGAATTATCTTTAGTACGACCAGCTGGAGCTGAAGCAGAAGACGCAGAAGAGCGCAAAACACGATTTTGCATGTTCAATACCATGTCAGCGACCTCCTTTTATAGCTTTACGACCAGCCGCCTCATCTTCAAGCCTTGGAATCCAACGCTCCGGGATAGGGCGGCATAATTCGACAGCGCGCAAACGAACTGAAGAAGATCTAGTGTTATGAACAATTTCTTCTTTAGAAGCTTTCATAGCTCCGCGAGTAAGAGCTTTAAAGAACGGCTGAGCATCATCAGGAATAACAGGCATGTTTGCAGGAACATCAACTGTTAATCCTTGATTCATAAAACGTTTTACAGCTGTATCTTCCAACGAATGATAAGATTCAACAACTAAGCGACCATGCTCACGAAGATGTAAAGCAATTTTAGGAAGAGTACGGCTCAATTTATCTAATTCACCGTTCACTTCAATACGCAAAGCTTGGAACACTCGTTTTGCTGGATTTCCAGTAGCGCGATGAGCTTTCGGAATTACAGAGTCAACTAAGCTAACCAACTGACCCGAAGTAGCAATAGGCTCCGTAGCACGAACTTCAACAATACGACGAGCAATAGGAGAAGCAAAACGTTCTTCACCATACTCTCGGAAAATTCTAGTTAATTCTCGAGAATCATAAGTAGCTAAAATCGTTGCGGCAGTAGTTGCTTGCGTCGTATCCATACGCATGTCAAGTGCTGTATCGTGAGAATAAGAAAAACCGCGATCAGTTTCGTCAATTTGCAAACTTGAAAGACCCAAATCCATAAAAGCAGCATCAATACGGTCAATGCTGTTTTCTTGTAGCACTTCATCAATCTCATCGAATGCTGCATGTGCAGGAATAAAACGATTCTCGAGACCTTCGCTGCGCATTCTTTGCGTTGCTAACGAAAGTGCTTCAGAATCACGATCAATACCAATAAGTGTTGCAAAAGGCGCAGCTTTAAGAAAAGCAGTCGCATGACCAGCAAGGCCTAAAGTGCAATCTACTACTATTGCGCCTTTGTGTTGCAAAGAAGGAGTAACTAAATCAACACAATCCTGCAATAATACCGGTGCGTGAATAGCTGTAATATCTTTCATAGCATCAGTCATCACATCACCGCCGGAAGTACATCGTCAGCAATATCTGCATAACCTTGCTCACGATCGGCAAGATATTCTTCCCAAGCAGACTTATTCCAAATCTCTGCACGCGTACCAACACCAATAACAACAATTTGATCGCCCAAATTGGCGTAATCTCTTAACATTGGCGGCACAACAATGCGTCCCTGCTTATCTGGCTCTTCATCAACAGCACCAGAAAGGAACACACGAAGATAATCGCGAGCTGACTTATTGCTCATAGATGTGCGCTGAATTTGCGTTGCCATACGCTGGAACTCAACCATAGGTAGCACGTAAACACAATGCTCCTGACCGCGAGCCATAACAAAACCAGTTCCGAGCTGAGAACGGAATTTTGCAGGAAGTGCAACACGACCTTTATCGTCAATTTTTGGAGTATAAGTGCCTAACAAAATAGGTGTTGCTGGATGAGTTGACACAGCTTCTTGATATTGAGAAGCATAAAAAGGTGCAACTGGCATAGCTGCAGCTTGTGCAGACGAATCAGCAGCGCCGGACGGAGTGGAGGTGAAAACCGGTGCTGGCATATATTGCTGCATTGCTGGCATAACAGTTGAAGGCATACCATAATAACCCTGAATTGACTGCTTAGACTGTACAGGTTGAACAGGCTGAACGTATTGCTGCTGAGACACTTGTGAATCTTGCATTTGCAGTGGCATCTGCGATTGCTGAGAAACATTTGAATCAGCAGCTTGTTGAGCCTGATTTATGGAATGCGAAGAGGAAGAATTGGCGTTATTGCGCGGTTGCTTATCAGCAGCACGACGTGCCATACTCCACCTCCTTAACTCAACATGTACTATGCCATTTACACGTTGTTCACCATTTTACCCCATTCCTCCCCAAAAATCCCCACTTTTTTACAAAATTTTTGATTTTTTTGAAGCAAACCACCAATAGAAAACAAAAGACCCTCACGCAGCGCGACGACCTGCCTGAGCGCTGCGATTTAGCGCGCGAAGGCAACTCGGAGCGCCGAGCTTGCTCAGAGTTGAAAGCACAGTGTGCTTTCACCGCAAGCGAGGTCTGCCTTCGTCTCGATTGACGAAGGCAGGGCAGAGTTGCGTGGTTGCGCTTTAAAAACTAGGTTGTGGTTAGTGCGCGCTGACGACCTGCCTGAGCGCTGCGATTTAGCGCGCGAAGGCAACTCGGAGCGGAAACTCGCGTTGGAAGTCCAGTGGACTTCCAACGCGAGTTTCGTAAGCGAGCGCGTAATCCGCGCGAGCGCAATCTGCAGCAGTGTCCCAAAACATCAAACAAAAGGCCCTAACGCAGTACAGTTTCTGCGTTAGGGCCTCTAAAGTACAAAGTCGCTCGCGCTACAAACGCGGCAAATACTTCTCAAGCTCAAAAGGCGTAACCTGACGACGGTACTCTTCCCACTCTTGATGCTTATTGCGCAAGAAGTACTCAAAAGCGTGTTCACCTAATACGCTTGCAACGAAGTCCGAGCGCTCCATAATCTTTAGTGCTTCATCCAAGGATTCCGGCAATGGCTGAATACCCATTGCTTGACGCTCAGCATCAGTAAGCTCCCACACATCGTCGCTAGTTGGATCGCACAAAGTCATTTGCTTTTCAATACCATCCAAACCAGCAGCAAGAAGCACAGAGTAAGCAAGATACGGATTCGCCACAGGATCTAGCGCACGGAATTCCATTCGGCAAGAATTGCCTTTACCAGGCTTGTATTGCGGCACACGCAGAAGTGCAGAACGGTTGCTATGACCCCAGCAAACGTAGCTAGGAGCTTCCGCACCACCCCACAAACGCTTGTAAGAGTTCACGTATTGATCAGTTACAGCACAAATTTCTGAAGCATGATGCAAAATACCAGCCGCAAATTGACGCGCAATAAGAGACATATTAAATTCTTGACCTGCCTCATAAAAAGCGTTCGTGTCACCTTCGAACAAACTCAAATGCGTATGCATACCCGATCCAGGCTGATCAGTTAGCGGCTTTGGCATAAAGCTTGCATACATTCCGCGCTCAAGAGAAATTTCCTTAACTACAGTGCGGAAAGTCATAATATTGTCCGCGGTAGTAAGAGCATCTGCATAACGCAAGTCAATTTCGTTTTGACCAGGACCGCCCTCGTGATGCGAGTATTCTACAGAAATACCCATTTGCTCAAGCATACTAACTGCACTACGACGGAAATCCATAGCCGAACTTCTAGGAACGTGGTCAAAATAGCCACCCTCATCAATCGGCACAGGAGCTTTGGACCAATCATCTTGAGCTTCAAACAAATAAAACTCAATTTCCGGATGAACGTAGAAAGTAAATCCTTTTTCTTTCGCTTTTGCGAGCGCAGTCTTCAAAACGTGACGAGGGTCTCCCAGTGAAGGCTCTCCGTCTGGAGTTAGCACATCGCAGAACATGCGCGCTGTGCCTTCCGGACCTCCATGCCATGGAAGAATTTGGAACGTCGACGGATCCGGCTTCACAATCATATCGTCTTCTAGGACGCGAGTCATGCCTTCTATTGCTGAGCCGTCGAACCCTATTCCCTCTTCAAAAGCTGCTTCTAATTCAGCAGGGGCAATAGCAACGGATTTAAGCGTGCCTAAGACGTCCGTAAACCAGAGTCGAATAAAACGCACGTCTCGCTCTTCAACAGTACGTAGAGCAAACTCTTGTTGTCGATCCATAATAAACCCCTTGGGTATCATCCGGTTGTACGCATAGCCACGCACATATGCATATTCACGTGCAATTGTAGTGTATTATTTCGTATTGCGCTTCATATGTTGAGCTTATCTGCAATGAATTTACGTAATTGTAATGAAATTTCTACTTTCTAACGCAACTTCTTCAATTTAATATGCCAATTAATTGCTTAATTATTTTTACTTTCTTTTGCCATATTTTTGGAATAGCTCGTACGCGTTCGCATCGCTCAAATCGTCACTATTGAACATTTCTATATTTTGTTTCGAAATAGTTTCAACTGTTTCCATGCCAATAGCTAAATCTTCTACTGTACGCGACCACACAGCTAATGCCATAGGCGCAACTATTTCTTGCGGTTCGCAATTATATTCGTAAACTTTTGCAGTTAATTTATCAGCTCTATTTGTAATGAGCATAACATCCATTCCACGGAAGAAATCAACAAATTTTTGCACTGCTTCTTCCGGCTCATTGCCGTCCAAATTTTTTAATACTGCAACAGCACCTTGCTCTTCATCGAAGCATCGTGCTGAAACACTAGCCATTTTGCAAAAAGCAGCTAGTAACTGAGCAGGCTGCACATACGTAATCATTAACGCAACTTTTGCTTTATTTCCAAGCAAACCTTGCAAATCTTCTTCAAAATTAGCTTCTTCAATATTGCGCATAGCTTGATCAAGAAAATCATTTTCTTGATTATCGTCGCTTTTTTGGTTATTTTCTAAATTTTCGCTATTTAAATTTTCCTGCGACTCTTCTTTAAATTCACGTTCAAATCCAGCGAGCGCATTATCTAATTCCGCATCAGTAAAAGAAGTGCGCACAGAATCGTCATTGTTACGCTCACCATCATTTTTACGCTTATCGTCACTGTTACGCTCGTCACCGTTGTTTAACATATTCGTTATTTCCTCCTCTTTCAATGTAATTTCTTAAAGCATACCTAGTTTTATATTTTATCAAATCAGTAGTGCATATTTTCTACGCACTAGGCAAACAACTAGATCCAAAAACGATTTTCATTTCAGCAAACAAAGAAGTATCTCGCTTTACACGGAAACGATCTCCAAAAGTAAGAACTTGTGCCTTGCCTGTATCGTCGACAAGAGCCAAGCGCACTTCACAGCAGCCTGGATGTCGGCTCAAAATATTACTTAATTGCGCAACACGACCTTTATCTAGAACTTTACGAGGAATAACAACTGTTAAAGGTCTCTCATCCACTGATTCAAGAGTTGGTATTTCAAACTCTGTAGCACGCATGGAAACAGTTTCATCACGCACTTCAACTTGTCCACGAATACGCACAACTTGATCAATTGCAAGTTCTTGCGCTGAAGCTTCGTACACTTTGCCAAAGAACATGCATTGTATTGAACTTTCCATGTCTTCAACTGTGACAATCGCCCAAGCATTACCTTTTCGAGACACTCGCCTATCTACGCTCGTAACTAGGCCTGCAATAGTTACTTGCTGACCGTCGCTCATAGTTCTTGCTCTGTCGATCAGTTGAGCGATTGACATCTCACGTAAATCTGCCAAAACTGCAGACAATCCGCTTAGTGGATGATCAGAAACGTACAATCCAAGCATTTCTCGCTCAAAATTAAGCTTTGTCTTTTTATCCCACTCTTCAACATCAGGTACAGTAATTTGCATATCTCCCATACCGTTGTCGTCATCCGAGTCAGAAGACGAATCAAGATCAGCAAATAAATCAAACTGACCCTCTGCCTGCTTGCGCTTAAGCGCAATCACAGAATCAATTGCAGGATCACAAATTTGAAACAGCGCACGACGATTTGAATCAATAGAATCAAAAGCTCCAGCTTTAATAAGCGACTCTACTAAACGTCGATTAAGTGCACTAATAGGAACACGTTGTACAAAATCCATAAAGTTTACGAAACGTCCGCGCTCACCTTCACGCTCAGTAATAATATCGTTTACTGCTTTGTCTCCAACGTTACGAATAGCACCCAAACCAAAGCGCACAACATCTCCAACTGCAGAATACTCAAGAACAGACTCGTTTACATCAGGTTGCAAAACTTGAATACCCATGCGCCTTGCCTCGCCCAAGTACAGTGCAGTTTTGTCTTTATTCGTACGTTCGTTTTGAAGCAAAGCTGCCATAAATTCCACAGGATAATGCGTTTTTAGGTATGCAGTCCAGTAAGAAATCAAGCCATAAGCTGCAGAGTGAGCTTTATTAAACGCGTAACCAGAGAACGGAACCAAAACATCCCACACAGCTTGTGCAGCTTCTTCAGAATATCCGTGAGCTTTCATACCTTCAAAGAATGGCACCTGCTCTTTTGCCAGCACTTCCGGCTTTTTCTTGCCCATTGCTCGACGTAACACATCTGCTTTACCAAGACTGTATCCTGCTAAAATACGCGCTGCAGACTGCACCTGCTCCTGGTAAACAATCAAACCGTAAGTTTCGTCCAGAACTTCCTTTAACGGCTCAGCAACTTCTGGATGAATAGGGATAATATCTTGCAAACCATTCTTGCGCTTAGCATAATTCGTATGCGAATCCATATCCATAGGACCAGGCCTGTAAAGTGCAATCAAAGCCGAAATATCATTGAAATTATCCGGTTTCAAAGTACGTAGAAGCGCACGCATACCGTCGGAATCAAGCTGAAAAACGCCTAAAGTATCACCCCTAGAAAGCAGTTGATAAGTAGCTTTATCGTCTAACGGAATCTTAGTATAATCAATCGGATCCTTCCCATTATTTTCGATATTTCGCAAAGTATCGCGAATAACTGTCAAGTTGGAAAGACCCAAAAAGTCCATTTTTACAAGACCGAGCGTTTCACAAGTGTGATACTCAAAAGTTGTAGTAATAGTACCGTCAGTGCGCTCTAAAAGTGGCGAAGTGTTTGTGATTGGCTCCGAGCCCATGATTGTTGCACAAGCATGCACACCTGTTTGACGAATCAAACCTTCAATGCCCTTAGCTTCTTCCGTAATGCGATGAGTATCTGGATCCGTGTCGTACATTTCGCGAAACTCGCGCGCTTCAGCGTAACGCTTTGATTTTTCGTCGAAAATATCGTGCAAGCTCATATCTTTGCCGTTTTTAGCAGGAGGAAGAACTTTCGTAATTTTTTCGCCTACTGAAAACTCGTAGCCCATAATACGCGCAGAATCTTTAAGAGCTTGCTTCGTTTTAATAGTTCCGTAAATAACGCACTGAGCAACTTTATCTCTACCGTATTTTTCGCCCACGTATTCAAGAACTTTGGCCCTGCCATCCGGGTCAAAATCAACATCAATATCAGGCAAGGATACGCGCTCCGGGTTTAAGAAGCGTTCAAAAATCAGACCATGCTTCATAGGATCAAGCTCTGTGATGCCCATTGCGTACGCAACCATAGCGCCTGCAGCAGAACCACGACCAGGACCTACCATTACACCATGCGCTTTAGCCCAATTAATATAATCTGCAACAACTAAAAAGTATCCGCAGAATTGCATTTGGCAAATCACACCGCACTCGTAATCAGCCTGCTTTAAAACTTCCATTGGAATGTTGTTATTGTAACGACGCTCCAAACCTTCCTCGACTTTTTTAAGGAATAGCGAAGTCTCATCCCAACCTTCCGGGCAGTCAAATTGCGGCATAAAAGCGCCATCTTCGCCGTCGTCGAACATAACATTGCATCGACGAGCAATCTCAAGCGTGTTATCGCAAGCTTCTGGAAATTCTTTAAAAAGCTCACGCATTTGCTCAGCGGACTTCAAATAGTATCCTGAACCGTCAAACTTAAAACGGTCAGGATCGTCCAAGCGCGAACCGGAATTAATGCAAAGCATAGCATCTTGCGCTTCACGATCTTCTTCATGAACGTAATGCAAATCGTTTGTCGCAAGAAGAGGTGCGTTAAGTTTTTTTGCAATTTCAAGCAAGTCTTTAGTTACGCGCGTTTCAATAGAAAGCCCGTGATTCATAAGCTCAATAAAGAAATTGTCACGCCCGAAAATATCTTGAAACTCACCAGCTGCTCGTAAAGCCTCTTTGAACTGACCTAAGCGAAGACGCGTCTGGATAATTCCAGAAGGGCATCCTGAAGACGCAATTACACCTTTTGAGTAGGTTGAAAGCACGTCTTTATCCATACGTGGGTAGCGCATAACTCTACCCTCAAGATTCGCCACAGACGAAGCTTTAAGAAGATTTGTTAAGCCAGTATCGTTTTCCGCCCACAAAGTCATATGCGTAATTAAACCGCCGCCAGAAACGTCATCTGCACGCTGATCTTCCGTGCCCCAATGCACGCGACTTTTGTCTTGTCTTGCTGTTTCAGGAGTAACATACGCTTCTATGCCAATAATTGGCTTAATCCCAGCTTTTACAGCCGTACTCCACATTTCGTACGCGCCGTGCATGTTGCCATGATCCGTAATAGCTACAGCCGGCATACCTAATTCTTTAGCGCGCGCTACTAAATCAGGTATTTTTGACGCACCATCTAGAAGTGAATAATGCGTGTGATTGTGCAAATGTACGAAGTTGGTTTCCGGCTGAGTCATAAAAGATATTCTATAAGCGAAAGTTGACTGAAAAAATGCAAAAACGTTACTTTAATAATGCTCGCATAGCTTCTAACGCGTGTTGCAAATCAAGAGGATAATGCGACTTAACCGTCACTGATTTACCCGTGCGAGGATGTGTAAAAGTAAGTTCCATAGAATGCAACCATTGACGTTGCAACCCAAGTTTTTGAGCCAAAACTGGGTTCGCTCCATACATTGAATCCCCAACCAAAGGGTGACCTATAGACGAAAAATGGACGCGTATTTGATGTGTACGACCAGTTTCCAAATTAACGCTTACTAACGTTGCTTGACTAAAACGCTCAAGCACATCCCAGTGCGTAACAGCAGGCTTGCCGTCAGAAGTAATAGTAAAACGAAAATCAGATACTTTTGCGCGACCTATAGGAGCATCAATAGTAGCTTTATCTTGCGCTAAATCTCCTTGAACAAGCGCATGATACGTTTTTTTAACGATATGCTTTGCAAACTGATTTTTCATTACTTCATAAGCAAAATCTGTTTTACAAACTAGCATTAATCCGCTTGTTCCAACGTCTAATCTGCTTACGATTCCTTTGCGCGATTCGTCGCACAGCGTTGTTTTTATATCTATTCCAACAGCTTCTAGGCATTCTGGAACTGTCGGCCCACTCCATCCCTTTGCTGCGTGAGAGGCAACTCCAACAGGCTTATCTATTACAACAACATCGTCGTCGTTGTAAATAATTGGAATATTACATACAGAAGATTCATTATTTTGCTCTTCTTTTTGTTCTGCACTTTCTTTTTGATCGACAACAATCGTATCGCCATCTTGCAAAATGGAGGATTTTTGCGATTTTCTACCTAAGATTTTCGCTTGGTTACGCTCAATAAGAGATATCGCACTTGCACGCGAAACTCCCATTAGTTTTGATAAGCAAACATCAAATCTGCAGTCGGAAAATTGGCTTGTAACTTTAAAGCAAATATCACTCATCGGCATGCCCGAAAAGAGGAATCCCAATCAAAATAAGGCATACAACTGCGATTCCTGCAAACATAAGCTCAATATCTGCAACGTTCCCAACAGACCAACCGTAGTTTATAAAATCTACGACTTTGCCATTCAAAAAACCTTGAGCATATTGCGCTCTATCAATGAGGTTTCCGAAAGCTCCAGCAAACGCTAGAGCAAACGCAATAGTCCAATACAAAGATTTTGTGTGCTTAATAGCCGCTATCATGGCACCACAAGCAGCACAAGCTAATACGCTAATAACCCATGTAAAAGAAGAACCTAAGCCAAATGATGCTCCAGGATTTCGTACAAGAGTTAAAGAAAGCAAGTGCGGCACAAGCTCAATGTTTTTCCCGTCACTAAGCGTCGCCAAAGCCCAAAGTTTTGTTATGCGATCTAGCACAACACCAATAAAAACAATTAGTGCAAAAACGGCTACGCGAGTACGTAGCCGTTTCACACGCACATCTCTATGCGTCAATATTTATCCGATCTTTAGTAATTCAAATAGTATCGGTGCAGTGCGCAACATTTTAAAATATCAGTCACGCACTGCTAAAAACTACTCTTGCTTACCAGATTCTTCACCCTGCTTGTTGCCTAATGCAGCATAGGTATTTTCATCAGAAACTTGAGCAACCAACTGACCAAGGAAATCAGTCAAGCGAGTACGATATTCAGTCTCAAATTGCTTGAGGCTCTGAATATTTCCTTCAATAACTTGAGTTTGCTTCTCAAGATTCTCACGTACCTGACGAGCATATGCATCAGCAGCTGTACGAGTTGTAGAATCATAGTCTGCAGCACGATGCTGTACTTCAGCTTCATACTGGTCAGCTTGATCATGCGTCTGCTTAGAGTAATCATCAGCAGCTTGACGAACCTTACCAGAGTAAGCATCAGCCTCATTGTGAGCACGAGCAGCATAAGAATCAGCATCGCCGCGAGTACGAGTAGAGTAATCGTCAGCATCAGCATGAGTCTGCTTGCTGTATTCTTCAGCTTCAGAACGAGTGCGTGCAGAATATTCATCTGCCTTAGCAACAGTTTCGTTATAACGAGCTTGGCTTTCTTCAACAATTTGTTGAGCCTTAGCCTTGCCTTTATCTACATATTGATCATGCAATTGCATAGCAAGAGTCAACATTGCAGTTGCACGCTCTGGCTCAGAACCTTGTGCTTCTGCACCAGCACCAGCAATCTTTTGCAAGCTACCAGTTTCAGTATTTGGTTCCATCTTAGCAACCTGCTTTCGAAGCTGCTCTTCACGCTGACGAGACTCTTCCAACTGCTTGGAAAGTTCCTCAATCTTAGTGTTTTCTTGCTGAGTGACAACAAGCTGCTGGCGAACAGTTTCAAGCTCGCGACCCAAGTTTTCGCTGCTTGCACGGAAGTCGTCACGCTCGCGAGTAACAGTTTCAAGCTCTTTTTGAACCTGCTTAGCATTGTCTGCTTGAGCAGTTTGAGCAGTTAACTGATCTACCTGCGCACCCAAACCATCTAACTGTTCCTTCAACTGCTGGTTTTGAGCAGTCAAAGCACGATTACTTTCTTCAGCTTCACGCAACTTAGTTGCAGTAGCTTCAAGTTGAGAAGCAGCTTCATTTGATTCACCCTGCTTCTTAGAAGCATCACGCAATGCCTCATTTTCTTTAGTTAAGGATTCTACCTTAGAAGTTAACTCAGCAATCTTCGTATTCAAACCCGCAACATCACGGCCAAGAGATTGCGTGGAAGCCCCTAGGCCCTGCACTGCCTGCTGACCGAGTGCTTCTATTGTTTCTGTAACCTGATCGAGAAACTCGTCGACCTCGTCAACGTCATAACCTCCCTTAAAACGTACAATTTGGAAGGTATGCTCTCGAATGTCCTTAGGCGTCAACAGAGTCATATGCTTTACACCTCGCTTTTTGGGCATAGCCCTTTGATATATATCTATTCGATGCTATCACGTCCGCAGAAAATTAGTGCGGTTAATACAAAAATTTATGCAACAAAACGCCGCTTTTATAAAAATTACGCGTTAAAAAACCATAAACTCATCTATAACCAAATTTGAAGAACGTATAGAGCAAAATATAAAAGCATATAACTTACGTCAATACTAATATTTCCACAACGAGTTGGCGGAATAAACTTGCGCAATACGCGTAATGGCGGTTCTGTTATGAAATAAATAATCCGTATTAGAAAATTAAAAGCACCTCTAGGACGCATACGAGGAACAAGCACAAATAACCAATCTGCAACCATTCGAATAATCATTATTATCAAATAAGCGCGTATAATCACACGTAATATAGATAACGCAACAAATATCATTCGAACATCACCTTACAAAATAATACAACTAACACATTCAAGTTAAGCATACGCTGCAGAATCAAAATGCGAGAATAACAGATGTTATGCAACAGATGCATATCATTAAACTTCAGTTTTACGAGATATAATCTCACTGATTGTATTGATATTATTCAAAAGGAAGGTCGACAATGACTGTTCTTGTTACAGGTGGATGCGGATACATTGGAGCACATGTAGTTCACGCTTTACATGAAACAAAGCAAAATGTCGTCGTCGTTGACGATTTAAGCTACGGAAAGCCTACAAGAATTGAAGGCGCACGTCTTTATGGTATGGATATCTCTTCTCCTGATGCAGGAAAGCGACTTGCGCAAATTATGAAAGATGAGCACGTCGATGCTGTAATTCACTTTGCTGCTAGAAAGCAAGTTGGAGAGTCCGTAGAAAAGCCACTTTGGTATTATCAACAGAATATTAACGGCATGCTTAATGTGCTTGAAGGCATGAAAGATAGCGGAGTTAAGAAGCTCGTATTTTCTTCTTCTGCAGCAACTTATGGAGTACCTCCTGTTGAAGTTGTACCAGAAGATGTTGTGCCAATGTTGCCAATTAACCCTTATGGTCAAACCAAGCTTTTTGGCGAGTGGATGGCACGTGCTTGCGAGCACACATACGGAATTCGCTTCTGCGCACTGCGTTACTTCAACGTAGCTGGATGCGGTCCGGTGGAATTGGAAGATCCTGCGATTTTGAACTTAATTCCTATGCTTCTTGACAGACTACAGCGAGGAAAAGCACCTGCTATTTTTGGCGACGACTATCCTACTGCTGATGGCACTTGCATTCGCGACTATATTCACGTTTCTGATTTAGCAGACGCGCATATTGCGGCACTCACGTATTTGGATCGCGACGAGCGCAAGTACGATGCTTTTAACGTAGGAACTGGTAAGGGCACGTCTGTGCGCGAAATTGTTGACGAAGTGCGCAGAGTTACCGGTTTACCATTTAAAGAAACTGTTCTTGATCGCAGAGCTGGAGATCCTCCACAGCTTATTGGCAGCACGAAGCGAATTAACGAAGAAATGGGATGGCATGCTCGCTACGACGTTAAGGATATCGTAGAATCTGCTTGGGCAGCTTGGCAGGCAAATCCTGAGCATCATATTGATGTTGATTCGTGGAAGCAGCTTGACTAGCGAATAAAACAAAACGCGCGGCACAAATCGTGTCGCGCGTTTTTGTTGTGGCTCCGAGCGGGATCGATCCGCTGACCTAACGATTTTCAGTCGTTCGCTCTACCAACTGAGCTACAGAGCCATGACGAATAAAAAACCCGGCGAACCGGGTATTCTATTAATCGCGACCCCGGCCGGACTTGAACCGGTGACCTCCGCCGTGACAGGGCGGCGCTCTAACCAACTGAGCTACGGGGCCGTGGCTTTGTTCTCTCGAACAGCCGAGTCACTATCTTACAGAATCCTTAGCAAAATGCAAGTGCCGCGCGTGTTCGGCGTGTTGCCGCACAAAATCAAGCTATTATTCAAGCTCAACAGCTCCAGTGCAAAGCTGATAATACTCCCCACGTTTTGCCAATAATTCCTCATGTGAACCGCGCTCAATAATGCGACCGTGATCCAGCACCATAATCACATCAGCATTGCGCACTGTAGACAGTCTGTGAGCGATTACAAACACAGTACGCCTTTCCATCAAAGAATCCATTCCATGCTGAACTAACTCTTCAGTATGCGTGTCAATCGATGAAGTTGCTTCATCGAGAATCAACACAGGCGGATTTTCTACTGCAGCACGAGCAATAGAAATAAGCTGCTTCTGACCTTGAGAAAGCCCTTCACCACCATTGTTAAGCTGCGTATTGTATCCGTCAGGAAGATGAGAAATAAACGCGTCAGCATGAGCTAATTTTGCAGCTTGAATACAATCTTCGTCGCTAGCATCAAGATTTCCATAACGAATATTGTCCATTATTGTGCCTGTAAATAAATTCACATCTTGCAAAACAGTGCCAATAGCGTGGCGCAAATCCGTTTTGCAAATATCGCGCACGTCAATGCCATCATACAAAATTTGCCCATCATCGATGTCGTAAAAACGCGTAAGAAGGTTAGCAATAGTAGTTTTTCCAGCACCTGTAGCTCCAACAAGAGCAACTTTTTGACCAGGTTTTGCAAACCACGTAATATCGTGTAAAACAGGATGATTTTCTTTGTAACCAAACACAACATCCGTAAAACGCACGTCGCCTCGAAGCAAAGTATAGCGGCCATCCTTAGAAGTGCGAGCATCTCGCTTTGCATGGCACACAATCTCTTGAGCCATTTCACTTAAGTTTTGAGCGCGCTTTTTAGCTTTAGTACCATTATCTTGCTTTGATCTTTTCCAAGCCCAATAAATATTGCTTCCTTCAGATTGTTCATCTACTTCTTCAAGCACATCAAATGCTGATTTTTCTCCAAGATCTTCATCAGACTGAAGTACACGCACTTTAACTAATTGCACACTGCCAGAATCAAGTTCTGGCTTTTCATCAAGTAACTCAAAAATACGAGAAGCTCCTGCAAGAGCCATCATAAGTGCGTTAGCTTGCATTGTAATTTCGCCAATAGGGTTAATAAATGCGCGCGAAAGTGCCAGCAAAGATATAAGTGTACCCAATGTAAGAGTACTAGATCCAGCTAATCCCAGCGTTGGCAGACCTGCTGAAGCAGCCCACGCACCGAGTAAAGCAATTAATACATAAAGCAAATAGCTTGCATTACTAATAACAGGCATTACATTATTTGCATAAGAATTTGCACTTGCAGAAATTTTTTGCACTTTTTCTATGCAATTATCTAATTTTTCAATAGAATCTGCCTCATGATTAAAAATTTTAATCACTTTGCTGCCTGTTGCAGATTCTTCAACAAACTCATTTAGCTCACCTAATGCATGCTGGAATTGCTCAAATAGACTGCCAGATTTCTTTAGCATAAAACGCACTAAATAAAGCAATATTGCAGTAAATATAACTACAAAAACTGCAACCGGAAGCGATAGACACATAATAGATATAAACGCTGCCAAAATCGACATTAGCGCAGAAAAAGAGTCCGGAAATGCCCACGAAATTGCCTCACGAAGAACCTCAGTATCGTTTGTGTAACGGCTCATAATATCGCCGTAACCTTGAGAATCTAAGTAACGCAATGAAAGCTTCTGCTGATGCTTAAACATAGAATCTCGCAAATCACGCATAACACTTTCAGATATATTCGCAACAAGTCTGCTCCAAAGCCAAGAACAAAACACACCAACAGCGTAAACACTTGCCATCAGAATAATCATGCGAACAAGAGGCGTCCAATCCTGATTATGCTTACCGACAAGCGGAAGAATATACGAGTCCACAAGAGATTGCAAAAACACTGCACTTGCAGCTTGCACAATTGCGCTAACTATTATTGATGCAATAATTACGTAAATTTTAACTCGATACACCAGCACATAAGAGGCAAGTCTGCTAAGAGTTTCCCAACTAATAGCTGAATCATTTTTAGAAGAGTGAGCCGTTTTATTCTTAGCCATTGTTATTTAGCTCCTTCTTCTTTAGTTGCGCCAGTTATGCTACTTTTTTCTTGAGAAATCGCCATATTTCTGTAAAATTCACAAGACTTAAATAATTCATCATGCGAACCGTTAGCAACAACACGACCATCTTTAAGAACAACAATAATATCTGCATGTTCGATTGAAGATATGCGCTGAGCAACGATAATTTGCGTAGAATCAGGCATAAACTTTTTCAAGCCATCGCGAATTTTACTATCAGTTTTCATATCAACTGCACTCATCGAGTCGTCAAGGATTAAAATTTTCGGCTTCCTCAAAAGTGCGCGCGCAATGCACAAACGCTGTCGCTGACCACCGGAAACATTCTTACCGCCCTGATCAATATGCGTATTGTAGCCATCTGGTAAATCTTTAATAAACTCATCAGCACAAGCAATTTCGCAAGCTTGACGCAAATCATCATCGCTTGCTTCCGCTCTACCCCAGCGAAGATTTTCTGCAATTGTGCCACTAAACAAAATATTTTTTTGTAGAACAACGCCAACTTCTCCACGCAAACTAGAAGAATCATAATCGCGAATATCTTTTCCACCTACAAAAAGAGTGCCAGAAGTTACGTCATAAAGTCTTGCAATTAATTGCACTAAACTTGATTTTCCAGATCCCGTTGCACCAACAACACCAACAGTTGCTCCAGAAGGAATAGATATATTTATATCATGTAAAATTTCCTGTTCTGCTGGGGCAGATTCATCTGTATTATCTGATTGAGGATAGCGTAACGAAACATTTTCAAAACGCACAGAAGCGTCAGAAAGCTTTGTCAGCGGATGCTTGGAAACAACTTCAGTATTTCGAGATTGCAAAACATGTGAAATACGATGCATCGAAGCTCGAGCTGTTAACGACATTACAAAAACTGCAACTAAATTCGCTAAAGCAAACAAAATTTGCAAAGCATACACTACTAATGCAGCAAGATTTCCTGTTGTTAAACCAAAAGCAGGATTATTTCCCGAAGCCACAATTTCGTGCGAAGCCAACCACGCAATAAGTAGCATGCCAGAATAAAAACATAAGTTAAACAAAGGAATACTACAATTTAACACATACTCAGCTTTAATAAAATAATCATAGATTTTATGTGAAATACGCGTAAAACGACTTATTTCATAATCAGAACGCACATAAGACTTTACGACGCGAATATTATGCAAATTCTCGCCAACTCTATTATTCATCTCGTCAATCATTCGATAAATTCGAGAAAATGCTGGAGCAACTATACTAGCTCCAACAGCGCCAATTGCACCAATAATAGGCACGAATGAAAGAAAAACCCACGAGATAGCAGGGCTAATTGAAAAAGTAAACCACCAAGCAGTGATGATAATCATAACGCTGCGAACACCAGAGCGAATAATCATTTGGTAAGCAAATTGCACATTTGACACATCGCTAGTCATACGCGTAACAACAGTGCCGCTAGAAAACTTATCTAAATCAGAAAAACTTAAACTTTGTAAGCGTGAAAACATGTTGTGACGTAAATTTTTACCGAAACCAGCACTAGAATGCGCACAACAAATACCAGAAATAACGCCTGCAATCATTGCAATTGCAGCAAAAATAAGCAATTGCAAACCATAATATTGCACAGCTTCTTGAGAACGTGACATAATGCCAAAATCAATAAGATTTGACATTACTGTAGGAATCTCAATTTGCATAGCAGCTTCAACGAGAATAGTAACAACTGTTAAAACGCCAAGAAAACGGTACTTTTTTAAAGATAACAGAATCGTACGCAATGCGCGAGGAGAATTATTGCTAATTTTTCGTGAATTGTTCTTCGGCTTTTCTGCCATTGCATCCCTTCCCCTACATAACGTCATGTGTAGGTTTAATAATATCACTTCTTCAAATACATATTTGAATTATTGCGCATGGCGCATTTCCGTATTGAGTTACTTCATTACCAAATGCATAAATAGATGAATCTTTGACATAGTAGTATACAGACAAATCACATACGAAAAAGTGCTTCTACACATTCAAATTATAAACAACGATTGATTTCATCTTATAAAAAATTATATAATGAAAAGTGTATATTCGCATGTATAAAGAGGTACTGTCATGAATATAAAAAAGCTATTAATAGAATACTTACTTGCTCAGTAGCATTATCCATGTCTTTTTTACTATCATTGCAAGTTCAAGCCAACACCCAAGAAGAAACTTATGAGTAACACAAAGATAGTTGGCGCTGTAGCACAGCAGAAAGGCATTCGTGTCGACTTGCAGTGAGAATTTCCACATTAATATCAACAATTATGTGAGGAACAATATGAACAGCAAACACATAGTTCTACTGCCAATAACGCTGCTTTGTTATATTTCGTCAGCTATTTATTTCTTTAAACAATTGAAGGACTTAAAAGACGATAACACTTGTATTAATACTGTTAGTCTCACCATTCAAGCATTCGTCCTATTAATATTACTAATCTATCTTTTATATTTATGCAAAGAAAAAACATACCCAACTGTATATCGTTTAGTTACAGTATTTATGAGCATAGTTAGCATAATTCTTTTGACAGTTTGCAATACAGATGTTACTAGGTTAATTATATTTAGCTTAACATGTGTATATGTATGCATTCTTATAATCGTCCACAAACATTGTTAAATATATCGTATGAGTGGCGCATTCAATAGGATTACGAAGCGTCGCCTTCGCCTTGCGCGCGGTCTTTTCCGTAAATCGACGGAATAAAACGCTCCTGATCGTGAAGCTTTTCCCAGATTACAGGAGGATTTTGCGGATTTTCCAGAGACTTTGGCACATCGATAATTCGTTGATTACTAGAGCCACGAAATTGCAAAAGCGAATCGTGCAAATCTTTCATATAACGGCCGTCAACAAGAATATCAATGTAACGCAAAAGCTCAAGCTTATCAGGCGTCTCCCCTGGGCGCATAAGCTCTTCCCAAGTGTATCCAGTCCAACTCCAAATGTCTTTTGTATTGCCAAACTCTTTCCTAATACGCTTGCAAAGAGGCAGCAAAATGCCCGTATTAAGCAACGGCTCGCCGCCAAGAAGCGTTAAACCTTGCACATAAGGCTGCGCTAAATCTTCCATGATTTGATCTTCAAGCTTTTGAGTATAAGGATGACCTGCGCGAAAATCCCAAATCGACTCGTTATAGCACTCAACGCAATGGAACGGGCAGCCGGAAACGTAAAGCGAGCAACGAATTCCTTCGCCGTCTGTCATCAAAAAACGCTTATAATCGGCGATCATCCCCTGGCTCATGCGCTCACTAGACCACTGTCCTGCGCGAGGATTATTGGAAAGAGAGGTAGGAATCCACGGTCCACGATTCACATCTGCAGGCGCAAAATCGTGCAAACTCATGCGAGCCATATCCAACCCCCTTCCAAACCGAATAAACAACTAAAAAATAAACAACCAAATTTGCGAAAATAAAATAAATCCAGCCGTTAGAAAGTGCAATCACAAAATGCAATACATTTCTAACGGCCAGATTATCACCAAACAACAAACACAAGAAAAGCTATTGATTTAGCTAAATTATCTAGTCATACTTATTTTACTAAGTTTCAACATAGTAAATTAGCTAAGTTTATTTTGTTTCCTCATACCATTCACGAGACTCACCGTTGTTAAGAGTCACATGGCCAGTTTCGCCAGACATGTGCTTTACGCGGTGAGCGATTTCTTCGTGACGACCGTGAACCATTGGACGCTGAACAGGATTGCCCAAGTAACCGCAAGTACGCTTAGTCACATTGCACTTATCTGGGTCGCTGTTGCCGCACTCCGGGCAACGGAAGCCTTCTTTAGTCGGCTCAAAATCACCCTGGAATCCACAAACGAAGCAGTGATCGATTGGCGTATTCGTACCCAAGTAGCCGATGCCAATCTTGTAAGCGTAATCCCAAACAGCTTCCAAAGCCTTAGGATTTGCCTGCAAGCATGGGAACTCGCAGTAGTTAATAAAACCGCCGGAAGCAAGATACGGGAAGTCAACCTCGTAGCGAAGCTTCTCCATAGGAGTTGGCTGCAACCAAACCGGGTAATGGAAGGAATTAGTGTAGAAGTCGTGATCAGTTACGCCTTCAATGCGACCGAACTTCTGGCGATCCATGCGGTTAAAGCGGTCAGTCAAAGACTCAGCAGGAGTTGAGTAAACGGAATAATGGTAGCCTTCCGCCTTTGACCACTGCTGGCAAAGCTTATTCATGCGGCGAACCAAAGAAAGCGCAAATTCCTTGCCTTCCTCATTCCAGCTGTGATCTTGCATCCAATCCTTGCCGAAGAACACGGCCGTAGTTTCGTACAAACCAATGTAGCCAAGAGAAACAGTTGCGCGCTCATTACGGAACAACTGATCCACGCTTTCGTTAGCTTCCAAACGACCAAAAGCACCGTAACGGAACAGCGTTGGAGCATTTACAGGAGTTGCCTGCTTGCAACGCATAATACGGAATCGCAAAGCTTGGTGAGCTACTTCCATACGCTCGTCGAAAAGCTTCCAGAAGCGAGTCACATCGCCGTGAGATTCAAGAGCAATACGTGGCATGTTAACAGTTACAACGCCAAGATTCATACGGCCATCTTCAACGTCCTTGCCGGTCTTTGGATCAATCCAACCCTGAAGGAACGAACGGCAACCCATAGGAGCCTTGAAGGAGCCAGTAATCTTAACAATATTCTCGTAGAACACAACGTCTGGGTACATGCGCTTTGTAGAGCACTCAAGCGCAAGCTGCTTCAAATCGTAGTTCGGGTCGCCAGCGTCCGCGTTAACACCGTGCTTAATAGTAAACACAAGCTTAGGGAAGATTGCAGTATGACGATCTTTGCCGAGACCACGAATACGGTTAAGCAAAATAGCGCGCTGAATTTCACGAGCAAACCAAGAAGTACCCAAGCCAAAGCCAACAGTTACGAACGGAGTCTGACCGTTAGAAACGCGGTTAGAATTGATTTGATATTCCATTGTTTGCATAGCGTCGTAGATCGCCTTACGCGTCATAATCTTTGCGTAAACTTCACGGAGCTGATCCAACTCGCCCAAATTCTTATCAAAAGGAGTATCAGCAGGCAGTGGATCCCTGTCCAAGCAGTGGAGATTCTTAGGCTCCTGAGCCTTCAAGCCGTCAATCATATCTTTTGCGACTTGAATTGGCGTGGAATCAGGAATCATTGCGTGTGCCATAGCAAGATTCTTGTCGTAATCGCACTTAGCGTAAGGCTCAAGCATTTCGTCAGCGCGATTAACAGTCTGACCACCGTATTGCGCGCCAGCAATATCCTTAATAATTTGCGTAACCTGAGTTGCAGCAGTACCAATAGACTTTGGACTATCCATCATTGCATTACCAAGAGCAAATCCCTTAGCAAGCATATCGCCAAAATCAGGAAGCGAGCAGTTGCTCATGCAAGTAAATGGCGAATAATCAGCGTCATGGAAGTGAATATCACCCTTCATATGAGCGTTAGAAACTGCGTGAGGAAGCATAGAGAACGCAGAAGCTTTAGAAACAGCACCTGCAAGAAGATCACGCTGAGTTGCATAAACATTAGAATCCTTATTTGCGTTTTCACGAACAAGAGACTCATCACGATTTACAAGACGGTTAACAGCCTCGTTAATATCAGTAGCTTTAGCGCGGTCTATATCTCGGTTCAGTCGGTAGCTCGTGTAGCAACGAGCAACCTCATAAAGGTGATTTTCAATAAGACTATGCTCAACCAAGGTCTGAATATCTTCAATCTTCGCCGGGCCATTGTAACGATCTTGAATTTCAGCCTCAATATGATCAGAAATATTACGAATCAACTGCTCTTCTTGCGGACCGACTTCCTTGCCCAAATCCTTAAAAGCAGCCTTGATTGCCATAATGATATTCAGCGGATCAAAATCAACTACGCGACCATCGCGCTTTTCGACCTGCACGCGAGAAACTGGAATTTCAACTACATCATCCGTACAATTTTCTGCGCTTGTGACAGCAGTTTCTTCCAAAACCTGCATCGGTACAGACCTTTCTCAAACACTGTTCCTTCTAGCAAAATCTCTCGTTGCAAACATGGGAACTATTTCTAACAACTCGCTCTACTATAACCCAACTCATGCACAATATCTAGGGCAAGACGCAAAGATAACCACCTATATATAGTGATTTATGTCACAATCGCGATTTTTGCGGCGTGTCCTGGTGTGTCGTAATTGATAAACGATAAATTACTGAATACACGCCGTTAAATGTGCGCACTTCGTGACGCTTTGATATATTAAATCACGTGGAACAGATAGCTTTTCAGCATGCACAGGAATTCGGATTCCAACCAGGAGACGTTGTCCAACAATGGCTCTGGGATGACGATGTTGACGAAACAATTTGCGAAAGCATCGAGAAACTTACCGGCGAAGAGTTGGTAGATGAGGATTACGACGCTGCTGTTGATGGTGTGATTATTTGGTGGCGCGACGGCGACGACGAAGATGAGCTCGCAGACACTATTATGGATGCCACAAATATGCTTGACAATGACGCTCCTATGTGGGTTCTTACTCCAAAACCAGGTCGCGAAGGTTCCCCAAGTTCTAGTACCGTTCAATCTGCAGCAAAAACAGCTGGCATGAACGCAGCCACTCCGTTAACCGTAAGCACTGACTGGAACGGCGTTCAACTGCGCGCATTTGGTAAAGGTCAATCTAAATAAGTATTTGCTAATTGGCTTAACTAGTTTAACCGACTGTTGACTTGCTTAACAGGCTGATTAACTGATTACTAAGTTGCTTATTGCTTGCCAACTTGCTACTTACTTTTGTAGTATTGCTGCTGTTTTGTTGAAAACACCAAACCAGTTGATGTTATGTATAAAACATAGGGCAATTCTGTCGAAAACACATAATCATTCGGCGAAATAGACAAAAATACAAGAATAACGTAAATAAAAAGCGCGAGGAGAAAAATATCACAGCCTCGCACCACAACAGACAAGAAAACTAAAGCGAAAACAAAAGCCGGAAAATCACTGGCGAATGTTATCAAAAGTAGTGAAAACGAAAACAAATGCTGTAAAACACACAGCATTTGTTTCTAAAACTCACGACCGAAGCGATGAACACGACTACCACGTTCGCCACGTTTACCGTGCCAACGACGTTCGCTGCGTTCACCACGTTCACCACGTTCACTGCGCTCACCACGTTGCCCACGTCCACGACCGCGACCTTTACGCTTCTGCTGCTCCGGCTCCGGCATACTCCAGCCTTCTTGAAGCTCGGCAGCTTCACCAACAATCTCATCTAGAACTGATGAAGAAGGACTCACATCCTCAGCTTTCGCATGAATTCCAGCCTTACGAAGCATCATATGAGCAGCGCGCTTCTGATTAGGAAGCACAAGCGTTACGACATCGCCTTCTTCACCAGCTCGAGCAGTGCGACCCGAACGATGCAAGAAAGACTTAGGATCCTCAGGAGGCTCAGTTTGCACAACTAATGCAACGTCGCTAATATCAATACCTCGCGCAGCAACGTCCGTAGCAACCAGCACGCGCACCAAGCCTTCAGCAAACACAGCCAAATGACGATCTCGCTGATTCTGCGACAAATTACCTTGCAAATCAACTGCAGGAATACCTTGCTGCACAAATTTTTTCGCCATATTCTTCGCTTGATATTTTGTGCGCGTAAAGAATATAGAACGTTTCCTTCCGGAAGCAAGCTTTCGCAAAACTTCGTATTTATCCCCTGCAGACACAGCAAAAATATGATGCGTCATAGTGTCAACTTGGCAATCAGCATCATCCACAGCATGGACGACAGCATTTGGAAGGAAACGCTCAACTAATGTAGAAACTTGCTTATCAAGCGTTGCAGAAAACAGCATGCGTTGACCATCTGGCGCAACTTGCTCAAGAAGTCTAGTAACAGCAGGAAGGAATCCCATATCCGCCATTTCATCTGCTTCATCAAGCACGCTAACCATTACTTTTTCAAGCGTAAGTGCTCCTTGACGCAGCAAATCTTCCAAACGTCCAGGGCAAGCAAGCACAATCTGCGCACCCTGCTTAAGTTGCGATACCTGACGCTGGTATCTCACACCTCCATACACTGTCACAGTACGCATGCCATAAGCTGCAGCAAGCGGCGCTATTACGTCATCAATTTGATGCACAAGCTCGCGAGTTGGAGCAAGAATTATTGCTCTAGGAGCAGGAATTTCACTAGACTCGCGTGACTTACGATTTTTATCAGAATGAATTAAATCAACAAAATTCTCAGCTAAACGCGCAACAAGTGGAATAGAAAATGCTAATGTTTTACCACTTCCTGTGCGACCTCGCCCTAGAATATTCGCACCTTGTAATGAATCAGGAAGCGTTGCTTGCTGAATTGGGAATGCAGTAGTTTTCCCATCAGCACGCAACACTTCTACCAAGGGCTCTGGGACTCCAAGTTGCGCAAAAGTGACATCGTCACGGTAATTTTCACAAGATTCAATAGCAGAGTCTGGAATAATTGTTGCGTTATGAGAATCTTGATTTTGCTTTTTTGAAGTAGGACGCAAAGATATTGCAGAATTTTGTTTTGTATTATGAGATTTTGCAATATCATTTTTAACAACATTATTTTTATCAATATTATGCTTAGCAAAATTATTTTTAGCAAAATCTTGTTCAGCATCCGCAATAGCTACTTCTTCATAGCGCAAGGCTTTTTCGCGCGCTTTTTGACGAGCTTTTTCTGCTTTGCGATTTCGCTCCCTGCGCGAATTGAACTCGTGATTAGAACCGTAATTTTTATGACTACCCTGATATTCAAAAGGATTGCGTTTTTCAGCTGATTTCCTAGTATTTTTGACGTTCTTGGTATTCTTCGCGCCTCGCTTTTGGGCGAACGCAGCATGATGAGTATGCGGCACAATAGCCTTTCGTAAAATATGTGTATTCAAAACTTAAATTTCAAAACGTGAACTAATCGAGCCTAGCACACGCCTGGCACAATCACGGCAAATGTTGTCAAAAAGCGCCGAGACGCTCGCACTATAAGCGCTCGCTTCTGAGCTTGCATGGAAAAAGTCCACTGAACTTTCCATGCAAGCTCACGCTCCGAGTTACTTTCGTACACTACGCTCCAAGCGCGAAAGCAGGTCGTCGCGCAAACGCCGGAAAATCACCAGCAAATGTTTCCACCAAGAAATGAAAACAAAACTCAACTAGCGAGTGAGCTTACGGTGCAAGCGATGCGGACGAGCAGCTTCCTCACCCAAGCGCGCAATCTTATTTTCTTCGTAAGCTTGGAAGTTACCTTCGAACCAGTACCACTTTGCAGGATTCTCGTCGTCGCCTTCCCAAGCAAGAATATGCGTTGCAACTCGGTCGAGGAACCAGCGATCGTGCGAAACCACAACAGCGCAGCCTGGGAAATCAAGTAAAGCGTTTTCCAAGCTTTCCAAAGTCTCAACATCCAAATCGTTAGTAGGCTCATCGAGAAGAAGCAAGTTTCCACCCTGCTTAAGAGTCAAAGCCAAGTTCAAACGGTTACGCTCACCGCCGGAAAGCACACCAGTAAGCTTCTGCTGATCCGAACCTTTAAATCCAAAGCTTGCAACATATGCGCGAGTAGGAATCTCAACGCCTGCAACCTCAATAAAATCAAGTCCGCCGGAAACAGCTTCCCACAAGTTCTTATTAGGATCCAATCCTGCACGATTCTGATCCACGTAAGAAATCTTCACAGTATCGCCAACAATAAGCTCTCCGCCAGAAAGAGACTCCAAGCCCACAATCGTCTTGAACAGCGTAGACTTACCAACACCGTTTGGACCAATCACACCAACAATACCATTACGAGGCAGCGTAAACGACAAGTCGTCGATAAGTACACGGTCGCCAAAAGCCTTGTGAATATGCTTTGCTTCCAAAACTTGCGAGCCCAAACGTGGACCTGCTGGAATTTGAATTTCAGAGAAGTCAAGCTTCTTGGAATTACGTGCCTCTTGCTCCATTTGGTCGTAGCGTTCCAAACGAGCCTTGTTCTTAGCTTGGCGAGCTTTCGGCGAGCTACGCACCCAATCAAGCTCATTCTTCAAACGCTTAGCAAGCTTGGCATCCTTGGCACCCTGGATTTCCATACGCTTTGCTTTAGTTTCCAAATACGTTGAGTAATTTCCCTTATATGGATAAAGCTGACCACGGTCAACTTCGCAAATCCACTCTGCTACGTTATCCATAAAGTAGCGGTCGTGCGTAACAGCAATAACAGCACCCTCGTACTTGTGCAAGAACTGTTCAAGCCACAAAATAGATTCCGCATCCAAATGGTTAGTAGGCTCATCCAAAAGCAGCAAATCTGGAGCTTCAAGAAGAAGCTTACACAATGCAACTCGACGCCTTTCACCACCAGAGCACACAGAAACAGGCGAATCCGGATCTGGGCATTGCAAAGCATCCATAGCCTGCTCAAGCTGCGAATCCAAATCCCAACCGTTTGCAGCGTCAATTTCAGTCTGAAGCTTACCCATTTCTTCCATTAACGCATCAAAATCAGCGTCTGGATTAGCCATTTCTTCGCCGATTTGGTTAAAACGCGCCACTTTTTGCGCAATCTCACCAAAAGCCATCTTAATGTTTTCGCCAACCGTCTTAGTGTCATCAAGAGGTGGTTCCTGCTGCAAAATACCTACCGTATAGCCAGGAGTCAAAGAAGCTTCACCGTTGGTCACATTTTCCAAACCGGCCATAATTTTCAGCAGCGTCGACTTACCCATGCCGTTCGGACCCACAACACCAATTTTTGCGCCCGGAAGGAAGCTTAAAGTAACATCGTCGAGAATTACACGATCTCCGTACGATTTACGCGCCTTAATCATCTGATAGATAAATTCAGCCAAAGTAATATACCATCCTTACAAACGTTGAAATTCCAGCGTTTGTTGCAACTTGCGTAAAAAGCGTTTAATACTTTTACCTACTTAATTCAAGCAAGATGCAACTTACATAAAACTACGCAAACTAATAGCTAGCAAATACTAGCACGTTGCTGGCGTACGATTTGACTTATTGACAGACTCAGAATCATCTTCAGGCGGAATCTGGCAGAGCCACTCGCCCAAAATCCCAACGACCATATCAATAAAGCACACCAAGCCAGCAATAGAGCATTCACGCACAACAGAGTTATACAGAATTATTTCACTGTGTGGCAGACTCATTAACAACTGCCCAACGTACCAGCCAGACAAAATAGCACCTGCCATTCCCAATGCCTTAGACAGCATAAGAGCTGCAACAGCAAATTGAGAACTTACAGGCTTCTTATTTTTATCTTTGTTAGCAACACTTTGATGAGTTTGCAACGCCATAACAAAAGTTATTAAGCCAGCAATCACCATAATTGCAACAACAACCCACGGAGCTCCTGCTAACGACATAGCACTAGACTCTGTTGACGACACTAGAAATGCGCCCAGCACAAAGCCAAACAGTAACCCTAGTACCAGATACCACCAAGGTGTGCGATACGCTTTCATTAACAACCATCCCCTATAAGCCATTGCTCTGAGTATACCCCAACAGTTTGAGCATCAAAAGCAAACGCTAATGAGTACGAAACTGAGTTGTCATCCAAAGCAGCATCCGACTCTATCTGCAGCCACGGCATAAGTTCAGGCGACTTAGGGTCAACCATCACCATTTCCGCTAGTTGTTGCGGCAATTTTTCTGCATCAACAGTTCTTGTATCAGCAGCAGAAGCACCATATGAACGCGTACCCAACACTCGCACAGTCACCTTATCTTTATACAAAGTAGCAACAGCGCGAAGCAAGCGAAGCAGTTCATACTCGTCACCGCCCGAAGACAGAATAAATACAGCCGCGTAATAATCACCTTCAAGCATATTGGCAACATATAGTGCCGATACGCCATCTACGCGAGATTCTCTATCCTGCTCAAGCATTGCAACTATTCTCAGCATAGCAGAACGCGTGTCTTGTTTCGCGACACCCTTCATAGAAATTACTGCAGTTGTCTGTAACGGAGTCGGACATATACGGAACAAAGGAGACTTAGTTTCTCTTTTAACAAGCTCACTGCCATAATTGACACTTTTAGATTCATCGACACAAGAGCACTCTGAATCTCCATTATTTTCATAATCATCCGCGAAAGAATTTGCGATATCAACGGCAGCTTTAGCAGCTGCAGCAGCGTCCTCGTCTTCTTTGCGCTGCTTTTCTTTTCTATCTTCCTCAATAAGAGAACGATAGTAATCTGCTATTTCGCCTTCCTCAAGATCGTCAACTGATACGCTTCCACTACGAACAGCAACATGCGCAAGAGAATCAGGAATTACACGCCGTTCCGAATAATTTAACTCTTCTCTAGAAACACTATTCAAAGTAACACAAATATCGTCAACAGTGCTTTTCATGCCGTAATATTCGCTTCTTAAAGCAGCATGAACAGTAATATCAGCCTCACTAATTTGCCAAGTGTGCATAGCAGAATTTAAAACAGATTTAGCAATAAGTTCTAAAGCTATAGCAGGATGCTCCTCAATTTCGCTATCTTTTTCGCAACGTTTAAGCATAAAAGCAAGACGCTCAGCAATTTGAGGAATATCTATTGCGTTAGTCTCATCTCCGTCTAATGCATTACTCAAATTAACTTTTAAAACAGCATCTATGTAAATAGAAGAATATAATCCAATGACTATTGAGTCACCGCTTGGGCGAATACCCTTCAAACTTATGGTTGTATTCATAATTTCATCTTCTACTCTCTAATAAAAACAATTTAAAATTCCAATTATTCGTTTATTTATCTTTTACTCTTACCTATAATACGCAAAATTAATATTTCGATACATTGTACTCGATATAAATCAACATGCGTAATTTTTTGCATATAACACTAATTTTTATTATTAAATTCTTAGAAAAATAAAAATAAACGCTGACAGCAATAAATTATATTGTTATCAGCGTTTATTAATGATTGTATTTTATCTGCTTCTTAGCACTGTATTTACACTATTAAGCACCAAATTGAGTGCCGTCATTTTGATTAGTAGACGGATTAACTGGTGGTTTAACAGTTCCAATAACAGTTCGAGGAGCAGGTGCAGTAGTCTGAATAGACGTATCAACAGGCATCTGATCAGACTGCTGGTTTTGTGAAGTTGCGTTATTGGAAGATTCAGAAAGTTCAGAAGCTTCACTCTGCTCATTCTTACCTTCAACGTTGCGCTTTAAACTTTCTGGAATTTCAACAGGAGGAAGATCAGAATCTGGTCTTCTATCGTCCGAAAGCCAAAGAGTACGCTCAGGAGCCTTACGAATCTTACTGAAGATTTCCTTAAGTTCCTTCTCGTTAAGAGTTTCCTTAGCGAGCAACTGACGAACCAGCTCATCTAATACGTCACGATTATTGTTAATAATCTCCCACGCTTCAGTATGAGCAGTTTCGATAAGCTTATGAACTTCTTCATCGATTACTTCAGCAGTACGATTCGAGAACTTACGAGGTTGCAAAGAATCGAGTGAACCGGAAGAATCTTCGTCAGTATCCATCCACTTAACAGCTCCAAGCTTCGCTGAGAAACCATATTCAACAACCATCTTACGAGCAATAGCAGTAGCTTTCTCAATGTCGTTAGAAGCACCAGTTGTTGGATCATGGAACACAACTTCCTCTGCTGTGCGTCCGCCCATAGCATATGCCATTTGATCCAATAATTCGTTGCGAGACTGCGAGTAACGGTCGCTTGTTGGCATCACAGCAGTGTAGCCAAGTGCGTGACCTCGCGGCAAAATCGTTACTTTAGTAACAGGATCCGTGTGGTGCAACGCAGCAGCAACAAGCGCATGACCACCCTCATGGTAAGCAGTGTTACGCAATTCATCCAAAGCCATACCCTTAGACTTACGTCGAGGTCCTGCTTGAACACGATCAATTGCCTCATCAATAGCGCGATTATCGATATATTGAGCACCAGATCGAGCGCAAAGCAACGCAGCTTCGTTAAGCACGTTAGCTAAGTCTGCACCAGTAAAACCAGGAGTGCGCACAGCAACCATATGAAGATCAACATCCGGCACAAAAGGCTTACCCTTAGCGTGAACCTTCAAAATTGCCTCGCGACCTTCCAAATCAGGAGCCTCAACAGCCACCTGACGGTCAAAACGACCAGGACGAAGAAGTGCGGAATCAAGCACATCTGGACGGTTTGTTGCGGCAATAATAATCAAATTAGTGTCGTTGTCGAAGCCGTCCATCTCAACAAGCAGCTGATTAAGTGTCTGCTCGCGCTCATCATGACCGCCAGTCATGCCACTTCCGCGGCGACGACCAACAGCATCAATCTCATCGATAAAGATGATTGCAGGAGCATTCTTCTTAGCTTCGTCAAAAAGTTCACGAACGCGAGACGCGCCCAAGCCTACGAACATTTCCACGAAGTCAGAGCCAGCCATTGCATAGAACGGCACACCAGCTTCACCTGCAATAGCACGAGCCAACAAAGTCTTACCAGTTCCTGGAGGACCATAAAGCAGCACACCGCGCGGAATGCGAGCGCCCAAAGCCTTGTAGCGCGAAGGATCCTTCAAGAAGTCTTTAATCTCTTCAACTTCTTCAACAGCAGCTTGTTCGCCAGCAACGTCAGCAAACTTAGTTTTAGGAGTCTGACCTTCAAGCAACTTGCCACGGCCACGTCCGCCACCCATGCCAAGCATACTTCCACCGGCACCGCCTATTCTGCTAAACATGAACCAAATCATGCCAAGGAAGAACAATATTGGAGCAAGCGAAGTAATCAAATACGAAATAATGCTAGATGACTGTAAGCTAGCAGTCCAGCCGTTAGAAGGCTTCGCCTTTTCGACTTCTTGTACAATTGACCTACCTTGTGCATACGCGTAGTAGAATTGCACATCCTTGCCAAAGTCACGCTTTTGCTTACTTCGTTTATCGAACTTCTTAAACGGACTATCAAGCGTAAGCTTAACTAACTGTTTATTGTCAATAATTTCCACATAACTTGCTTTATGAGATCGCACTAACTCAATACCATCCTGAGTATCGATAGTTTGCGATCCGTTATGAACAAACATTTGGAATCCGACAACTGAAAGCAACACAAGAAGCACAATCCACGTCCATGGCGACTGCCAGAAGGAACGACGATTGTTATGGTTGTTCTCGTTATTTTTATTATTCTTGCCCTGTTGACCGTTGTTTCGCTGATTCCTAGGGTTACGTGGATTTAAAAACGGATTATTCCCGTTATTTCCACGCCCAGGACCGCCCATTGGGCCTTGCGGTGTCATAGGAGAAGCGCCCATGTAATAAGGCTCCTTTCAAACTCCTCAATTTATATAAAAATTCTGAATAGAATCTATAAAATCAAGCACCATACACTGATGGCTTTAATACTGCAATACTATTGAGATTGCGGTAACGCTCATCGTAGTCCATTCCGAAACCGACTACGAATGGGTCAGGAATTTCAAATCCCGAATAGTCGATTTGCACTTCTACTTCGCGTAGTGCTGGCTTACTTAGTAAAGCAAAAACTTTTACACTGTTAGCTCCGCGGCTTTTAAGCTCATCCACTAACCAAGCTAATGTGCGACCTGATTCAACAATATCCTCAACAATCAGCACGTCACGCCCGCGCACGTCCGTGCTTAAATCTTGACGAACTGTAATCTGCCCGCTTGTTTGAGTACCACTGCCGTAGCTTGACAAACTCATAAAGTCCATTGGCGCATTAACGCTCAGCTCTTGAGAAAAAACAGCAAGCGTATTAACAGCGCCTTTAAGCACTGCTACGAGCAAAATATTACGATTTTTGTAATCTTCGCTCACTTGCTTTGCAACCTCACGAATACGCTTCATAAGGTCTTCGTGGCTGATTAATTCATAGTCAATGTCATCTCGTATATCTGCAACTTGCATGTTCACTATCTTGGCATAAACGAATGACGATATTGCGCGAGAGCCGAGTCGCTTCGTAATAATTTGGCAGCGAAAAAGGCTTCTGACCATGCCATTTTGTACATAGTTCGTCCACTGCCGATATGTGACTTGACGAGAAACGCAGACCAAGCTCACTTAACGCACGCACTATAATTCGTCTACGAATTGATGGATGATATTGCGCTAACTTCTCAGCTTTTAACCTAACAGTTTTCGCATTTTTATCAAATTCCATCACTTGTGAACTAGCTTCGTCAACTTGAGAATTAATATAGTCAAGATCGTCTCTAGCTATTTCAGCTCCACGAGAAAGCAAAGTAACCATATTTGCATTAAAAAATCGCGAAATATAAGGCATTAACGTGTGTCTAACTCGAGATCTCAATGGATAATTTTCTGAAAGTTCCTCATTTTGCGAAATATCGTCACCATTTGTAGGATCATCCCACCATGAAATGCCTAAATCCTCGCAAATACCAGTAGTATCTTCTCTACTAAGCTTAATAAGAGGCCTCGCAAAAAGCACGTTTTGACGCAATGTCACTGCTTTCATGCCAGCAACTGCTTCTAAACCTGCAGAATCTTTTAGCCCCATCATTACAGTTTCTGCTTGATCATTTGCAGTATGAGCTAGAAGCACGGCTGCAGCTCGCTGCTTTTTAGCGACCTCAATAATTGCTTGATACCTAGCATTTCTAGCAGCAGATTCTTCGCCTTCTCCCGAATCTTCAACGTTCACAGATTGAATATACACGTACTTTTCATCTATTCCAGATTGCAAACAATGTTTAGCAGCAGTATTGGCAATTTCAGTTGAGTGTGGCTGCAAATGGTGATCTACTATTACGACACCGCAACGAATACCCCTACTTGCGCACACAATCACGCTCAATGCTGTAAGTGCAAGAGAATCTCTACCTCCAGAGCACGCAATAAGAACCAGAGGAGCATCAACATCTGTCGCGTGATTGCCATGTTCGGAAAAACGCGCGTCTTGTGCACATAATGAAAGTTCGTCAAAACAATGCTTGATTGCGCCAATTCCTGCGCGTATGCGAGAAGAATACACCATAGCTTCTAGTGTAGCGCGCCAATAATGCTAAATTGCAACTCATAAATCATAGTTTTGGCAATTCTGCCATAAACTTATTAATCGCTACGAACGCTCCCCAAATATCAGCTGGCTGGTTCGCAACAACAGCGAAAGTTAGCACTCCACCACTTTTCCTAGATACATTACCAACCATAGAAGTAACTTCACTTAAAGAACCAGTCTTTACGCGAAGCATGCCGGCAGAAGATTCATCCGCTAAACGCTTTCTTGCTGTTCCAACTAAACCAGGAAGAGACAATCCTTCAGCAGCTGCAGCACCTCCAGAATCGGCTTTAATATTAAGCACTTGTACTTGAGCTAGCGTTGTTGCGCGCAACCTTGATTTTGGAGACAAGCCTGAGCAATCAGACATGTGCAAACCACGTATATCGATATTGAGCTTGCGCAATCCCTCTTTTACTGCCTGAACTGCACCCTCCGGAGAGTTGGATTTGTGAGTTGCAAGCGCAGTCAAACGACCAAACTCTTCCGCCAATGTGTTGTCTGAAATACGAAGCGTATATGCCATTATTTCGTTTAATGGTGCAGAAGAAACTTGTGCAATTAAACGCGAATTAGATGATATTAACGATTGAGTTTCGCTTACTGGTATGACAAGATTTTCAGACTGTGCAGATTTATCTTCATTTTCAGAATCTTTATTGTTTTCAGAAGAATCATCTGCAGACGAGCCTGAACCGGAATTTTTTTCATCAGAAGCGGTTTTATTAGAATAATTACTTATAACTATTCCTTGTTTGCTTAATAATTTAGCAAAAACATGACCGACACTTAAAGCAGGATGAGGATCAGAAAGCGGAAAATCTGTCATAGCGTCAGCGTCAACACCTTGCACTGAAAGGTCACGCTGACGAGCATCATCTATAGCCAAAGATGACGTTTGAGCATAAAAGCGGCGTTCAACATCTGTTTCATAAATCAAATCAGGAGCACGTTTTGCGCCAAACAATGAGTCATCAACAGCTAAAGAAACTGTGTGAATATTTTCAAGCTTCAACGCGTTGGCTGTTCTTCTCGCTAATGTCGTTAAACCTGCTCTGCCATTGACATGGTGCCAATCGTTTTCTCCAACGCCAAGAAGCATGTCACCATTGCCGCGAAGCACAAGCTTTCTAGCATTCGTACTAGAAGCTCGTTCTGGTTCACCGCCTGTTTTAGGCAACAAAAATACTTGAGTATCAAGAGTTGAACCCATGTCAAGAGTGCGAGAAGCTACGCTAGCAGTTAAAGTTTTAAGCGTTGACGCTGGCTCTCTTAAAGCATTTGGCTCATGCGAAGCAACTACTCGCCCATTAGCATCCATAATTACTGCTGAAGTGCTGCTACTCATAGAAGCATCGGAAACCAACTCGTTAATAAGTTTTTGAGCTTGCGAATGATTTATTTCTTTACCATAAGTCACGCCTTTAGCTAGTGATTTAACTCGCAAAAGTGATTTAGGAGAAGAAACAGTTACAGCATAATGTTGTTTTCGCAACGTCAAAGGACCAGGAAGAATATCGTATACGTCAAGCAAAAAATAAGTAAAAATAATTGCTGCACTAACTATAACTGCTATAAATGCAATAAGCAATCGCCAACGAGAAGGATATTGGCTTCTTAAAACCATAGCAGCGTATTTACTTTTCTTCTGTGCGCTACTTGGTTTAATCTCACTGCTTGATTTAGATTCACTACTTAGTTTTTGTTCACTGCTTGGTTTAGGCTCGATACTTTTGTTGGGTTCGCCGCTTTGCGCTGGCGTGCTCGCATTAGGAATATTTAAGGCATCGTTTAAGCCTTTATTACTTTCCATGCGAGCACACCTTTAAATCGATTGCAAATACCGCGCTTAACTATACATTGCGCTTGCAACAAAGCGTGCGTAAGTTACGCAGTAATAGACGCGAATCTGCGCAAGTTTTCTACAATGCGAATCATGCGCTTATCCATTACTTTGCCACCAAGAATCACGCCAACAACCAGCACAATCAAGCCGTTTACTATGAACAGAATGCTTGCAATCCACAAAAGATTCGGGTTAAGAATCATAAACGCAATCGCAGCCGCAAACGAAGGAATCATGCAAACTACAGAAAGAAGCATAAAGCCTATAGCTGCAAAACTTCGCCCGCCAGCACTTCCTTGCGGCCTAGAAAATGGCTTTTCGATTGATGCCACAGGGTACATTGCAATGCACGAAGAAATTAAGCCAATGCCTATGGAAGCAAAAGCTATTCCAATTGGCGAAAGAATCTGGAACATAACTGCATTCACATTTTGCTTAACATTTGCTACAAAGAAAAGGAAAACGTAAACCCCTACTCCAATAATCGCAAAATAAACAGCGCAAATCACTGACCAAACTATTGCGTTCGCTAAGCGATCGTGCAAACCTTTTACTCCAATAATCACATGCATAGTAAAAGCTGTGCCATCGTAAGCAATATTGTTTCCAACAACCATGCCCATAAGCAAAGCAGCATACATCATCCATCCAGAAACACCTAAGTTATCTGTTAGAGAATCAAATCCTTTAGCCTTAAAACTACTTCCTCCTGCAACTACCAGCATAAAAAGCGGCGCAATAAGCAAAAATAGCTGACGCATATCTCTTCTCATAACGCTAATAATTCGCGCAATAATCGCACCAACTGTGTTGTCTGGAACTGCTGCAAACAAGCCGATTCCCTTAGTTTTAACAACTGTTTTTTGCTCACCACGAAGCAACTTCGGCTCTAATTTTGCGCAAAATACAGAGATTGCAAAGCAAGCAGCAATCGTTACAACGCAAATAAGGAAGCGAATAGCAAGAGCAAGCCAATTGCCATTAATAGCATCGAGCGGCAAAGCCATAGCTGCACTTAATGGTGTAAAAGCGGACGCAGCACAGAAACTTGTGCCTAGCGCAATTCCATTTGGCGAAGGGCTATGCGTATTCATTGATGAAACAAAAATCATGTACGCTATAAAAATGGCAAAGTAAAAAATGTTTCTTGAACGCTTGTTTATTAAAATAGTATCCAAAAGCTCAATAAGCATTTTGCTTAAAGACACGATTGTTGCAACGTAAAGCGGAGCTGCAATTACGCTGACTAAAACCGGCACAATTCCAAAGCTTCTGTACGCTAAAGACCACAAAGCAAGCGCGATTGTGCAGCTTACTGAAAGCGCTCCAAAAAGAGAGCCAAGAAGCATGCCAGCTTGCTGCTTTACGTAAGGAATGCCGTAAAGCGCAAAACTACGCGATTTTAGTGTTGTGTCGCTGCCAAACATAAACACGTTTATAAACAGCGTAAAAATTGACGCAATCGACGCAACCATTATTGGAGCCAATTGGAATTCCTGCCAATTTTTAGTATCTGCAAGCATTCCTGGATTAATGTACTTGCCAGTTTCCCAGCCAGCAAAACCAAGAGCGCATATAAGCGCAAGTCCAAAAACAATTGCTATAGCAAAGCCAATTTTTTGCCAAATTGACTTTCGCATAACAGAAAAAGTAAGCGCCCAGCGAAGGCGAACCATGGTAAAAATCATAGACATTACGGTTTTCCCTTTTAAGCGTTGAGATTGGTGGAAGATGCAGGAGCGTTATCAGATTTGCCGCCGTTAAGCCAGTCGATGCGCGCAGCTGCGTGACGTCCGCCAACAAGCTCCATAAAGCGATCTTCAAGATCTTTGCCCTGAGCCACCTCTTCAAGAGTGCCAGCAGCCGCAACATGACCTTCGTTAATAATCGCCACGTGCGAGCACATTTTTTCAACCAATTCCATAACGTGCGAAGAAATAATCACCGTGCCGCCAGTAGAAACATACTCGGCAAGAATATCCTTCAAATTTGCGCTAGAAACAGGATCCACTGCCTCAAAAGGCTCGTCCAACACAAGTACGCGAGGGCTGTGAATCATAGCTGTTGCAAGGCAAATCTTCTTAGTCATACCAGTTGAATAGTCCGAAACCATAGTGTTTGCAGCTTCTGTTAAGTCGAATGCAGAAAGCAAATCGTTCGCGCGACGAACAGCCTCAGCGCGGCTCATCTCGCGAAGCATGCCAGCGTAAGTTAAAAGCTGAAGGCCAGTAATCGTCTTAAAAATCTCGTCGGCCTGAGGCATTAAACCGATTGCGCGCTTAGCGCGATTTACGTCACTCCAAACATCGTTGCCAAAAATCGAAGCCGAGCCAGCATCTGGCATAAGCAAGCCCGTAAGCATTTTAATCGTAGTAGTTTTGCCAGCACCATTCGGGCCGACTAATCCATAGAAAGAGCCTGCTGGAATGCTCAACGAAAGATTATCTACAGCAACTTTCTTGCCAAAAGTCTTAACAAATCCGCTAATAGAAACCGCTGGAACATCTTCGTTAGTAGCGTCGTAAGTGTTTGCGCCAAAAACTGGAACGCTGCTAGCAAAAGTATTTCCGGACGGATACTCGGACGGATATTCAGACGGAATAGAATCTACCATAGAAACCTCGCAGTATACAGATAAACGCACGCATTGCACTACATTAATTGCGCAATCACACGCTTATATCAAGGCTTCTATTATCTCATACCCGCAATTTTTGCGCAATCGCAACGCCAGCAGCAGCCGCACACACCGCCCCAAACGCGAGACAACCATCCCACATTCGGAGCAAAAACCCACCAAAACCCTCCAAACACGAGAAACCTACCCCACATTTGGAGCAAAATGACACAGACAACACTCCAAACGCGAAACAAGTTACCCATACTTGGAGCAATGCACCATATTAAACGAGAGCTTAACGACCGGTATGCTGAATCGGCTTCCACTCGCTCTTTGAGAAAATAGCTTGGAACGCAATAGGCACGTACGAAAGCATAAAAATCGGGAAGCTAAGAGCGTACGCAAATAGTTCCTTATTCGTTGCACCAAGCTTATCGTGTTCAACTAAAATAGTGAGCGACACAAATATCATCATGCCTAAAACACTTGTAACAGTAGTTGTAATGAAGTTAATCATTGAATAGATTTGACTCATCCATGTTACAAATCCAAATGCAGCAAAAATAAACCCAAGTATTATTCTTGCAACAGCCAAAACCATAAATGGGAAAAGCATAAGCGTAAAATCAACCGACGAAAAATCTCTTTCGCGAATACCATGTCGAATAAGAGCTGCTCCATAGTAACGAAATACCTGCAAGAATCCCTTGCTCCAACGAAGACGCTGCCTCCAGCTCTGCCTAAACGACACAGGTTGTTCATCATACAACACTGCAGAACCGCAATATCCAACTTTGTCTCCGTGAAGAATAGCATCCATAGTAAATTCAAGATCCTCAGTAAGAAGATGGAATTTCCATCCGCTATTTCTGTGCATAATCTCACGCGAGAACATGAATCCAGTTCCACCAGCATGGCAACTCGAACCGAATAGCATTCGAGAGTTGTTAGTAAATCGCGATTCTCGAATAAACCAAAGTGCAGAGCCAGACGAAACCCAATTATCTGAAAGATTCACGGAATTACGATAGCTGGTTAAAATTTGATATCCTGCGTGGAAACCTTTATTCATTTCCTCAAAATAATGCGGATCAAGTTTATTGTCTGCATCGAAAACAAAGTACGCGTCATAAACTTTATCCGCACCAATTTTCATAATATGATCGAGAAGATAGCTGAGCGCATAACCTTTACCAATATGCTCTTTATCAAAACGTTCAATTACGTTGCATCCGCAATTGCGGCCAACTTGCGCAGTAGAATCAGTGCAATTATCTGCAACAAGCCAAATATCAATAAAATCTTGTCTATATGTTTGAGTTTGAATGCAATGAATAAGATTACCTATAACAGCTTCCTCATTGCGCGCAGAAATAAGCACAGCATAATGCTTATCCATTGGTGCTTCAGGAAAAACAATAGGCTTAGCGAATAAAGATGCAACAGCACAAACACCTTGATACACAACACCGCTTATGCCAATAAGTATTACTAGTACATCAAATATTGATAGAAGAATCATCGCTTCCATCCGCTCCGTGGATTATTTTTTACGTTACTTTTATTATTTTTTGTATTTTTTACTATTTTAGACTCGCCTACTTGCAATTTTGCTTTAGAAGAATCCTTATTTTCAGAATCTACTTTACGCTTTGCAATATCTTTATTTACGGCATCTAATATTTCGCGCGAAATTGGCATTGTTGCCAATACGTCAGTTTGATCAGAATCGTTAGAAGAAACTTTGCTACCATTCGCATCGTCAGAGTCTGACACATAAGCTTGCTTATACCAATATAGAATATCCTCGTTCAGAGAAATGCGAGAGCTTGTGCCTTTCATTACACGATGAACACTTTCACTCATTGGATTCATGAACTTACGGCCAATCGCTTCAACGCAACGAACAATAATAGAAGTATGATCAGGGTGAGGATCGTTCATAAGCGGAGAAGAAACTAAACTATATTGCTTCGTGCATACTCTAAAAATTGCTTGCAAACTTGCAGTCACAGGCAAAGCCAAAAATGCTCCAAGAGCACCAAATACAGCGCCCATTACAAGAACTGAAATAAAAGCTACTGCAGGATTCAGATCCATAGTCTTCTCGGAAATCTTCGGCGAAATAACCATGTTCTCAATTTGCTGATAAATCGTAATAAAAATTAATGTTGCAACAGCCGCACCAAAACCATTGGAACCCCATGCAACCAAGATAGGCAAAGCTCCACCCAAATAGCCACCAATTGTAGGCACAAACTGCGAAACAATTCCGCAGAATAAGGATAGCGGAAGCCAATACGGTATATTCATTACAATAAGAAAAATTGCGGTACCCACTGCGTTAATCGCTGCCAAAATAATTCGCGAAAATAAGAAGCTCGAAATCTGCTCTTGAACAACTGACCAAATAAATAGGAAACGACGCTGAGATTGCGGATTCATCCAACGGCACATGCTACGACGCATAGCCGGACCTGCTGCAGAAATGTAATACGTAACCATAATAATGGTAAGTAAATCAAGCAGAACAGTCATCAATCCCCATGTTGTGTTAAGTGCTTGGCCAGCAAAATCAACAACCCAAGATGTTTGCACATGCTTCAAAATTTCCATGCCAAGCTGCTCAATATTAGGCATTTTAAAACCGGTATAGTGAAGCACAAAATTTGCAAATTGATTGTATAAATCAGGCAAGCCCATAACCATTGAAACAACCTGCTGAGCAAATAAATTACCAAACAAAGCAAGTAGCAAGCTAATTACAACAAGCAAGCCCGTTAGCGTAAAGCCAGAAGCAACTCCTCGCCTCCAACCATGCTTAATTAACCGAACAACAAGCGGTTCCATTGCGAGCGCAATAAAAATAGAAATCACAACATCGAAAACAATGAATGAAATGCTATTCCAAGCGAACCATAGGAAGATAGACACAAAAGTAATAATTGCAACGTAAATAAGTGCACGACCTAGCCAATCTGGCGGCCTTCTGTCATCGCCTTTAGCTGGGAAAAGTGAAGCTAAATCTAGCTTATTTTCACTTTCCTTAATATGCTCATGCATCTTATATTCATGCATTTCTTGCTCTTGGTAATTCATAGGTACTATTGTAACTGCGCGAACTGATGAATGCGAATTAGCGGCATGTAATGGTAACTATTTTTGTAATACTTAATAGTTACGCTATTTATTACTATTTATTACAATTTTCTACTATTTCCTACTAAACGATTGCAATTATGCGCATCTACGCAACTACACGTAACATTATGTAACACAAACGTAACGAGATATTCGAGTCGCTGAAATCCAAAATGGCATTCATAGTCATAAACTCATTACTGGGTTTTTTAAGAAAGGAATGGTGACCATGACCACTTTGCAAACTAAAGAAGATGCCGCAGCCCTTATTGAAAAGGAAGGCATTGAGTACGTATCCGTACGATTTACTGATTTAATTGGCGTTCAGCAGCACTTTACTGTTCCTGCTGACGAGTTCTTACACAGCGCTTTCACTGATGGAATGGCGTTCGATGGTTCTTCAATGCAAGGCTTCCAGGCTATTAACGAATCAGATATGAAGCTTATTCCAGATGTTGACACTGCTTATATTGACCCATTCCGTAAGCATAAGACTCTGAATGTTGCTTTCTCTATTGTTGACCCTGTAACAGATGAGCCATATTCTAGGGATCCTCGTCAGGTCGCTATTAAAGCAGAATCCTATTTGAAATCAACTGGCATTGCTGACACTGCAAGCTTTGCCCCTGAAGCTGAGTTCTTCATCTTTGACAAGGTGCGTTTTGCTAACGACATGCAGCGCTCCTTCTATGAGGTTGATTCTAATGAAGCTCCTTGGAATTCTGGCATCGACACTGAAGATGACGGTAGCAACAATATTGGTTTTAAGAATCGCGTAAAGCACGGCTACTTCCCTGTGCCACCAGTAGATCACAATCAGGATTTGCGCGATGACATGGTTTACAACTTGCAAAAAGTTGGTTTGATTCTTGAGCGTTCTCACCACGAAGTCGGCGGCGCAGGTCAGCAGGAAATCAACTACCGTTACAATACGCTTGTTCATGCTGGCGATGATTTGATGAAATACAAGTATGTGGTTCATGAAACTGCTGCTTTAGCTGGTAAGGCTGCAACATTTATGCCAAAGCCAATTGCTGGAGATAACGGCACTGGCATGCACTGCCATCAGTCGCTTTGGAAGGATGGCAAGCCATTGTTCTATGCGGAAACTGGCTACGCTCAACTTTCTGATATTGCACGTTGGTACATTGGCGGCTTGATTAAGCACGCTTCTTCTGTGCTTGCATTTACGAATCCTTCGCTTAACTCTTACCATCGCTTGGTTCCAGGATACGAAGCTCCAGTCAACTTGGTTTACTCTGCTCGTAACCGTTCTGCAGCTATTCGTATCCCTCTTGCTGGTACAGAACCTGCTGCTAAGCGTATTGAGTTCCGTGCACCGGATCCTTCATGCAACCCATTCTTAGCATTCTCCGCTCAGCTTATGGCAGGTTTGGATGGTGTTATTAACCATATTGAGCCTCCTGCCCCTGTTGATAAAGATTTGTACGAGCTTCCTCCAGAGGAGCATGACGGCATTAAGCAAGTTCCTTCTTCGCTTGGTGAAGCTTTGCAATCTTTGGAAGAGGATCACGACTTCCTTATGCAAGGCGACGTATTTACTAGCGACTTGATCGAAACTTGGCTGAATTTGAAGCATGAGGAAATGGATATGGCTCGCTTGGCTCCAACTCCACTCGAGTATGAGCTTTACTTCCACATCTGATTTGTAGTTAAGTTATTCTAGCAATAAGCCGGCTCTACGATTTCGCAGGGTCGGCTTTTTGTTTTGCGCGACGACCTGCTTGAGTGCTTATTCCTCACGGCATAGCCGTTCGGCTGATTTGGCATGTGAAGCACACCGTGCTTCACAATTGAGCCAAATCACGCTTTGAAGGAGCTTGAAATCCTGTTGATTTCAAGCTCCTTCAAAGCGCGCGCGAAAGCAACTCGGAGCGGAAACTCGCTCAGATTGGAAGTCCAGTGGACTTCCAATCTGAGCGAGTTTCGTAAGCGAGCACTTATAGCGCGAGCGCAATCTGCACGAGTGTCCCATAACGACAGTTTCCAGACACTAACGCAGTAAGCGCGCTGCACGAGTGTCCCAAAATCGCCTGTTTTGGCGCTCAAGCAGATTTTTGCGTTAGCTGTTTATTTTTTAGCACGTATTTTACATCAGCTTGAGAGGCGACCTTCGAATCATGAGTAACAACAATCACACATTTGCCATGCTCTCTAGCAGCATTTTTTAATATTGCAATAACTTCTTTAGTCGTTGCAGGGTCAAGACTTCCAGTAGGCTCATCAGCCAAAATTACCGGCGCAGAAGATACTAAAGCTCGTCCAATTGCAACACGCTGCTGTTGACCACCAGAAAGTTTAGTGACGTTACGATTTGCTTCTTCTTCAGTTAATCCAAGATCTATTAGCACTTGAACATCAGCATGTGAATTTACTAATCGCAAATTTTCTAATGGCGTCAAATAGTCAATAAGATTAAAATTCTGGAAAACAAGTGAAATATGTTTTTTGCGATGCTCAACATATCCCGTTTTTGCAATATTTTCACCGTTAAAAAGCACTTCGCCACTATACGGAGTATCTAATCCAGCTAAAAGCGAGAGCATAGTAGACTTTCCTGCTCCAGAAGCTCCCATAATACTGTACATTTTGCCAATTTCGAAATCTGCATTCACGTCATTTAGTACCGCAATATTTGCAGGTCCGTAAGTGTACTTCACATTTTTTAATTGCAATAAATCCGACATAATAAGCTCCTTATTTTTACATAATTTAAATATGATTTATAAGATTTGTTTCATTTATACGATTGCGCTGTTTGTGATTGTGTTTTTAGTAGAAAATTCACATACGCAACTATATTTCTGCTAACTCATAGCACTTAGTATTTGCCGAGGCTTCTTTATTAATATTGGCAGCACTGCAACAAGTAATGCGACTATTGAAATAAGCAAACCAATAACAAAAGCAGCAAGAGTTTGCAACAATGGCAATACTGGCATACCATCCGCAATAAATGACGAATCAGCACTATGCAAAATCGCAGACCCAATAACGCCAGAAAAAGCAGCACCGAAGCCTAGCGAAATGACGAATGACACAATGTTGAGTATCGTTATTTCAACAAGCAATTGACTAACTATTATTGCTCTAGATAATCCAATAGACATAAGTACGCCAATCTCGTGCATACGTCCTCTAACCCAGAACACTAATACAAGTCCAAGCACTAAAATACCAACAAAACTTAGTGCCACAAAAATCATTCGCACAAGTTGTTGCACAGAGTTAACCGAGCTTATTACATCAGACAATTGCGAAGCATTCTGCTCTACATCCGCCCACTTGCCAGCAATACTTTTAGTCTCCCGTATTGCACTAGCTAATAAATCAGAACGCTCGACAACACAGCGCAAAACACCTCGCTTAGAAGAGCCAGCCAAAGACAACGCCGAACTTAAGTCAGTAAATATGCGATTTTCTGAAGTATCCGAAGGAAGTGCTCCTTTAGTTTGCAATTTGCCGGCAAAAATGCCAACAACACGAACTTTTACATTAAACCCCTGCTTAAGAATTATAGTAGAACCAATATTAAGATTATTCTTCTTAGCAAAATCACGATGCACTATTGCTCTACCAGAAGAACGATTAGTAATATGCTCACCCTGCTCTAAACGGTATAATCCCTCTTGAAAACCCTGAGACAATCGAGAATCTGTTGTGCCAGTAATTCCAGCAGCATGAGCCAAAACATCATCGTCTAGTCTTGGACCCTGCGCAGGAAGCACAAGTTGCTTTCCAACAGGCACAGCTAAAACATCGCACTCTTCCACTACAGTTTTTACGCCCGAAATCGCAGCAAATTTACGAATTTGACTAGAGTCAATTCCTTCATTCGCGCCCAAATCTTGTGGAATTGGAGAATTAGACGTAGCAACAGAATTAGAATTTGTATTACTTTGCTCTGGAAGAGTTTCACCTCGAGTTTTTGCTCGTACAGTAAAACCTAAACCAATACTGGATTGAATACGATCCCTAGCACCCTCAACAGAAGCACTGATACCAGCTTGTGAAACTAGCGCACTTAAAACAAGAGTCATAATCAGCACAATTATTGCGTTACGTCGAGGTTTGCGCAATATTGCAAGTTTCGCTCGAGCACATAAAGAAATTACTTCACCATTCATAATGTTACTCACTAACTTTTCAAATAACTTTCATACGACGAATTATGAAAACTATGCCGCCAAACAGCATAGTTCTACTTTTGCAATCCGAGGAGCTCACGAGGAGATTTGCATATAACTGGCAAATAAGACAACACAACTGCAATAACGATTACTGCACCAACAATTGTAGAAACTCCGATAAAACACTGAGCGTCTACTTGTACGCTAAGTGTTTCCAAAGTTTTTGTTGCCAAAGTTGATTCAAGATTTCCACCAGCTTGACCCATATTACTCAATTCACGAGCGGCTGATGATTGCACAGAGCCAAGAGCAACATTAGCCATCAACGGAGCTATAACTTTTGCAAAAAGGTAACCCACAATTAACGAAGGTATTGCAATAAGCACAATCTCAGCAAGATATTGACCAACTATAGATAATTTGCCAGTGCCAATTGCAACAAACACACCAATTTCATTACGTCGCTCATTCATCCACAGCAAAAGCACTAATGCCAAAGCAATAATAGCAAATGATACAACAGCAATTGTTGTAACAGTCATTATTGAGCGCACTCCCTTTGCTGCTTTCAACAAACCAGAAACGAACTGATCGTCACGAGTTAGTTGATAGTTTTGCAAATCAATAGGCAATTTGGCAGCTTGCGCCATAATATTATCCGCATCCTCACCGCGCTTTATTCTAAAACTTGCATCCTGATATATTTCTTTTCCAGGCTCATATTTGTATAATTCGCGAGTAGTTTGCAAATCCGTATACACGGTATTAGCTGTCAATTCCGCCCTAGTTGCGACTTGACGCTTATTTGCTCCGGCATAAATTCCAACAATACGAGTTTTTACTGTTGCTGTTGATTGTTGAATATTGTCAGCATCGTAAGGATTAGCGCGAAGCGTAAGAGTATCTCCTACATGTAATCCGTTAGCTTTAGCGAGATCTTCATGAATCAGTGATGCATGAACGTTATTAGCAATAAGATGCTTGCCTTTAGACATAGTTATTGCTTTTGTTTTAAAAGTATTTAAACCAGTAGAGTCATTCGTCCCTTCAATATTAACGGCATTTCCAAACTGCTGCTCGCGCTTTTGATCATAATCCTGAACGCCTGGAATTCTTGCCGCTTTAGCATTAACTAAATCCGCTGTTACATTTTGTCGAACAACGTAGGAAGCAATTCCATTTAATTTTGCAATTGCCTGTACATCTTTAGGTTTTACAGTTCCAGCTCCTCTAGGAGTTCCAGGGTTTATTTGAGGGTTATTTGCGAGCACAAAACTAGACTCTGCTTGCGCTTCAACTTTTTCTCCTTCTCTACCTGCAGCACTTGAAACTGCAGAAGTAGAAAATAACAATGTCGAAATAAGAAATACAATAATGAAAACTATCGCTGTTTTTATTCGTTTCCTCAGAATGTAGCGTATTGCACGAGAGATAAACGTCATCGACTACCTTTCTTCATTGAAAAATAACTTTATATAGTATGCGAACATACGATATGCCAGTATAGCATATACGCACTTATAATCGACATACGAAAAGCCGACCCTACGATTTTGCGGGGTCGGCTTTTTGTTACTAACACAGCATTCAGGCAGGTCGGAGTGCTGCACGAGTGTCCAAAGCGGCAACGAGTTTTATTTAATACTTATCCTTAGTAATATTGTTCTTGATATGTATTGTTCTCAAACTTAATATTTACGTCGTTGCCTTTGATTTTAAATGATCTGTTGATGTAGAATCTGCTTACAGAATTACCATCATGCCATTCGTCTTCGTTACTAGCCTGACGACGGAACTCTACAGTTTCTTCAAATCCTTCTGTAGAGAAACTTCCACTTTCTGGATCAATGGATGTAAGTTTAGGATATCCGTTAACACTTCTCTTAACATCTGAATATGAATAGTCGTAGGATGTAAAGAATCCTAAGTTCTTCTTACGCAAGGAGGTGCCAAAAACACAAATCTTTGCAGGGACTGCTGATCCATTTGATGCACTAATGCACTGCTTAATTTGCTTTTAACAGCACTGGTAATTTTCTTCTCTAGCTTCTTGCTAGCACGTTAACTTTGATTTTTTAATCCTGTTTGGAATATCTAAATACATAATGTTTACACGAGGATACAGCTTATATGACTTAAATATAAGCCACTCAGTTTTAGGATAAGAGACTTGAAGCGACATTTTATTCTCTTTCCCATTAATTCTGTAGGAGACTACACTGGAATCAAAGCTAATGTTGGTAATTACTGGATTTTCAATACGATTTTTAGTTTTGCTGCTAACTTCATTAGTCAAAAGGATGCGAGAACCTTCTTGAATATCGCTAGGAGACCAGTCAACAAGTTTGCTTGCTTCTGTAAAGTTTCCGCTTTCCAAAGCGTTCACGTATTGTTTAATTGTAGCTTCTGGAGAATAAACATAGTTTTGAATTGCATAATATGCAGTACCAAGAGCTACCATTAAAAACTCCAATTATGATAAGGATGATTTTATTCTTTTTTGCTCATCTTTACTGAAGCTATATTAGAGTTATTTGAAAAATTCGCGTTATTTACGTTATTTACGTTATTTGGCAAAACGGTGTTATTAGTTTGCGTCTGATACGTATTTACAGCAAACTGCTGCGCTTGAGATTCATACTGATTAAACTGCGCCATTGGCTGCTGTGCATTATCCTCTACTTTTGCGCCACAATTTGAGCACCACGTTGAGCCACTATCTATAGGGCTTCCACATTGAGTGCAATTCATATTAACTCCTAATATTTCACAAAAGTGCTTAGCATATTATTCATACGCTAAGCACTTTTGAAATAAAATTTTTCCAAGTTATTTTTATTTTTAAGTTATTTTGCTAAACTGACGCAAATTTTACGAAAAACACTCTATTAAAAAGCTTTTATAGAATTATTTAATTAGATTAGCAAAATTCTTTTAGTGCAATAAAGCTCCGTATATTGCGGAAGAAATAGCACTTGTTACGATTCCCATAGTGACGCAGAATACGATAATAAGAATTATCGCAGCCACCAACACGTAAATAACCCACAACCATTCGCGATCTATCTTACGCGTGCATTCAGCGTGAGATACAAAGGAGAATGGAAGAAGCATTGTCAAGAATCCTGCAAAGATTTGCAAGAACACAGACGGAGTCGAAAGAGTAAGAATGCCAAGCAATGCTGCGCAAATCTGAATTGTTACAATCGGAACCATCTTCTGAGCGAACTGAACATGCAACTGGCTGGCAGACATTGGGTCACCAAACATCTTTGCACCAATCAAAGCCACAACGAATGTCATGTAAACGCTAATCATTGCTGCGAAGAAAGCGGCAATGAATACAGAAATAGGCACGGAAACTCGTGGAGCAGAAATAGAACGCTCCGACATTGACGAAAGTAAGTTAGTGCCAACTTTAGTAAAAGAGTTGAAAATGTTGGCACCAGATTGAACCGTGAAATAAGTTTGGATTGCAGATACAAGAGCGCTAATTACAAACACAAGCACAGCGTACAAGCTAGATACATGGTACTGCTGAGAAGGCTTCTTAATTGCGCTAATAAGCCAATGGAAGAAGTCCACCATCTGTTCAGAATTAATCTGATTCATTGGCTGAGTATAGTGAGGAGCACCTTGCATTGCTGGAGCCTGCTGCATCATCGGTTGAGCCGGTTGAGTTGGGTGAGTCATTTGCGGATTCTGCTGAACAAACATTGGCTGAGCTGGCTGCTGGGACACAGGTTGCATTGGCTGCATTGGTTGAGCCATTGGCTGAGCCTGAGACACAGGTTGTACAGGCTGAGCTACTGGTTGAGCTACTGGTTGAGCGGCTTCAACATTATTACCGCAACCCTTACAGAACTTTGCGGAATCGTTGTTTGCTGTACCACATTGAGAACAAACCTTCATTTTTCTCTCCTTTATTCAATGTAGTAAATACACGCGTTTAAGCAGTAAATTACAAAAACACACATGAGTATTCTATAACTACTATTGAAATGCACAAAACGACACTGCAATAATTTTTAAAACTTTAAAATCATATTGCAAAACCGAGCGTGCGAGCAGCAGCTACAGGAACTGCTTCATCTGCCCAGTAATCCTCAAGGTTCTCATCAGTGGAAAGCGAACGCATTTCTGCACGATCAATATAAAGTTCACCACGAAGATGATCCGTTTCGTGCTGGAAAATACGCGCAGGCCAACCATGCAAACGCTCGGAATGTTGTTTGCCGTCCTCATCCTGCCAAGTAGCCTGAATATCAAGCCAACGCTGACGTACAGCCTGATAGCCGGAAACACTTAAGCAACCTTCATAAAAACTACGAGTTTGCGTACCAATAGGCTCATAATGAGGATTAATAATAGCTCTAAACGGAAGCTCTGCAATGTCACGAGGATCATCCTCATCGTCACGAACATGATCTTCAATAACAGCAATCGCAAGACCTAAACCAATCTGTGGAGCAGCCAAACCTACGCCTGGAGCCTCCAGCATTGTGCTGTGCATAAGAGAAATAAGTTTTGTGAGAGTAGCACGTGTAAGCTGGCCGTCATATGCCACAGTGCGCTGGCGAAGAACAGGCTCACCTGCTTGCACAATCGGCAAAATGCCGTCTTCTGTAGCGGAATCAAGCAAGCGCTCAACAGCGCGACTGAGCTTAGTATCAACACTTGCGTGATGCGTAAACATAGGACTCCTTTTCACCGTTTTAAGTAACGCGCACAGTAACGCGAAAACATACAAAATCTACATGCTGCGAGCAGAATTTGAAAGCCGCACTAAAGATATAAGTGTATCAAAATTATTTGCGCACTGCTAGAGCCGACTGAAATGTAAGCAAATAGCAGGCGCAAAAAATAAGTAAGCTTATAGCTTCAGATTATCGACCACAACTTGAGCAAGACGAGCACAAACCTCATCTGCCTGAGTTTGAGTTGCAGCCTCGCACATAACGCGCACAAGCGGCTCTGTGCCACTAGGACGCAAAAGCACGCGACCTGTATCTCTAAGAAGCTTCGATTCTTTCTCAACAGCTGCAAGCACAGCTGCGTTAGTTTTCGAAGCCATTTTATCTACATTTGGCACATTTACAAGAGCTTGCGGAAGCTGCGGGAAGTCTGCAGCCATTTGCGAAAGTTTCTTGCCTGAACGAACAACTTCACGGCACAAAGTCAAAGCAGTAAGCGTACCGTCACCGGTTGTTGCAAATTCGCGATTAATAACGTGACCAGACTGCTCGCCGCCGAGTGAATAATCATGCTTAAGCATTTCTTCAAGAACGTAGCGATCGCCGACGTTTGTTTGCACTGTTGAAATGCCCATATCTTTGAGCGCAAGCTTTAAGCCAAGATTGCTCATTACAGTTACAACGAGCGTATCGTGATTCAGCTTACCTTCAGCCTGCTTTGCGCGAGCAAGAATACCCATAATTTGATCGCCATTAACCATATTGCCGTTCTCGTCAACAGCTAAGCAGCGGTCGGCGTCACCGTCAAAAGCCACGCCTAAATCAGCCTTAGAAGCTTTAACCATGGCTTGCAGCTGCTCAGGATGAGTCGAGCCTGCGTGATCGTTAATATTGTAGCCGTCAGGAGAAGCGTTAATTACGATTACTTCCGCACCAGCGCGACGAAGAGCTTCAGGAGCAACAACAGAAGTAGCACCATTCGCGCAATCTGCTACAACACGCAAGCCTGCAAGAGGCTTTGGACGCGTAGTAGAACCATTGCTTAAAGGCGCAACAGCAGAAACTAAATGATCAATATACAAGTTAGTAGCTGTAGTAGTATCATGGCTGACTCGACCTACACCAGCACCAGTTGGACGCTCCCAATCTTGACCAAGCACAGTCTCAATCTCATCTTCCTTGCTATCTGGAAGCTTAAAACCTCCGCGCGCAAAGAATTTAATACCGTTATCTGGCATAGGATTATGCGACGCAGAAATAACAGCACCCATTTCAACGTTAAGCACGGAAGTGAGGAAAGCAACGCCAGGAGTTGGGATAATTCCAGCATCAATAACATCAAAACCGCCAGCACTCATGCCAGCAGCGAGAGCAGAAGCTAGAAAATCACCAGAAACACGCGTATCTCTGCCAATAAGCGCGCGACGGCGAGCGTGAGAGGAAGTCTCGCTTTCATTAGAGCTAGATGCAACCGGCGCGTGCTTATCCCCTAAAACGCGCACTGCAGCATCACCCAAATCTAACGCAAGTTGCGCTGTTAAATCTCGGTTCGCCAATCCACGCACACCGTCAGTACCAAACATTCTTGGCATAATAAAGCCTCTTTCGCAAAAATCACTTCATCCTGCGCGCAAGCAAACAACATCGCATACTAGCGCGTCACACACTGTTTGCCATCTTACTCGTAACATTACATAACGCGCTATAAAAAATTTCTCCGCACATGGTTGTGGTACAAAAGCCGGAAAAACTCCGGAAAATGTTCCACAAATTGGCCAACGCTCGCGCGGTTAACGCTCTCGCTGCTGAGCTTGCGTGGAAAGTCCACTGGACTTTCCACCTGAGCAAGCTCACGCTCCGAGTTGCTTTCGCGCGCACAATGCTGCGCGAAAGCAGGTCGTCGCGCAAAACTCGCGCCACATTAATTAAGGCACTAGCACAAGGAAGCGTTGTAATGCTGTACCTTAAGCGTGCGGCGAGAAGAATCAAGGCTGCCGAGCACCATGCGACGCAAAGCCTGATCTGCATCAGCATGAGCCTCAAGCCACTTTTCACCGTGCTTAACCAGCTCCTCAACCGGCGCATACACAGGATACAAGCCTTCGATCAAAGCTTCAGCCATGTGGAAGGTGCGGTTCTTCCAAATCCACTCAACTTCAGCAAAGTAGCGATCAACGTAAGGCTTAACCAAATCGCCTTTAGCAGTGCTTGCAAAGCCAGCAACCACAGCGCCCATTTGCATATTCGTCAAATCGAGATTACGCAAAGCCTGTTCAAAAGCCCAATCCTTAGCTTCTGCAGTTGAGCGAGCTGCACGAGCCTGGTAAGCGTATTCGCGATTCTCAGTCGTGTCGCGCTTTTGAAGTTCCGCGTCAATTCCAGCTTCGTCCAAAGCGTTCACACCTGCGAGCGCAATAAGAATGCTCCAGCGTAAGTCGTTGTCGATTCCCAAGCCTTCCAGATTCACAGAACCGTCGAGCAAACCGTTAGCTACACGCACAAACTCAGCATCTCCAACTTCACCGTAGCCAAGATAAGCCTTAACAAGTTGGAATTGCTCGTCGGAACCTGCAGAAGCTGCCAAAGCCAACTGCCACAATTCGTGAGCAACATGCTTTGCGACTTCTGCTTGACGCTCTGGAACCACGTAGTGGCTTGCAGTTACTTTCACTTGACCAAGAGCATAGCGGAAAGTAGTTGATTCACGCTCGGTTGCCAAGGCCTTAAGGCTCAGTTCCACAAAGCGTTCTGCTGGGAATTCTGCGTCGCGAGTCATATCCCACAACGTGAGCCAAATAAGCGAGCGAGTCAAAGAATCCTTGAAACGATACAAGTTTTCTGCAGCAAACTCAAGCGACTTTTCGTCAAAACGTAGCTTTGTGTAAGTCAAGTCGTCGTCGTTTACAAGGATAAGTGCTGGCATTTTTTCGCCGCACGCTTCAACAACTTCCGTCACTTCGCCGTCAACGTCAAGTTCGATTCGCTTTGTGCGCTTAATTTCGCCAGTTGCTTCGTCTACATTGTAGAATCCGACAGCCAAGCGATGCGCGCGCAGAACAGGATGCTCAACTGGTGCGCTCTGACGCAAACGCAAGGAAGCAATAGTGCCGTCACCTGCTTCTTCTACTTCGGTAGAAATCGTGTTAATTCCAGCTTTTTCAAGCCACTGAGCACTCCACGCCTTCAAATCGCGGCCGCTTGTAAGCTCAAGTTCTTGAAGCAAATCAGCCAAAGTAGCGTTGCTGTAAGCATGCTTGCTCAAGTAGTTGTGGATTCCTTCAAAGAACTTTTCGCGACCAACGTAAGCTACGAGCTGCTTCAAAACGGAGGCGCCCTTCGCATAAGTGATGCCGTCGAAGTTGACGGAAGTGTCGTTCAAATCGTTGATTGGAGCCACGATTGGGTGCGTTGTTGGAAGCTGATCTTGATTAAGCGCCCAGCTTTTTTCGCCGGAATTGAAAGTGCTCCAAGCGTCGTGCCATTCAGTTGCTTCAGCGGTGGCAAGAGTAGAAGTGAATTCTGCGAAGGATTCGTTAAGCCACAAGTCGTTCCACCACTTCATAGTTACGTAGTCGCCGAACCACATGTGCGCAAGCTCGTGCAAAACTGTTACAACGCGGCGCTCAGCATAAGCGTCCGTAACTTTGGATTCAAACACGTACTGGTCTCGAATGGTAACCATACCAATGTTTTCCATAGCTCCAGCGTTGTATTCTGGAACGTAAATCTGATCGTACTTTGCGTACGGATATGGCACTCCCCAAGTCTTAGCGTAGAAGGCAAAGCCCTTCTTCGTAATATCGAACAAGTAGTCAACGTCTTTTGCAAAAGCGTCTTTAAGTGCCTGACGGCAGTACATTGTCATTGGCACTACGCGACCGTCTTCATTGTTGTAAGTTGTGTGCCATTCGGCGTAAGAACCTGCGCAAATAGCAGTTAAGTAGGAGCTCATTTTTGGCGTTGGCTCAAATACCCAGCGCTTCATGCCTTCTACAGTGCCATTTTCCAAAGTGCCGTCTTCCGTCTTGCGGCCTTCAAGCACGGTTTCGCTGGCGGCTGGCATGTTGGAAGTAACAATCCAGCTTTCTGGAGCGTCCACGCTAAAGTCAAAAACAGCCTTTAAATCTGGCTGATCAAACACAGCATAAACGCGGCGAGCATCCGGAACTTCGAACTGCGTGTAAAGATAAACGTTTCCGTCGGAAGGATCGACGCTTCTGTGCAAGCCTTCGCCCGTGTTGGAATATTGGCAATTTGCTACAACTTCTACGGTATTATGCTCCAGCAAATTTGCAAGCTCAATTCGGCTGTCTGCAAAAACTTTAGAAACGTCAAGATCGGCACCGTTTAACACCACGGATTCTACGCTGTTTGCAATTAAATCGAGGAAGCTTGCGCTACCAGCTTTAGCATCGAACTCAATCTTTGTGCGCGACTTAAAATCGCGGCCGCCCTTTCCTAAATCAAGCGCAACATCGTAATGAATTGGCATTTGGATAGCGTCGAAACGCTCTTGAGCTTCTACGCGAGTCAGATTTGCTCCTGGCATATTTTGTACCTTCCTTATATTTTTCTTATTTTTGATTATATTTACGATTATTTTTAGCTATTTACAAATAATTGCGAATATTTTCTTTATTTTTGATTATTCTTGATTATTTTCCGAAATATCCGCAACTACCGGTACAAGCATTGGCTTCCTGCGCAAAGCGCGAGCAACCCAACTACCCAAAGTTCGTCGCATAATCTGCTGCAACTTATGAGTATCGTGCTCTCCGCGCATCATGGCATCTTGCAACTGTTCAACAATTTGATGACGAACCTTCTCAAAATCAGCCTCGTCTTCAGCAACAGCATTCAAGAAAATCTTTGGGCCAGAAACAACGTCAGCGTGCTCTGTATCAACTACAACAAAACTTGAAACGAAACCTTCTGTGCCCAAAATCCTGCGCTTTTCAAGCTCTTCATCTGTAAGCTCACCAACAGAATCACCATCAACATACACGTAACCGCATGGCACAGAACCAACAACTGCAGCATTGCCATGATACAAATCCACAACATCGCCGTCTTCAGCAAGCACAACGTTATTTGGATCAACGCCAGTTTTTACTGCAATCAATCCGTTTGCAACCAAGTGACGATGCTCACCATGAATTGGCATAGCGCACTTTGGCTTCACAATGTTGTACAAGTACAGCAACTCGCCTTCATTGCAATGACCAGACACGTGAATAGCAGCATTATCTTTGTTAATTACGCGCGCACCCAACTGCACAAGCTTATTAATAACTTTGTAAACCTCATGCTCGTTGCCTGGAATAAGCGAACTTGCAAGAATAACAGTGTCGAACTCATTAACAGTAATATCTCGGTGATTGCCATCTGCAATACGCCCGAGTGCAGCCATAGGCTCGCCTTGTGAACCAGTGCACATGTATACGAGCTTGTCATCCTGAATATCCTTCGCCTGTTTTAAGTCAACAACAGTATTTTCAGGAATATGCAAGTAGCCTAAATCCGCAGCAATTGACATATTGCGAACCATCGAGCGTCCGACGAACACAACTTTGCGCCCAAACTTATGCGCAGCGTCAACCACTTGTTGCACGCGATGAACGTGACTTGAGAAGCTAGCAACAATAATTTTGCGCGTAGCTTCAGCAAAAGCGCGATCCAAAGCCGGACCAATCGAAGTTTCAGGCTTTACAAATCCTGGAACTTCAGCATTAGTGGAATCAGCCATAAGCAAATCTATGCCTTGCTCACCTAAACGCCCGAACTCAACTAAATCAGTAATGCGATGGTCAAGAGGAAGCTGGTCAAGTTTAATATCACCAGTATCAATAAGCGTTCCGGCTGGAGTTTTTACGCACACAGCGAGCGCATCCGGAATAGAATGCGTAACAGTAATAAATTCAAGGTTAAACGGACCGACTTTCATCTTATCGCGACCTTCTACACGAATAAGCTCCGGATCAATATGATGCTCTTTGCACTTAGCTTCCACAAAAGCAAGAGTTAGTTTTGAACCAATTAACGGAATGTCGGGACGCATCTTAAGAAGGTAAGGCACGCCACCAATATGATCTTCGTGACCGTGCGTTAAAACCAATGCCTCAACTTTGTCTAAACGATCCTGAATGTAGTGAAAATCTGGGAGAATCAAATCAACGCCTGGCTGCTCTTCTTCTGGGAATAGCACACCGCAATCGATAAGCAAAATATGACCGTTATATTCAATTACGTTCATATTGCGGCCGATTTCACCCAAACCGCCAAGCGGTACGATTCGCATTGAACCTTTGCGATATTTTGGTGGCGCAATAAGAGCACCTTCTCTTTGATCGTTAACTACAGGAGGAAGAACATTTCCTGTTCTACGAGTTGATGACTTTGCATTTTCTGTTTTAGTTTCTTTGTTGAATTTAGCTTTTTTAGTTGATTTAGTTTTAGCAGTTTTTACATCTTTAGTAGATACTGATTTAGTTGAAGTATCAGCAGACATTTTTTTATTCACTTTTTTCACCGACTGTCGAATTTGCTTAGACGACGCAGAAGATTCTTGGTTATTAAGAGAACGCATATTATCAGCGTCAGATTGCAACGCATCGCGTACTACTTCAGCAAGAATTTCCTCAGTACGTTCATCATATTCTATTTTCATATTCATCTCACTACATCTTGCGATATTGCGCACTTCTTTCTAGTGTACCGTTAGGACTCAACTCAGCTTTTGTCACTGAAGCGGCAGAAACTTTACGCAGCTGTAAAATTTCGATCGGATTAAAGCGAGAAAACGGCAGAAACTTTACACACGTGCGCAGTTAATGTCGCTTTTTAAGCACCATTACAATAAACCAGCCAAGCGTGGCGATAGGTATAGCTGCCATTGTTGAGATCCATGGAACCATCATTCCGGCATGCGAATTCCACGAGTCGATTGCAGCTCCAGCAGCCATCGAGCCTAAAGAACAGCCGACAGCAGACGCAGTTGGTAGCCATGAAAGACCTTCCGTAAGCGATTCTTCAGGAACAGTTGCTTTCACAATAAGATTTCCAGTAGCAAAAATTGGCGAAACACATAAGCCGGAAAGCACTTCAAAAACGCTCATAAGCATAAGTCTGTCTATATTAAGACTCATAAGCATAAATCCGACAGTTAAAACAGTCAAAAATACAATCAGATGCGACCAATTAGAACCGCGGAATTTATGCGATCCAAAAATAATCGCTCCCACAAGCGAACCACATGCAAACAATGCCAACTGCATACCAATGAAATGATCAAGCCCCTGAGCTTTCATTGCAGCTGTTACAGACACGTCAAATGCACTAAAACTCATATTAAATACAACAAACATGAGCACAAGCGGGATAATGCCGCGGTAAAGCAGCACGTTTTTACCGCGCTTTTTTGAGCGATGATTATGCAATTGCTTAAGACTAAATTTGTCTACAAATGAGCGTTTCACTTCTTGCTTTTGAGATGCCACATAATCTTTGGAAATTTCATCTTCTTTTTGAGAAGCGATTAATACATCAACATCTTCAGCTGCAGCAGTTGGAACTTCCACTACTTTGAGCACAGCAGGTTGAGTATTTTTTAGAGAAAAGAACCAAGCTCCGCCCAATCCACTTGCAAATACTGGCACGAATAATTGCGAAACAGGGTGCACAGAAGTTGCTAACCACGCGGCTAAAATAGGTCCTAATATAAACACAATTTCATCGATACCAGATTCCAACGCATAAGCAACGTTTAATAAAGAATCGTCATCTTCTGCACGCAATGTATAAGCCCAACGAGTACGCACCAACGCGCCAAAAGCAAACTGAGTTACGCCCATCACAATTGCTAACACAAAAAGCAAAACAAGAGGAACCTTAAATAAAGCTGCAAATGCAAAAGAAATCATAGCGATTACTTGTGCACTTAGCGCAATAACTCCAACTTTACGCTGACCAAAACGGTCAAAAAGCTTAGCATACACAGGAGTTACCGCAGCTTGTGCAAGCACATACGACGCAGACATTGCTCCAGCAATAGTCCAATTGTTATACAAATGGTTTAATGCAAGAACAATTCCCAACGCAATCATAGACATTGGCAAACGCGCAATCGCGCCTGCTACACAAAACGCTTTAGCTCCATTAAATGAAAATAATCTAGAATATTGAGAAAATACCGATGCTTTCTTAGTTGCCGTTTGGGACGACATATATTTCTTTGCTCCTTTTTGTCAAGCAAGTCACGCAACGTTATACATTTGCATATTTTTATTAACGCGTTTTAGAACGAGCATTTGCTTGCTTTGAACGAACTCTCGGCTCACCTGAGTAAATATACAAGTCATCCACCAAAGATTTCACGTTCTTAGCTTCATAAGGATGATCCGAGCGCATAAAAGAAGCATCTCTTCTAAGCCCGTGATAATCGTAAAAGCTTACGTCACACGCTGAATCAGTATGCAAATAGTAACGATTTACTCCGTTATTTCTTAGCATATGCATTGTTCGCTTCCACAAGCCTCCACCGACACCATGCCCACGAGCATCTGGAGAAACAAGGAAAAGCTCCAATTCCGCTTGAGTTAAATTATTGATATGAGATTTCGCTTCAAGTTTAGTTTCCAACGCGCGCATGCCGTACGCTTCTTCTAAAGCGAGAGCATAGTTTTTGTCACAATTTTCTTTCATTGCGGCTTCTTGCTCGCGAAGCATTCTCCCTACTTCTGGAAATAAAACAGGTGCGTCAAAAACTCGCGCCAAAAGCAGACCCATAAACTTACCGTCTATTTCAGCAATAGTACCATGCGTTGAAGGTTCTAAGTAATGCAACACACATCTTCGAGAAAGACTTAACGAAGCATCTTTCCCAACTTTTTGCGCAATACCCCAAGTACGTTCATATTCTTTAACCATTGCATCAATATCACTGAGTTTTACAGAACGAAATTCAACAGTCATGATTCTTCCTTACTTCATACTCAAATCGATGTTGTGTGTATGCCCGCCCACACACACACTGCACGAGGAATCTGCACGTTTTCGAAGTGATGCACGATGCGTTTCAATCGCGGCGCAAAATACGTTACAGCAAACAAAAATTGCAGCAAATAAATTGCGACAAAATGATTGCAATAGCAACATTTATGCGTCATCATCATCGAGGGAGATTAACGTGTCAGAGTGTAACTCGGCAAGGATCTCATCTTTCGTTTTTTGCTCGGCATGAATTTCCCGTTCACATTCATCCGATATGTTCACATAATAAAGGGTGGCATCGATAGCATCAAGCGGAACCTTAGTCATAAGAGACAAAAGCAGACGATACCAGTCAAGCTGGCCAAGTTTAAGCGCAATATCTTGTGGTTTGGTTGGTTTTCTTCCGGTTTTCCAATCGACTATCGTGTACAATTTGCTTGGATCTTCTGGATTTAAACCACCTGCAAATATTGCGTCGATTTTGCCATTAATAATTTGATCGCCTAATTCTGGAACATGAGCTACAATCGGCTGCTCTGCTGCTATAGGACGGCGATGCGCCCATTTTGATGTTATTAAACGCTGCTTCCATATCAACAATTTGCGCTCCGAAGATTTTGCATTTTGCGAAATATTCTCGCAAGTTTCAGCAACGTTCTCAACAGCATTCTCATCAACGTTTTCATCAACGTCATACTGAATAGGATTTTTATTCACGCAACAAGCTTTTACAAACTGTTCAGCCCAAGCATGAAAACGCGTTCCCAAATCAGAAGCAGGCGAAGAAACGCTAGGAATAGGGCGAATAATTGCCATCCATTCCTTCCGCAAACGCTTAGCATCCGCATCATTAAAATCTTCATTCGCGCGCGAATAATCATTACGAAACATAGCGCGCCTTTGCACAGCAGTCACATTGACATTTTCAACATTAGAAAGCTGCTCTGCTCTGTTTTTTAACTCTTGAATGTTGTGATACCAATCAATTTTCGGCATTAAATCTGCATCTTGTAGCAAAGCTTGAGCTTTGTAAAGCAAAGAATTATCTTTTGAAATACCAGAAATTTGATTACTCATTTTTGAATTTACAACGTCTTGTGCAGATTTTTGCAATACACTACGTATAGCTTCACTAGATGCACTCGGCCAAGATAATTGTTTCTCATTATCTTCAGTTGGAATAGTGCTTTCCTCGCTAAATAATTGCGCAAGTTGCGAAGCTGACTCCCCTACAACATAACCTACTTGATTTGAAGAATCTGAAACCTTAGCTGTGACCTGAACCGGAGATTCTTCAGATCCGCGCATTGAATCATACATTTCCTGCCAAAAAACAGAAGGTTTTTTAACTCTAGAAGTTGAAATATTTGAAGATTCATCTACAGAAGAAGCTGCACTATTGGCAAAATTTTCTTTATTCTCAACAACGCTCATAGCATTAGACTGGCTGCAAGTGAGCAATGCTGCGAATTTAGCACGCGTCAAAGCAACATACATAAGGTGACGCTCGTCAATATGCAAAGCGCGCCCACGCTCTTCGACTTGTGAAAGAGGCAATGTGCCAGTTTTCATCACAGCGTCATACACTTTGCTAGCTTCTGAAGGAATCGCTTCTACTGGAGCCTGCTCATGCTCATGGAATTTTTCTGCCAAATCAAACATTTCTCTAGCTCTTGATCCATAAACTTCTGCGTCGATATCGTCTACAGTTAACATATTTTTCAAAGATTTTTGAGGTTCCATGCTAGTTTCAAGATCAACATTGTGAGGGAATCTTGGCAATATGTTTGCATCCACTCTCATAGAAACAGGCACTTTTGAAGCAACTTCGAGCGTTGCGTATGCCCTTTCCCTGTACACGCCACTTTGTTGCGTTGCTATTACGCGCAAATTATCGCCTTGATTACTTGGGAACGCGCCTTCATTAAGCCCAACTATCGCTACAGCAGGCCATTCCAAACCTTTCGATTGGTGAATAGTCATTAATACGACATCCGCAGTCTCATCCACCGAAGAAGGTTGATCGTTAATTTTGTCTATATTGAAAATCCAAGACATAAACCCATGCAAAGTAGGAGTTGTAAAATCGCTCATTTCTTGCAAATACGCGTCTGCTAGTAAACAAATAGAATCGACAGTAGAGTGCATATCGTCAAGAAGCGTTGCATTAGAGGAAGTATCATTCATAAGCGCACGAGATAGCGCAACGTCAATATCAACGTTAAGCGTTTCTACAGCAACGCGCATAATATCTTGCAAAGAGCCAGATTGAGCACGTTGTATTGCATGAATCATTTGCCCTATTCTTAACACTGCTACATAAGCTTTTGAGCTTAAATTATTTTTTAGCTCAAAAAGCAAATTATTGTTATTGTTGTCGTTATTTTTTGCTTCTTCGCTTAGTTGCGTTTCGTATGCTTCAAGCAAAACATCCGCCACAAAAACTCCACCATGAATACTATTGGTTTGCGAAGCTTGAGATTGCTGTTCTCGAACAACTTGCGACCACTTAGAGCGAGGAGTTTCAGCGTTTACTAAACCTGCTTGCACTAAAGCACGAAACACATATTCGATATTCTTTGATGTTGCAATATTAGCTATAGCAGCCAAATCGTCAGTATTAAGCGCAAAACGAGGAGTTGCAAGCAATCTCATCAAAGCTTGAGTATTTGTGTGATCTGCAACAACAGAAAGAAGAGCTAAAACATCTCGAATTTCTGGTTTTTCAAGCAATGCAGAATACCCAACAGTAAGAGTGCGTAAACCTGCTTTTTGTAATGCTTCTTCATATAACGGAATATTATTTTTGCTACGGAAAAGAACTGCAACTCGAGCAGATGCAGAATTAGTATCGTCGTTTTCAGATAGCGCATTATGTTTTACATATTTTACAAAACGCACAACGGCTTCTACTTCTTGATATTGCGTAGGCATATTTAACACACTAAAAGTACCTTTTGGTGCATTATCTAAGTATTGCAAGTTTTTCACTTCTACTTCTGTAGCAAGTGAACTACTATGGCGAAGCGCAGGCACTCGCAAAGGTTTCGTAATAGAATTTGCAGCTTTTAAAATAAGCTGCGAATTGCGTCGCGTTCTTGTAAGAGAAAACTCACTTGACTGGTCGATATTTAGTGCTTGCTCAAGCTTTCTGAAAGCTCCGGAACTAGCTCCTCTAAACGAGTAAATAGCTTGGAAGGGATCACCTACTGCAGCAATATGCGTTTGTTGAGTAGTTAAAAAGTCTTGATTTTCGCTAGTTTTCGCAGCAACGCTAGCTTCTTCCACACCGTTAGTTTTTTTATGAAACAGCGTTGCAATCAGCATTGCTTGAGTTGTAGAAGTATCTTGATATTCATCAAGCAAAACTTGGCTGTATTGGCGGCGATACTGTTCTGCAATAGAAGGAAAATGCGTCACCAAACGGTATGCAGCAATAGTAAAATCGCTAAATTGCGCCATATTTGCGCGCTGCTTTGCTGCGTCAAAAGCCAAAACTAATTCAAGTAATACATTGCGCTTCTCAGCAGCTTCAAGCAAGTTATTACAAGATTCATAACACTTATTTTTTAATGTAATATTCAGGTATTCTACGTATTCTTTTCCGTAATTTTCGCACTTTTCGAAATATTTTTCATCTGAATCGTTTTTTCCGCGACGCAATTTAATAGAGCTAGGCTTTTTTGCAATTATTTCAGTAGTTTCAGCACAATTAATTGCTTTTTGCAAATGCTCAATCCAAGCGTTATTCCACTTCTGAATTTCTAAAACAGCTTTAGACGTGCTATCTATAGACTCTCCCCTGCTATTTATGCCAATCATCGAGCATGAAATATCTGCTGCGAGCGCAAGCACGTCGTCAATAAGCGCATCAAAACTATACCAAGACAGCACTTCCGCATGATTAGTAACATAATCGTTTACTAGCGGTTTTATTAATTCGCGCGCACCTGCATCGCTTAAAGGTTGCGTATTTTGATCAAATCCAACAAGCAAACCATATTGGCGCACAATTGACTGGAAAAAAGCATCGTATGTCATTACTTCTGGCTTCAAAAAGTCACTTGAAGATGCGGAATTTCCGTTATTGATAAGCTTATTTATTTCGCTACTATGCTGACTTACAGCTTGAGCAACTCTTGCAAGCAGCTCAGAAGCTGCTTTATTAGTAAAAGTCAAACCCAAAATACTTTCAGGAGCAACTCCGCGCTCAATAAGGTCGATAACTCGACGAGTCATCGTATACGTTTTGCCGCTTCCAGCTCCTGCAACAATAATCATGTTCTTATTTGTTGGTGCTTGAATTGCTGCAGCTTGCTCCGCGCTATCGGTGTTCTTGCGAGTAAATTGCTTATTTGTTTTATCAATCATAACTACAACACCTCATATACAGTGTCTATACAACCTGCGCATGCTGGGCATACTTGTTTTCCGTTGCAATACTTTAAGTGTTCAGAAGTTGGGTGCGCAATAATCTTATGCGAACGAACTGCCGCAGCAGCATAGCAAACGCGCGAAATCATAGTAAGAGACCATTTTGCACTTTGGTTTAATGATGTAAACGACTGCCAAGCGCTTTCGCTTACATTTTCTGGACAATTCTTCGCAATATCGTCAAGATGCGGACAATCTAACAATCTTGCCATATTTTTGAATCCAACTCGTAACTCAAGCGGATTATTATTTAAAGCATTTTTTACGCAAAGCGGCGGCTGATACACGTTTTCAGCAACGTTATGATCTTGAGCAGGATAATCGTTCTTAGCAACGTGAAATAGAATACTTCGCGAAATAATCGGCGCATTCGACGCATCAATAAGAGGTTTCTCATCAGAAAAAAGTAAAGCAAGCTGGTAGCAAACTAGCTGCAAATCGTTAAAAACTCCGCTTGCTGTTAAAGGCTTTCCTGTTTTATAGTCCAGTAAGCGAATATGCTCGGAACCATCTGAATTAATGCGCTTTTCCATGCGATCAATTCGACCGTGAATATGTACTTGCATATCTTCACTTGCGCCATCCGGCCATCCTCCAACTAAAGCACCCATCAATTCGTAGCAATCATGCGTAGTAACGGTTTGCAAATTTGCATTCTTAAAAGTATTGTTCAATACGCGAGCAATATCATTAAATCCAAAATGCGCGCTTGTTTGCAATTCGCAATACGCTTGTTGCAATCTACCTATGCTACTTTCTAAAGATTTTTCGCTTTTTGTAAGAGATTCTAATATGCCGTTTTCTGACTTTTTTGAGTTAAGCGCATATGTTGATTGATCGTAAGAAGTGACAAAATATTGCGCAATTGCATGTAACGCACGTTTAATATTCTTCTCACGCGCAAGAGCCGAATAATGCTCCTTACTATCTCGAATATCTGCAAGTTCAGGCGCAATACTTAGGTAATACTTTTCCATAAGATTTGCGATTGCGTTACTGCGGCGCACAAGCGGAGAGTAGGGAGAATAGTCGGCTGAATTATTCGCGACTTCGGCTGAATTATTCGCTGTTTCAGTTTCATCAACTTCAGTTTCTGGCATATCGTAATGCTGATTTTCGCTTGCCCATCTTGCAGTTTCGTGAATGAGCGTGCCAAAATACGTTGCTGCACTGCCGGGTTGAGGACCTAAAAGCTGACGATTTAGCAATCCGCACACAGGGCATGCCCACAAACTATCTACAGCTGAAGGAGACAAGCTTACAACAGAACTAGCTTTTTTAGCAGAGCCAGCTTTTTCATTGTTTTTTTCATTGTCTTTTTCAACAGAAGATTTTTTATCAACATAGTCATCGACATCGCTCATAAAATCCCACTCAAAAGGATCAGCGCAAAATACTCCATTTTCTTTAAGTAATTGCAACGTTTGAGCAGCGTCAATAATCGCATTTCTAGACTTACTATTCTCACTATTGGAACTATTTGCAATATCGGAACTACTTGCACTATCTGCACTATCTGCATTACCTACACTATTTCCAAACTCTTCTTTCATAGAAGAAGCACGCAAAATTTGCGAACGAGCAGCACACACTAGTCCACGAGCATCCATATCTAAACCGGCAAAAGGTGTAGTAAATTCCGTAAAAGGCGTGCGCGAATTTTCATTATTGTAGTATCTTTCAGGCAAATAATAATAAAGAAAGTCGCTTGGCACAGCACTATCGCTATATTGCGCGCTTATATACAAACGCTCTGTTGCGCGCGTAATAGCTAACAAAAAACTGCGCTGTTCCGAAGCAAAAACTGCAGATTTATCATTATTCGAAAGAAGTGACGCATTCACAGTCAATTTAGAAGCAGAAATCTTAGAATGCAAAATAATATTCGCTAAACTTTCTGCGCCAAACATAGTGCTACGAGAAGCAAGATTTGGCCACACACGTTGTTGCAAAGTAGGCATCCACACAAGATTCCAATGTTTTCCAACAGAACCAGCAGGAGTAGTAAGCGTTACAGCATCTGGAACAGGTGCTACTTTAGCAAGAGAATCAGCTTCAATTTCCATGCCACGAACTTGAGCTATAAAATCTGCAATACTTACAACATTTTCTTGTCTAAAAGTATCGTCAAACGTATTCATTGAAGAAATATCAGAAGAAACATATGAAGAAACATAATCAAAAAGACGCATTGCAGCATCCAAGCGATCGTTGGCTCGATAACCTTCCGAATTATGCTGTAAAGACATACGCTGCCAACGCTCAGCAACATGACAAATATTCCAAGCCTCACCAAGAGCGTATTGAGCATTACTCAAATCAGGATTATTGCGCATACGAGAAGCGAGAATTTGCACGTTTTTCCACAGTTTTACAAAAGCTGCAACGTGCGGATTTCGAGGAGCCATATTCTGCAATATTTGCAACACTGTAGAATCATCATCTATAGAACGTGCAACATCTGCTACACAAAGCAAATAGCACGCATCGAGAGATAATGGCATAAGATCATTTGAACTGCCATCAATACGACTATTATCAACCAAAATTTGAGATTCAACGTACGCCTTGCTTTGCGCATCATGAAGCGAATTTTGCAACAAATCCCAGTTATGAACAAGATTTCGCAAAGGAGCATTAGATTCAAAGTTCTTGTTCTTTTCACCATTTTGCTCAATTAAAACAGCCGAAAGAGAAGAAAGAGAACGCATAAGCAAATCTACAGAATATAACTTCGCAGGTATTTCAACGTCTAAATCACCGTAAAATCCAGAATCACTTTTAGTAATCGCGGAAAGCGGACTATCCATAATATTCTGAACTCGCAAACGCACCCACGAAGCCAAATTTTGCAAACTTCTACCATGTTTTACTTGCTCAACAATTCCAGAAAAACCGTGCTGCGCAAATTGAGCAAGTTCAATAAGCGCAAATAAACCTTGCACAAACGGCTCATCTTTTAATGGGCGAGTCACTGACGAGTATCGCACAGGAACCCCAGAAGCGCGAAGCTGCTCGCCAAAAAGACGAACAGTAGAATTGTCGTGCGCAATTAACGCCATATCGCTCCACTTGCGCTTATTATTTACGTGAGATTGCTTCATTTGCCAAATAACAGCATCTAATTCCTCGCGCTGTGAACGATATAACGCTGTAAAAACAGTGTCGTCTGAATTGAGATTAGAATTTTGGAGGGTTTCTATAGGCTCAATCGGTAAGGAGCCTACAAATTTTGGCATTTTCCAAGGGCGATTTGGGAGCGCAACATCTGTTTTATATTGCGAAGTAAGCGAAAGAGAAACGCGTGAAGCGAGCAATTCACGCATCGAAGGTGCTTGGGTATAATTTGCAAAAGTTGGATCTGCAGAATAATTTTTAGAAAAATCGGCAGAATCGTCGGAAGAATTTTCGCAAGAATCAGCAAAACCCGTATATTCTAAAGTTTGCTCAGCAGCATTCAACTCATCCAAAGCTGCAGAAATTGCATAATCCGGGTACGCTCCTCTAAACGATTGCACAGATTCATCCGGATTCGCAAGCAAAACTAAACGCGTGCCAATCTTCGACAAAGTCTCAATAAAACTCAAACCAGCCAAAGTAATATCTTGATAATCATCGACTACAAGAAGAGCTGGAATTTCAGAAGAATTTACTAAACCATGCTCTCCTAATTCGCGCGCAGATTTTGCACCCTCAACCAACAGTTGCGAAGCGTCAAGTCGGAAAGAATACTTATAAGTGTCGGCAATTATTTTTCGATATTCAGCACGCAAAGCAAACGCCAAACGCCATTGAGTTAATCTACGTTTAATAAGCACAGACGTTTGTAAAATATCACTATTATTGGCGTAAGATTGCTCGTCACTAAGAGCGCGAAGAACTGAATTTTCGCTTTCAAAATCGCTAATACCAAGCTCATCTAAACGAGCGAGCATATCGCGCAATTGATGCATAAAAGCGTTGTTAATATCGAATCTATCTGCCAAAAATTCTGGAGAAGAAGAAGTTGATTGAGCAACCGGAGTCGCGGAAGGCGCAGAAGGCACTGAAGCGGCGGAAACTGCGCAAGTTAATGGAACAACCCATTGAGACGTTTCAAAATAATCCTTAAAAAGCGCGCATATATTGCAATCACCATTATCTCCACGCATAACATGCTCAATGTGTGCGCGCAAAACTTTACGAAGCAAAGAATCCTGCTCAGCACCATTTAGCAGCTTAGGCGAAGGATTATTCTTTAACTTACAGCAAGCAGAAATGATAGTAAAAGCCAAAGAAGCCAAAGTGCCAACTGGACGAGACTGCTTACTTACACCAATTTGGCGAATAATAATATTGTCAATTTTTGAAGCAAGAACACGATTTTGCACAGCCATTGCAGTAACATTATGCGACCAACGCTTATAGCCGGAAATTGCTGCGCGCACAGCAAACTGCGTTTTACCAGTATTCGGCGCACCATACACAAGCAACGCATTAGTCACATTGCCAGAAGAATTGCGTAACGTACCGTCAAATAATGCTTGTAATGCAGTATCCTCACTCATACGTTTAATTCTAGCAATTAGGCAATAGTGGCGCGCAACAATACTATTCTTTTAATATTGCACGAGCGCGAGCATCCTTAAGCGCAAGAAATACACTGCCGACACCAATAAAAATAAGAGTAAACACAATTAACAAATACGCAACTCCAACGCCCAAAGTAGTGGCATTAAAAGTTTGCGGTGCGAAGCCGAACCAGCCAGCAGGAGCGCCATAATTGAGGAAATTATAAGGCGCGCGCATTGCATGAACACCCCAACGAACACCAGCAAACTCGCTAAGCATAGCAGCATAAGCAACATAAGCAAGAGGCGGAACAGTAGAAACATACAAATGTGCGCGAGTAGAGTGGAAACGATAATCAAAAAGCACAAAATCAGCGATTGCAAGAAGCGGCGCAACTGCGTGAACGCAAAGGCTGCTGCATCCGTTATTCATGTAAGCGCCAACGAAACCAAGCTTATTGGTAGGTGCTAAGAAACACAGGTACAAAGTGAATGTGACAGCAATTGAGATAGTCATCATGAATTTGAAAATGTACCAAGCGTTGGATTTTGAGTCGAACCATGCGCAAGATGCTGCGGAATCTTGCTGCGATGCTGAATCTACAGAATTACGAGCACGCATAAACGCAGCTGTATCAAGCAAAAGCGATCCAGCAAGAGCTACGCAAATCATCAGGTTAGAAAGATTCGTAAAATAAGTGAAGGTCATTAAGCCTTCCCACGAAGCAGCCATACCATAAACAGATGCGATGATTGCAATCGCACGTATTGCTGTGCGCGTCGCGTATTCGCGCGCTGTGAGCGGAGTCTTTTGTTCTAGCATGGAATCGTTTGCCATGTTATCTCGCTTTCGTAACTTCTATAATCTACTTATTGTTTACTTATATTTATGTTTACCATACTTATGGTTACACAGTTGCAAGCGAAAATATGTAGAAGAAGTTGCAAAAATGCGGCGCGATTTTTGTAGATTCCTGCAAGCGCTGCGAAACGTCGGGAATTTTCCAGCAAATGCTCCACGAAACTACCAACCAGAGACACGAACGCAGAACACAAACTGCACCAGCGTCCCAAAACAAACAAAATCAGACACTAGCGCAGAAACCCATCTGCATCAGTGTCCCAAAACAAGCAAAATCAGACACTCACGCAGAAGAAAGTAAGTCACGAACAAAAGATATAGTCGAAGGATGGTTCGGAGTGCGCATTTGCCGCAAAATCGCGGGCGGCGCTGAGATTACATCCGTAAAACCTGATCTAGATAGTGCTAGCGAAGGGAAACATTATGACAACATGCAACACTGAAAAAACAACTAACTGCAACGAAGCAAACGAATACTGCACAAGCTCAACAACGCAAGTCGACACATGCTTCTCTGTACGCGCACGCCGCCGCATGTTTCTTAACGACGTGCGTCAATGTATCGAACGCGTGCGCACACAGCAGCCACTCACCCATTGCATCACGAACGTAATCGTGCAAGACATTACAGCCAACGCACTACTCGCTGCAGGAGCGTCGCCGATTATGGTAACCGACCCAGAAGAAGCGCATGCACTTGCGCAAATTGCCACAGGCGTGCTCATAAACGTTGGCACATTCCATCAGCCAGAAACTTCCGAATACATGCGCGCAGCTGTTGAAGGATGCGAAAAAGCCGATACTCCGTGGGTGCTTGACCCGGTTGGAATCGGCGTTCCAGCACTTGCTCCACGCGCGCGCTTTATACACGAAATTATTAAGCACCACCCTACCGTAATTCGCGCAAACGCTTCCGAAATCATGGCGCTTGCAGGCAAAGAGAGCAACGGCAAAGGTGTGGATTCTCACGATAACGTGAACGATGCTCTTCAAGCCGCGCGCGAATTAGCAAAAAAGTACGGCTCAGTAGTGGCAATTTCTGGCGAAAAAGACGCGATTTACGCTCACGGTTGCTTAGCTCGCGTAACCGGCGGACATAAAACTATGACTAAAGTAGTTGGAACCGGTTGCGCTTTGGGAGCGTTGGTTGCAGCATACGTTGGCGCAAACCCGGAACGTCCGCTCGCAGCAACTGTTGCAGCACACGTGCACGCAGCAGCGGCTGGAACTTGGGCAGCTCGCCAAACCACAGCTCCCGGCACTTTCCGCACATTGTGGATGGATGCGCTTTCAACTCTTAGCGTAAACGACATGTTTAGTTTGACAAATATTGAGTTTACGGTGGAGCCTGTTGATTGGACACTGTATTTGGTAACGGATCCGCGCATGGGAAATCGCCCGGAAGAAGAAGTTGCAGTAGAGTCAGTTGAAGGCGGAGTTACAGTTGTGCAATTGCGCGATAAGTATTCCGACGACGCTGAAATTTCAGCAAAGGCGAAGAAGTTGCGTCATGCGCTTATTGATTCTGAGCACGGCGATGTGCCTGTATTCATAGACGATCATGTTGATTGCGCAGCTCAGCTTGGTTTCAACTTGCACGTTGGGCAAAAGGATACGCCGTTTGTTGAGGCTCGAAAAGCGATGCCGGCAGAGTGGATGGTTGGGCTTTCTTGCGCTCGACCGGATTTGATGGAGAAAGCTTACCGCGAGTGCAAAGAAAATGACGTTCCGCTGCCGGATGTGATTGGCATTGGTGCAGCTTTTGAAACACATACGAAAGCGCACGACGTGCCGCCGCTGGGAGTTGACGGAGTGAACGAAGTGGCGAAAGTTGCGCACTCTATGGGCGTAAAAACGTTAGCAATTGGCGGAATTCACGAGAACACAGTGTTCCCTATTCGAGGTCTTGAACTTGACGGAGTTTGCACAGTGTCGGCGCTTATGTGCGCTGAGGATGCTGGGAAAGTTGCGCGTGAGCTTAAAAGCGTGATTACTGAGTAAAGCGAACACGCAAGCATGTCGTCAGCGCACACAAAATGCAATCTGCGCCAGTAACAAAAAAACGCAAATATACGTTACTAACGCAGCGCGCCAATATCACGCAGTTTGCTGCAAGATTCGCACGGAGTGGTTTACAGGTCCATGACCGCGCTCGCCGCCGCGCCCAACATGTAATTCACTTCCAGAAGCAATCGCTTCTCGAAGCCACGCCGTTGACCATTCAAGTGCGCAAAGTACAGTATCGTGATCGCTCAAATTCTTTTCCTCGCGCAAAGCAAGCCCAATTTTCGTAGCAAGTGCGGAAGAAAGCGAGCAGCCAGTTCCGTGAGTTGTGCTTGTTTCAACTCGTTCGCTTGGTACGTGCCGCGCGTCACCATCCGGGAAAACCGCAGTATTTCCAACGTCTTCGCCAGTTAAGTGCCCACCTTTTACGATTACAACAACGCTATTTTTTGCAGCCAACTTGCGCGCCTGGTTGCAAGCTTCCTCAAAGTTTTCCGCAACTCGCGATTCGCTCAAAGCAGCCAATTCCGGCACGTTTGGCGTCACTACATCAACGCAACTTATAAAGTTTCGCATCGCATTTTCAGCACTCGCCTCAAGCAAGCGCTTCCCGGAAGTTGATATCATCACCGGGTCTAGAACACTTACAGGAACCGGGTTATCGCACATCCAGTCTCGCATTGCTTCAATATATTCTGTGCATCCAAGCATGCCGATTTTTAGTGCGTCAACTGTAACGTCGTCGTACACGCATGAAAGTTGAGTGCGGAAAAAGCTTACTGGCGGCGTGAATACTTCGCGCACTTCGCACGTGTTTTGCGCAACCAAATTAGTTGGTATGCACATGCCATAACCGCCTGCCGCCATAATTGACTTGAGATCTGCCTGTATTCCGGCTCCACCTGTTGGGTCTGTGCCAGCTATGCTTAGCACGCGCGGAATGATTGGGTCTGATTGCTGCATAGGCGATTGCGCATGCTGCAAGTCATGCTGTTTGCTTGATACTAGCGTCATAACTTTTATTATATTGCGTCGCAGGCGAATATAGTTTCATGAGAAAGTATAGTTTATATTACATTTTGTTTAACGTGGCGCGAGTTTCGGGGGATTTCTCTCCTCGCACGTCCCGTCCTTCGTGCGCTCTGGCTGCTAAAAGAGTTTAGTGTGTTCGCCTATCTTTAAAGAATGTAGCTTCTCAGTCCTCTTTTAGTGCTCGTAGAGAAATCCCCCAAACTCTGCGTGCTTAATGTTTAATAACCGTGCCTTATCGCAGAGATTTTTCGATTTTTCTTCTTCACTCGGTGAATCAGCAGCCTGCGGCTCTGACGTTCACCTCGTTCAGTGCGAAAAATCTCAAATCTCTACCACACTAATATCCACGCGACTGAATAACGCGCAATTAAGATGTATATAACCTATTGCGTCGCAGGCAAATATGTTTCGCGGGTGAGTTTGGACTTACGCAAACGCTATAAGTCCAAACTCATACGCATTTTACGCGTCAGCGTCGAAGCCACTTGAACTTGAACTTTGACTTGAGTTTGAAGAACGGCTTGCCGCTTCGAAGCACTTCTGCAGAAGCGTCGCAATGCTTGCTGTCAGTGAGTGCGCCGAATCCGTGACCACTAAGAACCGACCCAAGCCATCCGCGCCTACCGAACGCACCGGATGCCAAGAACAACGCCAACAGCACGCCAAATATGAAGCTGAACCATATTGCAGCTTGACCGCCGCTGTAAGGCAGAGCAACCGGACGAACCAAGTAACCAAAGCTGAAGTATCCGACTAAGTGGCCTCTGTTACCATTATCACCAAAGCCGTCGCTTTCATTGCTGGACTTATCTTTTGCGTGTCCATACAAAGCGTACTCAACTCCGTCACCGTCAGTCTTTAACTTCTTGAACGCCGCAGTATCCACGGAGCCATCTTTGCCCATTATTGACTTGCAGCTGTCAAAATCAGTTGCGCCGCCAGCCTTCTTGACTTTGCATGCAACCAGGCTAAAGTTGCTGAGATCACCGAAACTGTCGTAATCGTCGTGGACATCCGCAAACAGAGTCTTTCCACTCTCCTTGCTTTGAGACTTCGAAACTTTTCCGTCCTTGTATTCTACAGGATTACCCTTAACCGTGAGCTTAGCGTAGTCCTTCTCCTCCATCGTTACAACGTAAGGATTATTAGCATCCGCGTGACCACTGAGAAGCGATCCTGCAGTTGCAGCAAAAGTTGGCTTAACGTTATCAACAGGCACCAGGTACACAGGCATTACGAATTCGTAGTTGGCATCGTTATTCCAGCCGCCTTCTTTGCCTCGCGTTTTATGAGTATCACCAACCCAGCTATCGCCATATGTCATAATAACCGACAAACCATTATCTGGATTCTTAAGAACCTTATGACCAATTAAGTCAGATCCAATATTGCCAGACCTACCCCATGCGCCAACACCAGCGAAGTCGGTAAGCGAAAGACCAGTATTACTACTTTCAGACGTTACGCCAGAGCTATTAGGAATAGAATATCCACCGCCGGTACCGCCCTTTGAAATCATATCTATGACGTTTACATACCAAGTTTCTTCTTCAGCAGCAGCACCATTGTCGTTATCAGCGCCGTTAGCAGCACCGTTAGCACCAGACCTATGGTCTTCAGACGGATTATACGTATAGAAGTGCGTATTCCAATCAAAGCTGAAGCCGTTTCGACCTTTCTCACCATCAACCTTATCGCTACCTCTTACTTCTGGCAGCAAGGATGGCTGACAATCAGCAAACGCCCATTGACTTCCATCAACATAGTTTCCACACTCGTTTGCTGGGTGCAAAGTACTGTTACGCTTAAGCTTCAACGCATATTGCAAATCATTAAGCGTAAAGTTGCGCTTAGTTGAAGCATTATACAGATACAGAAGAGACTTCTTATCTTTCGAAAGAACGAATCCTGGATCATACGAACGCCCAGCTACGCGCAGAGCCTTACTATTATCTTTAGTTTCTTCGAAGCTGGTAGGCGCATCAGCTAAGTAGTCTGCAGCACCCTTACTATCGCCACCATGCTCACTATCTACGTTTTCAGGCGCGCGCAATCGCACAAATCGCGTAATCTTATTTTCTCGCGGATTTGGCACAAGCACGCGGCTTCTCCAGCCTCGAGTCATAACAGCTACGTCTTGTATATTCCCTACTTGGCGGCCACTATAGGTAGGCGGATTCAAAGGCTTATGCTCATCGTCCATAGCACTATAGTCATACTTCCTAAAAGTCACCATAGTTTTACCAGGCTCAAGCCTTGGATCCTCATTCGTAACGATTTCACTATCGTTTTGAAGCCAAATTCCCTTCTTTGGTTCGCCCGCAAAGTTGTTTTCACTGTGCAAATCCATTCGTATTGCGCGCTCCTCGTGACCGCTTAGCAGCATTGGGTGTATTTGCACTATTTGACGCTTCATAGTAACACCGAAGTACACACAGTCGGACGGCTTCTTCAAACCAGACCAGTTGTCTGCGCTCCAGTAATCCGGACGGCATACTTCGCTAGGCTTTTCTTTTGCGTAAGCCATTGGCAGCACGTCAAGAGTATCTTCTGAACTAGCGTCGTCTTTGTAAGAGTTTTTATCTTTTGCAGCACGACCTTTTGCAGCACGACCTTTTGCAGCGCGACCTTTTGCAGCACGCGTATTTCCGCTGTTTCTGCTATTTCCGCCGCTTCGATTACTTCCACCGCTTCTTGCAGTCTTATTTCCGTCTCTATTAAGCGAATCATCGGAAAGATCTTCAGGACTTCTAACACCAGGCATATACGTCCATGGGCCAACTTCAAGACGACTGCGTGCTCGAACCACGCTTCCTGGAGCTAAGAAACCACTAGGGAATGTTATAACAGCATTACCATCATTATCGTGATTAAGCGTTACTTCATTCGGCTTGAAAGTACCAGCGCATACACTCCACGATTTATCCCAGCACACGGAAATTGTTTTACCAATGCTGGTTTCCAAGTTAGTCTCATTTGAGTTTGCAGCAGAGCCAAAAAGACCATTACTAGTAACAGGTTTCTCAAGCTCTGAGGCAGGATGATAGTAAACTACCATTCTTTTAGCTCCATAGCCTGATTTAACGACAACTTTATAATCGCGGTTTTGTGAAGAACCATCTTTGCTGAGCCAGTCATCATACTTTGCAAATTCATTGCTTTTACCATCGTACGCAACAACAGATGGTTTCACCATGTCTGTCCACGTAGCCTTAAAGCATCCAACAACAGTTTTTGCACTTTGCTTTCCAGCACTATCCGTAGTTTCAGCATACATTGTAAATACAGTTTGCTTATTTACACTTGGATTTTCTAAATCTGTGCTTCTGTATTTTTCAACAAACCTTCTAAGCAAATGTTTATTTGTAACGCCGTTACTAACAAACTTCACCATCGGACTAGAAGTTTTACCACTAGAATCCTGAATATTATTCGCTTGAATATACACATTCAGATTATTAACCAGCACTTTACTGTTTATACTATTCGGGCACAAAGTGACGTATTGCTTATTAAATATACCGCCATGTTTCCACTCTCTTGTGCATTTGCCAGATTCGTAAGCATTGAAATCATCGTCTAGTTTTAATGCTGCAGGTAAATTAATCGTTGCATTATCAGCTTCATGCCAAGCTTTATTACCTGCATAAATTTTCTTATCAAGAGTAATAACATCATCATCAATTGTATTGCAGTTATTCACATCGCCGTTAATCATGCATCTTCCGTGAATATCCCACGGCTTACCGTCCCACTCCTGATAACTCTTCGCACTAATAGTCGGCTTCTCATTATCAACCGGCATAAACCACACGTTTATCACGTTCGTTGTGTTATCTGGCGTCTTACCAGGCTCACGAAGCAGAAGATCGTTCGTAACCTGACCATTATTCACATAAAGTTGCGCATGCATAAACGGCCTGTTATTTGCGTATCCCTCAGGCTTCGAAGTACCTTCACCGTACGCGTCGTAGTCGTTCATAGTGTCAACATCAATATTCTTAGTTATAATGTCGCCAATATTTTCGCCATCCGCTTGACCGTTCAGATCTTCACCGCCAGGCATAAGGAAGTCCTTGTGAATAGCATATTCACTAACATACTTATCTTCACCAGCATGCTGGCTACCCTTATTTTCAATAAGCCTATCTGTAATATGTACTTCACTTCCGTTTTTCATATTTACAGAAGCATTGTAAGAGAATGAAGAACGATCCATAATAAATTCTTTAGGCGTGTACTTCACTAAATTAAGCTTATTTCGCCACTGGCACGCACCTTCTTGCGCAACACCGTTATGAGCAGCAATAGACGCAGCGCATGTATTGTCACGCACAGCGTAACCTAATCCACCAGCAACAGCCATAGGGTACGAACCATTCCATGCATCAAATTGCTTATTATCCGCCGCACTCATAGGAGTTAGCGAAGGCTGCGGCTTACTTTCCTCTTGCGTATTTATGTTCGGCGTACCTTTTACAAGCTTTAGCACATCCTGAAGGTTTAACGCCTTACCATTGCCGCCCTTGCGGTATGAGTTTATGTTCCACTTGTACACAAAGTATTGCGTGCCAAACTTCTGATTTCCATGCAAGCCGTTTTGCGGCCCGTCAAATCCAGGATCGTTTCGCCCGTCAACACTTTTCTTGTTGTTGTCTACTAATCCCCACGTATAGTCCTTGCGCATATCAACGAAGCGCGTCACCTTATGCTCAATCGGGTTAAGCGTAGTCTCGTCATCAGCTTCCAACTTTTGGAAAGAAAGAGTCTTTATAGCGTACAGCATTTCGTTAAGTTTATGTTTCTCATCTAGCTCGCCAATACCAGTAACGCCATCTAAGCACAGCTTCCACTGCTGATCCTTCGCAGTATTGCATGAGTATTTAGGCTTATCTTCACCATAAGCATACTTTGCTTGAGTAGTTTTCGGCTTAAAGCCACTGTCGTACTGGTCGTAAGTATCGTACTTCTTTTGCCCTTTAACGCCAATTTCTTCCTTGCGGTAACCGAAAATTCGCTCGTTACGCTTATCGTGTCTCATCCAAGAAAGCATTGCCACGATTTCGTTATTATTAAGCTCAAACGGGTTCACTTGCACTAAGCCGTTTGGCCACGCAATATCGAGCGGAAGCGGGTCAGATTCTTCGTAATCCTGAAGATTGCCTGGCTCCATAAGCTTCCAAAGTTTATCTTGACGCCAATCTGGATTATTTTCCGGCACAGAGTAAGTGTCTACGTAAATTCTCGAACCAATTTCTGCAAAGTATTCCGGAATCGTAATATTTCCAGTTACAGGATCAAAAGTTATTTCGCACCTGTCGCCGCCGTTAGCAGTGCAACCCTTGATATGATCTCCAAGCTTTGCTGTAAGAATGCGCTTACTAAATTCTTTACGCCAATCATCGTTACTTTTCGCAGTTTTTTTAGCAGAACGATCTTCTCCTTCAGCATCTCGATCCTGACCCTTAGATTCTTCTGACTTAGCATCTTCAGAATCCTTGACGTTCTTAGAGTCCTTGCTATCGTTACTGACTTTATTATCTTTGCTTGCGCTACCGTTTTCTGCAGTATTAGCAGAATCACTCTGCTTGTTACCATCACTTACTTCAGGTTTTTGTACTTCAGATTTCTGAGTATTCGCATTCTTAGAAGAATCACCTTCGTTTAGCACAGCAAATCTTACTTTACTGCGCTTTCCAGGAGCATTGCGCTTTTTAGAATTCTTCTTAGAACTATTCTTAGCTGTCTTATTCTTAGAATTCTTCTTAGTATCCTTCTTGGTTGCTTTTGAAATCTTCAAGGAAGCAGGCTTGTTGCTAGTTTGAGGCTTATTAGCTTGCTCATCCTGCTGATTTTGGGTAGAGTTCTCCCTTGGTTTGGCATTATCAGTTTTTTCGCTATCAGCTTTAGCTTTATTGTCAACTTTCGCCTTACCGTCAGCCGACTTGCCGTCAGCCGACTTGCCGTCAGCCGACTTGCCGTCAGCTGCCTTGTCATCAACTGCATCTCTGTCCTCTAAAGCAGCTCTATCCTCAGCAGCTCTAGACCCATCCGGGCTTGCAGCATCATTATTGTGATTAAAAGTATTAACCTGATGCCAAAGATCAGTCTTCTTATTACCGTCTCGCTGAATAACAATGCCGTAGCAACTGCCATCATTTGGACACAGCTTATCGTAGTTATGATCCTTCCTAGGCTTTTCCTTACCGCGCGCCCAAATCCTAACCATAATCGAGCGCACGCGCTTATCTTCATCCCAAGGATTCACTCGCCCAACATAATGTCCATTCGGCTTCTTATCCCACCAAACGTTTGGCAAACCATAACCAGGAGATACAATAATCAGCTTAATTTTCTTTATTACGGAATTACCTGCAGCATCCCAACCATGGAATATCAAATCATGCACACCGTGATTTCTATTCTGATCGCCCACTAATACTGTAGGAGAACCATCATCTTTAGAATTTTTGCTGTTAGTAACCCAGCCAACTTGATCCGTCTTACTATCAAATTCACCATTTTTATGAATGAATTGATCGTAGCTTATTGTAGTAAAATCGCCGCAACCGCGAGTATCGCAATCATTCTTTTTGTCACGCGGAGTGGTAATCATATCGAAATCATTGCGCACAACAACTTTTTTACTATCAAAGAATCTCTTATTTTTATCGTTAGTAAAGTAGTCGGTAGCTTCCTGCGGCTTTACGCCAAGCAAAATCCTCTTATCGTCATGACCTTTAACCCAGAACTTAATTTTGCTATTAACAGGAATCTTCAAACCATCAGCTGGAGCATCAACAGGATTTCCATTATTCACGCTCACTTTTACATCCAACGTTGGCTTCTCGTAATCAACATACGGGAATACAACAGGTATAACAGTAGTCGAGTTATCCCAGAACGTAATCTTTACGTACTTTACAAACACGTAATTTGGCAAAACTTTAGGATTCTTGCCATCTTGCAGCTGAGCACTATACTTGTTGCGCATCCAAGTTCTGTAAATACGCTTGATTTTAGCCAAGACTTTGTCTTGCAAGTCTTTCTTTACAGGATCTCCAGGCTTCAACTCCTTACCGTCATCGCCCGTCTTAGGAGCATCTTTTACAAACCAAACATTACGCTTAGTAGCATTTTGCGCTTTAGGCCAGCATTCAGGCATGCTGTCTTCACGATCCTCACCCATAGCTGCACGATCGTTGTTTGCAGCGGAATTATCGTCACTATCTATGGATCTAAATGAAATAGAAGACCTAGACTGACCGTTAATTTTATCCTTGTATTCGTCAAGAATCTTAGAATGACCGCAAGGATTTACAACGCTAACAATAGGCACTTTAGCAGCAACGCTTAAATCAGCATCCTGAAGAGTGTTCGAGCGAGGCTCATCACCCCACTTATTCGTCCACTCAGCTTTATAAACAGCAAGATTCTTAAGCGGAGTATTAGAATCTCCATCCGGATTATTAGTCAAATAGTTAGCATCAAGCGGATAATCGTTTGTCTTAGAGCCCTTCTTCTGCTTTATGGAACCATACCTATGCCTTGAACCATACTCATCTTTATTAACAGGCGGGAACAAGTTAGGATCGAAAGCCATTACCTGCCTATACAAATCAGAACGCTTGCCAACAAAATTCACAAACCCAGCATTATTATCACGATTATCAATAATAAGAGGATTAGGAAGCGGCTGATCGTAAGAATAATACTTAGGAGTCTTGTTATTTTCGTCATATTCCTCAGTTTGCAAAGGCTTAAACACGTCTGCTTGCGTAATAACCCTATACCACAAATCCTGAGTTTCACTCATATGATACGTTCTATCGTTATATCTAAGCTCAAGCTTATGCCTACCAGGCTCTGAATCCTTCGTATTATGGTCGTTCATACCTGGATTACGGAACCACTGATTGCCTCGAGCATAGCCGTTATTCGGGGAATAATAATCAGGCAATAAGCGTATATCTTGGTTCTCGTTCATAAGATATGAAGTTCCCAAAGGCTGATTTACTATTCCAAGCAACACACTAGAGAATGAAATATGCCTGTGCTCAAGATAATTACCACTGTCACTGTTGTACGGACCCAAACCAGTACCCTTAAGGAAGTGGTATCTAGGAGCCTGAATATCCATAATTCGCGGCGCACCATACCACTGCTGATGCATTACAGTGTACATGTAGAAGTTAGCGTCACGACCAAAATTAGTCATGGAATATTTACTGGCTTTAGTAACACCAAACGGGTCAGTAGCACCATAAAAACCTTGGCTCTTTCTCTTACCATAGTAAGATCCTGCAGCGTAGAAGAATGAAAAGTTTTCGCAACCCGTGCCATCACCCACGTTATTAGAAGAGCAATATGAGTTGTTTTTAGTCGTAGAAGTTGTAGTAGTGAAGTGAATCTTATACGTATAAGCAATCTCGCCAGACTTAATATTGTTCACAAAACTAAATACGCGCTGCGTGTCATCTTTTATAGATCTATAAAGATTTTGCACGAGAGCAACATAAGCAGGACTATAGCCTCTGTTATAGCTTCCTTCAACTTTAGGAACAACTTTAAGATCGCCTTCATCCAAAGCACCATAGCTACTGGATCTAATGCAGTCCAAACCTTGACCATCACGGCACCAACCAATAGCGTCAGAACTACCCAAATCCTCAGTTGTTACAGCATCCGGAAGGATCCTAGAATAATTGCCATTCTTACTGTCGTCAGTGCCGCGCATCTTATTCCAAGCTGCGACTAAGTCATCTCCAGAATCAAAATCGTTACCGTCAGTTTTAATGCTGCATAAACCGTTAGGATTATCCCACGAGAATGAGCAGGTTTCGCGAGGAGGATTATTATTGCCTTGATTCTTCTTATACAAAGCAGTAGCTTCCCTGCCACTGTAAAGAACACGCTGAATATACTGCCTTCCGCCTTCGCTACCCTTGTCTAGAATCTGACCTTTTGGAATCGTAAAGTAATCAAGAGCAGCACCAGCGCCTTGAGTACGGCCGCCAGCGTTAAAAATAATATCCCACACGAAGCCACCACCGGAAAGCTTAGGGGTGCGCTTTACAAACACGAAATCTGCAGTATCATCTATAGGCAAGTTAATTCTGTCGACGCCGGAACCCTTATGGTTAAAGGCCATGTTGCGTAAACGGCCCATAATAAAAGTGCCCTTAGGATACGGAGTAAAGTAAGTTGCGCCGTAATGATCCGTGCCAGAAGGATCTTCAGGTACAGAACCGTTTTCGTAGTGGCCGCGAGGTCTCGTTGCTGCACTAGCAAATTGGTCGCTAGATTCCAAGTTGTATCCAAGGCTATTAACATCCAAATCGTGACCGTTCGTAGCGCGCAAACCAGCACCATCGCCGTCAGTAGTAATGCATGCGCCTAAAGCGTAATCCTTGTTACATCCAGGGCGATACACTTCGTAAGATTCACGAGCTGAGTAATTCTTAGCGTCGCGGTTTTGCGCTTTTGCTCTTTCTTCTTCTGCAGCGCGCTCAAAAAGTGACTTTGGTTGAGATCCGAACGGAGAACCAAATGGAGAATCAAATTGAGAACCAAATGGAGAAGCAAACGGAGAAGCAAACGGCACGCCTGCGCCAGAGCCTGCAGAAGGATTAAAAGATTGAGAGAGTAGATTCCCTGAATCTACAGATCCTTGTGAATTGTCGAAACTCTGTAACGCAGAAGACTGAGATGATGCAGATAAGTCTGGATTAGAGTCTGGATTATTAGAATTAGAGTTAGAATCAGACTTTGGATCAGACTTTGTGGAATTATTTGCGGAATTATTAGCACTATCCAAAGCAACTGCGGTTTCAGCAGTAATGCAAATAGGTAGCAACATTGCTACCGAAAGAGAGCAAACAAGAACAGTTTTAAGAGCAGTGGCAAAAGAGCTACTGAACGCACGATATGCAAAAACAGACTCGCGTTTAGATGAGCGTTTATTCACGCAATTAGCTATACGATCATCCAAACGATTAGACACACGACTAGCTAAACGCTCAACCGCGCTCTTAGCCACACGGTACATATTCTGAGTCGTACGTTTAGCTACACGAGTTGCGCATTGAGTCAATTGACCTATACGAACAAGAACGTTTAGCATAATCGTCCAAATACTCTTCATTGTTTCCACCTGTTTTGCATTGTTTTAAACTGCTTTGCGTCGCCCCCACGGCACCACAAGTTTGTTATTAAGTTTTTCTATTAAGTTTTGTTATTGCCTATAAGCAATCGCTCATAAACCAAGGATGCTTATAAGCCAGTCGAAAGTCTTTTCGCCGTGACCACTCCGCTTGCGTTTCTTGCGCAAACTAGACTTTTTGACTTTCGGCCGTTTTTTCGGACGATTTTTAATCGCCTTAGCTTCCTCACGCGCAAGATCTTCTCTGCGTACAGCGCTATCTTTCGCGCTACTTAACTCTCTATCTTCTTCGCTACTTGCAGCACTACTTGCAGCACTACTTGACTCGCTATCTTTCGCACTATCTTTCGCACTATCTTTCGCACTATCTTTCGCACTATCTTCTTCGTCTTCCTTCTTTTTCTTCTTAACCGGCAGACCAGCCCACCAAACGTAGCCGCCCACAACGCACAAACTACCAAAGCAGCCCAAAACCCACCACGGGAATCGCGGAACATCCGGCTTCTTGCCACGAAGTGCCTTATCCGCCGCAGGCGTTGGCACAACTCGCTCACCAGTCACCAAAATGCGCTGCGTGTTAATGCCGAGCGGCGTGCAAGTAATAAGTGTCACCAAATCCTTGCCAGGAACAGCTGCAATCTTCTTCGTCTCATCAGGGTTCACAACGATTTTGTCAACTACCTTGTAGGTGAGAATCTCGTCGAAAACCTCAATTGTAAAAGTGTCACCTTTTCCAACTTCGTCCAGCCTTGTGAACATTTCCGCACTTGCCAAACCGCGATGCCCCGTAATCACAGAGCGCGTGCCCTTGCCGCCAACCGGAAGCGAAGTTCCACGCAAATGACCAAGACCTTTCAGAAGAGTGGCATCTTCTGTGCCGTGATACACAGGCAAATCAAGATCAATTTTTTTGATTCGCAAACGAGCCATCAACCCGTCGTCGTTCACTTTCAACTGATCCCAATAATCCTGACTCGCATCGGAAGTAACTCCGTGAGAAGTCGGTATGTTAGTATTTGCTTCGTAAATAGCACCCGACGAAAGCTGACTGTTATACTCACGAGCGCGGCGGAGCTGCTCATGCGGAGCAGGAACAGCATGAGTTATAAGCTTCGCGTACTCAGCAGCAACTTCCGACATGTGGTATTGGCTTAGCCACATGGCGGCGTGCGGATAAATAAGCGACGCAAACGACGCAAGCAACAGCAAAGCAGGGACTATGCAGGACTTAGAGAAGTGCCAGTTTTTGGCGTTGTTGCGCGAGTTTATTTTCGATATTCTTTGGTATCGTCTATGAGTTTTGGCTGATGTTCTTGTTCTTTGGGCTTGACGAGACTGGAAAATTTGTGTTTGCGCAAGCTCCCGTCCTTCGTCGCTTTGGCTGTTAAAGGCTTTACTGTCTGCTTTGTTCTTAAAAGAACGTAGCTTCCTCAGTCCTCTTTTATTGCTGAACACAATTTTTCCAGCCTCTCAACATACTAAACAACAACACAAAACTCATAGACTCGTGCAAAAGTTACGCAACTGCGTGGTTTACTAAGTGCAACTAGAGTCGCACAATTAAGCTGCGGATGGGTTGGTGGTGAGTGTGTTTGATGTGATGTGCGCAGTAGCAATGACGCTAGTGTTCTTTAAGCAATAAATACTCAACGTCCGCAGAGCATTAATGTTAAAGTTCGCTAATCGATAAATAATCGCCGTTAGCAAAGCATTGGCGCAAAGCTACAGAAGCAACTTCAGCAGAGCAAAACTACAAAGCTACAAAACCACTTTTCGCAGAAGCACTGGCGCAAAGCTTCAGAATCTTCGTTTGCAAAGCAATGATGCAAAGCTTCGGACGCAACGTTTGCAAAGCACTGATGCAAAGCTTCGGAAACATTTGCTGAGGAATTTCCGGCGTTTGTTATCGTTTTTGCGTTGTTTGGGAACATTTGCCGGAGAATTTCTTGCGTTTGCGCTCCGACCTGACTGCGCAACTAATCAGCTCAAACCGGTTGCACAGCTTGTTTCGAAACCAAACTGCGCAACCGGCAGAGCAAATCAGCTGGAACAACCGCCCAAGCAACTCAGCCAGCCGAGCGAGTTTTACTCCTGTTCTTGCTCCTTGCGACGCTTCATCACAACGTAGAAGAGCGTGCCAGCGATGCCAACAATGCCGCAAACTGTCAAAATCACCAAGCCGCGAGCACCGGTCATTGGCAAGTTGCTAAGGATTTTGTCGAGTTCGGTTGCCTGGGAGTTGACAATCTCGTGAGCGTTGTCATTATTAAGACCTGCTGCTGCCTGTTCTTTGGTTTCTACTTTAACCTCGTAGCAAGTTGGGGTTTCATTCAGTTTGAAGCCAGCAGGAGCCTTGGTCTCAACAACGCAGTAAATCTTGGAAGCAACATCATTAGTACCAATGAACAAGTTTGCAGTGGTTACACCATTATCATCAGTTGCTTTAAGCTTGATAGCGTTGGCATCGTTTGTACCTTTATCAAGCTTTCCATCAATAGTTTCCTTAGTTACATTTTCACCTGAAACATCGGTAAACTTTGTACCTTCTTTAACTGGGTAAACAGTGAACTCTGCACCCTTTAATGGCTTCTTGCCCTTAGCTTTATCAGCAGCATCATTAACCTTGGTGATCTTCAAGGTAGCAAAATGCGAAGTACCGTGAGGGTTCTTATCGCACTTCTTCGGATCTTCCTTAGTTGGAACACATGGATGCTCCGGATCACCGTTATCACCAATCTTGCTGTCATCAATCCAGCCGTTAATCGAGTTGGTAACGTTCTTGGTATCCTTAGCGACCTTCGTCTTTAAAGTAACTTTCAGAACATAAGTACTTCTACTGAAATCTTCAGAGAGCGTATTCAGCCTAGAGTCAGAAAGACTAAACGTTACTTTTTTCTTATCGGTACCAGTCTCAACCTTGTAGTCAGTATTTTCGGTAAGAGATACATCACTTGCTGTAGAACCAGTCGCTTTCCCTTTCTTAACAAGCTTAACTTCAGCTAAGCTATCATACGTCAAACCTTCAGGAAGAGAATCGACGAATCCAATCTTCTTATAAGCTTTATTGTCAGAAGGAGGAGTCAAAGGCATAGAAATATCCCATGGAATAATAGCGTCTCCATCATCAGTATAAAGCTTGGTTGGAGTCTTTGGCGTCTTACGAGCAACGTCGTCACTGGTGTCGTTCTTTGGATACACATTGACGTCGTACAACCATTCCCATGTATTTGCAGTCTTGTGAGGCAAAGGCGTTGTGATGAAGAATGGATCAACCTTACCGGTAACAGTTACAGGCTTCCACACTCCCTGAGCATCCTTAATTTGAGCACCCTTTGTGTCAGATTCTTCAACGTAGTAAAGCGATTCGGCAAGCTTATCAAACTTTGTGGAACCATCTTCACCAGTTGTTTGTTTTTTGCAATCAGTATCGACCGTTACGAATTTAGCATTATCACCTTTGAGGAATGAAGCTGCATTCTTCGTAGCAGAAGAAGGGTCAAGCTCCTGGATGTCTTTGATTTTCTTCCAGCCTTCAGCTGTAGACAAATCAATCTTCTTGGCATCAGCATCTTTGCCTTCCTTAAGAGTGACCTTGCAAACTTTGAACTCAACACCCTTAACTGGCTTCTTATCCTTAACAAGATTACTCTGATCAGATCCATCAGATCTAGTATCAGTTGCAGGACTTTGGTACTTGTGAATGGTTATAGAAGTACCATTGTCTTTTTTAGTATCATCGATGTTTCCAACATTTGCACCATCTTTACCCTGTTCACTATTCGCCCATGCGATGGATCCAGCGATGCAGCAGGTACCGAGCGTGCAGGAGGCAGCTACGAGTGCCACGGCGCGTTTTAACTTTGAAGTCTGTAGACGCATATTTCCTCTCTTCAATAAGTAAACTAATCGTCTTACATCTTTATTTAGGCTCAACAGCAGGTTACAAGCTAAACAAAAGGTTATGACATATTAACAATTGTGTCGTTATGACATACTGACAATTGCATTGACGACAGCATCAGTGCAAACACACAGATGCGAACGCAGAAATACAACTGCAAACTTTCATCATTTAGCTATTTTTCGCAAATTGCGCGATAACGCTCAACCGTGAGTACATATAATATTAATCGATATTTAAACGAAAAATGAGATGTAGTATAACACAGTCAAATGTTTATGTTTCTGAGCATCTACCCCCCCCCCCGGTACAAAAATCGTTGAAAAACAACGGGTTTGAGGGGTGTCAAATAACCAGCTCTTTTTGTTTTTTGCGTTTTTTATTTTTTCTCAAAACTCAAACCATCGGCGTGTCGCATTGCCCTTGCTTGAAGCTGCATTGCGCGCTTCAAGCAAGCTCAATGCGGTAGCGCTTGCATAATGCGGAAAGCCCACTGGGCTTTCCACGCGCGACGACCTGCTTGAGCGCAGCGATTTAGCGCGCGAAAGCAACTCGGAACGCCGAGCTTGCTCAGAGTTGAAAGCACAGTGTGCTTTCAACGCAAGCGAGGTCTGCCTTCGTCAACAAAGACGAAGGCAGGGCAGGCTAGTGTGGCTGTGCTTTAGAAATTATGCTGGGCTTTCCACGCAAGCGCGCACACGATTGTGCTTTCTTTATATTCCTAACGAAAAGTCAACCTGTCGGAATTTCCAACAAGTTCGTTTGGAAAGTACAAGGCAAGTTGAGCGCTAAATCGCAGCGCTAAAACACGTCAACGCGCATTCGGCACAAACTCAATCCTACAAGTCGCGTTCAAAGCATTTGCAATACGATTCAAAAGCGCAATAGTCGGATTCCTCGAACCATTTTCCAACCTGCTAATATCCGACTGACTTATACCCGTCTTCTCCGACAGCTCAGCCTGAGTCAAACCAGCCCTTTTTCTCGCCATCACAAGCGACATAGTCAAGTCTCTTTCCGGCTGAAGCGCATCATACTCTTTCTTGAACTCGGGATCCTTCATAAGCTCGTCCGTGAGTTCATGCAAATCATTCATTCGCGTTTCCTGCACTGCACGCGCTCCCTGCACTGCGCGCATTCGCCGCAACTCTTGCTTTTCCTACAACTCTTGCTTTTTCACTGTAAAAAATCACATCAAACAATTCCCCAACCCCCTGTTTATGTTATATATAGCATAATAGTATATGCGCGTCTTGTCAAAACAAGCAACCAGAGACCCGCGCGCAGAAACAGTACAGTCAAGTCCACAAACACGAGGAAGAATGCGCACAATTGTGGACTTACACACGCTCCAAGTCCACAAACACGGGATAAAGTGCGCGCTTTTGGGGACATACACCCCACCTAAGTCCACAAACTCGCGCAACTTCACACGCACCTAAACGCATCATGCTTCTTTATCAACAAGATATAATTTTGTCAAATCAAATAGAAAAATGTGCGTATAAAAAATAACTTTTATCCACATTTCTAAAGATATATTGCAACTTGAATCATATAAAAATAGCATCATCAGCATGAAAGATTGTAAAACGTTATCAGGCATTTTGGAATCAGAAAATCAAGGCTCATGCTTTATGGCATCGTGTACTCAATCGCGCAAAATTCTGCGCAAACAATTAAAATCCGGCTATCTCGTTGAACCGTACTACGGATTGTACGCAAGGCGCGCACATTGGGAAAACTTATGGTACATAGATAAAGTGCGACACATAGCTATTACTCTCGCTAAAAAAAATAAAAATAAAATCTTGGAAATATACCGGAGAATCTGGCGCAGCACTACTAGGACTAGACATAGTTGAAGAATACAAAAATCAATCAAAACAAATAAACATATACGTGTCATGTCCATATCCAAACAAAACTGCTGAATCAACAAATGAGAAAGCTGTAAGAAAGATAGAAAAACGGCAGCTTAAACGCGTCCACCTTCCAGACATTATTGAAGACGAGAATGGAATTAGGCTCGAAGAAAATCATAAGAAGCACGATGACACTCAATCGTCAGCTTCTAACGAAGCTAATAAAGATACGAATGACACTATAAAAATCCTAAAAACTTCAACATTCGGGCACATTAAAACGCCAGAAGAAAGCGCAATTGATCATGCCGCTAGTATCTACAACATTCTATTTGTTGAAGCATGGACCAAACCATTTAGAATTGCTCTGCCAACCTTTGACTCGGCATGCCGAAAAGGCTTTGATCTTGAGAAAATTCACAAAACTTGTTGCGAATTTTACGAATTTGCGCGCTATCAACAAGATGCTCAACCATTCTATAATCATCAGTATTTTGAAAAATCTCAAAACCCTTATTTTGCAAACATTGACGACACTGATATTTTTGCACGACTGCGGCTTCTTTGTAATTTTGCGTCACCAAAAAGCGAAAACGCTGGGGAATCTCTGGCAAGAGCCGCAATGCTTGAATTGGGCTTTATTAAACCTTATTTACAATATGAATTCCAAAATAACAATAATCCAGACTGGCCACTGCGCGCCGATTTTGCATGGAAGGTTAATGAGAGTCTTATAGTTGGAGAATTAGATGGAACAGATAAGTATTTAATTGGATGCGGAAAAAATTTAAATTGCGATATTAATCACAACTCTTCTGATAATTTTATTGATGGTGATTTTGGCAGCGCAAACAGAGCACTTAAATACGATCGTAATGCTGTGAAACGAGAACGCAACAGAGAACGAATTATTTACGAATGTGGAGCAAGTAAGATTGTGCGCTTCGATTTTGCAGATGTTGTAGATTCTAGAAAGCTTGAGAAAAAACTGTTATCTGCAGGTGTTCCAAAAGTGCATGTGTGAAAAAGGTGGACAATGCGAGCATTTGGGGACTTACACCCCACCCAAGTCCACAAACGCGAGGAAGTATGCTCGCTTTTGGGGACATACACCCCACCCAAGTCCACAAACCCGAGGAGGGATGCTCGCTTTTGGGGACTTACACCCCACCTAAGTCCACAAACCCGCGGAAAAACCGCCAACGCGCAACAAAAAAGGAGCTTCAAGCCCGAAAGCTTGAAGCCCCATTTTTATATCAGACTAGCGTCACTCAGCTTCGTCGCCGTAATCACCCTGACCACCCTGATCATCAAGGTAATCATCTGGATTAAAGTCGTCGCCGAGCTTCATGTCGCCAAAATCAATGTTGGAGAAGTCAACATCGCCCATATCGCTCTCACCGAAGTTCGAAGGCGTGCTATCTGCACCACCCAAACCAAAGTTCGGATAAATAGAGTCACGCACCTGAGGATCCGGCTCCACGTTAGCGTTGCGGTAACGCGCCAAACCGGTACCAGCTGGGATGAGCTTACCGATAATCACGTTCTCCTTCAAGCCCTTGAGGTCATCTTCCTTCTGGCTTAAGGCGGCCTCAGTAAGCACGCGCGTAGTCTCCTGGAACGATGCTGCAGAAAGCCAAGAATCCGTAGCCAAAGAAGCCTTGGTAATACCCATAAGCTCTGGTCGACCAGCAGCAGGCTTGCCACCGTTCTTAACGGCAGCCAAGTTTGCCTCACGGAACTTTGCCTGATCCACAAGCTCACCTGGAAGAAGATCCGTATCGCCAGAATCGATCACCGTAATACGGCGAAGCATCTGGTGCACAATAACTTCAATGTGCTTGTCGTGAATATCAACGCCCTGAGAACGGTAAACGTTGTGAACTTCTTCCACAATATTCACCTGAGCTGCGCGCGGACCAAGGATTCGCAAAATCTTCTTAGGATCCACAGAACCCTCAATCAGCTGCGTACCAACGTCAACATGCTCGCCATCCTTTACCAGCATTGGCGCACGACGCGTCACAGGGTAAACGATTGGCTCAACCGTAGTGTCGTCTGGAGTCAAAGTCACCTGACGACCATGGTCAGTATCCTCAACCTTCACAACGCCTGGGAACTCAGCGATTGGAGCCTCACCCTTAGGAGTACGAGCCTCGAAAAGCTCCGTAACACGAGGAAGACCCTGAGTAATATCAGAAGCCGAAGCGACGCCACCAGAGTGGAAGGAACGAAGCGTAAGCTGCGTACCAGGCTCACCAATGGACTGTGCTGCAACAATACCAACAGCCTCGCCAACATCCACGAGTCGGCTCGTAGCCAAGGACCATCCGTAGCACTTTGCGCAAACGCCGCGCTTAGATTCGCAAGTAAGCACAGAACGCGCCTTAACTTCCTCAACGCCGTGCGCAACCAAATCGCGCAAAACGTCCATAGAAAGCGCATCTCCGCACTTTGCCAAAACTGTAGTGCCGTCAGCAGGATCGAGCACGTCTGCAGCAAGCAAGCGCGAGTATGGACCGCCATCAGCAGCCTTAACAAGCGTCAAATTGCCGTTTTCGTCGCGATCAGCAATCTTCATCATAAGACCGCGCTTAGTGCCGCAATCTTCTTCGCGCACGATTACTTCCTGCGAAACGTCCACAAGACGACGAGTCAAGTAGCCAGATTCTGCCGTACGAAGTGCGGTATCTGCCAGGCCCTTACGAGCGCCGTGCTGGGAGATGAAGTACTCCAACACGGACAAGCCGTCGCGGTAGTTTGACTTAACAGGTCGAGGAATAATCTCGCCCTTAGGGTTTGCCACGAGACCTCGCATACCAGCAATCTGGCGAATCTGCATCCAGTTACCACGTGCACCTGACTGAACCATGATGTTCACGTTGTTGTCGTCGTGGAAGTTTTCGCGCATTGCGTCTGCAACCTTGTCGGTGCATTCAGTCCACAAGTTGATCAACTCTTGACGACGTTCTTCGTCGGTAAGAAGACCCATATCGTATTGAGAGTTGATTTTTGCAGCCTGATCCTCGTAATCTTGCGCGATTTGTTCGCGATTTGGAGGAAGCACAATGTCGGAGAATGCCATTGTTACGCCAGACCAAGGAGCACGAGTAAAGCCGAGATCCTTCAAAGCATCGAGTGTTGCTGCAACTTGAGCTGTAGAATAGCGGGTTGCGATTTCGTCGACGATCTTAGAAAGTACGCCCTTTGGCACCTGCTCGTTTACGAACGGATAGTCGACTGGCAAAGTTCCGTTGAACAAAATGCGTCCGCAAGAAGTTGCAAACAGTACAGTTCCGTCCTTAAAACGCTCTTCGCACACAACGTCCGGGCTGCCTGGCTCAGGGTCAACAACCTTAAGCTCAGCAGGCTCCCAATTCTTTGGCAATACGAAGTCTGCAGGAACTCGAATCAGCACCTTAGCTTGCATGTCAATCTCATGCTTGTCGAGAGCCATTTCAGCTTCAGCAAGCGAGGAGAAAATACGACCCTGACCCTTTGCTCCGTCAATTACGGTAGACAAGTAGTAAAGACCCAGAATCATATCCTGAGAAGGCATTGTAACGGTGTGACCGTCTGCTGGCTTCAAGATATTGTCGGAAGCCATCATCAAAGTGCGTGCTTCGGCTTGAGCTTCGGCAGAAAGCGGAAGATGCACTGCCATCTGGTCACCATCGAAGTCTGCGTTGAATGCTGCGCAGGCAAGTGGTGGCAGGTGGATTGCTTTACCTTCAACCAAAATTGGCTCAAATGCTTGAATACCCAAGCGGTGAAGTGTAGGTGCGCGGTTAAGAAGCACAGGATGCTCGGAAATAACTTCCTCCAAGACGCCCCAAACTTCGGAGTCGCCGCGATCTACCAAACGCTTTGCGCTCTTCATATTCTGAGCGAAGCCCTGATCTACCAAACGCTTAATAACGAACGGCTTGAAAAGCTCCAATGCCATTGGCTTTGGCAAACCGCACTGATGCATGCGAAGGCTTGGACCAACGACGATTACGGAACGGCCGGAGTAATCAACACGCTTACCGAGCAAGTTCTGTCGGAATCGACCTTGCTTACCCTTAAGCATGTCGGAAAGCGACTTTAATGGTCGGTTGGATGCGCCGGTTACTGGGCGTCCACGGCGACCGTTGTCGAAGAGCGAATCGACTGCTTCCTGAAGCATGCGCTTTTCGTTATTAAGCATAATCTCAGGAGCACCAAGCTCAATAAGTCGCTTCAAACGGTTGTTACGGTTGATTACGCGACGGTACAAATCGTTTAAATCGGAAGTTGCAAAACGACCACCATCGAGCTGAACCATTGGTCGCAAGTCTGGTGGGATTACTGGAATTACGTCCAAAACCATAGCTTCTGGCTTGTTTCCAGTAGTCAAGAACGCGTTTACAACCTTCAGTCGCTTCAAAGCGCGAGCCTTGCGCTGACCGGTTCCGTTGTCAATTTCTGCGCGAAGTTCTTCGGCAGCAGACTTCAAATCGAAATCTTGCAAACGCTTCTTAATAGCTTCAGCACCCATGCAGCCTTCGAAGTAATCGCCATAGCGATCTTCCATCTCGCGCCACAAGTCAACGTCGCCTTCCATATCGCCGGCACGCAAGCCCTTGAAACGATCGAATACGGCGTTCAAACGCTGAATTTGCTCGTCATAGCGAGTACGAATAGCAGACATTTCGCGTTCTGCACTAGCGCGCAACTTAGATCTTGCAGCACCTTTGCCTTCACCAGATTCTTCCAGCTCATGCAAGTCTTCTTCAACTTTCTTAGCGCGCGCTTCAATTTCGTTATCACGACGCTTGCGAAGGTTGCCGATTTCTGTATCGAATTCGTCTTGCAAATCTGGAAGATCTTGGTGACGCTGCTCTTCGTCGACTTTCGTAACCATGTAGGCTGCGAAGTAGATTACTTTTTCAAGATCCTTAGGTGCAATGTCGAGCAAGTAGCCCAAACGGCTTGGCACACCCTTGAAGAACCAAATGTGCGTTACCGGAGCTGCAAGCTCAATATGACCCATGCGTTCGCGGCGAACGCGACTGCGGGTAACTTCTACGCCGCATCGTTCGCACACGATTCCCTTAAAGCGCACGCGCTTATACTTGCCGCATGCGCACTCCCAATCGCGAGTTGGACCGAAGATCTGCTCACCGAACAGACCGTCCTTCTCTGGCTTTAGGGTACGGTAATTAATGGTTTCTGGCTTCTTTACTTCGCCGTGGCTCCAGCTACGGATATCTTCGGCGGTTGCCAGTCCAATCCTCAGTTTGTCAAATGCGTTGACGTCCAGCACTCTTATCGTCCTGTCTCATGAAATTGTTTTTAACGTTTCTTAATTTCTTAAAGTGTGTTCGTTACCGAATCACTGGTATTCAGGTTCAACAGCAATCTGATCTTCCTTGGCGGACGAATCTGGTCGAGCGCCAATATTGAAGCCAAGATCGTCGGAAGATGAAACTGGGTCGTCCTCTTCATCCTTCATGTCGATTGCGACGCCTTCAGCGTTCAACACCTCAACATTAAGCGAAAGCGACTGCATTTCCTTAAGCAACACCTTGAATGATTCAGGAATGCCAGCTGGTGGCAGGTTATCGCCCTTGACGATAGCACCGTACACGCGCACACGACCGTCGACGTCATCAGACTTCGTAGTCATCATTTCGTGCAATGTGTAAGCAGCACCGTAAGCCTCGAGCGCCCACACTTCCATTTCGCCGAAGCGCTGACCGCCGAACTGAGCCTTACCACCCAACGGCTGCTGGGTAATCATGGAGTAAGGACCAGTGGAACGTGCGTGAATCTTATCATCAACCAAGTGATGCAGCTTCAAAATGTACATGTAGCCCACAGAAATTGGCTTCGGGAATGGCTCACCAGTACGACCGTCGAATAAGGTTGCCTTACCGTCAGAGCCAACAAGCTTGTCACCATCGCGATTTGCGAGTGTTGTAGAAAGCAAGCCCTTCAAAGTTTCTGGTCGCACGCCGTCGAATACTGGCGTTGCAACTGGAGTGCATGGATCGCCATGCTCAGCACCTTGCGGCACGTACTTCTTCCAAGCTGCTTCCAAGTCTGGATCCAAGTTAATATCCCAGCCAGCGTGAGCAATCCAACCCAAGTGAAGCTCGAGCACCTGACCCAAGTTCATTCGAGAAGGCACACCCAACGGGTTAAGCATGATGTCAACTGGAGTACCATCAGCCAAGAATGGCATATCTTCTTCTGGCAAAATGCGGGAAATAACACCCTTGTTGCCGTGACGACCGGAAAGCTTATCGCCTTGCGTAATCTTACGATGCTGAGCAATGTAAACGCGAATCATTTGGTTCACGCCGTTTGGAAGCTCGTCACCGTCGTCTTCAGCGTCTTCACGAGTGATTTCCTTAACTGCAATCACAGTACCAGTCTCGCCGTGTGGCACGCGCAAAGAAGTATCGCGCACTTCGCGGCTCTTTTCGCCGAAGATTGCGCGGAGCAAACGCTCTTCTGGAGTAAGCTCGGTTTCGCCCTTAGGAGTTACCTTACCAACCAAAATATCGCCAGCTTCGACTTCAGCGCCAATACGAATAATGCCGCGCTCGTCGAGATTTGCAATCGCATCTTCGCCAACGTTTGGCAAGTCACGAGTAATCTCTTCGGAACCAAGCTTGGTTTCGCGAGCGTCGATTTCGTATTCTTCAATGTGAATAGAAGAAAGCGTATCGTCTTGCACAAGACGCTGGGAAATAATCACAGCATCCTCGTAGTTGTAACCGTTCCAAGGCATGAACGCAACGAGCAAATTCTTACCCAATGCAAGTTCGCCCTTTTCGGTTGCAGGACCGTCTGCCAAAACTGTACCAGTTTCAACGCGCTCGCCGTCTTTAATAAGCGGCACTTGGTTGTAGCAAGTAGTCTGGTTAGAACGCTGGAACTTTGAAAGCTTATAGCTGGACTGAGTTCCATCGTCGTTCATAACGCGAATAATATCTGCAGAAACGTAAGTTACTACGCCCGGCTTTTCAGCCAAGATTACGTCGCCAGAATCAACTGCTGCACGCCATTCAGAACCGGTACCAACAAGTGGTCGCTCCGACTTAATAAGCGGCACAGCCTGACGCTGCATGTTCGTACCCATCAATGCGCGGTGGCCTTCATCGTGCTCCAAGAATGGAATCAAGGAAGCGCCGAGAGAAACCATCTGACGTGGGGAAACGTCCATGTAATCTACAGTGCTTACAGGCACATCGACTGCTTCTTCTTCGTCCACGCGAGCAAGTGCTTGAGTGCCGACGAAGTTGCCGTTTTCGTCGAGTTCCTGGTTTGCTTGAGCAATAACGTGCTCAGCTTCACGATCTGCAGTCATGTATTCGACTTCGTTAGTTACGTGACCATTCACAACCTTGCGGTATGGGGTTTCGATGAAGCCGAATGGATTGATGCGTCCGAAGGTTGCCAAAGAACCGATAAGACCGATGTTTGGACCTTCTGGGGATTCGATTGGGCACATACGTCCGAAGTGGGATGGGTGCACGTCTCGAACTTCCATAGAAGCGCGATCGCGAGAAAGACCACCAGGACCAAGTGCGGAAAGACGACGCTTGTTCGTAACGCCTGCCAAAGGATTGTTTTGATCCATAAACTGGCTGAGCTGGGAAGTTCCGAAGAATTCCTTAATAGTTGCGTTTACTGGACGAATGTTAATCAAGGACTGAGGAGTAATTGCCTCTGCATCCTGAGTTGTCATACGTTCGCGCACAACACGCTCCATGCGGCTTAAGCCGGTACGAAGCTGATTCTGCACAAGCTCGCCAACCTGACGAATACGACGGTTGCCGAAATGATCGATATCGTCAACGTCAACGCGCAACTGTACGTCTTGACCGTCGCGCTTACCTGGGAAGGTTTTTTCGCCAGAATGCAACGTTACCAAGTACTTAATAGTTGCGATAATATCTTCGCGATTCAAGCTGCGATCGCTGTAATCTGCTTCAATACCGAGCTTGCGGTTGATCTTATAGCGACCAACTCGAGCCAAATCGTAACGCTTTGTGTTGAAGTAGAAGGAATCGAGAAGATTGCGACCAGCTTCTGGAGTTGCAGTATCTGCAGGGCGAATCTTACGATACAAATCGGTAAGTGCATCGTCTTGCGTTTCAATAGGCTCTTTTGCGAGCGCATCCAAAACAAGTGGGTATCCTTGGAAAGCATCTGCAATTTCGTCTTTCGTCATGCCAATAGCCATAAGGAATACGATTGCAGACTGCTTACGCTTGCGGTCAACGCGAACGCCTAAAACGTCACGCTTGTCGATCTCAAACTCCAACCATGCACCACGGCTTGGGATAATCTTCGCACCGAAAACATCCTTGTCGGAAGTGCGATCTTGTGTACGATCGAAGTACACGCCTGGGGAGCGCACAAGCTGCGAAACGATTACTCGCTCGGTGCCACCAATAATGAATGTGCCGTGAGGAGTTTGCAATGGGAAATCACCCATGAAAACAGTCTGGCTCTTAATTTCACCAGTTTCGCCGTTTTCAAACTCAGCATTCACATAAAGTGGAGCAGAATAGGTGTAATCCTTTTCCTTGCACTCGAGCACAGTGTGGCGTGGCTCTTCAAAGTATGGATCAGAGAATGTGAGGCTCATTGTCTCAGCAAAGTTCTCAATTGGGGAAATCTCCTGGAAGACTTCGTCGAGACCAGAAACATGAGGCACGGTGTGAGTTCCGTTTGCTTCATCTTCTGCAACGCGCTTCTTCCAGCGTTCAGAGCCGATCAACCAATCAAAGCTGTCGGTTTGCACGCCGAGGAGGTATGGCACATCAATAGGCTCACAAATGGAGCCAAAATTCACACGATCTGACGCTTTATGCAACTTAATATCATGTTCGTCAGCACGTGCGATGACTTTCGTGGTGCTCGTCATAGCTTGTTCAGCAGCCAATGGACGTTCCTTTATCACTCGCTAGTTAACTATTTAATCTTTGAAAAACTAAAGAAAATCGCGGCAAACGAAACTGCCAAATAAGCAAGTTGCGATGCGCGGGCGCCTTCTTCGGTTCCATGAGCATGCCCGCTATATGACACACCTTACACAGAACCTCTACTTTACCAAAAACTAAAGACTTTTCGCCGCTATCACCACGCCAATAAAAACCGACAATAAACGCCGGAAAAGTTGCGCGCGTTTGGAGCGATACGCAACCCCAAACCCTCCAAACGCGAGAAAACTACACGGAAAATGTTTCCCAAAACAATAAAACATAATGTGCAAGTTGCGAGTAAACTAAATACGTTACGATTACGAAGTTACGTAAAGATACTTAAAAAGCTAAGGAATAGCATGAATAACAGCGAGAATACGCAAGAAGCAGCAGCCAAAACCGAAAAGCAAACAGAAGCACACAAAGCAGCAGCAAGCCGCGTAGAGCAAATGTACGAGTACGGCTACCGCAAATCAAATTATGGACCAGACGAGCTTGTAACCGACGCTCACGGAAATCCGATTAGCGTTATGGACGCAATGCTCAGCGCCGACGACGCAGCGCGCGCAGAAACGCACACTCCTCACCTTTGCTTCTACTCCCCTCGTATTCCAGGAAATACAGGTTCCGCGATTCGACTTTGCGCTGTAACTGGCACTATTTTGCATTTGGTTGAGCCGCTTGGTTTTAATTTGCACGATACTAAATTACGTCGCGCAGGCTTGGATTATCACGATATGGCTCACGTTGTTTTGCACCCGAATTTTGAGAATTTAGTTGAGTCAATGCCAAATTCGCGAATTATTGCGTTTACTGCGAATGCTACGAAACTTTACACTGAAATTGAATATAAGCCGAACGATATTCTGCTTTTTGGACCAGAACCAGGAGATATTCCTGATCCAATGGATGTTATGGCAGGCCCGCACGTGGCAGAGCAGGTGCGTCTTCCTATGCGCCCGTCACTTCGTAGTTTGAATCTTACAAATTGCGCTTCTATTGCAGTGTATGAAGCATGGAGGCAACTCGGTTTTACAGGCGGAAAGTAATCACAAAAGTATACGACGTTTACATAATTAAGCATGCAACAAGATTCACAATCTCTCCCCGAAGAACATCTCACCGAAGAAACTTCTCAGTCATTGCGCGAATTGGCAACACTTACGCGCGATAATGTTGCACTTTTTTGGCATAGTTGTGCACGCGATTTGCCTTGGAGGTTTGGGCACACTACCCCTTGGGGTGTGCTTGTGTGTGAAGTAATGAGCCAGCAAACGCAAATGAGCCGTGTTGTACCCTATTGGCTCACTTGGATGCAAACTTGGCCAGATGCACAATCACTAGCTCACGCTACGAGTGCTGAAATTATTACAGCTTGGGGTCGCCTCGGCTACCCTCGACGCGCGTTACGTTTACAATCTTGTGCTCAAGTTGTAGCAACAAGATATCGCAATAAGCTGCCATGCACCTATGAAGAACTTATTGCCTTGCCAGGTGTAGGCGATTACACAGCAAGTGCAATACTCAGCTTTGCTTATGGCAAGCACATTGCGGTGATTGATACAAATATTCGCCGCGTACTTATGCGCGCTTTTACTGGAACTGAATCGCATGGTGGCAGCACAACGCAATCTGACCGCGAGCTTGCTGCCGCAGTATTGCCAGAAGATAACCATGTTACTGCTGCCACTGCTAACGCTACTAACACCACCAACACTACCTGCACTTCATCCGTTTGGAATCAGGCAATTATGGAAATTGGTGCTACCATTTGCACAGCACGATCTCCGCAATGCACTGCATGTCCTTTGCAAACATGGTGCCGTTTCAAAGCTGCTGGATTTCCAGGTCTTGGCCGCCATACCCGCCCCCAGCAGCATTTTGCCGGCACTAATCGGCAAGTGCGCGGCATTATTTTGCAGGCATTGCGTGAAGCACATAAAAAACAGCAGGTATTGCAACGTTGCGAGATCAATAATTTATGGTCGAATCAAACACAACTTGGCGAATGCATTGCTTCGCTCGATCATGACAGTCTTATCACTATATTGCCAGATGGCACTTTAGCATTACCTTAAGTAACTAACTCATTACGCTGCTTTTGTAACTCTTTAATTAACAGCTTAATTACTTTGTATGAGAGTCTACCTTGTGTAGTGAGTACAGTTCATCTCATCGACTTATGTATTACAATGGTAAATATGTCAATGCCAACTACGTCACCACGTGAGCCGCATCGCAATGCGAGTGCAACATCGGTTCGCAACCCGATGCGCAAACCCGTGCGTAAGACCGTACGTAACATGAGCGCAGCAAAACGAAGAATGTATCGTCGTCGCAGAATTGTTGTCGGTATTGCTTTGTTGCTTTTGATTATGTTGGCAATATTTTGTGTTATTAGCTTGAGCAAGGGTATTGCCGCTATTAGTAAAGCGATTGCTGGTCATGAAGTTACCATTGTTCGTCATTCAGTGCCAGACCCCCGTCCTGTTGGATTAACACCTCATTGCACCGATAAAGATATTCGTCTTGAGCTTTCTACTAAGTCACAAACTGTTCCTATGGGCGGTAGTGTTGAGTTGACAGAACGATTTGTGCACGAAGGAAACTCTTCTTGCCTTATTGACGCATCGGATATGAATGCTGTTCTAACTATTAATAGTAGTGAAGAAGTTACGCAAGGTAAGCAAGAAACTAAAGATAATAAAAAGAAAGATAATAAAGACAACAAAGACTTTAAAGACGCAAGTAAGAGCGTTGACTACTTATCACATGCAGTATGGCGTTCTGATAGTTGTGACACTGCATTAAAGCCGCTGCTTATGGCGAAGGGTGATCATTTCGAAAAGAAAATCACTTGGAATACCAATACTACCGTCGGAAAAGGCTGTGTTGCAGATGACGATTTACCGAAGGTGGATCGCGGCACATACGTTGCGCGGCTTGAGCATAAGCGCGTGCCAGGGCTTCACAGCGAGCCAGTGATCATTAATGTGCAGTAGGATTTATGCGTGCGACGACCTGCCGAAGCGCTGCGCTCGTTTTTGTGGACTTATGTGGGGTGTAAGTCCCCAATTGCGCGCATGTTCTCCGGCATTTGCGCTGACGACTGCACCAGTAACGAAAAAACGGTGACGCTCGCGCGGGTAACGCGCTCGCTACGAAACTCGCGTTGGAAGTCCCCCGGACTTCCAACTTAAGCGAGTTTCCGCTTTGAAGGAGCTTGAAATCCTGTGATTTCAAGCTCGGTCAAAGCGCACGCTAATTCTTGAAGCTGTGTACCGGGGCAGGAATACGTCCACCGCGAGTTACGAAAGCTTCGCAGCTTGTTTGGTTTACTGGCATAATCGGCGCATATCCCATTAATCCGCCGAAGTTCGCCATTTCGCCTACACCTTTTCCAATTACTGGAATAATTCGCACAGCGGTAGTTTTTTGATTAATCATGCCGATTGCAGATTCATCCGCAATCATGCCAGAAATCGTTGCAGCGGAAGTGTTTCCAGGAATTGCAATCATGTCAAGACCGACTGAGCAAACGCAAGTCATTGCTTCAAGCTTTTCAATAGTCAAGCAGCCAGACTTCGCAGCAGCAATCATATTTGCATCTTCCGAAACGGGTATAAACGCTCCAGAAAGACCGCCAACATAGCTACTTGCCATAATGCCGCCCTTCTTAACTTGATCGTTCAGCATAGCGAGCGCTGCAGTTGTGCCGGGAGCACCAACCTGATCCAAACCGATTTTCTCAAGCACTTCGCCAACAGAATCGCCAACTGCAGGAGTTGGAGCAAGCGACAAGTCTATAATTCCAAACGGCACACCAAGCCTGCGAGAAGCCTCTTGCGCAACCAACTGACCTACGCGAGTAATTTTAAACGCAGTGCGTTTAATAGTTTCGCACAGAAAAGCAAAGTCTTTTCCTCTAGCAGCATCGAGTGCACTCGAAACAACGCCAGGACCAGACACGCCAACATTGATCACAGCATCGCCTTCAGTTACACCATGGAAGCCGCCTGCCATGAACGGATTGTCGTCCGGAGCATTGCAAAAAGCCACGAATTTAACGCAACCGTAAGAATCGTTTCCAGCTGTAGCTTCAGCAATCTTTTTAATCGTACGTCCGAGCAGCTCTACGCAATCCATGTCTATACCGGTTCGTGTTGAGCCAACATTCACAGACGAGCACACAATTTCCGTCTCGCTTAAGGCTTGCGGAAGCGACTCAATAAGCATGCGGTCTGCTGCAGTCATCGACTTTGCAGGAAGCGCAGAATACCCACCAATTAAATCAACTCCAACAGTGTGTGCTGCTCTGTCTAATGCGTGCGCAATTTGCACAAAATCTTCAGACTTTTTACAAGATGACGCTCCAACAAGCGAAATCGGAGTTACAGTAATTCGCTTGTTTACAATTGGAATTCCGTAGTCGCGCGAAATATCGTTACCGGTTTTTACTAAATCTTTCGCAAGACGTGTGATTTTTGCTTCAACTTTACAACAAACGTCCTGCACGTTTTCGCAAGCGCAATCTAGTAGGTTGATTCCCATGGTGATTGTGCGAACGTCGAGCTGTTCTTGCTCAATCATCGAATTAGTTTCGCTTACTTCCATCAGGTTGAGCATTATGCACTTCCTTACGTTTACTTAGATTGCTGCGGATTTTAGATTCTGTGCATTGCAGTGAAAATATTGCTACGCTGGCAGCGAATACGCACGCCAATTTCGTCTCCTAGCGTTTCTAATCCTGCAGCAAAATTGCCAAATTCGCAATCAACAGTAGACACGTCAACAATCATCATCATGTTGAAGAATCCGTCGACAATTGTTTGAGAAATATTCAAAATATTTACATTATGCTCGGCAGCATGTGAAGTAACTTTTGCAATAATACCAACGGTATCGCAGCCGACAACGGTAATAATCGCCCTGAAAGCATCAGATTGCAACGCTTCTTGCGATTCATTATTCTCTGCAACTGCTGTTGTGTTATTGGCGACCATATTTGCCTCCTGCCGTTTTGAACCCGCATGTTAATGCATAAAGTTTATGCATTAACGCAAATTATGCGGTTATTTGTTTCAATTTTACACATCATACGTTTTTATGCGCTTTATGCGCTTTTATACATTTTTTATGCGTAAATATTATGCTGCTTCATATCTTCCGGAAGTGCATTGCGAAGCGACACAAGCGATCCAGAGCGGAACACGGAACGAATGCCAGCAGCAAGAAGCGGCGCAATCGAAAGAACCGTCATATTATCAAGACGCTTCTCTTCAGGCACAGGAACTGTATCCGTCACAATAATCTCGCGAACTCCAGCAGCTTTCAAACGCTCAACAGCAGGTCCAGAAAGCAAAGCATGCGTTGCAACCAAAGTAACAGATTTTGCTCCAGCCTCACGCAAAGTACGTACAGCTTCGCAAATAGTGCCAGCAGTATCGATCATATCGTCTACAACAATGCAATCGCGTCCTTTAATCTCACCAATGATGCCGTGAGCTTCAGCATGGTTAGGGCGCGTAATATCGCGCGTTTTATGAATAAAAGCAAGAGGTAAATCTCCGAGTTTTGCAGCCCATTGCTCAGAGACTTTGATGCGACCAGCATCAGGAGACACAATAGTTGCATTATCGAGCTTCATAGAGTTTCGCACATAATCAATAAGCACAGGCATCGCAGTCAAATGGTCAACAGGCCCGTCAAAGAAACCCTGCTCCTGAGTTGCGTGCATGTCAACAGTCAAAATGCGCGTGGCACCAGCAGCGCGGAATAAGTCAAACATGAGTCGAGCAGTAATAGGCTCACGTCCCTGATGCTTCTTATCTTGGCGAGAATATCCAAAGAACGGTGCAACCACGTTAATACTGCGAGCAGATGCGCGTCGCAAAGAATCGACCATAAGCAGCTGTTCCATAATCCAATTGTTAATAGGATTCGTGTGTGCCTGAAGCACAAACACATCCGAACCACGAACAGGCTGAGTAAAGCGCACATACATTTCGCCATTCGCAAAATCGTAGGCAGTAGTCTCAAGCACATCAATACCAAGATACTGTGCAGTCTCATTAGCAAGTTCTGGGTATGCGCGACCCGTAACTAACATCATCTGCTTTTTTGGATTGCCTTCAAGAATTGTTGACATAATTGCCTTCCCGTTTGCAAACTGGTGTTGCGCGACATAGTCGCTTTCTATTTTAGCAGCTTGTGCGCCTCGTACGACACAACAAGCGTTTTATTTTAGCGCGTTACTTTAAAATCATTAAGAACTACGCTTGCAAAGCAAAATCATCATTACGAAAATAAGCCCGAATCCCACAAAATCTGCCCATGAAAAAACAGCTCCAGTAAACATAACAGCAGTAATTGCAGCAGTAACAGGCTCGCTAGCTCCAAGCAAAGTGCCACGAACAGAGCCTACTCGCATAATGCCCTCTAAGAACAGCCAATATGCTCCAAAAGTTCCAGCAATAACAGTAAAAGTAAAAAGCAGCATAGCGCGCAAATCTAATGCAGGCATCGTTTCCCACGGTCGCACAAACGGGAGCATAATACAACCAGAAATAATAAACGTAATGCCATTAACAGTCAGATTTCCCCATTTTGCAATCAATTTCACAGGCATAATAGCAAGCGCCGCTGTAGACGCAGCATCTGCAAGACCCCAAAGCAAACCCATAACAGGCAAAGACAGTGAAGAAAGATTACCACCTGTAGCCATTAAAGCAGTTCCTGCAAAAGCTAGCACAACTCCAATAGTTTCGCGCATAGTTGGCACGCGGCGCGTGTGCAAGCATGCGTAAACCAGCACGAACAGAAGATTAAGGCTCTGAAGCACAGTTGCAGTGCCGGAATTAGTCCAGTCGATTGTGCACAAGTACGAAACTTGCGTAAGAAGCACGCAAACTACGCCTGTAACCGCCATCGAAATCCACGTGCGACCAGTTTTCACAGCACCACTTAACTGCTTAGGAGTGCAAGCTGCAGCAGTAATGACAAATAACATGCCAGCAGCAATTTGACGAACGCAAGCGATTTGCAAAGGAGATACGCGATACGTCGACATGAGGATTTTCGAAACTGTTGCGTTTGCACCCCAAAATGCGCCACCTAAAAGAGTTAAAAATATTCCTACAAGAATAGCGTTTGTAGAATGATTTAACGCTGGATTAGGTTTATTTGGAGTACCTTCGATTGCTTTTGTTGCAGATTTTGATGTGTCAAAAGTCTTTGAACCTGTTGATTGCAATTTTGAAGATTGTTGCTTTTTTGTTGAAGAGGAATCAATATTTGATGAATCCAAATCATGCGCACTGCTACGCCAAGAAAACTTAACCATTATTAGATTCACCTCGCATCCCCAAAACAAGCAAACATGCAGTAATTATTGCACATCTACTCAACTAATTTGCTGGTAAACAACACTTTAGAAAAACATACTCTACTTGCACACACGAAAGAAATGTATAGTATTAAAAAATTACAATTCAAAACGCGCGCATTAAACAATAAAATCAACGAAATAAACCAAAATAACAACGTGACTTAAGCCATAAACCAACGCACTAGTCATATGAAGGCGGAAACATGCACAACTACGCATCAAACAGTAATATTTTTCAACCACACCACATTTTAGTTACTGGCGGCGCAGGCTTTATTGGATCTAATTTTGTGCATTACATAGCTAAATATCATGTAACGGTTGCTGTTACGGTACTTGATTTGCTTACTTACGCTGGGAATATGGCAAATCTTTACGACTTACCTCAAGATTTTGCAAACAACCGATACGCTTTTATTCGCGGAGATATTCGAGACGAAAATATAGTTGATCAGCTATTAGATCCGCATAATCCAATTAAAACTGCAGAAGGAACAACACTTCCTGCTATAGACGCAATCGTAAATTTTGCTGCAGAATCACACAACGATAATGCAATCGAGTTTTCTGACCCGTTTATAAGCACAAATATTTTAGGAACGCATACACTCATTAAATTCGCACACAAATATAATATTCGCTTCCATCAAGTAAGCACCGATGAAATTTACGGAGATTTTCCTATTGACAGCGTGCTTAAATTCGACGAGTCAAGCCCATATTGTCCATCTAGTCCATATTCTGCAAGCAAAGCTACAGGCGATCTCTTGGTAAAAGCATGGTGTAGAACTTACGGTTTGCGCGCAACTATTTCGAATAGCAGCAATAATTACGGGCCACGACAGCATATTGAAAAGTTTATTCCTCGCCAAATTACAAATATTATGTGCAATATGCCAGCAAAATTGTACGGCGTAGGAGATTCGATACGCGATTGGATTCACGTTGAAGATAATTGCGACGCAATATGGCATGTTCTAACGCGTGGAACAATCGGTGAAACATATAATATTGGCGCTAACTGTGAAGTTAACAACATAAATATTTTGCGGATTTTGATGCAACTCATGGGCGTGCCAGAATCAAATATAACGTATGTAAATCCCAGAATAGGCGAGGATAGGCGTTACGCACTAGATACTACGAAAATTCGAACACAATTAAAATGGGAGCCTAAGCACGATAATTTGAAGCAAGAATTGCAAGAAACAATATCGTGGTACGACTCTCACACTGATTTATGGAAGCCTATTAAAGCGCAAGTCGAGCAGCATTACGCTGAATTAGGGCACTGAATTTGCGTGACGAAATTGCGCTCGACGACCTGCATGAGTGATTAGAGCGTAACATGCGCGACGTCGAGTAAGCGGCAATCGGGTTTTCGGCATGAAAAAAGGGCTTCTAGCGATTGGCTAGAAACCCTAGGCGCGGAGAATACGAGATTCGAACTCGTGAGGCTGTTACACCAACACGCTTTCCAAGCGTGCGCCATAGACCACTAGGCGAATTCTCCAAACTGCTAACTTAGCAATCAAACTGCTTGCCAAGCAAACAACTTAAATAGAATACCACGAATCGCGGATATTGCAAACTCGCGCGCGCCGACAACCTTTTTGGGGACACTCGCGCAGATTGCGTTCTACATTAGGGTCGAATTTTGCTTGTTTTAGGACACTCGCGCAGTCAGCAAACTGCATCCGTGTCCCTGATTGCCGTTTTAGCGCGCGCTCAGGTTACGTGCTTTCAGGTTACGCGCGCGGCGGCTAATCGCAAGAACGCCCACCAAACCACCTAAGCCAGCAACGGCGCTACTTGAGATTCGTAAGCGCGCAAAGCCATGTCGATTACGTTGTGCATGTCGTAATAGCTGTAAGTTCCCAAGCGACCGCCGAAAACTGTGCGAGGCTCAGCCGCAGCAAGCTCCGCATAGCGCGCGTACAAGGCTTTGTCTGCCTCAGTATTCACAGGATAGTACGGCTCATCTTCTCGACTAGCAGCTCGCGAATACTCCTGCCAAACCACAGTTTCCCCAGCTTTCACGCTTTTGCTCGGCACGAAAGTTGCGCAATCGTCAGCATCGCCACTAGCCTCTCCGCCAACTTCCTCGCGCTCTGGATTAAAGTTCTTAAACTCAATCGCGCGCGTAAACGGCACGTCAGCATCCGAATAGTTCATAACTGGGCAGCCAAAGTGGTCACTCTCCTCGTAACGCACTTCCTTAAAGTCCACAGTCCTCCACTTCAACTCGCCAAGAGCGTAGTCAAAATACCTATCAACCGGACCGGTATAAACAACCGGCACTCCAGCTTCCGCCAGCGCGCGCTTATTAAACGGCTGAGATTCGTCGAAGAAGTCTACACCAAGCGAAACGTGAATACGCGGATCGTCAATCATGCGCTGCATCCAAGCCGTGTAGCCGTCCGTAGGCAAGCCTTCCCAAGTGTCCTTAAAGTAGCGATTATTATAGTTAAATCTCACAGGCAAGCGCTTAATAATTCCAGCAGGAAGCTCGGAAGGATCCGTCTGCCACTGCTTTGCCGTGTAGTTTTTAATAAACGCTTCATAAAGCGGACGACCAATTAAGCTAATGCCCTTATCGTTCAAATTTTGCGGATCTTTGCCAGCCAACTCCCCCGCTTGGCTTGCAATCAAAGCCTTTGCTTCCTCTGGCGTGTAGTGCGCGTGGAAGAACTGGTTAATTGTACCCAAGTTGATTGGCAGCGGATACACTTCGCCGTCGTGCGTTGCGTACACGCGATGTACGTAGTTAGTAAACGACGTAAAACGATTCACATAATCCCACACGCGCTTGTTGCTTGTGTGGAAAAGATGCGCTCCGTACTTGTGAATTTCGATTCCTGTGCGCTCGTCAAAATACGAGTAAGCGTTTCCACCGATGTGATTTCGAACGTCAATAATTTCAACGCGAGCGCCCGTATGCTCCACTGCTTGCTGAGCTACAGTTAAGCCGAACAATCCTGCTCCAACAACTACTAAATCTGGGTAAGTTGCTGATTTTGCTTTTTCGTACATTTTATTCCTTTATAAGATACGTCTATTTTGAAATTATGCTTTATATATTCCCGTTATTAAGCTATTCCAGTTATTAACCTAGCATTTCGCTTGTTGCGCTACTTATTTTTAGGAAAATCAACTTTTGGATTAAATCTAATCGCTTTTAGCATTTGACCAATCATTTTGCGGCGCAACTTTCTCTCAACATGCCCTCTTCGCATTTGACGAACTACATTTGCGCAGAAAAGCAAGTATTTTGCTTTACCTTCGTGATGCAAACGGTAAGATGCTTGATTACGCACGCCGTATGCGAATTTCCAAGCATTCTTTTTGTCAATCATTGTAAAGTTCACACCCTTGTTTGCTCCCATGTCATGCATAATTACACTATCGAGAACCTGCACGCCCGGGCATACACGCGTAATACGAAGTGTATATTCGGCATCATCGAACCAAATAAAGTATTCTTTAAATGGCAATCCGTACTTTTCTATAACCCAACGAGGAATAAGCACCGACACAAACGAACAGCTTGTAACCATAACGAGATTGTTAAATCCTTTAGCAATAAGCCTTCCCCAATCCCACGTTGGTACTGGATTGTTCATTTCGCAAATCGATCCGTCCACGAACTTCACCATTGAGCAAGCATACGGAACATCCGCACCAAGCTCACCTACGGCAGCATTAAATCCATCTAGAAGCTTTTCCAAAGCTTGTGGCTGAGGATAGCCATCGTCGTCAAAAATCCACACGAAATCTGCGCCAAGCTCGTACCCTTTACGCATACCAGCACTAAAACCGCCTGCACCGCCAACGTTTTCTGGCAAATTTACAACAGTAAGATTTACTCGATTCTCCAAATGACCATTCGCAAAATCGCGAGTGTACTCTTCCAAATATTTATCCGTGCCATCAGTTGAAGCATTGTTGACAATGATTAGTTGATTTGGAAGTCGCGTTTGAGATTCTAACGAAGCCAATACGGTTTTTAGTTTCTCTAACCTGTTAAAAGTTACTACAACAGCCGCAACATTAACGCTATCTTTTGATTTATTAGCATCCACTACTTGAGCATTTGACATTACTTGCTCCATTCTTCAAATAACTTAGTAAATAACGTTTCTGCAGATTCGAGTTTTGCAAAATTGCGCAATTTTTCAACTTCTTCTTTTAACAATAATGAACGATATGAATCATTCTCCATAATCTTAAACAATTCCTTTACAGACGCTTTAACAAAACTAGAAGTCATTCTTGGCAATAACGCACTTTTTGCTATAACAGTTTTTTGCGATCCAACATCCGATGAAATTACTGGAACTCCATTAGAAAGCGCTTCAATAGTTGTAAGCGTAATACCCTCGTTTACAGAGCTAATAAGTAGCACGTCCGCATCATCATACGTTTTTTGAGCTGGAATTTTCATAGATCTGCGCTCAATAACGTTTTCAAGACCATACCTAGATATAAGTTCTGAAACATATGTGTCTAATTCGCCATCTCCATGCAAAATGAAGTGGAATTTTCCTGGATATTTTTTGTTTAAAGCTTTTGCAACAAGAACAAACGCTTCTGGACGTTTTTGTCTTGCAATCCTTCCAACAAAAGCAACATTCAGAACATTTTTATTTTTTCTCGGCGATACGCAATCGTTTCCAATTCCAGCAGTAAGACCAATAAGTGGAGCGTCAACAATCTTGGAAGATTCAATACCATGCACATCATGCAACCAATTTTCAAGTTGTGGAGAAATAACATGGTGCAAATCAATCCACTTATCGTGTGTTACAGCTTCATGCGGATATCCTCCACAATTTATGTATTCAACAATATGCAGCGAATCAATAATATGTGTTTCTGGGGAGAATTGTTTAGCCCACCAAATATGGTCGTAAAGCCATTGGCAATGGTGTATTGCTATTGCTTTAATGTCAAATTGCTCAAACAAAGATCTTAAAAGTGGAACATCCGCCCAATATTCTCTAATTGGTGGAGTAAGTGGTAATACAAGAGCATCATCACAGAAATCTTTCGTAATCCACGGCTGGTGACCGTCTCTATCTGTGATAACAATTGGCACAAAACCAGCTTTTTTGGCAAGTTTTATTGTTTCTACAGCCCATCTTTCTGCACCACCAGCTTGCAGCCAATGCAAACCTATAATAATAGCTTTTTTAGCTCCTTCAACTCTTTTAGCAGGAGAAACACAGTCCAATCTAGCATCTTTTATATTTGATAAATCCCAATTTTCTTGTTTTGCAATTTCTCTTTGGTGAGCATTTGCAACATAATCAAACTTCTTTTTATTCCAAGGACAATACGCTTCAACAAGTTTCTTCGAATCACACTCGCGTTTTTTGCGCATTACTTCCCTAACAACATCAAACATAGAAGGTGCGTGTAATTCACACTCTTTGTAAATGTGCTGCTTTAACGTATCAGAAGCCCAGTGAGACATCACATCATCGTCGGTTGCATCATCTGGTGTCAGCAACAAATACCTAACGCCATTATCTTTAAACAGTTTGCCTTCATTCCAAAATTCTTTTGTGTATTCGCTATTAGTTTTAACAGTTGATTGTGCACTAAAAGTTGCGATTGGTTTCAATCCTTCGTTTTTTGTACAAGCACCGTCAAAAACTGAGAAATCAGCTAAACGAGGATACTGCCATTTTTGACCCATGTAAACTTGATATTGCAAAGTTCTAGACGGTGCAGTTAATGAATGATAGTTTATAGCGCCCACAATAAGCCTGCGTTGACGCTCGCTTAAAGAGTCTATATAAGTTTTTGCATTAACATCTAGATTAAAGAAATTCATTACTAAAACACCCTTATTTTTAGCCTTTAGCACATATAAAACCAGCAATAAATAAAGCTAGCATTTATAATGCTTTAAGCAAGTAAAAGTCATTGCATTGTCATTTAAGAGCGCATACTCACGGTTTTGACTATCTCTTACAGCAAACATGCACGAATTACTGTCGTTAGTAAACGCAACCATATCTGTTAATTCAGGATCAGTTTTGCTTCTAGTACGAAGAGAGGCAACAAGCTTAAATTCGCCATTATTTAAGATTTTAAGAGGCACTTCAAATTCAACTTTTTGTCTTCCTGTTCCTTCGAGCTCAATTTTATCTGCTCCAGAATCATACGTGATTCCTCCACGTTTTATGTCGTGCATTGCTACAGCTATAAAATATTTCCCAGGCTCATTGAATTCATATTCAATAGCAAAACGGAATTTTTCTTTACAATTAAGCAACTGCTTACTCAAAGGAACAATGCGCATAAATGGCACTCGCTCATTCAAGCCAACAGCATAACTATCTTCACTTTCTCCGCCATTTTGGCTAGAAAGATTTTCTAGAGTATAACGATTTGCAACATCGTCTTTATCTCCGTTAACAATCACTTCGCCATTCTTAATAAGAATAGCTTTATTGCAATAACGCTTTACTGCGTTCATATCGTGCGTAACGAGAATAACTGTTTTACTTACGTCTTTTTTAACCTTTGCAAAATATTCATCGCATTTTCTTTGAAAAGCTTCATCTCCAACTGCAAGAACTTCATCAAGTACTAGAATATCTCCCTGAGCTTGAATTGCAACTGAAAATGCAAGACGCACTTGCATACCAGAAGAGTAGTTTTTAAGTTTTTGATCCATAAACTCTTCAAGTTCTGCAAAATGCACTATATCGTCATACATGTTTTCAATTTGCGAGCGCGTAAAACCTAATAGTGCTCCATTTAAAAACACGTTTTCGCGACCGGTTAGTTCTGGGTTGAAGCCTACGCCAAGCTCAATGAATGGCACGAGTTTTCCGTTGACGTGTATGCGTCCGGAGTCTGGTACGTAGATTCCAGAGATGAGTTTGAGTAGGGTTGATTTGCCGCTTCCGTTGCGTCCTACGATGCCGAAGAAGTCGCCTTTGCGTACTTCAAAGTTGATATCACGCAGAACGTGCTGTTCTTTGTAGCCTTTGATACCACGCGTCCAATTAATAAACGCCTGTTTCAAACCGCTTGCTTGCTCAGTTGGTAGCTTAAAGTATTTGCCTACGTGTTCTACTGAAAGTACGACTGGTTGCAACTCTTCTTTTTCAGTATTTGTCAACTCAATCTCGCTCATTACATCACCTCAGCAAACTTACGATTGCACTTGCGGAACACTGCGACGCCGAGCACACACAAGATTACGGTTAATACTACCGGAACCATCATCAGCAAAGGAGACCCTACTAAATTCCACACAGTAGGCTGAGTAAGAGGTGCTACAAGATTGTGGCGCAAATCTTGAATACATTGTGCAATAGGGTTAAGTAACTGCACTTTTGCAATAACCGTTCCCCATCTTCCTAAAGAATTATTACCAATCACCATGCTTAGAGGGTAAATGATTGGCATTGCGTAAAACAGTACTTGTTGCGCCACGTCCCACAAGTGCGCAATGTCGCGAAAATACACGTACATAGTTGCTAGCAGCAGCGTTACGCCTAATGCTAATGCGTACAACTGTATACAATTCAAAGGAACTAATAGCACCCACCACGTAAATTGCACGCCTGAGCAGATGGCAAAAATGATTACTACCACAAGATTTATTGCAAAACTGATTAACGCGCCAACAGTTGCCGAAACCACCACAATATAGTTAGGAAAATGGATTTTACGCAGCAAATCTCCACGGTCTACCACCGCACGTAAACCAATCGAAGTAGCCTCGCCAAAGAACTGCCATGCGCTAATGCCAAGCAAAAGCACAACTGGATAGGTGGGCGTGCCATCCGACATTCGCAAAAACTTTGCAAACACTGCATACATTACGCAAAACAGCATAAGCGGTCGCAAAACCGACCACGCAACTCCCAAGAAAGACCCTTGGTAGCGCAATTTGAAATCAGTTTTCACCAGCTCTTTAAGAACCACCCACGAATAGTGGTATCTTGCGCGCAACTTATCTACAATGTTTTTCACAAGATATATAGTTTACCAGTTACTTACTCCATTTTGGATTGCGAATCCGTTTTGTGCACAGAACATACGCAATTGGCGACATGCTCCAAAGTTAGCGCAATTCGGTTGGAAATTGGTTTGATAACGAGATCTATTACAACTGCAACAACTGAAAGTGCTGCGTACGTACAAATTAAAGTAATTGCGTAAAGTAGCACTATGAGTGCGCTTGAGGAAGTTGTAGGAAGCATCCACGCCACGAACGTCCACAACGCTATGAAAATAAACATGTGCTCGTGAAGAAGGTACACTCCGAAAGTTGCTTTGGAAACGCGCAAAATTACAGTTCTTGCTAGTCCTTTAATTCGCAGCATATTTATTCGGTGTACGAGAATGAAAATACACATTGCAATAATCATTGGCAGTATTCCAATGCCGCCATGGATCTGCTGATCCCACGTAAGAACTCGCACAAACTTATTCCCGGATGAAGCAACATAGTCGAAAGCGAGCATAAGAACAGTAGATATTGCTACGCACGCACAAAGTCGCTTCGTAGTAAGTTTTTTTATTCCGCTACCGTACTGCGCAATAAAAGCTCCGGCTAAATATCCAAAAATTGCGTAAATAATATCGTTCCAAGTATAATTTTTGCCAAAATATAGCGGAATAAGTGAGATTGACGCAAGAAGTACCAGCAGCATAGCATGATTGCGCTGAGTCATGTGACTTATAAGAATGTTGATAAAAGGCATGAACATGAGCATGATTAAGTACGCGCTCATGAACCAATAGCTTCGGTAAGTAAATGGCGTCACATTCCATAACAGCGTGTAGACAAGTTCTTTTCCGTGAAGTAAGTTGCTCAAATTTTCCGGAAGTAAGCCAAAGCAGTCTGCTACGAAGGTTACTGCCAGCACGATAATGCAGTAGAAGAACATTTGCGCCCACGCTGCAAAAACGCGTCGGTAGCGGAAGGTTTTGCGACATAAAAAGTAGCCGGAAATAATAAAGAAGGTTGAGACACCAACTTGACCGTATTGTACGACTAAGAATTTAAGTGCTGAACGCAAGCCTGGAGCCGGCAAAAGTTCCATATTGAAACTGTGCTCGCGAATGTTCAAATGTATGATCATGTGGCAGGCCACAATCATAAGCATTGCAATAATTCGCAAGACTTCAACTTGCAGGTCTTTTTGCGTGCCATTTTGCAGGTCTTTGCTCGATTGTAATACCGCTTGAGCTTGTGCAGAAGACGCTACTTTTTGCGCTGATTGTTTCTGTTCTACTACCATATTTTCTTCTTCAAAATTTTCTTCTTCAAATTATCTGAATTGTAATTTACTAATAGTAACCAAATTGCAACTGATTCGTCTGTTACGTAAGTGGCGAGAACCAGGATTCGATACTTCTGTATATACTCGGCCTAGTGCCTTGAAGGTCTGAGTATCGTCCGTTGGCAAGGAGGTTTAAGGAACACAAGCCCACGCTGGAAATCACCAGAATAATCAAAACTTTGTGCATTAACTTAAAGTTGGCTTTAGAAGGCGACTCCTCGCCTGTTTCGTTGACGCAACCAGAAGGAACGTCAACCATGTGCGCGCAAGACGAGACTTTGTCTACAAGACTTGCAATCACCATAATTGCACACAACGCTAGCAGCCAGCCAAAATCACTAAAGTACCTGCTGGAAATTCCTACTACTTCCGCATCTAATACCATAAGCAGTATCGACAATGTTAAGCCGAGCGTAAAGAATCCAGCAAGCTGCTTTTTGCGTAATTGTTGCTTTACTACCGGGTACAGTACTACGGCTGCGCATACAGGAGAGTAAGCGAGTAGGCCGCCAAAGAATGGCTCCATAATGATTTGCCCGTGGAACATTGACGGCAGCACGGATTGTTCCATAAACGGAAAAACTGGCGTAATAGTAATAGGCTGGAACAGGTACATCCATACTCCCCATGGGATTCGCGCCCAAGAGTAGGAGCGGTGAACCATGTCAAAACCGGTGAGATTGTAGGTTGCACCAAAATCGAGTGGAGAACCGAAACGCGCGTAGTTGTACCAGCAGGCGGCTAAGCCTATAAGAATCATTGGTGCGATTACGCATATAGTATTGATTATGCTGCTTCGTTTGAAGGCAAAAAATAGACGGTACTTTACGATTTCTTCCTTAAAAATTACGAAAGCAAACAGTGACGCCAGAATAAATTGCGGTCTACACCATAGGTTTAGTGCAATACATACTGCTCCCAGAATGAGTAGCGACTTCCGTAAGTACGGGGTTTCAGAAAGAGCATCTTGAGTAGTTCGCGCTTGTAGCCACAATCCCAGTCCTAAGCAGGTGAAACACAATGATGACAGCATAGGAAGCGAGTAGATTTGCGGCAGATACGCCTGAATTAGCACTCCGCTGGACATGAGCATAACGAGATGCGACAGCACAAGGAAGCCGAAGGATCGCTTTGGGAAGAAGCGTCGAAGTAATTGCACCATAAGATAGATAGAAGCAATTGCGAAAGCGACAGCAAAGAAGGCGACGGCGTAATCTGTACGCAAATCGTGGCCGGTAAGTACTTTGAACGGCACAAAAAGTAACAGTGCAGGAAGTGCGCCGAAGTAAGTAAAGTAGTGGCTTCCGTGGAACGCATAATCCCAGTAAGTTGGTTGACCAGTTTTTATCGACATGGCGTAGCGCGCGCCTGCATCGTAAGGGTTGCTCATATTCGGCAGCCAGTCAGGAACCGGCAGATCCAAGTACAGGTGACCTTTGAGCAGACTGTTGGCGAGGTGATTGTACTGGTTGGCGTCACATATAAAGCCGCCGTTATTACACACACCAGCTGTAAACATGTGTTGAGTACCAGTAACTTTCGTTACTCCAATAAGTATTGCGCACTGCACTAGCATTAACGCAACAAGCCACAACTGCTGCTTGCGCACACGCAAATCAAGTGCTTCTTTATAAATGCGCGAACGCGGAGCCAACGCGTATATCGCGTAAGCAATCAGCAACAACATCACGACACGAATAAGTGAAATATGTAACGGTCTACGCTGGTTCAACGCAAGATTAGCAATTGTAAAAGAATCGCCTTTCTGAAGCTTCGTGCTCAAACGCAAGCCCGCAACTTTATCAACCGCATGCACGCGCACATACTTCGTATCGTTCACATTCGACGTAACTGGCTGAGACGCAACTTGAATATAGGAAGTACTATTGCCGCCATCCAACACATACACAGCAATATCGAGTGTGCGAGTGTGAGGCGAGCGCGTATCGACGTAAATGTTATTTATTTGAGAAGGCTGAGCGTAATGCAATTGTATGTATTGATCGTTTTTGCCGGTAACTGTGTACACGTCGCCGTGACGCGTCAAACCTGCACCGGTTGAAACTCTCTGAACAGGAGTTGGATTGAATCCTGACGATTCGATTGCCGGAAAGTTGAACCATACAAGTTCCAGCAGAAGCACAATAATAAGCGGCATAATTAGCGATATGCGTCGTAAAACAGAACGCATAGCGCGAGCACAATCGCGACTGCACTGTATCGCACTGCTTATTGCACCACTTATTGTGCTACTTACTGCACTACCCGCCATCGTTACGTTTCTTTCTGCCGCCACATCATTTACAGCAGTCGCATTACCGTTACTATTGCTCGTATCGCCCATATGCACACCTGTTAATTCCTTCGTACTATTGCCATTCTTAACGTTACTGTTTTGTAGAGTTACCGTTTTGTAGCGTTACATAACTCACTCAAGTCTGCCACAATCGATCGCATACGGATTTGAACGAATATCCTGCTCGATTACATCGTCAGTATGACTGCTATGCAAGGATTCGCAGTCAACATGACGGAAGTGCGTAATAATATCCGACGGCAGCTGATAAATATCACCATACACGCGTTCCAAAATATCTTCCGATAACTGCGGTATAGCAACAGAAAAATCTTCAAAAGTTGCCATTTTTACTGGAAACATTTCGGCACATCGTGCAATATACAAATTCTCAGCATCAACATTATCCAAACCGTACACCACGTTGCGCGCGCAAGACTTACTCACCACAAGCCCCTGGTTTACAGCCTTCTTTTGGAAACTCTGAAAAATCTGTTCAATATCAGCAGTGTATTCGCCGCCCTGCTCAACATAACCGCGGTCAAGCCATGTGTTGAAAAAAGTCTGCGAACGCAACTCTTGCTGCAAATCCTTACGCAAAGACACAAAACTCTGCTGCTGTTCAGGCGTCAAATCAGGCGCGTAATCGTAGAAGAAAATATCCAAAAAACAAGGATTACTATTATTCGCGTAACGGAACCGCAACTGACGGCAGCACACGTACGGATCGTACACGAGCACCGCACGGTAGCGCGCGCACAACGCGGCATCCTCGCGCAACATCGTTAGCAGCTTATCAATATCCTCTCGCATCATACCCAAGTCAACATCGTCATCCCAAGGTATAAACCCACGATGACGCACGCAACCGAGCAGCGTACCAAAATCAGCCCAATACTGAAGATTATGCTGCTGCGCAATCTGCGCAAACTCGCTCAGCAGCGACGCGCAACCACGTTGTATAACGCGCATAGAACCTGTAGCTTTCGGCAAACTAAGGAAGAAACGCTTATGTGCATCCACGCTACTTTCGCCATCTTTCCTATAGTTTGACCAAGCCATAATCGAAGACTGCTCACGATTCGTCAAAATCTCCGCACGCAACGACTTCTCAACGTTATACTGCCCAACCTCAAGATGAGCGCAGCGAGCGTCGACACATTCTTGCAATCGAGAAATTTGCGTTTGAATAGCACTCAGCTGCTCGCGCACTTCCACAATAGAGCGTTTTGACGAAGGGAGTCTGCCTATTATCCAACTCACTATGCGACGTAACTGCGAAACCATAAGTTCATTACTCCCTCATTATTTAAAAACATACTTGCTATAGCGTACTGCTATAAACTGTTGCCACAATGCAATACAGGTTTATCATACTCCGTTGCGATTATTTTTCGGAAGCCACCACTACCGTCCCCGCAATTATCACCACGCAACAAACCCACGCAATAAGCGGCGGAATCGTTTGAGAAAGTAACGCTGCTGCAATCATGCTCCACACCGCGTACGTAATATTTCCAGCCATAGCGCGCGTCGCACCAACCTGAGCAATACCGCGGTAGTAGCACAAGTAGGAAGCAGCACCAAGTAACGCTATAAATATAGCTAACGCAATAAAGCCGGCTGATTGCATAATCTTTACGCTAAAAACCGGCAGTATCGTACACAACGGCACAATGAGTAAGGCGTACGACAGTGCGGAAACAGTTTCGCGCACGTGCAGCATTACTTCGTCGTCCACGCTTTGCTTTCTGGTAGCCCACGCGCAAGCAACGGCTTCACTTCCCCAACCAATAACACTGAAAATAGCCGCAATCAAACCTAAGACTATGCTGCCCGGAGAGAAGACAGTTGCAGTTGAAGATTCCGCGCAAGAACAGTAGCCAAGCACTCCTACCGCAATAAGCGTTACAGCAAAAGCACAATATTTCAACGCACTTAAGCGTTCGCGCAACACAATAGAAGAAAGTACTATGCCAAAGGCCGGGTACAGTGCGGAAATCGCAGCAGCGTAACCGGCACCAATATTGCTTGCCGCAATAGCGTAACCGGTCATACCAATTGGGCCTCCAAGAAGCGAACTCAACACAATAGGCACAATCAATTTCGTACGTTTGCAAAGAGCAACAGTTTCGCGCAACTTTGAACGACAAGCCATATAAATCCACAATATTACAGCGCACACAACGTCGTGAACGCAAGCACCCACAACGCCCACATACCATACTGCAGAAGGTGTTAAACCATGAACAGATAACGCAACCAATACCGCAAGCAAAGCAGTGTCGACTCCCCAAAAAAGGCCGCTTATTAAGGAATATTTCATAAAATCACACCTTTGCTACAGAGCCTGCAGACCCGTCACAACCAGCAGATTCAGAGGATTCAGCGGATACGGTACCATATTCGCTCGAAGCGCGGTCGACATAACGTTTCGCATAACGGTAATACAAATAACGACAGTCACCTACAGGCTCCCCCTCAGCCTCTTTTACCAACGACCACAAATACCAACACCACCCCGCAAAACCAACGTACGCCATGCAATGACGATGCTCAGCACAAGTAGGATTGCGCTCAAAATACTCCGCTAGAACCGCGTCAAATTCCTGCTCATTAAGCGCGTCAGACACGCACAACGTACCCAAATCCTGCGCATAATCCGACATCCCCGCATACTCCCAATCAATCAGATGGTAGCGTCCAGCAACATCCACAAGCACATTCGCACCCAATATATCGTTGTGCGCCAAGCAAATTTTTTGACAAGCATCTTTACTCACGCACTCATGCAAACAATCAACCTTATGAAGCAAAGCGTCAGCGCCCTCAGGCAACGCAACACGGCGGGCGCGCAAATCGCGCAAATAACGCTGAGATTCCTCATAAAAATCGAAGCACCTACTCACCGTAGCACCACTGTTGTGAAGCTTACGAATCAGACGCATACCTTCGCGCAAATCGCAAGAATCGTGAAAATCAGCGGTACGACAACCTTTCAAAAAATGCGAAATTTTCCAGCCATACTTCGGATCATCCGCAACCAACGTACCGTCCAAACCAAGGTGCTGCGCCGCACGCAAAGCCTCATCCTCAGCCTGGCGATTCACCAACACATCCGTGCCAACCCCCGGATGACGGTACACATACTCGTTAGAACCAACCATAAAATGGCAAGAAAGATTCGTCAAACCATTTTTCAACGGGTAAACGTCGCGAATATCCGACTTTTTGCAACCAAGCACCTTAACGATGCGGTCAAAAACTTCACTGTCAACATTTTCCAAAAATAGCGGATCAAACTCGCGAAGCTCATCTAACGAATCGAACTCGTGAATAATCGGCGTATCGTAGCGGCGCATGCGCATATCAAGCTCGTCTAAATGCTCAATCAAAATGTCTTCCCACAACTTGCCAGCAGTCTGCGGCAAATCATATTCCGCACGCAAAATTCGCACAAACTTAGCCGAAAATTCGCTGTCAAAATACACGTGACCAATCATGTACCACGCATCACTGCCACCAATAGTTACCGAAGTAATGCGATCGTGCGCACCTACACTCATACACCACTCTTTAGTGCGGCCCCGTTGATATTGCGCAGAATAGTAAGCCTTCCACACGTATGGTTCAAAAGGATTTTCGTCGAAATAATTGTCAGAAGAACAAATATACGTGTTACTTAAAAGGTGAGCAACAGCCATGATTGAACTGTTGTTGTTGCGCTCACGATATTCCTTATTTGGCACGATTTTTACGCAAAAATCGCCTTTAGTAAACTTGTCTTCCAAATAGAAGAAACGTTCCTGCTTGTATCCAACTACTACGCTAATATCGTTAATTCCTGCCGCTTGTAATTGACGAATTTGTCGTTCCATAAGCACTTCGCCGCGCACAGTGAGTAAACCTTTTGGCAATTCGTAAGAAATCGGGGAAAAGCGGGAGGAAAGGCCAGCTGCCATAATCACCGCATTGTGGACGCGATGCGGTTCGAGTGCGGTAAGACCTTTTGATGTAACTTCACCATTAACAACAAACCCATGCTGAATAGCATCGCGTAACGCACTATTTACTGTGCCTAATGAAAGCTTCGTATGCTCAGCTATAGTACGTTGATTACTTCCTGACAAACGTTGCAATGCTGATATTACAGCAAATTCGTTATGAGTTAATGCTGAATATGCTTCCATAACAGTGTCTCCATGCACTAGCCGAGGTGCATAATGATGGCTCTATACATTTTGTTGCATTAGTATAGTATGCACAAAGGTGTTCAAAAATAATTATTATTAGTTTATTTTGAACATTTGACACTGTTTGCAGCATACACTTTTATACGTATTGCATGGCACCATAACTATTCTTAATACTCACATTCATTACATAACTTGAAAAAATTACATAACACTTGCCACGCAGTATAGCAGACTATATGCGCAAGTACTACGCACAGTACTGCACACTGCCACATAAACGCAAATAGATTGTTGCACTACAATCCACAACAATAGGTAAGATAACAGTGATATGCACATAGTATAAGAACATTACTGCTCATTCCATGCGCACCATTCGCCATTATGAAGGGACATATTATGACTTCTGTCGCAGTGCTGCTGCCGTGCTATAACGAGGCAATCACCATTGAAAAAGTTGTTAAAGACTTTAAGGCTGCACTTCCAGAAGCAACAATATACGTGTACGACAACAACTCAACGGACAATACTGCAAAAATAGCCAAAGAAGCAGGTGCTGTAGTTCGCAAAGAACCTAGACAAGGCAAAGGCAATGTGATTCGTGCAATGTTCCAAGACATAGACGCAGATGTTTACGTAATGGCAGACGGCGACGACACATATCCCGCTGAAGCGGCACCAAACATGGTCGCCAAAGTTATTGAAGGCTACGACATGGTTATTGGCGACCGTCTAAGTTCTACGTATTTCCAAGAGAATAAGCGACCATTCCACAATTTTGGAAATCGTTTAGTTAGAGGCGCAATTAACACGCTTTTCCACGCAAAAGTAACTGATATTATGACAGGCTACCGTGCTTTTTCTTTTTCATTCGTAAAGACTTATCCTGTACTTTCGCGCGGATTTGAAGTTGAAACAGAAATGACAATTCATTCGCTTAACAACAATATAAAACTGTACGAAATGCCAATTCAGTATCGTGACCGCCCAGAAGGATCAGTTAGCAAGCTAGACACAGTTGGAGACGGTATTCGAGTGCTTTCAACCATTTTTCACATGATTCGCGAATACAAACCAATGCCTTTCTTTGGAACACTTGGCGTAATAATAACACTGTGCGGAGTAGGAGCATGCATGCTTCCATTCATAGAATTTTGGCGCACACACCTAGTAACACGCTTCCCTACTCTAATTGGTGCTGTAATGCTAATTATTACAGGATTACTATTCTTTATTTCCGGAATTATTCTTGAGATTTTAGCCAAAAATGAGCGCAAACGTTTTATAGAACAAGTAAACCTTTTTGATTACATAAAAAGAAATAGAAAGTAGCAACCTGTGCGAGCCGTCATAAAAAACAATCTTAAACTAAAAACTTATTTGCCATATATAGTGTGCTTTGTTATAAGCGGACTAATAACACTAATGTTTTTTAGTAACTTATTTCAAGCATCCGAATTAGGATTTAAAACACAAAGCATAAATTTAAGCACAGTAAAAGAAGTAAAAGCTGAACAAGCAGAAGACTCTACAAACGCAAGCCGTGATGAAATATATGCAAAATACAAAAATGACGGCGTACATATATCTAAAAATGGCGCAGATGTAGAATTCACAAACTTAAACACGTACAGCAAAACATTAGAGATTTCGCTACAACAAACAAAACCAGTTTATTACGTAACTGGAAGCGTAGAATTAGAAGACTTTGGTGTAGCTCCTGGATACGCTTTAGCTAGCCAATTTAAAATAACAACAGGAAAATTTAATACGACTAAAGTACGTTTAGAAAGTCACGGAAAACTAAACAAAATAAAATTACACTTTAATGAAACGCCAAACGGAATCGTTGTTAAAAATATAACAATTAATCCAAAATACAAGTTGCACATAAACTATGGAAAATGGGCTATATTATTCGTTTTTGGATCCGCGATTATAACTATACGTAAGAAAAAATGGCACAAAATAGCCTATATTCAAGGAGATCGAGCTCAAACCATAATTTTTTGGGCTTTGTGCGCAATAGTAACCGGATTCTCACTGTATATTTGGCTCCGATTAAACACTTATAATCGAATACGCGTTCCACTCTCCTACGATAAATACGATTTTATAGACGGAAACCCATATACAGAGCAGTTAAAAGCCTGGAAACAAGGATCGCTATCTTTGCTACAAGACCCACCAAATGGCTTATTGCATTCAACAAACCCATTTAGCATTGGCAAAAGAATGCAATTAGTGCGCGAGGGAACTCCTGCAATATGGGATGTTGTGCTGCATAATGGCAAATATTATTGCTACTTTGGAATAGTACCGTTTATTTTAACTTATTTGCCGTTTAACGCTTTGTTCCCAGCTTGGATGCCGAGCGCAATAATGGTCACAACATTATTTGCAGCAATTACAATACCAGCATTATTTGCATTGTGGAAAGAAATAATAACATTCTTTGAAATACGAATAAACTACTGCTCAATGCTGCTTATAGGAGCAGCCTTACCATTTGGATGCCTTGTTTTTTATCTGCAAGCATCTGCATCGATTTACTACATTCCTATGGTAAGCGCTATATTTTTCGGAACATTATTTGTTTACGCATCACTGAAAGCCGTAAGGCTTAAGACTAAATTTACTCAGTATGCATTATTTGCTTTAGCTGGATTAAGCTTAGCTTTGCAATGCGGTTGTAGACCAAATTCTTGCATTTCCACAGTTGCGTTTATAGCTCCACTGTTTATTGCTTTACTGCTTAACAACTCCAGAAGCGTAGTAAATAAAGTATCTGCAGCTTTAAGCTTCCTAACTCCTGCAATAGCTGGGTTTGCCGGAATCTTAGTATATAACTACTTGCGTTTTGGTTCATTCTTTAACTTTGGTAACGAAGAACAATTAACAAATTTTGACTTGCGATTTAATCGTATAGCATTTGACCCTCTAAAAATCAAAGACTTGTTAATAAACTTCTTTATAAAGCCACCAAGCATAGATACGGAATTCCCGTATATTACAATAACCAGCTCAAACATTTCGGATTATGGAAATAGTTTCTTTAATCACATGACATTTGGTCTGCTATCAATGCCACTTATTTGGGGCATTTTCTTAATAAGACGCAAGTACATGCAAAAAATCGAATACATAATGTGCTTAAGCGGAATAACATTCTCGATTATGTTAATCTACGTAAACTACTGCTTAGGCGGCAGCCTTTACCGTTATTATTGCGATTCAATAATAATTCTTATGATTATTGCATCTATTGGTTTTGCTAGAAGAAATTGCTCAGCTAATCAAGATGCGCAGTTGCAATTAGATAAAGAAAATGCATGCAACAATATCGAATTGAATAGGAACCAAATGTCTACTCAAACTCTAATCGTTGCATGCACTACATTAACGATAGTATTAGGATTCTTGCTTGTATTTGCAAATCACACAGAAGCTGCGAATGAAATACAATACACAAATCCAGATGCTTTTATTGCATGGAGCCAAATGCTATCAGTGGGCTTCTAACACAACATTCTGGCACTTTTGATGCCATAAGCCATTGCCATCATTGTGTTCATCTTCAATAGGCGCGCCGAGCTTCTTAAAGTCACCGCGCGCATAATAATCCTTGCGAAGATTGAACATGATAACGAACTTCTTATCCTTACCATGCGTCCAAACATCACCATTCTGGCAACGCTGACGCCACCAGCCAGCACCCATATTCTCCTCATCAGCAACAGGAGCACCAAGCCAACCAGCACCACGATGCCTATAGTAAGAATCACGAAGAGCAAACATGATAACAAACTTCTTATCCTTACCATGCGTCCAAACATCACCATTCTGGCAACACTGACGCCACCAGCCGCCGCCCATGTTTTCCTCTTCGGCAACAGGAGCGCCAAGCCAAGCAGCACCGCGATGTCCTTGGTAAGAGTCGCGTAACTCAAACTGAATCACGTACTTAATGTCTCTGCCATGCGTCCAGACGTCGCCGTGCTTGCAGTGCTGACGCCACCAGCCGCCACCCATGTTTTCCTCGTCGGAAATAGGCGAGCCAAGTCGCGAATAGCTTCCGTGCTTGTAGTAGGAGTCGCGCAATTCGTACTGGATTACGTACTTCTTATCTCGGCCTTGCGTAAACACATCGCCGTGCTGGCAGTGCTGACGCCACCAGCCAGCACCCAAATTCTCCTCATCAGCAACAGGAGCACCAAGACGACCATAACCACCATGCTTGTAGTAGGAGTCACGCAATTCGTACTGGATTACGTACTTCTTATCTCGACCCTGCGTAAACACATCGCCGTGCTGGCAACGCTGACGCCACCAGCCAGCACCCATATTCTCCTCATCAGCAACAGGAGCACCAAGACGACCAGGGCCGCCATGAGCATAATATGAATCGCGAAGCTCGTACTGGAGCACAAACTTCTTGTCTCCATTAGTCCATACTTCACGACGACCAGAACTCTTTACAGTCCAGCTACCATAGTTGCGCGTTTCTCCAGAAGGCTTAGAAGAATTAGGCTTAGTAATAGTGCTACCAAACTCAGAAACACCATTGATTTCGCCGCCATCAGCCATGCCGAATGCGTTCAAATCGACGCGACCATCAATTCCGTCAACGCTGCCGTCGGAAGTGTACTGCCATCCGCGCAATGCTGTAGAAATAGGGAAGCCTACGCGAGAACCGTAGCTAGCAACCCAGCTTGTACGCTCGTGAATATACTGAGAATTTAATGGTCCTCTCAAATAATTTGCATAAGAGTAAACGCCGAGCTTATGGTAGCCTGCAGAAACTAACTGATTCCACCAGGAAGCAACAATATCCTGATACACATAAGGCGATGTTGGAGGCTGATGACCTCGCCAAGTCCATCTTTCCAAATCGTAATAAACAGGATACGTTAAATCGTCAGGGCTTACTCCAGCACCCTTCAAAAGCTTCACAATATCGGCACCCTCAGCGGCACCATCTTCAGCTTTTTCAGCATAAGAGTACATGTAAATACCAAACGGAATACCAAGACGCTTACATTCGCTAATATTGCGCAAAGCTTGCTTATCGTAACCGTTATCCCAGCCATAGCTAATACGAATAATCGCACCATCTACTCCAGAAGCTTTTACAGCATCCCAATCAATTTCTTTTTGATGCTCAGAAACATCAATAACCGCCTTAGCGTTATTAACGAACACATCATCATTTCCATCAATAAAAGCCGTAGTGCCATCAGCATCACTCCAATGCGCACCATACTCATTATCAATAAACGAGCTTTGATACACAGTGCCAGAATGTGATTGAATAATAGGCTTAACAACACTTTTGGTATGCACATTAGCACGCACATTTGCATGCACATGTTCAATCGATGAAGATTTTTGCGGCGCAACGACATTCATAGTGAAAGCAGTAGCAGCCGACACTAATCCAGCTAATACACGTACGATAATCTGTCCCACGAATCCTCCAGACATGTTTTTTACGTGTCTCTCCGCTATTACCATAGCAATAGCACCCTAATAGCAAGCATAAATTCAATGAAAATGTGAAAATAATATGCAAAACATGTGATTTTCACAAAAAACTGAAATAAATAAACCATTAAAAAGAAAATTGTAAAACGTAAAGCAAAAATAAAAAATGGAGCGGACGACGGGAATCGGACCCGCGTAATCAGTTTGGAAGACTGAGACTCTACCATTGAGCTACGTCCGCAATTACGCACCATATTTGCACGAAATATTCACGCACAAACATCGACTCGTTCAAGTATACAGATGCTTGTGACATCGACACAAGTGCACAAAACATATTTTTCTTATAATGTAGCTTTTCTTATAAGACTTCAAGCATTACAACAGCTGATGCAAAAGCTGAATTATCGTCTAATAATCCGTCATGACTAAGCGAAATATGCCAACGAATATTATCTATGTGCTCACTACTATCTACACACTCGCTGGACGCACTGAAAAGCGATTTTACAAGTTGCGAATGCACATCTGAGCTGAGAATAATGCGTGGGCAACCATGGGAATCGTCAAGAATCTCAATACTCGCCCACGGCATGTTATCCAGAGTATATGGATAAGGGTTATTTATTGTGCATAACGCCTCGGACCACGCTTTAATCACAGCTTCTTTGCCAGCCCAGCGTGCTGCAATATGTAAAGCTCTCTCATCATTCTTCACTTGCGCACGAAGATCACATTGTCGAAGCTCTCGCACAGAAAACAGCGCACGCCAACCATTGCCATCCTGCGTCTGCTCAGCAAACTGCGCAACGTTTACCAAGTCGTGCCCTATTCCTGCAATCATACACACCTACTTTTAGTACATATACATACTTTTTTATGTTCTACGCAAAAATACTATATAAAATCTTATATAAAATATATTTAAATCAACAATCACTTACGCGCTTTTACTGCAGTAGCAAACGCCGAGAAAATCACGGCAAATGTTTTCCAAAACTACAAAAACGACAGCAAACGCCAGAAAATTATGCACGCTACGACCTGCTTAAGCATGTGCACAAGAAACGCTACAAGCGTGATTAATTCATATACGAATAAATTACTATAAAACGATAAACTTTTAGATAATTTTAAATAATTCGTCGTTATGACAATATTTTATACATAGAGCACCCCCCCCCCCCCCGGCAGGAAATTTTACAGTTATGGAATACTTAACAATAAAAAAATTACGACAAAATAGCAAAAATACGATATAATATTATGCAGCATGTGTATAAGCGTACTTATTGTCTACCGTTGCTTTATGTAAACACAGAATTAGTATTTGAAGAAGAACTAGACACACGTTTATATACGACGCACATTAGGGAACGCTAAATTAAAAAGCACAAGAATAAAGGATTACAGATTATTATGGCAAATAACACTCGCAAAAAGCACGCACACGAGCAAGTTGAGAGCTCGTTTAAAAACGTTGATTCATCTTCTGCGTATGCAACCATGCGAAAGGTGTCATTGAGCACACTTGCCACAGTTCTTACTGCAGCCACTTGCTTGGGCGGTCAGCCACTACTTGCATCCTCTAATATTCTTCTTCCTCCAACTACAGCGGCTTTTGCGCAAGAAGTGCGTAACGCAGACCCTACTCCTTGGCTACATACGCCAAACATTCTTGAGTATCAGCGTTACCGTTACTTAAACAGTAAAGGCGAATTTGGCTACGTTGGAGACGATAAAGTCGGCGACTGGGATAGAATCATCAACAAAACCGACATGTATGCACACGTTCAAGGCGAAGGCAATAACAAATACATGGTTTTCGACGTGTTCTTTAACAACGACGGTAAATCCATGGTTTCTGCATCAACAAAGCATCAATACGTGTGGCAAATTCCTTATGCAATTGCCGATTTAAGCAACGGCGGCTACAAGGGTGACACTATGCGCAATCTTAGATTTGACTTCTACAAGCGAAATGACAAATCACCTCAGACGTATGCAAATCTTTCTCACGATATTACCTTGTTTGAACACGATGCAAGCAAATCTTTCGATCAAGACTTCTTGAAAGATAGCCAGGATCACAATAACTCAACATATCATTACTCTATAGGCGTACGCCCTGGTAGACCAGGCGATCAAGACATAAAAGATAACTTCCATGTTAACCCAAATAATTTGGATTCTGCTATTAAAAAGGCTATCCCACCAAACCAAAGTCCTTATAACAAATACAACTACGGCATTGGCATAACAACAACTCACGTTAATTACGCTGTACGAATGCATTGCGAGTTAAAGCTTCGCCCAGGCGTAACCGATGAAGAAATCAAGAATGCCTTTACTTGGGCAAATAGCAGCTCTTATGGTAGAACTACTCATTCTGCTTACACCTTTATTTCTGGTCGCACAAAAGATGAAAATGTGCCACCTACAAAAAGCGACAATTTGCCTCCAAAGTTATATTTGAACGGCAAAGAGATTGGCGATTCTAACAACAGCATTACCGTGTATCAGGGAGATATTCCTACAATCACTTTCGGCACATCAGATGACAGCGGAAAGGTTAATAGCTTCTCAGTTAAGGGTCTTCCTAACGGTAATGGAGATGTCACTGAAAACAGTAATGGCATGGAAGCAACTGAAGCTAAGCATCACAACCATGTTGTTAATAGAGTTAAGTTTGAATATAAGAACGGCAACACGCCAGCAAATACTGACTACACGGTTACTGTCTCTGCAACCGACGCTTCTGGAAACAAAGTAGAAAAGAAAGTTACAGTACATCTTAAAAATCTGAACCAGAAGTACAAGGCTCCAACCACTACACCGATTACTGTTGATTGGGGACATAAGGCAACTAATGAAGAATTAAAGAAACATGTTTCTAATATTGAAGGCGGTGGACAACTAGATTTCAATACTTTCCCAGAGACTAAACTACCAGATATAGCTTTTAATGGGAAAGATACTGCTACAACATCCACATCAGCAAAAGTAATATATTCAGACAATTCGTACCATATTGTTACGATTCCTGTAATTGTCAGAAAGCCGCTCGCATTGCAACACAAAAGCGAGCTGAAAGATCACGAAGTTAAAGTAAATGTTGGCGACACTCTTACTAAAACAGAAAACAAGGTTGACGCTAAGGAATATCTTGGTATAACCGATAAGAAGGTTAAAGATAACATCAAGAGTGCAGAGTGGGTTAATGGCGAGCCTTCCACAGACGTTGCAGGAAAGAGAACTTACACTGCTAAAGTCACGTTTAATGACGGCAGCACAGCGGAAGAAAAGGTTACTTTCACGGTTCGCCCTCAAAAGCCTAAGATTGAAACTGATTTGACTGGTGTTGCAGGCGTAAAGGGCAAGGAAGTTGTAGTTAATGCAGGCCCTGGCACAGCTGGAAGCACTGTAACGCTTAAAGATAGCAAGGGCAATCAAATTGGAACTGGAAAAGTTGGCAACGATGGCAAAGTTACGATTACAGTTGCTAACGGCATTCCTGAAGGAAGCATTACTGCAGTAACTACTACTGCAGATTCCGTAAGCTCTGACGCAAGCGACGCTAAGAAGGTTACTAAGGATGACAAAGCTCCAACGCTTACTGCTGATAAAGATAGCATTACCGTAAAAGTTGGCGAAGATCTGAAGATTCAGCTTACTGCAAAAGATGATGTAAAGATTGAGTCTATTGACACAGCAACAGCAACGATGGCTTTTGCTCGAAATGATTTCAGTAAGATGATGACTGTCGCAGCGCGTGCAAAAACTGATTACACGAAGAATAGTGATAAGGAAAAGGTTTTCACTTATAGCTTCTCCGGCTTTAAGCCTGAAGAAGTTGGCACTTATACTCTTACGTTCTCCGCAACTGATGCTGCTGGTCACAAAACAGAAAAAACTGTGACCGTAAAAGTGGAGAAAAAAGAAGATCTTCAGCCTAAGAATATTACTGTTGACTTAGGTCACAAACTCACCGAGAAAGACGCCGAAAAAGCTATTGCCAACGGAAGAAAGCTTAAAAAAGCAGGTGCAACCTTCAAGTGGAGCACTGAAACTGGCGGAACTCCAGACACTTCCACTATTGGCAAGGAAAAGACTGGAAAAGTTATTGTAACTATTCCTACTAACGACAAAGATCACCCACAAGTTGAAACTGTTGCCGTTAAGGTAACTGTTAAGGATAGCGAAAGTCCTAAAGTTACGATTCAGCAAAAAGGCGATGGTGGCACATATAACACCATTAATGGTGAATATCCTGATGGGCCAAAACACGCACAAGTATTCACTATCACTACATACCGCGGCGATAAGAACGATATTAAGATTACTGCAACCGATAACAGCGGAAACGTTACAACTCTTGCTTTAACGCCTAAAACTCCAGGCGAGACAGAAAAAGATCCTACTGGAACTGGCACAACTACAGATCCTAAGACTTTGACGCTTGATGGCACTACTCCGCTCAACACTAAGCCTGGCGAGTATACGCGTACCTTAGAAGCGGTGGATCCTTCGGGCAATCTTAATAAAGTAACTGTTAAGTTTATTGTTAAGCCGCAATCCGACAAATATGGTGATGTTAAAGGCAAGCCTGTTACGTACAACATGGGCAGCGGCACAAAGTATCCAGATCCTAAGAGCGGTATTAATGCAGATGATCTAAAGAAACTACCTAGCGACGCTACCTACTCTTGGGCTAATGAACCAGATTGGAATAAGCCTGGCGAGCAGAACGCTACAGTTCGCATAACATTTAAGGACGGTTCAACTAAAGACGTTACTACAACCGTTACCGTTAAGGACGATATCGCGCCTGTTATTAACACACCTAGTACCAATAAGGCAAAGAGAGCAGATACCGATAAAACACCTGAATACTACCAGTTCAAGGTGCATAAGGGCAAGCAGTTCAGCATTGATATCAACGCTTATGACAACAGCGGAAAGATTAAGAGTGCGGAATTTGGTTCGGCTTTGCCTAAGGAAATAACTGGCAGCAAGATTAGTATCACTGATAAAGATAAGAATTCTGCGGAAAAGCCTGCAAAAATTACTATTACAGGTACTGCTAATCGCGCTAATAATACGAATCCTGATGCAAACAAGTGGTCTCGTGATCTTGTTGTTAAAGACGAAGCTGGCAATACGTCCAAGATAAAGGTTCAGATTTCCGTATACACGGATACTGAAGAACACAATGCCACTGCCAAGCAAGTCGATAATCCTAAGGATAACAACGCAATTACCAACGCGATTACCATAACAAAATATGACAATCCAAATACGCCAATCAAAAAAGACGGCATAACATTTGATGTTGGCAATATTCCTACTAAGAATGGAAATTACACTATTCCTGTAACAATTCATTACCCAGATAAGTCAACAGAAAAAGTGGAAGTTCCTGTAAAAATTCAGAAAGATTCAAACGATTTTGAGCCTGAAGGCAAAACAATTGAAGTGTCTTGGCACTCTAGTGCGGAAGAATTGAAGAAAAAGGTTACGTCCTTTGGTGACAACAACGGTCTTAAGTGGAAAAGTACAACAAAACCCGACGATAAAAATAAGCCAACGGTAACTATCGTAAACAACAGTTCCGTTCCAAGCACCGATAAACCTGGCGAGAGCCAAGTACAAGTTAAGGTTACGTATTCGGATGGATCTAGTGACGTTGCAACAGTAACTGTTAAGGTGCTGAATCCACAAAGCGAAACTTATACGCCAGAAGGTCAAACGATTAAGGTTGACTACAGTAAGACGAAGAATAATGATATATCCAGCAAGATTACTGATATTGGCACTGGTAATGGCATTAAGCTAAAGAAGAATGGCGAAACTGCAGAGCTTACAAAGCTTCCAGATGGTGCAAGTATTGCTATTGATGACGAGGCTAAGACTGTTCCAGATGGCACTCAGCCTGGCGATTTCAATATTCCTGTAACCATTACATATAAGGATGGCTCTAAGAGCCATGCAACGGTAACCGTTAAGGTTGGCGAGCCTCAGAATAAGAAGTATGAGCCAAATAAGCCTGATGGAATCAACGTTGGATATGGTAAAACCAAACCTTCTGATGATGACATCATTGCTAAAGTCAAGTTTGACGATAACAACAAACCACCAACTGGTACAACAATTACTGTTGATAAAGATCAAACATCTATCGACACTAAGACTCCTGGAACCGTAAACGTTAAGGTTACTGTTAAGTATCCTGACGGTTCTGAGGATCACGTGGAAGTTCCTGTAACAGTTGGCAATCCAGATAACGAGACCTACAAGCCAAGTGCAGAAGCTATCAACAAGAAGCGCGGAGCGGAAGCACCTACTGCTGATGACATTAAGAATGCTGTAAAGATTCCTACGGTTGATGGTAAAACTCCAGATAAGAACAAAACAACAGTAGAACTTGTAGATTCAAAGGCTCCTCTTCCAACTACAGATAAGACTGGCACAACTAACGTACCCGTTAAGGTCACCTACCCAGATGGTTCCAGCACTGTTGTGCAAGTGCCTGTAGTAGTTACAGATACCGATGCCACTGCGAACACTCCTGCAGTTGACCCTGTGGAAGAGCCGTATGGCACCAGCAGAGACAAGACCAAGGAAGCTGTTAAGAAGGCTGTAACTGTTCCTGATTGGCCAAAAGATTCAAAGAAACAGCCAACAGTCACTATCACAAGCACCGATAAGGATATTCCAGACGGCAATACACCTGGCACCTATCATGTAAATGTAGATGTTCAATATCCTGACAAAACTGTTGATAAAGTTACTGTTGATGTGACTATTAAGAACAAGCAGTCGGATACTTTCGAGCCAACAGCAAAGCCTGTTGTTAAGCCGTATGGCACTCCTGTAAACCCTGTTGACGTAACAGGCAGTGTAACTGTTCCTCATTGGCCAGAAGCAGACAAGAGTCAGCTAAAGATTGAGTTGAACGATCCTAACCAGACTTTGCCAGATGGTAAGACTCCTAAAACCGTAAACGTTAAGGTTAAAGTCACCTACCCAGATGGCACGACTGACATTGTTGATGTTCCAGTAACTATTAGCAACAAGCAGTCTGAACTTTACCCACCTAAGGCAGATAGCATTACCAAGAATAATGGCGAAAAGACTTCAGAAGAAGAAATTATCGGCAAAGTAAGCGTTCCTACTTTGCCAGCAAACGAAAAAAATAAGCTAACTTACTCTATTGCTGATGGCGATAAGTCTAAGATTCCTACTGGAGATAAGGCTGGCAAGTTTGAAGTGCCTGTAACGGTTACGTATCCGGATGGATCAACAACCGTAATCAACGTACCTGTAACTATTAAGGCTCCAACTGCTACGCCTAAAGTTGTGACTGTGCCAAAGGGCGTTGAACCTAAGCCAGAAGACAGCATTGCTAATAAGGATAAGTTCCCTGAGGGAACCACCTTCGAGTGGAAGAAAGACAGCAAACCAGATACTTCTTCGGAAGGAACAGGCAAGCAAGGCAAGGTCGTAATAACAGTTCCAGGTCAAGATTCTGTGGAAGTGCCTGTAACAGTGAACGTTGTTGACCCAAGTGCTCCACAAATCAACGTGCCGCAAGGTAAGGATTTGCCAAAGCCTGAAGATGTAATTAATGATTCCACCGATAAGAACAAATACCCACAAGGCACTAAGTTCGAGTGGAGTAAGGAAGATACACCAGATACCAAGAATCCTGGCATGAAGAATGGCAAGATTATTGTCACTATTCCAGGTCAAAAGCCTGTGGAAGTGCCTGTAACAGTGAACGTTACACCAACTCCAGAAGCGAATGTTGTTAATGTGAAGGTTGGCGACAACCTTCCAGACGCATCGAAGGGTATCGCTAATAAAGATAAGTTCCCTGAGGGAACCACCTTCGAGTGGAAGAAAGATGCTGCTCCAAAGACCGACAAGCCAGGCACCGCTACCGGCACTGTGCTCGTTCATATCCCAGGTGTGAAAGATCCAGTGGAAGTAACAGTTACTGTGAACGTAAATCCTGCGCCTATAGCGAAGGAAACCACCGTCCCACAGAACAGCGATCCAGATCCTAAGAACAGCATTGATAATAGCAAAGATCTCCCGAAGGGAACCACCTTCGAGTGGAAGAAAGATGCTGCTCCAAAGACCGACAAGCCAGGCAATACTACTGGCACTGTGATTGTCAAGATTCCAGGGCAAGATCCTCAAGAAGTGACTGTAAAAATTACTGTTACAGCATCTCCTGAAGGAAAAGACGTAACCGTGCTGCAAAAGACTGACGGCAAGGATACCACTCCTCAGCCAAAGGATGTTATTAATAATCTACCTAAGGATGCTAGTATTTCTTGGAAGAAGAAGCCTGATACGTCAAAGACTGGCAACCAGCCAGGAATTGTGACTGTTAAGGTGGATGGCGAGCCAGATGTTGACATTCCAGTCAACGTGCTCGTTGTGCCAAATCCAAAAGGCAAGACGGTAAACGTGCAAAAAGACTCCGCTTTGCCGGATCCAAAAGACATGATTGCCAATAATGGTGACTTCCCTGAGAAAACCACATTTACTTGGGCAACTAACGGTAAGCCATCAACGTCTAGTACTGGTGAGCAAACTGGAACTGTTGTTGTAAATATTCCGGATATTACAACTCCTGTGAATGTAACAGTAAAAGTAAACGTTGTGGATAAAGACAAGCTATTTATCAACGATGACAAAGCCGAGAACACACCGGATAAGCCTGATAAGACCACTATTACTGGTAAAACTCAGCCAGGAAACACAGTAACTGTCAAAGACAATGACGGTAATACTGTTGGTACTGGAGATGCCAACAAAGACGGAAACTTCACTATCGAAATCGATAAGAAGGATCCTGGTACAAAACTCGAGCTTGTTCCAAGCAAGGGTAATAACGAAGGCACTCCAGTAGAAGTAAAAGTTACTGCTAAGCCACAAAAGCCAAAGATTACGGTACCAACCGACGATCACAAGAACGGCGGAAACGTAACTGTAACACCGCCACACGGCGATGAAAACGTTGTCAAGATTGTGATTAACGACAAGCCAAATCCGCTTAACGGTCCAGAAAAGCCAGAACAGACAATTATTGTCAAGAAGGGTGATGACGGCACGTGGAAGATTGACGGAGACACTCCAGAAGGTGTAACTGTTGATCCGCAAACTGGCGTTGTTACGATTCCGGCAAAAGACTTGGAAGACGGTAGCACTATTACTGCAGTAGCTAAGAACAAGACGGATAAACCATCTGATCCTGCTACTGCTGTAACCGGCTTTAAGACTCCGCAGATTACCAAGCAAACGCTAAAAGACAATCCATATGATTCTACTAAACAAATCATCACTGGAAAGACGCTTCCAGGCGCGAAGGTAATTGTTACCGACGAAAAGGGCAAGGAAATAGGAAGTGGCGTTGCAGATAAAGATGGCAACTTCACTATTACTATCCCGAAGCAAAAGCCTGGTGCTATCGTCACCCTCACGCCAACCAATGGTAAGGGTGATGATGCAAAGACGGGCGATAGTGTAAATATTACTATCGGCGGAAATATTACTAAGCCAAAGATTGACACTCCAACCAATGGTGGCGCTAGCGTAACGCCGGATCTCACGGATACTCGTGTCAACAAGGTTGTAATTACCTACACGCCAGAAGGCAGTGAAACAACCGCAACGATTACCGTTGTTGCTGAAGGCGATAAGCATGAGTGGAAGATTGACGGCTCTGCACCTAACGGCGTGACTGTTGATCCGCAAACTGGCGTTGTTACGATTCCAGCAAACAAGATTAAGCACGGTAGCACTATTACTGCGCAATCAGAAGACAGTAGCGATAAGACTGGCAAGAGCAAGTCAGAAGTGGTAACTGCTAAAGTTGGCGAAAAGGAGAAGCCTGCACCAACTCCAACGCCTATCCCAACAGACAGGCCACTTGTGGTAACACCACAAGATGGTGCCGAGCAGGGCTCTGCAACTGTTACACCACCATCTGACGCTGATTCTATGGAGATTACATACACTCCTGAAGGAACTGGAGCGGCTGGTGAAATACCTGGAATCTCTATTCCTGGTTCCCCGTTGGTTCCAACACCAACACCAACACCTACCCCAACACCTACCCCAACTCCAGCGCCTGATACCACTCCTTCTACACTCGTAACAATCAGAGTGAAGAAAGGAACGGACGGCAAGTGGACGTTTGACGGAAAAGCTCCAGAAGGCGTAACCGTTGATCCAACTAGTGGTAAAGTAACGATTCCAGCAAATAAGATAAAGGACAATACTGAAGTTACTGCAAAATCGACGAAGGGTACGTCTACTTCTCCAGAAGCAAAAGGAACAGCTGGGGCAAACCCAACAGGAAACCCAACGCCGTCTCCTTTGCCGTCTCCTTTGCCGTCTCCTTTGCCGTCTCCTTCACCGCTTCCTGATAAGCTTCCTGACGTTCTTCCTGAGCAACTTCCAGAAGAACCTACTGAGCAAAATCAAAGCGACAAGAAGGAACAAGAGCAAGATTCTAAGGACAATAAGCAGCAAACCCAAACTGCTAAAACTCAAGAATCTAATGAGAATAAGTCTGATTCAGACTCTGTAAAGCAAAATGCAAGCAACGCGAAGAACGTAGCAAATAACGCTCCGGCACGGCACTCATCCGGTAAGGTTACTACTTCAAATCTGAGTAACACTGGAGCCGCTATTGCTGCTGCAGGAGCTGTTGCAGCATTTGCAGTAGCAATAGGTGGAGCGATTGCTGTTATTGCTCGCAAAAGGAAGCGCAAGTAAGGCGTACATGCTGGGAAATAGTCAGCATAAACCACAAAACTAAATAAACTAAATAACTAAATAACTAAATAACTAAATAACTAAATAACTAAATAACTAAATAACTAAATAACTAAATGCTCTGTGGAAGAGAAAATTCGCAAATTGCGATAACTACTCAACCACAGAGCATTTTAATATACAGGTTTTTGCCCACTATTTCGCGTTGACATACTGTAGTGCTCAAAGCGCAGCGAGCGAAGTGCACAACGGTGTAAAGTTTCTGCCGGATTTCGCCTAAAAAACGACCTTTATTTTACACGCCTGTAAAATTTAGGTCGGATTTAAGCTAAAATCCGACCTTTTCTTTACATTTGCAACTACTTAGACTCAGCAGTAGTATCCGTTAGCGTTAAGGCGAGCTTCAGGATTAAGCAACATCGCCTTTTCCGCTTCGTGACCGTCGTAGCGAGTACCATCCGGAAGGCGCGTGCCATCCTTCAGCAAGTGACGATTCTCAACAGGCTCGAACAAAGCAGATCGACCCATCATGCCTTCCTCAAATCGCCTCTGACCTGCAGCCAAACGCGCATTTGCCTTGGTACGCCAATTCTTAAGCGCATCAACACCTGCACTAGCAGCCACAGCAGCCTCAAAAGCACCAGGGTGAACTAATGCCACAAATCCGCTAACATGACCGAAACCGAGCGAAGTTGCGAGAGCAGCCTTCACTGCACAAGAACCTGCACCATCGCCAATACGCATCGGTTCACGCAACCAAACCATGTGGTCGTCACGCGCAAGCTTAGGATCCACGCAGTCAAGTGATGCGTTTCCAGGAATTACGCCACTTCTAAACAGTTGAGTCAAACCGTTGATTTGGAAGATGCACGCACCGCCCTTTGCATGTCCGGTCAGCGTCTTTTGGCTGATTACGAACAGTGGATTTCCGTCCGTACGTCCGATTGCGTGCGCAAGAGTATTGTGCAGCTCGGATTCGTTCGGATCGTTGGCATTCGTAGACGTATCGTGCTTAGAAACCACAGCAATATCGTCCGGAGTAACGCCGAGAGCTGCCAAATCACGCACGAGCTTAGACTTAGCTCCACCCATGCCCGCAGCCAAAGCACCCAAGCCCGGAGCAGGAATAGAAGTGTGAATGCCGTCAGCGTAGGAGTGAATGAAACCAACCACACCAGCAACAGGCAAGCCAAGCTTCAAAGCAATATCGCCACGCGTAACCAAAATCGTACCGCCGCCTTGAGCTTCAAGGAAGCCGCCGCGTCTGCGATCGTTTGCGCGAGAGAAGAATCGTGGATCGATGCCCTTCGCATACATTTCTTCGCTATTGGCAGTTGCGTTCATATTGCCGAAGCCAACTACGGATTCCACGCCGATATCGTCAATTGCGCCAGTTACTACGAAGTCAGCTTTGCCGAGAGCAATCTTGTCGACGCCTTCTTCGAGCGAAACAGCTGCAGTTGCGCATGCAGACACCGGCTGAACCATATTTCCGTAGCCGCCGATATAGGTTTGCATTACGTGAGCTGCAACAACGTTTGGAAGCGCCTCTTGCAGTACGTCCGTAGGAATTTCGTGGTTAAGGAAGCGATCCAAGTACAGTTTTCGCATTGAGCTCATGCCACCGAAACCGGTTCCTTGCGTGGAAGCAACCATTGACGGATGCACAGATTGCAAAATCTCCGAAGGTGTGAAACCAGCAGAAATATAAGCATCTACAGTTGTGACAATATTCCACAACGCAATCGTGTCAACACTTCCAACCATCGAAGCTGGAATTCCCCACTTCAGCGGATCGAAGCCCTTAGGGAATTGTCCACCGACGGTTCTGGTCATTGCAGCCCTACGCGGCACGCGAATCATAGAACCCGCCTTGCGCGTAACAGTCCATTCGCCAGATTCTGCATCACGAGCAATCTCAGTATGCGATTCGTCAAGTGCCACATATTCGCGCGCAATTGTTTCTGTTGGAACGCTGAAACTCACGTCGTGATCGAGGAAGATTTCTGCTTCTTCTTCGTTCGCTCCATCCTTGTAGTCGCCACCCATACCGGTTTCGAATGGTCGAATACCGGAGCGCGCAACTACTTCATCGCGATATTTCTCTGCAATATCTTCTTCTGGAACAAGCGTGCCGTCCGCATCGTACCAGCCTGGCTTTGGCGAATCTTGCCAAGTAAGCAAGCCCATATTCCAAGCCAATTCCAGTACTGCTCCTGCAGAAAGCTCCACGGATCCATCTTCGCGAATTCCAAGTTCTGCTTCGAAACGAGTACGTCCGGAACCCCACGGTCCAAGCTCGCCGACTGAGACGATCACAATTTCGTCTTCTGGACGCGCTGTTACGTTCTTCCAATCAGCCAAGTTGACTCGCGGCTGAGTTGGCACGTAAGGGGTAGGAAGTGCTTTGTTGGTTGATTTAGCAGTTGATTCTGCAGCTTCTTCTGCAGCTTCTTCTGCAGCTTCTTCTACAGCTTCCGCCGCTTCTTCCGCAGCTTCAGCACGCTTCTGATCTTCCAGCGCTTCTGCACGAAGAGCATTCAAATCAAGAGGCTCCTTGCCTAATCCACCCGTAAAATCAACATCCAAAGGCGCAATTGCAGCCTGTTCGCGCGCTTCCTTCGTGCACAAATCGAGCAAACGATCTGCCATTTCTTGCGTTGAGTAGGTAGTTAAACCATGACGTTCAACTACAGCCACAAGCGGATCATTTCCACCCATTAAGCCGGTTCCACGCACCCATCCAATCTTAGGATGCGCAAAAGTCACGCGATCCGACCACACACTTTCTGCATGTGCACGGTTCACAATCGCGTCGAAAGCACTCTTGACTTCGCCATAAGCACCATCGCCGCCAAACATACCGCGGTTTGGAGAGCCAGGTAACACAACGTGCATACGATGTTGCACATCAGTATCTGCTCCAATCTGTGCAAATCCGGCGATTGCACGCTCCACTCCCCACAGCATTAATCGCGATTGCGATTCAAAAAGCGAACCAGAATCAGCCAAAGTGCCGTGAACTGGAGGCGCTGCAAACGGGAAGAACATGCTCGGCTCGTAAGCAGGCTTCAAAATAGTAGTAGTTGCGCCGCTAACTTTCTTCGAAACTGTGCCAACCCACTTTACAAGCGCGTCGACATCGCGATAACTAGACAAGTTTGCTGGAACAAGCCACAACTTTGCGCCCATTTGAGCGTTTTCGCGATACGCTTTCTTCGCCCAAGACTTAACGCTCGGCTTGAAACTGTGCGAAGTTGCGATAACCGTAGCTCCACCCTTAAGCAAGCCCGTTACTACGCGAGCAGCAATCGAATTAGGAGCAACGCCTGTAACCACTGCAACTTCTCCTGCAAAACGAGTCGCTTGAGCAGTATCAGCGTTGTTTTGCGCAAGTTTAGTGCGAGAATCGTGAGCAATATCATTAAATATTGTTGCAAGATTGTTTAATTCGCGAGATTTAGAAAGACTTGCAAACCACTCAGCTTCCGAAGCTACTGCTTCCCCTGCACCAAGGAAACTACCAAAATCATTTAAGATTTCAGAAACTTCATTTACCTGAATATCAACATTCTTTCCAGCATACTTGTAGTACAAGCGCGCAACGTCTTCACGAGCAGAGGCCCAGCGGTCGTCGAAAAGAATTGCCTTACGCTCATCAAATCGAGGAGCAACTTGCTTTGGCCAATCCGCACCAAGCTCAGCTTCAACAGCAGCTACAACAGCAGCATTTTCGTCACTTTCAGTTTCTGCTTTAGGAGCCTCAACACCAAGCTTTGCTAGCACAAACTTAGCAGTTGCAGCAAGTACGCCATCTGCGCCAACAACCTGCTGAGCGAAAGCGTCAAGAGCTGCAGAATCAACAACAGCACCGCCTGCGCCGCCAGCAGCACCAGGCTGAGAAACGCTAACGCCGTGAGCTTGAGCAACTTGCGCAATTGCTGCATCGATTAAAGCGTCAGCTGCAGCAGTATTCTTTGCAGGATCAGTTGAAAGTTGCGCAAGATTTTCACCGCGCACGCTAGCACCTTCACGCGTTTGCAAAACCAAAGCCGCAAGAACGTGCGCACGCCAGCCTTCACCAAGCTGCCAAACTTCCAAAATACGCTTGTCAATTTGCGCTGGTTTCACACCGGCTGCACCGAAAAGCGCACGCAAACGTTCGCGCACAATATCGGAAAGCACAGCACCAAAAGCTTTATAGCGAGGAGCAACCGAATCAACTAACTTTTTAAGCGCACTCATTGGAGCTTCTGCAGCACCATCCACGCTTGCCACGCCAAGCTCGGAACTAATATCCATAAGAAGCTGGTTTCTGCGCGAAGATACACCGTTTGTAAGCGTATCAGTTGTATCAGTGTCTCCGATTTGGTCAAGACGGATTTTTGCACTATACGCAATAAGCATTGAGATTGCGTCGGATGCTTTGAATGGCAAGTCTGCTACAGGTCCGCTTGCTGCTGCATTAGCTGCAGGAGCAGCAGAGACAACATTTGCTGCAGGAGATGCAGGAGCAGCAGTCGCATCAGCAGTGCTACTTGCTTCTTGACTATCTTCCTCAGTAAACACTTCAGGCACAAGCGAATCAGTGTCAGTCATATAAACGCGGCCTTCATCACGACCAACGTTGTAAACAGTCACTTTTTCGCCACTAAACTCCGGCAAAGCAAGAGTTTTAGCACCAAGATTTGCCAAAGTTGGCGCGTTTCCTAAACCAACTTCCACGTACTCTTCAACGCCAAGACCACCGCGAGCGCGATCGGCAAACATAAGAGCCTGCGTTTCAATCCAACGAACTGGAGAAGCGAACTGCCATGAAAGAAGCTCCGTAAGAAGCAATCTACCAAGCTTTTGCTCATCCTCTGCATAAGATTTCCACGTAGTTTCATCTTCCAAAGCTGCTTCAATGCGCTCAGATGGCACAACATCCAAAATCTTTTGCGCAAATTCTCGCGTAAGCTCAAACGGGCAAGCCACGAGGTTTGGAATGTAACGATCTACAAGCACAGAGTAATCAATATGCTTCGGCAGCAGCGAATCGAGCTTGTCGCGGAATTCCGGCACACCCTTTCGAAGAATTCGAGAGTGGAACGGCACGTCAATTCCTGGAACAAACATGAATGGAGGCTTGCCGCCATACTCCTTAGCGCGCTTAGAAGCGTCTGCCGCCAATGCCTTCAAGCCTTTAATAGTTCCAGCAATTGCGTACTGCTGACCTGCCAAGTTGTAGTTTACAATTTGCAAGAATTCGCCAGTAGCCTTGGAAATGCCATCAACGTAAGCGTTCACACCTTCGTCTGATACTCCAAACTGGTTTGGTCGAAGCGCACCCATGCGGTAGTTCGAGCGACCTTGCGCATCGCGCTCAATCAAGTGATGCATTGTAGATCCGCGGTGGAACACCAATTCAAGCACAGTTTCGAGTGGAATAATTTGCGCGAAGGAGCTCAAAGCATTGTATTCGCCAAGCGAATGTCCTGCAAAGTAAGCAGGCCAAATATCGCATCCTGCCTCACGCAAACGCGCGGTTTGCGCAAAGGCAACTGTTGCGAGCGCAACTTGCGTAAATTGCGTTAAATTAAGCAATCCTTCAGGATGGTGATAAGTTACGCCGTGAGCAGTAAGCTCCTTTGGATTATCGCGCACGACTGCGAGGATTGAGAATCCAAGCTTTTCGCGAGTAAGCTTGTCTGCTCGCTCCCAAGTATCGCGCACTGCAGGTGACTTTGCGCGCTCATCCAGCGACATTCCTTGCTTTTGGATACCCTGACCTGGGTATACGAATGCTGCACGTGGAGCGCGAGTAAGTGCGCTTGCTTTAGACACGATTTGCCCATCAACTCTGCATGTAACTTCCAAAGCAAGTCCGCCGCGACGAACTTTTCCAACGCGTTCAACTGTGATTTCTACTTCGTCATCAAGCTGAACCATGCCGTACATGTTGTAGGACCAACCAATGAGCTCGTAGCGAGCACCTTTTTCATCAACCGCTTGAGCCACATGCTGAGCTGTTGCAGAAAGCCACATACCGTGTACCAAAGGAGCAGAAAGCCCGGAAATTGCAGCACCTCGTTTAGAAGTGTGAATTGGGTTGAAATCTCCAGAAGTACGCGCGAAAGCGGTCATATCGTGAGGAGCGCGAACGACTACTCTGCGCAAAGCTCTGCGAGGAGTGTCTTCAATTTCATATCCGTGCAATCCTGCAGCTTCGCCATATTGCGCAGCTGGAGCAGGAAGCGCGTTGCTGAAGCTTCGTCCACGAATAGCAAAACGCTCAGTTTCATGAGCCAAACGAGTTCCATCTGCAGCAGTATGCACTACGTGAATAGTTACCACGCGTCCGGAAGCAGATTCTGCATACGGCTCAGCCCAGCCGAGCAAATTAATTCGCTTGTCGACATACTTTTTAAAGTCTTCAGCATCGACGTCAAGCTCTACTAAATGATCTAAGTGAACAGCGTTAAGCAGACCCTCAATAATCGGGTATCCATCAACCATTACGGAACCCAAAGCCGAGTAAATAGTCGGCCAAGCAGGACCTACTAACGCGTCTGGCACAATGCGAGAAGCAAGCAATCCATCTGGAAGTCTTCCAGCAGTAGCAGACTCGTGATCAATTCCAAGATTTCTTGAGAAAGTATAGGAAGAATGAACCAATCCAAACGGGAAATCTCTATAACCTTCTGCGAGCAAATCTTCCGGCAATTTTGCCAAACTGCCATCTTCTTTTACTGTTTCAACCTTAGGCATAGCGTCAAGCACATCGCCAGTAATCGCTGTATTTCCAATACCTGCGGTTGCTGCAAGCATTTCGTACACGTGCTTTGGCAAGCGCTCGCGGTCAACTACTGGTATGCTTCCAGCTTGACTTGCGTCAACAGTTAGCGGAATTACAATATCTCGTACTGCATGCTTGCGTTTTGGCGAGTTTGCAGCATTTTTTGTAGAGTGTTTTGCTTCCTGATTTTCTTGATTATCCCAGAATGTATCTAGCTTAATATCTAAATCAAGCGAAATTACGTCATTATTACTAGAAGTTACTGTAATTACGTAATTTTCGTCTCCTAAAGACGTTCCGTAAGCAGGGTTTGCAGTTACATGACCAACCCAAGAAATATTCGGGCATGCGCGCACGTAAGCTTCAACGTTTTTAGCATCAGCAATCTGACTAAAAGCAGATTTTGAAGACTTGCTCGCCGCATTTTCCTTATTTTCTGCTTCTACTCCAGTTTTAGATCCAGATTCTGCACGATTGAGCACAGCCGCTTCAAAACGTCCCAGAATATCGGCAATCGGCTCATCCATAGTCGTAATTCCAGCCACGGAAATCGGTCCTGGAATTACACGCACAGCATCTGCCGAGTAACGCGAATCTTCCGACTGCCAAAGCTGATCTTGACCCCACCAACGCAACAAATCGTTGTCAATAACTGGCACGAATGGCATTGGCTTAGGGTATTCGCGCACCAAAGTTGGGAACCAAGCGGCATCCATTGGCACAACGTTCATCTCGCGAGCTTGAGGCAACGCATCAATCAGCGTATATAAAGCAGCTTGAGGGTGCTTAGAAACTTCTTCAATAGAAGGCAGAATAGAAGTAAATTCGCCTGAATCTTGATTAATTAAACGCGCTTCAATACGCTGTAACAAATGCATGTAGCGATCTGCGTAAGTCGGATCCACCCAAGGGTATGCCAAATCTAGGAAACGTTGAGCAAATTGCAAGTAAGTCATGCTTTCTACGTCACCAAAATATGGCTTTGCAGTAGAGTTAAGCGCTTCGATTACTTCATCGCGACGTGATTCAAGCTCTTCAGGATGTTTCATCATATGAACGAGCAATCTACCGCAGCGAGCAGAAGCGTTTTCTAACTCGTAAATATCTGCGTGCAAATGGCTTAAACCACTCGTCACACCGCCAATCACTTTGCCAGAAGGCACCCAACGCTCACCCATTGGCGCGAACGGATCCCCATCAAAACCTTCAATGCTAGAAGATTTTGGCATCGCAATACCCGGAGTTTCCACAAGCATACGCTTTACTTCAGGGCTTGTATGCGCTTCTTTTGCTGTCATTGCAGCTGTGCCAATCATTACAGCATCAACTGGCATATTTGGCAAACCGTATTCACTCGCCCATTCACCAGAAATGTAGTCTGCAGCACGCTCAGGAGTGCCAATACCGCCACCTGCAACAAGCACCAAATTCTCGCACTCACGCACTTGCGCGTAAGTTGTCATAAGCAAATCATCAAGAGATTCCCACGAATGGTGACCACCTGCAACACCGCCCTCAACCTGCACAATAATCGTGGCTGGAGCAACAGCCTTAGCAATTCGCACAACTTGACGAATTTGATCAACTGTTCCAGGCTTAAACGTTACGTAAGGGAATCCATCAGCTTGCAAAGATGCTACTAATTCCTTGGCTTCGTCAAGTTCTGGAATGCCTGCAGAAATAACTACACCATCAATAGGAGCTCCCGACTGCCTCTTTTTTGGCACGATTCGCTTCGAACCAAATTGCAAATTCCACAGGTAGCGATCCATAAACATGGCGTTAAATTCAATAGTTGCGCCTTCACGAAGCTGATTTTCAAGCGACTTCATATGACGATCAAAAACTTCTGCAGTTACTTGACCGCCGCCAGCAAGCTCAGCCCAGTAGCCTGCATTTGCTGCTGCAGCAACGATTTCCGGCTCTACTGTCGTTGGTGTCATTCCTGCAAGAAGCACAGGAGCTTTGCCTGTAAGCTTGCTAAATTTGGTAAGTACTTTGCGTCCTGCAGGCGTGTTGATTACTCGAGGCGCAAAATCAGCCCAGCAGCCCGTACGCTCTGGCTCAGAAGCAGAGTCAGCTGTCGAAAGCTCTGCACGCGAGCGCAAGGTAGCAGCCTCTACTATTCCAGCGCCGGTTCCTTGCACAAGTACTCCAGTAAGCTTTCCGAGAACTTCGCTAGGACCCATGTCTAAAATCCAAAGCGAGCGCGCGTCGTTTTGCTCCAAAACTTCGCCAATTTGCGTAGCCCAATCAACAGGAGTTACAAGCACTGCATCAGCCAATTCGCGAGCAACTGTAGTGTTCAAACCAGCCTCATCCGCCCACTCTACTACCTGCTCAACTGCAGATTGAAGCATTGGCGAATGGAATGGCACTGTAACATCCAAATATTCAGCGACTGGCGCAAATACAGCTCCACCGCGAACTTTCATTTCGCGCAATTTTTTCGAACGCTTTGTTTCTTTTTGCGCTTCGTTTGCAACAGCTTCCATATCTTCCGGGTATCCTGCAATAACCACGTGATTGTAAGCGTTTTTAACAGCAATTGAGATTTCTCCGCGCGTGCGCTCTACGCGGGAAATTAACGCTTCTGCCTGCTTTTTAGTAACTCCTTTAAGTGACAGCATTGGCGTATGCTCGCCGTCACCAGTAATTTCAAGCATTCGAGATTCACGATCTCCTGCAGCTCCAATTAAGTAGGCAATTGCGAGTAACTCTTCGATTTGAGCACGAGCCTTCTGCCAAGACTTTGCTTTTATGCGAGCTTTTACCATTTCTGCTGCGATTACGCCTTGAGAATGACCCAAAACTGCGCATGGCTTGTTTACTTCAAAGTTGTATCCAAGATTTGTTAAGTCGCGCACTGCACCGAACTGTGCAAGCGTAATTCCAGGCACACTAAGAAGCGCGTTTGCAGCGTTAATATGCTTATTTTCTAGCGCGTCAAACACGTTTATGTCGCCGCCTGCATTTGCTAAAAGCTCAGAATAAATTGGCGATAGCAAAGCTTTTGCGCCTGCTTCATACTCGTGAAGTTCTGCGTTTAATTCTTCGTCTGAACTAAGCTCGCGCAAAGCTTCAACCCACGGAGTTGACTGACCTGCAAACACGAGTGCGTGCGGATTATTAGCGAGTTGGTCAAAAAAGTATGTTGTCATGATGTTTCCTTCTCGTTGATTTGGATAAGTTTTATAAATTCTGTAAGTTTTGTAAGGTTTATAAATTCTGTAAGTTCTATAGTTTTTAGTTATAAGTTTGATAATTCCTATAATTTTTATAAATCTGCTTACATTGGCTGATTTCCGTGATGCTTTCCAGTTCTGGAAACCCGCTTTTTACTGCGCAAAAGTTTCAATGAGCCAGCAATCATATCGCGAGTCTGCTCCGGGTCAATCATTGCGTCAATCTGCCCAGTTTCCAACGAAAGATTTGCGTTAACAGTAGTCGCCTCATACTCGTCAACCAGCTGCTTTCTAAGAGCTGCAACGTCTTGTCCACGCTCTTTAGCTTTTTGCAAATCTTTACGATGAATAATATTCACAGCACCTTGCGCACCCAAAACCGCAATCTGGCTGGTTGGCCACGCGTAATTTACGTCCGCACCCATCGACTTGGAACCCATAACGATATAAGCTCCACCGAAAGCTTTACGCAAAATCACCGTAACCAGCGGAACCTGCGCGTTCGCGTACGCATAAATCACTTTCGCGCCTCGGCGAATAATTCCTGCGTGCTCTTGATCTGAACCAGGCTTATAACCAGGAGTATCTACTAGAGTCACCACAGGCAAATTAAACGCATCACACAATCGCACAAATCGCGCGACTTTTTCGGAAGAATTTACATCCAAAATACCAGCGTTCACCTTCGGCTGATTTGCTACGATTCCAACAGGATGACCCTCAATGCAAGCAAAACCAACCACTGCAGAAGCAGCATACAATTCCTGCACTTGCACGAACTCACCATAATCAACAATTCTGCGAATCACGTCGAGCACATCGTAAGGCTGACGGTCGTTATCTGGCACAATATTCGCCAACTCGCGCGCAGTTTCGCGATCGGCACGAGTAGCAGAATATGCAAAAGTTGGAGGCTCTACCTCGCAGCTAGATGGCAAATAAGCCAAAACTGTGCGCGCGTAGTCAATTGCGTCAGCTTCATCCTCTCCCAAATAGTGAGCGACACCGGAAGTTGCGTTATGTACAAGACCGCCGCCTAAATCGTCCATGCTAATAGCCTCGCCGGTTGCAGCTTTAACAACATCCGGACCGGTTACAAACATGTTTGAGTGCTCGCGAGTCATAATAATCAAATCTGTTAACGCAGGACAATAAACTGCACCACCAGCGCAAGGACCCAGAATAATTGAGATTTGCGGAATTAAGCCGCTCGCTTCGCAAGTTTTTTTGAAGATACGCCCGTATTGCATAAGCGCGCTCACACCTTCTTGAATGCGAGCGCCGCCGGAATCAATTACGGCAACAACTGGCACGCGAAGTTCAACAGCCATATCTAAAAGATGGCAGATTTTCTCGCCTTCAGCTTTGCCTAAAGTTCCGCCACGCACGGAAAAGTCTTGTGCATAAACTGCAACTTTTCTGCCATAGACTTCGCCAAATCCGGTGATTACAGCGCACCCTGCAACGTCGTTATTAATGTCACCACCGTTAAAACGTCCGATTTCCACGAACGATCCGGTGTCAAAAAGCAAGTCAAGACGCTCTCTTGCAGTTGACTTTCCTTTTGCGTGCTGACGTTCTAAAGCTTTTTGTTCTGCGTCACGAGCAAGTTGTGCTGCGTGCTGAACTGCAGCTTTTCCGCGACGAGGCTGCAAGTTTGTATCGTCAGCAGAGCTATTAACAGAAGAGTTATTAACTGTTTTCGCTGAAGTTTCAGAGATTTCAGACTTTTCTTTTACTAAAGCGCTCATTTCTGCTCTCCTTCCGGCTTTTCATCGCTTTTTTCGGAAGATTTTTCTGCGCCTTTATCTGCGCTTTTGTCTCCAGCAAGATCAATCGTCACAAGCTTTGCGCCCGATTCCACGCCGTCACCAGGCCCCACAAAAATTCCAGTAACAGTACCAGCAGCCGGCGCGTAAACGTAATTTTCCATCTTCATAGACTCAAGCACCACAAGCAAATCACCCTTAGCAACCTGCTGTCCTTCAGCCACATTCACGCGCGTAATAACAGCTTGCATAGGCGCTGCGATTACGCCAGGAATCTGCTTTTGTTCTTCAGATTTGTGAGTACTTCCGCGAAGCGAACGTCCGCGCAAAGGCTGCGAAGCTCTAGAAACGCTACGAACTCGCGCCGAGCCAGTCAAATTATCAACAATATCTTGCGGAATCGTAAGCTTTACGCGCTTATTATCAACCTCAATAATGAAGGATTCCATTGCAGGCTGCTTATTTTCGGATTCATCCGCAGACTTTCCAGAAACAAGCGAAGCCGGCTGACCGCCCAAGGAAGCTGCAGGAACTCGGTTCAAATACTTGCGTTCCATCCACTTAGTAGACACGTCAAAACTGTGATTTTCCGCAGTAAACTCAGGGTCGTTAAAAATCTGCTCAAAAAGTTTTGCTGGAGTTGGCACGCCCTCAATACAAAGTTCCTTCAAAGCGCGACGCACGCGAGCGACAGCAGTTTCGCGACTTTGCGCAGTAATAATAAGCTTGCCCATCATCGAATCGAATTTTGGCGAAATATTATCGCCAACTTCAACACCAAAATCGACGCGAATACCAGGACCGGAAGGCCACTTTATTTTCGTCAAAGTGCCGGAACTTGGAGTCAAATTCGTAGCAGGATCTTCCGAAGTAATGCGAAGCTCGAAGCTGTGTCCGCGAGGTTCTGGATCCTTAATCAACTCGCCGCCGTCAGCAATATTGAGCTGTTCTCGCACTAAATCAAGTCCACTAACTTCCTCACTAACCGTGTGCTCAACTTGCAATCGCGGATTAACTTCCAAGAAGTAGACTTTATGCTGAGAAGTCACCATATATTCGCACGTGCCAAGACCAACGTAGTCAACAGCTTCAAATAGGTTACGAGAATATCGGTAAAGCTGATCTTTTTCATCGTCAGTCAAGAACGGTGCAGGAGCTTCCTCAACCAGCTTTTGGTTTCGGCGCTGCACCGAGCAATCGCGCGTGGAATATACGGTGAAATTTCCGTGAGCGTCGCGGCCGCACTGCGTTTCAACGTGGCGAGCCTTGTCGATAAAACGCTCAATAAAATATTCATCTAAGTCGCCGCCCTGAAGAGCGTCGTGATTCATGTAAAAGCCTCGCAACTCGTCATCGTTACGAACGACTGTAATGCCGCGTCCGCCACCGCCATCCGTGCGCTTCATCATCACAGGATATCCGTGCGTTTGCGCAAAAGTTAAAAGTTCTCGAATATCTTTTACCGGCTCCGAAATGCCTGGAACTGGCGGCACTTTCGCGCGAACTGCCACGCGACGAGCCGTAATCTTATCGCCCAAGTCAATAAGCGCTTCTGGGCGAGGACCAATCCAAATAACCCCAGCATCGTTAACTTTTTTCGCAAAAGACGCAACTTCCGAAAGGAATCCGTAACCCGGGTGCACGGCATCCGTGCCGCTTCTTTTAATAATGTCAAGAATCGCGTCTTCGTTTAAATAAGTATCGCGATACGTGTCTCCGGAAAGTGCGTATGCTTCGTCTGCCATTTCTACAAACTGCGCATTGCGATCAGTAGGTGCGTAAATAGCAACGGTAGAAATGCCCATTTCGTGAGCCGTGCGAATAACTCGCAAGGCAATTTCACCGCGGTTTGCGATGAGAATTTTTTTGATATTCGTAACCATACGTTACAAGATATTAGAAAAGTTGCGTTTACGGATGAGTCGACATACACAAAAGCTAGAGCAAAATTTTGTACACTTCTCCAATGCACATGATTTTTTAGGCACGTAATGTGATTAGCGAAACGGAAAACAACCGGCAAAACCGTTTAATTGACAACCTATTAGCTGCAAACGGCGAACCGGAAATAACCAAAAGAAGGTTTTCATGACTAACATAAATCAAAATAATGCAACAACAGCATCAGCAAATTCAAACGTTGCGAATAAGTTGAAAGTAGCTGCAGCATGGCTTGCAAAGCCAGCGCTTCTCACTGTGCTTTTGGCTCTTTCTACTATGGCAGGCGCAATTTATCTTCCTATTACTCCTGTGCCTATTACGTTGCAAACTCTTGTTTTGTGCATTATTGGTTTAACGTTGAGCTGGCGCGAAGGCGTAGCTTCTGTGGTTATGTATCTTGCTGTTGGCGCAGCAGGTTTGCCTGTGTTTGCTGGCTTTAAGGGCGGCTGGGCTGTTTTTGTTGGCCCTACTGCAGGATTCTTAGCCGGTTTCATTTTTGGCGTTGCTGCAACCGCAGCTTTGAAGCGCGTATTTGACGTAGCTCTTGACGCAATGATGCCAGAAAACTCCTTCAAGAAGACTTTCGCACGCTTCTGCACTTACTCTGTAGCTTCTATAATCGGCACGATCGTGATTTACGCATTCGGCATTTTCGGCCAAAGCTACCTAACTGGCATGCCACTTTCAACTGCCGCCGCAACCTTGATTATCTTCATGATTGGCGATTTGATTAAGGCTTTTGTTGCGAGCGCAGCTTGCTCTGGCTTGTACAACGCACTTAACAAAAAGCGCGCATAGCGGAAACGTTATATTGCAGAAAAACGGCATTTCCTTTACACGACTGTAAAGGGAATGCCGTTTTGTATAAGATTGCCGCGCACTTGCTCTTTGACTGAGATAACTAGCAAACAGCTGACGCTTGCGCTTTAAGCGCTCGCTGTTGAGCTTGCACGGAAAGTCCACTGGACTTTCCGTCTGAGCAAGCTCACGCTCCGAATTGCTTTCGCGCGCTAAATCGCAGCGCTCAAGCATGTCGTCAGCGCACACTAGTCACAACCTAGTTTCTAAAGCACAACTACACTAACCTGCCCTGCCTGCGTCTTTTTCAACGCAGGCAGACCTCGCTTGCGTTGAAAGCACACCGTGCTTTCAACTCTAAGCAAGCTCGGCGCTCCGAGTTGCTTTCGCGCGCTAAATCGCAGCGCTCAAGCATGTCGTCGCGCTTCATACGCAACTGCGTGCACATCGCCGCTTTTTACCACAATTTCCTCGCCAGATTCCTCACGAATCGTAAGCGACGCATCTTCTCCAAGCCGCACAGCAGTTCCTGTCACTACGCTTCCGTCAACTGGATGCACGTTAACTTCGCGCCCAAGAGTCCAACACACACCATTTACTTCTTGAAGCAAATCTGCAGCGTTGCTTGGATAATCGCGCATAAAATCACCAAGTCTAGAACGCAATCCAGTAACGATTTTCGCAGCAATCGTATCACGCAATTCTTTAGCTTCCGGCAAATCAGTCATATGCATTTGCAGCGAAGTTGCCATTTTAATTGGCAGCACTTCTTTAGGCACACACAAGTTCAATCCGATTCCAAAAATTACTCCAACAACATCATCTTTGCTTGGATCAGCTACAATTTCTGTTAATATTCCGCCTTCTTTACAATCGTGCAAAAACACGTCGTTAGGCCATTTAAGTTTTATCGCGCAAGCATCACCGTGCATCGGCGAGCTTCCGCACTCTTTAAACGTTTCTAGAAGTGCGTCACGCGCTGCAAGCCCTGCAATAATAGGCAGCCAGCCATTGTGACTTGCGTCCATAACAATTGACTTCGGCAGCAACGTTACGAATGAAACTAAAAAGCTTTCTCCCGGCCGACTTACCCACGCACGCCCTAATCGTCCTCTTCCTGCTGTTTGCTCGTATGCCACAATCGCAACTATTGTTGGCTTTCCGTCATCTCGCGCGATTATTTCGCCTTTTTGTATCATTTCTCGCGCAATATTTTGCGTAGAATCTGTAATTGCGAAATATTTTACCAAATCTGCTACTTCTGATGTCTGCGGCATCAATGCCACACTTTGCGAAGAAAAAATAGTCATATGTATAATTTACATCAGATTATATTTTTGCGCGCGTCATTGCATGTTTTGCGCGCAATAGCAAACAAAGTAGCTGAGCATCAATTAAGCAGGTGTTAACACATGGAGCGCATACGTCGCAAAACGCAGTACAAGAAGCCGCGCAAATTGCGTGCTGTTGTAGCACGTTTTTTAGATTACACTCTTGCTGCTTTGTTATGCTTTGTACTTGCTTTTTGCACTAGCTTGGGACCAATTTTCCGCAGTCAAGATATTAAAGTTCATTTAGGATCAATCGCTGATTTTTCGTTGGTTAATGCTTTTATTTTCGTTGCTGCCTTCATAATATACGCATTAATACTGACTGCGCTTATTTACTATGGTAAAAATAAAAAGTTTTTGCCTAAATATCAACGTTTTACGAAATTAATAAAGTCAATTGCGTTAAGAAAAAATAGTGAAAATAAAAAACATTCAAAATTACAAATTTTTACTACTAAACACACTATTTTCCGCAATATTTCGCATTTTCTTTTAAAATCTGCAAAACTATTTTTTAATTGCGCTAAATGGTTCATTAACCACTCCACTCGCAACAGAAGAAACCTACTTCTTACTTTTTTCGTGGGCTGGATTTGGGTTCCAGTTACGTTACTTGCCGCATACGGTGCAGATATATGCTCGCAAATTCGCGAGTACAGTTGGACTTGGAATAAAATTACAGGCTTAGATCAGCCTTATATCGGCTTCTTTAGCTTTGTCCCAATGGATATTTACCCAACTGCGCACTACTTGTGGCCAACTTATCCAACTTATTTAACAAATCAGCACAACATTGTTCTAACTGTTATTTATGGCGCAACAACAGCAGTCTCCAGATACTTTACCGACTCAAACGACGCTGGAATTGTAGTTCTTGCCTTTGCACAATTTGTATTTGCAGCATGGTGCGTTTCTGCAACAGCACACCGCTTCTTAAACAAACCTTGGCTTGATGCAGAATCTAGCTCAACAAATTGCAGCACAACAACTTTTGCAAGATTCGTTATTCTGCTTATGTTTTTACTTAATCCGCTTGTGTTGTGCTCAACTATTGCGCTTACAAAATCTCCGCTTTTTGCATTCGCTTTTGTTTGGTGGTTTGGTATAAATTACGAGTTAACTAATTGCTATCATGCGAAGGACACTAAAAATACACCTAGCACAAAGCCAAATGCGCAAAAGCCTAGACTTCACACTGTTTTGGAATTAATTGTTTCAGTGTGCGTAATGCTTATTGCTGCAAAATACGCTTGGTATATTCTGGTTGTTCAATTCGTGCTTTTGATTATTTTTGAGCGCAAACGCTGGCGTTTGTGGGTTTGCGGAATTTTGCTTCCAATCGTTGTGATTCACGGCTCGTTAATTATGCTTATTTCGAGCGGTGCTATTATTAGCGGCGATCCTATTGAGAGTCGCGGCATTCAGTTACAACAAATTGCACGTATAGCTAAGCTCGATCCGCATAGCATACCGCGTAGCGCAAAGCGCATTATTGCACCAATTTTTAATCTGGATCAAACTGCAGAAGCATACAAACCTTATGACGCAGATCCTGTGAAATCTTCCGGATTGCAGTCTAAAAAAGTGAGTTATCGTTGGCGATACGTTACTAAAGATAATATTCGTAAATTAGATTTCGCTTGGTGGCAAATGATTACGCATAGTCCACTCGTTGCAACTGACGCTTTTCTTGCGAAGACTTACGGATACTTTGATATTTTTGACCGCCCGTATGTTGGGCCAGAATATTACATAGACACTGACAGCATACACAAATCTGATTGGATTAAATATTGGAATCCTAAGTGGCGAACTAAATTTGCAGAAGACATTAGCACGTTTAGTGATATTCCTGTTTTAAGTTGGCCAATTCACGGAAATACTTTCGTTATTTTTACACTACTTATTGGAGTTGCAGAAATTATTCTTCGCCGTTGGCGCACATTGTTATGGCACATTCCACTTGCCTTGCTAGTTGGAGTTATGATTCTTGCTCCAGCTAATAATTTTGAGCGACACATGCTACCGTTAGCTTTTGTTTTCTGCTTTGTAGCACTTACTTTTTGGCGAGATACTTTTACTCAATCGCGCTATAATAGTAGAGAAGGTTAGGATTAAAGGCATAAGATGGACGAGAAGAATACACCTCAGTTTGCGCAAGATAGCAGCGCTGCTTCTTCTGTTATGTCCGAAGAAAATTATGAAGATAAACTTGCAGGAAACAGCTTACTTAGTAGCGATTTTCTTTCGATACTAGCAAGCGTACAGGCAGCAGAAAAGCACGCGGAGGATTCTAATATTGCCAATTCTCTTGAGAACCAACAGTTAAACAAAACGCAAGTAAACGCTGTATCAAATGATCAAGAAAGATCTTCTACAGCAAAGCAATCTAAAGCAGAGCAAGAAAACGAAGAAAAGCACAAACACCACTTGTGGCATCGTCTTTCATCAAATCAAAGTCGTTCGAGTCATTCAAGTCAATCTTCTGAAAATACTAAAGGTAATAATTCACCGAGTTTTACTCCATTGCCCAGCGCGCAAAAATCAACTAGCTCGGAACCGCTTAGAATTTTCGACAATCGTGATGGCCAAGTTTTTGACGCGGCGATGCGCTTGCAATTACACTCGATTATTGCCACGTGTTTAATGAATGGTATTGCAGACGCTCGTATTGACGCTTTCATGCATTTACTTCAATGGTCAGATTCGCCAAAAGTTATTGTTATTGCAGGAACTTTCGGCACTGCAATTAAGCCAGATGACGGACCAAATCGCAAGCCAGCACCAGATATTCCACCTGATAACACTGACACTTTGCGCCGAAATATTTGGCCACAGCTTGGTAGTTGCAATGCGTATGATGCAATAGTTGAGCGCACACAAAGTAGTGCTTTGCAGCGCATTACGGGAGCTTGGCAAAAAACGCAAGCACTGATATCGGCATCTACGAAAAATTCTTCTACTTTTGCAGCGCCTTCTCATATTATTTTGCTTGCTGTGCGCGAAAATCCTAGCGATCAGGCTTTAGAGAAGCTGTGCAAAGTTTTTGAGAATTCTCATAAGACGATTTGTGTTAGCAGCATGGTTGAAGGCGTTGAGCAGATTTCTTCCGCTCTTACTGCTACTCTTGCCGCGATTGCTGTTGCTCCAGCAGTAAAGCATTTGCCGCAAATCATTCACACAGATGATTTGCTTCCAGAACGAGCGCTTATTGGCGATGCCACAGCTTTTGATACTCTTTACAACAAGGTGTATCAAAGTTTGGCTCCTTACAATCATGACGATCCAACTCTGGAAACTATTGACATGTTCTTGCGCTTTGGTGGAGCTCTTGACCAAACAGCACACGAACTTAATGTGCATCCAAATACTGTTCGTTACCGTTTACGTAAAGTTGCGCAAACTACAGGATGGGATGCTACGGATCCGCGCGCCGCTTATGTGCTGCAAACAGCTATAACAATTGGTAGAATTCGTGATTCGCACTAAAACGAAGTGCACGACAATAAAGACGCGCGGCCTAAACTACTCGCGCGCGTGATGTTTAGACCGGATTTTCTTGCGTAGGCGACCTAAACTACTCACCGCTGAGTCGTTTTGGTCACATCGCAACAACAAGCAGTACTCACACCACAGCAAACAGACACATACGAAGAAAGGGCTTGGAGACTGATGCCCCTAGTAGCACCAAACCCAAGCCCTTTAACAAAACCGACTCGTTTCCCTAACAAACAAGCCAGCCAAACACTCAACAGTCACGCCATCGAAAACCAGCGCACAACACTACCGTGAAGAAAGAGATTCGGCAAAACAGTAGAATCATGCAAAAGCCCGAAAGCAAACCCGCCACAAAAACACTAAACAGCATTCGCAGCACGTTGAGTGAAAGATTTAACAAGTGAGCGCACCATACTCACATACGGCACGCTCACAAATCATTAAACAATCAGCACACTTAATGTGCTAACAGCTTAGTGACGGATCTTGCGAAGAGCAGCACCCATGCCAGCAAGCACGGAAGCAGCAACAGCAGCCAAAGCTACAGCAGCACCGGTCTTAGCCAATGGAGCAGCAGCCTTCTTACCAGCCTTCTTACCAGCCTTCTTATCAGACTCCTTTACAGCGGCCGTATCATCAACATTCTGACCATGACGCTTGAGGTAGTCAGCGACAGCTTTGCACTCGAGAGAATCTTCACCGTAAAGCTTCACACACTTCTTGTAATCCGTGTCCATATTGCCAAATGGAGTATGCTCATACTTATCTTTCTCGTCAGCCGCAACCTTAGCAGCCTTCTCAGCATTCAAACGATCAGCAAGAGCACCAGGGTCCTCAGTCTCATATTGCCAATTATCATCCTTCTCATCCTGAGCAGCAGGCTTATTCTCTGCAGGCTTATTCTCTGCAGGCTTATTCGCTGCAGGAGGGTTCTGTGCACCAGCACCTGGTTCTTCTGCCATTGCTGGGGCGGCGAAAGCCAAGCCGGAAACGAGGGTGGCGCCAGCAGCGAGTGCGGCGATAGCCTTCTTATTCAACATAATATTTTCCTTTCTTCTTCTCCTTCACGCCAAACGCGCGAAGAAAAAATTAACATTCACAACTTAAGTTTTGTGAATAACTACCAGCGCAGAATATCCAGCCGGAAGCTGTTATTAACATACCCCCCCCCCGTTCGAAAAAGTCAAGAGCAGACGCACAACTCATTAACAGAAAACATTTATATTTTTACGGAAATATTTCAGTCAAACTATTTTTAAAAGTAAAAAATACAGTATTACGCATTATTTTTCGTAAAAATGTCAATTTCAAGGTTTTTAAAGATTTTTCTCAGAAAACTCTCAGAAAACTCCTGAATACTCCCCCAACCAGCCGCAAAACCGTTGCAATATAGCCACTCTTGCGCGACACGCCGCGCACGACCACGCGCCCTCAACCTCTCCAGTCACCTATTCATTACCAACACAGTTTGCGTACTGCACCAGCAACGCTAATCGCAATTACTCGTTACTAACGCAGAAACGCAGTAACAAAAAACGCTGAAAACATGACTCAAAAGAGCACATTTTCAGCGTTTATAAGTTTTAAACTTAATTTACTACGTACCAGCCATGCTTTCGCATAAGCTACGCAAGCAATAAATCAGGCAGCAATGCTGGCGATATCAACTGGAACACCAGGAGCCATCGTAGAAGTCACAGTTACCTTAGTAATGTAACGACCCTTGATGGTGCTTGGCTTCAAGCGGCGGATTTCGTCTGCGACAGCCTTGAAGTTCTCTTCAAGAGCCTTAGCATCGAAGGAGAGCTTGCCGAAGAGGAAGGACAGGTTGCCCTGGCGATCCACGCGGAACTCAATCTTACCGCCCTTAATGTCAGCAACAGCCTTGGCTACATCCATAGTCACGGTGCCAGTCTTTGGGTTTGGCATCAAGCTACGAGGACCGAGAACACGACCCAAGCGGCCAACCTTACCCATCATGTCTGGGGTTGCAACAACTGCATCGAAGTCAAGGAAGCCACCGGCAACCTTTTCGATCAATTCGTCATCACCAACGATGTCGGCGCCAGCTTCCTGAGCCTCAGTAGCCTTTGGGCCACGAGCAAACACCAAAACCTTAGCGGTTTTACCGGTGCCGTTTGGCAAGTTCACAACGCCACGAACCAACTGATCAGCCTTGCGAGGATCCACATTAAGGCGCATAACAGCCTCAACGGACTCGTCGAAAGCGTGCTTTGGCATGCTCTGCAACAAAGCAATTGCTTCAGCTGGGGTGTACAGGTTATTGCGGTCGATCTTCTCAGCCGCTTCACGATACTTCTTAGAACGCTTAGCCATTTCTACACTCCCTTTCAGTCGGTAACGGTAATACCCATCGAGCGAGCGGTGCCCGCGATGATCTTCATACCGGCCTCGACGTCACGTGCGGAGAGGTCAGGCATCTTAATTTCGGCGATTTCGCGCACCTGAGCCTTGGTCACAGAACCAACCTTGTGAGTCAATGGATTCTCGGTGCCCTTCTGAATGCCAGCAGCCTTAAGCAACAAAGCAGCGGCTGGTGGGGTCTTCAAAATGAAGGTGAAGGAACGATCTTCATAAACGGTGATCTCTACTGGGACAATCTGCCCCATCTTGTCCTTCGTCTGGTCGTTATAGGCCTTGCAGAAGTCCATGATGTTCACGCCGTGGGAGCCTAATGCTGGACCCAGTGGTGGGGCTGGATTTGCCTTACCAGCCTGAATCTCGAGCTTAATAAGCGCGGAGACTTTCTTTTTCGGAGCCATAATATGGTTCTTCTTTCTTGTACAAGCGGTTCAAACGGTTGTTGCAAACGCTGATATAGTCGCTTCTTACAGAAGTAAAGCACTTACGAAACGTTGCTATAAAGCTGTTTTGCAGCTTCCTCCCGCATCTTGTATTGCTGTGCTGTGCTAGCGGATTCCTCCTCCAGTCACAAGCCTTCCTATTATGCCACATCTTCGCGACACGCTGCATTACGAAATCTGCAACTATTTTTACGCAGCTACTTTTGCGCAACTATCTTTGCGCAGCTATCTCAGTAGACAATTCGTTAAGTATAGCGTTTCTAGTCCACGCACTCACAGTCATTTTTCTGCGCTTTGCATCGGCTTCGATTAAATGCCAAACGGTATCACTTAACCTAACAGTACGCGGTTTCAACGGCTGAGTTTCATCTTCCTAAGCTCTTCCAGCAAACTCTGTAATAGTGGCACCAGGAAAATTATCTTCTGCCTCCTCAGCCCACTTATCAACAATATCGTCAGTAATAACGAACCCATTTTCCGCAGTATACGTATTCTTACTCATCTCGCATCCCTTATCTCTTGTAAAAATCCCTTTGTAAGACGATTCGCATGAATTATAAGTATTGCGTTGTTTTCAAGCTACCATATCATGCTTTACTTCTATGCTCTTAATACAAACTCCACAAATCTCGAGCAACGCTATAACTAACTCAGAGCAAATAAGAGAACAAGAGAATATCACATTTACTTAAGCAAATTATGAACTGAATAGTACTCTTTCAAAGAATCCTTAGTAATTTTTTGAACGCATATTGCCGAACTATTAGTAGCATCATAAGCATTCTTCCATGGATCCTCACGATGTGTCATAGCACTCAAATCACTACCAGAACACTCAGCAAACTTTTTGCACACTTTTTCCACAAGAAGCTTTTGACCATCTGTTAAAGAATCATCATTCAACTTATCAGTGCTAGGAAGCACAAACTCCCCTTTACGAATCAAAAACTTACCGCGATGCAATGCGAATAATTCTGGGCAAACAGGACCATTTCTCCATGCCTGAAAATCCTCGTTAAATAATGGATATCCAGTAGTAGCCAAAGAATACGCTTGCGAATAGTAAGCTAACTTCTGAAGCTTCATAGTAGTAATAGTTCCAGCAATATCAAGGATGTACGATGCCACGTTAAAGATTGTTGTCATACGCACCTCCCTTTGCGCAACTACATTTGCGCAACAGCAAAAGTTGGAAGTCTACTTCCAAGTTGAGCGCAAAACACTAGAACATTATAAAATGTTAAAACTCTAACTCAGGATTCTTTAACAACTCATCAAACATCGCATGATACAAGCGCAAATTCAAAGACTCTATTCGCGTAATAGTCGAAATTTTGCCGCCAGCATCTTTCGACGAAGCGCCACAAACGTAAACAGCCTCATCATCCGTTCCATAATCTATAACCACATACCTATCGTGATACTTTCTGCCAGCAGTCTTAAACTTCAAATCAACACCAGGACAATCGCTTACAAAATCACCCAACATGCTTTCCGTAAGCATATTCTTGCTCCTAGCGTTATCACTAAAAACTACGATTTCAACCCCTTCACCAGCAAACCGTAATAGTTCCAATGTTTTAAGACCAATATAATTATCAACAACGTAAATGCTTTTCTTAGCTGATTTATATATTTTGCAATACGCAAGATCCGCTTCTATTTTATTGCCGTCCATAAGAAGAAAATGTTTATACGAATCTGGATTAATAAAATTATCCATTACCTTATTAAAATCTTCCTTCGTTGCCATTTGAGATTTTATTTCCGCTATATCATTAGTATTCTGATTCGTTTGAATCGCAAGCTTAGCTAATTCCTTCGCGCCAATAAAATCCTTATTTTCAACAATATAATCCTTCATTTGCTTAAAGGTTCTAATAAGCGCTTTCGACTGAATTATGGCAAGTTCGCCTCTTAACACAGTCATGAGCATATAAATACCTTGCTCCGTAAAAGCATATGGAAGCTTTCTGCGACCACCCCAACTTGATGTAGAATTTTTCGACATCAAGTTTTTGAACTCATCAGCAGTTAGCTGAAACATAAAGTCATCATCAAACTTTTCTATGTTATTTTTTACCTGCTCGTTGAATCTTGCCGTAGTATACCCATATATTTCAGCAAGCTCAAAATCAAGCATGACTTTTTGATTACGAATGTTGTAGATTTTCTCTTTTATTGTTTCAGCGTCTATTATCATTCCAACAGACGCGTTTTTAGAGTCAGCGATAATTAGATTTTTATTCCCCTCTACCATAAGATCACTCCTAAAAAATGTGCGTAAAACCTAGCGCTGTACAACAAAAACTACATTTCTAACACAAAACCCATGAATCGCAAGCAATCAGGGTTATTCCCAAAAATCAATCACAAGCCATAAAACATCTAACAACTAGCAAAACTAGCATGCATCAGCGCATAAATATAATTCTATAAGATTCCACAAATAAAAAGCAACAAAAAAATCGGTTTTAATACAAACGCACAGCACATTTATGTAGTGCGCTTGTACCTGATTTACGGCATGTCATGCCAAATCAGCCAAACGGCTAAGCCGTGAGGAATAAGTGCACTACATAGCAGCGCGAAGGCAGGTCGGAACGCTACACCAATCCACACATATAAAGTGGTAATATTACGAGATTCAAATCTTTTCTAACGCTAAGCTGTTTAGGAGCAAATACATAACTAGTTCCAATTCTTTTTGAAAACTTGTTCTTAAATTTATCAAGAGAAACTGTTTTAAACACATTCCCAGATTTAACTTCAATAGGAGATATACGCATTTTGCCAGCAGAATCCTGAAAAGCTTTAGAAATCAAAAAATCTATTTCCATAGTATTTTCCGAATTTTCTTTGTCTCTATTTGAATAGAAGAATAGGCGATGTCCAGATGCTATTAGCTGTTGCGCAACAACGTTTTCAACTAGCATTCCTTCATTAATTGAGATTTTTCCAAATAAAATTTCTTTATACAGATCATTAGACGCAATACTACTATCTGAAAGTATCATAGAAGTCAACAAACCGGTATCAGCCATATAACATTTTACTAACGCATCATCTGCATTAAGATTCAATCCCACATTTGGATCTGTAGATTTGTAGCAATTATTTGTAATACTCGCATCCGAAAGCCAAAAAAACGCATCCTTATAGTCACGCATACGAGCATTCTTACCTAAGGAAGTAATCCTATATCTTTTTTCATGTCTGGAAAGCTGTGCTGGTATTCCATCAAACACAGACATAACTTTCATTTCATAACCTTTTGCAAACTTTGCAGCATCCTGCCTATAGAGCGAAAGAATACGACGCTTAACCCTATCTACTCGAGCAAAATCTCTCGAATCAACATATTCATTTACAGACTGCGGCATGCCACCAACTAGCATATATTCTCTAAAAAGTCGCATCGCTTTTTTATGTAAAACATCTGGCAAAGGATTTAACTCATCAAATGAATCTTTAATAACTTTCGATAGATTTTCTTCTCCAAAAGCCCACAAAAATTCTTCAAAATCAAGAGGATACATGCGTTCTTCTTGTTCTTCAGATGGAATCAATATTGTTTCAACATTGTGTTTAATAGACAATAACGAGCCAGTCTCTATATAGTCGTATCTGCCATCTGCAACTAGTTGTTTTACAAATTCTCTAGCCTGTGGGAAAAATTGCACTTCGTCAAAAACCATTACCGATTCACGGTTATAAAGTTTCACACCATATAGTGCAGATATGTATGTAAAGAAAGTGCTTAAATCTGAACGATAATCTTCAAATAGCCGAAGCGCATCTTTTGATGCTTGCGAAAAATCAATAAGAATATAAGACTTGTATTCGTTTCTTGCAAACTCTTCAACTATAGTACTTTTCCCAACTCTTCGAGCACCTGTTACTAAAAGCGCTGTTGAACCGCGATCAGCATTCTTCCAATCGAGCATTTTTTGATAAAATTTTCGCCTTAACATATAACACCACTCTTAATTACCACAAAACCGTTGAAAATACTATTGTTTTATAGTATATATTTCACGAAAATCAATGTCAATTTATGCTAAATTTTCACGAAATCAGGGGTAAATATATGCCGAATTTTCACGAAAATCAAGGTGTTATTTCTCTAAATCTTCGCGACACGCTGCATTACAGCAATTCTAAGCAGTTATATGTTTGGCATGAGCAAGTGAAGCAGCACGGCGGTGGCGCTTGCGAACCGCGGCAATAATCATCGTCGTAAGAATCACAGCGCAACCAATAAGCGCGAGCACAAACATCGTCATCCAAAGCGGCCACTGCAACTTATCGCCCGGCACGGAAACAGGATCCGGCAGCACGCGATAGCCTGTCACCAGCAATCTCTGCGTATTAACACCATACGGCGTACAGGTAAGCAGCGTCGCCAGATCACGCCCATTCTCGCGTTGAAGTAACCTAATATCATGCGGATCGACCACGCTAATGCGGAATACCCTGTAACGCAGCGTCTCCCCCTGCACGTCAAAGTAGAAGAAATCACCCTTCTTCAACTCCACTAAATCATCAAACATGGTCGCATTTGGCAAACCCGTATGCGCCGTCACAACAGCGTGACGCGTTTTACCCCCAACCGGCAAATCTGTGCCATACAAGTGTCCAGCGCCATACGCCAAAACCTCCTGCGAACTACCGTGGTAAATCGGCAGCTTAACGCCAATCTTCGGGATTTTCACAATACCCATAATCCCCATCGGCTCATCCAGCTGCTTCGCATACTCCTTATACTCCGGCGTCTTCATATAATCCGTCGTGCCATTGTACGGATCAGCCGTAATAATCGACTTGTGGCGCGCATTATAACGACGAGCCGCGTTCAAAATCTTCTCGCGAGCACTCGCAATCTGCTTACGATTCAAACGATCATACGCGGTAGAAATCTCCTTCGACACCTTGTTATTCCACAACGTTGACGCAACCGGGTACGTGAAGCACAAAATTGCTGCAAGTGCGAGGGCAATTGGCTCGAGAGTGCGGCGGAGTTTGGATTTGGGTTTTTTAGCGGGCTTTGGTGCGGGTTTTGATGCGGTTGCTGAGTCTTGGGTTGATTCGGTTGCAGGTTTTGCTTTAGACTGATTGAAGAAAGCATATACTTTTGTAACAACTTTGTTTAATTTCATGCTTCCTCCTTGTGAAGTTTATATGCGTAAATACTTGCTTGATGTGGCGCGAGTTTTGGGGGCTGGTGTTTGGCTGGTGGATTTCTGAAGTGGATGTGAGTGGTGGGTGTTACTTGTCTCGCAGCGCTCCGCTCTTATACCTTACTTGGACTTAATGGTTGCGTAGTTAAGTTTAGTTTTTTACTTACTTTCTCTGCAAAAATAGTATTCGTCAATAAGATTATTACTATCGTTCCGCTTTTATATTGCTCGACCAAGCAACACCCACCCCTCACTACTAGTAAAACCGCTAGTGTTCTGTGGTACGGTAGGAGTGCCTGGCTTGATGTGTGCAGCAGCAATAACGCTAGTGTTCACTATGCAATAAATACTCAACGTCAGCAGAGCATTAATACTAAAGTTCACTAAGCAATAAATAATCGACGTTTGCAAAGCATTACTGCAAAGATTCAGGAGGTTTGGGGGAAATACGACCTTTATTTTACACGACTGTAAAATTTCTGCCGGATTCGAGCGCGTAGCCGACCGTTTCTGTACATGCACGTAAAGTTTATGCCGCTTGTTAGCGCGCAACCGACCGTTCCTTTACACGTGTGTAAAATTTCTGCCGCTTGTTGGCGAGAACACGACTTTTTCGTTACGAGGCTGCAAGAGAACAATCATAAGAGCAAGTGAGTCTAGGATTTAGTTCAGTAAACCCTAGACTCACACTTTGCTATTAGACTACAAGACCAGCTTTAAAAAGCGGATCAAGCGTTCTGCTGCTGTTCTTCTTCCTTGCGATTGCGCACGTACATAATCACGCTCGCAACAATAAGAACCATGCCCACAACAGCGAAAATCAGCACGCCGTAAGCACCAGTTGCAGGAAGATTGAACCAGAAGCTCTTGCCGTTGTCGCCGCCCTTAAGTGGGAGGTCCTCAAACGGCTCAGTCGTAGTTTGATCCTTCTTAACAGTCACATCGTGGACTACAGGAGAAATCGCATAACCCTTAGGAGCTTTAACCTCAACAAGATAAACAGGAACACCAGCGCGAGTCTTGTATGCCTTCGCGAAGTTACCTTTAGAATCTGTTGTAGCAGTCTGCACATCAGTAGTAGCAGCGCCAACTGGTTGGGAAGCACCAGCTGCAGCAGCATCATTAATAGTTGACGCAGCCTTGCAAGCATCAATCGAGCCAAGTTCCTTATTTTCCTTCAGACCTTGAGCGCAAGCATCAGCCTTAGCCTTATCAGCAAAAATCCTGAACTCAGCATTTTCAAGCGGCTTCTCTTCAGTACCTTCCTTGTAGAACTTATGCACCTGAAGGAAACCGAAGTCAATAGTCGCTTGAGAATGATCATTATCAGGAATGATTGGCGGCAAGTCACCCTCATTCTTCTCATGAGCCTGGAAGAAGCCAGACTTGTTTACAACCTCATCCTGCGATTTATCCTTCTCAGCAACACTATCAGTGCCAGTCGGAGCTTTAGTGTTCTTGTAAGCATCACTAAGCTCAAACTCAAGATCAACCGTAACCTTAGGTGCTTCTTGACCTTCAGTAACGTTATTCAAGGCAGTAGCAATCTTACCTAAGCCATCATTATTAAACGTTACAAGAATACGCTTATGACCAGCAGCAAGATCCTTACCACCAGCTGCAGTAGCATTGTCTACAACACTAACGGTGTACATATCTTTATTTTGATTGTCTTTTTTATCAAGACTAGTTTCGCCAATCTTTACATGCTTCACAACACTTGCATCAATAGTCTTGAAGGCAGCGGTTGGAGCATCATCGAAGACCTTATAACCCTGAAGATTAGCAGCCGTCAACTTACCATTTTTAGGCTTAGCTTTGTTCACTTCCGCAGTAATCGTGAAAGGCACTTTATCCTTAACGCTAGCGAACTTAGTCTTATCGTAAACCTTCTGAATAGTAGCCGATAGATCCTTGTTCTTCGGCTTCACAACAGGATTATAGTTATACGAAACAGTCGTCTTTGCATCCTTGCCCTCGCTAGTAGTGTACTCCGGCAAAGGAAGCGTCATATAGAAGGATTGCAAATCCGAAACACCATAGCCCTTAGGCGCGTTAGTTTCCTCAACCTTATACAAACCAAGATCAAGATTATTCTTGCCATCACCAAACTTGGCTATACCATTTTCACCAGTGGTCTGCGTCTTAGCGTTATCAGTATCAAGCTTGACTTCTGCATCAGTGCCACTGTCTTTAATAGTGTGATCGTTCAGCTTAGTAACAAGCTTTGCAATCTTCTGCCAAGACTCAAATTTGCCAAGATCTAAGTTAACATACTTGTCACCTTCCTTAACAGAAGTGACTTTAGTCAATTTGAAAGTAGCGTCTTTAAGCGGCTTAAAACCAGTTTTGCATTGAGGCTCTGTTTGTGTCTGAGAAGAAGTATCTTTATCATCCTTCGTCTTCTTCACGCACTTAAGAATGGTTATAGTACCTTTTGTCGGAGCATCCTTCTCCCACGGAGCCTTAGGATTCTCAGTAGCATGGGTTTCATTATGCACAGGATGGTTAGGATCCGGTTTCGCACCCCACGCAACGCCAGCCACGGTTACAGCGCCGGCGACGCACAGCGTGCCAGCCATCGCAAGCGACGCAACTGCCGCCACGAATTTATTAGTGAACTTTTTCATGTTCACTCCTTTCATTGCTTTTTACGGCAACTAGAAAATTAATCTGCATTGATAATGCTCATACGAGTAAAGTTTTAAAATTTTTGGCATTTACCTTGTGTTATCACGCTCCCGAATCCGGAAAGACTGCGCAATAAAACAATGCGCGAAACAGGAAGGCTTTATGCGCAAATGCGTACGTAATCGCCTTATGCGAAGCACGGCGAGTAAATGCATATACAACTGCTTTATACGTGATTGCATAAGCCTCGCCACCTTCCCAAAATTAATTTGCGACCGCGCTCACTTTGACTTACCACAAAGCCAGCCGCCAGCAGATTCACCAATAGCGCTGCAAGAATACCGAGCTGCAAATTCCAACTCTGCCCGCCCGTATGCGGCAAAGTAAACTTGCTCACCGAATGAATATTGAACGTAAAAGCAGCAAAATCCTTGTTTTCTTTAAAAGATGCTGGATCAGTAGTTAGCGCAGAGCTTATCGTTGCAGGGGTTAAGCTGCCAGTTAGACCATCAAACTTAGCGAGCGCTTTAGGTTTCAGCGCGTACACAACGCACTGGTAATTGCCAACCTCAGTCGGCTTTATGCTCACTTCCATATCAGTTCGCGCAGCAGCATTACAGTCCTTATCACCTTTTTTGCATCTATTTTGATTATCATCCGCAGGCACACTCAATCCAAGCTCGGCAAGATTACTGCTCCAAGTCTTATATTCAAGATCTTCCGCAGATTGCGGAGATCCAGCAGTTTGAGACGGTTGCGACGGTTCAGAGGGTTGCTCAGATCGCGAGCCAGAATCCTTCTTCTTGCCCTTCGAGCACAGCACGCGCAACGTAATCTTCTTCGTGCTATCCGCCGCAGAAGTAGCATCAACAAACGGCTTAAGCTCCATACCGAGCATCGCAGAAATATTGTTATTGGTGCTAGTCAACGCCGCTGGCAACGGATCCGTGCCGTTTTTAAACGGATACACTTTCAGCGTAAGATCATTATCACCAATTTTTGGCTTTGGCTTATCTCCAAACTGGATTATTACAGTCTTATAATCCCAGTCAACGCCCTTCGCAATAGATGTTTTATTGTCCCACTTATCTTCAACAATGTTTCGTTCTGGATTATCGAACAATAACTTCATATCTGTATTAGTTTTGACTCTTTTGCCAAACTCTTCTGCCAATTTAGACGATTGTGGCTTTTTATGAGTTGATAAGTCTTGTTTTAAGTCAACATCCTTAATAGCAAACACTTTGCACTCAAAAGTGCCAGCCTCTTTAGGCGTGCCACTAATCCAGCTTTGAGAGCGCTCAGTATAATCATCATTCTCATACACAGCAGAATTCTCTGCATTTTTATCAGGTCGATTCTGATTTTCCATATGCTTGAACTGAGTCTGCGTAACTAAACTCAAATCATTAACACGGTCTGACGTATAATTATCGCTACCATTTTCATGGCAAATCATACGGTGATAGATAGAACCAGGCTTATCTGTCGATTTCGATTCAATAAAAAGCTTATTAATAGGATCGTAAACGTCTTTATTATCATCACTGACGACAGTACCTACGCTAGGAGTTGAACCCTTAGACTTTGGTTTTATAATAATTTTATTACCACTTACCGCAACACCATCCTGCGCACTCCCAAAATCGTATAAGCTCAGCGATAAATCATCGGGCTGAGCCTTAGGCAAATCATCCTTAGCAAGTATCGCTTTAATCCTAGTGCTGGATTTAGAACCACCTGGATAATGTATTACAACATAAAACCTATATGTATTAGCTACTAACCATTTGCTCGCAAAAAAACGTATAGAACCATCGCTATTTTTCGTAGATTTAGCAGTGTAGCTATCATTCTCACCCTTGAAAAAAGCATACTTTACGGAATCATTATTTTTACTATACTCTTCCAACCCAAGCCACACGCCAGCAGGTAATGTTTGCTGCACTTTACCTGCAACTTTTATTGTTGGAATAATAATCTGAGGAACCCTATTATAAGGCTCGCCATTCTTACTTTTAATGTTTATTGTTTTATTACCATAAGTAATGCTGTAGCATTTTTCAGGAGCCTTATACCTTTTATTATTCTTACACGCTTCCGGAAGATCAGTCGTTTTTCTCGCACCTCTGTCCATTCTGCTAGAAGTTTCCGTAGAGGTGCTTTTCTTTGGAGCATCTTTAACGTTTTTCTTTACATCAGAATCAGTCGACTTAGCCTTATCAACACCATTGTTACTATCAGACTTCTGCTGCTTTTCAGCAGGCTTCGATTCCTTATTATCTTTATTTAAAGTACTTGAAGTATCAGTATTTTTCTTATTAGGCTCAGTAGTATTATTAGATTCACTCTGCTCAGACTGCTTATTCGATTCACCATCGTTTTTAGTAGAACCAGCCTTCGCACCCTCAGCCTTCTCAGTAGAAGTAGCACTTTCGCCAGCACTCAACGCATAAGTTGGAGCAATCACAAAAGTAGCAAGCAACATTGTAATTGCCACGAAAAAAGCAAATAACGAACGGCGAATTGAGCGCACTAGTCGAAGGAAACGGCTAAATATATGCGAATTAAACATATACACCTACCTTCTAATCTGCAAAGCTTACGAATCATGATGTCATCATTACGATGACACTTAAAAAAAAAACAACTCAATTACTCTGCTTAAACACTCAGCACTATACCCCCCCCCACGCCTATTTGCAAGCCAAACGAAATATTTGGAAATATTTATTATTTACATTGATAAAAGCACTGTAATTGCAAGAAAATTTAGGATTATTTCCCCATTTTACGGCGTGTTGCAGTAAATAATAAAAACCGGGGCGCGAATTAACACACCCCGGTTTGTAAAAGTTACAAAAACTTAAAGCTTTTCACTCAAGCTTTTGGATCAGTCTTTCATCTCAAACAATCGGCTCCACTTGGTTGAATCCAAGCTCCACAGGAGTTTCACGCCCAAAGATGGAAACCAACACTGTAAGCTTCTGAGTTGTAGGCTCCACGTCCGAAACCACAGCTGCCATCGTTGAGAATGGACCGTCAGTCACAGTCACCTGATCGCCAACCTTGTAAGCAACCTCAACCTTACGCTTGCGCGCTGCAGCCGGCTTATCGCCAGCATTCTTCAAAGCTTCGGAAGCAATCATCGGAGCCATCATTGACACAACTTCCTTGCGGCTCAATGGTGCAGGCTCTCTAGAAGGACCAACGAAACCAGTCACGCCCTCGGTCTCGCGCACAATGCGGCGAGCGTTCTCATCCGGCCACATGCGAATCAATACATAGCCTGGAACACGCACGCGGGTAATAACCTTCTTACCCTTTTCTGTATGCTTCTCGACTTCTTCCATAGGAACTTCAATCTGGAAAATCTTATCTTCCAAACCAAAGTTCTGCACACGGGATTCAACGTTAGTTTTTACGCGCTTTTCGTAACCAGAATACGTGTGAAGAACGTACCACTTGCCTTCCAAAGTGCGAAGTTTCTTAGAAAATTCTGCTACAGCGATTGCGCCTGCATCAGTTGGGTCGGATTCGTTCGCATCATCAGCATCAGTAGTTTCGCCAGCATCGCCAGTTTCGTTAGAAACATCAGCAACACTGTCAGCAGCAGCGCCATCAGCTACATCAGCTGCAACATCAGCAGATTCCTCATCCACATCAGCTTCAACGGACTCGCTAGAAGCAGCAACTTCATTATTCACAGCTGATTCGTTTGCTTCGTCAGCATCATGAGAAGCAAAAGCCTCATCAGCTTCACTCGCTTCTTCGAAATTGAATTCATCAGTCATCTTGCATACACCTTCAAAATTTCAACTCAGCCAATTTCAACTCAGCCGAACAGCCACATTACGGACTTACCCAAACCGAAGTCCATGCAGGTGACGAAAGCCATCAAAAACACAACAAATATGAAAACTGCAGACGACCAAGCAAACAACTCTTTGCCATGAGGTGCAATAACCTTGCGCGTCTCGTCAATAGTTTGCTTAACGAACATGCCAATACGCACGAACAAGTTATGCTTTACTGCTTTCTTAGTACTGCGTGCCTGCGCCATGCTTGAATCCTTCGTGTAAAAACTTGAACAAAAAACTGGCAGGGACGGCGGGACTCGAACCCACAACCTACGGTTTTGGAGACCGTTGCGCTACCAATTGCGCCACATCCCTAAGGTGAACTTGCTCATCATACCCCAAAAGGAACGAAATAGCAAACCGCCAGATAGACATACTATCTCATGGGCATGATTTCGTTATATCATCGCACAAAAAGCGAGTGTCGCATTGTGCAACGGCAAGCAAGTTCTTATTTTGCAATAAATACTTGCTTAAGCTTCAACCCACTTCTTCATGCGACGCATGCCCTCAGCAAGCTGGTCGTCAGCAAGAGCGCAAGAGAATCGCAAATAGCCAGGAGCACCAAAAGCTTCTCCCGGAACCGCAGCAACATGCGCTTCGTCAAGCAACATTTCAGCAAATCGAGAAGAAGTATGCGGCAGTTCGCATTTCTCGCCAAGCGGACGCTCAAGCAACGCCTCAATGTTAGCAAACGCGTAAAAAGCGCCGTGAGGAAGAGGGCAAGTAACGCCGTCAATATTGTTCAACGCTCCCACAATTGCTTTGCGTCTAGCATCAAAAGCCTCACGCATAGTGGCGACCACATCCAGCGAACCGCCGACTGCAGCAATTGCTGCGCGCTGCGAAATATTAGAAACATTAGAAGTCATATGGCTTTGAAGCTTAATTGCAGCTTTAGCAACATCTTCTGGTGCCACCATCCAGCCAACACGCCAGCCAGGCATGGCGTAAGTTTTAGCAACACCATTCAAAATCAGCAGCTGCTCGCGAATTTCCGGCACCTCGACGCCAATATACGAAGTCGAAATGCCGTCGTAATGCAAGTGCTCGTAAATCTCATCAGAAATAACCCAAATATGGTGTTTTACAGCCCACTCGCCGATTGCGCGAATAGTTTGCGCGCTCCAAATAGCGCCTGTAGGATTCGAAGGCGAAGTTACGATAATTGCGCGCGTGCGTGAAGTGCGAGCGGACTCAATTGCCTCAATATCTGGCTCAAAACCGCAATCTGCACCTGCCAAAACCGGCACAGGCACGCCGCCTGCAAGCTTCACAGCCTCCGGATAACTCGTCCAATACGGAGCTGGAATAATAACTTCGTCGCCATCATTTAAGAGGATTTGGCAAGCCTCATACACAGCTTGCTTTCCGCCGTTTGTAACTACAACTTGATTTGAGGAAACTTCGTAGCCGGAATCTCGCTGCACTTTGCGCGCAATCACCTCCCTAAGCTCCGGTAAACCTGCCGTAGCAGTATAACGATAGTTGCGCGGGTCTTTACACGCTTGTGTTGCAGCATCAACAATGTAAGAGGGAGTAGGAAAATCTGGCTCGCCTGCGCCAAAGCTTACGACGTCAATGCCGTCAGCTTTCATAGCTTTTGCCTTGCCGTCTACTGCTAAAGTTGCACTCGGAGCGACCCGGTTAATACGCTCGCTTAATACGCGCCAATTTTCTGAGGATGAAGTTTCTGCAATATTCTCTGCCATGATTTACAGTGTAACCTTAAGCCGCGAAACGAGCGAAACAAGCGAAACTGTCGAAAACACAAAACCATTTGGTGAAATCGACAAAACACGAGCCACTAGTAATTACACAAGCACGAGATTGTCGCGGTGCACAACCGGATGCGCATACTGACGGCCGAGTGATTCTTCAAGCTCATCGCTCGTACGCCCCATAATCTCCGGAATTTCCTCCGCGTCAAAAGCAACCAAACCCTTAGCCAAATGGTTACCCTGCTCATCGTCAATCCACACAGGATCCGTCGCCGAAAACTCACCGCGCACGCCAACAATACCAGCCGCAAGCAAGCTCGCGCGACCTCCGCGAACCGCCTTCGCAGCACCATCGTCAACTACCAAAACTCCGTGCGGATGCGAAGCAAAACCAATCCAAAGTCGCCTTGAAGAATCGCGCGTATGCACCGGCGCAAACACAGTACCAACAGCATCTCCAGCCAGTGCCGGACCGGCATTTCCAGCGCAAGTTAGCACAGTTGGAATTCCCGAAACTGCAGCAACATGCGCAGCTTCCATCTTCGTCACCATACCACCGGTACCTACGCCCGAAACACTTGCGCCAACTTTCACTTCTTCAATCGCGCGCGTCACATCTGGCACAAAACTCACACGTTTAGCACCCGGTTCACTAGGCGGTGCAGTATAAAGAGAATCCACATCCGTAAGCAACACAAGAGCTTCCGCTCGCACAATATTTGCTACAAGAGCCGCCAAACGGTCGTTATCACCAAATCGAATTTCGTTGCTAGAAAGCGCATCATTTTCGTTTACGATTGGAATTACGCCAAGTTCAAGAAGCCGCAGCATTGTGCGCTGAGCGTTACGGTAGCGAGACGGCGAAATAGTAACGTCCGCAGTAAGAAGCATTTGCCCGACTCTGAAACCAAATTGCGAAAATGCTGCTTCGTATTGAGCCATAAGCAATCCTTGACCAACTGAAGCTGTTGCCTGCTGAGTTGGCACATCTTTAGGACGCTCATTAAAGCCGAGCAAACCAAATCCAGCTGCAATTGCACCAGAAGACACAAGCACAATGCGAGCACCTTGCATTTGCGCGTGACTTATTGCAGTCACAAGAGCGCGCAACTTTTGCACATCCAGCTGCCCAGACGCGCTCGTAAGTGAGCTTGAGCCAACTTTTACAACGATTGTGCGCGCCTCACGAATTGAACACCGAACCCCATCTTCGGTAAGCTCAATTTCTGGATTATTCATAAGATTCCCCTTGACCTTGATTCTTCTAGTTTTCTTGCTCTTCGCCACGGCCAAACAAGCTATTTTCATCATGGCGATCGTCATCCACAGAAGGATCCGCCCAGTGACCCGACTTTCGCTCAGCCATCATCGCGTCTCGAACTGCGCTCTTTGCATCCATCATGCTGTGATAATCTCGTCTACGCTCAGCATTCGTGCGCCTTGCTCCGCGAGGATCGTTCGCTTCGATTCGCAAATCCTTGCCACGCGCACCCAAGTTAGCGCCGTCCAATCCTTCTGCACCGGCAGCGATACTTGGATCCCAGTCGAAGCAAACCATATGATTCCCAGTGCCAATACGAATTTCGTCTCCTGGACGCGCGCCCTTCTTGCGCAATTCATCCTCAACGCCAAGCTTTGCCAAGCGATCCGCCAAATAACCAACGGCTTCGTCGTTGTCGAAATTCGTTTGTATAACCCAGCGCTCAGGTTTTGCGCCAGTAACAGTGAACCAAAAATCACCATTCCTGTCTTCCTCGCGCTTAATTTCAAAGTCTGCACTATTTCCACGTCCATCATCGCGGCGACGACGCAAAGCTGAAGTCTGCTGCTCAAGAGGCTGAATGACAACACGCTCTTCTTCACGCGCTGCTTCCTCGGCAGCGAGCTTCTCGCGCATCTTTTCAACCAATCGTCCAAGCGCAAAACCGAGCTCTTTCAAGCCTTCGTGAGACGCGGTAGAAATCTCAAATACAGTCAATCCCATTTTCTCAAATTCACCGCGTACAAAATCAGCCAATTCTTTAGCTTCAGGCACATCGACCTTATTTAGCACAATAATGCGCGGACGCTCAGGAATTGGAATCGCACCCAACGGAAGCTCAAGCTTATCAGCGTATTGCGCAAGCTCATGCTCAAGAGCGTGGTAATCGCTAATTGGATCGCGATTTGGCTCCAGCGTTGCGCAATCAATTACGTGCGCAATAATCTCTGTGCGCTCAATATGACGCAAAAACTCAAGACCTAAGCCTTTTCCTTCGGAAGCTCCTGGAATTAAGCCTGGAACGTCTGCAATTGTGTAGCGATAGTTGCCGAAGCTTACAACACCTAGGTTTGGCACCAAAGTAGTAAACGGATAGTCAGCAATTTTCGGCTTAGCTGCACTAATTGAAGCAACTAAGCTTGATTTTCCTGCAGAAGGGAATCCAACTAAAGCTACGTCTGCAATAGACTTGAGTTCCAAAATTACGTCGCGTTCTTCACCAGGCTCGCCTAAAAGCGCGAATCCTGGGGCACGACGAGTTTTGTTTGCGAGTGCTGCGTTGCCAAGACCGCCAGCACCCCCCTGCGCCACAACGAATTTGTCTCCAACATGTTGCAAATCCGCCAAAACTTCGCCTGGTCGCTTTTGAGAGTCTACAGCACCGCGTGCAGTAAAAACAACAGTTCCAACAGGCACAGGAAGTACTAAGTCTGCACCTTTTGAACCGTCTTTAGTGTCACCTAAGCCCATCGTACCGTTTTCTGCAGTGCGGTGAGGCATGAAGCGGTAGTCAAGTAAGCTGTTTGCGTTACGATCAGCTACAAAAATAACGGAACCACCGTCACCGCCATTACCGCCATTTGGACCTGCTAATGGCTTGTACTTTTCGCGACGAACTCCGGCAGATCCGTTTCCACCATCTCCGCCTTTTACATGCACTGTTACGCGGTCTACAAAATCACTCATACTGCTACCTTACTCGAAGATAAACACTTAAATTCTCGGGAACATGCGAGAACAAAAAAGCCGCACCGAACGGGGGTGCGGCTTAAACGTTTTATTGTCGACTTATTGTCGAATCTGTTTAGGCTTAGCTAAGATTCAGGCGGTAACAACGTCAACAACCTTGCGGTCGCGACGAATACCGAACTTCACATTGCCGTCCACCAAAGCGTACAGCGTGTGATCCTTGCCCAAAGCAACGTTCTGACCTGCGTGGAACTTAGTGCCGCGCTGACGAACGATAATGTTGCCAGCCACTACAGCTTCACCGCCAAACTTCTTAACACCAAGATATTGCGCTTGTGAGTCGCGACCGTTGCGCGAGCTAGACGCACCCTTCTTATGTGCCATCTCACTGTCCTTTCAGGTTTATAACACCGTCAATCAGGCGATGGCCGTGATCTTGACGAGAGTCAACTTCTGACGATGACCCTTGCGACGAGCCACACCAGTCTTGTTCTTATACTTCATAATGCTAATCTTTGGACCTTTGGCTTCGTCGTTCAAGACTTCTGCCTTCACCGTAATCTTAGCAAGATCCTTGGCACTCAAGGTTACCTTAGCACCGTCAACAACGAGCGCGACCGGGAATTCCACGGTATCGCCCTTCTTTGCATCGAGACGGTTCACGAGAATGGCGTCGCCAACCTCGACCTTCTCTTGATGGCCACCGGCCTTCACAATCGCGTACATAATTCGTTCCTTAGCTCAATTGAAAGCTTACTTTTGCCTTGCGCACAGCAAAACGCGCGCGGCAAGACACCGACTATCAAAAATACACCTACCCATGTACTAACGTCAAGTCGCTAGATTCATGAGTCAATGCAGACAATATTCAATATTGTACTCAAGGCATATACTTAGTCACTATTCAGAGGCTCAATCATCACTTTCTGTAGTTTCTTGCATAATTTCCTGCGTATTATCTTGCGCAGTTTCCTGCATAGTTTCTTGCGTAGGTTGCTCCGCAGTATACTCAGCAATCTCTTGCGTAGTATCCTCTAAATTATTTTCAACTAATTCTTCAGAAGTTTTATCCGCTTCACTAGTTTCCGCGGTTTCGCCAGCATCCGCAACTTCGCTAGTTTCATCCGCCTTAGAAGATACAGACTCTTCATCAGAATTCAAAAAATTACTATACTGCGTTTCTTCTTCAGATTTATGAGCTGCGTCAGTAATTACAGACGCGGCAGCTATACGCGCTAACTTAGCTCTCACTTCCGCACTAGAACCCTGCTGCTTAACAGGCGCAGGCTGTTCCGTTGCGCTTCCGTGACCATACTTGTTCGTTTTAACAAAAGGATCTCCGCCCTTAAGCGCGTAAGGATCTGCATATTCCGAAGAAACAGTAGGCTCATCGTGCAAAATAAACCCACGTCCCTTGCACGTTGGACACTCTTCAGAGAACGCTTCAACTAAGCCTTGACCAACGCGTTTACGCGTCATTTGCACAAGACCAAGAGACGTAACTTCAGCAACTTGATGCTTCGTGCGATCCCTAGCCAAGCATTCCAAAAGCCTACGCAAAACTAAATCGCGGTTCGCTGGCATAACCATATCGACATAATCGATCATGACCATGCCACCAATATCGCGCAAACGAAGCTGGCGCGCAATCTCTTCAGAAGCCTCCAAATTACAACGAGTAACCGTTTCTTCCAAAGACTTACCACGCCCAATAAATCGTCCAGTATTCACATCGATCGTAGTCATTGCTTCCGTACGGTCAATCACGATAGAGCCACCAGCCGGCAAATAAACCTGACGCTCCATACCCTTACGAAGTTGACTATCAATCTGCCACTTATCGAAAACGTCCTTGCCTTCATGCTCAGCAGGATCCCAATATTCAACCTTGCTGCGCAAATCTGGAGCCATCATCTCAAGATATTCATCAATTCGCTGACGCACTCCCTCGCCTTCAACAATAAGCTTTTGGAAGTCATCGTTGAAAATATCGCGCACAACACGAATTGCCACATCAGGCTCACCCTGTAACAGCTTAGGGCGCTTTCCATGCAAGTATTCTTCGCGCTTAGCTTCAATGCGCTCCCACTGCTTAACAAGCGAATCTAAATCTTTTTCAATCGACTCCTCGCTTGCGCCGTCAGCAGCAGTACGAATAATAACGCCCATATCTTTTGGTGCAATCTTCGACACAATAGCACGCAAACGCGAGCGCTCTCGATCCGAAAGCTTGCGACTCACACCGGTCATGCCGCCAGATGGCACAAGCACTAAGAAACGCCCTGCAAGAGTTACTTGCGAAGTCAATCGAGCACCCTTATGCCCAATTGGATCCTTAGTAACCTGCACAAGCACAGGATCACCAGACTTAAACGCAAGCTCAATCCTACGAGGCTGACCTTCAAGACGAGCCATATCCCAATTAACTTCGCCTGCATAAAGCACGCCATTCCTGGCTTGACCAATATCTACGAATGCCGCTTCCATGCTTGGAAGCACGTTTTGAATGCGCCCAAGATAAATATTTCCAACAGTAGCAACTTCTTGAATATCAGAAACATAATGTTCTACAAGAATATTGTCTTCAATAACAGAAATTTGCGTGTGGCGATCGCGCTCACGAACAACCATTAATCGTTCAACATTTTCGCGACGAGCAAGGAAATCTTGCTCCATAAGAAGGTTTTGACGGCTACGCTCACGCCTATTATCTCTACGGCGTTGGCGCTTTGCTTCAAGTCGCGTAGAGCCTTCAATATCCGTAATTTCGTCTATATACTGCTGCTTGCGCGAGCGGCGAGAAGTCAAGTCGTCTTCGTTCGCATTAGTGTAGTCGGATGACTCTTCCTGAGAAGACGCGGAATTTGCGTCATCGGAGGATTTAGAACGGCGGCGACGACGGCGACGCGTATAAAGAGTTTCTTCCTCATCTTGCTCACGAAGTTCTTCTGGATCTGGAATTAAATCGCGATCTTCTTGAGAAACTTCATCTATTCTCGTGCGTTTTGTGCGAGAATTTGCGTCATCGTCAAGATCGTTAGAAATATCGATGTCAAAATCGCGACTTTCGTTGCGACTTTCATTTCGATCAGTGCGAGAGCTACGACGGCGACGACGGCGACGCGTAATCATTATTTCATCGTCATCGTTGCCATTATTTGCATTATAATCGTCGTTTATACCTCTGTTATCGCCTTCGTCACTGCTATTGCGGCTATCTCTGTTATCTCTGCTATTGCTACCGCCTCTGCTGTCTACTGCACCATTTTCATTTCGAACGTCATCATCATTAGAAATGTTATTCGACATATTGCGACGATTAGAACGCCTATTTGAAGTATTTTCCGCAGATAAAATATCGCTAACATCAAGAGTTTCATCGATGCGCGTATCAATGGGAGCATAAACAATATTGTCGTATGCAAGATCCTCTTCAATTTGCTCAACTTCAGCTGCAGCACGTCGCTCAACAGCATTCAATCTGCGAGAACGGCGAGAACGCTGGCTTTTGCGAGTTTTTTCATCGCGATCATCTTGCGAATCCTGAAAATTCTTAGCGTACTCAGAATCTTGAGAATACATAGAATGACTTGTTTCACGCGATGTTTCACGACTATTCCCTCTGCCACTATCACGCTTTATTTCGCTTGAATTCTCACGTCTTTCAGAACGTGACTTGCGTTCGCTACTATCACGGCTATCATGACTATCGCGACTATCGCGACTATCACGGCTATCGCGGCCGTTGCGGCTGTTGCGCCTTCCGCGAGAAATATCACGTAAATCATCACGCAAATCATCATTCAAGACATCACGCGAGTTGTCACGCAAGTCATTACGAGAACTGCTGCTTTCTTCACTACGATTGTTCACTACCTTAGGAAGAACTGGCTCCTGGAATAGGAGCGAAGTTATCGGGCGCGATTTAACAACATGCGGCTCAGAATCCTTCGTACTAGAATCCTCAACTTTTAGTTCCATTGCTTCTCCAGCCGCACCGGCACCACGAGTAACTCGTCGACCGCGACGGCGACGCGTAACGCCAGAGCTTTGCTGCAAAGTATCGCCGGCAGCTATATTACTTTTCGCAAAATCTGTAGATTGCATTATTCCGGACATTTCCGCAGAAGTAGCGGTTTTAGACACAGTTCTACTATTTTCAGCTTCAAATTCATTGAAGCGTTCTCTTATTATTCTGGGCACTATGCTCCTCACGAGACGCTGCATCGTCTCGCATCCCTGGCTTTAAGTTGAGCACGCACGTGCGCGAGCCACCCCAAAGCTCTTTACAAAGTCTAGCTGCGCGACAGCGGACGCCAGCCTCGGAAAACGCTCACGAGGGGATCGACGCCATCGATTGCCTGGCGGCTTGCAGTGCCACCGCTCTCTAGTATGCCATATTGCCGAGTCAAATATATGACTCGTTGAATATTAAAATTTGCATCGCTGTTTTAAGCCAATTAGCAGTTACTAAAAATTCCAATAATTTCAAACTCATCCATAACGCACATAAAAGTTGCGTATCTCTCCTATAGTTACAACATAGGTTCGCACGCATGCAATTTGCGTGCAATTAACGAATTTTGGAGGCAAGAAATGGGCTTAATCAGCGCAATGCAAGGCTTTTGCGTAATTGGCATTGTTATTGCTGCAGGCTACGTTACTGCTCGCATGCACGTTGGCGGTTCACAGGCTCAAATGGTCCTAAATCGCGTAAGTTTTTTCGTTTCCAGCCCTTGCTTAATGTTTGCAATACTTTCTAAAGAGCCTATTTTTGAGATTTTTCACTCTTCGATTTTTGTTGCATTCTTTTCTGCAATGATTGTTGGAGTTGCGTTCGTGCTGCTTAATCGCTTTTGCTTCCATCTTCCTGCAGCCGACTGCACTATAGGTGCTCTCAATTCTCTTTATTTAAATTCAAACAATATTGGCTTGCCGGTTGCGACTTATATTTTGGGAAATCCTGCGCTTGTTGCTCCGATTTTAGTTATGCAACAGGCTGTATTTACTCCTGTTGGTTTGACGGTTCTCGACATTACAACTACTGGAAAATGTTCGCTTAAACGCATCGCTCAGCAGCCTTTAAAACAGCCACTTTTAATTGGTTCGCTTGGTGGAATTATTATTTCTGCAATTTCCGCAAAAGTTGGCTACTTCCCTGTTCCTAATTTTCTTTACGATCCAATTAAGATGATTGGCGATTCTGCAGTTCCAATGATTTTAATGGCTTTTGGAATGTCGCTTTACGGAAGCAAACCTTTACGAAAAGATTCCAATCGCGCTGCTATTGCCACTGTTGCTGTGCTAAAAAATCTTATTATGCCTGCAATTGCATTTTTGCTAGCTTATTTTGTTATGGGTTTTCGCGGGGCAACTTTGTACGCGTGCGTTGTGCTGGCTGCGCTTCCAACCGGTCAAAACGTTTACAATTATGCTGCGCGCTACAACGTCGGCTTAAGTTTTGCGCGCGACGGCATACTGTTTTCTACTGTCACTAGCCCAATTTGCATAGCAGTAATCGCCGCTATTTTGGGGTGATTAATCCGCGCGCAATCGTAGAACTTTGTAATCACAACACTTTGTAATCATCTTGCTTTTTGAGCAAGAAGCAGTTTGCATGCTTCGCGCACAACGTCCCCAACTTTCACACCCTGCTTATCGGCAGAAGCCTTTAGAGCATCAGCATCTTCAGCAGATATACGAAAAGTTATAGGCAACATAGCTTCTTTGTAAAGAGGCGGTCTGCCGAGCGGCTTTTTAATACGCAAATTACCAGCTTTACCGTGATATTTGCCTTTTTCAGCATCACTTTCCCATTTATCAAGCATTTCATCAGTGACATCAATGCCACCTTCACCACGAAAATTAGCCATAATCACTCCTACCTATCTTCTACCAAAAATTTGTCTAATTTCTTCTTGACTAAATCCCATTTCAGCAAGAAACTTTTTAGTTGCAGGCACTACATGAAAAATAATCCATTCCCCATCTTCGCCCTTATATGCAATAAGTTCCGTAATAACTCCGCGAGAATCCCAAGCAAATGAAAGCATCTGACTAGGCTCATATTCACCTTGCCTGGGAAGCTCTCTACAAGATGAGTTCCACATATTTATTACTTCAGTTTCGCTGAACCAAGGTCGTTTTCGAATAACTCTAGGATGCACTAAAACCTTCATAAATATTATCTCCCAACTCTCAATACTTTCGTATACGAAATATTATCACATTGTGCCAGAGATTATCAAAATATGGCTAATCGAACTAATAAAAGCATGCAAAAAGCCTAATGCAAATTGGCAAAAGTTGGAAGTCTGCTTTCAGATTCCGCAAAACTAACTCATACTTGGAAGTCTACTTCCAAATTGAAGCTAACTTTGCGCAACTACCTTTGCACAGCTAACGAGTCGAGGCAAGAGAATCAAGACACGCGCGGAAACTGTACTGCACACGTACCAGAAGACGAGGTAAATATCAGCATTAAGTGCAGAATTAAAAAGTGATTAGACTCAATTTTTTAGCACGGAATCCAAACTCTTTATTCCAGGATTATTCAAATTCTCAAGAGATAAAATCTGCGTTCGCGCCAAATTTCTAAGTTCCGCCATTCGATCAGCCTGTGGCAAACCCTTAGAGATCAAAACAGCGTTATAGCTTTCCATATTCGCCAATACCAGAAGTTCATTAATACTCGCCTCGTCTCGAATGTTTCCTTTTGACTTAGGATTTGCGTCTCTCCATTGCTTAGCAGTCTTATTAAACAATGCAACATTTAACAAATCTGCTTCATTTGCATACTTATACATCAACTGCTCAGAAGTCAAATCCTTCAACAAATATTCTTTAATAGCATCCGTATGAATCTTGTAATTAATCTTCGAAATCTCACGGTTCAAATTCCAATTCAACGAAAGCCTGGAACCCTCATCAGATTTAAGTCTTTGATAATCTTTGATAATATATAGTTCAAATTCTGCTGAGATCCAAGCCGCAAACTTAAATGCTATATCTTTATGAGCGTAAGTTCCGCCATTCTTACCAGATTTGGAAACTATGCCAATAGCATTTGTTGATTCTACCCATCTTTTAGGAGATAAAGTAAAAGCATTAGAACCAGCCTCATTCTTAAAGGAATCGAATTCGACCCCTTTAAAATTCGGATTGTTAATACTCTCCCACAATCCCAAGAATTCAATAGTATTCTTTACTCTCAGCCAGTTTTTAACAACATCTTTAGGCTCTTCTTTGTTTTTATATCTCGCAATATCGGTTAAACTAACGTAATCATTCCTAAAATCTTCCGTATAAACCTGAATTGTAAAGCCTTTTGCCGTAATAATATCTTTTTTAATATTTGATGCATTAGACATAATTGCCCCCTAATATTTACGCAAATTTACGCAATTAGTTGCTTTATTTGATTTGTTTACTTTATTTCTATGCGCTTGACACAAAACCCATGAATCACAAGCAAAATTACAAAATCAAGCACAAGCCACAAAACATCTAACAACTAGCAGAAAACTAGCATGCACCAGCGCATAAGTAGTATTTTATAAGATTTCATAGATTAAAAGCAACGCAAACACGTAGATAAAATAAAAAAGTTAATTCCCAAAACAATACTCTAAATAAAATTTCGCAAGTTGGAAGTCTACTTCCAAGTTTAGTGCAAAATGGCAAAAGTTGGAAGTCTACTTCCAAATTCCGCAAAACTAACTCATACTTAGAAGTCTACTTCCAAATTGAAGCTATCTTTGCGCACTTACCTTTGCGCAACTAGCGAATCGAGGCAAGAGAATCGAGACGAGCGCGGAACGACGGCCAATCAGTGCGCATTGCCGTAAGCAGCTTCAGCTTAGGCACGTCGTCAATCGGCACCCACTTAATTTCCATACTCTCGTCGTCGTGCGCGCAAGGATCCACACTATGCCCCGGCTTTTCAAACGCAAAAACCGTTGTATAACACCAATTTCCATGATCTTCGCGGTAAGCTCCAACAACTTCAATATCTCCCGAAGTGATATTTGCTTCCTCGAAAGACTCACGCAACGCGCCCTCAATCGCGCTTTCTCCGTCGGAAATTGCGCCACCAGGGATGCCCCAAGTGCCACCTTCAGCGCTCCAAAGAGCACGATGTTGCATCACAACGTGCGTCACGCGACCAGTTTCAGCATCTCGCCTAGCAAGCAGCACTCCAGCAGCTCCGTTATGACCCCAATGTCTGCGGCCACAATCGCAATGCACCCAGCCATCTCCCGGCTGATGCACATTTTCTTTAGGCACTTCCGTGGAAGTCGGATCATTCTTTTCGCCAGTTTCTTCCAAGCTTTCCTTATTCCACAAATCCGGCCAAGCGTATCCAAGCTCCGAAACCATTTGTCTCAGCAGCGGCAAGCTGATTCCAAGAACACCGTGAGGATCTCCATTAATGCTTTCAATAAAAGCTCCGCCAAAACCTTCTAGCGTAAAGGATCCTGCCACTTCCAGAGGCTCACCAGTTGCTACATACGCGCGAATTTCCGCGTCATTCATTTGCGCAAAAGTTACGCTTGCATGACTTGTTTTGCAAATAGTTTTGCCGGTTTTTGCGTCGATTAAGCAGTGACCAGTCCACAATTGTCCTGTTTTTCCGCTCATCTGCTTGATTCTCTCAAATGCCACTTCAGGAGTATGCGGCTTTCCGTAGCACTCACCATCGAGTAAGAACATGGAATCGCAGCCAACAATCAGCACACCGCTACAATCATGAGAAGATTTATTTGTATATGCAAAATCGTGAATATCGAAAGTTTTTGTAGGAACAGTAACGCCTGAAAAATCGCGAGTTTGCGCCGTATCTACGTTATGCGTTACGTCTGATTGCGAATCGCTTGCTAAAGCATTATCAGCAGATTCAGAAGATTCAGATCCCGCAGGTTCAGCTTCCAGCGGATACCCCACAACTAAATCGCCACTAGCCGAAGCAGCCGCATCCGCCACACACTTCCACGCATGGTACACAGCTTGAGCTTTTGCACGAGCCAAAATAGAAACTCGCTGCTCAACGTTCAACTGCTCAACGCTCGTACCTCGCTCACTAGCGGCATCACGCAAAGCCGCCGGCTCATCCACTTCGCTTACGTGAATTACCGGAATCACGCCAGCGGCCGCCAAAACAGCCCTACGCGCTGGAGACTGTGAGGCCAAAATCAACGAAACTGTCATACCTTACCCTTCCCTTTTACAACTTCACATAGGTTATTCGCGAGTTATTGCAACGCCAATAGAATCAACCTGCACATGCAAAACACGCCAGCCAGCACGCGAAAGCCACGGCTCAGCAATTGCGTCGATTTTTTGAGCTGCACTCTTGTTATACTCGGCATCTCCTGCATAAAATACAGCAACGCACGATCCTGCTCCCGAAATCGCTGCAGCAAAACCATGCTCGCGCAACGTTTCCACTAGCTTCCACGAATCTTTCATAAGATTTGCACGATACGTTTGATGAAGAGCATCTTGAGTTGCTGCAAAAAGTAGCGCATTTCGCGAAATATCAGATTTTACTGTGCATAATTTATTTTCAGAATCGCTATTTAACTCACCAAAAGCAACCGGAAGCATTGCAGCTCGCGACACGTTAAATATTGCGTCACCATACGGCACTTTTGCCGGAAGCGCGCGCCTAGCAAGCTCTGTAGAAAGCTCGAAATCAGGAACGAATACCGACACAGAAATATCTTGCGAAACTTTGTATCGCACAGTATGAAAACCGGTAGAAAGCGGAGCTTCGCAATCTCCAGCCACGCGCACAGAACCTTTGCCTTCCCCAGCATCAAGCTTCCAACTCATCGTCAAACCGCCAAAAACTGCAGGAGCAACATTGTCTGGATGACCTTCAATTGCGGCCGCAATTTCGAAAATTGCTTCGCGATTAAGATCACCTTCGTGAGCAAAAGCCCAAGCAGCAGCAACTGCAGCAACAATCGCTTCTGCAGAAGAGCCCATACCGCGCGCTTGCGGAATACGATTATGCGCTTCTAACGTAAATCGCAAGTTTGGCAGACCAAATATTTTGCAAGCTTTGCGAAAAGTCGCTACAACTAGATGCGTTTCATCTTTTGGAAGCGTATCCTCGCCTTCGCCGTGAATAATTACGCGCACGTTTCCAGCATAATCGAGCGAATCAAGCGAATTTTTAGAACGATTATCATCCAGAGTAAAAACTAAAGAATCCGCATAATCAAGCGCAATACCGGCTGTATCAAAACCAGAACCAAGATTTGCGCTAGTCGCTGGCACGCGCACGGAAACACTGTTACACACTGGCTTCATACGATCACCTGCAGCTTCTCTACTTTATAACGCGCAAAACTAGCGGCTTTCCACACACAACATCCAACTTCTGCAAATCCTCACAAATAGCTTGAACTGCAGCTTCCGAACATTCGCGCACAAGCACGCGCACACTGCCAGGTCCACCAAGACCGCACTGTGGGCAATCCGAATCAGCTTCAGTTTGCGCATACTTAGCTTGGCACGCCGAAGCCAAACGTTCAGCTGCAACGCCATGATCTACAAAAACATCCATAACTTCGCTGCACAAAGCCAAAGAAGTATCTTCCATATTGCAACGAATCACAAAATCCGCTCTAGTCTGCTCGCTAGAAGCCGGCACATACTTGTTGTACATTGGCACGCCAAAACCTGCGCATCCACGCACAAGATTTCGAGCAGCACTAACAACATCTCCAACAACAGCACTTGCAGTTGGAGCGCCGCCGGCACCGCGTCCGTAGAACATCAAATCGTCTGCAGCCTGCGCCTTCACAAACACAGCATTAAAACTGCCGTGAACCGACGCCAAAGGGTGCTCCGCACTAACAAGCGCCGGATACACATTAACGCTTACTCCGCCATCCGATTTTGACTTACCGTCGCAATGCCTTTCGACTGCTGCAAGTAGCTTAATTACACGCTTTTCCGCGCTCGCTGCAGCAATATCTTCAGCAGTAATCGCGCTAATTCCTTCAACGGATACGTCGTCAATACTTACTGGCATTTGGAATGCAAGAGTTGCAAGAATCGCAGCTTTATTTGCAGCATCGAAACCTTCAACATCTCCGGTCGGATCTGCCTCAGCATAACCCTTTTCTTGAGCTGCGTGCAAAGCCAAATCAAAATCAAGTCCGCGCACAGTCATTTCGTCAAGAATATAGTTGGTAGTTCCGTTTACAATTCCGAAAATTTGCGTAATTTTGTCACCAATAAGCGACTCTCGAAGCGGTCGAACAATAGGAATCGCTCCTGCTGCAGCCGCCTCAAAGTACAAGTCAACTCCGTGACTTTCTGCACACTCGTATAATTCCGGACCAAACTTCGCAAGCAACGCTTTATTTGCAGTAACAACAGATTTTCCGTGGCATAGCGCACTTTTTACAAAAGTATGAGCCGGCTCAAGTCCGCCAATAAGCTCGACTATAATATCAATGTCTTCGCGAGCGCACAAAGAGGCAGTGTCTGTAGTTAGCAAATCACGCTTAATCCAAGGCGCATCAACTTCTTCCGGGCGTAAGCATGCAACTGCTGCAAGCTCAATTTCAGCGCCAGTTCGCTTCTTAAGCTCATTGAACTGTTCAACTATTAGTCGCGCTGTTTGAGACCCAACAGTTCCAGCCCCAAGTAGGCCTACGCGAATAGTTTTAGTCGACTGATTGCTTTGCATAACTTTCGCCTCCTTCGTTGATTTATTTTATATTTTATTTTTATGCGATTATTTTTTACTCGCTTTTACACAAATAACATTAGCAAATTAAGAAGTATTGAAATAATCAAAAATGCTATTACTCCAACAGTTCCGTACAATGCTTTGTTGCCAGCTTTATTCGGAAGTTCTTGCGGAGCATTGAAGAATACAAGATACTTGCGGCGGCGAACTAGCAAAACCACGCCTACTATAAGCATGGCAATCATAAACATCCCATAAATTCCAGCTAGAATAAAACCGGTTGGCAGTCTAGTTAATTCCTGACGAGACATCTTTTCTACGTCAATCATATTTCCGCTTGCATCAACCAGCTGCTTTTCCAACCACATTGCAACTATGCTTCCTTGGAAATTCACAATCATATGAAGAAATATGCTGTAGCTCAACTTGGACGTACGAATATAAATGTAGCCAAAAACAAGTCCAAGTCCAAATGCGTAGAAGAATTGGAAAATGTTCATATGGAAAAGCGCGAAAGCAAGTGCAGAAAATACAATAGCTCGCTTTTCTCCGTACGCGCGCAAACGAGAAAGCAGCTGTTTTCTAAAAAGCCATTCTTCCACAATTGGCGCAAGAATTACCACGAATATGAAGGTTTCCCACATATTTCCCGCTGCAATAGTGTCTGATACGCGATTTTCTGCTTTGCCACCGCTAAGAACTGTTGCTAGGAAAACGCCAACTATATTACCAATGTACATAATCGGTATGCACACAGCAAAGAATCCGCCAAATTGGCTAAATTTCATAGAGAATTGTCGGGTTTTTGCCGCAGGGACAGTGCGCATAATAAGCATTGCGATTGGTAAAGCGACTAAACACTGCGAAATATCCGACACAAGTAATGTGTTAAGAGAGTCGCTTAGCATGCTCTTAGGCACAAACTGTGAAGAAAGAACTCCAAGAACATAGGCAACAGCAATCCAAACTACGAGGAATACGCATAAAGACATGCCAATAGTTCCTTGACGTTTGCGCGCTAACAAATAAGTGTCGTCGCGCCATGAATTTTGCAAATCTTGCATACTTATTCCTTTTTATTGCTGCTTTTTGTTTCTGCTTTACAGTTGATTAAATTATTTCAAAACGCCTTCAATAAGCTTTGTGATTAAATCGTTGTAGCTTATTCCAGTTGCTTCCCAAGCTTTTGGATACATGGAGATTGGCGTAAATCCAGGCATCGTGTTGATTTCGTTAAGAATTACGCGACCATCTTTAGTTACAAAAGAATCTACGCGACTTAGTCCCCGCCCATCTGCCGCTTTGAACGCTGCAAGCGCCGTTTTGCGAACGCGCTCTAAAGTTTCCGCTGGCAAGTTTGCTGGAACTTCAACGTGCGAAGCTGCGGAATCCATGTATTTGCTGTCAAAATCGTAGAACTGGTCTTCACCAGCCTCGCGCTTGTCTAGCACAACTTCTCCAGGCCAGCTTGCTTTCGGTTCTTCGCCGTCGCGAGCTGCAAGAACCGCGCACTCAATTTCTCGTGCATCAATTCCCTGCTCTACCAACACTCGCCAATCGTGCTCTGAAGCCTCAAAAATAGCTTCTGCTAAGGCTTTAGCATCGCGCGATTCAACTTTTGTAACTCCAAAACTGGAACCTGCGCGGCTTGGCTTTACAAAAAGCGGATACTCGAGTTTTGCTGCTTCAACTTGAGTAAGAATTTCTTCTGCGTATGCATCAAAGCGATTTTCCGCGTCGCTTGCAAACTTGCGCGCATCAAGTGCAATTCCAGGAGCAACATTAATTCCGGCAGCTTTAAACAGTTGCTTTGCATAGTATTTATCCATGCACGCAGCCGAAGCCAACACTCCACAACCAACGTATGGAACTTGCATCATTTCTAGCAAGCCTTGCAAAGTGCCATCTTCACCGTTCGGACCGTGAAGAACTGGGAAAACAGCGTCAATATGACCCAAACTTGTAAGTGTACCGTCATTTTCGCGGGCTAAAAATCCGTCTGCGCCTTTGGCAGGGTCTAGCACAACATCGCGCGTTCCAGCAGTTTTTGTTATTACCGGAAGCTCTCCTTCTTCCATACGGAAGTTTCGCGGATCTTCGCCGCCAACAATCCATTCGCCTTGTTTTGTGATTGCGATCCGCACAATGTCAAAACGATTTTCGTCTACAGCACTGAGCACTCCAGCAGCAGATATGCAAGAAATCGAATGTTCGTCTGCCTTACCGCCATACAAGAACACTACACGCTTTTTCGTCATTTTTTTCCTTTATATATTTTGAATTATTCTAATTATTTTGGACTAGTTTTGATTATTTTCGCAAACGCTACTTACTCTTCGCAAACGTCGTCGTCGAAAAGCATTGCGAGCATTTCTTGGCAGGAAATTCCTTCTTCAAGCACGCGAGCCATTGCACTTGCAAGCGGAGTTGCAACACCCAAACGCTTGCCCATTGCAACTACTGCGCTTGTGGTTGGCACGCCTTCTGCAACACCATTGCTCACGGCAGTTGCTTCTTCAACGCTCATGCCTTTTCCAAGATTTGCACCGAAAGTATAGTTGCGGCTTAGAGGAGATCCACAAGTTGCAACTAAATCACCAAAGCCAGCAAGACCTGCAAAAGTGCGCGAATCCGCGCCTTCTGCTACGCCCAATGCCGTCAATTCTGCCAAACCGCGCGTTTCAATCATAGCCGCCGTGTTTTCGCCATATCCTGCACCTCGAGCCATACCAACTGCGAGCGCAACCACGTTTTTAAGCGAGCCACACATTTCTACGCCGATTACGTCTGTTGACACAAATGCTTTAAAGTAGCTGTTTGAGCATGCTTTTGCAACTACTTCTGCCTGAGATTTTTCTGCGCAAGCAACTACTGCTGCAGCCGGGTGGCGAGATGCAACTTCCTTGCTCAAGTTTGGTCCGGAAAGTGCAGCAAAACGGTTACGCGGTAAGTTCAAAGCTTCGCACACAACTTCATCCATACGTTTGCCGGTTGTGCGCTCAATGCCTTTCATCAGCGAAACAACGATCGCATTTTGTGGAATCAAACCCACAAAACCTTCCAACGCAACGCGAGCAAACTGTGCCGCAATCGCCACGACTACAATATCCGCATTTGCAACAGCCTCTGCTCGGTCCCCAGTTGCAGTCATGTTTTCTGGAAGTTTTTCTACGCTAGGCAGACGCACGCCATTATGATGATGATCGCGAATTCCTTCAACAATTTCTGGCTCTATTGCCCACATTGTCACTTGATTTCCTGCATCCGCAAGTACTTGTCCAAACGCAGTTCCCCAAGCACCAGCACCCAACACCGTAATGTTCATGTTTTACGTCCTGCCTTTCGGTTGTGAGTTTTATAAGCTACTGTATAGCTATTTATTTGTAATCACACTATTACATAATTCTACACATGCCGCTTTACGGGATTTTTAAAAGATACTTTATTTTATTCTTCTGTATATTTTTTATTCTTCCGTAACGCGTTTCATCTGCCTGTAATCAAAGTATCCTGCAGGAGATTTTTCTCCACGAATTTCTTCCATAATCTGCGTCATACGCACACGCACGCGACGAGCCAACTCTTCAGCAGATTCAAGAGGAGGTAGCTCTCCCCAATTTTCACTCCCCTTTAGCAAGTCAGCATAATCAAGTTGAGTATCGTAGCACATTACAACATTTTTCTTTGGCCATGGCCACCAGTGGTTAATGCTTGCCGCGCCCCATGTAACCGCGCAAAATAGCGGAATCTGATGTCCGAGTCTGCGCGATGCTTCGAGAGCAATTATACCAATTCCGGGCTTCATGCTCATAGGCCATTTTTTAGGATCGCGCGTAACTGTTCCTTCAGGCCATACACTTAAAGGTCTGCCATTGGTGAGGATTTTAATAGATTCTTCTTCTATTTCTCGCGCTTTTCCGCTTCTGCGAGGAACCGGCTGCATGCCTACAAGCTGGAACCATTTGCCTAAGATTGGCCAGTGAGCGAGTTCCGCTTTTGCCATGTAGCGCGGACGACGACCTTGGTGGAATAGTGCAGTCATAGGTATGAAAACATCAAACATCGTCACGTGTGTGCAAGCTGTAATAAACACGCCTTCTTCTGGCACGTTTTCCAATCCCCACGCCTTTACTTTGCAGCGCGAACGCAATACGCGCGACGTTCCTTCGAGCAGTCTTTCGGCGGCTTTAGGATTTTGCGCGTCAATTTCTACCTGATTTGGCTTGCGTTTTCCTGTCGGATAGTAATACGTTGGGTCAACTAAATTGTGTTTACTTGCTAAAAGCTTTACTTGCTCATCACTGAGTGGTTTTACTGCACTTCTTGGCGAAGGTTTTCCTTTTGATACCATGCTTTCTATTGTGCAGCATGCTATAAACCTACGCTACGACCTACTTTTGCAATCAACCCATGTTTAGGAGAGCACGCCCAAGCGAGCACAAAGAGAGCGGTTGCTACGAGCACAATTGTTCCGCCCGTTGCCGTATCAAAGCTCCACGAAATATACATTCCAACAATCGAAGAAACGCAACCAATAACAGGAGCTAAAACCATCATCCTAGATAGCCGATCAGTAAGCAGTCGCGCAGTTGCAGCAGGAGTCACAAGCAGAGCAAGCACAAGCACGTTTCCAATAATTTGCACGGAAACAACTACAGCGATAGCCACTAACACGTACAACATTCCATCTAGCCATGCAACCGGCAATCCCATTGCGCGCGAAGTTTCTCGATCCATCGATACGCACACAAGCTCTTTGTGGAACATGCATAATATAGCCAAAATAATCAAACCAGTAATAGCAACAACAGCAATATCTGAATCAGGAATACCTGTAATCGAGCCAAACAAGAAGGATTCCAAGGATCCAGCGTAGCCAGATGCTTTAGAAATAATCACAATTCCAAGAGCGAAAGCAGATACGAAAAATACGCCAATAAATGAGTCTTCGCGAAGCCTACGGTTTTGGCTAAAAATAGATACGATTAGCGCGGTTGCAACTCCTGCGAGTGCTCCTCCAAATAGCAGATTTCCTTGCAATACGAAGGCTATAGCAAGTCCTGGGAATACTGAGTGAGCTACAGCATCTCCGATAAACGCCATTCCTCTAAGTACTACGTAGCATCCAACTACACCGCAAATTACGCTAGAAAGGCACGCTACAATAAGTGCTTTTAGCAAAAACCAAAGGTCTGGATTTGTTAAATCTTGTATAAATTCTATTGGAGATAACATTACTCTTTCACCACACTTTCCTTACCAATTACGCGCTCAACTGCTTTAATAAGCGGATTTTGCGGAGCTACGTGGAAGGTTCGTACCCACTGTTCTGTTTGCAAATTTTGCGGATCGTCGTCACCCACAATAGTGCCATCAAATAGCATTATTCTCGAGCATGAGTTAATTGAGCCAATAATATCGTGTGAGCTCATGAGAATTGCTTCACCAGAAGCAGACAATTTTAAGAACAAATCGGTAAGCAGCTCCTGAGTAGGCATATCAAGTCCAGTAAACGGTTCGTCTAGCAAAAGTAAACGCGGCTCTCCAGCCAATGCTCGCGCAACAAGAACGCGTTGCCGCTGACCTCCAGAAAGTTCACCAATCGTGCGATCTTGGAAATCAGCCATTCCTGTGCGTTCAAGCGAGTTTAATGCAATCTCGTAATCTTCTTTTTTAGCGCGACGAACGTAACCAATATGACGAATCCTACCCATCATCACTACATCTAAAACAGAAAGTGGGAAATCCCACGCAATATCGTGACGTTGAGGCACGTATCCAACGTAAGATACGCGAGAATTAAGTTTTGCACCTTCCATATGAGGAGCACGCACTTCGAGTTTTCCAGTATGCGGAATCAAACCCATAATTGCACGAAATAGCGTTGTTTTACCGGCACCGTTTGCACCAAGTAATCCCACGAATTCGCCACTATTAATGGTAAAAGAAACGTCTTTTACAACAGCGCGATTCCCGTACGAAATATTCAAATTTTGTGCGCAAATTACTGCATTTTCTTCCATATTTATTACCTTTAACACTTTCACTTCAAACATTTCGCTAAAGAATCCGCGTTAGCTCGCATCATATCCGCGTAAGTTCGCACATTCGCGTCGAAAGCGTCACCATAAATTGGACAAACTTTCACATGCGCTTCAGATGCAAGCTCTTTAAGCACAGACGAGCGCGAAATTAAATTTGGCTCTAAAAACACTGCAGGGATTTCCAAGTCGTGTAAAATTTGCGAAAGCCTACGCCTATCTTGCACGCTCGGTTCGCTTGAAGGATTGATTGTTACAAATCCCGCAATATTTACGCCATAAGCTTTACCTAAGTATGCAAAAGCGTCATGCGTTGTAACCAAGTTGCGACGCTCTTTTGGAATTGACGCAACTTTTTTACGCATATAAGCGTCTACGTCGAGAAGTTTATTAATATATCGATCCGCATTTGCGCGATATTTGCGAGCATTTTTAGGATCGACTTCGCACAAGCGGTCAGCTATTGTGCGCACATAAGCAATTCCGTTTTTCACTGACTGCCATAAATGCGGATCAATATCTCCGTGAACATGTTTTCCAAGAACAGCTTGAGGAAGTTGATAAATTTTCTGCCTTGCAAATCCAAGGAATCTATAGCCTTGTTCAGCTGGAATTTCTTTTAAAGCATTAGTCGGCACTTCTACTACTACGTCTCGCGGCTCATAGTATACGCGCTTTGGCGCAACTGACCGCTTTTCTTGCAAAGTGTCAACTCTGTACAAAAATCCGCGTTTAGCTAAATCGTAAGCCAAATCTGCATGACCTTGATTCAAAACTACGCTAGCTCCACGCTTTTTCGCTAATTTCTGCGCGTTAATGCCAACAGCAAAACGCATAGTTGCGTTTCCTAAACTTGCAACTCTTTCGTTTTGAGCATTGAGCATATCTGCGTGAAAACCGAGAGTGTATTCTCCTGGCTTACTAAAAGCCCAACTTAAATGCGTGTGCGCGTCCGCAGGCAAATCCACATGATCTTCATCGTTAATTCCGTTTGCTGAATTAACGTAAGTTTCTACGCTTCCAAAAGTGCCAGTAAGGTAAGCAAAAAGCGAACCAGGACCGGTTACTTTAGTTGCAGTTAAGCGGATCCTGTCCGAACGCTTCATGTTGTATGCTTTTGGCTTTATTACAGTAGCGCGTCCTTCTTTCGTTACAGTTGAAGGCGCGTTTGATTGTGAAGATTGAGAAACCTGAGAAGACTGCGACTTATCAGATTTCTCTTGAGATTTTTGTTGCTCTCTAGCACCTTTAGTTTCCTTAACCTGCTGCAAAGTTTGACGTTCTGTAGCAAGACCAAGCCAAATAGTGTCCAACGACACATCTTCGACCATTGGAATAATATCCGCCGCATGTTTCACGCTTTCTTCAGCAAGTTGCACATTTGGCACGCCTTTTCGCAAATTTGCGTCTAAAGCAGTAATAACACCATGCTCCTCAAGCATCATGTAATTACTAAAAGCCACATCCGCATACACAACGTCTCGAATTGAACGCAATCGCGGCTCGTAAGAGTGCGGATCTGCATTATCAGGCACGATTGAACTCACATTTGCGGCATCCCCTGCTACATTCGCCACCATATCGCGCAAAACGCCTGTAGTTGTAACTACATTAATGCGACCATCGCGATGTCCTGCACGATTCCCGTTAGCACTACCACAAGCAGAAAGCGGCAAAATAAGCGCAACGGCTGCAATTACAGCAAGCGAAGAGAACAAAGTTTGCTTTACTTTTTTGGGCTTACGAATCACCCTTACACACTCCTACTACTAATAGCGCAACAGCCAGTTGAAGTTAATAAGTCCGCGCTTGTACAGATACCAAATTCCTGCACCCAAAACGCCAAGCACAGCAATAATTCCACCAGCAAGAAGCGAATAAGCAAGTAAAGGATTTCGCTTAAATAATCCTGTTACACCTTTTGCTTCAGACTTCGCAACATCGTCATTATCGTTCAATTTCTGTCGGTACAAACTTTTAGCGAGTCTCTTGTTACTAATTTTTGAAACAAGACCTTTATGCTTTTTAGCTTTTCTTGGCAATTGTTTTCCAGAGTGTGAATTGTTCAATCCTAAACCACGACCAACAAAAGGATTTCCGCCACCAACGGCACCGTTTCCATGACCGCCATTATTTCCGCCTAAACGAGGCAAATCAGTAGGTTTTGCTGGATTCTGAGGTGTAGAAGAACCATCCTTTTTTCCAGTACTTTCGCCGCCGTCAGCATACCCCATTGGTGTTTCTTGTGGATCTACACCAACAGCAACATGAATATTGCGAGTTACTGTAGAATTTCCGTCGGAAGCTTGGAATTGCAATGTGTAATATCCCGGTTCGTCGAAATCCCAATTCGCATGAGCATGCGTATTTGCAGGTATCGTATAATCTGTTGCTCCTTGAGTGGAGAAAATCTCTTGATCTCCACCGCCCAAACCGCCAAACATCCAAACGCGTACGTTTCCAGGACCTTCAACTCCTGTTAGGCTCAATTGAGTTGGCTTATGCGGATTCATAGACTGATTATTCCAACCCATCCATGGCACACCATCAATTTGTGTTTGCGGTATACGATACACGCCGTTAGTTTTACCAGCATCACCAACTGCGAACACAACTGTATCTGTGTCTCTAAATACGTGACTTCCTGTCACATCTTCTTGCACAGCCATATCAACTTTATTTGAATCGCCAGTATATACAGCAATATCAACATGACCGTGGTCTATAACGAGTTTGTCACCCTTGATGTCTTTGAACTTTGTCGCAGCAGATTGCTGACTTTGAGAATCTTGCTTTCCGCTTTTCGCGTTATGTTCCCCATGAATAAGACCACCGTTATTACTCCCAAAAAGTCCTTGTTGTTGCATTTTTGCTCCAGACCATGGAGTCACATACACAGTGTTGTTGTTACCGTTAATGAAGAAAGATCCGTTACTTTGTTGCACATTAATGCTGTGATCCTCACCTTGAGAATCATCATTATCATCTGAATCTTCTTCGTCATCTTCACCATCTTCATCACCGTCATCACCGTCAAAAGATACGCCATCATAATCAGCAAAATCCCCAGCTGTTACATCATGATTAGTGACGTGGAATGTATAGACTTGCTCAGAACTTTGCTCCTCGTCACCAACGGTAGTAGTAGCCTTCATTTTTAACTTGTACACACCAGGACGGTTAAAAGACCAATACATGTGCGAATGCTTGCCACCAGTCTCAGTGATGTCAACATCTTTCGGCCATCCGTCAACAGAACCAAGCATTTTCTCATAATCGTCACCGCTGCGAGTGTACATAAAAACTTCGCCGTTGTGGGGTGCTTCGATACCAGTTAGCGACAATTTAACTGTTGGATTAACTTTTGTTGTAGAACCAGCTCCCTTATATAACGGTCTAGTATCTAAACCAGGCCATAATGCACCAGTATTTCCAGCTCCAGATTGATCAAAGAACCAGACTACACCTTCGCGAGTTGTTGCGTAGATTTCTTTTATTATCGGATCGTTCTCATCTTTGGAAAACTGCATGATATTTTTAGAACCGACTTCAAAAATAAGCCGATTCGTATCGTAACGAGTGCCATTATGATCTTCACTTTCAAACGCATCTCCCAAGGTTCCTAATACCATGCGCCTGCTTGCACTATCAAAGAAAGTTGCAAAAACATCAGCATGACCTTTATATGCGTGGCACATTGCAACTTTACTATCAGCCGCAGGTTGTGAAGCAGTTTTATCTAATCTAGCAGCAGTACACGCTGCAAAATTGGCTTTTTTTATGGCAGTAAAATCTTTAGAAGATTTCTTTCCGCTTACAACAGTTGCGTCACTGCCATTGTCAGCAAAAGCCGTGGGAGTTCCCATCATCATGCCACACAAGCACACGCCCACCAACAAAGCGCGAGATAATTTCTTTATACTATTACGAACCATTTTCGTCACACCATTATTTCCACTGAGTGCCATCAGATTGCACATTGTCTGATTGAGAATATTGAGAATTATTAATTGGTGACATTACTGTCGTTTCTTGATCACGCACTAGATTTGGCAAGGTATTGTCACCATTTGCATTATTCACAGAATTTGCATTGTTTGCATACTGTTGATTAGCTTGTGCAGAAACTTGCTTAGCAAGCGCAAGATTTCGTGCTTTCTTGCTTTTAACTACAGCTATTAGTACAAAAATCACAATAATTACGGCAATAATAGCCACAAAAATACCTACAATTTGAAGAACTAAAGCTGTATCGTCACTTTTTTCAGATACTCTGTGAGAATGCTTATGCTTGTTGTGAAGGAGTTCGTGATGATGATTAGCTTCATCTTTTTCGGATTCATCGTTATCTTCTTCATCTTGACCCTCTTCGTCGCCCTCGTTGCCACTTGCTCCAGCAGCACCCGCACCTAAAGCAGCATTAGGATCGGTATTATCTCCAACCGCAAAATTAAGAACACGCGTATCGCTTACTGCGCGTCCATTTTTAAGCTTTCCTGAAAAAGTAAGCTTCACATGATAAATTCCAGGCTTAGAAAACACCCAATTCACGTGAGTATGAGCGTTGGCTTCAATCCAGCTGTTTTGCGGATATCCTTTAGTACTATCCCAAAGTTGCTGTGGATTGTTGTTGCCATTTTCTAAGTAAACATGCAGTTTACCCGGGCCGCTTACTCCTTCAAGAGAAAGGTTTGCACCGCGATCGAGCTCGTTAAGCACGCCACCTTCCTGCGTATTCCAACCAAGCCACGGCACATCAGGATTTTGAGTTTGTGGAATTACGTAAAGCTTGGTTCCAGGCTTTTCGCCAATAAAACTGTAGGCAGCATCATCAGGCATAGGAATTATTGAATTGCCACCTAATTTAAATACCACATTTTCTGGGTCTCGCCACACTGGTTCGTCACCAGTATCATCACGAATCTTCAATTTCCATTTGCCGTCGATTAGCGTTGGTCCAAAATCAGCATGACCTGCTTGAATCATAACTGGCTGATTGCCTTCATTAGCATAAGCAGTTTCCTGCATTGGATTTGGTGCACATAAAGATGCAACCAAAGTTACTAAAGAAAATATGAGCGCAAGCAGCGCAGTAGAATATACATGCTTTCGTTTTACTTGCAATGTTTCATTTTGTTTGTAATTCATTATTTAAACTTTCTAGTAATAATACGAATACCATTTACAACAATTTCAATTTAGAACGTATCAATGCTCCGCATGCGCCAGTTATTGTGCATAAGCCGACGCTCGCACCTGAAGCTGCAACCGCAACCCACTTAGTCGAGGAACCATCACCTTTTGTATCATCTGAATCATCTTCATACGCTTCATCAGATTCTTCGTTGTATTGCCTTGCACCTTGCAAAGCATGACGTTCAGTATTCTTAACAAAATCAGAGTTATTGACAGAACTATTTTTAGACTTATTGCCAGAATTATTATCTGTTCTTACGAAATTACGAATAGTCTGTCCACTTTTCTTAGAGCTCTTGTTCTTAGTATGAGTTCCGCCAGAAGTTCGTCGCGATGAATTATGTAACGATGTTCCGCTTGAATTTTCTGTTCTTGTAAAAGAACTAGAACCAGAACTAGCACCACTTTGCGTATTATTTTTAGAATTATTCTTACGATTAGTGCGGTTAGTCTTATTGCGATTCTTCTTTGTGCGCTTGAATTTTCTGTTGGATTTCTTAAAGAAATTAGATTCGAATTGGAATCCACCATTAGAACTAGATCCAAATAGTCCCGAATTTGCAGTGCCGCCGAATACACCTTTCAAAAAGTTCTTTCCACCAACAAAATGCTTAGTCTTATTTTTGCGCTTATTACGACGCTTCTCATGGTGCTTTTTCCCGTGAGAGTTCTCATCATCTTCAGAATCAGAACCACTTTGATCATCATCGCCATCATGGTTATGAGAGTGAGGAACACCTTTCATCTCAATAACATAATCGCAAAACTCATCAAACATTTTATTACGGTAAAGTTCACCGTTCTTTAAAACTAAGGAAGGACGAATCGTTGCACCTTGCATTGACGCATCAAGTTTTAGCTCCAACTTGCTGTTCATGGCACCAGGAATGCGCTTAAATTCGCTTTCTCCTTCCTTTTTTATCAACCAAACATAATCTTTAACAATGGAAGTTACTGGACTTGTCGGATCGTCAATTGGCGCACCGGTAACACCGTCGGTTGCAACATGAGGGTTAAGCAATACTGTTTTCGCGTGTAAAGTATCCCCTGGTTTGAAACGCTTATAAGGAGCAATTGCTTTTACTACAGGATGTCCGTCGGCACCGTGATCTTCAACGGCGATGGTTGCAGACGCAGTATCTTTGCCAACTTGCGTTTCACCTTCAGTTGCGTGAGCATACACTTTCATCTTGTTCATTGCAGGCTCAGCCGGAAGCTGCAATCTCTCAGCAAAAAGAGTGGTTCCATACGCGTCAGGACCTTCGTCAGCACGCACATATCTCCACTCAATACGAGCACCCTTTGGTTTGTTAACTACTTTTAAGTCTAAACCACCATAACCTTCGTATGAATGATAATGCGGATGAGGCCCGGAATCACGAATATTGCCGATGCGCATATCGCCGCCATCGTCTTTATCTGTGTCTTTATGATCTTTGGAAGCTTCGTGCGCTTCTTCATCATCGTCAGGATTAATAAAATCACCACGACGGTGCAAATCAAGCGTTTCCGTAATGCCAGAAGCAGGTACTTCGCCTGAATATGTATCTTCTACTTCAAAAGTGTATTCTGCAGGTTCGGTTGTAATCTGCTTCTTAGTGTTCTTATTTGTAATAGTTGCTGCTACTTTTAGCTTGTAAACGCCAGGCTGCGTAAATCCCCAGTTTGCATGCACGTGGCCAGCAGTATGTTGGTGAATTACGCCAGGTAGCATAAATCGACTGCCATCAGTATCAGGTTCGTCGTCTAAATCATTCTCTTCAAATGATAATTTCTTCGAATTTTTTCCAATGCCATCGGTAGTCCAAAGCAGAATGCGCCCGTTCATTGGTCCAGTAACTTGCTGAATTGCAATATCTGCTGTTGCATCATCTGCGTGAGATGCGCCAACTAAAGATGCAGCATAACCTGTGTCCCAACCCGGGAAAAGAGGGTTTCCTTTTTGATTTCCGGAACTATCGAGATAGTAGTATTCAGTAGCGAGAGCAGGAAGTTGCGATTTTGTAGTGTACGTGCTTTTAGCTACGCGCAAAGTAGTGTTTTCAGGCTTTAAGAAAGTAGCAGCGTCTTTTTCGACGGCCATAATGAATTTACCGTTGTATTGAATTGGGTAAAACACGTCTGTATGGCCGTGACTTAGCACTTCCTTTTTTGTAGGATCGTATTTTTCAGCAGGATTACCATTTTCTAATGCAACTGCCGGTAAAGCTGCACTAAATCCTGATGCGAGCACGGCAATGGCAAGTATTGCAACACTTGCCATTGCAAAAGCACGTTTCACAATATTCCTAATGACCTGAGTCATAATTACTATTTCGCTCTCTACACTTCATCTTCTTATCGTTATATGCGCTCTTCTTTTCGCAAATAATTATGGAAGATTTTTAACAACGTCTATTAATAATAATAATGATTCTCATTAATAGCAAGTCGACACTCCGAATACATAAAAACGCTGGCAGCTTAAAGCGACCAGCGTTTATTATTCTCAATAACTATTGAATACTTATTTAAATATTTTTAGCTAAAATTCTCAGCCTTCCACAATATCAGCATTAAGGCAAGTCTTAAAGTGGCGCAAAGCCCATTCGTGACCTGCAGGATCAAAACTTGCCACGGCATCTTTGTGAACCACAATCTTGAATCCAAGATTATACGCATCGACAGCAGTGTGAAGCACGCAAATATCCGTGCAAACTCCCACCAAATGCAGCTCCTCAATATGGCGTTCGCGAAGCTTAATCAGCAAATCCGTGCCATTAAACGAAGAGTAGCGAGTTTTATGAATGTAATACACGTTGCTTTTATCTTTATTTGCTTCGTAAAAATCACCAAGCGCGCCGTATAACTTCTGGCCGTGAGTTCCTGCGATATTGTGAGGTGGGAAAAGCTTAGTTTCAGGATGATACGGATCATTCAAATGGTGCGTATCAATCGCAAAAACCACAAACTCACCAGCGTCAAGAAATTCCTGCGAAATCTCAGTAATACGCTTTTCAAGCTTTTGCGCAGGCTCACCTACAGTCAGAGAGCCATCGCTTGCCACAAAATCATTCGTATAATCAATGTTAATAAGGGCTTTATTCATACCTACTCCTTGTATGAAATTTACAGAATAATCGCAAATAGCATTACTGCTAACAGCATTATTGCAAATAGCTCTACTGCAATAGCATAATCGCTTTAGTTACAATATTCCGCATTCTTAATTGCTTGATTTTATTTCAATTGATAGCCCAATTATCAACTCAATTGCTGGCCCAATTGCAATCGGCGCAATACCTTAATATTCAAAGAATACTCAAAGCTCACTTGCTTCTGCACCGACTATCATCATTTAATCACTACCTTGCGGCAAATGATGCTACAAAACGTTTGCCGGGAATTTTTCGTTACTGGTGCAGTACAGTTTCTGCGCGCGTGTCTCTGTTGTCTGTTTTTAACTACATTTGCCGTAAGTTTTCCTCGCGTTTGCGCGACGACCTGCTTGAGCGCAGCATTGCGCGCGCGAAAGCAATTCGGAGCGTGAGCTTGCTCAGACGGAAAGTCCAGTGGACTTTCCGTGCAAGCTCAGCAGTGAGCGCTTATAGCGCGAGCGTTGTCCAGAGTTTGGAGGATTACAAAAACAGTAGTATACGAAAATAAAAAAAGCGGGGAGTGAAAACTCCCCGCTAGAAAAATAATGCGGCAGCGTGCTAGTCTCCCACACCCTATCGAGTGCAGTACCCTCGCCGTGTCAGGCCTTAGCTTCCGGGTTCGGAATGGGACCGGGCGTCTCACCTGAGCCATGACCACCGCAAAACTAGATTATACACTCACGAGCTGTGAGTGGCAACACGTGGCGGTTTGGGAACCGGACATGAACGCGAATAAAAACTCTCTTACCAACTGATCGTTAAGCAAAACATTCAGTACTCATTAACGCTAGAAGAATAATACTCACAGAAACTCACCCTCCCCACTCACAAAAGTGAGGAAGAATGTCACCATCGCCCGTTAGTACTAGTCAGCTCCACCCCTTACAGGGCTTCCACATCTAGCCTATCAACCACGTGTTCTACATGGGGGCTCACACACTAAAGTGCAAGGAATGCTTATCTTGGAGCAGGCTTCCCGCTTAGATGCTTTCAGCGGTTATCCCTTCCGAACGTAGCTAACCGGCAGCGCCACTGGCGTGACGACCGGCATACCAGAGGTTCGTCCACCCAGGTCCTCTCGTACTATGGGCAGGTCTCCTCAACATTCCAACGAGCGCAGAGGATAGAGACCAAACTGTCTCACGACGTTCTGAACCCAGCTCGCGTGCCGCTTTAATCGGCGAACAGCCGAACCCTTGGGACCTGCTCCAGCCCCAGGATGCGACGAGCCGACATCGAGGTGCCAAACCATCCCGTCGATATGGACTCTTGGGAATGATCAGCCTGTTATCCCCGGGGTACCTTTTATCCGTTGAGCGATGCCACGTCCGTACGCCGGCACCGGATCACTATCTCCGACTTTCGTCCCTGCTCGACCCGTCAGTCTCACAGTCAAGCCCGCTTGTGCGATTACACTCAACACCCGATTGCCAACCGGGCTGAGCGGACCATTGAGCGCCTCCGTTACTCTTTAGGAGGCAACCGCCCCAGTTAAACTACCCGCCAGGCACTGTCCCTGACACGGATAACGTGTCGAGGTTAGACGCCAGATATGGAAAGAGCGGTATTTCACCTGTCGACTCCACGCAAGCTAGCGCCCACGCTTCACAGCCTCCCGCCTATGCTACACGATCCACACCTAACGACAATACCAAGGTATAGTAAAGGTCCCGGGGTCTTTTCGTCCTTCTGCGCTTAACGAGCATCTTTACTCGTACTGCAATTTCGCCGGGCTCCTGGCCGAGACAGTGGGGAAGTCGTTACGCCATTCGTGCAGGTCGGAACTTACCCGACAAGGAATTTCGCTACCTTAGGATGGTTATAGTTACCACCGCCGTTTACCGGGGCTTAAATTCACCGCTTCACCGAAGCTAACGGATCCTCTTAACCTTCCGGCACCGGGCAGGCGTCAGAGCGTATACAGCGGCTTACGCCTTCGCACGCTCCTGTGTTTTTGGTAAACAGTCGCTACCCCCTAGCTTGTGCCACCCCCAACAGCTCCGCTTGTAAAAAACATCACCATCAGGGGTCTCCCTTATGCCGAAGGCACGGGAGTAATTTGCCGAGTTCCTTGGCCAGGATTCGCCCGATCGCTTCGGTATACTCTACCAGACCACCAGTGTCGGTTTAGGGTACGAGCGGAATCACACCTCACGTTGAAGCTTTTCTTGGCAAGCAGGATCACCGGAATCAGCCTTACAGCCTACCCATCACGCCTCAGCTTTAACATCCCCCGGATTTACCTAGGAGACAGCCCACACGCTTAGCCACGGAAAACCACCTCCGCAGCCGGCTACCTACCCGCGTCACTCCCACGCTAACCTACTACCGATACAGTCCCAACACAAACCAGCCAACAACCCCGAAAGGCAATCAACCAGCAAATGAAGGTTAGTACTCTCAGATTCAGTTCGAACGGTGTAACACCGGTACGGGAATATCAACCCGTTCATCCATTCGACTACGCCTGTCGGCCTCGCCTTAGGACTCGACTCACCCGGGGACGACGAACGTGGCCCCGGAACCCTTAGTCATTCAGCGGACGGGATTCACACCCGTCTCTCGCTACTCATGTCTGCATTCTCACTCCTGTAAAGTCCACGACAAGTTCACACTGCCGCTTCACCCCATACAGGACGCTCTCCTACCCCGCATGAAACAAATCATGCAGCCGCGTCTTCGGTGGCGTGCTTAAGCCCCGCTACATTGTCGGCGCGGAACCACTAGACCAGTGAGCTGTTACGCACTCTTTCAAGGATGGCTGCTTCTGAGCCAACCTCCTGGCTGTCTATGCGACTCCACATCCTTTCCCACTTAGCACGCGCTTCGGGACCTTAGACGACGATCAGGGCTGTTTCCCTTTTGACGACGGAGCTTATCCCCCGCCGACTCACTGCCGTGATAAACCTAACAGGTATTCGGAGTTTGGCTGCTATTGGTACCCGGTATGGGCCCGCAAGCATCCAGTAGCTCTACCCCCTGTAAGCAATAACACGACGCTGCACCTAAATGCATTTCGGAGAGAACCAGCTATCACGGAATTTGATTGGCCTTTCACCCCTAACCCCAAGTCATCCCCCCAGTTTTCAACCTAGGTGGGTTCGGTCCTCCACACGGTCTTACCCGCGCTTCAACCTGCTCAGGGCTAAATCATCCCGCTTCGGGTCCAGGACATGCGACTCAAACGCCTTTTAAAACTCGCTTTCGCTACGGCTCCCCCACCCGGGTTAGCCTCGCCACATACCACTGACTCGCAGACTCATTTTTCGATAGGCACGCCGTCACCCCACAAAGAAGGCTCCGACGGATTGTAAGCGCACGGTTTCAGGAACTATTTCACTCCCCTCCCGGGGTGCTTTTCACCTTTCCCTCACGGTACTAGTACACTATCGGTCAGACAGGAATACTTAGGCTTACCCAACGGTCTGGGCAGATTCACGCGGGATTCCACGAGTCCCGCGCTACTTGGGAATAAACATAAAGAGACATCGCACGACAAGCTACGGGGCCATCACCCTCTACGGCTGGGAATTCAATCCCATTCACCTAGCACGACATTTTATCACTCTCCTCAACCCCGTCAGAGGCTGAACAGTCCATCCCACGACCCCGAATGCGCAACACCTGACGGCTATCACACGCACCCGGTTTAGCCTGATCCGCTTTCGCTCGCCACTACTCACGGAGTATCCTTTCCTGCAGGTACTGAGATGTTTCACTTCCCTGCGTACCCCCCACAAAAACTGTGGTGACCACTCATAACAGTGGCCGGGTCTCCCCATTCGGAAATCCTCGGATCAAAGCCCACTCGGCAGCTCCCCGAGGCATATCGCAGCCCGTCACGTCCTTCATCGGTCCTGTCTACCAAGGCATCCACCATACGCCCTTACCAGTGACAAACACTAAAGTAAGAACCCATCAGCAAAATTCTCTAGACAAAAAATCATCACACTAAACGATCACAAAACGATCAAGCGACTCCAACAAAAGGAGCCGGTTGAAATTGATAAAAGCAAAAAAATCGAAACAAAAAAGTTTCGCATTTTACTCGCGTCCACTATCCAGTTCTCAAACCACCACAACACCACAAAACCCAAGCCAAACACTCAAAAGCATCAACCTGAAATCCTGTGAGTCAAGGACCGCAACCCCAAACAAAGGGGGGTGGCAATCCGGGAACCCAAAAGCATGCCCAACAAACTCATCTAAAAACGTCAACTATTGTTTTCCACACCAGTAACCACACTCAAACCGAGCGTGCACAAAAACTCCGTAGAAAGGAGGTGATCCAGCCGCACCTTCCGGTACGGCTACCTTGTTACGACTTAGTCCCAATCACGAGCCTCACCTTAGACGGCTCCATCCCAAAAGGGTTAGGCCACCGGCTTCGGGTGCTGCCCACTTTCATGACTTGACGGGCGGTGTGTACAAGGCCCGGGAACGCATTCACCGCGACGTTGCTGATTCGCGATTACTAGCGACTCCGCCTTCACGTAGTCGAGTTGCAGACTACGATCCGAACTGAGACCGGTTTTAAGGGATCCGCTCCATGTCACCATGTCGCATCCCGTTGTACCGGCCATTGTAGCATGCGTGAAGCCCTGGACGTAAGGGGCATGATGATCTGACGTCATCCCCACCTTCCTCCGAGTTAACCCCGGCGGTCCCCCGTGAGTTCCCGGCATAACCCGCTGGCAACACAGGGCGAGGGTTGCGCTCGTTGCGGGACTTAACCCAACATCTCACGACACGAGCTGACGACGACCATGCACCACCTGTGAACCTGCCCCGAAGGGAAACCACATCTCTGCAGTCGACAGGCACATGTCAAGCCCAGGTAAGGTTCTTCGCGTTGCATCGAATTAATCCGCATGCTCCGCCGCTTGTGCGGGCCCCCGTCAATTTCTTTGAGTTTTAGCCTTGCGGCCGTACTCCCCAGGCGGGACGCTTAACGCGTTAGCTCCGACACGGAACCCGTGGAATGGGCCCCACATCCAGCGTCCACCGTTTACGGCGTGGACTACCAGGGTATCTAATCCTGTTCGCTCCCCACGCTTTCGCTTCTCAGCGTCAGTAACAGCCCAGAGACCTGCCTTCGCCATTGGTGTTCTTCCCGATATCTACACATTCCACCGTTACACCGGGAATTCCAGTCTCCCCTACTGCACTCTAGCCCGCCCGTACCCGGCGCAGACCCACCGTTAAGCGATGGGCTTTCACACCAGACGCGACGAACCGCCTACAAGCTCTTTACGCCCAATAATTCCGGATAACGCTTGCGCCCTACGTATTACCGCGGCTGCTGGCACGTAGTTAGCCGGCGCTTATTCGAAAGGTACACTCACCCGAAGGCTTGCTCCCAATCAAAAGCGGTTTACAACCCGAAGGCCTTCATCCCGCACGCGGCGTCGCTGCGTCAGGGTTTCCCCCATTGCGCAATATTCCCCACTGCTGCCTCCCGTAGGAGTCTGGGCCGTATCTCAGTCCCAATGTGGCCGTCCGCCCTCTCAGGCCGGCTACCCGTCGAAGCCTAGGTGGGCCATTACCCCGCCTACAAGCTGATAGGACGCGACCCCATCCCATGCCACTAAACACTTTCCCAACAAGACATGCGTCAAGTTGGAGCATCCAGCATTACCACCCGTTTCCAAGAGCTATTCTGGAGCATGGGGCAGGTTGGTCACGCATTACTCACCCGTTCGCCACTCTCACCAACCAGCAAGCTGGTCAGATCCCGTTCGACTTGCATGTGTTAAGCACGCCGCCAGCGTTCATCCTGAGCCAGAATCGAACCCTCCACGAAAAAACTTCAATGAAGAGCCAACAAAAGGCTCCAATATTAAAAAGAAAAAGACGAGACATTCTTTAAGGAAAGAACATCCCAACAAAAACCTCACCACCATTTAACCATCTCTCAGGCACCCTGCAATCTGCAAGGCAGGCAATGAACTGGCAATAATTAACTAATAAGTAGTACAGACACGCTCTTGAGTTCTCAAACCACCACCACACCAGCCGGCCCATCAACCTCAACTGAGGAGAACCAGCCGCGCTGAGCAGCAAGAGATAAACTTACACCAACCCACGCTAAAACGCAAACCCACCAAAAACAAACACCCCAAAACCATTGAAAACAAGCCAAAACACCGGCGTGTCGAAAACCACGAAAAAACACCAAAAAAGCATGCTATCTGATATTGAATCTATAAAAACTTTTTAAAAAATAATAGATTTCTTAAAAAATACACAAAAATAGGATAAAAATACGCAAAAAATCAATAACGCTCACGCATCAACACGCATATTAAAGATTTCTGCCAGACCTGCAATATCTGGCTCACCATATTTCGCAACCAATTGCATCCAACGATTAGCATTGTCTTCACCAAATCGCGCAGCCTTGCGACGATAAGAATCGACTGTCAAAAAACGAGGAGGTATCGATTTGCTGTTATATTTATCCGCAACCATAACAATTTCTTGCTCAACTGTTTGCGGAATATAGTCTTCAGCAGGAAGAGACAAATTTTGCGCAATAACTTGCTCTCGAGTTAAGCCAACTCCAGTATGATTGCGCGCAAATTGCGCAGCATCCTCACTAAAACCATTATCAATTAAATATTTATATCCACGCAAACCATGCAAAATATAATTCGGTCCATCAAAGCGTAATATGCCACCAGCGTTGCTACTGCCATCACTTTCAAGCACAAAATACGTGCCAATATCGTGCAACAATCCACCTATTAAAGCTGCGTATTCATCAATATACTGTTTTGGAGCTAAGCCACCACTAAGCGCAGGTAATATTGCATAACTATCTCCGACAAGCTCCTGAAGGCAATTTTTTGCTATTTCAGCACGCTTACGCAAAGTTTCACTCATTTGAGCAGCACGATTTTCAGCGGACAAAAGCATATTGCAATGATGAGCAATTTGCCAAGCAATTGTTGAGATTACAACACAATGACCGTGAATAAGCTCATAAGCAGCAGAAGATGGTGCAGTTGCACTATGCAATTTCTCTACTTCACCAAAATCAGGTAAATCAGCGAGTTTTATCGAGTTGCAATTAAGTATACTTTCTGCACCATTTTCCATTTTAAGGCTCTTCCTTAAGATTCTTACTTAAGATTATTTTTTGCACTCTTTTCAGTTGCTGCACTCTTTTCAGATTTCACACTATTCGCATCATTGGCACGAGCAGCATCCTCCACAGCCTGCACAACAGCATGCGTTACATTCGCTGCATCGATATTTGCCCCATCTTTATTAAGCTTCTCCACGCTAACTTTTTTTGTCTCTTTAATTGGAACTGGGCTAATTTTCCCAGTATTGGCAAGTTTTTCGTTAGCAAACATCACATTAGCAGCAGCAATATCTCGTGCGTTCATAACAGCAGTCTGCTCAGCATCAGTAGGTCTGATATCTTTCACAACGTGAATATTAGTTTCAAGCGCTGAGGCACCTTGCAAAGATTGAACTGCTCGCTGAGAACAGTCTTCACGCTTCAAACGCGGAGGTCTGCGAGTAGAAATAAACAACGGCTGCACTTCAACAACCGGATTGTAAGGAGCCAAACCAAACCATTTAACAGGCGTACCAGCAACATGTCTAATTGCATATTTCATCTTTAAAGATAACGCTCCACGCACAGAAATATTAGATTCCGGCATCAACGCTTTGTGCAACAGAACATATCGAATTGGTCCAATATCTGGATCTGCATCAACCTTCGGATACACGGATTTTTGCTGAGGAAGTTCGCCCGTGTGCGACAAGTCATGCATAATTTGGTGAAGATACGCTGGTATAGAAGGCGACACTTTAAATCCGAGTTTAATTTTTACGCGGAATAAGTAGTCCGTACCGAAATTCTCTACACAATACTCACGAGTAAACGGAGCGTCATCTGTTTCTACAGAAACAGCCCACCAAGCTCTAGCACGCTTTGGATGGTCGGCAAAAATAGAGAAGAAGATTCCAGTATCGAGACGCTTCATTTCACAATCGGAAGTCAAATACACAATATTGTCAGCGAAATACGGAATACGGAAATCTCCGTGCAACTTATCTAGCACAGGTAGGAAATCTTTCGGTTTCATGTGCAAACGTTGCGAACGCTCAATTTTAGTTCCATCTTTCCAAGTGACCATAATGATCAAAATTGAAACACCGAGCAGCATAGTAAACCAGCCACCGTGCATGAATTTCGCCATGGAAGCCACAAAGAACATCATCTCAATCATGAGGAATACGATTGCAAATATGAAGGCACCAAATCGCTTCTTCTGATACCACATGTGCACTGTAAGCAAAATAGTCGTAGCAAGCATAGTTAGAGTTAAAGCTAAACCGTATGCGCCAGAGATATGTTCAGAATCGCGGAATACTGCAAGAACCGTAATAGTGGCAACACACAGCACAACATTCACAACTGGAATATACAGCTGTCCACGAGTTCTAGCAGGATATCGCACTTGCAAATGTGGCATCCAATTTAGGCTTGTTGCCTCAGAAACCATTGTGTATGCGCCTGTAATCAGCGCTTGAGAAGCAATAATGCCAGCAGTAACCGAAAGAATAACGGCAACATATCGCACATTCGGTTCAAGCATTTGGAAGAACGGGTTCAAACCTTCTATTGACCATAATGCTTTATCGTTTTGATTTTTCAACATCCAAGCGCCTTGCCCAAAGTAATTCAGCAGCAAAGCAATTTTAATAAACGGCCAGGTTGCGTACACATTGCCTCTACCAACATGACCCATATCAGAATATAACGCTTCAGCACCGGTAGTAGAAAGGAAGATCACACCCATAACCGCTAATCCCTGCACATTATGCGTGCTAAACAGGAATTTTATGCCATAAATCGGGTTAAGTGCTTCAAAAATAGTCCAATCTTGGCCAATGTTCATGACACCAACCAGCGCAAGGAAAGCAAACCAAAGCATCACAACAATGCCAAATACTTTGCCAATTCGCTCGGTTCCGCGTTGCTGTACAGAGAAAAGTATGACGATTATAATAACCGTAATCATCATCGACAAATTCTCATTTTCTAAGAATATTGGCTTAAACACTGCAATAGTGCGCAAACCTTCAACTGCTGAAGAGATGGAAACTGCAGGAGTCAGCACAGAATCTGCCAAAAACGCGGCTCCACCAATCATTGCCGGTATTGCAAGCCACGCGCCTTTTTTACGTAGAAGCGAATATAAAGCAAAAATGCCGCCTTCGCCTTTGTTGTCTGTTCTCATTGCAACAAATACGTATTTTACGGTTGTAATTAATGTGATTGACCAGAACAGTAGCGAAAGCATTCCGTAGATAGTCGCGCGATTTATGTTTTGTAAGCCGCCTTGACCTGCTAAAAATGTTTGCGCAGTATAAAGCGGAGAAGTACCAATATCGCCATAGACAACGCCAAGAGCAACAATTGCCATTCCCAATGTAAAACGATCGGAACTGGTTTGCAATTTTGCCCACCATCTACCTAACGGACCTCGTACTGCACTAGCAACAAGCTTTTCTGCTTCTTTTACCTCTTGCGCTTGCTGCTGAGCTATTACTTTGCGCTCTTCGCGTGTTGTCGTTTTTTTTGACACCTGAGGAGCCTTAGTAAACGAGGCAGCTCGCAATATAGCATCCTTAGTACCTTTTAAGGATTTAGTGCTTTTCTCGGAATCTTTCGCGCCGTTGCGAGGATCCTTTGTACTATCGTTTGATGGTACAGTAGTGCGTGACTTAGTCATGCTTAATTGTTCCTCCATATATGAGGTTTCTTCTTGATGCCAACAAGAAGTCGCATAAACCTCACACCTCACAGTTTTATTTCCGTACTTGGATATTGTATACAACAATAGTGCATCGCGCAAAAAATATTAAAAAATCCTTGAAAATTAAGGATTTTATATTCCTAAAATTCGTAAATTTTTCGCGTATTTTCGCGTGTAACTTTCGCTGCTTGCAATAACGATATATTTAGAACTTCAGAAAGTGTTTCTAGCGTATAAGGAACCATATAAGGCGCGTTTGGCCGTCCACGATACGGCATTGGCGTTAAATAAGGCGCATCCGTTTCAACAGTTATATGGTCTTCGCCAATAATTCGCGCAGATTCGCGTAATTCATCATTGCCTTTGTAACTTATAGTTCCAGAAAAACTTGCGTACCAACCGTGCTCTTTCAATATTTCGGCTAAATCCACACCACCAGCATAACTGTGAAATACTGTTCGCTCAGGAGCGCCATCTTTTAGTAAGACTTTTACTACGTCTTCATGCGCATCACGATCGTGAATTTGTAAAGGTAAATTCAGCTCTTTTGCGAGCGCAATATGGTCGCGAAAAGCCTCTATTTGTGCTTCTCGCGCAGGCTCTCCCGTACGAAAGTAGTCTAAGCCAGTTTCGCCTATTGCCACTACTTCTTTTGGATGAGCAATTACTAGCGAGCGCAAATGTTGCATAGCTTCGTCAAATGGAATATCGTGATACGGCTTGTAAACTATTGGCAATCCGTCAGGACCTTTAGCTCCTTTGTGACCGTGTAATACTGCTTCGTTTGGGTGTATTGCTATTGCTGCGCGAACTGAATTTTCATGCGTTTGAGCAAACTTAATCGTCGGCTCCCAATCTGGATATTCACATCCGACTTCTAGCATGTGCGAAACGCCTGATGATTTTGCTTGAGCAACTAAGTCGTCTACAGTAGGTTCCGCTATTACATCGCGGCCTTTTTCTGCTAATCCTTGATTTAGATTATGCGCAAAATCCACAACGCTAAGCATGTGCGTATGATCGTCTGCAATTGTTATTCCTTCTTGTAGCAGATTTTCCCATACTGCAGATTGCGTTGCTAAAGCCGGCGCCCAATTATGTTCGCGATGATGTTTACTCATATTTTTAAGTCTACTCGCAAACTCAACTGTCAATTTTTATTGAATGATAAGTATTTATAAAACTGCTTTGCGAATTGCATCATATTGCGATTTTACAAGACGATAATACGCTCCTCTTGCCTCCATAAGCTCGTTATGAGTGCCTTTTTCAACAATTTCTCCATGATCGATTACACAAATCAAATCCGCATTCTCAATCGTCGAAAGCCTATGCGCTATTACAAAAGATGTGCGATTTTTAAGTAATTGAGCTAATCCTGCTTGTAATGCTTCTTCTGTACGAGTATCAATATTACTTGTTGCCTCATCTAGAATAAGAATTCGCGGATTCGCAAGCAATACTCGCGCAAACGATATAAGCTGACGCTGACCTGCAGAAAGAGTGGCTCCGCGCTCTTCAATTTCAGTATCGTATCCGTTCGGTAATCCTTCAATAAATTCGTGAGCATGAACTGCACGCGCTGCAATCTCAATTTCTTCATCAGTGGCATCGAGCTTTCCATAACGGATGTTCTCGCGTACGGTTCCACTGAAAATAAAACTATCTTGCAACATTACGCCCATTTGTTTTCTAAGAGATGCGAGCGTTACTGAACGTACATCGTACCCGTCTATAGTAATCGAGCCTTCTGAAACGTCGTAGAATCTAGAAAGAAGACTTACGAGAGTTGTTTTTCCTGCACCAGTAGGTCCCACAAGAGCTACAGTAGTGCCAGGATTAACATGCAAATCAACCAAGTTTAATATTGGCCTTCCATCTTCTTCGTAACGGAAAACAACGTCGTTTACGTCTACTTTTCCTTCGATTTGAGGCAATTGAATAGCATCTGGCTTATCTACGATATTTGGCTTAATTCGTAGAGTTTCAAAAATTCGTTCCAAATAAACTGAGCACGTTACAAGTTGCGTATAGAAGTTTCCAATATTTACTACTGGATCCCAGAAAGTAGTCGAATACCAAACAAATGCTATAAGTGTTCCCGTGCTCACGTTCATTGCACCTAAGTTTGCTATGCCAGAGTAATACAAAAGCGCTATTGCTGCAGTCTCAATAATTGAAGCACCAGGCCAAAGTAACATTTGCACTCTAACGTTTCGCATCCAAGCACTTCTTACTTCTGCTTGTTGCTCTTGGAAAGTAGCGTATGCTGTAGCTTCTCGCGCAAAAGTTTGCGTTGTTTTTACTCCTGCGATTGATTCGTGCAAATACGCATTTAAATTACTTTGTTTATTTGATAATTTTTTAGACGCTTTTCTTTGCAAAATTTGTAAAGTTCGCGTCCAAATTATAAATATTGGGAATAGCGCTAAGCTCCACAAAGCCATTCGCCAATCTATAACAAACATTGTTATTAATGTAATAATAAGCACAAAAACGTCGGAAAATACGTTAATTAAACCAGACGAAAGCGTGTCAGAAAGCGTATTGATGTAGTTTACGATGCGAATCAGAATTTTCCCATGCGGACGCGAATCAAAATAATCAAAAGATAATGATTGAACATGCGTAAAAATATCGCGTCGCATGTCTTTGATTATCATCTGGCCGATGCGCGTAATTGCTAAAGTTCTGTACGCTAAACCAAGCTCATACAATATAATGAGCAGTGCGAATACGGCAATAATTGTATATAAATAATTGACGTTTTTCTGAGACAATACAACGTCGATTAGCGTTTTCGTAATCATTGGCATCGCTGTCATAATGATGCTGCCGCTAATAACTACCATAATTACGAATAGAAGTTTAGTAGCATACGGCTTCATATATTTTCTAACGCGCATAAGTTCGTGCACGTTTATGTGTTCTTCTTGACCTTCGTTTTCACGATAAGTATTACGTTGTGCCATTTCTACTCCCCCTTCGTTTCGAATCCTGCAGACCTGCCAGTTTTAAAGCCAAGTTGCTTTCTATAGATCTCCCAATACCTCCCGTGCGCTGCAACAAGCTGAGCATGCGTGCCGCGTTCAATAATTTTCCCGTGATCTAGCACAACAATCATGTCTGCATCTTTAACGGATGAGATTCTGTGCGCAATAGTGATTATTGTGCGCGTGCCATCAAGCTTTTTCAGCTCCTGCTGAATATGCTCTTCCGTTTCCATATCTACAGCAGAAGTTGTATCGTCCATAATCAAGATTGCAGGATTATTTGCCAACGCTCTAGCTAAGCTCAAACGCTGCTTTTGCCCACCAGAAAGACCTACCCCACGCTCGCCTACTACTGTTTCATAGCCTTCTGGCATATCCATAATAAAATCGTCTGCTGCAGCAATTGTTGCCATCGTGCGAATGGTATTATCTAATTCCTTACAATTTTCTTTAGTTTGAGGTAATCCAAAACTAATATTTCCTGCAATAGTGTCCGAAAATAGGAATGTTTCCTGCGCAACTATGCTAACTTGGTTACGAACAGTTTCTAACGGCCATTCGCGCACGTCTTTTCCGTCAATTAAAACACGACCACGCGTAGGATCATAGAATCTTGCTATAAGACTTACGAGAGTTGATTTGCCGGAACCAGTTTCACCAAGAATACCCAGTTTGCTTCCAGCAGGAACGTCTAAATCAATATCTTTTAAGATTGGAGAGTCTTGATCGTCTGGGAATGAAAAATCAACATGCTCAAAAGTAATTTTACCTCTAATTTTAACGGTTTCGTCCGCTTCTTTTGGATGTCTAATATGCGATTCTTGCGTAAGAAGTTTGCGAATATTCACGCATCCTGCGTTAAAACGCTGCCAATCATTAATAAGCCAGCCCACCATTCGTACAGGCATGTGTAGCATCCAAAGGAAGCTATTAAAAGTGACGAATGCACCTAAAGTCATGTTGCCATTCAAAACAAGCCATCCGCCGAAACCAACTGTTATAAGCTCAAGCACAAAACCCATGCCATCGAGCCAAGGCATGTATTTTTGAGTATTTTTTGCAAGCGTAATATTGCAATTAAAGTAGTCTTCGTTGCACTTATCGAATTTCTTAGTTTCGTAATCCTCACGCACGAAAGCTTTTACTACGCGATTCCCCTCGATATTTTCTTCCACCATTGAATTCATGCGCGCAAAGGATTCACGAATTGCAAGGAATTTCGGTCTAGCTTTTTTGCCCATAATTTTTGCGAGCAGAAACAAAAATGGCGTAATTGACATAAGTGCTAAAGCGAGCTTCCACTGAATTGAAAACATTATAACCAGCGCTAGCACGAACATTACTACACAATCTAACGCCATATACGAAACCCAACTTAAAATATGACGAATCGCGTCAGTATCCGATGTCATACGACTCATAATGTCGCCTGTGCGCGTGTGATTAAAGTACGTAAAATCGAGAGAATGAAGCTTTTCGTACTCGTCGCTCACCAGGCGATACACGGCATTTTGACCAAACTTTTCCATTAAAAGCTGGTAAATATACCTTGAGCCAACGCGAACAATCATCATTGCTACCATCAAAACGCATACGCTTATAAGCAAATTATGCTGTTTGCCAATAATGATTTTGTCTACAATAAAGCCCGAAAGCAACGGCATTGTCATTGCCATCGTGTCATTGATAATAAATAGAAAAATAGCAAGCCAAACTTTCCACATGTCCGGCTTACAGTATTGCAATACCCAGCGCACGTTACTCGCATCTTTGCGTTTATTCGGATTGACGTACATGCGCCAGCTTCTCCTTTGTTTCCGATTTTGCTTTTTGAGACTTAATTTTAAATTTATACTATTTTCTCACATTAGCATACACAAAAAGATGTGGCGTGTAGCCAAAAGACTACACGCCACATGCTATAAGTTAAGCAATCAGCTTAGTAAACTTGCGCGAATTATCGCTACAAATTTACTTACTTCTGCCAGCCCATATCCTCTGGGTAGGTGCTTGCGTAACCAGCAGGGCCGTTGTTAGCAAAGCCCTTCTTGAACACCTGGTAAATAGGAGGAGCAGAAACTGGAAGAGTTCCGTAGAGTGCGAGAGCTGCAGACTCTGCCTTGTTTGCATAATCAGTCTGTTCCTTGTAATCGTAGGTCTTGCCAATCTTGTTGAGCATAGCATCAATCTTCTTATTGCCAACGAGACCGAGGTTGGAATCGCTATCAGACTTGTAAACCTGGCTTGCTGCAGACAAGAAGCTCAATGGAGATGTGGACTGCCATGCCAATGGAAGCACCTGGTACTCGTGCGAAGCAACAACCTCGGAGAACTTAGCAACAGCATGGTTCACAGTCTTGCACTTAATTCCAGCCTTCTTCATCATGGCCTGGAATGCGTTAGCAAGAGCTGCCTGAGTAGAATCATCGCCGAAGAAGGTGAAGGAAATCTCAAGAGTCTTGCCATTCTTGGCGTAGTAGCCATCCTTGCCCATCTTGTAACCAGCAGCTTCAAGGGTCTTCTTAGCGTTTTCGGTGTTGTACTTGCCGTCAGCAGGAAGATTGTTCTTGTAGCCAGCCTGGAACATGGAGAGAAGCTCAGAACCTGGCTGCTCGCTCTTCCAGTTCATGCCCTGGAACTGAATCTTGTTGTAGGTAGCAACGTCGAATGCCTGAACAACAGCCTTACGAACTGCAAGCTCGTTAAGTGGCTTGGACTTAGCGTTGAAGTTAAGCACGCGAACCTTGGTGCTGTAGCCGTAACGCAGCTGAGCACCCTTAACGCTACGAGCAGACTTGATTGCGTCCTTAGAAGAAATGGTATCGGTTACAGCATCGATTTCACCGTTCTGGAAAGCGTTCAAAGCTGCAGTATCTTCCATACGCTTTACAACAACCTTATCGAGCTTTGCCTTCTTACCCCACCACTTTGGATTGCGGGTGAAAACAACCTGATTTTCGGTTGCGGATTCAATCTGGAATGGACCTGCACCCCACTCGTTGTGAGGATTGTTTACCCAACCCTGGTTGAAGGTCTTAACGTCACCGGCCTTTGGATGAACCAGTGGAGCGAAAAGCATTTCCCATGTTGCGCATGGCTTCTCATAAGTCACTATAACCTGCTTTGGAGTGGAACCTTGTTCAACACTCTTGATGCAGTCATAGCCTTCAGTACTTGGGACGGAGTAATCCTTGTTCTTTCCGTTCAAAGCCTGCCAAGTAGCCTTAAATGCGGTGTAATCAATATCAGTGCCGTCATTCCACTTGGCCTTTGGGTTCAAGTTGTACTGAACAACGAGTGGCTTATCGCTAACCTTCTTGACGGAAGTGATGTAGTCAGGGTTGTACTTAAGCTTTTCACCCTTAACGGTGTCATAAGCCATAAGATTTGGCTGGTAGAAGCCCCACAAAGTATTCATGTAACCAGAGTTACCATCGTTGGAAGCGTAGTTCCAGTTTGGACCGAGAACAGGAAGAGCAACGGTGTAAGTGCCGCCGTCCTTAACGTTGTCACGTGACTGTGGATTATCGTAACGCTTGTTGACATCTGGCATTGGAAGTTCGCCAGTGTAAGAAGTGTCAACACCAGCAGCTGGCTCTTCAGTCATACCTGCTTTACCAGCATTGTTAGTAGCACCGCCGCAAGCGCCGAGCAGCATTGCAACAGAAAGTGCAGCTGCGGCAAATACAGTCAGTTTACCTGCATTTGTATTTTTCATGATTCCTCTCATTCCCCGGATGATGTCCGTCTTCCGGTATGTTGTATGAGTATATACAACTCTATGACATTCGACAAATCGTTTTCACAAAATATTGATTTTTTTCTTTTCAACTTTATGAAAATTAGGCAAAAAAGAATAATTTATTATCTATAATGAGCAAAACAGAAAATTTTTTAGTTTATTTTGGCTAAAAAACAAAATATATTACGTTTTTTAAATTTATGTTACACAATAAAAAATCGCGCATGTTGTAATAAACATGCGCGACTAAGTAATTTATTCAGATTGATGAAGATTAACTAAAATCAACAAGTCATGAATTACCTAACATCGTCAAAATTATCTTCTTCAGAAAGAATAATACGCTTACGGTTCTTCTCAATTGTAGGATCCGGAATTGGCACAGCGCTAATCAAAGCCTGAGTGTAAGGGTGCTTTGGATTATCAAACACCTCATCCGTTTCACCAGATTCAACAATTCGACCGTGATACATAACAGCAATACGGCTAGAAATGTGACGAACCACAGCCATGTTGTGAGCCACGAACAAGTAAGCAACACCCAACTTGTCTTGCAAATCTTCAAGCAAGTTAATAATTCCAGCCTGAATAGAAACATCCAAAGCCGAAACTGGCTCATCAAGAAGCAAAAGCTTAGGATTCACAGCCAAAGCGCGAGCAATAGCGATACGCTGACGCTGACCGCCGGAGAACTGCGTTGGGAAGCGATCAACTTGATCAGGATTCAACTCAACCAATTGCATAAGCTCAGCAATACGCTGGCGAATTTCTTCCTTCGACTTCTTTTGCACGAGCAAAGGCTCGGCCAAAATATCGTAAACAAGCATACGAGGATCAAGCGAGCTCATTGGGTCCTGGAACACGTACTGAATCTTAGAACGAAGTTCGCGACGCTGCTCACGAGTCAACTTATCGTTCAACTCAGTACCAAAAACTGTAATAGAACCAGACTCAGGCTTCTTCAAGCCCATAATCTCCATCAAAGTCGTGGACTTACCAGAACCAGACTCGCCAACCAAAGCCACAGTTTCGCCTTCACGAACCTCAATACTCACACCATCAACCGCGCGAACTTCGCCAACCTTGCGTCGCAAGAAGCCACCGCTAGTAATTGGGAATGTTTTAACCAAGTTCTTAACATCCAAAACAACTTTTCGTTGTTCACGAGGAATGCCTTCAAACATTGGCTTAATTGGCTTTTCGGTTTCCGCATGAAGCAACGAGCGAACAGTTTCGCTTTCAGCTTCAAGACCCATCATTGTGCTGTCGTCGCCGCTTTCTTCTTCAGCCATAAGCATATCCATAGTCGGCTTAGAAATTGGAGTCAAACGACGAGTGCGCTTTTGATCAACGCGAGGAACAGCACCCAACAAGCCAATAGTGTACGGCTGAGTTGGGTGAGCAAAAATCTCTTCAACGCTATTATGCTCAACCAAATGACCCGCATACATAACAATAACTTCGTCTGCAACGCCAGCAATTACGCCCAAATCGTGAGTAATAAAAATCATTGCAGCGCCGGTTTCGCGCTGAGCTTTCTTCAAAACTTCCAAAACCTGAGCCTGAATAGTCACATCCAAAGCGGTAGTAGGCTCGTCGGCAATAATAATGTCAGGATTATTGGCAATAGCCATAGCAATCATCACGCGCTGGCGCATACCACCAGAAAACTCGTGAGGGAAAGCCTTCAAACGCTCAGCCGGCTTAGTAATACCAACCAAATCAAGCAATTCAATAGAACGCTCGCGAATCTGCTCTTCAGTCATGTCAGGATTATGAATAACCAAAGCTTCCTTAAGCTGATCACCAATAGAGAAAACTGGAGTTAAAGCAGAAAGAGGATCCTGGAACACCATAGCAATATTCTTGCCACGAATCTTACTCATTTCTGCATCAGACTTAGTTAAAAGCTCCTCGCCCTTATACTTTACAGAGCCTTTAACGCTAGCGTTTTTATCCAGCAAGCCCATAACAGCCAAGGACGTAACCGACTTACCAGAACCAGATTCGCCAACGATACCAATAGTCTTTCCGCGGTACAAATCAAAATTCATTCCGCGCACAGCATGCACAGTACCAGCTTCAGAAGCGAAGCTAATTTGCAAGTCGCGTACTGAAAGCAACGGTTCGTTGTTTTGATCTTCCATCGTGGTTTCTTCCTTAATAGCGTTATTTGCAATATCAGTCATGTTTATCACTCCAAACGCTCGTTAGTCGGCCTTACCAACAGACCTAGAATATGGATCAATGGCATCACGCAAACCGTCACCAATAAGCTGCACGGAGAAGGTTAGCAAAACAAGCACTGCAGACGGCACCAAAAGCACCCACGGAGAAGTCTGCACAACGCTTTGGCCAGCATTAAGCAAAGTACCAAGAGAAGTATCCGGAGCCTTAATACCAAGGCCCAAGAAGCTCAAAGCAGTTTCGCCGTTAATCGCACCAATAACACCAAGAACCGTGTTAATAATCAATACAGAACCCAAGTTTGGAACCAAGTGGCGCACAATAATGCGGAACGAAGAAACGCCCTCGAACTTAGCTGCACGAACATACTCACGTTCGCGCAAGCTCAAAGTCAACGTACGAAGAGTACGAGCGTAACCAATCCAACCAAAAGCTGTTAAGCCAAATGCCAACCACAGCCAATCGCTACCACCACTAGAAGCACTAATGATTAAAGCAATCAGCAGGAAGGAAGGAACAATCAGCAGCATGTCCAAAAGCCACATACCAACCTGCTCAAACCATCCTTCGAAGTAAGAAATAGCAGTACCAACCAAAGCAGCAATAACTGTAATGGTAATAGAGCTAACAATACCAATGGAAAGTGAACGACCAAGTCCGCGCACAACCATTGCGTACATGTCTGAACCGCCTGGCGTAGTTCCCAGCCAATGCTCTGCAGAAGGAGGAGTTGCTAGAGAAGAAAAGTCTGGTTCGTCGTAGCTCCACTTTGAAATCTTTGAGCCAAACAAAGCAAAAAGAATCAAAATTACGAACATAACCAAGCCCACAACTGCAGACGGGCGACGGAAGAATCGACGCGTATAAAGCGTCATCTTACCAGTGCGCTTAAAGTTGCCCCAGGCACCAGCAGTAGCTTTTCTATCTGCAGCAGATTCTTGAGGTTTTGAAGATACATCTTTTTTATTCATATCAAATTCACCTACACTGTTCTGCTAGTTCAAACGAATACGTGGGTCGAGCCAAGCAGAGAAGATATCTGCAAGCAGAGCACCAACTAAGGTACATACAGCACCAAACGCTGCAATAGCAACAGAACCGTTAATATCGTTCTGCATAATGGTCTGAACGAAGTAGCTACCAAGGCCGTTAATAGCAAACACGGTTTCAGTAATCACAGCACCCGTAAACACGCCTGCAATAGAGAAGGCGACGTCAACAGCTGTTGGAATCAAAGAAGTACGCAAAGCGTGGCGGCGAATAGCCAAATTCAAAGGTAAGCCCTTAGCGCGAGCCGTACGAACGTAATCAGCATTCATAGTATCGAGAAGATACGTGCGCTGCGTTAAATGATACCCAACCATGCCAGGAATTGTCATAACAATCGTCGGCAAAATCAAATGCTGAAGGAAGTCAAGAAGGAACATGAACGGGTCAGAACCTTGGTAAGAGTGCAAACCAGTAACGTAGAAAAGTCGCACGCCTGTTGCGTGGTTAATGCTAATAGCAGCAAGCACAACCATCAAACCCAAAACTGCTGCAGGAACAACCAACAGGAAGGTTGCGGTGGAATTAAGAACTCTATCTTGCCACTTGTACTGACGGATAGCAGTGTAAACACCAACGCTAACACCGAGAACAATGCCAAGAATTGTAGCGCCTGTAACCAGCTGAACAGATGCGCCAATACGAGACATAATTGCCGGACCAACTGGAGCTTGATCTGGGCTCAATCCCCAATCCCACTTAGTAAAAATGTTGTAAATCCAACGGCAATAACGAGTAAACACTGGAGTCTGGTCGTTAATATTTGCCAAATCCAAAGAACGGTTGATTGATGCAATAGGTGGATGCGGATGCCTAGACATGTAGTTCGAACGCGGTCTCATAAAAGCACTTGTCAAGAAATACGTCATGGATACGGCAACAAACAACATCACCACATAATTCAGGCATCGTTTAACGATGTATCGTATCATTGTGACTCTTTTCTACGACTAGCCATTTTTTACCTCCATTCGGCATCCATAAATCTTGTGATTTACAGTATTGCCGATCTAACACTCGACCTTGAAAAGGGCGTGTTTGAATCAACCCTTGTCAATCCGGGACACATAATTAGTATATTTTTAGCCAAGCTATGTACAAAGAGACAAACAGAAAATATTTTTGCACAACACTTTTCTCAATACCCAAGGGAAAAATTTCGTATATATAAGTTACATTATACATATCTAAACATGCAAAAAAACGCAAAATATCAGTGATTTCTAGCTATATTTTTACACAAAGACATGTATTTTAAAATCAAAAAAGTATTTTTATACATACAAAATACGTTTTATAAGCAAATATAATAAATTCAAAATTTAATTACAAAAACTGAATATTTACCGAAAAAATTGTAGTTTTACTAAAATAATTAATAGTATTCAAGCAAATGCCGAAAATAGGCATAGACAAGAAACACACGCGAGACATTGAGCAGTATACAATATTTTTTATTCGTATTTTCAACTCTAAAAGGAGAATGAATAAGCTCATGGCTGAAAACGTCAAAGCCGTAACTCTGGAACATGTAAAAAATTATTCCAAACATTTTAACGAACAGCGCGCAAATCTTCTCGCCGCGAATGCAGCAGTAACAAATGGTGTGCTTAAAGCCGCAACAAGCTACCAAGGCAAGCGTGCTCTTCCTCGCGAATTCTCAATAGAATTAAAACAAGGCAGCATTACCAATCAGAAGCGCTCCGGACGCTGCTGGATGTTCGCCTCACTTAATACTTTGCGATACGAAGTAATGCATAAGTGGAATTTAGACGACTTTGAGTTTTCAGAAAGCTACCTATTCTTCTGGGACAAGATTGAAAAAGCAAACGCTTATTTGGAAAATGTGCTTTCAACACTTGATGAAGATGTTAATAGCCGACTTTTTGAGAGCATTAACTATGGTCCAATCGATGACGGCGGCTGGTGGCAAATGTTCGTCAACTTGGTAAACAAGTACGGACTTATGCCAAAGAGTGCATATCCAGATTCACAGAACTCAGTCGACTCTGATGCATTCGTACAATACATCAATACCAAGTTGCGCGAGTTTGCATACGAATTGCGTGAAGCTCATAAGAACGGAACTTCTTTGGAAGAATTGCGCGAAATGAAAGTTCGCGATTTGGAAACCGTTTATCGTATGACAACTATTGCCCTGGGTGAACCACCTGCACAGTTTGACTTCTTCGCACGAACTAAAGATGACGATGACGATAAGAAGGACGGCGAAAAAGACGAAACCAAGAAAGATGGCGAGAAAACCGGCAAAGCTGACAAGCCAAAAACCGGCAAAGATGAGCGTCCAATGATTTGTGAATACGGAATTACTCCACTTGAGTTCGCAAAGAAGTACGTTCCAGTTGACGTAAACGACTTCGTAACAATATGCAACGCACCTATGGAACGCACACCATTCAACAAGCTCTACCAATTTAAGTACAGCACCAACGTAGCTGAAACAAAGGAAATGGAATTTGTTAATGTGCCTCTCGATGTATTCAAAAAAGCAGCTGTAGACCAATTAAAAGATGGTCATCCAATCTGGTTTGCATGCGATTGCACGCAGTTCTCCTTGCGTGACAGTGGATTCTTCGATCCTGCAGTTGTGCGCGTAGATGAATTGTTTGACGTGAAGTTTACATTCGATAAAGCTCACGGCTTGGAATATATGGATTGCCCAGGAAATCACGCAATGACATTCACTGGCGTGAATCTTAACAAAGATGGCGAGCCAGATCGCTGGAAGATCGAGAACAGCTGGGGCAAGGATGCTGGCGAAGATGGCTATTATGTTGGCTCAGCAGAGTGGTTCGATCGTTATGTGAACGAAATAATCATCAACAAAAAGTACCTTGACAAAGAAACTTTAGCTGTATTGGATCAAGAACCAGTAATGCTTGAACCGTGGGCGCCACTTTCGAAGCGTTGCCGTTAAATCGTTACCATTAAAATTAAGTTTGGTAACTATGTGAGCGCAGATTGTTTTTGCAGTCTGCGCTTTTATTGTTGTTTTACTTTTTTCACAAATTAAAAAGAAGCCCGGCGGGAAGAGAAACCCGCCGGGGCAGAGAGAAAGAGAGAAGAAGGTTTCAATTATGGGGTTCGAAAACGAACCTCGCTAATGGCGAACCATTAACATATGTTAGTATAGCTAAACATTCGTCCAAAGAAAAGAGTTTTTCCTTAAAATTTCCTTAAAATATTTTCTTTTAGAGAACCATTTGCTATGTTCTTTAATTTTACAATTTATTTATTGAGAATTTCAACCTATTTCTCACTATTTTCCAAAGATTTTTTTGCTGCAGCAAGTCTTTCCGCCTCGACACGCTGACGCTCGGACAAAGCAGATGCAAAACGCTCAAGCTCCTCCTCAACTGCTTCTTTTGGAATCTTGGCAAAAATAGGACTTGGCTTAGGCACAGGCGTACCTGCTACCAACTCCTCACTCTCCCAAGGATGAACAGTTTCCCCCAAGCGATAATCGCCCGTAATAATCGGATACTTGAAGTCTGGATTATCCAAATCTTCAACTTCTTCAATATGAGGCAAAGGCGAGAATACGCCAGTGCCACCAAGTGCTTCCCAAACTTTTTGAGCTGCATGAGGCAAGAATGGCGCAAGCAGATGATTAGCATCCGAAACAGCCTGAGCTGCAACATGCAACACAGTACCAAGGCGATCCTCATCATCTTTAATTTTCCAAGGCTCAGTTGCAGAAATATATTTATTAATATCCGCAACTACTCGCATTGCTTCAGTAAGAGCATTCTTCTGACGATGACGCTCAATCAAACTACCAACCAAAGCAAAAGCATCAGAAGTTTGATCGAGAAGAGCGCGATCCATTGCAGTCATAGAATCTTCATCAAGAGGAGGAATTGCACCAAAGTTCTTATTAATAAGATTTGCCACACGATTGACAAGATTACCCCAGCTTGCAGCAAGTTCTTCGTTATTGTGACGAGCAAACTCAGCCCAAGTAAAATCAGCATCAGAATTTTCTGGACCCGCAATAGAAATGTAGTAACGCACAGCATCTACAGGGTAACGTGCCAAAATATCCTTCACATAAATCACGATTCCGCGCGAAGAGCTGAACTTCTTGCCTTCCATAGTCATGAACTCAGAAGCAACAACCTGTTCAGGCATGTTCAATGGGCCATAAATGCCAGCCTCACCACCTTTAGAACCAGCACCGTTGTAGGCAAGCATTTCCGAAGGCCAAATCTGAGAATGGAAAGTAATGTTATCTTTGCCCATGAAGTAGTATCCAGGAGACTTAGGATCACACCACCAATCACGCCAAGCGTCTGGCTTGCCTTGTCGACGAGCCCATTCAATAGATGCAGACAAGTAGCCAATAACAGCATCAAACCAAACATATAAACGCTTATTTGGATTATCAATCCATCCTTCAACAGGAACAGGAATGCCCCAATCAATATCGCGCGTAATAGCTCGCGGCTTTACTTCATTAAATAATCCAAGCGAGAAATTAATAACATTCGTGCGCCAACCTTCGCGAGAATGAAGCCAGTTAACATTCGCTTCAGCCAAAGCAGGCAAATCTAGGAAATAATGTTCAGTTTCTTCAAAGCGCGGAGTTTCACCATTAATTTTAGAAACTGGATTAATAAGCTCATCCGGATCAAGCTCGTTTCCACAAGCATCACATTGATCGCCACGAGCACCATCTGCGCCACACAATGGGCATGTGCCTTCAATATAACGATCTGGCAAAGTACGACCAGTGGAAGGAGAAATAGCAACCTTCTGAGTGCCCTTGTAAATATAGCCGTTCTTTAAGCACTGACGGAACATTTCTTGCACAACATGCTCGTGATTTGCAGTGGTAGTACGCGTGAACAAATCGTAGCTCAAACCTAAATCGCACAAATCCTTAGTAATCACACGATTATAACGATTAGCAAGCTCTTGTGCAGAAACGCCTTCCTTATCTGCTTCAACCAAAATAGGTGTACCGTGCTCATCCGTGCCAGACACCATTAATACGTCATTACCTTTCATGCGCTCGTAACGCGCATATACGTCTGATGGGACCCCGAAGCCTGCGACGTGACCAATATGACGAGGGCCGTTAGCATACGGCCAAGCAACATTCACCAAAATATGACTCATAGACAATTATTATCTTGTTCAACGCGGACAGTACATAAGAACATTGCAAAAAGAATCCCAAATATACGAGAAAAACACGCTGGATAACAAGCCTCACACGAGTTCATCCACATATCCACAAGTTATAAAACCAGCCTGGAATTGAAGCAAATATAAACATAATCTCAACTTATGCACTACGAAACTAATGCACTAGAAAACATGCACTAAAAAACAACAATATGCACAATACGAATCGTAAATAATCGCGCTGAAAAATAAATATGCAAAAAGAAAGGATTAAAGAAAATTGAAAAACCAACAAAATATGCGCAATTTATTGGATATTTGCGAAGAAACACAAACGCAATTCCCAGAATTACTTGACGACAACCATTTACCAGGTCCAATGTGCATGAAAAAACTTTCTCAAATTGGTGTATTCAATAGGCTTGATTTAAATGCAGGATATTCAAATAAGGCAGCTATTTCCACTCAAGGAAGAAGCAATATTGTGAGCAATCTTATGCCTACAGAAAGCATAGCCTGTTTATTTACTGCAGCATGGGTTTGGATAGGGGGTCATTTTCCTGAAAATATAGATGTTATTGATTATGGGCACAGAAGAAAAAAGCCGCACGGTCATGCGATTCGCGCATTTCGAAGACACTTAAACAATGAAGAATACGTAATACTTGGAAAAATTAGAATAACAACGCCAGAACGAACAATTTGCGATTTAGCGTACACTCCAAGCGAAAACGAAGAGCACGAACCTTATAGAAAAGATATTGCTCACCTATTGATATCTAAATACAGCATTGACTTGCGAAAATGCAAACGTACTATTGACGGAAACCCATATTTCCCAGGCTCAATACATGCAAGAAATTGGATACGAAACATTGCGAAAGAAGCAAACAAACCATGGAAATGAAGAACTCTTATGCAACTAAAACAAACAGCCCTCCAAAACCACCTATAATACTCACGCCATCTGTTGCTATCGACCCTGCAACAAAAATGGAAGTGCTATGGTACATCGCGCAAAAAATACCGGAACTTCGAAAATGGATTATTGCAAACCCTTCAGCAGACGCGCAAATTTTAGAATATATTTCTCAACAAGGTGGACCTGACGTTCGTTACAGTTTTGAAGTGCTATTTTCTGCGTATGACAGCAATGAATAGAAAGCAAAAAATAGTAGCAAAAGCAGAAATCTTATTTTTGATCAGGTTTATGCTCAAGACAAGACGCATAAACTTGCTTACGATTAGCAAAAGATCCGTCAGCAAACGGATGCTCTTTTACTACTTTTGTAATTGCTTCTTTTATGCGCAAACCTTCGGATTCTGCACATTCAAGCGAAAGCTTTGCAAGAGCATCAATGCTTAAATCTGTGCTTTCAGACTGCACTTCTTCATCACTTGCACCACCGATAACTAAAACTATTTCACCTCGAGGAGGATCCGCTAAAACACCATCGTGAATACTTTGCACAGTTCCACGACGAATTTCCTCAAAATCTTTTGTAAGTTCACGGCATAACGCCATTGGACGATTAGAACCAAGTACTGCCAATATGTCTTCCATTGCTTCTGCAATACGATGTGGAGCCTCATAAAATACTATTGTTCGTCGCTCGGCTTTAAGTGAGCGCAAATGCTGTTGACGCTCACCAGATTTACGAGGCAAAAAGCCTTCATAACAGAAGCGATCGGTTGGCAATCCAGAAAGAGCAAGCGCATCTAAAACTGCACTAGGACCAGGCGCGCAAGTAACAGGCAAATCTCGCTCTATTGCACGTCGAACAACAGCAAGACCCGGGTCGTTAATGGTAGGCATACCTGCGTCTGAAACAACAAGAACAGTGCTACCCTGCTCAACTTTGTCTAGCAAGCCATCTGCCTTATTTCGCTCATTATGATCGTGGTATGCGATTACGCTACCAGAAACATGTACACCAAGGCGATTCGCTAAATCATAAAGCCTACGCGTGTCTTCAGCAGCAACAATATCAGCAGTTTCAAGAAGATTAATTAATCGTGCAGAAGCGTCTGCCATATTCCCGATAGGCGTAGCAGCTAAAACAACTTTACCTAAACTATCTTCTTCGTTACACATCTTGAATCTCCTTATAAAACTTCTTAAAACTCTACACGAATTTATAAAAGAACGCACTTACAAAGCGAGGTATTTGATTAGAATTATGCTTAGTGTAATTGCAATATAAGCGAAACGAAAAGAGACACTATGAAGATTATAAATCAGAAAATAAAAAGTATAGATGGAAGCGATGCGCAGCTTATTGGATATATTTTAGACGATAATTTAGATAGCAAAGGCTTGCAAAACCGTCCTGCAATTCTAATTTTGCCAGGCGGAGGCTTCTTGCGCGTATCGAATCGTGAGGCAGAGCCTGTTGCCATGAAGTTTGCTGCAGAAGGATTCCACACTTTTGTGTTGCGATACTCGCTTACTCCAAGCACATACCCAACTCAGCTTTTAGAAGCAGCAGAAGCGATCAGCTTAATTCGCAAAAACGCAAAAGAATGGCACGTAGATGCGCAAAAAGTTGCAATTATTGGATTCTCCGCTGGAGGGCATGTGGCTGCAAACCTTGCAACTAGCGTTAGCGACGAAGTTGAGGAAGCAAACGGGTATGCTGCTGATGACGTGCGCCCAAATGCTCTTATGCTCGCATATCCTGTTATTTCTGCTGGGAAATATGCGCATAAGCCAACGTTCGATCGTCTATTTGGAGAAGTTAGCGACGAAGAGCGAACTGAACTTGTCAATAAACTTTCGCTGGAAAATCACGTGGATCGTAAAACTCCACCTGTATTTGTATGGCAAACCATTACTGATCAAACAGTTCCAGTAGAAAATTCAATAATGTTTGTGAACGCTTGCGTTGAAGCTGGAGTAAGTGTTGAAGCGCACCTGTTCCCTAAAGGACCTCACGGCTTAGCTTTGGCAGTTAAAGAAACAGCAAAACGCGACGAAAACGGAAATGTGCTTACTGAATTTGTTCAGCCAGAAGTTCAGCAGTGGGTTAAGCTTGCTTGCGATTGGTTGCATCGCACTTTTGCGTAATTTAACTTCAACTCTCCCGCGTTTGTTCCCTTTTTAACCCATTTGGTAAACAAAGCAAAAACAAAACGTCGCCCACACACCATGATTGATATGTCGACGACGTTTTGTTACTTGCTATTAATAAGTAATTTTAATTAATCTCAATATTTAAGAGAAAATCACACTATTAATATTTCACACTATTTTTGGCATTGGAGTAGTTAGTGAAGATGTGAGATTTACTTGCACAACTCCAGCTCCAGCGTGAACTTCCACTTTCTTCAATGTCACAGTGCGAGAATCTTCAGGTGCATGATCATCGTCAGTCATAGTTGCTGGCGACTTTACAGCAACAAGCGCGAGGTCATCGAAAACAACTCCAGAATTTGCACACAAATTCTGCGCTTCTTTCAATGAATCAGCAAAACCTGCTTTATCGATCACACGCTCAGTAGGAACACCGTAAGCTTCTGCGCACAGCAAGTTAATTCGCTCCCTAAGCGTCTTTCCACGCCTACTTTCTGGAACTTTCGTTTCAACATCATCAGTTATTGCAGACACAAAATCGTCCAGCTGATTTGCCAAACCATCGCCACCATCGCGGAATAAATTGCCAACAATCGGCTTTCTGAATCCTAAAGACTTAGCTTGTTCCAACAATTCAGGAACTTGATTATCTTCACCTTCCCACAAATTAATCAACGGGAACGTAGGGATATTAAGAGATTCCAAACGAGAAACATGGAATGGGTAACGCCAAGCCAAAGTTTCGTCATCTCGCCAAGTAGTTGCGCGAGTAACTACAACTGCAGCAGCAGGCCACTTTGCACCAAACTCGCGAGCAGCAATATCTAACCACTTTTGAGCACCAGCATCCGTACCATAACCTGCTTCTACAACCACAACATCATGCTCAGCGCAAGCCATTTCAACACTTACAAGGCTTGGAATACCAAGCGAAACGTTCGCAAACGGGCCACAATGAACGTAAATTGGAGAACCATTAATCGTCTCAGTTTTAGCAGGCTTTACAGCGTCGGCAAGAATATTGGTGATTCGCCACAAATCCACAAACTCGCCAAACTGAACAGACTTACCGTCTTTTGTGCCAGCAATCATTGAAGAAACACGATGAGAAATCTCGTCCATACTGCGCGACAACACTACGATTTGCATGAGCTCACAAGTTGGCGTCAAAACGACGCGCTCAGGAACAGTCCCCTTGCCAAAATCAACAGCAATGCTTCGCAAAGATCGCGAAGGAACTTCGCTAACTCGAGGAACTAAAATAGTATCAAGGGCACCCTCGTCGACTGCTTTTTCCGCAAACGACACAAGCAAATTCTGCGCGCAAGCAATAGCAGCCATTTCACCACACAAACCCCAGTCAATCAACTCAGGGTGAGAAAGCGAAGACTTACCGCCACCACTTGCACCACCTTTAGAACCAGCAGCTGTAATGCCCATGCTTGGCTGACGAAGAACTGCAGCTGCGTCCACACCTCGCTCACGCAAAGCATCAACCAACGCAATAGTTGTAGTCGTTTTACCTTCTCCGCGAGAAGCTTTCAAAGGAGTATCAGCAGTAACAAGCAGAACTTTACCGCGCTTCCTAGGCTCCTCTGGATGTTGCTTTAAATAATCCAAGTACCCAAAGGCATCAATTTTTTTAACCAAACCGAATGTTGTAGTGTATGAATCAAGAATGCTCATGTACCCCTCTTTCATAGGCATATTGGCACAACTATGCATGCGGATAATGTTAATTACATGATTCATACTATACGATTGTTTGTTCGCAGCATAGGCACCACACGCAATATCTATACGCGCTATTAGCAACGTCTATAGCAAAATAACAAAAGATAACAAAAATGCCTTCCACATGAAATAAAAAGTTCATTTCTTAGGAAGGCATCTGAGTTATTAAATTATTTTCGTAAGTTTTTCCATATCAATTACGAGAAAACTTATTTAATTGCATTTCAGTGATCAGAACGATTAAAACCATTCTTCATACGCATGCTAGTGATGTACAGCACCGTGTCAAGCAAAGAATCGGTTTCTTTCTTCAACTTTGCCGCCATATCGTCATTTGCTTCAGCCAAAGCCTCACGCACTTTATCGTTGCGAAGCTCGGCAATAATAGCTTCGGGATCGCGAACTAAATCATCGTAATCTTCGCCTTCATCACCTTCACGTTCTGGCTCGTAATCAGCCAAATCAACGCCAAGAATATCTGCCACGGCAGCATCCGTAGACTTGACCATTGCGTGACCAAGGGAACCGACAACTTCTTGGTAGCGCTCAATCGCGTTTGCAGTGTCGTTAAATGCGGCATCCGCAAGAGCAGCAATAATGCGATTCTCCCAATAGAAGTTTTCGCTTGTTACGCGAGTAGTCGTATCTTCCAAATACTTTGGAGTGCGATTTACGTTTGGATAGAACGGAATCAAAGAATTGAAAGGATTAGAACCGTAAGTAATCCACTGAATTGCACGCATTGCTTCCGGCATGTAAGGGCGGATTTGCATTACAGCAAGCTCGCTTTGACGGTTAATGCCGATTGGACGCAGCATATGACGAGTATACTCATCTCCAAGCTTGCCGTAAGGATCATACTCAGTACCCTGATAGTGAGAGCTCAAAACGTACTTAACGTCTTCAATTGTTACCTTGCGCTCAGGCTGGCGAGCCCAAGGAATATCGTTGCTGTCCGGACGATGATCAGCGTCTTTACCATCCCACACTTCGTCATACGGATTCAAGAAGCGCTCCATGAACCATGCGCGAGGAGTGTTGTACACGTGGTCAGCATCCGAATGAGAGCCAAAAGCATCACGAGGGTTAAACGGAGAAGCGTTTTCCACCGACAAATCCAAGTGATTTTCTTCAATAAATTCAAGCAAATCAGCCGAGCACATATGCTCTTCTTGAAGATCAAAAGCATCATCTAAATCGAACTCGTCAATTCCAAGCTGGTTTGGCATAACAACATAAGCTTCATCCGGCACACGCTTAGCAATCCAATGATGACCACCGACAGTTTCAAACCACCAAATCTCGTTCACATCCGAAAATGCAACGCCATTCATCTCATAAGTGCCGTACTTTTCAAGCAATGCGCCCAAACGCTCAACACCTTCGCGAGCGCTACGAATATAAGGCAAAACAAGCGTTAAGAAGTCTTCTTCACCAATTCCACCCGGCACTTCCGGCTTATAGTCAGCATCCCCAACTTTGCCTTGCGCTTTTTGAAGCTCAACCATTGGATCTGCGCCTAACACACGCTCGTTGGATGTAAGCGTTTCAGTTGCGCTCATTGCAACGTTTGCTTCGTTAACGCCAGCTTCTCCCCAAATTCCTTCGCGCAAGTCTGCGTTTGGCACGCTTGTGTATTGCATTGGATTATCCGGCAACTCAACTGTTACGTGGCTAAGAACAGACTTATAAACGCGAGGTTGATCTTCCGGCTTTACTACCACTAAGCGCTTTGGATTAAATTCGCCATTTGCGGAGTCTTCGTTACGCGCAATAAGCGTAGATCCGTCGTAGCTTGCTTTTCGACCAACAAGAATTGTTGTGCATGCCATATTTGCATCCTCTGTTTTTAGATTTTATATTTTATTTTTAGATTTATTACTGTTTGATTCTAACGCTTAGGCGTTAACTGCTGACCTAATTGGTTGCCCTCGTGCTTGCGTTTAGGCTTTACCAGTAAGGAACATGCCATCAGCATCTACACCTGAAGTTACGTTTCTTACTTCACGCAACAATTCATTCATATAGAATCCCGGTTTAAGGTTTGGCAAAGGCTTTTCTGTACCAAAAACTTCAAACATGTATTCGTGATCTTTATCAGGAGGCTGCGGGCCGTTGTAACGCATAGTAATTGCTGGATCAGTGCAACCAATAAATCTGCTTGCTTGCGAGTTACGTCCTTGAAGCGCTTCTGGAATCATAGAAGTCATCGTGCGAGAAAAATCTTCCGGTATTTGCAAAGCGTGAGAATCGTTAAAATCAAACATTAACGCTTCAACAGGCACGTTTGCAGCAGTCCAGTGAATCCACTCAAAACCGCATACCGGTATTGCGTCGTCGTCAACAAAACGCCAATGCAAATAATGCACGAAAGATGGCAATTTATCTATATAAAATGGAAACGAAACTACTGGAATTCCATTGATTTTATTCTGCTCCGGCGCAGCTTTAGAATAATCGTCTGGAACAGTAGTGAAATCTGTAGAAATATTCATAATTTAAGTATCTACCATTACACAACACTAATCAACTGCGCGAGTAACAAATAAACGCAAACGTTCACGTAATTTAATTGTTCAAGCAGATTGTGACGCTCAAGCAAAAAACACTACAGAAACAACGCTAACTGCATAATTTGACGGTCAATATAAAACGTGCGCCCAGAAAAATCTAAACTGGGCGCATTAACTAAAATGTAATTTTTTACCGTACTCTATTTATTTTGTAACAGCCTCCTCATGAGTTTCAGCAGCCTTAGCTGCCATAGCTGCTTTCTTAGCAGCACGCTCTTGCTTCTTAATTTCTTCAATGAACTCAGCATGCTTTACTGCAGGAAGCCAGCCAGTGTTAACAACCTTAACCTGCCATACCCAAGCCAAGGCAAACAGAATAACAGCAACAATAATCAAGCTTATAGCACCAACGCCAGCACCGAGGTGAGCGAAGTTACCCACAACAGTACCAATCCAACCAAAGTCAGCATCGCCGAAGGTGGAGTTTGCCAAGCCGAAGGAACCCATAACAGTAAGCAATACTGCTGGAAGGAATGTAATAATTAAACCGTTAATAAAACCACCGAGAATAGCACCACGACGACCACCGGTTGCATTACCAAACACGCCTGCACCACCACCATCGAAGAAGTGAGGCACCATTCCTGGGAGAATCAATGCCAATCCCCAAGCTGAACCCATCCAAATTGCAATAAGTCCGAGAGCTACAAGACCTCCAACGAAGGAAGACAAGAAGCCAATAAGAGAAGCATTAGCACCGTATGGGAATACGATTGGAATATCCAATGCTGGACGAGCGCCTGGAACGACCTTGTTAGCAATACCCTGGAATGCAGGAACCAATTCACCTAAAATAATACGAACGCCGTAGAGGATGACACTAACACCAATTCCAAATTGCAAAGCCTGAGCAAAAGCCGCCATGTAGAAGGCACTATAGTCCGTAGGATGAGACGCGAAAATCTTGAAGAGTTCCTTTACTGGCAACACAACCGAAGCCCACACTGCGAATACCAAATACAGCACAACCATCAACAAAGTCGTGGAGACCATTGAATCACGCAAGAAGCTCAATCCCTTAGGGAAGTTGATATCTTCAGTAGACTTAGACTTCTTACCAACAGCAGCACCAACAGCACCAGAAACAATGTAACTTAAGGAGTTAAAGTGACCAATCGAGAGCTTATCGCTACCAGTAATACGGTTCATAAAAGGCTGCGCAAAAGCTGGCAGAACAACCATAACCGTTGCCATAATGACAGAGCCGACAATAACAATAAGCAACTGGTTGCTTGCGCCAAAACCAACGGAAAGAACTAGAGCCAAAAGCATAGACATGAACACCATGTGGTGACCAGTCAAGAATATGTACTTCAGAGGAGTAAAGCGTGCAGCAAGAAGCATAAGAACGAAGCTGAGCACAATAATGTACGCAGAAGTAGCACCGTACTGACCTGCAGCCTGAGCAGTAATAACCTCATTTGTAGGTACAACACCATGAGCACCAGTAGACTTCAAAACCAAGTCGCCAAATGGAGCAAGGGCGCCAACAACAACGCCAGCACCTGCACCCAAAATGAGGTAACCCATAGCAGCCTTTAAGCCGCCTGCAATCACCTGTCCTGCACTACGCTTGAGTGCGATAAGACCGATTGCTGCAATAATACCAATCAAATAAGCCGGCACATTCAAAATCTGCTGACTTATGAAATTTAAAACCTGAACTACAATGTTCATCTTATTTCCTTCTTTTTATTTAGAAAAAGCGAATAGCGCATGAAATAACAGTATGACTATGCCAAAGCAGTAAGCACGTAATCAGCATAATCAAACGTTTATTTGTTACACATAATTTATGCGTAACGCTCAAGCACACCCTTCACCTCTTCAACATCCATGAAATTTTCAATTGTTTCTACAGGAGTGGTAGTGCCCTCAAGCTCTGGAGCAAGCTGAGGAGAAGTGAGCACAAGATCATTCATATTGGCAGTACCTTTTGCACTTCCAGCATCGGAAGTAGTAACTGTAACATCAAGACCTAAGTCTGCTGCCGCAGCCTCAACATTGATTTTTAAAAGTACAGACGTGCCAATGCCGTTTCCGCATACACATAGAATATTCATAGATAACCTCTTTCGTTGAGTTGTATTTTTTTAATTTTGCAAAATTAGCTAATTCTTTAGTATTTAACTTTTAAGAATTGCGCGAATTTCTTTAGCGTTTTTTGCTTGCGCAAGTTCTCTAGTCTTCACAGGATTAGACAAAGCTGCAGCAACCGCGGACATAACGCCAATATGCTCATTTTCATCGTGACCTGCAAGACCAATTACTAAAGAGACCGGATCGTTGGCAGTGTTACCAAATTTAACGGGCGTACTTAAACGAATCCAGCTCAAACCACTTTTTAACACTGCTTCCGACGGGCGCGAATGCGCCAAAGCCAAGCCTGGGGCAATAACAATATACGGACCCATTTTTTCAACTGTTTCAATCATCTGATCCGTATATTCATCAGTAGTAAAGCCAGACTCCTTCAAAGCATTGCCCGCAAGACAAATAGCATCACGCCAATCTTTCGCTGCAATATCAAGGTTTACTGCAGAATCCGGGAGAAGCTCATCAATATCAGCACTCATATTTTCTCTTTTCTAAGCATGTTAATTATTCTTGATTATTTCTGATTGGTAATCGAATTTTTAATGTTCTTCGTAACGATCATATTTTGAATTACTCCCTTGGCTTATTCTTGCATGATTGAGTGGTAGAACTTTCCAGCTAAAGCCTCATGAGCTTTAGCTTTAGCTTCATCAAATGTAGTTTGAGCAAGTTCTGCTCGAACATCGTCCAAAGCAACTGGCGTCATAGAAAGCGAGTTAATACCGAGACCTGTAAGAACAATCGCTAAGTCTGGATCTGCTGCAGCTTCTCCACACACTCCGACTGGCATACCATGTGCGTTACCAGCGTCTGCAATCATTTTGATCGCGCGCAACACTGCAGGGTGCCAAGCAGTTTGATAATTAGAAACAGACCCAAGGGTTCTATCTGCTGCAAGAGTGTATTGCGTCAAATCATTCGTTCCGATAGATACAAAATCAGCAACTTGAGCAACCTCCTCGGCAACAAGAGCGATAGAAGGCACCTCTGCCATAATGCCAACCTTTTTAAGACCTTTAGATTTACCAAGTTTTACAAAATATGCTGCTTCATGTTCGTCTGAAACCATTGGAGCCATCACCCATAAGTCAGCATTCGTCACAGCATCAGCACGAGATAATGCCTCCAGCTGACCATCTAGAACATCCATATGCTGTCTTAGAGTACGCAAACCTCGAAGTCCGAGGGCAGGATTTGGTTCATCTTCAGGAGTCAAGAATGGTAACGGTTTATCTGCTCCAGCATCAAGCAATCGAATAACAACTTTCTTGCCTTCAAACTGAGATAGTAACTCTGTATAAGATTCTGTTTGTTCTTCTATACTAGGCGGTTGCTCGTTACCAATAAACAGAAATTCCGTTCGGAATAGACCTACTCCTTCTGCTCCATACTCATGAGCAGTTACGGCATCTGAGGGCTTTCCTACATTTGCCAAAAGAGGAATCAAATGACCATCTTTTGTACTTCCAGGCAATCCACGCAATTCACGAGCGCGGCTTAAACGCTCACGAGACTCTTTAACATGCGCGATCTCTTCTTCACTAGGACTGCTTATAACATGACCATTAACGGCATCTACTACAACAATTTGATGATTCTTCAGCTGAGAGGCATCGTGTGCTCCAACAACAGCAACAATTCCACGAGCACGAGCAAGAATAGCAGTGTGACTTGTAGGACCACCATCAAGAGTGACAATTGCCTGAACCTTGCTTAAATCAAGTGAAGCTGTATCAGCAGGTGAAAGATCCCTAGCAACCAGCACAAAAGGCGAATCACTTTCCGGCACCCCAGGAGCTTCAACACCAATCAAAGATGCAATAACACGCTGGCCAACATCATGCAAATCTCCTGCACGCTCAGCCATGTAACCACCAAGATTACGCAACATGTCTTCAAATTGTGCGAACCCTTCCCAAGTGGCACGTTCCGCTGTTTTCCCCTTATCAATACCAGATTCAATTGCACTTATTAACGCTGGATCCGATGCCATCTGTGCAAGAGCTTGCATAATTGGTGCTGCTTTTCGAGTCCCCTCATCCTTTGCTTCAAGAGCCTCACTTGCACGATGGTTTAGGTCTTTATTTACTTCATTTAAAGCATTTTTAACAGCCTTTTTTGCATCCTCAGCCAACACACTAACAGCACGAGGAGAATCCTCTGGCTCATGCAAAGCAGGTGCCATACACAATACTTCACCATATGCCATCGAGCGCCCAATGCCAACACCAGTGATTACCATACTTAAAACCCTCCTTTAGGTTTAGAAACTTTATTACGGCCGCAACGCCGCATAAGCATTTCTTGTAGGTAAACGTTTCTTACTAATGAAACTATACACCATTAAAAACGTTGTTACAACAAGTGAAAACGTTTTCTGTATTTTTCAATTAATTATGCTACACTTAATGTTGAAAATAGCAAACAAAAAAACCTTAAGAAAAAATATGGTTTGCTTTTATATGAAAAATAAAAATAAAAGCAGAATTTGTTAATTATTATTCAAAGGAGAAAAAATGGCAATTGCAACTCGTACTGTTACTATTGAAGACCCAGTTGGAATACATGCTCGCCCAGCGTCAGAATTTTCTCAAGCCGCGATGTCCTCAAATTGCATTGTAACGATTGCGAAAGGCGAAGGTACCCCTGTAAGTGCGAATAGCATTCTTTCAATTATGGGATTGGGTATTACTAAAGGAGATTCAATCACAATTACCGTTGATGGTGAAGACGCTGAAAATGTAGCTAACAATCTTGTCGATGTAGTCACGAAAGGCGAATAATATAAATAAATAAGTGTACATAAACTGACAAATAAATAATATTCAATTTGCGGTGCTGTTTACCAATAATTACAGCACCGCACTTATTCGGGGGCAAATATGACAAATCAAACTAATCAAAACGCCTCCATAACTCATGTAGCAGCTCTTGCAAAAGTTTCAATTGCAACAGTATCTCGTGTACTTTCTGGTAGACGAGCCAAAGATGACGATATTGCAAAACGCGTAAGAAAAGCTGCAGAGCAGCTTAATTATTCAGTAAATTATGCAGCAAGCGCATTAAGAAGTGACACAACTAATACAATCGGCGTAGTAATAGGCACAAGCAACGTAGATGATTCATTCAGTGTAAATATGCTTTCTGCATTGGATGAAGCAGCTCATGAAATAGATAAAATACTTCTTGTTGGAACTGGAAAAGACGCAGAAGCTCAAGAAGAACGCATAGAAGAGCTTATCGGTCATAATGTTGACAGTCTTATTGTCATGCCATCTAACAATAGTGATTTAACAAAAACACTTGAAAACTACGTTGACAATCTTCCCATTGTGCAAATTGGTGGCACTGCTACTTCATTCCACGTCAATTGGGTTGGCATGGATCAAGAATCAATGATGGAAGCTGCTTTAATACATCTTTCGCATCACGATGCCCATAATATTGCTTATTTAAGTGGAAATGTTGACTCCACACAAAGCGCAAACCTATTTGCCAATTTTCAGACTGCTGCAAGCCGATTAAGTTTACTTTCTGAGCCAGATTGGACAACTTTTGGAGAACTTACTTATCAACGTGGATTCAAGGATACAATGCGGCTTTTTTCTGATTCTACTGCTAAGCAATCTCGCAAACCAGACGCTGTTATTTGCGCAAATGACGCTGTCGCACTTGGAGCACTTCTAGCTTTAGATGAGCTTTCTTTGCAAGTTCCGCAGGATGTTCTCGTAATAGGTTACGGAGATAGCAGACAGGCAGAAATATCTGAACCAAAGCTTTCTTCAATCCGTCCTCCGTACCAGCAAATTGCACGCGAAGCAATCCGCCTAACCGCTGTCAACAAATCAGAGCAACATTGGTTACCTGCACATATGGAGTTTAGACCAGAAATCATGCGACGCGAATCAACAAATTCACCAAGAATAGGCACAAGCGATATGTCACTTCCGTGGAGGATATGATACTTTTGCATTTTATTGACTTTGCAAAAGTGAGCAAAATAGCGCTTCAAAAACAAGAGTTGCGTTACCATTTCTCGAAAGCCGACGACGAGCAGTAGCAATACTGTCAACGCAATCCAAGGCTCTACTTGCTGTCATGCTTTGTGCCAACTGGACAATTCTAGACTTGTATTCCTGATTTATAATTGGCGAAGACTTTTGCGCGTCGTTAATAACAACTAAAACGTCTCTATACACGCTATCGATTGCGTCAAGAGAACGGCATAACACGTCACGGCTTACACGAGTTACTTTACGTTTTACATCATCCTTTTTTCCAATTGCATTGTAGTTTGCGCGCAATTTGGGCGGAATGCGATCCTCATCGCCTAATCCGTTAATTCTGCGAAATTCTTTTTGTTGATCCTCAACATTTCGCTGAACCTCATCTTCTGCTTGTGCTTTTGCATCGTCAATAAGCATTGCAGCAAGCATAATTGCGTCGGCAGCATCATGCATACGAAGCAATCCTGCAACAAGCTCATCTCGCCTACTTAAAGCACGCTCATCGCTTGCGTAAATAAAAGCAGTTGCTATATTTCCTTGAGAAAGCCTGGCTGCACGACTCGCTAGCTTATTATCCGCATCCGTTTTTTTAGTAAGATATTCTGCTATAGACTGCTCGTTTGGAGTAGCTAATTGCACAAGTTGTGTACGCGAACGAATTGTTGGAAGCACATCCATAACACTTGAAGCGCATAAAAGCCAAATCGTATGCTCACTTGGCTCTTCAATCTCTTTAAGAAGAACGTTCGTGCTACGTTCCAACATTCGGTCAACATCTTCAATAATTATGATTCGCCAAGGAGCAGTGCTAGGCATCTGCTCAGAAATCCCAATTGCCTCACGCACATCGTCAATGCTAAGAGTTACGCCTTTTGTTGCAAGCGTATGCACATCAGGATGCGATCCTGCTAAAACTTCTTTGGCAGTTTTACTAAGCTCACCTTCGCCACTAATTCCATCACTGCCTTCTCCATGATCCGGACTTTCGAGAGCTGCAGCGAAAGCGCGCGCAACTTGCGCACTACCGAAGCCAGCAGATCCGCAAATCAGCCAAGATTGCGCTATTTTGCTAGCGTCCGCACAAGCAATGTTTCGCAATCGCGAAACTACCTGTTCTTGCCCAATAACGCTATCCCACACACTCATCGCTTCACCCCCTGCATAGCTTCTCTACTTCTTCACTTTATAAAGTTCGCCATTTTATTTAGTTTCAATTTCTTCAATTAAGTTATGTACGTCTTGCACAATAAGTTCAAATAATGATTTCGCCGAGAACGTTGCGTCTAATACGCGATAACGATCTGCAGACTCCTGCGCTAAATCTAAAAATGCTTCTCTAGTGCGACGAGCGAAATCTATTCCAACTGATTCCATGCGATCTTGCTCGCGATGCAAACGCTTAAAAGCATCTTCCGGTTGCATATCTAGCAAATAAGTGCGATTAGGCCATAGCGAATCCGTTGCCCACTCACTTAAAGTTCGCACATCATTCTTAGTCAATTCGCGACCGCCTGCTTGGTAAGCAAGCGAAGAATCAATATAACGATCCGTTATTACTACTGCACCACGGCTAAGTGCCGGGCGAATCACTTGCGCAACATGCTGTGCACGATCCGCAGCAAAAAGCAAAGCTTCTGTTCTGGCAGATACACTCGTGCCATGCAACAGTATTTCGCGCAAAGTTTTACCCAACTGCGTACCGCCAGGCTCACGCGTCACTACAACTTCTCGCCCCAAAGATTGCAAATAATCCTTAAGAGCCTCAACTTGCGTAGTTTTACCAACGCCATCAATGCCCTCGAAAGAAATAAATAAGCCTTTATTTGCATAAGATTGCTCACTTCTGCAGCCGCAGTTTCCTCCGCAAGCGCAGCCACCAGAAAAATCGTCATTTTTAGATGCCATATTTTTGACTCCATATGCAAGGTTTATTTAATCTTTAGATTTCATTCCTATGCTTTTTTAGCGGTAGATTTCTTTGAAGTAGTCTTCTTTGTAGAAGTTTTCTTTGCGGTAGATTTTTTCGCAGTAGACTTCTTTTCAGAAGATTTTGCAGTGCTCTTAGTCGCGCGCTTTTTGCGTTTTACGGGACCTGCGGCGCGCTTTTGCGCCAAAAGTGCAAACGCATCCTGCGGATCAATCGATTCAGGCGTATACTGCTTTGGCAAAGTGCGATTCGTTTCACCATCAGTAATATAAGCTCCGTAGAAACCATCCTTAATCACTACTGGCTTTCCAGTTTCAGGATCTGCGCCAAGCTCACGAAGAGGCGGCTTGGCGGCACCACGAGTACGCTTAACGTACTTTGGTTGCGCAAATAAATCTTTCGCTTCTTGCAAAGTAACAGTAAAAATAGCATCTTCACTAGAAAGGGATCGCGTATCCGGCTTAGATTCCACAGTTTCTCCAGCAGAAGTATCTACAGCAGAATATGTTTTAGTTAAATATGGACCGTAACGACCATTATTTGCTTCGATACGAGCTAGTTTTACAACGCCTTCGGCATCAACTTCTTCATACTCACCAACCAAACGTGGCAAATTCAAGAGTTGCAACGCTTCTTGCAAAGTCAAAGTCGCTGGATCCATGGTTTTAAACAAAGAAGCCATTTTTGGACGAGCTTTAGAAGCCTTAGAAGACTTAGAATCTTCCGCGTTATCCTGCTCTTCTACCAGTGCCACGTACGGACCAAAACGACCATTGCGCACTTCTACGTTCCCACCCGTTTCTGGATCTACTCCAAGCACACGTGGACCTTCAGCATTATTCTCAAGCAATTCTCGAGCAGCATCAACAGTTAACTCATCTGGAGCTAAAGTTTCTGGCAAAGAAGCATGACGAGGGTTGCCTTCAGCATCAAGATTCTTAATGTCTTCCAAGTACGGACCATAGCGTCCAATACGCACATGCAAACCATCGCCAATGTCTATGGTATTTATTTCACGCGCATCAATTTCACCAAGCTCTGCAACCTGCTGTTGCAAACCAATATGAGCTTCATCAGCAGAATTAGCAGCACCCTCACCGGAACCGAAATAGAATCTAGTTAGCCAATCGCGACCGGTTTCTTCACCATGCGCAATTCTGTCCAAACCATTTTCCATATCAGCAGTAAACGCGTAATCAACATACTTTGGGAAATTCGCTTCCAAAAGTTTAATTACAGCAAAAGCAAGCCAAGAAGGAATTAACGCACGTCCACGCTCATACACGTATCCGCGATCAATAATTGTAGAAATAATCGTTGCGTAAGTAGAAGGGCGTCCTATTTCCTTAGCTTCCAAAGTTTTAACTAAAGAAGCTTCAGTATATCTTGCAGGAGACTGAGTTTCGTGAGAATCCGCACTAACACTTTTAGCTTCAAGAACATCCCCAGCTTGCATTTGAGGAAGTGCCTTATCGCTTTCACCTTCAGTTGCATGAGCATTGCCAAAAACCTTCATAAAACCAGCAAAAGTAATTACTGTTCCAGAAGCTTGGAACAAAGCTTCTCCATATTCTCCAGCAGAAGCATTTAACTTAACAGTTGCTGTAAAACCTGTAGCATCAGCCATTTGTGACGCAAGGGTTCGTTGCCAAATAAGCGTATACAATTTTAGCTGATCCGCAGGTAATTTATCTGCAAGCTCGTCCGGGCTTAAGAAACGCGCTCCAGCAGGGCGAATACATTCATGAGCTTCCTGCGCTCCTGCAGACGTAGTTGCGTACTGCTTAGGAGATTGCGAAACATATTCGTCGCCAAATGCTGCACGAGCAGCACTACGCGCAGCTTCGATAGCTTCTTTGGAAAGCGTTACGGAATCCGTACGCATGTAAGTGATATAGCCGTTTTCGTATAGAGATTGTGCAGCTCGCATAGTTTGGCGAGAGCTCATTGAAAGTCGGTTTCCAGCAGTTTGCTGCAAAGTTGATGTAGTAAAAGGTGGCAAAGGACGACGACGATACGGCTTCGTTTCCATAGAGTCAACTACAAAATCTGAATTCTCAAGAGCTTTAGAAAGCTTAGATGCAAAATCAGCATCAACATGCAAAGCTTTTTGTGATTCATCTTTTGTAGAGACCAACTCACCTTTTGAATTGAAATCTTTAGAACCAGCCAAACGACGACCAGAAAGCTCGCTCATGCGCGCTTCAAAATCAACATTTTCGCCATCTGAGCCTTTAGAACTTAAAACCGCGCTAATATCCCAGTAAGACGCCTTAGTAAACGCCATACGCTCGCGTTCGCGCTCAACAATCAACCTAGTAGCAACAGACTGCACGCGTCCAGCAGAAAGACCAGGACCAACTTTCCTCCACAAAACAGGAGAAAGCTCATATCCATACAAACGGTCTAACACACGACGAGTTTCTTGCGCATCAACCATATTGTCGTCAACATTTCGAGTATTACTAAGCGAGGCTTGAATTGCATCCTTAGTAATCTCATGAAACACCATACGCTTTACTGGCACAGTTGGCTTCAACGCTTCTACCAAGTGCCACGCAATAGCTTCACCTTCGCGATCCTCATCAGTTGCCAGATATAATTCGTCAGCTTTTGCGAGCGCAGACTTTAAATCGGAAACAGTTTTCTTTTTATCTGAGCCAACTACGTAATATGGCGCAAAACCATGATCGACATCTACACCAAACTTGCCAAACGCTGCTTTGCGTGAGGCTGGAACTTGGCTTGGCTGAGCGAGATCGCGAATATGCCCAACTGAAGCCATGACGGTGTAGCCATTTCCTAAATACCCGCCAATTTTTCGCGCTTTCGTGGGAGACTCCACAATGACTAGCTTATTCTGTGCTGCCATATTCGCTCCTTTCCTAACACAATCGAACATATAATTCCGAACTATATGTTTCACGCTAACTGTATCGCAACTTAAGTTATACGTCTATTACATTCCACCTCGGTGGATAAAAGCAGATAGAGTAGACAATATTACTTAGAAGCAGATGGCGGCGTCGGCGGAGCGCCTACTAATCCAAGCCTACTCAACGGCGAAGCTGTAGAGTGACGCATTACCATAATTACGCCAAAAACAAGCAAAGACACGCCTATAATCAGCCAATAAGTTGCTACATAAGATACGCTTGCAGCCCATTGAGCAAAAATATCAACACCAGGAAGAATTTGCCATATTAAATAAAGTGCATACAAACACGCCAACACACCAATCGTAATCATAGAGCTTCCTACAATTTGAACGCTAATTGAGGAACGTCGATAAGCTGGCATATCCATTCCACTACTGCGAGTGCATGCGAGCATAATAAGCGTTACAGCACCAACGATAAGTAATGACATAAGAACGTCAGAAACTCTATGCCAATGCGCTGCAACCAACGAAAGTTCCACAAGAACGCTTATAAAAGCTGCAGCTACCGCTGCCCATGCGCGCCAAACACGCGAAACTGCGCAAATAAGCAACGCACATGATGCAGTAATAAGTAAGGTATGACCTGAAGGTGCTGAATTTGCAGACAAATATTCAATACTTATAAGCATTGGGCGCGGAAGAATTTTTTTCAATGGTTCAGCAGCAGCCGAAAGAATAATAATTCCAGCACATTGACCAAGAAGCCACCAACGTTTACGAATACAAACTACTATGAGTGAAACAAGAGCAATTATTATGCTAGTAACTATAACAACCATAGAAACGCTTATAGGTCGCAAGCAAAATGCAAGCCAAGATGGCGTACCATGAGAACCAAATCCATCAATTACCATTTCTTCATAGCTTTGACCAAGTACTGTTTGCACACTAATAAACCATATGAACGCAGCAGAAGCCAAGAAAACAATTGCAATAGCAACACACCACAATATGGTAGATATTCTAGGACGCTTTATAAGCTGACCAAGCTGATCAATATCATCTGCATCTGATAGAGAATCTTTAGAAGATAACTGATTAGTCGAATACGACAAATCGGACGAGCCAGACAAATCAGACAAATCAGACAAATCAGACAAATCAGATTGACGCTTAGTTTGTTTCACAAACTGTTTTACAGACTGTTTAGAAGATTTTTCTTCATTATTTTCTGGAAATAAAGGCGATATTTTTTCGTCATTATCTTCAGATGAGATTGGAGAAAATGGCGTAATAGTATTAATCGAATCCAAAGGATGCGAATAGTCACCACCTTCACTGTTGCGATTAACATCTTGCGAAGTTCCACCTACCGGCAGCGCATCATTTTTCTCAGCAGAATCATCATGCTGATTGTCAATGCTATTGGATTGAATTCCTGCAAATTCTTCACTCATACTTTAGACTTTACGACAGTATTTACGACCGCGCTAGTTTTACGCATAATAAAACCTCCGCGCACCCACCAGAGGCCACTTACCCTTGCTGCATTTCTGCCCTGGGGGGATTGGGTGACTTAGTGCCACACGGAGGCTCTATCTATATTACACGATTTTCGCTACATGTCGAGTAGTAATAAATTATGCGCGCCACACGCTCTTGCCGTGCTCTTTTGCAAATTCAGTATCTTCATCAAGCTGAGACTCGTTAGCTTCAACATCACCAGCAATATAGCGTTCAACTAATTGACGAGCTTCACTATCTTCATGCTGAACTGCAGGAGACTTCATAAAATATGAACTTGGAGCCAAAACCGGACCAGAAAGCTTGCGATCCAAAGCAATTTTTGCGGCTCGAACAGCATCGATAACAATTCCGGCAGAATTTGGAGAATCCCAAACCTCAAGCTTGTACTCCAAATTCAAAGGAACATCACCAAAAGTAGTACCTTCCAAACGCACGAAAGCAAACTTGCGATCATCCAACCAAGCTACGTAGTCAGAAGGCCCAATATGAACATTATGCTCATCCATTTCATGAGGCACGATTGAAGTTACTGCACGAGTCTTAGAAATCTTTTTAGACTCAAGTCTTGAACGCTGAAGCATGTTCATAAAGTCCATGTTTCCACCAACATTCAGCTGATACGTGCGATCCAAGCGCACACCGCGATCCTCAAAAAGTCGAGCCATAACGCGGTGAGTAATAGTTGCACCTACCTGACTTTTAATGTCATCGCCAATAATAGGAACTCCAGCATCACGGAATTTTTGCGCCCACTCAGGATCAGAAGCAATGAAGACTGGCAGACAGTTTACAAATGCGCATCCAGCTTCCATTGCAGCAGTTGCATAAGCTTTATCGGCTTGCTCAGATCCTACTGGAAGATAAGAAACAAGCACATCCACATGCTTATCTCGCAAAACTTGAGCAACGTCAACAGGTTCAGCTTCGGACTCATCGATCATTTCACGGTAATAATCACCTAAGCCGTCATAAGTTGGACCACGCAATACTTCTACACCCAAATTTGGTACATCAGCAAAACGAATTGTGTTATTTTGTGAAGCGCCAATTGCTTCACTTAAATCATGCCCAACCTTTAGAGAATCAACATCAAACGCCGTAACAAACTCAATATCGCGCACACGATACTGACCAAATACAGCGTGCATCAACCCTGGAATTTTCTCACCGTCATCAGCGTTTTTGTAATATTCAACGCCCTGAACCAGCGACGAAGCACAATTGCCGACACCGGCAATGGCAACGCGGATGCTCATATAGACTCCTTGCCCTGCAAAATAAGCGACATTACATTATGCCGCACCATACACATTTCATAATACTATTGCTTTAACAAATATGTACTAATATTCAATATTTTTAATCTTTTCTAAACAAAAACATGCTGTTTTGTAGAAAAATTCAACACCGGACGCTACGGTGGAATGTATGGTTGCACGTAAAGATGGAAGACGAGCGTTTACTTCGCATGAGAAAGCTACTCGAAGCATATCGTCACAATCACAAAAAAATACGAATATGCCTTCATCTGTCCCACCACGCGGACAAGAATCATATCGTCCAAATTCGTATTCTTTTGAATCAAACAAAAGCAGCCGTAATTCAAGATTCGAACGTTCTCGCGCAGCAACACGCAGAAGGCGTCGTAGAACTTGGCGAGGCAGACATCCTATTATTTTTTGGGCGCTTATCGTTATTTTTGTGCCAATTTTGCTAGGCACAATTGTTTTTGCTTATCTGTATGCAACTACAGACATACCGGCACCAGACAAAGTTGCTATGGCAGATAAGACGAAAGTGTATTATTCAGATGGCAAAACTGAATTAGGTTCGTTCGCTGAGCAAAATCGCGAAATTATCAATTGTTCAGTACTACCTAAATATGTTGGTAAAGCAATAGTTGCTTCAGAAAATCGTTCCTTCTACCACGATGGCGGAATAGATTTTAAAGGAATTGGACGCGCACTACTTCATAACATCACAAAGCACGGGCGTTGGGGCGGCTCAACTATTACGCAACAATATGCGGAAAGATATTATCTCGGTGAAACAAAAACTTATTTTGGAAAACTAAAAGAAGCTATTTTAGCTTTGAAAATTGCGCAAACTCAAGATAAAGATACAGTACTTTGCAATTATATGAATACTATTTACTTGGGTAGAGGAGCATACGGAATTCAAGCTGCAGCCAAAGCATATTTCGGCATAGAAGCAAAAGATTTGTCACTTTCGCAAGCTGCACTTTTAGCAGGTATTATTCCAGCACCAAGTAGCTGGGATCCTGCAATTGGTCCAAAAGAAGCAGGCATTCGTTTTAAGCGCGTGTTACGCATTATGAAAGAAGATGGCTACATTACAGCCTCTCAGGCAGCGCAAGCAAAAATGCCTAAAACTATTACTCAGACGACTCAAAACATTTACGCAGGTCAACAAGGTTACTTATTGCATATGGTTCGCGATGAGTTAACTAGGAATGGTGCTTTTACACAGGAAGATCTCGACAGTGGTGGATATCGCATTATTACTACTATCGATAAAGCTAAGCAAGATTTAATGTTCAAAGTTGCAAGTCCTTCTCAAGATGGACGAGGAATTGTGCCAGAAGGACTGCAAGTTGGCGGAATTTCAATAAATGCAAAAGATGGTTCAATCATTTCCGTTTACGCAGGAGACGATTATCTAAAGAAACAGCTTAATAACGCCACACAAGCGCTTTATGAGCCAGGCTCTACTATGAAGCCTTTTGCGCTTATGGGAGCAATTCAGGCTGGCACTAGCTTGGATACGATGTTCAATGGCAATTCTCCACGCAAGTTTGATGGGATCGATAAACCTGTTGGAAACTTTGCAAACATGAGCTATGGCACCATTAACTTATACAATGCAACTGCAAATTCTGTGAACACAGTGTATATGGATTTGCAAAGTAAACTTGGCGCTAAAAAAGTTGCTCATACCGCAGTTATGGCAGGCTTAAATCCTGAACGAGTCAATGGTGAGAATCCGTTTACTGTGCTCGGAAACGATTCTGTACATGTAAGCGAAATTGCGCGCGCATATGCAACATTTGCAAACCAAGGAAGACGCCCAGATTTGCATATTGTTGCCAGCGTAAAAAATCCCGACGGTAAAGAGTTCTACCGTGCACCAACAGCTGGAAAGCAAGTATTCTCACCAGCCGATGCCGCTTTAGCTACAAAAGCAATGATTGGCGTAGTGCAACATGGTACAGCAACTGAAGCTCGCGCTGTAGGTAGAGAAATTGCAGGAAAGTCTGGAACAGCAAACGATGAAACTGCTGGTAGCTTTGTAGGATTTACGCCAAATATTGTTACCGCATTTGCTATATGGAATCCAGACGCAAAAGGTAGCCCACAAGTAATTAAACCGTTCCACGGATATCTTGGCGGAAGCGACTACCCTGTGCACTTGTTTACAAGATACATGCGTCAAGCGGTAATAGGAACCCCGAATACTAAATTCCCTGAAGCAAAAGACACAGGCAAAATTGGCGGACCTGATGGAAAATGGGGATTAGGCGAACAACACACATTCACGCACGCAAAAACTGAGAATGAAGATAAGGATAAAAACAAGGACAAAGATAAAGACAAGGACAACGACAACGATTTAGACCTTGATAGCCAGCTGTATGGTCGTGACGATTCATCATCGGGCGGCGTTGGCAGCTACGATAATAATTCTGGCGGTCATGGTTATGACAATAACTATGACACAACTGGAGGAAACTAGTAAATCAACTGTAGCTAATTTACAAACAGATATGCGAATAGCTATCTAAATAAATAGCTAAATAGTTTATTAATTAGTTTTGCTAGTTTGTTAATTAGTTTCGACTCAAAACAATGTTCTCAAGCATTTTAGCAGTCACATTTTCATAACCGTTAAGTTCTGCGTGATGCTTGCTTTCAGATATGTTTGCGCGCGAAAAACCTGTTTGTGCAATTACAGTTGCTCCGGAATTAATTGCGGCAGTAAGACCAGATAGAGAATCTTCTATGGCAATGCAATTAGCCATCTGCTTCGCAACTTCCTCGTCCGTACCCTCAATGCCAACCATTTTTCCTGCAGCAAGATATGGCTCAGCACTAGGCTTTGGTTTAAATCCATCATCTCCACACACATACCCAGCGAAAGTGCCTTCTGGAGCGTGATTCACAATATTTTCAACCAAACAACGCGGCGAATTACTCACCAAAATTGAAGGAATGCCAGCATCCGTAAGGCTTTTAAGTACGTCTAAAACTCCTGGAACCCATGGCACGGATTCAGCTTCACGAGCAGCAACGTAATCAACCATACCTTTGCCGATTTCTTCTACAGTAAGTTTTGTACCGCTTGGAATCATTTTATTGGCAACAGTTTCAAGGGATCCGCCGGAACATTCCCAAGCTAAATCTTCATCCCAGTAACCACCGTATTTTTTTACTAAATAAAATTCCGACTCATGCCAATACGGCTCGGAATCTATAAGAGTGCCATCCATGTCCCAAAAAACTGCACGCAACACATGTTTTTCTTCACTAGAGTTAAGAGTACTTACACACACATTCGTCGTCTGTTCAGCCATTCACAATCCTTTATATTGCATATATTTGCTTTAGCTTTTGTAGCGCATTATTTCGCACTAATTTTGTATTACTTTTCGCACTATTAATTCTTCTCGCTAATTTCTCACTTAAGCACAATAAGTAGCCATGCCTACGTTACTATATGCTCCACGCTCTCCACAACACCACAGATTTTTCATCCAAAGACTTTCGATTTTTATAATTACTGTTATAGCTTTCCGAAGAATACGACGAAGGTAACGCTCGTCTCTCTGTAAGAATATCCCGCCTCCAGCGACGCGCATTGCGAGAACGCTGCATTTCCACAATGTCACCATCTGCATTTGCAGCAAAAATGTTGCGCTCTGAAGACTCTGCAGAATCTAACAAATGCCTTACTTGTCTTTTCAGCTGTCGATTTTCTTCTTGCAAATCAAGTATTTGCATGATGCCAGCAAGATTAATGCCTTCATTTTGGCTTAAATGCTGAGTTTGCACAATCCTGTCTATATCTCGCAAAGAATAACGGCGAGCGCCGCCTTCAGTCCTATTCGGCATTATTAAATGAAGCCGATCATACTGTCGTAAAGTTTGCGGGTGCGTATTAGTTAGGCGTGCCACATGGCTTACGGTAAATATTGGCAAATCAAGAACAAATCCTACTTCATCTGCCCCGTCAAGCGTTGCAGTACCACGCACTAAAGCAACTGCACACATTTCATACAGTGCTTTAGTTTCACGCGTTATTGGTGTCATAGCACGCCTTCCTTTGCCCTTTTTAGTATGTTTAAAGCACTGTTACAAGCAATTCAACAGTGTTTAACCTACTAAATTATTGTTAACTTAGTTTTGTCTTAATTTTTTAATTTCTTCAGCATAAGTTTCGCCAGCAGTTTTATCAAATTCTTTTGCAACGCGTCTAAGAGACATGCTCGAACGCTTTGGCAAACGAATCTGCACAACACCAACAAAATCGCCATTCTTTCCAGGCACTCCAGCACCTTCTATACGAACTTCATCGCCGCTTGAAACACAAGCTGGAACTTTGAAAGTAACAGGATTGCCGTCTATGTCGTTTACACTAACCTTTGCACCATGCACTGCTTCACTTAACGTTAGCGGCAATGTAGAAATCAAATCGTCGCCTCGCAAAGTAAATTTATCTGATGCTTCTACTTGAACATGCAAGTACAAGTCACCTGCAGCACCACCGAACTTGCCTGGCTTGCCTTTTCCTTTCAAACGAATTTTCTGTCCGGTTTTTACACCAGCTGGAATATGCGTTTTAAAAGTTTCACCAGCCGCACGCAACGATACTGTAGCGCCTTTAAAAGCTTGCTTAAATGTGAGCTTTATATCGGTTGTTATATCTTCGCCAACTTCAGGCACATTAGCTTCCTGCGGTTGAGAATACCTCTCACCACCAAAGCCACTCGTACCCTGGAATCCTGCTGAATCTTGAGAGCGCTGACCTCCACCAAACATAGAGAAAATGTCGCTCATATTTGGTCCAGCACCGTTGGATGTAAAGCGAATGCGCGAACCGTTTCCGCCCATGCCACCCATGCTGCCCATGCCAGAGCCGCCGTTGAACATAGAGAAAATGTCCGAGAAGCTCGACGCATCGAAACCGCCAGCACCACCTGCTCCTCCAGCGAAACGAGCACCACCAGCACCAAATTGGCGGATAGCATCGTAACGTTGGCGAGTTTGACTATCTTTTAGTACGTCGTAAGCTTCAGAAACATCCTTAAATTTTTCTTCAGCTTCTTTTGTTTTGTTTAAATCAGGGTGATATTTACGAGCAAGTTTGCGATACGCTTTGGTAATCGTTGCCTCATCTGCGTCTTTGGAGACACCGAGAACCTTATAAAAATCCTTAGCTAACCATTCATTTTCAGCCATTTGTGCCTCCTTTCTTCACAAGCACATTGGCTATTTCGCTTTTGACCAAATATAGTCTGCTCGTGCTAACTCTTATGAGTCAGCACGAGCAAGTTATGCAATAAAGTCACGACTAAGAGTTTCGTTAGTCATTACTTGGCGAAGAAACGACCACACGAGCGGCGCGAATAACGCGATCTCCTATTCGATATCCTGCTTCAACTACAGCATCAACAGTTTCTTTTGTAGCGTCTGGATCTGGCCTGTGCAAAATTGCATCATGCTTGGTCGGGTCAAAATCTTCGCCCTTCTCACCAAACTTTTCCACACCAAACTTTTCAAAAGCTTTATCTATCTTAGTTGCAACAGCCTTGAATGAATCATCCATTTCGCTATGCTCGCGAATGCGGTCAATGTCATCCAATGCCGGAAGCAATGCTGTCAGCACGTCAATAATTCCATGCTGTCTGAAACGATCCTGCTCTTTGGCAGAACGATTTCTGAAGTTTATAAACTCAGCACGCTCTCGCTGTAACGCTTCCAAGTACTCTGCAGCTTCTTTCTTAGCTTTACCTAAGGGAGTTAAACTGCCGCTATCCGCGTCTTGGCTGTCTTTCGATTCTGAGGATTCAGTGGAATTCGCTGTATCCTCAGAATTTGCGGAATCCGCAGAAACGTTAGCATCAGCTTGTGCATCAGCTTTCGTTTCTGCAGGATTTGCATCTTCAGCAGCTTTCGATGAAGATTGCGCAGACGATTTCGCAGAATCACCTGTAGCTTTTACACCCAGCGAGTCAGCATCTTCCATATCTTGCAAATATTCGTTGGCGTTAAAGTCGGACATTACTTATTGTCCTTATCGTCCTTGTCGTCGTCCACCACTTCGGCGTCAACTACATCATCATCCTTAGCTGCAGAGCCAGCCTGAGCGCCAGCAGCAGACTGAGTACCAGCCTCGGCACTAGCAGCACCTTGAGCACCAGCAGCACCTTGCTGAGCGTAAAGCTGCTGACCGATCTTCTGAGCAGAAGTCATTAACTCGCTTTGAGCAGACTTAATCTTCTCAACGTCATCGCCCTTCAAAGCTTCCTTCAAAGCATTAACCTTGTCGGTAACTTCCTTGGAAATTTCGTCAGAAAGCTTGTCTTTGTTGTCGTTCACGAGCTTTTCGGTCTGGTAAGCAAAGGCTTCTGCTTGGTTGCGAACTTCAGCTTCTTCCTTACGCTTCTTATCTTCAGCTTCGTGAGCTTCAGCTTCCTTTACCATGCGGTCGATTTCGTCCTTTGGCAAACCAGAACCACCGGTAATAGTCATAGACTGTTCCTTACCAGTGCCCTTATCCTTAGCGGAAACGTGCACAATGCCGTTAGCATCAATATCGAAAGTGACTTCAATCTGAGGAACGCCACGAGGAGCTGGAGCAATACCAGTCAACTCAAAAGTGCCAAGAGGCTTGTTATCACGAGCAAACTCACGTTCGCCCTGGTAAACCTGAATCAACACGGATGGCTGATTGTCTTCAGCAGTAGAGAATACTTCCGAACGCTTCGTTGGAATTGCAGTATTGCGATCGATAAGCTTTGTCATAATTCCACCCTTGGTCTCAATACCCAAGGAAAGTGGAGTTACATCAATAAGCAGAACGTCTTTGCGATCTCCCTTAATAACGCCCGACTGCACAGCTGCACCAACTGCAACAACCTCATCTGGGTTCACGGACTGGTTAGCTTCCTTACCGCCTGTAAGTTCCTTTACCAAATCCTTCACAGCTGGCATACGAGTAGAACCACCAACAAGAACCACGTGATCGATCTGGCTTACTGAAATTCCAGCGTCAGAAAGCACGTTGTTAAATGGAGTACGGCAGCGACCGAGCAAGTCGGAAGTCATTTCCTCAAAGTGAGCACGAGTCAAAGTCTCATCCAAATGCACTGGAGTGCCGTCAGGAGTCATTGCCAAGTACTGCATAGAAATTGAGGTGGAAGTAGAAGAGCTAAGCTCCTTCTTTGCCTGCTCAGCAGCTTCCTTCAAGCGCTGCAAAGCAATCTTATCCTTGCTCAAATCAACGCCATACTTGTTCTTAACTTCGCCAACAAGCCAGTCGATAATCTTCTGATCCCAGTCGTCGCCACCCAAGTGGTTATCGCCATTAGTTGCTTGCACCTGAATTGTGGAGAATCCGTCATCATCCTTACCAATTTCAAGCAAGGACACATCGAAAGTACCGCCACCCAAGTCGAATACCAAAATGCGCTCGTCTTCCTTGCCCTTTTCGAGGCCGTAAGCCAAAGCTGCAGCAGTTGGTTCGTTAATAATACGAAGCACGTTCAAGCCTGCAATCTTACCTGCATCCTTAGTTGCCTGACGCTGAGCATCGTTGAAGTAAGCTGGGCATGTAATAACGGCATCGGTTACCGGCTCGCCCAAGTAAGCTTCAGCATCGCGCTTCAACTTCATTAAAACCTGTGCAGAAATCTCTTGTGGAGTCCACTTCTTGCCGTCGATATCAACAGTCCAATCAGTGCCCATATGACGCTTTACTGAGCTAATCGTGCGATCAACGTTTGTTACAGCCTGACGCTTAGCAACTTCACCAACCAAGATTTCGCCGGATTTGCTGAATGCCACAACAGATGGCGTGGTACGTGCGCCTTCAGCGTTCACAATAACGGTTGGGCTGCCACCTTCAAGAGTAGCAATGCAAGAGTTGGTTGTTCCCAAATCAATACCTACTGCGCGTCCCATAATTTCTCCTTAACTAGGTATTGCACCTTTTGTGCAATTACGCTTTCCTTCAAGTTTTGCAGTTACGTGAGCTGAGCTTTATTTAGATTCCTTATTGGAAACTAGGTAAATCACCAGCTTTTTTACTTTCCAAAACTTGAGCCTACTACACTCAACTTGTAAAAGTCAACTTTTATTCCCAAAAATTACAAAAAACTTTATACAACTAGACTCAAGTTTTGCAATTTAAGCAAAATTAAGGGGAAATTCTGCAAAATTCAGTAGCATTCACGCGCTGAACTTAAAACGACGCAAAGAATTATCCAGAGCATTGTAGCGCGCCAAAACACCAATAAGCGGCGTGCCAATACCGGTTATGAGTTTGATTGCTTCAGTTGCCATCATTGCGCCAACAATAGCTGCAGTCGCGCCCAATACTGCCGATTTTGGCACTTTTTCTTTAGGCGGAGGACAAGGGTACAAGTCGCGCAATCCTGGTCCCTCCCCAGGCATAAAAACGCTTACTTGACCTTCATAATAAAGCACCGATCCGTAAACTTCTGGCGTACCAGCACTCCAAGCAGCATCCGCAATCAAAAAGCGAGTAGCAAAATTATCGCAACCATCAATTATTAAGTCGTGACTTTCTACAAGTTGCTTTGCGTTGTCTTCATTAAATCTATCTACAAGGTTGATTTTTAAACCTGGAGATAACGCTTGCAGACGCTTAGCCGCAAGTTGCGCTTTAGATTTGCCACACTGATCGACAGTATATAAAGTCTGCCTTTGCAAATTAGAAAGCTCAACAACATCGTCGTCACAAATCGTGATTTCGCCAACTCCTGCTGCAGCAAGCGAAAGCAAGCATGGCGAACCAAGTCCACCTGCTCCGACCATGCAGATTTTCGCATCGCGAAGTAACTGCTGATGTTCATGCGTAAAGCCCGGCAGGAGCAAGTGGCGGCTAGTGCGTTCCATCTCAAGCTCCTGCAGGTTGTCGTAAATTTTATTAATCGTCATGTTGAATAATATGCCGAAAAATTACAGTACAAAATTTACAGTACAGAATCAGCCCAAGCGCGACCTTCAACAGGCGAAGAAGCGAGCGCATGTTCACGCTTAGGAATACGGCCAGCATCGTGAGCAAGCTTTCCAGCAGTTACAGCAGCAGCCATTGCACGACCCATCTTCACTGGGTCTGGGCAGCGAGTTACAGCGCTTGCAAGAAGCACACCAGAGCAGCCAATTTCGAAAGCTTTAACAACATCGGAAGCAGTGCCAACGCCGGCATCCAAAATCACAGGAACGCCAGCTTCCTTGCATTCTTGGACAATCAGCTCAATATTTCGAGGATTCAAAATACCAAGACCAGTTCCAATTGGAGCACCACCAGGCATAACAGCCTTCACACCAAGCGAAACCAAGCGACGAGCCACAATCGGGTCGTCATTCGTGTAGCAAAGAACGCTAAAGCCTTCTTCAATAAGCTTTTCTGCAGCAAGTAATACTTCACGAGTATCTGGAAGTAAAGTATCGTCGTCTGCAATCACTTCGAGCTTAATCCAATCAGTTCCAAGCGATTCACGAGCCATTTTTGCTGTAAGCACAGCGTCATGCGCAGTTTTGCAACCAGCAGTATTTGGCAAAACGTTAATATTGTGACGCTGCAACATGCCGTAAATATCCACGCCTGTTTTTGCGTGACGGCGCATTGCAACCGTAGCCACTTCCGCACCTGAAGCTACAAGTGACTTTTCCATAATGTCAATGCTCGTCATGCCGCCAGTGCCAAGCAAAAGCCTTGAATGTAAAGTCTTACCGCAAAGCTGCCAAGTATCGGCACTTTCTTCTGTATTATTTTCTGTCATTTTAAGCCTTTTATTTAATATTTAAACTTAATTAAAATTAAATAATTAAGCGCACTAATTTCACGCTTAATTTTGTGGTGTTTCAGCCGCCTTGAACTGCGCTAAGAATCTCGATTTGATTCCCATCACATATGACGGCTGATTCCCATTGCGAGCGAGAAAGCACATCGTCGCCAATTGCGACCGCTATACCAGGTCCTGCATCCGAACCATAACGTTGCGCAATAAGCTGAGCAACAGTTAATCCGTCTTGCACTTCAACAGTTTCACCATTGACTACGATTTGCATAATCTAACCTTTACTAACTAAAAGCTGAATTACTAAAAGTACTTTCTGCATCACACTTACGTCTATATTGGAACACTTCACACAATTCGCGGCGAAATCTAGCGAATTCACTGAAATTAGCGATTAGAAGCGTGCAGGATTGCAGCTCTCCAAGAAGCCCTTTTCCTTCTCAGTCAACTCTTGCTCAAGCACAAGTTTTGTAGTCAAAGAAGAGCCTAAAGCGGTGAGCAAAATGCCGTGACGGAAGTAACCGGTGGAAATCGTGGTGTGCGTCTTAGGATCAATGCCAATGAATGGCAAATCATCTGGAGTTCCAGGACGACCGCCAGCAGTAACCTCAGTAATCGAGCATTCCTGAATGCCAGGAAGCACGCTTGCGGCATCGCGAAGCAAGTCAAGCACGCCACCGACCTTTGGAATATCGCGGTCATCTTCGCGAGAAGTAGCACCGAGCACAAGCTCGCCTGTTTCCTTAGCGCGAGGAACCAAATAAACTGGACGATCATGCACAAATCCACGAACCACAGAGCTCAAAATTGGGCGCAAAGGCTCTGGAATAGTCATACGAATCATATCGCCCCACACAGCGCGAAGCTTAAGCTGAGGAAGCATATCCTTAGCACCCAAGCCGGATGCCAAAACTGTGTCTGGACCCAAATCGTCTGGAGTGCTTGCGCGACGCTCAATAACAACACCGCGCTTTTCGAGTGCATCAATCATTGCTGCAGTGAAAAGACGAGGGTTGATTTGATGGTCGTCCGGCACGCTTACAGCGCCAGCAATAGTTGGCGAAAGAGCAGGCTCAATCTCACGAAGCTTACTCACAGAAATATGCTCAGCTCTACGGCCGTAACGATGCTGCAAGTTTAGCAACTCGTTTACGTGCTCGTTATCTGCAGCGTCACCGCCAATTACGTAAGAGCCGCACTCTAAGTAGCCAGTTGGCTTATCGGTGTACTTTGCAACCGAATCAACCAATTCCTTATACATAGTTGCAGACTCAAACATAAGAGGATACAACGCTTCTTGCTGATATTGCATTTCTGCGGTAGGAGCTAACATGCCAGCAGCATGGTGAGAAGCGCCCGAGACTGGATCTGGATCAATTATGCTAACTTTTACGCCAGCTTCCGTAAGTCTCCACGCTGTTGCTAAACCAATAATACCTGCACCAATAATACGAATATTTCGCATAATACTCCTTCCCTACGGCGGCATTACCCGCATCAGGTTTACGGTCGGCTTTCGCCCTCTCAGCCTGTATAGAACAAGCTCCCGCGTTTCGTAGCTTTGACTTTCAAAACTGCGATTGTAAAGCTGTAATATTGCCAACTTTAGCGATATTACAAACGCTACAGATAGACGCAACGAAAATATGTGATTTTCGTCACACTACCGTGTAGTATTCTAGCACTTCTGTGAAAAATTGGTTAATTGAGATGGCATGTCAAATCGCAAAACTAAGCAATTTCGCTACTGACGCAGTACGGTTTCTGCGCGAGTAACGTATAACTCCGTTTTTTCGTTACTGGCGCAGACAGCGCTCGCGCGGATTACGCTCGCGCGCGAAACTCGCGTTGGAAGTCCACTGGACTTCCAACTTAAGCGAGTTTCCGCTCCGAGTTGCCTTCGCGCGCTACGCTCTATGCGCTCAGGCAGGTCGTCGCGCTCGCGCTGACGGAATTACTCAACCGAGCGCAGCAAAATCTCCTCAAGCGCGTGCTTTACCGAAACAGGCAGTGTGCAACGCCATTGCGCCCACTTAACTACGGAAGGCTGGTCGGTTGCGTAAGCGTTAAGCATATCAACGCTGTTGCGATACTTTTCTGCTTCCGATTCGTTCTCGTATTCAAGAGTTGAGATTTCAGCAATAGCACTTGCACTTCCGCCAGAATCTCGCACTGCATCAAAAGCCATTTCCTTGCCTCTGTACGGCACTTGCGCTTGAAGCAGGAATCGGTAAGCGTCGCCAACTTTAGGGTCGGCAGCGATTTGCAATCCACCGTCAACAATTACGCAAACTTCCGAACGAGCTGGCACGTCTTTCACAGAAACCGACAAGCTCAAAGTCGCCTCTTCGCCTTCGTAAGAAACCGCAAACTCGCTTGCGTTAAGCTCTCGGCTCCCAACAAACACGCGCACGTGAGCAAAATCTATGCAAGCAACTCCTCTAAATACAACGTTCCAGTTGCGTTTTTGCGGCACAGATTCTACGGCAGCATCACATCCTGCAACACCGGAAATAATAAATTGCGAAGAACCATTGCCGTCTCGCCACACAAAATTCATACGTGTATTAGCAGTATTTCCAGCAGACGCGGCAGCAAAATCGCCGTTATCTTCTCGCATCACAAATTCGCCGTCAGCTCCAGGGAATGCAAGAACTCGCAAAGCCCGCGGATTTTCAATGCTATTAACAGATTCAGCGGTCTCAGCACTACGCTCGCAATCTGCAACTTCCGGCAAAACTTGCAGAGGCACAATCGCTCCAGCGCGCGCAAAAGCCGGCACGCGGTCAAGTGAGCGCCACGCTTCAAATCTGCGGCCATTCCAGCCGCGAGACACATACCTGCGTCCGTCAAACAAATCGTACCAATCGCCTTCCGGCAACCAAACTCCAGCACATCCGCGCAAAGCAGCCGCGTCGTTAGGCGAAACAATCGGCGATACTATAAGCTCGCTTCCAAAACGGTACTCGTTAGGAATTTCGTAAGCCATTCCAACTTCCGGCGACTGCCAGTACATTGGCTCAATAATCGGCCTGCCATCAAAAGCCGCGCGATAATTCATCGTATAAACGTATGGCAAAAGTTCCGCGCGCAAACGAAGCATTTTCACCATTGCTTCGCGAGTCTCCCGAGGGAAATTCCACGGCTCTTTTCCAGCGAATGGCGAGCAAGTAGAGTGCAAACGATTAATAGGACTAAACGCGCCGAAAGCGTACCATCGCGCTTCCAACTCGTTATTTCTAACGCCAAGCATGTGTCCGCCAATATCGTGACTCCACCATCCGTAGCCAATATTGGAAGCTGTAGAAGTGAAGTAAGTTTGGAAAGCAAGCGAATCCCAAGTAGTAACGGTATCTCCCGAGAATCCAACTGGGTAGCGATGCGAACCAGGGCCAGCATAACGAGAGAACGTAATAGGCCATCGACCTTCGCGCGCAGCGTCCTCATAATGCATGTGGTTCAGCATCCAAAGAGGATCCAAGCCAGGCTCGCGCGTAACTCCCCCCTGCTGCCAGTCAATCCACCAAAATCGCACGCCTTCATCTTCCATACGATGATGCATGTTGAAGTAAGCCTTCACAAACTGCGGATTCGTTAAATCAAATTCCACAGCTTTGCCGCTTGCCGGATCAATGCCAGCATCTTGCGCAACTTGCGGATAATCTTTTTCAAACGCACGCACGCCGTCGCGCGGATGCAAGTTCAAAGTTGGAGACAATCCAGCAGCGTTAAGTTTACGCAAAAAAGCACGATGATCCGGGAAAAGTTCCTCGTTCCACGTATAGCCCGTCCAACCGGATCCATACTTCGGATCAACATCAGTAACATGCCAATCCATGTCAATAACAGCCGTGCTAAAAGGTATGCCTTCGCGCTTAAAACGATTATGCAATTGCAAATATTCGTCTTGACGGTAGCGATAGTAGCGGCTCCACCAATTGCTTAGCGCAAAACGTGGCAGCAGCGGCTGAGCGCCCGTAAGCTTATAAAAGTCTTGAATTGCTTGAATATAGCGGTGTCCGTAACCGAAGAAATACAAGTCCTTGTATCTACCTGATTGCTCGCTAACTTTTTGCGCACGCGACTTAACCCAAGCCCCATACGGGTTTGGTTTGCCATTTATTTCCTCAGCCGGAGCAATTTCGCAAGTTGCAGAATCGTCTAAAATAGACCATCCGTCGCGCGAAAGTATTCCTTTACCAAGTTTTACCGGGCCATTCGCCTGATCCAAAGTTCTAAAAGTTCCAAGAAGATTTCCCGGGCACGCGTCGCCGTAATGCCACGTATTAAACTGCGTGCACGGCACTCCGCGCACAACAATACTTAAACCTTCTTTGCTAAAAGCTTCGCAATTATAAGTAAGATGCAGCTTTTCAGTTTCGACTTCCAGCCATTCATTTTCGTTTGTGCGCGTACTAAATTGCGGCTGAGCGTCCGCGCTTTTGTGAGCAAAATTGCGGCAGATTACAGTTTGCGTAGGATTGTCAACAAACTTTCCATCATCGCTCCATTCAAGACGAATAAGCGAATCTGTAATAACCGTAATTCGCCACTTTTCGCCCTTAATTACCTGACTATCCTGCGCCTTTGCATTTGAATCAGTTGCGTACTTATAAAAAATTCCCAACTTGGAAGAGTCCATACTACTGCACATCTCTGCTGTTACCTTGCAACTTTGCTTATTAACAATTTTATGTATTATTTTATGTATTATTTTGTTTGCTTACAACTTATAACTTTAATGAATGTATACTGCAAACACTGACGCAATGATCAACATCAGCGGATACCACGCATACATAACACAACGGAACGTCGTCGAGTTTTTAGGACCATCACCATAAGGGCTACGATAATGCAACACAGCTACACCAATACCAGGTGTAAGCATCGACATAGCACCGAACATTCCTGCAGTCATCTCCATAGTAATTTCGCGCTTTTTTAATAATTCAAAAAGAAGTACGAAAATAAGCAAAGTTACGCCGCCGAAGAAAATTCCATGCTGCACAAAAACTTTTCCTATCAAATTCCAAAGAAGACCCGCAATGATAAGCACGGTAATAGCAAAACCTTTACTAAATCCGCTTAAACGTTCCCTAATTGTATCTATACTCGAAAGTACGAATAGGGAAATAACCATTGCAAATACAGGATTTTGCGAACGCATGTCGAACAAACATTTTGAATTCACCAAATCGTATGGAACTTCGCAAACCACTGCTAAAATCAGCAATCTCAACATGTAAAGATTCAAATTATGCGTGTTATGGTATCCGCGTACTAGTATCCACGCATACCATGGCACTGCAGTCCAGCTTATAAATTCACAAACTAATATGACTGTCAATGCAAACATATTATTGGTTACTGTTCCGCCGAACATTCGTGCAATTACTGTGTTACTAAATGCACCTAGCATAAGCATAAAAGCGCCGAGCATTTTGAGTTTATTGAGCGTGATTCCAGTTTTTATGTTACGGTCAGCACGAATTGGTTTGCCGTTTGCATCAAGCATTTCCTTATTCGCGTTACCGCTATCACGCATTATTGCTTTACCACTATTAATACTCATTGCACGTCCTTGTTTATTTGCGCATACCTAGTTTATATAAACTTTATCCGTAGTCGCGTATCTACCTAACCTGTAATTTACATTCCAAACACTGCAAAACTTTGAGCGCCGAGTGTTAAGCAATCACCATCAACTGATATTTCTCCAATTTTCAGTAATGGATTGTAAGCAGATTCTTGCGTAAGATTCGCTAATGCTTCTAATGAAACTGTTTCACTATTTACACCTGGATTCATAACCACAATGCTTCGTTCCACAGCTGATTCTCCTGCGTCACCTTTTGCGCAACGCTCGTAAGCAAAGCCGCGCCCGTCAACAGGAGCATACAGCACTCTCCAAGAAGCGTCAGCTTGCAAAGATTTGCGGCTATGACGAAGCGCAATAAGCGAGCGCACCCACGAAAGGAAGGAATCTTCGCAATTAATTTGCGCAGAAACAGTTGGAATTTCACCACTTTCCACTGCTTGTTTTCGAGAATTTGCGCAAGTTCTTCCGTCTGCTCGCGCTTCAACAGGCAAGTATAATTTAGATTTTGCAGCCATCGAGAAGCCAAAATTCTTTGCATCGTCCCATTGCATTGGCGTACGAGTGCCCGTACGAGCGTAGCCGCCTTCTTTTGTTGGAATATCGCGATATTTCATGCCAATTTCGTCGCCATAATACACGAATGGCACGCCTGGCATAGTGAGTATCATGCCGAAAGCCACGCGACGCTCACGATCGCCAAGACGCGGAGCAAGACGCGGCGTATCGTGATTGCACGTGATGAAACTAAAGTAGCCTTGATTACAGGTTGATTCATACTGCGGGCAGTAGTCGTCCAAGAATGGGCAAATGCTTCCGCCACCGTGCGCATTAAAGTAGCTGCGATCGCGCTCAGAATTGTTATCTAAAGCGTTATCAACGTCACGAAGTAAACGCGCATAACCATTAGGATTGCCATCCCAGCGCCAATTCAAATAGAAGTCCATGTCGAATCCTGCAGTAAGAGCCTGACGCGGTCTGCCCCATTCGGACACAAAAGCAGCCTGCGGATACTCTTCTTTTACAGTGCCAAGCATTTCCTGCCATGCGCGAATTGTATTGTCTTTTCCAAGGCTTCCTTCGCCATTATTGTCATCGTTTTTTACAAGCGAATCAGCCATATCAACTCGGAATCCATCCGCACCAAGCGAAAGCCAAAATCGCATAATATCAACCATTGCAGCGCGAGTTTCTGCCGCTTCTTTGGAATCTGGAGCGGATTGCCAAGCTCGATCCCTATGTGCAAAACCGTAGTTTAATGCAGGCTGACATTTGAAGAAGTTTAGAATATAAGTGGCGTCACGCTCAGTTTCACCGCCAATAAACGGCATAGAATAGCCGCTAAACGCACTGTCTGTCCAAATATATCGCTTGCTAAACTCGTTTTCTTCAGCTTTCGAACTTTCGCGGAACCATTCATGTTCTTCACTAGTGTGACCTGGCACTAAATCAAGCAATATGCGGATTCCTTGATTGTGAGCTTCACTAAAAAGCTGCTTTAAATCTTCGTTCGTTCCGTAACGCGCAGCTACTTTTTTGTAGTCGCGCACGTCATAGCCCGCATCTTTAAAAGGCGAGTCATAGCAAGGATTAAGCCAAATTGCGTTGCAACCAAGCGATTTTACATAGTCTAACTTTTCGATAATTCCTTGAATATCGCCTATGCCATCGCCATTGGAATCACAAAAACTTTGCGGATAGATTTCGTAAAAAACCGCGTCTTTAAGCCACTGAGCATGATCGTATAATGCCATTATTTCACCCTTCTAGCGTTGTGCTACTTAGTTTACACGCAACCACTTGAAAAAATTTATAGGGCTAAATATACAGATTAACCCGCCACTCATTTGCAAACGACACGATATCCGTGTATACTACACAGTGCTTACGAACGGATTTGTGAGACTTGTGACGCTGCTCTACGCAGCAATCGCGATGTTGCGCCACAACGGAGTCCGTTACTACGCCACCAAATGATATGCCAATTTTTGGCATGATATAGGAGGTCAAGGATGACGAATATTAAGAAGATGCTGGGTGCAGGTCTTGCAGTTGCTACTTTGTTTGGATTTGCAGCTTGCGGTTCAAGCACTAACAATAGCACTAAGAAAGCTGCTGATTCAGCACCTGTTCAGCTCACCGTTTGGGGTTCTGCTGACGATTAGAAAGATGGCGGCTGGATTAAGACTGTTGAAGCAGAATTCAAGAAGGAAAATCCAAACGTTACTTTCAAGAACGCTGTTGTTGAGCCACCAGACGCTGCTAAGGCTGTTAAGCAGGATGCTAAGGCTGCTGCTGATGTGTTCCTCTTCCCTAACGATCAGCTCGGCGACTTGGTAAAGGCTGGAGCAATCGGCGAATTAAGCGATGACGCCACAAAGCAAGTTAAGGAACAGAACGAAGATACTTTGATTAAGTCTGTTACCGCTCAGGACGGTAAACTTTACGGCGTTCCTTACACCGGCAACACTTGGTTCATGTACTACAACAAGTCCAAGTTCTCCGCTGATGACGTTAAGTCCCTCGACAAGATGCTTGAAAAGGGCAAGGTTTCATTCGATCTTGCTAATGCTTGGTATCTCCCAGGCTTCTACCTCGATGGCAATATGACGCTCTTCGGCGAAAATGGAAACGATGCTAAGGCTGGCATGAAGCTCAGTGATAAGGCTGCTGAAGTTACCAAGTACATTGCAACAAAGCTCGTTGGAAACGAAAAGCACTTCGTACTTGATGGAAATGGTCGCGGCTTGGCTGGCTTGAAGGACGGCTCCGTTGATGCAATGTTCTCCGGTTCTTGGGATGCAGCCAAGGTTAAGGACGCCTTGAAGGATAACTATGCTGCAGCTGCTCTTCCAACCTTCAAGACTGAGTCTGGCGAGCACCAGATGAAGTCCTTCGCTGGTTCTAAGGCTGTTGCTTACAACACCAACACCAAGTCTCCAGAGATGGCTGCTAAGTTCGCTGCATTCTTGGGCTCCAAGAAGTCCCAGCAGATTGCTTTCGAAAAGGAAGGTGCAATTCCTTCTGACAAGTCCCTTGCTGATAGCGTAAAGGCAGAGCCAGCTGCTGTTGCTCAGATGGAAACCATTGCTAAGACTTCTGTCTTGCAGCCAGCAATTCCTGAAATGGGTAAGTTCTGGGATCCAGTTCAAGCATTCGGCACTTCTATCTCCACCGGTAAGATTACTGGCGATAATGCTGCCGCGCAGACCGCAGAATTTGCTAAGGGCTTAGAGAAGTAAGTAAACAAAACTTACTCTAGCCAACAAATCTAAATAGATGCATAAGCAGTGTTTTATGCACTTTGAGTAAAACAATGCGCCCCAGCCCCCGCTCCGGCAAGGGGTGGGGCGCATTGTTTATCTTCTACAAAATAATTTTGTTTACATGAAAGGCATGTCATGACTGGCACGACATCCACAAAGCGAGAAAGACGCCAGAAGAAGACGTCAACTGCAGAACGCTTTGCTCCTTCACCTTATTCACTGAAAGAGGCTGCAAAACATGCGGACATTCTTTCATGGATTTCTGTTGTCATATTTGGCTTTGGCAATTTTGTCCGCAAGCAATACATCAAAGGCGTTATATTCTTAGCGTGCGAAGCAACTTTATTCGTATTCTTATTTGCAATTGGATTGGATTATCTTCCAAAAATCAACACTCTTGGCACAGTAGAACAGGGCAGAGTTAAAGTCAACGGATTCTGGCGATACAGTGCAGGCGATAATTCTGTAGAAATTTTACTGTATGGAGTTATGTCGATATTAGCGATTGTATTGCTTGTATATCTGGCAACTCTCGCTCTTCGCAGCGCGTACAAAGCGCAATCTGTAATGGCAGACGGCAAGAAGCCACTTAATTTCATTGATGATGCGAAGACTCTTCTTGACGAAAAAGCACACGTCGGTTTTATGACTCTTCCAACTGCTGGCATTGTGTTATTCACAATTTTGCCATTGTTCTTCATGATTTCTATGGCTTTCACAAGCTATGACGAGAATCATCAACAAAAATTCAGTTGGATTGGGTTAGACGTTTTTTCTCAATTCTTAACCGGAAAAAGTGATTTAATTAAAGCTGACGTATTCTTTGACGTATTAATCTGGACTCTTGTTTGGGCATTCCTTGCAACCTTCCTGAACTTCTTCCTCGGCATGTTCATTGCAATGATAATCAATAGAAAGTCCACTCGTCTTAAGGGATTGTGGCGAACTTGCTTCTCCCTTACAATTGCAGTTCCACAGTTTGTTTCATTGCTTATTATGAACAATATGCTTAGCCAGAACGGTGTTATTAACATTGTCTTTAAGCAAAACGGTTGGATACATCAGGAGCTTCCTTTCCTTACGGATGTAACTTGGGCTCGAGTGACGGTAATTCTTATCAATCTTTGGGTTGGTATTCCATTCACCATCATGCAGATTACAGGTATCTTGCAAAACGTTCCTGCAGAACTTTACGAAGCTGCAGAGCTCGATGGCGCAGGTTGGTGGCAACGTTTCATGAACGTCACAATGCCGTACATCATCTTTGTTATGACTCCATATTTGATTACTACCTTTACTGGCAACATCAATAACTTCAACGTTATTTACCTCTTAACAAAAGGTGGTCCAGCAAGTAGCAAAGTCAACAGTGCAGGCGGCACCGACTTGCTTATCACATGGCTCTACAAGTTGACTGTTGACCAGCAAAACTACAACGCAGGTGCAGTAATTGGTATTTTGACGTTCATTGTGCTTGCTGTCGTAGCACTGATTACGTATCGCAACTCTGGATCTTACAAGAATGAGGAGGGATTCCGGTGAGTGATAAAACTACAACTAAGAACGAAGAAGCTGTTGTAAAGAGCACTCGTAGTGTTTCTTTCCTTAAAGATCAACATGTCAGAAGAGTAATTGGAGATACTTTCTCACATTTGTTCTTGCTGGTGTTGTCAGTTATTTGGCTGATTCCAATCTTGTGGGTTTTGTTAGAAAGCTTCAACAAGAACACTGGTTCCTATCAGAAAACCTTCTTCCCAACTGAATACTCACTAAATAACTATATAAAGTTATTTACCGATACCGATGACATTAATTTCCCACGAATGTTCCTCAACACTTTGATTGTGTCAATTTTCGTGTGCATTATTTCTTTGGTGTTTGTGTTAGCGGTGTCCTTCTGCATGTCTCGTCTCCGTTTCAAAGGACGTAAGACATTCATGAATCTTGCTCTGATTCTTGGTATGTTCCCAGGTATCATGGCTGTTATTGCTATCTACTTCATTTTGAAGGCTCTTGGTTTAACAAAAGGTTCGATTGTATTAATCGCACTTATTATCGTTTATTCTGCAGGTAGCGGTGCCGGCTTCTACATTATGAAGGGCTACATGGATACTATTCCAAAGTCTTTGGATGAAGCTGCATACTTGGATGGATGCACAAAGTGGCAAGTATTCTGGAAGATTATTGTTCCAATCTGCAAGCCTATGATTGTGTTCCAAGCAATTACTGGATTCTTGGGACCATGGCTAGACTTCGTTATGGTGAAGACAGTAGTGAGAGACAATAAGGAAAACTACACAGTTGCTTACGGATTAATGGAGATGCTTACCAAAAAGTATCTACCTGATTGGTACGCTGCATTCGCGGCAGGCGCTGTGTGCATTTCCATACCAATCGTAATCCTGTTCATTATTATGCAGCGCTTCTACGAAGAGTCCATGTCTGGCTCCGTTAAAGGCTGATAATTTACAGGATATAAATCTACTGAAGGCTGAGACGCTTTCGAGCGTTTCAGCCTTCTCTTTCGCTAGACAACACGAACACGTAAAAATAAAAAATAACTTAACACACTCGCCGTTTGACTTAATACGATAATGGCTATCGCATAAACCCTACCGTGTTTAGCCAAATAGTGCCGCAAAACATAAAAAAACTTGATAACAGAACAATAAGTAAATAATAAAATTTAAAAACTGTATAATTACTAATACGATTAAATAATTTAGAAAATTTAGACAATTCGCAAAATAGCGAAGGAAGAAGGATACCCTATATGACGACTCCATCTTCGGCAACATGGCCTGTATACGAAGGACCTCTTGGATTTACTTTAAACGCTAAATCTACAACATTTACTGTATGGGCACCAACTGCACAGAATGTGACGTTAAGACTTTTTGAAACCGGAAACAACAGTGAGCCAATTCAAACACACGAATTGAAACCGTTGCATGACGGAGCTTGGCGGATTAATTTCCGTAAGCGTTTAGACGGCATATACTACGATTATCTTGTTACTTTCCAAGATGGCACAGTAAATCGAACTAGTGACCCTTGGGGTGTAGCGAGCGGTGTAAATGGTGAGCGCAGCCTTGTCATAGACGATGAGCGAGTGTCTCCTGCCAATTGGCATAAAGATAAGTCTCCTAAGTTTGTGCGTCATGCAATGGTTGTGTGGGAAACGCATGTTGCAGATTTCAGCAGCAATCCTAATGGCGGCTTTAAGCCAGAGCATAGAGGCCAATATCTCGCTTTTACTGATGAACATACATCTTTGCAAAATCCAGATTCTTCTGAATGCAACTTCCCTACTGGCTTGGATTATTTAAAGCAGCTTGGCATTACTCATGTGCAACTCGAACCTATTTACGATTTTGCAACAGTTGACGAATCCGCAATCGACAATGCGCGCAAAAACGGTGCTTCAGCAGAAGAATTAGATTCTCTATACAACTGGGGTTATGATCCTCACGCTTACAACGTTCCTGAAGGTGCTTATTCTAGCAATCCTTACGACGGCACTGCGCGAATTCGCGAATGCAAAGCAATGATTGCGGCATTACATGCTAATGGCCAACGCGTAATTATGGATGTTGTTTATAATCACATGTACAAGTCTGCAGAAAACGCTTTCGAATGCATGGCTCCTGGGTATTTCTGCAGGCGAGACTCTGACGGATCTTTTGCTAACGGCTCTGGCTGTGGAAATGAAATGGCTTCTGAACATCCTATGTTCCGCAGGTTTATTATTGAATCTTTGCTGCATTGGGCACGCTGCTATCACATTGATGGTTTCCGTTTTGATCTTATGGGATTGACTGATACTGAAACCTTAAATCAGGCACGAGCTGCATTAGATGAGCTTCCTGGCGGTAAAGATATTGTTATGTATGGAGAACCGTGGAGTGCTTCGGATCCTGCTGTTGATGAAAAAGTTCCGATGGGAGATAAAGACGGCAGAAGCACTCTTAACGAGCGCATAGGCTGGTTTAGTGACGAGTCTCGCGATTCCCTCAAAGGCAACGTCATGAACCATCTCGACCGCGGGTATGTAAATGGCAATGAGCTCTGGTGCTCAGATGCGGCTCGCCAAACTCTTAATGCATGGCGTGATACGCCTTCTGCAGGTAAAGAAGTTGGACAGATTGTTCAATATACTTCTGCTCACGACGATTTGACTTTCTGGGATAAGCTTTGTATCTCTATGCGCGAGAATGCTAGCGATTTTGAGTTTGACGCTCAAGATGCACAACAAGTTGCGGATATTTTGAACGCTAATATGTTTGCAGCTGGAATTGTTTTGTGCTCTGCAGGCACGCCGTTTATGCTAAGCGGAGAAGAGTTTGGACGCACTAAGCACGGTTGCGATAATTCTTATAATCGCGGTGTACTAATGAACCAGCTTGACTGGGCGCGCGCTGAACGTTTCAATCCGCTTGTTCAATGGTATCGTGCACTTATAAAGCTTCGCGCTGAATATAGCTCATTGTATGATGGCAAACGCAAACAACTTGAAACGTCTAACCATACTGTTTTGGCTACGCGCATTGGCAATAATTTAATTGTTTGCGCAAATCCTATGTATCATGAAGATGCAACTATTCAGCTACCTGCTATTCATAGCGCAAAGGCTCAAGAGTGGCATTGCGTACTTAATTCAAGTGATTATTTTGCTAAGTGGACTGGAAAACAACCTGACACCGCGGTAAATATTACAACTGAAAAAAGCGCTGCTACCCTACACTTGCCTATCAGAACTTTTGTTGTGCTTAGCAACAAGTAATTGCGTTTTAGTAAGTAAAAAAAATAATAAACTGTCAGACGATTGCAACTAAACATGAGTAATCACAACACTTGTGTTTAGTTGCAATTACTTATAAAAACTAGCAAATATGTCGCAACGCTAATTTGCAAACGATGTCAGGTATTTATATAATTGACAGGCAGGGTGTATTTCAATCCAGAGATGTATTGATTTACACGCTATCGCCATAGTTGCACATTTGGCACGCTTACGACGATGTTAGGAATGTGCCAAATCATAAAGTAGAAGGAGCACCATGACAACAACAGCTACTGGCAAAGCTGATGCTGATAAGCCTATGGAAGAAAGCGCAGAACGTCTTGCACGTCCACTTATTAAGCTTGCTAAGGCGTGCGGCGTTGCCACTTTTTATATTGATCAGCAAGGAAGCTACACCGAAATTACAGATGAAGCATTAGTTGGAGTACTTGATGCATTAGGCATGCCTGCCGACACTCAAGACAATATTGCAATTTCATACGAGAAGGTTCAGCGCAAACGCTCTAGCGAGTTATTGCCACCAACTGTCGTTTCGTTTAATGGCGCAAAAACTTGCGTACCAATTCACGCAGGAGATGCCAAAAAAGAGCAAATTCACATTTCTCTTACACTCGAAGATGGAACAGATTATGAAGACTCGTTAGGCGATATTCAATCCGAAGACGATGGAGACTTGTTCATTGAACTTCCGGATGATTTGCCAATGGGCTACCACACTTTGCATGCCAAAGTAATCAGCGCGAATGGCGAGACGGCTCAACATGCTGATGTCACATTGATTGCCGCACCTGCGCGTATTCCATTGCCTGAAAGCGTTAAGCAAAAGCACCGTTGGGGATTCATGACGCAAATGTATTCTGTGCGTTCAAAAGATTCTTGGGGAATTGGCGATTATGGCGATTTGCGTCGCCTACTTAAGGATGCTGGAGAAATCGGCAAGGCTGATTTTATGCTGATTAATCCAATTCATGCGTGCGCTCCAGTAACACCTCTTGAGCCTTCACCGTACTTACCTGAGTCTCGTAGGTTCTTGAATGTCACTTATATTCGTCCGCAAGATATTCCGGAATATGCTGAATTAAGTGGTGAAGATCTTGCTAAAGTAGAGCAATTGCATGAGTCTATTGCTCCTCAAAACAATAATCCAAATCCTATAGATATCAACGCTGCATGGGATGCCAAGCTTCCTGCGTTGCGTATTATTTTCAAGCAACCTCGTTCTACCGAGCGCGAGCGCGAGTTTAGTGAGTTTAAGCATCGTTCTGGTGAAGATCTTGACGCCTTTGCAACTTGGTGTGTTGCGTTTGAGGTTTGGGGTGCTCCTTGGGGCGAGAATTTGTGGTTTGACACTACAGGCAAAGGCACTCCGCAAATTGAGCGACTTAAGCGCGAACATGCTGACTTGTTTGAGTTCCATCGTTGGCTTCAGTGGATTGCTGATGAGCAAGTTGCTACAGCTCACGCTGAAGCTAAAGCTGCTGGTATGGCAATTGGTCTTATGCAAGACATGGCAGTTGGCGTACACGGCTACGGTGCTGACGTTTGGTGGAGTCCGGAACGATTTGCTAATGGTGTAAGCGTTGGTGCTCCTCCTGATTTCTACAACCAGCAAGGTCAGGATTGGGGTCAACCTCCATTCGATCCAAATTATTTGGATGAAACTGGCTATATTGCTTACCGAGACATGGTTCATAACGTGTTCTTGCATGCAGGAGCTGCTCGTATTGATCACGTTCTTGGATTGTTCCGCTTGTGGTGGATTCCACAAGGACAGGGTGCTAGAAACGGCGCGTATGTGTACTACAATGTAGATGCAATGCTCGCAGTTCTCACTATTGAAGCAACTCGCGCAGGCGGTGTTGTTATTGGCGAAGATTTGGGCACTGTGCCGAAGTATGTTTCTAAGGTTCTTGCATCTCATGGCGTGCTTGGCACTGTTGTTGAGTGGTTCACCCACGACGACGAAGCTGAAGCCGCTACTAAGAAGGCTGGAAAGAAGCAAATTATTTTTGCTAATCCGTCTACATATCGAGAGTATGCTCTTGCTTCCGTTACTACGCACGATATGCCACCTACAGCTGGTTATCTTGCCTTTGAGCATGTCAAGCTTCGCGAGCAACTTCATCTGCTTACAGACTCCGTAGAAACGTTCCAGGAGGCTGCTCAAGCTGAACGCGATGCAATGATGAAGATGCTTCTTGAGAACGGTTGGATTAGCAAAGATGCTGCTGAGGATGTTGAAGGTCATGCACAAGAAATTGTGGAAGCTATGCATGCAATTATGCTCACTTCCCCATCTTTGCTTTTGCAAGTAGCTTTGGTTGATGCTGTCGGCGAGAAGCGTTCACAGAATCAGCCTGGAACTAGTACAGAGTATCCAAACTGGCGTATTCCACTTGCTGATGCTGATGGTCGTGTAGTTCACACCGATGAAGTATTTAAGTCACCACGAGTGCTATCTATGACGGCAGTTATGCGCGGCGAAAATACACGGAAGCATGTATAATTTAATAGTTGGTTTACCGATGAACTGACTCTATTCCCCCCCCTCGTAAGGAATATGATTTGCATAGTAGCAAATCAAAATATTTCTTACATGATGTCCTATGTGAGGCGAGCATCTATAATAGTGCTCGCCTCATTAATTATGGGGTTATGGGGGTTATGGAGTAAGAAGCAAACCCCCTGCCTCAACACCGTTACTCGCGCAGTACGTAATCTGCGTCAATAACACAAATAAGCAGCAACACTCGCGCGCTAAATCGCAGCGCTCAAGCAGGTCATCAGCGCACACCAGTCACAACCTAATTTCTAAAGCACAGCCACACAAACCTGCCCTGCCTTCGTCTTTATTGACGAAGGCAGACCCCGCTTGCGTTGAAAGCACACCGTGCTTTCAACCCTAAGCAAGCTCGGCACTCCGAGTTGCTTTCGCGCGCACAATGCTGCGCTCAAGCAGGTCGTCACGCCATAACGCAGAAATTACTTCTTAATATACTTTGCAAATACACGCTCTAAAATCGGAGTATGCAGCATAATAAGCGATCCCCAACCAATGAATACCAACAAAGGCAAACCCTGCGGCAAATATACGATTGATGCAAATATTAACACAATAAACACTATATCTAGCAGTGTCATTATAAGAGTTTCTTTCCAATACGAAATACCAAAAATAAGAGAATTAACCACTGTTTTATCAATTGAATTTTTAAAACGCGCTTGTAGTGCAAACACCCATTCGGCAACAATAACCCACAATATGCTTAGAATAAATTTAATAATTAAAAGTGGAGTAGACCACACGCAAAGCCATAGCCAAATAATAGCAAGCAAAACTGGTCCCATTACAGCCCAAATAATAGTAGATTCCAGAAAATTGCTAGCAAACGCGCGAAAATAAGCTGCAGTAATATGTCCTTCACCTTGCTCTGTACGTCTTGCAGCATCATGACCAGCACAAAGAGAAGCGCCGATAGTAATTAAAGGAAAGCTTGTTAAAATCATCAATATTGTAAGCCACACGGCATCAGCAAATGTTTCCATGCTTTGCGCAAACTTTGAATCTGGGCTTCCAAACGAGAAAATCATTCTATACTATCTCCTGGTTTTATGACGCAATTCCTATGCTTTACTATCTATAGATACTCTAATAACGAACTCTACCACCTAATTACAAACTAACGTAACTATTAAAAATAATGGCGGCGTGCACAAACGTAATAGTATGCACACACCGCCGCTTTCACTGCCACCTGAATTTTGGAGGAGAATTAATTTATCCCTTTACTGCACCAGACATAACACCTTTAATAATGTACTTCTGGCAGATGAGGTAGAAGATTATGATTGGAACAATTGCCATAACCAAGCAGCCCATCATTGCGCCCATCTCGACAGATCCATAGCCGCCCTTCAAATACTGAACAGCTATAGAAATAGTCTTATACTTGTTGAGATCGAGCGTCAAGAATGGAAGCAGGAAGTCATTCCAAATCCACATTGCCTGCAAGATTGAAACCGAAATAATAGCAGGTCGCATAATCGGCACAATAATCTGGAAGAATATACGTGGTACAGAAGCACCATCAATCATTGCAGACTCTTCGAGTTCTTGCGGAATACCCTTAATCACACCAGTGAAAATAAACACTGCAAGTCCTGCACCAAAGCCTAAGTAAATAATCCACAATCCCCATGGAGTATTCAACTTTAAAGTGTTCGTAATGTAAGCAAGGGTGTACATAACCATCTGGAATGGCACAATCATGTTAAACAGGAACAAAACGTATAGAAGTTTTGCTGCCCAATTGTTCACACGAACAATCCACCATGCACACATTGACGTGCACAGAAGAATGAGAATCACAGAACCAACAGTTACAACAATGGTCCAGAGGAAACTCATCGGAAAATCAGTACGATTTGAGCCTAATACGTAGTTAGACATTCCAACAAACGATTTTGAACTAAAAGTAAAAGGATTGCTGGCAATATCAACCTTAGACTTGAAAGAATTCAGCACTACTAAAGCTATAGGAAAAATCCATAACAAGCTTATAAGAGTGAACAGCACCGTCCATAACGCAGGATGCTTTGTTTTCTCGTTCATGCCGCTACCTCCTTCGACCTAGTGAGCATATTCTGAACCATAGCAATAACAGCCACGACAATGAAGAACATGACTGCCTGAGCCTGACCAACGCCTTCACATCTTGGAGTAGTGAAAGTTCTATAAATATTAAGAGCTAACATCTCTGTTTTCCTTGACGGACCACCGTTAGTTAATGCGAAGTTCTGATCGAAAAGCTTGAAGCCGTTGGTAATTGTTAAGAATGTGCAAACAGTAATAGAAGGCATCATCAATGGAATAGTAATCTTGAATAAAGTCTGCCTTGGGCTTGCACCATCGACAGCAGCTGCTTCCATAACATCTCCTGGAAGAGCCTGCATTCCTGCGATATAAATAATCATCATATAGCCAATTTGCTGCCAGCAAACAACAATCACAAGGCCCCAGAAACCGAATACTTCAGAGAACGTAATCGTACGATTGAAGTAGCCGAGTATACCATTTAACAAGAGCTGCCAAATATAGCTTAAAACGATACCGCCAATAAGATTTGGCATAAAGAACACGGCTCTGAATATCGTCGTGCCCTTGAACTTCTTAGTAAGCATGTACGCAATTGCAAAAGCAATAACATTAATAATTATTGTTGTAATAACTGCAAAAAGCGTTGTGAACAAAAACGAATAAACAAGATGCGGATCTTTTAAAGCTCTATAGTAGTTACGAAAACCCACAAACTTACCATCAGTCACAGTAGTGAATTTTCTAAAGCTCAAGTACACACCCATAATAAATGGCACTAAGAAGCCAACAATAAACGCAGCAAACGTTGGCAGCGCAAATAACCACCACCATTTACGTATTGCTTTTCCGCTCATACTAATCATGACTCGTCACTTTCTCCTCCTTGAGCGCGACATCCACGTAGACATCGCTGTCCCGAACCAATAACTTCATTCTACTACATGAATTAGCTATGTCAAACGTTGTCATTTTCGATATGTCACTTCAAACAAATATCAGAATTTAGTTTTAAAAAAATTGCTTATTATCGTTGGCATTCCAGCAAAATTTGCTAGAATAGAAATGTCTGCAAACGTTTGTTTGTTTCGAACTATAAAAGTTCGCACTAAACAATTAAACACAAGGCTGTGCTACACGTTTGTTATACGCGAATAAAGGAGTTCACATGTCGGCAAATATTCAAGATGTAGCGAATAAAGCTCATGTGTCAGTTTCTACTGTGTCGCGTTCATTTACACGACCGAACTTAGTATCTGCATCCACTCGCAATAAAGTATTGGCCATTGCCGAACAATTGAATTTTTCTATTTCGAAATCTGCAGCAGCACTAAAATCTGGTAAAACCTTGCGCATCGCTTTATTGATTAGCGATCAAATTCGTCTATGGTTTTCTGCATCTATTATTCAAGGATTGAATCAAGTATTCCACACAGCTGGATATGATTTGTCTATTTTTCAGATTTCCAGCAGTAAAGAGCGTAGTGAATTTTTCACAATGCTCCCAACTAGACGTAATGCTGACGCCGTTGTTGTGTGCTCCTTTGACGTAAATACCAACGAAATCGCACAACTTAAATCAACAGGTGTGCCAATTGTTGGCATAAACTGCTTATATCCACAAAAATGCGATTTTGACGCGACTATCAATATTGACGATGACCAAGGTGCAAGACTTATGGCACGCCACTTAATCGGTTTAGGGCATCGCAATATTGCATATGTACGCACAACTCGTGACGTTTCACTACATTTCAGCGTATTGCAGCGTTACCATTCTTTTATTGATGAATGCCAAAATAGCGGAATCACACCTACAGAAATTGTGGCACCTGCTAATTCTGATCGCATAAGCGCCATAGTTTCTATGCTTCTTGGAAGTTCAATTATGCCAACAGCAATTGCATGCCAAGAAGATGGTATTGCAATACCGCTTATGTTTCAGCTTGCACGCAGCGGGTATTCTACTCCAAAAGATGTGTCAATTATTGGTTTTGACGATAGTTTTTACGCGCATGAAACTGGCTTAACTACTATTAGACAGGATCCAGTTGATATTGCTTCTACTGCGGCAAATATCACGCTTGCGCTTATAAACGCAGAGGAAGTTGAAGATCCATATCGCATTGTTCCAGCGCAACTTATTGTGCGTTCGAGCACAGCTGCATTATTAAAAGAGTAGACCTTTTATAGTTTTCTAGAAAATATCGAAATAACAAAATATCGAAATAACAAAATCCGCTAGGACTTAGCACTATGATGTGCCAGTATCCTAGCGGATTTGCTTACGTCACCTTTGCTTGCTTACGTCAGCAGGTATAACGTCTGTTTGTTTATTAATGGATCAGTTGTCATCTTCGTGAGCCTGAGAATATTCCTTAGCCCAACCATCCACGAATGCTGTCTTGACCTTATCCCACTTGCCGGTGCCCTGAGCGTACTCAAGCAAAGCGGAGCCAAGGTCGTTCTTCCAGTTATCAGATGGCATTACGGTGAAGTTCCAGCTTACTGGAGTCTTACCAGACTTAGCATCTTCAACGGCTGCTTGAGTCAATGGGTTGTCGGACTTGATATCTGCGAAGCTCTTGAATGGAGTAGTGAAGCCCATCTTCTTAGACAAAGCATCCTTACCAGCATCGGAAGTAAGCAACCACTTCAAGAAGTCCTTAGTTGCCTTCTTGTTAGCATCAGACGTCTTCTCATTTATGCACCAATAGTTCTCAGAACCAGTTGCCAAGCCTTGCTTCTCTTCGCCCTTAGCACCAATATAAATTGGAAGCATACCAAGGTCTTCAGCCTTCATACCAGCCTTGGAGAGGTCACCCCAAGCCCAAGTACCATTCTGGTAGAACACAGCTTTACCCTGGGAGAACTCAGCATTAGCATCTTCACCAGTCTTGGAACCAATCTTTGTTGCTGGTGTAGTGGAATCAGTAATGTAAAGATCGAAAATCTTCTTATAACCGTCAAGGAAGCTACCCTTTACCTTTGCAGGCTGCTTGGTAACATGATCTTCCTTGAACTCATAGTACAAAGGAAGATTTGCAAGGTGGGTCTTAAAACGCCAATCAGAGCTGGAATCAAAACCAGCAGAAGTAAAGGCGCCTTCAACGCCAAGATCTGACTTGTGCTTTTGAATATCATCTGCAACAGCCTTCAACTTATCGAAGGAGTTGATTTCTTCAGCAGACTTTACCTTAGCATCCTTAAGCTCGGTGTACTTCTTAAGCAAAGCCTTGTTGTAAATCAAGCCGTAGGTTTCCATTGCATATGGAATACCAACAACCTTATCTCCATCCTTCAAAGCAATATCCTTGTTCTGAAGTTGGCTATAAAGCTCAGTATCCTTCAAATCAGCAGTGTAATCCTTCCAGCTTGCGTAACCAACTGGACCGTTGATCTGGAAGAGTGTAGGAGCTTCATTACCCTTGCTGATTTCACTCTTCAAAGACTGCTCATAAGTTCCGGAAGCAGCAGTTTGAACCTTAACCTCAACACCTGTTTTCTTGGTGTATGCCTTAGCTACTTCCTTCCACTGATCTGCAGCTTCTGGCTTAAAGTTCAAGAAGTAAACCTTACCTTTAGCAGAGCTGTCACTTGAGGAGGATCCGCAAGCTGCAAGCGCGCCAAAAGCCATTGCCGAGCAAGCTACCAGTGCAATTGTTGATTTAATTGTACGATTCATCATCGAACCTTTCTCCTATGCCGACAATCCCGTCATTGGACTGCCACACCTCTCGGTGTCCTTATCGACAATATTTATTATGCCTCAACTGCTGCAATATTGCAAACGATAGCATAAGTAAATTGACGCGTGTCATTATAAAAACACTACCCACTAATATATTCGATAAAATTAGCACGTATTTTTGGCAATAATTAAAGGGATTGCACAACAATTTAGCAAACGATTGTGCAACCCCTTGAGGATTATAGTTCAAAACAAATTATTTAATTAAGCTAACTCTGCCCATGAGCAATCTTATATTCCTTAGCCCAGCCGTCAACAAACGCGGATTTAAGAGTAGTCCATGCCTTATTAGCGCCAATAGAAGTCATACCGTCTTTTGTTGCTTGAGCGTATGTAAGCAAATCAGAGCCAACATCGTCTTTCCAACCGTTAGATGGCATAGTAACAAACACCCACTTAACAGGCAATTTGCCAGGCTTAGCAGTGTAATCAACAGCAGCCTGAACTAGAGGATTTTCTGCTTTAGGGAAACCTTTGAAAGGAGTAGCAAAGCCCATTTTATTAGCCAAAGCATCCTTACCATAATTTGTAGTAAGTAACCAATTAAGGAAGGCATTAGTTGCTTCCTGATTCCGCCTTGAAGCCTTTTTATTAATGCACCAATAATTTTCCGAACCGGTAGCCATGCCTTGTTTCTCTTCGCCCTTAGCACCAATATAAATTGGTAGCATGCCAACATCGTCAGGCTTTATGCCAGCTTTTGAAAGATCACCCCAAGCCCAAGTACCATTCTGGTAGAACACAGCTTTACCAAGAGCAAACTCATAAACAGCATCCTCGCCAGTTTTAGTACTTAACTGGCTTACAGGAGTTGTGGAATCAGAAATATAAAGGTCAAAAATCTTCCTGAAATTATCAACATAGTCGTAATTAATTGACTGAGGCTGACCATTAACGTTATTCTTAACGAATTGATAATACAAAGGCATATTTGCAAGATGCGTCTTAAAACGCCAGTCGGAGCTTAAATCAAAACCTGCGGACGCAAAAGCACCGTCAATACCAAGCTCATCCTTGCGCTTTTGCAAATCGTCTGCAACAGCCTTCAACGTAGCGAAATTAGTTATTTGATCTTCAAAAGATTTGCCGTTTTCTTCTGGTTGCAACTTTGCATCTTTAAGATCCGCATACCTAGCAAGCAAAGCCTTGTTGTAAATCAAGCCGTAATTTTCAGTAACATATGGCACAGCAACCGGCTTACCGTTATCCATAAAAGCAAGATTTTTATTGCTAAGTTGCGTATAAAGAGGGGAATTAGTTAAATCAGCAGTGTAATCCTTCCAGTTAGCGTAGCCAACAGGACCGTTAATCTGGAATAACGTAGGCATGCTATCTGGATTATCTTTATATTTCTCAACTTCGGTTTTAAGTCTCTTTTCATACTGACCGCCAGTTGGTGTAACTATGCTTACTGTAACACCAGTCTGTTTTGTGTATTCTTTAGCAACTTCTTCCCACATAGCAGTAGCTTCAGGCTTCAAGTTGAAGAAAATAACCTTCCCATTAGCAGACCTATCGGCATTTGCGCCAAAAGACTGAGAAAAACCAAAAGCAGTAAACGCACAAGCCGCCAAAACAGCGCAAACTACTAGCGCAATAATCGACTTAACCGAACGACTCATCATCGAACCTTTCCATATACTGCTAATCTCTTACGAACTAACTAATTACTGCTATTGAATACTATTTAAATCACCGTAGTGAGCTAATATTACAGCAAACGCAAGACTCAAATATATAAATATCTTTGCAAAAAATTTGCGCAAATCGCACTAAAATATATGAAAATATCTGAAATTTTAAAACCGTATTTCAACAATTCCAATGCACAATTACATTGTCGCCTTTATACGTGCCCAACACAGAATAATGCGCGGTATCCATACGAAGAAGTCGCGCAAAATCTGGGTTTATTCCAAGCCAGCGCGCAGTAAGAATACGCAACACATGAGCATGCGCAACAACAAGCACGTCCTTACCTAATTTCAATTTAGGCATTGCCATATCAATAATCTTTTGAGTACGATCCGAAACCTCTTGCAAGCTTTCTCCAGAAGTCCTGTGCACATCCACTGTCTCTCCACTAGGAAGCACTTCTTTAGCATCACTAACCATGTGAAAAGGAAGAACTTTAGGACCATGTTTCCACACATCCCACGCCTCAACTCCACTTAGTTTAGAAATATCAGCGCGCGTGCGACCCTCAGCAGCACCATAATCCCACTCCAGCGCGCTATCGCAAATTGTATACGAAGCAAATCCAGCAAACTGAGCTGTTTGCTGCGCGCGACGAAGCGGGCTTACAAGCACACAATCCTCATCAAAACCTTTTGTGAACACACGCTGCAATCTAGCACCAGCCTCTTTTGCTTGCTCAACACCAACTTCAGTAAGAGGCAAATCCGTGCGCCCAGTATGCTGACCAGACACACTCCAAGCGGTTTGACCGTGACGAAGTAACACCAAGCAACCCTGCTTCGAGCATTCTTTCTGAGAGGATTCTTTAGTGCCGTTATTTTGCATAGTCTTCACATTCCTCACCAGCGCCATGTACACACATCGCACTGGACGCCTAGCAGCACGATTGCTTTACGTAAGCATTTCTTAACTTGCAGCCACTTTGCCGCAAATCAAGATTACTGTTCCATGGTACCGCCAAAATTGGTATTTCGTTACCATTAACATAGAAAATATGACGCAATTATCATCGGCTAATACTAAAACTCAACGAAACCATCGTGTGACTCAAGCTACCGTGCAACGACTGAATGCAGCGAATCGTAAGATTGATGCGCTTCGCGAGCGCCGATTAAAAAATCCAAATACTTTAGGAGATTCGTTGCTTAAAGCCGCACTTCCGTCTTTTGCAACGTTTATAGCTGGACAGATTGCGCACTTAATATGGGAAAAACATGTTGATACTAGAAAAATCAATTTAAACTCTAATAATCGTCCTAACAATCTTTCTAAAGAAAAAATCACACAAAAGCAACGTGTTAAGCAAGAAGAACCATTGCTAATGTCTCTTGGATTTGCAGTATTTTCTGCGATTCTTACTACGATTGTTGGTCGCTTAGTAAGTCACGGAACCTTGTCTTATGTTGCGCGGAGGCAAAGAAAGCGACAGTTTCGAAAAAATAAATTCTAATTTTGAACAAATGAAACTAAATGCAGAAATAATCGAAGAATAAGGAAAGTAAGGAATAAGAATAACGTGCAAAACTTACGTCACAACGAAACTATTGATACTCTACTGAACCACCGATCTATTCGCGCTTTTTGCAGCGAAGCAATTGACGAAGATACAGTCGCGACTCTTGAAACCGTGGCTCAACGCGCTGCTTGCAGCCAGTTTTTGAACGACTGGTCAGCGATTAAAATTACGAATAGCTCAATTAAGCAGAAGCTTTCCGAAATTGGCAATCAAACATATATTGCTACAGCTCCGCTGTTGTACGTTTTTATTATTGACCAGCACAGAAACGCTGCAATTGCACAAAAAAATGGCATCGATACAGGCAGCGACGAATTTATGCTTAAAACTCGTTACCGCTTTACTCAAGCTCAAAACGACGTCATTTTGGCACTTCACACCATGGAAACTGCCGCGGAATCTTTGGGTCTTGGTTGCGTAATCCTCGGTTCAATTTTGAACAGTAGAACTCAGCTTATTGATATTTTGGATTTGCCTGAATACACGTATCCCGTGCTCGGCTTGGCAATTGGTAAGCCTGCACAAAATCCGGAATTAAAGCCGCGCATGAGTACTAGCATGCAGATTTTTGAAAACACTTACCCTGCTGACGATGCTGAATTACTAGAGAATCTTGCCGATTTCGACAATCGCGTGCATCAATATTACGATTTGCGAAATACTAGCAGACCGGTTGACGCTTTCAGCGCGCAAATTCTTGCTATAGCAGCAGACGATATTGCCAAAAAACACGAAGCAGAAGATGTTGAGCAGGTTGCAAGGCAAGGTTTTAATGTTGCATAAGATTTAACACCGTTTTAATTTAGTGCCGTTTTAACTTAACGCCGTCTTGGCTTGTACCCGCGCTTTCTAGATTTAGGCTTCGTGCTTGCGGATGGCGAGCGCATATCGGAATACATGCGATTTACCGGGTTTTTATGCGTCAAATGCCAGCAACCACAATATTCACAAGCATAAACCCATAACTGTGTTCCACGCTCTCGCAAACTTTGCTCCGCTGCCATAAGAGCCTGCCCTTTATTCTTGTACATGATTTTTTGGGTAGATTCGCAGCGCCTCGGAGTAAAGAAATACATAGCTTTTATGGTAGCAAACCGCTTAACACAGATTCTACGAGTTGCGTGCAATAGCGCGAAATAATGCAGCATTCCTAAATTTAAGTCACCAAACATATTCGCAAAAGTTCAAAATAAATTCAAAATAAATTCAATTTTTACTTTGCAAAATACAAATTTGCGCGTAAAATCATCACTAAAAATATAAATAGTTCAATTTAATACTTATATTTTGAACTTTGCTATAAACTTGTTCAATTTATAAATGCCGATTTTACAAGAAAGACAGATTATGGCACAGAATTTTGCTGATGAGCTTAAAAAAGCTATGAAGCGTAAGGGGTACAAGCAGATTGACGTAATCGAGCTTGCAGCAAAAAACGGTCATAAACTTGGTAAAAGCCAGTTAAGCCAGTATTTAAGCGGCAAAACCGAGCCTCGCAAAGACGTACGTAACATGCTAGCTGAAATTCTTGGAATCAGCAGCGACGGAATCAAAGGCGGTCATTCTTGTGCAAAAATCGAGCAAAACTGCCAGTCTGCAGAAGAACCACAATTAAATCAGCCACAGCTTACAGAAGCTGAACTTTCCCAAACACTCAAACATAGAACCTTCAACAAATCAACCAAACTCGAGCACGTGCTTTATGACGTTCGCGGCCCAGTTGTTGAAGAAGCAAACCGCATGGAAGCGAACGGAACGCATATTCTAAAGCTCAACATTGGAAATCCTGCGCCTTTCGGATTCCGCGCTCCAGACGAAGTGATTTACGACATGCAACAACAGCTTATTGACTGCGAAGGCTACTCGGATAGTCGTGGACTTTTCTCCGCTCGCAAGGCGATTATGCAATACGATCAGCTTAAGGGCATTCCAGGCGTGCAAATGGAAGATATTTACACTGGAAACGGAGTTTCCGAGCTGATTAATCTTTCTATGCAAGCGCTGCTTGATTGCGGCGACGAGATTCTTATCCCAAGCCCAGACTATCCGTTGTGGACTGCGTGCGCTAGCCTGGCTGGAGGTACTCCTGTGCACTACATGTGTGACGAAAAGTCGCATTGGTACCCAGATATTGCCGACATTCGCTCTAAAATCACGCCTCGCACTAAAGCAATCGTGATTATTAACCCGAATAATCCTACGGGTGTGCTGTATAGTCGCGAAGTTTTGGAAGAGATTGTTAAGATTGCGCGCGAGTTTAATTTGATTATTTTTGCGGACGAGATTTACGACCGTCTTGTTATGGATGGCAAGAAGCATATTTCGATTGCTTCTCTTGCTCCAGACGTATTCTGCGTAACTTTCAGCGGACTTTCTAAGTCGCATATGATTGCTGGCTTCCGTATTGGTTGGATGAGTCTTTCGGGAGATAAATCCAAGGCTCGCGACTACATTATGGGTCTTAATATGCTGTCTAATATGCGCTTGTGCTCGAACGTTCCTGCGCAGTCAATTATTCAGACTGCTTTGGGCGGATACCAGAGCGTTGAAAAGTATTTGGAACCAGGCGGACGCGTGTATGAGCAGCGCGAGTATTGCTATAACGCGCTTCAAGAGATGGATGGCGTAAGCGTTGAGCGACCAGACGCTGCTTTCTACATGTTTGTAAAGCTCGATCCAAGTCGATACAACATTCACGACGACGAACAGTTTGCGCTTGATTTGCTACGCGATCAGAAGTTGCTGATTGTGCACGGCAAAGGCTTTAATTGGCAGACTCCAGGCTACTTCCGCGTAGTCTACTTGCCGCGCTTGCAAACGCTTCGTGACGCAATGGGCAAACTCGCTAACTTCCTCTCCTACTATCGCCAGTAGAAAAAATAATTTTTATATAAACAAAAAAATTATGCATATAGTGCCACGCTAAAAAAACTTAACGTGGCACTATATTTTTCATAGGAGGAAGGAATCAAAGTATTTACTAAGCAGCCTATTCTCTTATAGATGCTGCTGGGCCAATTGACTCACGCAGCAGCACAGTAATAGGTAGACATACGTGACGGGATGATGCTCGTTCATACCCAGCATTCAAAGTCTCTACTATATATTCAGCAGCTAAACGTCCTTTAGTTGTAACAGGCTGTTTAACTGTTGTCAACGGTGGATTACTACATGCAGACTCATCTAGATCATCAAAACCTGTAACAGAAATATCACGTGGGATTTGCAAACCAAACTGTCTAGCAGCATCCATTACTCCAAACGCAATAACATCACTAAAGCAGATGAACGCAGTTGGGAATGCAGAATTATTTTGTTTAGTTATTTGTGCAAAAGCTTCTTTTCCTCCAGCACGAGTGCATGGCACTTCAATAACATTTTTCTTATCGACCAGTGGGGCTATTCCATTCTCTTCTAAAGCAGAAATCACACCATCAATACGGCGACGAATTGTTCCATGCCAAGAAAGATACCCATCATCATTGCCTGATTCTGGAGAAATCACCACAAAATTGCGATGGCCCAATGAAATAAGATGCTCAGTTAATTCCTTCATAGCGCGCGTCTCATCAATATTGATACTTGGAGCCTGACTATGCACCTCACTGTCAACAATAACAAATGGCTTTCCTTGCTGCATAAGAGCTTCAACTTCACCACGATCTTCTTCTAAACCAGTTACTATAAAACCGTCAACTGCAGCATAAGGAATTGCTTTTAACATAGAATTACGAAGTGGAGGCACTAAAAGAAGCGTCAGTCCCTCTCGCTCACAGATTTGCCCAATACCTTGAATAAATTCCGAATAGTATGGATTTTCTAGCACTCGCCCTAATTGCTGTGGTAGTAACAATCCCAAACTATTTGTCTTTTGAGTTCGCAGCATATAAGCAACAGGATTACGCACATATCCTAGTTCCTTTGCAACTGAAAATATGTGTTCTACAGTTTCTGATGATAAGCGATCAGGAGTATTATACGCAAAGGAGACAGCAGATTTAGAGACACGCGCTGCATCAGCAATATCCTGCATTGTAATTTTCTTTCCCATGTCTCACACTTCTTACTTCTACATTATTTTTACTGTTGAGCTTGCAATACAATCATAGAATTATCTTTATTGGGGCGCCAACTATTTCCAACAGTTACACCATTTATAATTCGCCAATTATGATTTTGCAATTGTTGAGGTAGCTTCGATGAATTATATTCTACCAAATTATTACGTGAAATAATCATCAAAAGAGATTCTTCCTTATGCTCTCGAGAAATAATGACAGTATCTTCGTCAACAGCGTAACAACTTTGCGTGCCTCTTCGCAACGCAATATGATCACGCCGCAATGCATTTAATTGAACAATTGTACGGAATATTTCAGCATTTGCATCAAGACTATCCCACTGCATACCAGAACGGCACCCTGGATCATTATCGCCAACCATACCAAGCTCATCACCGTAATAAATCATTGGAGCACCTTCGCAGGCAAACATGCAATAGTACGCGGTTATGCAATCCTCAGTATTATTTTGATGCGCAGTTAAAACACGCTCAGTATCGTGGCTACCCAACAAATTCATCATTCCATGGTGATATCCATACGGTATGCGCTCCTGCAAACGGTTAATACCGTTAACAAAATCGTATGCATTGAATCGCTTTGTCGCAGTAAAACCTAAAACTAAATCACGCAGAGTATAATTCATTGTGCTATCAGTAGTGTCTCCTTGCAACCATTGAGCAGGGTCTCTCCACTCTTCAGCTATCAAACATAATTCCGAATTTTTTGCTTTAACAACTTGCCTAAAGTCCTGCCAAAATTCTGGATAAATAAAATATGGAACGTCAAGACGATAACCATCGATACCTTGATCAATCCAATATCTTGCAACATTAAAATGATGCTCACGCACCTTTGGATTAAACACATTCCACTTCGGTAGATATTCACAACCAGAACAGGTTTTATAATTAGGCACAGGCAATGACTTAACTGGAAAGTTTTTCACTGAAAAATAATTCACATATTCTGAATTCTCTTCATTTTTAACAACATCTTGAAACATCCAATGAGTTTTACCACAATGATTTAAAACTGCATCTAGTACTATACGTATATTCCGCTTATGCGCTTCATCTACTAATGTATGGAAATCTTCAAGAGTTCCTAAAAGTGGATCGATTTTAAAATAATCGTTTGCATCATAACGATGATTTGTTGCAGCAGAAAAAATTGGATTCAAATAGAGCGCATTGCAACCTAAATCATGAATATAATCAAGTTTTTCTGTAATTCCAGCAATATTACCGCCTAAGAAATTCTCACGCGTAGGCTCAGCATCCCATGGATCAAGCGGCACATGACCTTCAGTTAGCATACCGTAGCCTTCACAACGATGGAAACGATCAGGAAAAATCTGATAAAATCTTGCATCAGGCAACCACTGTGGTATAGACATAATAAACCCCATCCTTAATATTTCTACAATTTCTAATCTTTCATACCCGTATTTGCAATTCCTCTAACGAGCGCACGTTGGAAGAAAAGGAACACAATGATACTTGGTATTGTTGCAGTCAAAGTTCCTGCCATCAAATAATTCCAAGAGGTTCCATAACGCCCTACGAAGGATGCTAAACCAATCTGGATTGTACGAGTTTCATCCGTATTCGTAACCAATAACGGCCAAAGGAAATCATTCCACGCAAAGAGAAAACTGAAAATACCAAGCGTCGCAAACGCTGGATATGACAATGGAACAATCAGTTTGAAGAATATTCCAAACCTGCCACAACCGTCAATGCGCGCTGCCTCATCAAGCTCTCGAGGAATTGTTGCAAAATATTGGCGAAGTAAAATAATGCCAAACACATCTGCAAGTCTAGGAACAACCAAAGCATACAGCGTATCAACCCACCCCAAATTAGCGACTATCTCATAGGACGGAATAACAATCACAAAATTAGGAATCATCAATGCAGAAAGCAGCAGAATGAATATTGTTTTCTTCAAAGGAAATTCTAAGCGCGCAAAAGCGTAGGCAGCAAAGGCATCAAATATTAAATGTCCTACAACAATTCCTACTGTCATCAATAGCGTATTCCAGTAATATTGTGCAAACGGCGCAGCTTGCCAAGCGTGAATATAGTTTTCCCAATGCCATGATGTAGGAAAAATTGAAGTATTCGTGTATGTTTCAGCACGCATTTGCAAAGAAGTAGTGAACATCCACAAAAATGGAATGATTACTGTTGCTGAACCTAAAATCAGAATCGCATGACGCGCTAAACGCGACCATAATGATGATTTCATTATTCTTCTCCTTGTGCTCCAGAAACTTTCCATTGAACCATCGTCACGCCTAGCACTAGCGCAAGTGTAATAAACGCTATTGCTGTTCCATAGCCAAAATCACCAAGCTTGAACGCATCCCGATACATCATCATGCCAAGCACTTCCGTGCCTCCGCGAGGCCCGCCACCCGTGAGCATGTATGCAAGGTCGAAGGATTGGAAGCTCGTCACCAATGCCTGAACTACTACAAAAAACGTCATTGGAGACAGCAATGGGAAAGTAATCTTCCATAATTTTTGCCACCCAGTAGCTCCATCTAATGCAGCCGCTTCATACACGCTTTTTGGCAATGCTTGTAACGCAGTTAAATACAAAATAGCGTTAAAACCAATATTTTTCCACACGGTCAAAAGAATTAATGCAATAAGCGCAAGCCAGCGATTTTGTAACCAATCTGGTCCGTGTATATTGAATTTCATCAACACACTGTTCACAAATCCAGAAGGATCAAGCATATATTTCCACACAATGGCTGCAGCTACAGAAGATGTAACCACTGGAAGGAAGTAAATACTACGATAAATACTCCTACCTCGTATAGGTGCATCAAGCAAAAGTGCGAGAAATAACCCAGTCAGCACACTTAATACACATACACCAGCAGCATAAATAATTGTTACCATTAAGCTGTTGAAAAACTCAGGATCTTGGAAAAGACGAGCATAGTTTCCCAAGCCAATAAATTTCTTTTCCGGAGAGAATCCATCCCACGATGTTAGTGAAATATATACAGCAGACAACACAGGGTACAGCACGAAACCACCAATAATAAGCACTGCTGGCAACAAGAATACCGCAGCACAAATTACCTGATCTTTCTGGTAGTGCCTGTGCGCAGACTTGAGAAAATGACGTTTTTTCATTACATACTCCTTGATACAAAGAACTCCGATAGCTGAGCCAACTTTATTTCATTCGACCCAGCTATCGGCACAGTATTTATGCAATCAGCCTTTGGCAATCACGTCGTTTACTGCCTTTTCAGCATTCGCAAGCGCTTCGTCAACACTCTGCTCTCCAGCGAAAGCCTTCTCCACAGCCTTTGCAAATTCGAAGGAAATCTTTGGATACAATGGCGTATTTGGACGTGTATGAGCAATCTCCATTTGTTCCACAAACGGAATTAAACGAGGCTGTTCTTTCTTAACCCAATCCAAATACTTATCAGACTTTGCAACACTCTTCGTTACAGGAAGCATGCCAGTCTTTTGCGACCACTTAATCACCTGTTCTGGCTGCAAGAACCAATTCAAGAACTCGCCAGCAGCCTTGGCACGAGCGTCAGAATTGTGGAAGACGATTGCTTGTTCACCACCGAGATTGGTTGCCTCCTTACCATCCTTTGGATGAGGGGCTTTTGCTACACCGAAATCAAACGGTGGATCTGGCGCCCAGATGCCAACCATCCAGCTACCTTCCTGAGCAGAACCACCCTTGCCCTTTTCAAATTCGCCCCACTTAGCATATGGGCTCACGCCGCTCTTGATAAGATCCATCCAGAAGTTCATAGCCTTCTTGCCTTCTGGCGTATTGAATGCAGCCTTAGAATTATCCTTCGTCAAGAATTCGCCACCAGCTTGCCACAAGTTGACCTGGAAGTTCCAAGTTAAACCTTCGCCGTTATCTCCTGCTTGAGTAAGCAAATCATACCCTGGCTTGCCCGTCTTTTCCTTGATTGTCTTGGCAACTTTCTTCAACTCATCCCATGTTTGCGGTGGCTTGTTAGGATCTAACCCAGCTTCTTTATAAACATCCTTGTTGTACATGTACGCAAGATTATTAGCAGTCACTGGCACAGAAACTTGTTTGCCGCCAATATGACCATAGTCAATCAATGCAGGAGTCACATCATCGAGCGTTTTCGAGCTGATAACCTTAGAAAGATCAGTCAAATTGCCCATTTTTGCAATCTGTGGCACCCATACCAAATCACTTATAGAAATATCTGGCAAGCTCTTCGACGAAGCCGATGCACGAAGCTTCGTCATAAAATCAGAATTCGGGACGCTCGCAGTCTTAATATTAATATTTTTATGCGAAGCATTAAAATCCTTCACCATTGCATCAAAGGTATCAGCATTAGCACCATCCCAATAATGCCAAATGGTAAGCGATGTTGCACCATTAGCGTCGGACGATTTTGCACTACCGCACGCACTTACGCTAATAATCATTGCAGCAGCACCAATCAGTGCACATATTTTTGTAAGTTTCTTCATTGTAACCTTCTTTTTATATTCATATGTTAACTTGCACTCATTTTGCATTTAGAAAATGGATGACGAACTATTCTCTAAAGCATCAGAAAACAAACTAATAATTTTTGTATTCTTTGTTGTATGACTACATAACAAGCAAACAGTTTTTTAATTGCCACAAACACTGGCTCATATAAATCTACATGTCATGTTCACACAGACACCAAATCAAAAATGCACGCTTGTTTCTACCTCCTCCCCTCCAACTCCGAAGACATTATCTTTAGACACCCACTGTTTGTCATCAAGCAATGCCTTAAATTGGAACTTTTTACCTTTAGGTATTCTTTCCATTTCAAATTCCCATATGTCGTTACCCAAATAATGACATGCACGACCATAATTCCAAGAAAGTGGATAAGTATCTCCTCTTACAGTTAGCGAATGACCTAAAGGAACATTCGCATGAACCATAATCTTCGTAAGATTCCGACGAACTGGGTGATACTCAGAAGTAGACGTCTCTGCGGCAAAAATAGCGACATCATGCGAAGATAATAGCACCTTAATCTGTTTACCGGTTACTCCTCCTGGCACAACAGTTGCCTTACGATTCGTATTCATCATATCTGTCAAAACAGTTCCTACAGAGATATGACTTTCTGCTCTAAGAGGTATAGTAACCATCTTTTCACCCCAAGTATTATGAGCAACTGTAATAACCTCATCGCTATTATCCTTGGCCATACGAGAGAAAGCATACACATCTTTGGCAGACCACATCTCAAGTTGACGACCTGTCCTCAATGAAGTGTGCTTACGACGAATCTCTGTTAATCGTTTAATATGCTGGTATAACGGAGATTTAGTGTTAAACGATTTCATATCTTTACGATTATCCTTATTTGCAATAGGGACTTCTGAACCATTGCCATTACCGTCATCAGCCTGTTCAGTGCCATAATAAATAATTGGCAAACCACGGGTAGTCATCATAAACGACAAGGCAGAACGTAAACGTTGATAATCATCATTTGCCCAAGTCAAAAACCTTGCTCTGTCATGATTATCAATAAATGTCTCTAATTGGTTTGGATTCCTATATTTCGTATCCTGCGAAAATAGCTTCCCTAAGTCACGCATATCCGTGTCTGCTGAAAAAGTTCTACGCACAGTGAAGAAATAAGGAAAATCTAATGCACCCCATTCGTAGTTTTGGTAATCAGCAACATAATCAACATCGCCAACAAATATTTCTCCAAATGATGGAACCCCAACTTCTTTCTCAAATTTCTTTAACCAAGGTTTCGGGATAGAACGAGCAGCATCTACTCTCATTCCATCAAAGCCCATATCAATCCAATCTTTATATGTCTTAATAAGATATTTAGAGACTTGCGGATTAGACTGATCAAGATCATCTAAACCACCAAGATCACATTGCTCTATATCAGACTGCGATTCAGTATTATCGAATTTACAATCACCAAAATGATGATAAAATGCTGGATTATTCAAAAACCCTTCTGGATGATATGCCCCATTATATTTACGAGCATAAGCATCAAGATAGTCTGACGTGTGATTTGGCACAACATCGAGAATCATCTTTAATCCACGATTATGAGCTTCATTAATAAGCCTTTGCAAATCAGCTCTACTACCAAAATGTTTATTTGGTGTTGCAAAATCTTTAGTGAAATAACCATGATAGCTTGCTTCTTTACCGTCTTTTGACAACGGTTCTTGTTCAGACACAGGAGAAATCCAAATTGCAGTAACACCCAACCCTGCTATATAGTCCAAATGATTAGTTAGACCTTTCCAGTCGCCACCATGATAAAAACCTAAATCATTAGGGTTATATTCACCATGACCAAAATCATTGTTGGATGAATCACCATCCGCAAATCTATCAACTAAGACTTGATAAATAACATCACCTTCTTCCAATGGTCGCACACTATGAGCAGTGTTCGCAAAAGCAGAAGTAGGTGAATTAAAAAGTAACATTAAACTAATAAAAAATGAAACTATAAAAAATAAAAACCTACGCATAAATGCGCTAAACTTCATCGCTCGAGAGTTCATTTCAGTCTCCTTTGAACCGTAATGTTAAACTCTTGTAAATCAATTTACTACATTGTTAAACAAACGTCAATCCCTTAAAATAATTACATGTTATCTACTTGCTACGCTTGCAAACACTTCGTGACGCAATGGGCAAACTCTCTAACTTCCTCTCCTACTATCGCCAGTAGCCGCAGCCCCTGCCTATAAACAGCAATAAAACACTAATTTCACTCGCAGTCCAGAAAAAGGTGTATATCAATAGGCATATATCATTCAGAATATGAAAGATATTCATAACATGAAAGAAAAAGAGAAGGAAATGAACGCTGCGGCACGGATTCGCACAACTCTTATTATTGCCGTTTTATCGCTTAATGCTTTTCTTTTAACAAGCTGTAGATTTGGCGTGAGTCTATATCTTTTAATGCATGTTGACTTATCTCACGCAGCACTTAACGCAGTGTCCGTAGCACTTATGACCTGCATAGCAGCACCACTTGGCGGCATTATCGCAGATAAATATCCACCAACTAGATTGTTTATAGCTCTAACGTTCTGCTTTGCCTTGCTGTGCACTGGATATGGTTTCGCTTTAGTAGCACAGCATAACCTTATTGCTATTATGGTTACGCTACTCGGCATAATATTCGGGTTCTTTACTGCATTTTCTTCACCTAATCAAAAAGTATTGATGGCTTATAGCGTACCGACTGGCGAAAAAACCAAATTTTTAGCAAGCATGCGCATGTGGATTAATCTCAGCAGGCTTGCTGCACCTGCGATTACTGGCATATTTGTTGATATATGCAATCCTCTCATTTTCTTTACGAGCATTGCTATTGTGATGATACTAGCGGCGCTACCTCTACTGTTAGTTAATCTAAACCAGCAATCACAAAATAGCACAAACAATACGAAGACAGGAAGCAATAAAACTGCTGGTTTTGCAGCTTCTCTACACTATATGAAATCTACACCATGGTTAATAGTCTTAGGAGTAGTATCAGCATTACAATCAGGCTCATGGCTTGCTGCATTCAGACTAATGGGAGCACACCATTGTCTTACACTTTTTCATTCGGCATCCACGTGGGGTTCAATAGTCAGCATATTTAACATTGGCATGATTGTAGGTTCAGTATTATGCAAATACATTGTGCTACATTATGAGATTTTATACTCTATTTTATTACCTGGATTCCTTTCTATTCCTTTACTTATTTTCGCACTTAATAATTGGATTGCTCTTTTTCTTTGCTCTGCTTTCATTGCAGGTATTATTTTTGACGCAACTATCGTCTATGGGCAAACAGCTCTTCTCGACGGCATACCAACACGCATTCTCGGCGCGACTACTACTTTTACTTCCATTATGGAGCAATGCGGAATTATCGTGGGATATGCAAGCGTACTAGCATGGGGAAATCTAAATTCATCATTATTCATAATGATTGCAGCTGGTGTAATACTTGTTTCAACAGGTATAGCCTTATGGATTATTCAAGCTCGTAAACAAACATACCCATCAATGCTTACCAAAGATTATTGGACACCATCAACATGGGTAAAAAGAAGCATATAACAAGCCATTTAGTGCAAAAGCACAATAAAGCTATGCAAATGCAATTACATCACAGGACAATTAGTTTGCACATCCTGTTGGAATCCTGACGGATCTCCTAGTTTTGCTTTACGCATATGCTCTTTGAAAAAGTTTCGCGTTGCATCATCACAACGGTCTGGACCCATAAACGGCATGCTAGGCACTTTTTCGAGCTCATGCAAAGCTTTACTTGCCGCTTGCTCATCACTAGCATACGTGTCTAACCATTGCCGTTCCCAAGCACACTGATAATAATTAGATGCTTGCGTATCACCATATCCACTCTGGAACTGGCTGTCTTTTTCTTCTCCAACCAAGTTTGCAGGAGCTTTATATTTTTCAGGCCAACTAAGCTTTGCCACAGATTCCTGATACTCCTTCTCTATATGAGCAAAATCAACAATCTCTCTAGACGAACTATTTTGCGATCGCGCACCATCCACACCACTCGCATTATTGTTGCCTATTCCTCCACACGCATTAAGCATAAGAAGCGCACTAAGCACACCAACAATAAGAGTTGCTTTACCAATAGTATGATTATTCATTATTCCTTCTTTCTTATTTTTTGAAAATTAACGCAATGCTAATGCTGGCTGTAAACGCGATGCTTTTATTGCCGGCACCACACTTCCAGCAAGTGCTGTGATAAAAGCCGCAATAACAGCTCCAATAGCAGCTTCATATGGGTAAACTGGCGGACTAACTGGGCTTGCTGCATCCCAAAAACTTGATGCTATAGACACAAGACCAAAAGAAACAGCAACAGCAGCAATCGAAACTATTAGTGCTAAAATAATCGCACTGCCTAACACGAGTGAAGCAATCGACCATTTAGTAGCACCCAAAGCTCTGCGCATAAGCAGTTCATGCGTGCGCTGCTCCAACGATGCTAAACCAATATTGATTAAACCTAGCGCGGAAACAAAAAGCAATAATGCTGCTACGATAGCAAAACTTAATTGCAATACTATTATCACATTCTCGTAATCATCACTATTATCATGTCTTCTAATTTCGTTTACTTGTCCACCACAACAGTCGTAAAGAGCATCTGAAACATAAGATTTAATTGATTTTTGAGGACGATTTTCTTTATTCAACCAGTAGATTGAGCCTTGAGCTTCTTTTCCAGAATATTCCCAAAGAGTTGGAGCGTAACGTAATAATCCTAGAATATTCACGTATACTTTTGCTGAGTCTACGCCATCGTTCACAACTCCAACAATCCTTATAGGACTCATTTGTGTTGTTTTACGAGAAGTAATAAATGCTACTTCACCAATCTTGTATCTTTTGCTAGCAGATTGGTTTACTACCATTTCTAATGCGTTGCTTTTAGCGCTATTACTAAACCATCTTCCACTTACAATGGGTAAGTTATAAACTTTGTTGTATCCTGCCGTAGTGTAAACAGCGTCAACATATTGAAGATTGCCAGTCTTATATTCTTTGCTTATTTTTACACTCTTCGAGGCTGGCATAGAAGCGCTAAACAGTAGTCCAGTGTTTGGTTGTAGCATAACATTAGCGTTACGGTTTGCGGATTCAATGCGATTTAAGAATTTGTTAAATACTGAATATTCGTCAAAATTTTGTGCTGAAAAAGTAATCTCGTATGTTGGTCTACGACCGTTTAGCTGTTCGTTAGTTGCAATAAGATAGTCCTTACCAACCGTGCCAATAAGCACTGACGCAATAACGGCAATGATGCCTATAAACATTGAAAAACCTGTGAGGAAGGATCTCATAGGAGACAGGCGCAAATCTTTAAGCAGCATGATCATAAAGAACACCGCCTTCCATAGTAAAAATGTGAGAGCAAGAACGAGCCACTTTCATATCATGAGTGACTAATAGTAATGTTGTTCCAGATTCTTGAACACGATCATGCAACACTTGAAGCACTTTTTCTCCCGTACTACTATCGAGCGCACCAGTTGGCTCATCGCAAATAAGTAATTCGGGATTAGTAACGAGAGCACGCGCTATCGCAACTCTCTGCTGTTCACCGCCTGATAGCCTTCCAGGGTATTCATTTAGTTTATCTTGCAATCCAACAGCACATAATGCTTCTTCTATCGTTTTTCTTCTTGTCTGCTTGCTTTGTTGTAGTCCTGCGTATAAAAGCGGCAACTCAACATTTTCTCTAATGCTTAAATGCTTAATAAGCGAATAGTTTTGAAAAACAAAACCAATATTTCGAGCGCGCATATGCGATACTGTAGCATCACTACACTTTTGGATTGATTTGCCAGAATAATAGTATTTTCCAGTAAAATTTTTATTCAAAAATCCAATAATAGAAATAAGACTTGTTTTGCCGGAGCCAGACCTGCCAACTACCGCGTATGTTTCACCTTGATTAAGTAACATAGAAGCAGAGTTGACAGTGGTAAGCCATTCGCCATTGCCTAGTTTTACACGCGCTGACACGTCTTGTAGTTCAACCAGTGGAACAGGATTGTTCTCCATAATCATTGCACTCCTGGAATGAGATCAGGAGAAACACCTGCTACAACATCACCCTCATGCAAACCAGACGTAATTTCAATATTAGCGCCGTCACTGATTCCAAGACCAACTTCTTTACGCTCCCAATTATCGCCTTTCTTGTATGAGACTAATCCTTTTTGGACTCTTCCAGCAACTGCACTAACAGGCAGAGTTAGAACCGATTGTTTATGCTTGCCATTAAAAACAAGCGTCGCATTTTGGCCTGATTCTACTTCTGTGCTTTTATCTATTAAACACGTTAAAACTTTTGACGATACACTAGGCGTACTTTGCGCACTCGACTCATCTGTTTGAGTTGAATCAGCATTATCATTCTTGCTACTACCCGAAGCTGCAACATCTGTAGAAGTTCCACCGCTTTGTACTATTTGCAAACAATTGGTTGGCCCAACACCATCTTCAACTTGGAAGCGACCTTTAACATCTGCAATATCCGCAGAACGAAGTAAAGCTTTTGCGTTAAGGCTTATTGAAAAACCTTCATATTTAAGAGTAAATAGCGGGAAAGATTTAGGCACGTCCGCAGACGATTCAGCTACTGACACAACTTTAGCGTCTACGGGAGCAATAATTTTGTTACTAGCATTGTAGCCTAGAACACTTCCAGCTTTTACAGTACTGCCTGCTTTTACCGATGGAGAAAAATTCCCTCTACTTACAGCAGTGATAACAAAGGTAGACGATTGTTCTATTGCTGCTTTACCCGACACAACTTGTGTTAAAGGCTGTTTTTTGACTGAAACAAGTGGAACTGAATCATGTGATGCCTGCTGTTGACTATTATCAACTGCTCTACCAGAGCATGCAGTAAGCAAACACACTGGCAGAGCAGCAAGCAAAAGTACTTTCATAAACTTACTCATAACACAAATCTCCTTACTCACCAAACTCGTAGACACATAGTATGCGTCGAAACAAGCCTCTCAAACTGATCCAAAATAAATAAAGTGCTTGGTAATGCTACAATTGACGTTTTTATGATTGTCACTTTATTGAAGATTTAAGCTTTTGCTTAATAGCCTATAATCGCCGTAAAGAGTTTGCATCAGACTAAATGATGATTTTATTTATGATTCTTGGAGCTTGCGTAATACCAGAGAATGATTTGTTTTGCATAGAGTTTATACACTACTGAGCGACTTCCGTGCGCATAGCCCCCAACCACATTGTGATTAAATCACTAAGCTTTAAGCGAACTTATTCGCTGCGGAGTAACCCTCGTAAGCTCCAGTAACTACCTTTATACAATCTGCTTTGTAAAGGTTTTCCTAGACAAGATATTCATCATACAAATTCAAGTACTATTATTACTTAAATAATGCTTTTCTAAAGGAGCAATATGATAGCAAAGCATATTACTGTTGGCATTGTTGATGATGATTGTTTTTGTCTACACGGCCTAAAAACATATATTGAACAGGTTGTTCCGTCCTGCAGTATTTGCTGGTTATCCGCGTACGCCGATCAAGCAATTCAATTTTGTCAAAATCAATGCCCAGACGTGCTGCTAATTGACATGTATATGTCTGGGGTTTCGGGAATTAAAATATTATACGAATTGCGAAGAAGATACTCACTCCCAATAATAATTGCTATAACTTCATTCCCTATAAACGATTATGCTTTAAAAGCATCAACAGCAGGCGCACAAGGCATTGTTGGAAAGAACCACCCAGAAACTATTTGCGCCATGCTTAGCAGTATTGCCCATGGCACATTCAAGCCACAAATAATAGGCAATCTTCATTTTGACGACACGACGACAGCATTTCAACGTTTGCAAAATAAGCCAAAAAATGGACGCCTTGCTTTAACGGATCATGAGACTGAAATTGTAAAGTTGTGCAGTAGAGGAATGACTAATGCGCAAATCGCTAAACGTTTATTTGTTGAAACTTGTACTGTGGAAACTATCCTTCGTCGCGTGTTCAAAAAACTGAATGTGACGAATCGTTCACAACTTATTACTACATGGCTGCATGATGAATATTTAGGAAATGATACACAATGATTATTTTCTTAATGCGTCGTTTACGAGAAAAGCTTATTGACAATAAAACATTTTTACTATTGGGATGTTTGTCGAGCGCAATGGATGCGTATATTTACTCGAATAGCGACAATAGCACAATACAACTTGTTATAGTTTACATGATTCTTGCTGTTATAAATCTGTTCCTTTGCTTGCTTCCGCATTTTATGAGCATGTGCTATATTTTTGTGCATCTCAGCATTCTTGCTATTCCTAGTCTGAATCTTCCACCAGTAACTTTCGGGCTCATCATATCATTTGTTTTTATTTCGTATTTATATCCGATTCAATTTACACTACCTTTATTCTTAGTAATAGATGCATTACACTACGTTGCATACCGATACTTATCAACTTTGTCTTTCAAGTATCTTATTGCTTACCTTTTAATAAATATATTTTGCGTTTGCACTGGTATTATTTTGCGCATTTCTCACCAAAAAATGGTTCTTTATGAAAAAGATAAGCAAACAATTAATAATCTTCATCTGGCTGTGCGAATGCACGATAGATTAACTAATAAGATTGCAGATATTGCACTACAAAGTAAAATAGCATTACTTGACAAGTCTATTTCTAAAAAACAGCGAAGTGCTATTGAGGCAATAAATGATTTGGCAGATCAGGCTTTTGAAGAAGGACATAATATTATCGACATTCTACGTGGAAATACTGCTAAGCAAGATGCTCGAAGCGAGTTCATTCAGCACATTGAAGATACACTACAAATGAACGACTCAATCAATACATCTTGTGGATTAAAAGGAAGATCCATATGCAATATATCTAGTAACGATATTCCTGAAGACATTAGCGATGAAATCATCTGTGAAGTTATTGAATTAATCGAAGAACTATATTTGAACATGCGAAAATATGCTTCTTTAGTTTATTACATCAGAATTTCGATACGTAAAAAACAAATTGTTATAAAACAGTTCAATGTTCGATTTTTGGGCGGGAAAAGTAAAGATGCAATTCGCTCAGTATCTCAAAAAGGACTTCTGCTTCATCGCGATACCATAAAGCATTTAGGCGGTTCACTCTATTTTCGAGCCTTTGGTAAGTATTGGGAATGTAATGCAGTTATACCTTTAAAAAATAAACATAACTATATAGATAGTATGCCTTACTGATTCAGTTTAAAAGATTAATGAATCTTAAACAGTTTTAGATAGTAATTATTTGTAAAGGTTTTCATATACAAGATATTGTTTACCTTTTAGCACGCCATTAATTTATAAATTGTCAAGATTTTTGGCATAAACAGTTACTTCTCGTACAGAAAGGCATATTATGAAGAAGTTAGCTATAGCATGCGTATTATCTGCTTCATTAATTTTTAGCAGTATTGTTGTTCCTTCTTCTACTGCACTCGCTCTTGAGCCAACAGATAGCACCGTTGAAAAAAACATAACATGCGAACACATCACAACAAAAGATGGTTACCGCGTGTATGTAGTTAATGGATATCTCATTAAAATTCCAGCATCTAACGCAGAACCAACGCAAGCAGAGCTTCGTAACATATTACAAGAACGTGGAAAAATTAGTCTTGTAGTTAAAACAATTAAAACTATTTATCATAAACTACCTAAGCAAGTTAAACAATTCATTAAAAGTCATTTAGGATTAAATGAGCTTATAAAATTTTTGGAGCATTGGACTGGAAAGATTGAAGACGGAATTTATAATGCCTGCAAATCAGCAGGGATGCCAGATTGGATGGCTTGGGTTGTAACAAAAGCAATTATGATGCTGCTATAGTAGGAAAAATATGAGTAATTCAGAATATACAAAAGCACAAATTCCATCCGTATTTTGGACAATAGCCAATGGCGTATTTCTTGCTAGCGGAATTGCGCTGATTGTAATGCGTAATGATTATCTATGGGGAGTGCCTCAAATTATCGCTGGATTATTTGGACTTGCAACCATGTTTCTCATTAAAAAACCGTGGTGCGCGCAACTATATTTTATCGTATCCTCACTAGCTGTAATAGCAAATGGGCTTATGGAAATATTCGGCATAATCCACGGATCTGGATACGGTTATGTTCCGCTGATTATTGGTATAATCGTGCTTTTATTTATAGGCCTTGACAAGGATGAAAGTTCAAAAGCTCTTGGAATTGCCAAGAATAAATAAAAGCATTAGACTGCGATTTTATAACATAAAAAACATATCACAATTTTCAAAGGTCAAGTTGTAGCCACACATCCTACGGCTTGACCTTTACTTATTTATCTGTTAATGATTTGTTTTGCATAGAGTTTATATGTTACTGAACAATTTATTTGCTTATAACCTCAACCACATTGCGATTAAATCACTAAGCTTTAAGCGAACTTATTCGCTGCGGAGTAACCCCCGTAAGCTCTGCAACATCACGAACCGTCAAGCCCTGATTCCTTAGTATGCGAACCGTTTCACGCATAAGCATAGATGCCTCTTGCTGAGTTTTTATAGCTGCAGATTTTGCATCTAGCATGCGCTGAAGCATAAGCTCATCTTGCTCACTAAGTTTCGGAGTTACTTTCACGCCATTGACTTTAACATTTAACGTTGCAGCAGCATCTTTTACCATTGCTGCAACCTGGTCAAGCCTACGTACTTGAGTAAACAATCCTGGTATTTCCGGCACTTCTATCTGATATTTTCCAAAGTACTTTGGATTTTGCGAGATAGATTGGTTTATTCGAAGTTACTTTTCTTGCGCAAGCTCGATTGGCGGATGCTCCGCGCGGAAAGCATTTACGTGCGCTTCAGACGCATACCCTAACGCAAAACCAGTAATCAGCGCATACTCCGGCGGAATGTCGAATACTTCGTCAAGCGGCGAACGCCATGTAGCAAGAACGCCAAGCGGGCATGAATCTACGCCTTGCTCTTTGGCAGCCAACAGTAACGTTTGCAGCATAATTCCAGCATCCAGCGCAGCAAACGGCAGAAAATCACGGCGCACAAGCACAAATCCCATAACTGGCGCACCGAACGCCTGGAAGTTGCGCAAAGTGTGAGCATTTCGAGCAGGAAAATCTTTGCGATCAATATTTAAATGTTTATACAACGCCAATCCTAAACGAGCGCTGCGTTCTTTAAGCGATTGTGGATACGGAGCCATTACAGGAAAATCTCCATCCGGCTGGCTCATTTTCTGGGCTATAAGGCGTTCTTCTTCGCTAAGGGTAGCGTCTTTAGTGCGAAACATTGCTTTGCATTTTTGCACATATGCGTCGATTGCTGTTGCTTTAGTTCTCGTTGAGCAATAGCGAGCATGTAGCCACGCGTATTGGACCAGCTCGGTGATTGTGCAGCTGTTTGCAAAATAGTTTCAAGTATTTTAGAATCGACTGGCTTATTTAGAAAATCACGTACAGAAAATCGCGACTTTGCGAGTACTTCAAAAGTTTGTGTAGTCATGCTTTTAGTATATCGCACCAAATACGCACGCAGTACTTTCCTGGCGTTTGCGCGACAACCTGCTTGAGCGCAGCATTGCACGCGCGAAAGCAATTCGGAGCGTGAGCTTGCTCAGACGGAAAGTCCAGTGGACTTTCTGTGCAAGCTCAGCAGTGAGCGCTTATAGCGCGAGCGTTGTCCAGAGTTTGGAGGATTACAAAAAACGGGTTATAGGCCAAAAAGTGTGTAAGAAATCATGTCTTAGACCTTGCAATACAAGGGTTTTGCGGTAATCGAATCTGTTTTCTGCACATTCGCCACCTGGACAAAAAGTGTGTAAAAAATAAGCTCATAACCCTTATAGCAGTAGGGCTCGCGGTATATCGAATGTGGGTTATTTCTTATGTTAAGCGGCGTTCGAAGCATGTATTAGCTGAGTATTTAACAATAAATCGTCAAAGGCTGTTACTAACGCAGATTACGTACTGCGCGAGTAACATATGACCGTTACTTTCTTAAGATACTTGACTGAGTTTTTAACAGTGCTGAGACTAGTTTATGCCACAGAATACTCATCAGCTTAGCTTTACACACTTTTTGGCCTATAACCCTCCATTTGCGAGAGGTTGTTCTCGTAAATGGAGTTGTTCTCTCAATTAATCGCTCCCTTCATGAGAGGACGTTCTCACGAATGGAGAATTACAGATAATAGAAAATAAATAACAGTATACGAAAATAAAAAAGCGGGGAGTGAAAACTCCCCGCTAGAAAAATAATGCGGCAGCGTGCTAGTCTCCCACACCCTATCGAGTGCAGTACCCTCGCCGTGTCAGGCCTTAGCTTCCGGGTTCGGAATGGGACCGGGCGTCTCACCTGAGCCATGACCACCGCAAAACTAGATTATACACTCAAAACCATTGAGTGGCAACACGTGGCGGTTTGGGAACCGGACATGAACGCGAATAAAAACTCTCTTACCAACTGATCGTTAAGCAAAACATTCAGTACTCATTAACGCTAGAAGAATAATACTCATGAGGAACTCACCCTCCCCACTCACAAAAGTGAGGAAGAATGTCACCATCGCCCGTTAGTACTAGTCAGCTCCACCCCTTACAGGGCTTCCACATCTAGCCTATCAACCACGTGTTCTACATGGGGGCTCACACACTAAAGTGCAAGGAATGCTTATCTTGGAGCAGGCTTCCCGCTTAGATGCTTTCAGCGGTTATCCCTTCCGAACGTAGCTAACCGGCAGCGCCACTGGCGTGACGACCGGCATACCAGAGGTTCGTCCACCCAGGTCCTCTCGTACTATGGGCAGGTCTCCTCAACATTCCAACGAGCGCAGAGGATAGAGACCAAACTGTCTCACGACGTTCTGAACCCAGCTCGCGTGCCGCTTTAATCGGCGAACAGCCGAACCCTTGGGACCTGCTCCAGCCCCAGGATGCGACGAGCCGACATCGAGGTGCCAAACCATCCCGTCGATATGGACTCTTGGGAATGATCAGCCTGTTATCCCCGGGGTACCTTTTATCCGTTGAGCGATGCCACGTCCGTACGCCGGCACCGGATCACTATCTCCGACTTTCGTCCCTGCTCGACCCGTCAGTCTCACAGTCAAGCCCGCTTGTGCGATTACACTCAACACCCGATTGCCAACCGGGCTGAGCGGACCATTGAGCGCCTCCGTTACTCTTTAGGAGGCAACCGCCCCAGTTAAACTACCCGCCAGGCACTGTCCCTGACACGGATAACGTGTCGAGGTTAGACGCCAGATATGGAAAGAGCGGTATTTCACCTGTCGACTCCACGCAAGCTAGCGCCCACGCTTCACAGCCTCCCGCCTATGCTACACGATCCACACCTAACGACAATACCAAGGTATAGTAAAGGTCCCGGGGTCTTTTCGTCCTTCTGCGCTTAACGAGCATCTTTACTCGTACTGCAATTTCGCCGGGCTCCTGGCCGAGACAGTGGGGAAGTCGTTACGCCATTCGTGCAGGTCGGAACTTACCCGACAAGGAATTTCGCTACCTTAGGATGGTTATAGTTACCACCGCCGTTTACCGGGGCTTAAATTCACCGCTTCACCGAAGCTAACGGATCCTCTTAACCTTCCGGCACCGGGCAGGCGTCAGAGCGTATACAGCGGCTTACGCCTTCGCACGCTCCTGTGTTTTTGGTAAACAGTCGCTACCCCCTAGCTTGTGCCACCCCCAACAGCTCAACAGTGTAAAACCATATCACCATCAGGGGTCTCCCTTATGCCGAAGGCACGGGAGTAATTTGCCGAGTTCCTTGGCCAGGATTCGCCCGATCGCTTCGGTATACTCTACCAGACCACCAGTGTCGGTTTAGGGTACGAGCGGAATCACACCTCACGTTGAAGCTTTTCTTGGCAAGCAGGATCACCGGAATCAGCCTTACAGCCTACCCATCACGCCTCAGCTTTAACATCCCCCGGATTTACCTAGGAGACAGCCCACACGCTTAGCCACGGAAAACCACCTCCGCAGCCGGCTACCTACCCGCGTCACTCCCACGCTAACCTACTACCGATACAGTCCCAACACAAACCAGCCAACAACCCCGAAAGGCAATCAACCAGCAAATGAAGGTTAGTACTCTCAGATTCAGTTCGAACGGTATAACACCGGTACGGGAATATCAACCCGTTCATCCATTCGACTACGCCTGTCGGCCTCGCCTTAGGACTCGACTCACCCGGGGACGACGAACGTGGCCCCGGAACCCTTAGTCATTCAGCGGACGGGATTCACACCCGTCTCTCGCTACTCATGTCTGCATTCTCACTCCTGTAAAGTCCACGACAAGTTCACACTGCCGCTTCACCCCATACAGGACGCTCTCCTACCCCGCATGAAACAAATCATGCAGCCGCGTCTTCGGTGGCGTGCTTAAGCCCCGCTACATTGTCGGCGCGGAACCACTAGACCAGTGAGCTGTTACGCACTCTTTCAAGGATGGCTGCTTCTGAGCCAACCTCCTGGCTGTCTATGCGACTCCACATCCTTTCCCACTTAGCACGCGCTTCGGGACCTTAGACGACGATCAGGGCTGTTTCCCTTTTGACGACGGAGCTTATCCCCCGCCGACTCACTGCCGTGATAAACCTAACAGGTATTCGGAGTTTGGCTGCTATTGGTACCCGGTATGGGCCCGCAAGCATCCAGTAGCTCTACCCCCTGTAAGCAATAACACGACGCTGCACCTAAATGCATTTCGGAGAGAACCAGCTATCACGGAATTTGATTGGCCTTTCACCCCTAACCCCAAGTCATCCCCCCAGTTTTCAACCTAGGTGGGTTCGGTCCTCCACACGGTCTTACCCGCGCTTCAACCTGCTCAGGGCTAGATCATCCCGCTTCGGGTCCAGGACATGCGACTCAAACGCCTTTTAAAACTCGCTTTCGCTACGGCTCCCCCACCCGGGTTAGCCTCGCCACATACCACTGACTCGCAGACTCATTTTTCGATAGGCACGCCGTCACCCCACAAAGAAGGCTCCGACGGATTGTAAGCGCACGGTTTCAGGAACTATTTCACTCCCCTCCCGGGGTGCTTTTCACCTTTCCCTCACGGTACTAGTACACTATCGGTCAGACAGGAATACTTAGGCTTACCCAACGGTCTGGGCAGATTCACGCGGGATTCCACGAGTCCCGCGCTACTTGGGAATAAACATAAAGAGACATCGCACGACAAGCTACGGGGCCATCACCCTCTACGGCTGGGAATTCAATCCCATTCACCTAGCACGACATTTTATCACTCTCCTCAACCCCGTCAGAGGCTGAACAGTCCATCCCACGACCCCGAATGCGCAACACCTGACGGCTATCACACGCACCCGGTTTAGCCTGATCCGCTTTCGCTCGCCACTACTCACGGAGTATCCTTTCCTGCAGGTACTGAGATGTTTCACTTCCCTGCGTACCCCCCACAAAAACTGTGGTGACCACTCATAACAGTGGCCGGGTCTCCCCATTCGGAAATCCTCGGATCAAAGCCCACTCGGCAGCTCCCCGAGGCATATCGCAGCCCGTCACGTCCTTCATCGGTCCTGTCTACCAAGGCATCCACCATACGCCCTTACCAGTGACAAACACTAAAGTAAGAACCCATCAGCAAAATTCTCTAGACAAAAAATCATCACACTAAACGATCACAAAACGATCAAGCGACTCCAACAAAAGGAGCCGGTTGAAATTGATAAAAGCAAAAAAATCGAAACAAAAAAGTTTCGCATTTTACTCGCGTCCACTATCCAGTTCTCAAACCACCACAACACCACAAAACCCAAGCCAAACACTCAAAAGCATCAACCTGAAATCCTGTGAGTCAAGGACCGCAACCCCAAACAAAGGGGGGTGGCAATCCGGGAACCCAAAAGCATGCCCAACAAACTCATCTAAAAACGTCAACTATTGTTTTCCACACCAGTAACCACACTCAAACCGAGCGTGCACAAAAACTCCGTAGAAAGGAGGTGATCCAGCCGCACCTTCCGGTACGGCTACCTTGTTACGACTTAGTCCCAATCACGAGCCTCACCTTAGACGGCTCCATCCCAAAAGGGTTAGGCCACCGGCTTCGGGTGCTGCCCACTTTCATGACTTGACGGGCGGTGTGTACAAGGCCCGGGAACGCATTCACCGCGACGTTGCTGATTCGCGATTACTAGCGACTCCGCCTTCACGTAGTCGAGTTGCAGACTACGATCCGAACTGAGACCGGTTTTAAGGGATCCGCTCCATGTCACCATGTCGCATCCCGTTGTACCGGCCATTGTAGCATGCGTGAAGCCCTGGACGTAAGGGGCATGATGATCTGACGTCATCCCCACCTTCCTCCGAGTTAACCCCGGCGGTCCCCCGTGAGTTCCCGGCATAACCCGCTGGCAACACAGGGCGAGGGTTGCGCTCGTTGCGGGACTTAACCCAACATCTCACGACACGAGCTGACGACGACCATGCACCACCTGTGAACCTGCCCCGAAGGGAAACCACATCTCTGCAGTCGACAGGCACATGTCAAGCCCAGGTAAGGTTCTTCGCGTTGCATCGAATTAATCCGCATGCTCCGCCGCTTGTGCGGGCCCCCGTCAATTTCTTTGAGTTTTAGCCTTGCGGCCGTACTCCCCAGGCGGGACGCTTAACGCGTTAGCTCCGACACGGAACCCGTGGAATGGGCCCCACATCCAGCGTCCACCGTTTACGGCGTGGACTACCAGGGTATCTAATCCTGTTCGCTCCCCACGCTTTCGCTTCTCAGCGTCAGTAACAGCCCAGAGACCTGCCTTCGCCATTGGTGTTCTTCCCGATATCTACACATTCCACCGTTACACCGGGAATTCCAGTCTCCCCTACTGCACTCTAGCCCGCCCGTACCCGGCGCAGACCCACCGTTAAGCGATGGGCTTTCACACCAGACGCGACGAACCGCCTACAAGCTCTTTACGCCCAATAATTCCGGATAACGCTTGCGCCCTACGTATTACCGCGGCTGCTGGCACGTAGTTAGCCGGCGCTTATTCGAAAGGTACACTCACCCGAAGGCTTGCTCCCAATCAAAAGCGGTTTACAACCCGAAGGCCTTCATCCCGCACGCGGCGTCGCTGCGTCAGGGTTTCCCCCATTGCGCAATATTCCCCACTGCTGCCTCCCGTAGGAGTCTGGGCCGTATCTCAGTCCCAATGTGGCCGTCCGCCCTCTCAGGCCGGCTACCCGTCGAAGCCTAGGTGGGCCATTACCCCGCCTACAAGCTGATAGGACGCGACCCCATCCCATGCCACTAAACACTTTCCCAACAAGACATGCGTCAAGTTGGAGCATCCAGCATTACCACCCGTTTCCAAGAGCTATTCTGGAGCATGGGGCAGGTTGGTCACGCATTACTCACCCGTTCGCCACTCTCACCAACCAGCAAGCTGGTCAGATCCCGTTCGACTTGCATGTGTTAAGCACGCCGCCAGCGTTCATCCTGAGCCAGAATCGAACCCTCCACGAAAAACTTCAATGAAGAGCCAACAAAAGGCTCCAATATTAAAAAGAAAAAGACGAGACATTCTTTAAGGAAAGAACATCCCAACAAAAACCTCACCACCATTTAACCATCTCTCAGGCACCCTGCAATCTGCAAGGCAGGCAATGAACTGGCAATAATTAACTAATAAGTAGTACAGACACGCTCTTGAGTTCTCAAACCACCACCACACCAGCCGGCTCATCAACCTCAACCGAGGAGAACCAGCCGCGCTGAGCAGCAAGAGATAAACTTACACCAACCCACGCTAAAACGCAAACCCACCAAAAACAAACACCCCAAAACCATTGAAAACAAGCCAAAACACCGGCGTGTCGAAAACCACGAAAAAACACCAAAAAACCAACACAAGACCAGGAACAATAATCAAAACCAACAAAAAATAATCAAGAATAGCCCCAAAAACATCAAAACCGGGAGTGTCGCATCGACTTGCTTTTCGCTTAAAGCGTAGCGCGAAAAGCAACCCGATGCGGTAGCGCTTGCTTATGCAGAAAGCACAGTGTGCTTTCCGCGCAAGCGCGCAAACAATTACGCTTTCTTTAAACTAATTAAGAAAGCGTAATCTGACGACCAAAGAAGATTAACTTAAAGTGAGCTTAATGCGGTAGCGCTTGCTTTACAACGCTCGCACAAACTCAGCAGCAGTACATACAAAATATATGAGCTCTATTTATGAAATAAGAAATACCTATATAAATAGATACTTATTAAATAAACTTTTATAAAGAATACAAAGCACATAAAAACACAAAAAGCGTAAAGCGCATAAAGAAAAATAAGAAAATAAGAATAGGGTATTAACAGACATTAATAAAAGAAGGAGCAGAAGAATGAGCAACAAGCAATCGAGCAATAGAGCACACCACATTGTTGTGCTCACAGGCGCAGGAATCTCCACAAGCGCAGGCATTCCCGACTTTCGCGGTCCAGATGGAGTTTGGACTAAGCACCCAGAGCAAATGAACGTTTATGACATAGACGCATTTTTAAGCAGTAAAGAGGAACGCGTCTACTCTTGGCGCTGGCAAAAAGAGTCTCCCGTTTGGAACGCACAGCCGGGGACTGCGCACAAAGCACTTGTAAAACTCGAGAAGGCAGGAATGCTCGACCTTATAGCCACCCAAAACTTTGATGCGCTTCACGAAAAAGCTGGCAATAACCCAAATATTATAGTGAACTTGCATGGAAGCATCGGAACTTCGCACTGCATGAGCTGCCACGCGAGCTATAAAACTGCCGATATTATGGCAGATTTAGATGAGCACCCGGATCCGCATTGCAGACGCACTCTGCCGTACCGCAGCAATATGCCTTGTAACGGTCTCATAAAAACAGACGTTGTTTATTTTGGAGAAGCGCTTCCAGAAGGTGCTATGGAACGCAGTGCGCAAGCAATAGTTAAAGCGGACGAGCTGTGGGTTATTGGTTCCACGCTGGAAGTATTTCCAGCTGCCAGCCTCGTGCCGTTAGCTGCGCGCGCTGGAGTGCCGATTACGATAATGAACCTGGGCTCTACGCAATACGACTATTTGGCAGAGCGTATTATTCGCGAAGATATTGCGAAAGCTCTGCCAAAGTTAGTAGACGAAACTATTGCAAAGTGATTATTGCAAATTAATGCTATTAAAACTATTGCAAAGTAACAGCTATACCTTCCCAAGGCGCAAGCGTACCGTTTTTAAGCGATGTAAGCGCGTGATTCACGTCGTAGGTTGTAACCATTACGTCACGCCCCACAAAAGCGTTAGAGGCGCGATTTTGCAATAATTGCGCGCTCTGCGTAGGGATAGGCACAGTTGAGTCAGTCATATTAACCATTACGAGCATGCGTTCTGTAGATTCCGCGGAATTTGCAGCAGATTCCGCAGCAGTCTCTGCAGAATCTTCCTGCTTTTCGCAACCAGATTTAAGCTCGCGCACAAAAGCATACACGCACTCGTCATCTGCATCAACCAAATCCCAAGAACCAGCAGAAACAATCGTCTCCGAATGACGAAGCGCAATCAAATACTTATAGAAAGCGTAAACGGAATCTGAATCTTCCATCTGCTCTGCTGCGTTAATATCCACATAATTAGGATTCACACTAATCCACGGCTCTGCGTTATTTACCGACTGAACATTAAAAGGCATGAATCCCGCGTATTTAGAAGCATTCCACTGCATTGGAGTTCGAGAATTGTCGCGGCCGCGCTTTGCGAGCGCATCCATCATCGACTCAGCAGACTGAATATGCGCTTTTTCTACGCGCTGCTTAAACATATTCAACGCTTCCAAATCGCGATACTGCTCGAGACGCGTAAAGTGCGCGTTAGTCATACCAATTTCCTCGCCTTGGTACACGTAAGGCGTGCCGCGGTGCATGTGAAGAAGCATGGCAATCGCCTTAGCAGAGCGCACGCGCATCTCCTCGCTAGCCTCACTACCCCAGCGAGAAAGCGCACGCGGCTGATCGTGATTATTAAAGAACAGGCTCGCCCAACCAGCATCCGCTACCGCTTGTTGCTGCTCTGCCATCACGCTCTTTAATGCCGTAAGCTTTAGCGGCACAGGATTCCACTTAGTACCGTTTTCGCAATCGATATCCACATGATTGAACAGGAATAACATGTCAAGTTCGCTGTGAGCAGGGTCAGTAATATAAGTATTACGGTGCGGAGAAATTCCCGGAGCCTCGCCAACAGTAAGATAACCTTCGCGACCGTCGAAAACTTCTGCACGCATCTCACGCAAGAATTCGTCTAAACGAGGACCGTCCGAGCAGAACGGGAATGGCGAAGAATAGCCGTCAGCACCAGCTGGCAAATCTTCAATTTGGCAGCCATCTTCACCCGGCAAACGACCTTCAGAATCAACATGCTTGGAAATTTGCGTAATCACATCCATGCGGAAGCCATCAATTCCGCGATCCATCCACCAATTCATCATCTTGTACACGGCAGCGCGAACAGCAGGATTTTCCCAATTCAAATCTGGCTGCTTTGGTGAATACTGGTGAAGGAAGTATTCTCCGCGCTTCGGATCGTAAGTCCACGCGGAACCGCCGAAATACGAACCCCACTTATTCGGCTCCGCACCCGGCTCACCAGGCACACAACCTTCACGCGCAGGCCTCCACCAATACCAATCAGCGTAATCACTAGAAGCATCTCTTGAAGCCTGGAACCAAGCGTGCTCGTCAGAAGTGTGATTTACTACTAAATCCATCACGACTTTAAGACCGCGCTCGTGAGCTCCAGCCAGCAGCTCGTCCATATCTTCCAAAGTTCCGAAAAGCGGATCAATATCTTGATAGTCGGAAATATCGTAACCGTTATCGTCTTGTGGGGACTTGTAAACAGGGCTGAGCCAGAGCACGTCAACGCCTAAATCAGCCAAATAATCAAGGCGAGAAGTAATTCCCTTCAAATCTCCAATGCCGTCACCGTTCGTGTCCTGGAAGCTTCGCGGATAAATCTGATACACTACTGCATTCGCCCACCAAGGGTTTGGAGTAGCGCCGTTCGTGCGCACGGATTCTGGCAAGTTTGCTCTGTCAAAAGTAGTCATTTAATCCCCATTAATTTACATTGATAAGTATTTTTATTGCAGTTTTATTTATTACAAATAATTCTATTTACTTAATAATATTTATGATTTTAGACTCTAAACTTTATCATCATACTAGATGTTACGCGCGGATAATAAAAAGCGGCCCGCAGTAAAAACCGCGAGCCGCGCCTCCTTCTCATTCATTGCAAGAGCTATAGGGATACTCTCTAAATTATTGCTGATTATGAAGTTTGAACGCGAGTTCTGCCAAATGAACTCCATGCGTTAAGAATTCGTGAGTGCGGCAAACGTAATCATTTTCGCGACCGAGCTTCGCTATGTAACCATTAATGTAATCGACTTCAGTCTTTCGTCCGCGACTCATATCTTGGTACATAGAAGGATAGTGCAGAGGATTTGCAACGCGACTTACGTAATCGATAGCCTCTAGCTCCTGCTGACGCGTATTAACCATACGAATTCCGGCACGATCGCACACGTCGTACGCTTCGTTAATAAGCTGTTGAGCCATATCCATAGCCCCAGGGTACGAAATAAACTGACCCATTTGAATCTGATACATTGTGCACAAAGTGTTAACTACGGAATTGAAAACTACCTTCGCCATGCACGTACCCTTGAAATCTTCCGTAATAGTAGGATTCAATCCGGCAGCTTTAAAGTCGTCTCGCATAGCAAGCTCAACGTCACTCACCTGCTCGTTCAACGCGCACATATTCATAGTTCCAACGCCAACTTTACCAATAAAATCAACGTCGCCCGGACCGTTCAAAACGGTTGCAATCATGGCAGTTCCGCCGTAAATATGATCATCCGGGAAGTACTGCTGCAACTTTTCAAAATGACCCCAGCCATTCATAGCAGCAAACACTACCTGATGCTCTTTAAACAAATGCTTACAACGCTCCAACATTTCCGCAAGCTGCATTTGCTTCATAAACACAATCCACACGTCTGGATCGCCATCATAATCTTCAGGCGTATACATATTAATCGGTACCAAATGACGGTTTTCATGGTCACGGCTCACCATTACGCCGCCTTGCTCGCGAACTTTATTCACATTCTCATCCCAGGCATCAATGAAATCAACATGAATGCCAGCCGTTTCCTGCAACAAAACGCCATAGCGATATCCCATAGCTCCCGAACCGATCATTGCATATTTCATGCCACTCATAGTGACACCTCCTTTTAGGTAAAAATGTGCTTAGGCGAAATTCGTGCATACATGAAAATTCGTCGAAGCGACTGTAAATATAGTAAAAAGCAGTAAGGCTGATTGTAGTGACTAAAATCAGCCAACTGCTTTTTGGTTTTTATAGCATATTACACAGTTTTAGAAGAATGTCAAAATTCTGTACATCGGCAAGGCGCGAACGTCAACTGAATATACTTACAATTTATGCATGCATCACCTACTTACAAGTGAAAAAATTGACGAATTTGAGCAACTGTACCGTAAGAAGCTTGGGCACCAAATCCAGTAGCAGCATATGCCGCTACATAAGAAGCGAGTGACGCTGCATCAACCAACCGCATATCCACAGACAAACACGCAAGCACAGTACCCATAAAAGCATCGCCACAACCCGTAGTATCAACGGCATTGACATGCTGAGCCATAATTCGATGCACCGAATTATCAGCATAATCCAAAACCATAGACCCACGTGAGCCAAGTGTTACTATTGCCTCATTAAAGCCAAACTCATGCATTGCATGAAGCGTATGCTTCCAATCAAATGAATCCCAATCACCGCTATCTGGTTCTGAAATATGCAATAGCTGTGCCATTTCATGCTCATTGACCAGTAAGATATCTGCAGATCGTATAAGATCTTGCGGTAATGTATCCAAAAAAGGCGAATTATTAAGCAAAACTTTTACGCCATGTTCATGCGCTAAGCGAGCGCACATCGTAACCGATTCTAATGGACTTTCCAAGCAAAGCCCTAATACTTTTGCATTAGTAATAGCAGCTTGCACAGATGGCGACTGAATATAATCAATATCAACTTGCGAGTTAGACCCAGGCGCATAAACAATAGTATTTTCGCCACTTTGCGCATCCACTGTAATCACTGTTGCGCCACTGTTGCAATTGGGTACATGACGTACATACGTCGTATCAACACCAGATTCTCGCAAAGCACCAGTAAGAAAATCAGCATTAGCATCATCACCTACAGCACCGAAGATACATACGTGCGCACCAAGCTTTGCAGCAGATACTGCCTGATTACCTGACTTGCCTCCAGGCAGTATTCGTATTTCGTTACCTTTAATGGTCTCACCAGGCATAGGAAGACGATTAGCAACAATAGTATAATCCGCATTCATAGAACCAACTATCGCTACAGTAGGCATCTTCATATTTCGTAACGCAGGCAATGTCTCATGTTGCAAAGCCACGTTAACAGGCTGAATGACTTTAATCTTTTCTAAACTCTCTAACGAGTCAAGCATATGATAACTACACATAATTCTCCCTAAATATTGCGCAAAACAAAGCTTAGAATGGAACGCCACAACGCAGCAACACGTTAGAATACGGAGTAGTCTCACCCGTTCGAATCACGAATTTAGCTTGCGAAACAAGAGCCTTAAACCCTCGTTCGCCATCATGCGGCACATAAGTCAATGGCACACCAAGCAAATCCTTGATCCATGTTTCTGGAACATCATCACAAGCTTCTTCCGCCATAATACCAGACTCAAGAACAAGATCATCCTTTATTGATGCAAGCACATCAGGAAATCGCGGTATTCCAAAAACCAAAGCTAAATCAATAACTTCTACGCCCGCTGGGACAGGCAAGCCACAGTCAGAAACAACAAATTGATCCTTATGCCTCAATTTTGCAATAGCAGCTGCTAATTGTGCGTTCAAGATACCATGAGTTAACATAATTCACCCCATATCGTGGCTCATGAAAGTGACATCAACAATGATCATCACCTTCATAACAAGTGCGCCACCACGAACATATATGATAAAAAATCTTATTAAGAAAACAATGGCGTTGAGAACACTAAAGCATACGGTATTAATAAATTTTACTGTTGCGATTATTTTCACGAAAGCATCATGAATGCTCTCAACACCATATAAATTTTGCATTAGCTATATTAATCCATAAAACTACTCAACATAAACTTTAATGTTTATATACAGAATTACATAGTTTTATGCAAATATGTATTACTCAAAATCACCCACATTCTTTACTGTCACTGTTTTCACAGTAATTGGTTCAGTCTTTGGAACACTTTGCCCCTTAATAGCTTTTACAGCAGCAGCAACGGCAGAACGACCAAGTTCCTTTGGCTGCTGAGCAATTGTTCCAGCCATTGTGCCGGCCTTAATAGCTTTCATACCGTCAGCAGTGCCATCGAAACCGACTACTCTAATTTCTTTACCAGCTTTAGCTCCTAATGCTTGAATGGCACCTAATGCCATCTCGTCATTTTCGGCGTAAATGCCGGTTGCATTCGGGTGCGATTGCAACAAATTAGTAGCCACATTTAATGCTTCAGCACGGTCAAAGTTAGCAGTTTGTTCTGCTACAACTTTAATATTTGAATATTTCTTAATACGATCTTTGAATCCTTTGCCACGGTCGCGAGTAGAAGCCGCTCCAGGAATACCTTGCAAAACCAAAACTTCACCCTTTTCGCCCATACTATTAGCTAGCGTGGTCAGCAGCCTGAGCACCACCAGCAACGTTATCGGAAGCAATATGCGAAGTAACTTTTTCACCAGTTACAGAACGGTCAACAGAAATCACAGGCAAGTTCGCGCTTAGCAACGGGGCAACTGCAGGACCAGCAGCATCAGAATCTACAGGGTTAATAATAACAGCTTTTGCACCTTGTGATTGAGCATTCTGCGCTTGATCCTGCTGCTTTGCAGAATCATTCTGAGCGTCGGAAACTTGCAAATCAACACCAAGTTTCTTTGCTTCAGCTTGGGCACCATCACGCAAATCCACAAAGAACGGATTGTTCAAAGTAGAAACTAACAATGCGACTTTATCGCCACCATTAGTACTACCACATGCACTCATGCTGACAATAAGTGCAGATGCTGCTGCAACCGCGCAAGCAATCTTTACGCCTCGACGCATAATTGGATAATTCATCATATCTCCTTTGATTATTGCCCTGTGCTACCGCAAGTTTTAGTTCGATAAATCCACAATGTTGCAGTGACATAAGGCTGATGTTTCACCATCTCTTTACCTTATTGTTACGTAGTTTTGAGTTATAAAGTTCAGTTATAATATTCCAAATCGTCTCAATTCTTGCTGAAAATATTGATTACTCGCCACTTACGAATCAACATTTGCAAGATTCACCTCCTTCCTACGAGAAGATCAAGTTTATAAAAAGTATTAATTTGCTGTCAGTGCGTATCTTCCTTGCGGCGCAAAGTGTCAAGGCTCACAGCAAAGGCAATAACCAAACCAATAACTACTTGCTGCCAGAAGGAGGAAACATTCAAAATATTCAAGCCATTACGAATTACAGCCAGCAAAATTGCTCCTACGAAAGTGCCAGAAATCTTACCTTTACCGCCCGAAAGCGAAGCACCACCGATAACAACAGAAGCAATAGCATCCATTTCATAGCCAGCGGCAGCCTGAGGCTGAGCGGAATGTAAACGACCGGCAATAACTAAACCAGCGATGGCAGCGAAAATACCGGAAAAAACAAACACCATAATTTGCGTTTTATGAATATTGATACCAGAAAGGCGAGAAGCCTCCATATTTCCACCAACAGCATACATAGAACGACCAGTAGTGGTGAAGTTCAGTATTACTGCAGCAATAACACCCATGATAATCATCATCACAATTGGCATTGGAATACCTAATATCTTGGCACCAAAGAAATTCACCATGCCAGAAGTGGAAATAGGACGACCGTCTGAAACAACAAGGGTAAGTCCACGCGCAACAGACATCATTGCCAATGTAGCAATAAACGACGGTAACTTAAGAAAAGCGTTTGCAACACCTGAAATAAGACCAAAAAGCGCACCGGTTACTATGCCTACAACAACAGTTAACACTGGTGGCAAACCCATAGAAACGCCTGTATACGCAACCAACATACTAGAAATTGCAGCCACCGCACCTACTGACAAATCAATACCAGCGGACACGATAACAAAGGTTTGACCGAATGCCAAAATAGCAACTGTCGCAGCTTGAATACCCACATTGAGAATATTCACACTTGTCAAAAATGCTGGCGTGGCGCACGAAAGCGCAGCACACAAGATAATCAAGCCGATAAGAGCGCCATTGCGTGATGCAAACTTTTTCGCTGCAGGCAAAAATCCTTTATCAACTGCACCGTATCCCAAATGCTCAGATTTTGCACTACTCGTAGCAGCCATAATTTATACTCCTTTAACAAATTTTGCTATAACTCACTGCACTGCTGTGTGCAATAAATTGTTGTATGCAAGTTTTACGTTTGATTGGTAACTTTAATTTTTAAGATTTCAATATGGCTCATGTATCAGTTTCATATTGAAAGCAGTAAGGTTTTACTCATTCCTGTATGCTCAAATACCAGATGTATTAAGGTGAGTCACTGCAAGTTCCATCACACTTTCCTGCGTAGCCTCGCTTGCAGCTAATTCACCGCTGATTCTGCCGTTCGACATCACCAATACGCGATCTGACATGCCAAGCACTTCAGGCAAATCTGAGGATGCCATCAGCACAGCACCTCCATTTTCTACGATACTGTTAATCAACTCGTAAATTTCTACACGAGCACCAACATCAACACCACGAGTAGGCTCATCCAGCAATAGCACTTTCACGTTCGCCATAGACCATTTGCCGAACACGATTTTTTGTTGATTACCGCCAGATAGCGAACCAGCGAGTTGATCAATGTTTGCCATACGAATACGCAATTTTTTTGCAGTTTCTTCCTCGCGAGTACGCTGCCCTTTCAAATCCGCAAATCCTGCATGTGCTGTAGGAACTAATGTAGAAATTCCCAAATTTTCTGCAACAGATGCTTCAAGAATCAACCCTTGTACTCGACGATCTTCTGGGACTAAACCAAGACCAGCTGCGATGCTTCCTGCAATATTCGCTTTTGCAATAGATTTACCATCAACAGTTATTGAACCTGAATCATAACTATCTGCACCAAATATTGCACGAAGAACTTCGGTACGACCAGCACCTACCAAACCTGCAAGACCCACAACTTCGCCAGCATGAACGCTGAAGGATACATTTTCTAACGTACCTTTTCGCGTTAAGCCTTCTACTTTTAGCAGCTCTTTGCCTTGACTACGTTTGCCATGAGGGAATTGATTTGTAATATCACGACCTACCATGAGTTTTACAAGTTCCTTCTCAGGAACTTGCGCATCAACAGTATCGACATATTTGCCATCGCGAAGTACGGTTACAACATCACCAATACGCGCAATTTCATCTAAATGATGAGAAATAAACACCATTCCAACATTTTTGGATTTTAAATCTTCCATAATGTTAAATAACTGTTCACATTCTGGTTTTGTTAGAGCAGCTGTTGGTTCATCAAGAATAAGGATAGATGCATGCTGCATAAGTGCTTTGGCTATTTCTACCATCTGTTGACGAGCTACACCAAGTTGTCCCATTGGCTTATTGACATCTTCATCTAAACCGATAACTTGCAATGCAGATTCCGCACGAGCACGCATCGTCGCGCGACTAACAAAACCAGCTTTCGTAGGAAGCATACCAAGGAACAAATTTTCCATAATAGAAAGTTCTGGCACCAAATTTAACTCTTGGTGAATCACAGCAATGCCCAATTTGCGAGCAGTATCCACATTAGGAATTCGCGCTGTTTCACCATTGATCTCAATATGACCTTTATCTGGCTGATAAATGCCGCTCATCATCTTAATAACTGTTGACTTGCCCGCACCATTTTCACCAAGGAGAACATGCACTTCACCTGGTTTTACTGTTACAGACACATTGTCAACTACCGTAGAATTACCGAATATTTTCGATACTCCTACTAGCGATAGTTCCGTCATGTCTTACCTCTTTCTTCGCTACAGCACCACTGCTGCCACGAAAATGCAATAAATTACGCTACATTACGCTTGTACTTTGGATGAGAATTATGCCGCAATGTGCATGCAAAAACGTAACAACAACGGTACGCTCAGGTGATTGCTGCACACGCTTACAAAGTCACGGTACAAAAATCAATAACAATAGTGTCAAGCTATAGAATAACAGCCTTACAGCTACGCATTTCCTAACGATTCACGCGGAATATACATAGTTTCTACTCGCTGCGATTGAACATCAACATTATGTTCTAACATATCCAAAAAAAGTGCAGCACTAGTACGACCAATGCGCTGAACTTGTTGCGAAATAGTAGAAATACGCGGCGTTGCTAAGCGGAATATTTCAACATCATCAAACGAGATAAGTGAAATGTCACTGCCTATCACTAATCCTTCACGAGCCATTACATCCATCACTCGCAGCGCATCTGGCGAATAACCGACAATAAGTGCTTTTACACCAACGCTAATCATGCGATGCAACACGCTAGCGCATGAGGATTGTTCAAATCCCGTAGATTCTACAAATACATGTTCTTCGCCAAATATCTCCGAAGCCACTGTACGAAATACTTGTTCACGTTCTTGCAGTGACGGTGAAGCGATAATTGGACCCGACACGTAGCCAACTGAGCAAAAACCATGTTGTTTAACATCCAATAATGCTTCACGAATACCTTGCTCTGGATCCGAATCCACAACTGGCACATGCGTCAAATCGCCAGTCCGAGACTCCACATGTCGATCCATAAACATAAGTGGAAGATGCTGCTCCATCAACATTCTCATAGCATCAGTTTCCTCACCTTGAGGCACAATAATCGCACCATCAATGCGTTGAGAAAGAATACTTGTAATGAATGAATCTTGACGAGCTGCACTCTCAGAAGATGTTCCAATAAACGCACAATAGCCGGCATCAAACAACGAGTCTTGCACAGTATACGCAAGCTCAGCAAAATACGCATTGCGTATATCTGGCACAAGTAGCCCCACTGTCTTAGTACGAGATGACCGCATCGCCTGAGCGCGAGAATCTGGTATATAACCTAGTTCCGCAACTGCACGCTCAACTTTCGCCTTAGTGTTTGCCGATATACGACCCGTATTATTCAATGCGCGAGAAACAGTTGATACTGATATACCAGCACGTTGCGCAACATCGCGAATCGTAATGTACGACATGACACCTCCAGCTCATCTCTTATGCTCAACCAGTGTTAACAATTTTGCACTGTTATCGATATGTTTTGATTTTAGCTTGTACTCCATGTTTTATACTACGTTTTTCTATATACTCCTCTCGTTGGAGAAAAACAGCACTATGCAACCATGCATAAGAGCCTCTGTGCAATCTTATTCTCAATGAGCAGCTTCATCAGCGCTGAATAGAATCCGCAATTGAGATAACGTTCCCACAATTGTCGGTTTCTTCAACTTACCTCATGCGGTAACGTTACCGCAACTATAACATTTTGCTAGAATGAACACAAGGGGAACACGCTAAAAATTACTTTTCATGCACTGCGTTATCTTGAATTAAACGCAACATTAAAAAATAATGCAACACTTATCTAACGTTGATGCGCAAAAAAGTTTCGCAAGGGTTGAGCACACTCAGATTCGCATACTGAACCAATGACTTCCGGACGTGAGCCAACATGAGGATCTCGCAAAATATCCCATACAGAACCACACGCACCAAGTTTGGCATCCCACGCCCCGAAAATCACGCGTTTAAGGCGCGTTTGCAGCACAGCTCCAGCACACATAGGGCAAGGTTCAAGAGTTACTACCAGAGTACAGTCAGATAGATTCCAAGATTTACGCGAGGTAGCAGCATCTTTCATAGCAAGCACTTCAGCATGAGCCAAAGGATCAGCGCTCTGCTCTCGCATATTTGCGCCTTTGCCAATAATATTACCGCTACCATCAAGCACAACTGCTCCAACTGGGACTTCGCCTGCAGAAGCAGACTCTCGAGCCAAATTCAAGGCTTGATTCATTGCAAATACTATCTCATCGCGCATATTCATGAAATCACTTTACAAATTAATTTACAGATTAAGAAAAAACAAAATCGAATAAATTTACATAAATCTAAGTAAATTTACATAAGCCCAGAAGAAATATCGTGAGTTACGAACCACTTGCGAATATCGCCAATTTCGTTCATATCAACAGCGTGATCCAACCCGCGATAACGACGTTCTTCAAGCCAAGTGTGCTCCTCAAGCCACGCTGCAGCAGCCGAGAATTCGTAAGGAGGAATCACGCCATCCTCTAATCCGTAGCCGAAAAATACAGGAGTATTACGCTCAGCTAAATCGTTATCTTGTAATGCGATTTCTTCCGAGGAAGCAGGAACACTAGGCGCTATGAACCCGGAAAGCGAAACGGCCGCACGGTAGCGCGAAGGATTCAAACGCAAAACGTGCACCGCGAGCGCAGCGCCTTGCGAAAAACCAAATGGCACAATGTCGCGATTCGCTGGAATATTTTCATGCACCCATTCGTCAATTGCTACAGCAGCAGCATACATATCGTAATCTAAATCTTCTCGCTGCGGCACAGCATCGTGGAACCAACTGTAAGCGCCTTCTGCCAGCTTAAGTGGAGCACGTAAAGCGATTGCATCATTATATGGTGCAACTACTCGCAACAAATCCAATAAATCTTCCTCGTTAGAACCCCAACCGTGAAGGAGCAAAAGCAGCGGATGCGTTGGATGAGCTGAAGCATTCCCTTGCGAATACTGTGCATTCATAACTTTTAAAGGCTCACCAAAACGACCCGGCACAACGTGAGATTCGCGACCAATATGTGGATCGTAAGAATTGTCACCTACATTATTGATATTTAGTTCATCGTTAGTGTTCATTACATCACCGTCGCTTGTAATAAATAAAAGTTTGTACAATACTCGCACTTTTTTGCATTGCAGTTGCAATATAGTTGCCTTATATTTGCACAAAAGGCCAGAATAGTAAGAGGCAAAGCCCTTGCAATTCCAGCCTTTTTAACTAGTGCGAACGGCGGGACTTGAACCCGCACGAGCATACGCTCACTGCCACCTGAAGACAGCGCGTCTACCATTCCGCCACGTTCGCATACAAAGTGCAAGGCTATCATATTTAACATAAATTCGCAATATTTAACCTAGCATTTTGCGCTCAAAACTACTCTCAGCCTTTAGAACCGTTTTCGTAATAGTGTGCAAGAGTCTCATCGCGGAACTCTTCAAAATATCCGCCGTCAATAGAAGCTCGAATATCGTCGAGCAGCTTCACAAAGAAACGCTCATTATGAATGGTTGCAAGCGTAAATCCATTCATTTCACTAGCGCGCAACAAATGATCCACATACATTCTGGAATAATGCGTGCAAGTGTAGCAATCGCAGCCTTCTTCAAGCGGACGCTGATCATGCTTAAACTCTGCACGTTTTACGTTGTAGCGACCATGACGAGTAAAAATTGCTCCGTTTCTTCCGCAGCGAGCTGGAGCCACGCAGTCGAAAGTATCTCCGCCGTTTTCAACGCAAGCAAAAATATCATCCACGGCTGCAATACCAAGCACGTGGCGTGGGCGATTTTCCGGCATAGCATCGCAAATCCAAGCGCAAGTATCACCAATAATTCGCTTCTCAATAGCGCCACCAATGCCTACGCCATCAAAATCTAAAGAAGCAATCTGCTCGGCCGCATGCCTACGCAAATCCTCATAATTAGCACCCTGCACAACGCCATACAATGCTTGATACGGCTTGCCTACACGCTCCTCGGTTAAACGCTGATGCTCTGCAACACAACGCTTTGCCCAGCGGAAAGTGCGCTCTACAGATTCCTCTTGATATCGGCGAGTATTCATCAAAGTAGTAAGCTCGTCGAAAGAAAACATAATATCCGCGCCCAGCTTATGCTGGATTCCCATAGAAATTTCAGCACTAAAACGGTGCTTAGCTCCGTTAAGAGGAGACTTAAAAGTTACGCCATCCTCGTCAACAAAAGCCATACGCTCCTTACCGGCTGCAATAACATCATCCGACTTCATGCCAGTAACGTCCATTGCAAGGGTCTTCTTAAAACCAGCACCCAAAGAAAGAACCTGAAAACCGCCAGAATCCGTAAAGGTTGGCTTATCCCAGTTCATAAACTTTCCCAATCCGCCAGCTTCGTCAAGAACATCCGCGCCAGGACGTTCGTACAAATGAAAAGCGTTTGAAAGCATGCACTGAGCGCCCAAATCCTTAATGCTTTCTGGCAACACTGCCTTCATTGCAGCTTGCGTTGCAACAGGTACAAATGCTGGGGTCTGAATATCTCCGTGAGGCGTGTGAATTACGCCGGTGCGCCCATAGCGAGCACCGTCACGACCTTTACCTTCAGCAGTATTGGAAAGTCGCGTTTTAGTTGTAAACGAAAATTCTTTGCGGTCACCAGGCTTCCCAGGCTCAGCTCCGCGTGGATGTTCAAGAAGACTTGTCATAGCATTTACTTTATTAGAAGGCATGACGAGTATAAATAAAAAACACACACAATTTATATTTTTCTGTGACAATATCCAAATTAATTTGCAAAATTTATGAAATTTACAAGGCAAATTATTTAAAAAATTATAAAAAAACATACTATCTCTTACATAGATAATGGCATGGTTTATTATGGTGTGTTAAGAGTCTTTTGTAAGGAGGATGAATGGCTGACGATATGTATGGTGCAAATCAGCAGGAATCCAATGAAACTGCAAATAATGGATATTACGAGCAGCAGGAACAACCGACGCAACCAGCACAACCAACGCAAACAACGCAACCAGCACAAACATATAGCCCAGCTCCTGAATTCGGAGCTTACGGCCCAACAAATAACGAAAATGAAGTTGGTACAAACACTACACAGTATCCAGCTAACAATTACGCCGTAAACCAAAATAACGATGCGGATAATACAAATATCAACAATGCTCCTACGCAATACATTGGATCACAAAATTACTACGGAAATAATAATTTTAACGGCTTCGGAAATCCGTATAATTACGGCACAGACAATAATTCTTACCCAAATAATGAAGTTGGCAATCAAACACCAGCGCAACAGAATTTTAACAATAATGCAAGTAACGAAGAAAATGAAAATATAGCAAAAACAAGCATTATTAGCACAAATGCAGCAAATACAAACGACACAAACAAAAAAGGTAACAAAAGAAAAACAAAAAGCTCTTCGTCAACTGCTTTTGTTGCCATTTTATCCTCCGCAATTTCTGCAATAGTTTGCGTAGTTGTAGTTCTATTTGTAATCTCGCAAGGTCTTATTTCAATTCCACAAAGCGGCTCTTTCGCAAACATCGGCTCTCATTCTTCTGGCCCTGGGACCGCAGTAGTTAAAGGCGGACAATCTCCGGATTGGCAAGGAGTTGCAAAAAATGTTTCCGGAGCCGTTGTTTCTATACAAACTCGTTTAGAGAAAGGCATGGGGAAGGGTTCTGGAGCAATTATTGATTCAAAAGGTTATGTTGTAACAAACAATCACGTAATTGCTAATGCAAAAGAAATTCAAGTAACCCTTTCTAATGGTCAAATTTATTCAGCTACATTAGTCGGAGCAGATAAAACTACTGATTTGGCAGTACTTAAATTAGACAATTCACCAAATAATTTAAAGACAGTCCAATTTGCAGATTCTAATCTGCTTTCCGTTGGCGAACCGGTTATGGCAATCGGAAATCCGCTTGGATATGACGATACAGCTACCACAGGCATTGTTTCGGCTTTAAATCGTCCAGTATCAGTTATGGACGACCAAAGCCGCTCTGAAATTGTAACTAATGCAGTACAAATTGATGCAGCTATTAATCCAGGAAATTCAGGCGGCCCAACTTTTAACGCTGCCGGAAAGGTCATAGGTATTAATTCTTCTATTGCAGCGACATCAGCTCAAGGGGAGACTACAGGATCTATCGGCATCGGCTTTGCAATTCCAGCAAATCTGGTGAAACGAGTAGTTACAGAAATTATTAAGAATGGTTCTGTAAAGCACGTAGCACTAGGGATCATGATTAAAAGCACAGCAGTTGAGTCCGAAGGAATTACTCGCGGAGGAGCTCAAATTGTTTCTGTCAATCAAGGAAGCCCTGCTGAAAAAGCCGGACTCAAAGCCAATGACACTATTGTTGCCTTTGACGATAAGCCTGTATCCAATAATTACGCACTCCTCGGGTATGTGAGAGCAACAGCGTTCAATCAAAAAGCTACGCTCACAATAGTTCGTAACGGCAACACACTTAAGTTGCAAGTTACATTCAACCAAGAAGAAACTGCTGTTAATGGCACAAATAAGCAAGAAAAGAAATTAAAGAAAAACCAAAAGAAGCCTGGTAAAAAACGCGGAAGTAACTCGTACGATGGTGACGATGACGATTTACAACAACGTGGAGATGACGATGGTGACGATGGTGGAATATTTGATCCATTCGGTTTCTGGTAAATAAAACCGCATGTTCTACTATTAAAAAGTAAGACACTGTAATAAAAATGCCCCTAAATAAGTTAGTTAACTTACGCAGGGGCATTTTCATAATGTAATTAAATATATTTAAATATAATTATATAAATGCGCTAATTATTTTTTGCGCTCATATACAATAATTCTTCCTTCTGAGACTCCTGCTTTCCAAGATGATTTTGTTTTAGCAATAGTATGCTCAGTATAATGGTCGATATTGTAGTTTAAATACACAAAATAATACCAAGGCTTATCTGATTCTGTGACAAAGAATTTAGGTTCTTTCTTTGCTTTGCAAGCACCCATTTCATTTGATGCCTGTTCTTGAGATGGCTGCTCATTTGTAATAAACGAGCTATTCTTATAACTGCAATCAATAAGATTCTTCGAGAAATAAGGATTTGCTGTAATAAGCTGCCACGAATATTGATGAATATCTTCAAATTCAGGAACAATAACATTACCTTGTTTATCCGTTTTTTCATCTTGATGTAGCCAAGACGTTACGAATCGCATGTTTTCAGCATGATTTTGCTTAATAAATTGCGCAAGTGCGCGCGAACCTGAATAGTCGAATCGAATATCGTTAACGCAAGAATACCCGTTCCAAATCAAGCTTGGGGATAATAAAACAACAATAATAATGCCAGCAATAACTTTGCTTCCGGCAGATTTACTTGCAGATTTACTATTGCTATTTTCAGCTTTATTTGCAGCTTTGAACAACCTAAAAATAATCGCCGGAATATCTTTAGATTCCAGTGGCTTACGCGCAATACACATCCAAAGTTGAGATACGAAGAATGCAAAAACGATTCCTGCGTGATGCAAAGTGAAATATTGCGTGGCAATTGCCGCAAAAGTCAAGTAAGGAAGTATCAAAGAAACAAGCATGCCTCTTCGATAAGCGATTCTTACAGCGAAAGACCATATTAAAATCGAAATAATAACGCAAATAATCGCGGAAGGTACGCTTAGCATAAGTCTACGTAAAGAAACATCGCCAGCAAATTGAGTGAACATACTTTCTGATGGCATAACGAAAATAAATGACAAGAATTGTATAAGAGGAGAATTTCCGTCGAATGTTTCACGCGATGCGAAAGCGTTAGCAGCAGGCCAAATGCAAATAATGCTTGCAATTCCAACTAAAGCAAGGATTATCCAGCTTACTAATCTGTTAGTGTTAGAGACTATTTCAGCGAAAGCTTTTTTAATTCCTGCAGATTTTACAACTCTCCAAATCCACGCAAAAGCAAAACCTGCTGCTAAAGCAATGCCATAAGCACTGATTGCACATAAAAGTACAAGACTCAAAGCGAGTTTCCAAGTATCAGAAGGCTTAGAATCAGATCGTTTCCAATAATGTGCAACCATAAACAAAGCCGCGCAAAGAAGAGCATACGGGCGTGAAGTAACGCCATATTGGAAGCACAAAAAATACGTAAACGGAAGCAAAAACACAGCCAATTTACTAAAAGGCGCGCGGAAAATAAGCCAGCCACCCAAAAGCGCAGTGCATAGAAGTTGCACGCCTTTAAGACCAATTTCGTATGGAACTCCTGTTTTTGCAGGTATGGAAAGAAGCAAAGTCCAAAGCGGCGGATGGCCTTCATAATGTGGTCGAAGAGTTAACAAATCAGCAAACGAAGAATCGCGTGCAATAAGCCAACTTTGAGCTTCATCAAACCAAGGCTCGTGGAAGCACATAACTGCTACGACGACAGATAGGTATGCAATAAAAATAAGCGAACGAGCATTCTTTACGAACCATAATTTATTTGTTGTTTTTAAAGTTTTTGTCACATTTAAAGTTTTTTTTGTTTTTGACGTACTTGTGTTCGTATTTGTACCTGTATTTGTAACAGTATTTTCGTTCATAAGTGTTTTATTTTCTTCTATAGTATTTTCGCTAATATGCATATTTCTATTTAATTATTTCTTTCAAAATTGCGTAAGTACTAAACTTCAGCAAATCCAAAGCCCCAACCAAATAAAATCACGCTAACACCGTAACAATACAGTGCAAGCGTGATTTTAAAGTTTGAAAATTTCAGTTTTGATTCAATGCAGCCAAACGACGAGCGTTAGCAACAGCGTACAAACTGATGCCTGCTGCAACAGAAGCGTTAAGAGATTCAACCGCGCTAGAAATTGGGATTCCAGCAATAGCATCGCACGCTTCTCTCGTAAGGCGACTCATGCCCTTACCTTCAGAGCCGAGCACAACAACTAACGGATCAGTTTCAAAGCCAGTTTCTCCAACAAGCTTATCGCCGCCGCCATCAAGACCAATTGCATACCATCCGCGCTCTCGCAAACCTTGAATTGCCTTATTTAAATTAACAACTCTAGCAACTGGCAAATGAGCTGCAGCACCAGCAGAAACCTTCCAAGCAGCAGCAGTTACGGAAGCACTTCTGCGCTCAGGCAAAATCACACCATTAGCACCGAAAGCTGCTGCAGAACGAATAACAGCACCCAAATTTTGAGGATCCGTAACGCCATCCAAAGCAATAAACAATGGTCGAGCATTAATGCGAGCAGAATCTGAATCAGCAGCTTCCATTGCGCGCGCCTTCTTTTCCGCTCGTTCAACCAATTCTTGCAAAGAGTGATACTGGTAAGGCTGAACTTTCAAAATAATGCCCTGATGATTCGTACTATGCGCAATACGATCCATTTCAAGGCGATCCGCTTCAAGCAAACGCAAACCCTGCATGCCTGCTAACTTCACGATTTCGCGCGTGCGATCGTCATGCTCAATGCGATTAGCCACATACAATTGAGTGCTTGGAACTCCAACTCTTAACGCCTCTAAAGCAGCATTGCGACCAATTACCAACTCATCTGAATCGCTACCAAGCTTATCCACTCTGCGGCGCGCAGCCAAACGCGGATCTGCAAATGTGCGCTTAATAGCAGCTTTCTTAGCAAAATAAGCTTTGTGATACACGCGATCTTCAGCCTTCGGAGTAGGACCTTTTCCGCGCAAAGCATTGCGATGTTTTCCACCCGACCCCTTGGTCGGCCCTTTTTTCGTAGTCATACTCCTATTCTCACATGCCCCCAAGGCATTGTTTAATAGCTTTCTGAAGCTGGCAAAGTCTGCTGATTCTAAGCTCGGCGCGTTGTATGGCATAATAGAACGGTACTTAATTGTTGCAAACTATTGCAATATTCCACAACCGCGCAATAGTTACAATACGAAGCGCTAAAAATAGCGTTAGCATTGCGATTATTGACTACTCCGCGGCACTCCCAAGGGGGAAGATATGGTTGATCACGCTCTTGATCAATCCAATAAAACAGCTGACTCTTCAGCTAATAGCAAAGATCCATCATTGTGCGATGTTCAGCAAGTAGCTAAATCACTTAACGTAGATATTACATGCGGTTTAAGCTCTGAGGAAGCTGCAAAAAGACTTAATCAATTCGGCCCAAATGCACTTGCTGCTGCTCCTAAAATTCCAGCATGGAAACGGTTCCTTGATCAATTTAAAGATCCGCTCGTTTACTTGCTTATTGCAGCAACTATTATTTCTGCAATTGCGTGGTTTGTTGAGCGCGCACAACATAAAGGAAACAGCGGTGGAGAGATTCTGCCGTTTGATTCAATCGTAATTATCATTATTTTGATTGCAAACGCAGTGCTTGGCTACATTCAAGAGTCGCGAGCAGAAGAAGCAGTCGAAGCTTTAGCTAGAATGAGTGCTCCGCAAACTTCAGTTTTGCGCGATGGTAGCGTGGTGCGCATTAATACTGCAGAAGTTGTGCCAGGCGATATCTTAGTGCTTGGCGAAGGAGATGCCGTGTCTGCAGACGGTCGACTTATAGCAGCGGCTTCATTACGCGTAGCTGAGGCAAGTCTTACAGGCGAATCTGTTGCAGTAAGCAAACGTCCGAATACGCTTTCGTCTGCAAAAGCTTTAGGCGATCGCACAAATATGGTTTTCAACGGAACTGCTGTTACGCAAGGAACCGGTCGCGCTGTAGTCACCTCTACAGGTATGCGCACACAAGTTGGCAAAATCGCGGATATGCTTTCAAAATCAGATGACGAAGCAACACCTCTCGAGAAAGAAATGGTACACGTTTCTAAAGTTCTTGGAATTGCGGTGTGCATTATTGCAGCTGTTGTTCTTGCTTCCATGTGGCTGATTGAAGGCTTCCACAGTATTCAAGATATTATTGATTCTCTGCTGCTTTCTGTTTCCCTAGCTGTTGCTGCTGTTCCAGAAGGTTTAGCTGCGATTTTGACAGTAGTTCTTGCGCTTGGCGTGCAACGAATGGTGAAGCATCATGCTGTTGTAAAAAAGCTTTCATCCGTGGAAACACTTGGTTCTGCTTCTGTTATTTGCTCCGATAAAACAGGCACCTTAACTCGAAACGAGATGACTGTTGAACGCGTAGTAACACCTAGCGGCGAAGTTCAGCTTACAGGAAGCGGCTACAAGCCTGAAGGACGCATGATATTAATTGGTTCTGCGGACGCAGATTTAGCAGTACCGCAAAATCTTGCTACAGAAGTATTAGGCGCGTTAGGCTCCGGATGTTTGGCTAACGACGGCGATTTACATTATGACGAAACTACTAAAAGTTGGCAGCCAGTTGGAGACCCTACAGAAGTTTCGCTAGTAGTAGCAGCTCGTAAAACAAAAGCGGACAAACGTTACGCTCATTTGACTCGAGTTGCGGAAGTACCTTTTACTTCTGAACGCAAACGTATGTCTGTTGTTGTTAAAGATGGTTCGGATTCTGGAAATCTGATTGTTTGCGCTAAGGGCGCTCCGGACGTGTTGCTTTCTTATTGCACGCGTATTGCAGTAGCTGGTGCCGTGCGTCCGCTTACTGACGGCGATCGCGAAGATATTTTAGCAACTGTTGAACGTCTTTCTGGAGAAGCCTACCGCACGCTTGGAATGGCTTATAGGCCGCTTGGAGTCGATAGTCTTTCAAAAGTTGATGGCATGGTTTCTAACGCTGCAGGTCAAATCGCGGACGTTGCGGAACAAAGTGACGTACTAGAATCTGATTTGATTTGGAATGGTATGGTTGGAATTATTGATCCTCCGCGAATTGAAGTTCGAGATAGTGTAGCTCAAGCTCATCGCGCTGGAATCCGTACTGTTATGATTACAGGCGACCATCCTCTTACGGCTACGCGTATTGCTCGAGATCTTGGAATTATTGGAAAAGATGAGCATGCACTTACAGGCGACGAACTTGACGAATTGCTTTCACGCAACGACGATAATATTGCTTTTGATGAAGCTATCAGTAAAACTAGCGTGTACGCGCGAGTAGCCCCTGAGCACAAGTTAGCTATCGTTTCTTCGCTTCAACGTCAAGGAAACATTGTTGCTATGACTGGTGACGGCGTAAACGATGCTCCAGCCGTAAAGTCTGCCGATATTGGCGTTGCTATGGGCATTACTGGTACAGAAGTAACTAAAGAGTCTGCCAAGATGATTTTGGCTGACGATAACTTCTCTACAATTGTTGCAGCAGTGCGCGAAGGTCGCGGAATTTTCGACAATATTCGTAAATTCTTGCGATACTTGCTCAGTTCTAACGTTGGCGAAGTTTGTACTGTTTTCGGCGGCGTTGTTTTCGCTGGCGCACTGGGAATTACACAGCCAAACTCTGTTGGTGTAACTTTGCCTTTGCTTGCAACTCAGCTTTTGTGGATTAACTTGCTTACGGATGCAGCTCCTGCACTCGCGATGGGCGTTGATCCGCAAACTGACGACGTAATGGATCGAAAGCCCCGAAAGCTTACCGATAGCGTTATTGACCGACGAATGTGGGGAGATATTGTATTTATCGGCATAATCATGGCTGCTATTACGTTAATCGGTATGGATATGCATTTGGCAGGCGGATTCTTTACAGACCGTTCTGTTGGAATTATGGATCACGCTGCTCAGCTTACTCACGCTCGCACAATGGGCTTTACAATTCTTGTGTTTGCGCAAATGCTGAATGCGTTAGCATCTCGTTCAGACTCACAAAGCGTATTTGTAGGCTTATTTGCAAATCGTTGGCTTTGGGGTGCTATAGCAGTTTCTGTTGTGCTCCAGTTGGCTGTAATTTACATACCGTTCTTGAATGAGCCATTTGGCACTGTTCCTTTGAGCGTAACGGAATGGTTCGAGTGCCTCGGTCTTTCAATGGTCGTGTTAATTGCTTCCGAATTGCGTAAATGCGTGCTTCGTTTCATTGCAAAACGTAAAGCAGCAAACGCCTTAACTATTGCCGCTTAATAAAATACATTATTAAGCTGTTTTACAAATACGCGGTACAGTACGTAGTTTTCTTACATAACCTACGTTTCTGTGCCGCGTTTTGTGTTTTTATTTTCTATAAAATTTTTTGCTGATTGCTCATGAATATTTATTTGTTTTCAGGAAATAGCTTGCAGAATACTCACAGACCGCGGCACGCGCTACAATTGTGCGTATTGTATTTTTCGCGCAAAATAGCAATAAATATTTCGTGCGAACAATGAAGTTACTGATGTATAAGCTTTATTGCAAGGAGATTTGACGTCATGCTGTTGTCTGATCACGACATTCTCAAAGCTCATGATGAGGGTCATATTGATTTGACCCCATGGACCCCGGAAATGGTACAGCCTGCGTCGATTGACGTGCGCCTCGACCGTTTTTTCCGCTTATTTAACAACCATGCTTACACGTATGTTGATCCTGCAGAAAATCAGGGTGAACTTACAGAACAGTTCGAGGTAGCTCCTGACGAGCCATGGATTCTTCATCCTGGAGAGTTCGCACTCGGCGCTACGTGGGAGTATGTAAAACTTGACGCTACTATTGCTGCACGTTTGGAAGGCAAAAGCTCGCTTGGTCGTCTTGGTATTTTGACACATTCCACAGCTGGCTTCATTGATCCAGGTTTTGAAGGTCATATTACTTTGGAGCTTTCAAACGTTAGCACTTTGCCAGTTAAACTTTGGCCTGGCATGAAGATTGGTCAAATGTGTTTCTTCCAGTTAAGCTCACCATGTGAAAACCCATACGGTTCAGCCGTTAACGGATCGCACTATCAAGGTCAGCGCGGTCCAACTCCGTCACGTTCGTATGAGCATTTCTATCGCGCTGATTTAAGCGAATAATATTTTTAGAAAAATGATTCCGTTTTTAGAAAAGTAATTCCTAAAATAGCAAGATTTAGAAGAAAAGTAGATAATTCTCAGGTAATTATCAGTTAGCGTTACTGTTCTGCTCAGAATAGTGTGATTATATAATATTGTCGACAAAAAGACAGGTGCAGAGCACCTAAAACTTATTCTTTTCTTCTCTCCTTTATTTCCCCGGCGCATAGACGCCGGGGTTAAATTTTTTCTGCACGAAACGCCGAATTAACACTAAAAGGTTGACATTGTCACAGCTAAGGCTAAACTTGTGCAACAAGATTGGAGGTTGATGAACATGAATACTCGTTTCTGGCGCAGCTGGCGTAGTTAAAAGCGAGTTCACATATCGGTGTGGGCTTGCTGATTTTAAACAATCAACGGGGCTATGCCGGATTCATCATCAACATTATTTGAGCTGAATGGCATATAAGCTGCCATCCAGCTTTTTTGTTATCTGAGCACACGCCCTTCAAATTTACAAAATAATCGACATAAAAATAATAAAGAACAAACTTAATGCCGATTTCCTCGGCACGCACAAGAAGGGCAAAATTATGGTAAACGCAGTTGAACAAAATATGTATTACGGTGAATTTGGCGGACAGTACGTACCAGATATGATTCGTCCAGCACTCGACGCAGTAGCAGCAGCTTACTTACAATACAAAGACGATTCAGAGTTCCGCAATGAATTAGCTGGATTATTAAAAGATTACGACGGTCGCGAAACACCTTTATACTATGCTGAATCTTTCACAAAATATTTAGGCGGCGCAAAAGTATATTTAAAGCGCGAAGATTTAAACCATCTCGGCGCTCACAAAATGAATAATGTTCTCGGACAAATTTTACTCGCTCAGCGCATGGGTAAAAAGCGCATTATCGCTGAAACCGGAGCCGGTCAGCATGGCGTTGCCACTGCTGCTGCAGCAGCACGATTCGGCATGGAATGCGAAATTTTTATGGGCGCACTTGATTGCGAACGCCAAAAACTTAACGTTTTTAGAATGACTTTGCTCGGTGCAAAAGTTCATGCTGTTCAAGAAGGCACAAAAACTTTAAAAGATGCTGTAACTGCAGCATTTATGGATTATGCACAGCACTTGGATGATACCTTCTACATCGTTGGTTCCGCAGTGGGACCTTACCCTTATCCACAAATGGTTCGCGATTTTCAAAGCGTTATTAGCAAAGAGTCGAGAAGGCAAATCCTAGAAAAGGAAGGCAGATTGCCGAATGCTGTAATTGCTTGCATTGGTGGCGGTTCTAATGCAATTGGTTCTTTTGCAGCATATATTGATGATCTGTCTGTACGATTGATTGGTGCTGAAGGCGCAGGTAAAGGCGCTGATACTCCTCAAAATGCTGCTACTATGACGAATGGAAAAGTTGGCATTACGGATGGCATGAAAACTTATGTTCTTATGGATGATGACGGTAACGAGCTTCCAGCCTACTCTATTTCTGCGGGATTGGATTACCCTGGAGTCGGCCCAGAACACTCATATTTAAAGGATTCTGGTCGCGCAGAATACTACGCAATCACTGATGATGAAGCAGTTCAAGCTTTTCGCGCACTTTCTAGAGTTGAAGGAATCATCCCAGCTTTGGAAAGCTCACATGCAATAGCACAAGCTATGAAGATGGTTCCAAAGATGAGTAAGGATGACATTGTTTTAGTAACAGTTTCCGGCCGTGGAGATAAGGATGTGAATCAAGTAGCACGCTATCTTGGAATTGAATTATAAATCATTAATTTAGCAACAAATAAAACACAGCAAATAAAACGAGGCAGATAATTCTCAAAATAAAGTGAGAATAAAAAGTAAGAGAAGAAGAACATGGCACTTCTGTAGCTAACATAGCATACAGAAGTGCCTATTTTTATTTTTAAGCAGAATATCCCACTTATTTTTTATGCAAATCAGAGCATGCTGAACTAATTATTGTGCACAATCCTTCCATAATTTTGTCTACTGGAGAAGCTGCGCGCCAATTCAAATATAACGATCGATAAGGTTTAGGATTCTTAAACTCACGCAACATCAAACCAACTGGTTGCACAATTGGAGGTACAGTTGCAAGACGCGGCAATAATGTCACATCTTTGCTACCTACAACCATATATCGCAAAGTTTCTAACGACGTTGCCCTAAATTCTGATTGTTTCGCCCCCACTTTTTGGCATACATCGAGCATGCTTCTACGCATACAATGCCCATCTTCTAGTAAAAGCACTTTCTGAGTAGACAAATCTGAAAGTTCAATTGGTTTACTCTCGTGTCCTAGCAAAGAATTTGTAGAAGTCGCAAGAAGAAAATCTTCGTCAAAAACATGACACACTTTTATTGAAGGCGCATTCAAACTTTCGCTTAATATAACTGCGTCGACTTGACCACTATCTAGCAAATCAATAAGTTTCGCTGATTTTTCTTCTATAAAACGAATAGTAAGTTTTGGTTTTAAACGCCTGAGTGCAGGCATAATTCTTGGAAGTAAGTATGGTCCTAACGTTGGGAACACACCCAAAACTACTGTAGATGACCATGGATCTTCTGAGCGTCTTGCAGCTTGTCGAATACGTGACATATCTGCCTGAATACGTTTAGCGTAATAAACCACTTCCCTCCCAGCAGGAGTTAAGATTTGTTTCCCGGGAGTGCGCTCAATAAGTTCTACGTCTAAAGTCTCTTCAAGTTTTTTAATTTGCGTTGAAAGAGTAGGCTGAGAGACGCGCATACGAACAGCCGCCTTGGTAAAGCTTCCTTCTTGTGCAAAAGCTATTAGATATTCTAACGCTCTAATATTCATAAGACGCCCCCCATTGTTTATTGCATAATAAATTTTATAAATTATTTATTTTGCGGGCTGCGGATAAGATAGTCAAATGCAGATAACGCAGCATTGGCTCCAGAACCATACGCTGTAACAATCTGCTTATACGGTTCGTCTGAACAATCTCCAGCAGCAAAAACACCCGGAGTATCAGTGCATCCAGCGCGATTCGTAATAATTTCTCCTCGATTATTGAGAGAAATATTATTTACAAGCCAACGAGTATTCGGAGCTAAACCAATTTGCACAAAAACCCCATCGGTTTCAACAATATGTTCTCTGTTTTCATCATCGTCTGCTTTATTGCGATCTATGTAACGTATTGCAGTAACTTTACTACCATTACCTTCAATACTACTTACGGCAGCACTCGTAATAACTTCAGCGTTAGGTAATTTATGCAAAGTATTAAGCAATACTTGATCAGCTTTAAGCACATCCATGAACTCAACCACCGTCACATGTTTTGCAACTCCTGCTAAATCAATAGCAGCTTCAACACCAGAATTTCCGCCGCCAACAACGACAACATTCTTATCTTTGAAAAGTGGGCCGTCGCAATGAGGGCAGAATGATACGCCTCTATTCCTATACTCATCTTCTCCAGGAACGCCCAACGTACGCCAAGTCGCGCCAGTTGCAATAATCACTGCACGCGCTTTCAAAGATCCGCCAGAACGCGCATGAATAGTATGTAACCCATATGGTTCCTTAGATAAATCGAGCGAGTCTGCCCAATCAGGAGTAAATACGTCAATATCGTATTGCGAAATATGCTTAGTTAAATCTGCTGCTAGTTGAGAACCAGTCGTATGCGTTTGGGAAATATGATTTTCAATACTTTCAGTTTCTACAACCTGTCCGCCACGATGATCCATAATCATAGCTGTACGCAAACCCTTACGAGCAGTGTAAATTGCGGCAGCAGAAGCAGCAGGACCGCCGCCAGCAATAACAATATCGTATGGATTTTGCGAATTCATTTTTTCTGCGAGCGCAACATTTGCCGAAGAAACGCTATTACCATTATTGCCATTCTCATTTTGCTCAACAGATTTTTCTTGTTCTGCGAGCACAGATACAAGTTCGTCAATTCCTGCCCGTCCGGAGGAAATAAGTTTGCCATTTTCAAAAACTGCTGGCACGCTCATTACACCGAGTTTATCTACTTCTTCACGGAAAGCGCTACCTTCAACTACAGTATGCTGGATTTTAGGGTTAATAATAGAAATGGTGTTAAGCGATTGCACAACTTCTGGGCAATTCAGGCAAATTACCGACATGTATGTTGTCACATTGTGTGAACCAAGCTTTAGTATTGCATCGCGTTGCTCATCACTAATTTTTGGCGCATAGCCACTTACTTGTAGAAGTGCTAGTACTAAAGAGCTGAATTCGTGCCCTAAAGGCAATCCCGCAAAACTAACCGATACAGTAGATTCTCCATTTACTGGATTATCTAGTTTTCTACGCAATTCAAAGCTTGGCTTACGCTTTACATTGCTAATTTCATTATTATTTACTTCAGAAATACTGATTTTGTCACTTTGCTGAGATACTTCTTCCAGTAAGGATTTAACTTTTTGAGATGTTTCAGAATTATCAACGTAAGAAATGATTTCTATTTTAGATACCATCTTTTTTAGTAATTCTGAAAGCTGAGCAGTTAATGATGCATTCAACAAAGACATAGTTTACTTCCTTCCGCAATTTTAGTCACAAGCAAAAATAAGAGAAATGCGTAGGAAACTATGAACGTAGCTCCCTACGCATTGAGATGATTCTTTAAAAAAATATTCTTTAATATTTAATTGCAAAAATCAGATTTTGCCGACTAAATCGATAGAAGGTTCCAAGGTTTCTTCGCCCTGCTCCCATTTTGCTGGGCAAACTTCGCCTGGGTGCGCTGCAATATACTGTGCTGCTTTAACTTTACGAAGCAGCTCGTCGGCGTTACGACCAATTCCGTCTGCGGTCATCTCAAAGAACTGAATCACACCTTGCGGATTCACGAGGAATGTAGCTCGGTGAGCTAAACCGGATTCTTGATTCCAAGCGTCAAAATTACGCGAAAGAGCTCCGGAAGGATCACCCAACATAGTGTACTTTACTTTTGCAATTGCTTCAGAATCGTCATGCCATGCTTTGTGTACAAAATGTGTATCCGTAGAGACTGAGTAAACTTCAACGCCTAGCTTTTGCAATTCCTCATAGTGGTTTGCAAGATCTTCCAATTCAGTTGGGCATACGAATGAAAAATCAGCTGGATAGAAGAAGAAAATTGCCCATTTGCCAAGAACATCAGTATCACTTACTTCAACAAATTCGCCATTCTTATAACCATTTACTTTGAATGGAAGAATATGTGTGTTCATTAAACTCATATCATTCTCCTAAATAGGTCATTTGCGCCTTCGTTGCGCTTTTATTTTCATTATTAAGAATAGATTATGGCTATTGATAATTCTAGTTATATAGATGTTTTCTATGACTCTTATACACATCGTCAATGATTTTAGTAAACAAAAAAGGAGCAACAACATTTATTTAGAAGTATGGACTTTTGTTTATGTAGACTATACAATTGATGAACTGTGTAGAATAGCAATTGTGGCGGCAAAATAAATTTCGATTAATTTATATAACGCACGTAGTTAACAAAGAGGTGCTACAAATCGTAAACAGTCGTCCTATACATTTGTTGACTACAAAACTAAACAAAATATGGGAGGATACTATGAAACGCAATGCAGTAACAGGGTTTTTAACTAGCCTATGCATGCTCTTGAGCCTATCTGCTTTCGCAATGCCAGCAATGGCAACAACCGCAGATAATTATGCAAAAACTCCACTTACTGCTGAAACAGCTAAACAAATCGCAAATGGAACTATAGGCTTAGATTTACCTGGGGCTTTGGATATGTCTTTATATCACAAGAAGCCTCTTGATCCACAAGCTGATTTAGATGGTGACGGCTTAACTAATAGTCAGGAAATTTACACTTACACTAAAGACGGTAAGACTTATTATGGGTACAATTCTCACCCTATGATGAACGATACCGATGGCGATGGTATTCCAGATAATCAAGACAGCAATCCTCGCAGGTGGGATATTAGTCCTCGCGATATGGCTTTATTCTCTGAACTTTCTTATCGAGATGATAATTACATAAATAAGGTACTCGATTACACTAAACCGCTTCACGACATTTACAAAAATCGCAGTGAGTACCGCCTTATGCACAACGAGCTTGCACCATTCTGGAAAGTTAAGGAAACCTACCACAAAAGGGGAGGATTTGATGCTGTTTTGTTTGAAAATGTAAGTCCATACCCATTCTTAGAACAAGGCACTGTTCAAGTACTAGCAATTCGTGGAACTTCCCAATTTAATGATTACGATGATGATTTTGCAATAGCTGTAGGTCATAACCCAGATCAAGCTAAAGATGTTGAGCAGTTGATTGAGCGTTATGGTCGCGAAAATACTGTTAGCAATTTGTATATTACCGGACATTCCCTCGGAGGATATCTTGCACAGCGTGCTTTAATTCGTGCTAAAGGCAAAGGCTACAACTGGATTAAGAAAATTTACACATTCAATTCACCACAAATTTGGGGAAATATTTTCAACCGTTGGTTGCGTGCCGTCGCCAATACTGGCGATAAGCTCACTCGAGAAGGTTACGCTGTTCATTACAAAGTAGACAACGACAAGGTTATTCGTTCTGTTGGCAATTTTGCTGGAGCTATAAGCGTCAGCAATTCTGCGCAAGGACATAGCTCTCGAAGCTATCTTGAGGCCCGTATGAACAATTTCCCAGGTTTCACCGTAGGTACTAGAGGAGATATTTCTGGCACTGGACGTTGGATGGAAGAACTTAACAACTTCTACGATGTTCGCACGTTCTAATTACTGCTAATTAATGATTATTAATTAGCACCAGCAATAGATAGCTATCTCGTGTAATTTATTAACAATAAGCTAAGTGCTGATTTACCGATGATTCATTAATATCACAAGTAGCTCAGTGCTTTTCCTATATCAATTAATCTAATGAAATTCTTTCCTATTACACCGCATCAGCTTAAGTATTAACTTTTGGTACTTATTAAAATTATCTGATTCAACTAGATACAATTTTATAAAGTTGTTAAATCTGATAAAACCAACACGTTGAGCTAAATCTGTTGTGCTGCTCGCAAAAATATTTTCAAAATAAAGTAGAAGTCTGTACAAAAAGTAAGGAATAGCAGTATGAGAAAAGTAAGTACCGTTCACACAATTAGTGGAATTGTATTAACTTTTGGTTTGATCATTTCATCGCTGGTTTACATACCTTCGCTAGCAACAACCGCAGCGGCAGAAGAAACATCACCAGTGCACGTACCTCTTACCGCACAAACCGCTCACGACATTTCTACTGGTCGAATTCGTTTGGAAAATAATCAGATTGATTCTTTGCTTTACCATAAAGCCGCGCTAGATCCAGATCAAGATAGCGACGGCGACGGTCTGAAGAACAGCGAAGAGCTTTACACTTACGTAAAAAACGGACGCACATATTACGGATATAATTCGCATCCACTTATTAAGGACACCGACGGCGACGGATTAGATGACAAAAACGATAGCAATCCTCGCAGGTGGGATATTAGCCCTCGCGATATGGCGCTTTTTATGGAGCTTGTGTATAGGGAAGACAGCTACGTCAAAGAAGTACTTGACTACTCAAAACCGCTCAGGATTATTTATGAAAATCGCAATGAGTACCGCCTTATGCACAACGAGCTTGCACCATTCTGGAAAGTTAAGGAAACCTACCACTTCGGGAGTGGGTTTGACGCTATCCTTTTTGAAAATGTGAATCCTGCGTACCCATTTATTAAGCAAAACGGCGTGCAAGTATTAGCAATTCGCGGCACTAAAGGCGCAACAGATGTATGGAATGATGTCTTGCTTGGAACTGGCTCAAACCCAGGCCAAGCTGCTGATATAGATAAATTAATTGATGAATATAAACAAAAGAACACTGTAAGCAATTTATATGTTACAGGTCACTCTTTAGGTGGGTACTTAGCACAAAGAGCCTTAATTCGAGCTAAAAGTAGTGGCGCAACTTTTAATATTAAAGCTTATACTTTTAACGCTCCGAGAATCAAAGGTAATATATTCAACAGATGGCTTTGGGAAACATCTGATTTTGGCGATAAACTAACTAAAGAAGGTTATGCCGTTCATTATAAAGTTGATAACGATACAGTAATAGGCGGAATAGGAAATTTCGAAGGTGCAATAAGCGTAGGAAGTTCTGGAGCCGGTCATGGATCCAGAAGCTACTTTGAGCCTAGAATGAATGCTTTCCAAGGATTCACAGTTGGCGAACGCAATAAAATTGAGGGAACCGGTCGCAAAATTGATGCACTCGACGGATTAGTTAACGAACCAGTTATTAAAACTGACGAACAAGCTTTCGAACCTAAAATTACGAATATTGACATTATGGAAAATGATCCATTGCCAAAAGGCACAACAATAAAGCATCTTCTTAATCCTAACGATATACCGCAAGGCTCTACCATTACAGACATTACAGAATACGACAAAATTGACACTTCTCAATGCGGCAACTACGAAGGGAAAATACTACTCGTACTATCTGGTAGAATATTAAAAACTATTATAGTTCCAATAACCATTCATAAACGATTGGCTAATATCGAGGAACTTCCAAATGTTACTGCTGAACCTGGCAAGAAAATAGAAGTCAAAAAAGACAATAAAATCCCCGATAATTTCGACTTCAAACCATACTTAAAAAACTTACCAGAAAACAGCACAGTACAAGTTGTAAAACAACCAAACACAACAAACACTGGAGAAACAACATTTATCATAGAAATAACCTTTGCAAACAAAGCAAAACAGAAAGTAACTCTTAAAGCTCACGTTGTAGAAATCATTCCAGCAACACCACTAAACCCAGCTAAAAAGAGTATTACGTGGGCCGAGTTAATTCCTGCAAAGAAATCAACACCATGGATCGAGCTAACACCAGCGACACCAGCTCCAACACCAACTCCCGTACCTCCGACACCTGTTCCACCGACACCGGAACCAACGCCTTCGCCTACGCCGACACCGACGCCTGATCAACAACCTGCAGTGCCTCTGCAGCCGAAACCAAACCCGGTGAATCCAACACCCGTTCCGCCAAAACCTGCGCCTAAACCAGAGCCACAACCTGTTCCACCAACACCAGAATCTCATTCTGGCAACAGTGAGCACTCTAGCAATGGCGAATCTGATAAGTCTGCAAATAGCACAACCCCACAGACTAATAAGTTCGATCAAGACCATAAGGAAATTCCAAGCATGGGATTTCCCGGACCAACGCATCCTTCCAAAACTCTACAAACTCCTGCAGTTAGTAACGATTCTATGCGCGAAAACCACATAGAGCTTAACGCAAACTCAGAATCACACACATTACAGCAACAGATTCCATCAGCACCAAAGAGTATTGCAGATTTACTTCCAGCGTTGTGCAACACTCTCACCGTCGGGAATAATAACATTGCTTATGCGGGAAAAAACAACCATATCACTGTTACAGTAAATGCAACATCAGAATTCATGCGCAGATTACAACTAGAAAAAGCAGTAAAAGCTTATGCCTACATATATTCCAACCCTAAACTTCTTTATAGCGCAAATGGAATGAAATATGTAACAGTTCACATTAATGAATATGGCAGAATTGTATTCGACGTAGTTATCCCGGAAGACTATAAAGGCAATCATACGATTGTCCTTATTGACGAAAACGGTAAACAAGTTGCGTGGACGAATACTTTAGTAAAGAAAGACCTCCATTTACACAAACAATCCACAATAGCCAATAATGCACTCCCTCGTACTGGAATACAAATAATTCCAATTGCACTTAGCGTTGCATTGATGCTGTTTGCTAGCACAATTGTGACAATTGCAAGAAAAAGAAAGTTTAACTAAGCGTAAGTTGTAGTTTTTATACATCCAATGTACAAAAACTACAACTTATACAATTTTACAATCTGAATGGAGCGGATGACGGGAGTCGAACCCGCCTCTGAAGCTTGGGAAGCTTCCATTCTACCGATGAACTACATCCGCATGCTGTAACTAAAAGTAAACTAGTTTCAACAACCATCTAAGGGTATCATGCACAGCTTACCGCTTCAATATTTAGGAATCAGTTTATGAACTCAATAAACAAGACAAGCAAGTTCAACAAACAAAATATTCATGCAGCAATGCTCATTAAACGCCCAATCCTATCCTGAACAGTAGGACGCGCAGTACACAAATGCACAAGCGCAGGGGCGTTATTATTCCATGGACAAATAATCATCAAAGAAGCAACAGCCTGCAATCCAGCAGTAGATTTCATCTCGTGAAGCTGCATGCCGTAAGTAATTTTATTAAGTGCGGAAGCAAGCGCAGCAAAATCTCCAGTAATTTCACTACTTCCCTTATCTGCGTCAAATTCACGCGAACCAGGAATAATTGCATTGATAATAACAGAAGCAATAGGAGCGAATAAAATATTCAAAAACTTACCAATAAATTTGCAATACTTGCGAATATCACGACGATATGTATCACCGACATAAACAAGCCAAGAACCAACGTACGTTAATACTGTTGCTGTAGCAGTAGCCAGCGAAGAAGCGAGAATATCATGATTATAAATATGAGTTAATTCATGACCAATAACACTACGTAACTCGCGCTCGTTAAGAATATTAATCAAACCACGAGTACAACATATACTCGCATGACGCTCACTTCTACCAGTTGCAAAAGCATTAGGACTTTCGTAGGGAGAAACCATTACTCGCGGCATAGGTTTACCAATTCGAGCAGATAAATCTCTGACCATTGCGTAAAGCACAGGCTCTTCTTCTTCACTAACCTCTGTAGCATGCATAGCAATAATCGCAAGCTTACTTGAGCACCAATAAGCAAAAACACTAAATGCAATACCAGGAATAATGAACCATATTAGTGAAGACAGATGCGAGCCAGTAAGAACCCAACATAAGGCAAGAAAAAGCCACACAACAACAAAAAATAGTGCGGCTTTTAAGCTGCCATAGTGTATTCTCAAGCCTTTCAACATATGAGCTATCTTAATAATGCGAACTTAAATTTTTCTGAATATATACTGCGTATTTACTAACTACAAACTTAAATACTAAGTAATATTTTCAGTTTATTTAGGGCATTATTTGCTACCTAAAGCAATATTTACAAGTTCAGAAGCTGAAACAACTTTCTTTCGAGTTCTCTGCTCATTGGCTCCAAGTTCACGCTCATAAGAGTCAACTCGCTTCCAACCGGCGTAATCAATTGGTTTAATGCCCTTTTCTGCCAATAATTTATCTATAGAATTTTCATCGCGATCAGGTGCGATTCGCCCAGCATTGCCAGCTTTAGATAAATCTTCAAGCATATTATTAACAATCAAAAGAGCATCAGATTTTGTAGAACCGATTAATCCTACCGGCCCACGCTTAGCCCAGCCAGTTGCATACAATCGCTCACGAACTTCGCCATTTTCCACAGACTCCACTAAGCGCCCATCAATATTTGCAAGCAAAGTACGCTTTTCGTCGTAAGCAATACCTGCAACTTCTGCAGGATGGTAGCCAATGGCATGGTATACAGCTTGAACGGCGTATTCCTCGAACTCTCCAGTACGAGTCATTTTGCCATCGGCGCTTGTAGTCGTGCGCTCAACTCGTATTGCTTTCACATGTCCATCTTCACCAAGAATTTCTACCGGCGCACAGTTGAAGTGGATAATATAGCGTTTGTTGGCTGGCTTCCCCTCAAAATCAACGTTTCCGCCATCTTCCATGTCTTCAGCCATATCGCGAATAGCGAAAAGCTCCTCAACCATTTGACGCGTGAGCTTATCGTTACCGGCTACTTCAATAGTCTCATCGTCAAGTTCAAAATCATCCTCATTAATAACAATTTGCACTCCGGATAACTTTTCCATTTCGCGCAATTCTTGAACAGAGAATTTTGCTTGGGCAACTCCACGACGAATAAATAAATGCAAGGTTTGGGTTTTATTTTTTTGCAATCCCTCATACACGTCATCTGGAATATCCGTATGAGCGCGCAAATAATCAGGATCTCGTAAAAGCTCACGAGCAACATCCATTGCCACATTTCCGCCACCAATAACAGCTACTTCCTTGGCTTCAAGCGGCCATTCTCGATTGCTAGTTGGGTATCCATCGTACCATTCTACGAATTTTGCAGCTCCGTACACTCCGTCTAAATCGGCACCTGGAACTCCTCGAAGAGGCCTATCTTTCACAGCACCCGTTGCAAATAACACAGCATCATATCTATGAAGTAAATCTTCTAATGCAATATCTTTACCAAATTCAACATTTGCATAAAGATGAATATTTGGATTATCAAGCGTCTTTTCAAGCGCATCCGCAATAAATTTGATACTTGGATGGTCAGGAGCTACTCCGTAACGCACTAAGCCGAAAGGCACTGGCAATTTTTCAAAAAGATCAATGCGAGCGCTAGAGCCTAATCCCAATTCTTCTCCACGCTTTGCAATCTGACGTAAGAAGATATCGGAAGAGTACACTCCTGCAGGGCCTGCTCCTATTACAGCAATACGCAGTTGAGATGTTTCTTGTGAAACATTTTCGTTTAAGTTATTTTTTTCCATTATTATCCCCATATTGAACTGTATTATACGGCACTTTTCGCCGTTTTCGCGCTATTTAGCGCGGCCTACAAGCATAGGTTGCCTCAATCACTCAGCAGCGTAACTGTAAAGCGTTTATATGTAATTCTTCGCCAGAAATAAGTTACGTACAAGCTTGAGCCGTTACCGTTTGCAGCTAACTCGTATGCTTTCATAATTAGACTAGCGCATTACTTCGTCTTACAACATACTCAAACGAATATTATTAAAGATGTCGTAATGAATATCGTAAAAATATTGCCAAAAAATATTTTTATTTTCGTTCGCGCAATGCTGTTAAAGCCCACATAATAGCAACAACATCAATTGCTTCTTGCATCATTGCGCCAATAACTGCTGGAATAAAACCGAAAGCCGCAAAAATCATACTTATAATTGCTAATCCAATGCCCATCAATACTGACTGAACCATAACGCGTTTAGTATGTTTTGCTACTCTTATTGCGCTTGCAACAGAAGAAATATCATTGTTCATAATAACTACCTGTGCGCATTCAGATGCTGCCGTATCTGTGCCATCCGTTACTGCTACGCCAATATCGGCAGCTGCAAGCACTGGAGCATCGTTTACACCATCTCCAACCATCATTGTTACAGTTGAATTTTGCTTATTTTTATACGCATTGTAATTATGTTTTTTTACATGCGCTAATTTATCTTGCGGAAGTAAATCTGCATATATTGTTTCAATTCCAACACTTTTACCAATTGTTGTTGCAGCTTGCAAACTATCGCCAGTAAGAATAGATATTGAGCGTGCACCAAGTGTACACAATGCGTCAATGGTTGATTTCGCGTTATCGCGCGGCACGTCTTTTAATACGATTCTTCCTACCAGCACGCCGTCAAAAGACACGTAGGTTGCCATTTCGTCTGCTGCAAGAGATTTGCCTATAGTTTGATTCGCGTTTTGCTCTGTAACGTACTTGCGTCTGCCTACACGTACTAAAATACCGTCTACAACGCCCTGAATACCCTGACCTGCAGTTTCTTTAACACTGTGCACTACAGGGTATTCTCGCACGCTAGGAAGCTGCGGAACCGACGATGGGTGAGCATTTTCCCACAAGCTTGCTCCCGCTTTAGCAATACCACCTGCAAGTATGTGCTGAGAATACGTCTCTAGAACACCTGCGAGCATTACAATACGATCAGCCTTCTGCGTAGTATCGATTACGTCTACGTTTACAACTTGCGGCTGTTTTACAGTCAACGTGCCAGTTTTGTCAAAAAATACATCTGTTACACGACTTAATTGCTCAAGCACATCCTGACTTTTAACAACAATTCCAAGTTTCGCTAAACGCCCAGTTCCAGCCATGCACGCAACCGGCACCGCAATAAGCAGCGGGCAAGGAGTTGCCAAAACTAGCACTTGCGCAAATCTAAGAGCATCTCCAGAAAAGCCCCAAGCAAAACCAGCAATTACAAAAGACAAAACAGTAAATGGCACAGATAACATGTCTGCAAATCTAACTACTGCAGCTTTAGAAGACCTAGCAGACTCAACAAGCTGCATGATTTTCTGATACTGCGAGTTTTTAGACAGCTTTGTTACGCGCATAATAAGCACAACTCCACCGTTTACACAGCCTGAAAGCACTGCAGCTCCCGCATAGACTTCTCTAGGAACGGATTCTCCGTTAATAGCACTTGTGTCTAAAATTGCAGAACCGCTTAACAGCTCACCATCAACTGGCACAGTTTCGCCAGGAAGCACAATAATTACGTTTCCAATATTTAATTCATCAACTGGAACCGTTTTGTAACGCTGCAAATTTGAGGAGATTTCGCCGTCTGTAGACGCTTGCAAAAATGGACAAATATTGTGTTTATAGTCGCAATTTTGCTCGCTAATATTAGATTGCTTAGAATTAGCGGCATCCACTTTTCTGAATTCAGCATGCCGGCACAGAACACACGAGCTAGGCTTGCACTGATTTTCACTCAAACATGGCGGTTCGTATGATTCATCATTTGCTTGATTATTATCCATTTCATGCTCAATACCTGGCAAAGTCATAAGATGAGCAGTTTTTGGAGCTGCGCTTACTAAAAGAGACAGATTGCGCTGGGCTTTCATATGCGCAAAATCTTCAATTGCCTCTCCCGTCCAAACCATTACAACAATCAAATAGCTTGCCCAAAACTCACCAATACAAAGCGTTGCAAGTAATGCAACAAAAGCTAGCAAATCAATGCCTAAAGTTCCGCGCAATAAATTTTTAATCATGTTGCGCAAAGAAATAAGGCTGGTATACAAAACGAGAATAGCGATAATAGTTTTCCCGATACTAAGACTTATGGAAATATCGCAACCAAGATTTAAGAAATCAAAGATTTGCTGCGAAAGATTAGATATTTGCTCACAGAAAGTAGTTAATATAGGCAAATTATACGAGTACAAAGCCACAATAAACGGAAAAGCAAGAATTACGACTGTTAATTGAGGTGCACGACGGCAATATGCTAAAAGTTTACGCATACACTTTCCTTACGCTGATCAGGTTAACCGCTTAAGACGCTGCCAACACACGATTTCACGCCTTGTTAACCCATTGAGAGCAGATTTGATTTAGCTGCGCTCAATACACGGCGTAAAGATATTCATGTTTATTTATATGTGATTAGTATACCAATAGGCCTTGATGAGAAGCATTCTCATGTAAATATTATGCTTCCAAAAAAGCACCATAATGAGTTCCAACAATTACTAATTGTACTATTTGAATTATTAAATTAATAAGTTTATGCTTCATATCTTTTTAAAATTTAGGTTATAGGCCAATTTATTTGCCATAGATTCGGCCTATAACCCTAAAATTTACTGTTCTTTAGTGAAAAGAGTTCTTACAATTTTGAAAAGCATAAATAATAGACGTAGTGTGATATATGTTGCTACGAATGTTGCAAGCCAAATCATAATATTTTGAATATTCCAACCTTGACCTTTAACAAATGAAGCTACTAATAAAGAAACTACGCCAGCAGAAATATCAGCAATATTTTGTTTTATCTTATAAATCATTTTTTACATCCTTCCGTCTAAAATGAAAACCTTTATGGTTTTCATCTCTCTTTAATACCTTTCAAGTTAACAATATATTGTGTATAGTTCCACAGCAAAATATATGCCGCAATCTCTGGGAAGAGATTCAACTATTTAAACATTTTTATATTTTTTACAACACTGACAAATATCAGGGTGTCACCCTAATTTTATTAGGGGTAATCAGTAAAAAATTGGGTTATTCCCCAAAAATTGAATGGGCACGCGACAAGAAAGAAATTGATAAACAAAAAGTTCTGATTGAAAAATCAATCAGAACCCTGTTCGTGGAGCTAAGGAGACTCGAACTCCTGACCCTCTGCTTGCAAAGCAGATGCGCTACCAGCTGCGCCATAGCCCCATTCGAAAGAATGATGTCATTCTATCGTGGGCCCGGGAGGACTTGAACCTCCGACCTCATCCTTATCAGGGATGCGCTCTAACCACCTGAGCTACGGGCCCAACTCGTATGCCTAAAACATACAAGTAGTTACATTAGCACAGACACAGAAAATGTCAAACCGCAACACGCCATAAAAAGAAAACAGCGTGTTGCGGTTTGAATCAAAAAAATTAAACAGAGAATAATTAATCAAGATGGCTACGCATGAACCACTGGAACTTTTCCAACTGTTGAACATGATCTTGAATAATATTTGAGCTAACTAAATCAAGCTCATCAAGTTCCGCGATAGCCTTGCGATCGTCTGCAATCATATCGTTATAGTACTCAATAAGCGCTTGCAAATACTCCTTTGTAGACTTGCGACCAGTCAAAGCAAAACGCTTCCATGTGCGAGCAGCAACAACATCGTCTGCGCGGCCAAGTGGAGAGCCGCCCAAAGTTGCAATTCGCTCAGCAGTTTCATCCGCCTGCGCCAAAACTTCAGCAACCTGTGGATCAAGCATTTCGTGCACTGCAATAAAATCTGGACCAGTAACATTCCAATGCGCATGCTTGAGCACCAAAGCAGCTTCCTGCTCGTGGCTTAAACGATTCTGTAAAATGGCAACAGCCTTTTCACTGGCCGCTTCGTCGAGACCTGGCAAAATATGCAACAAAGCCATGTTCTATCCTTCCTTAGGTTTGTTAATACCGTTATTATTCTACTGCTATGGCTTAAACTACGCGCGGCGACGCACTTCAATCGTCGCAATACGCCTACCATCAACCGCAGTCACAGTCATATCGTAACCATCCGCATCATGCAAAACAGCTCCAACACTTCCCATTGAACCAGTATGCGCTAAAAAGTAGCCTGCAACAGTCTCATACGGACCGTCCTCAAGCTCAATGCCGGTAATGTCAGCAAAATCTTCAATGGTCATACCGCCATCAATTTTTGCAACACCATTTACAAAAGCAGTTGTTTTATTCACATTATTTTGCTCAGTTTCACCAGGCAAATCATATTCATCGCGAATATCTCCAACTAGCTCTTCTGTCATGTCCTCAAGCGTAACAATACCGTCAGTTCCACCATATTCATCGATGACAACAGCCAAATGAATACCACGTTTACGAAGAAGTTCCAGGCTCGGCAATAGTTTGGAAGTTCCAGGAAGACTAATTCCTTCGCGAGTTACATCTGCAACAGTTTTTGCATTTGGATCACGCACATCTAGCAAATCACGAACATGCACAAAACCTATAACATCATCAAAATCTTTGCCAATAACAGGGTAGCGAGAATACGGAAGCTCACGAATTTTCGCGGCAGCTTCTTCAAGGCTCAATGAACCATCCAAAAACTCAACATCAGCACGAGGACGCATTACTTCAGCAACAATAGTTTCAGACGCATCAAACACATCATCCAAAATAGTACGCTCATCCTGACTTAAACGTTTATTGCTATTGACAAGAACACGCAATTCTTCGTCAGAAACTTCGCTTTCCTTCTCATTAGGATCAAAGCCAAGAATGCGCACAAAACCGTTAGTATTCTTTCCAATAAGCCAAATTAAAGGCTTGCAAATCTTTGAGAAAACATCAACCGCCGGCACAACCGCTCGCGCAATCTGCTCAGCACGCTGCATAGCAATACGTTTTGGAACTAATTCAGAAATAACAATAGAACAGTAAGAAATAACAAGAGTTAGAAAGATTGTTGTAAGTGGGCCAGCAACGTGCGAAGAAACACCCCATGAACATACAACCGGCACAACATACGGAGCTAAAGCAGACTCACCAAACGATGCAGAAAGAAAGCCAGAAAGAGTTACTCCAATTTGTAGAGCAGATAGAAAAGTGTTAGGGTCGCGGGCAATTTTTGCAACTCTAGCGCCACGCGCATCCTGCAATTCCATGCGATCAATTTGCGAACTTCTCAAGCTCACTAAAGCTAATTCGGTTGCCGCAAATACGGAACCAAATAGCAAAAAAATCATAATGAGTAGAATATTAAAACCAATCGCCATACTTGTTATCTTAGTTTACTTCTATGCGATATCAACAATTCTAAAATAATTATCACCATTAACGAAGATAAATTATTTATGGGCGATAAAAATATCCAGTTGGAGCTTGAGCTGTTTGCATTGATATAACGTGCAGCACAACTCCAGGATGCTGATATCCAGGAATGCCAATATTGCCTCTAGAAACGCGTGCACGAACACGCACCCATTCATGATCTTGAATTTCGCCAATATTTGATTTTTCGGCAACTAATCCAAACGGAGACATGTCGAGAATACAGCATGACATAAGCTGACGAGATACCCTAAATTGATTTGCATTCAACGTAGAATCTCTGCTGACAAAACCTGTAAGAGTAATCGCGTATCCATCATATTTTGCAGCATTATGATCGATTTCGTCATACCAGGAGCCGAAATCATCATCATCAACTGTTATCTCATGAGATTTTTCATACAATCCTGGCAAAGGATAATTTTGGCTACGAATAGCAATAGCACGACCGCCAGCATACTGGTCGAATCCATCTACACTAATATTTTGAGCGTAACGCAAAGGAACAATAATAAGTAGCGCAGGAACAACGAAAGCTACAAACATACGCCAAACATCGCGCGAAGAAACAGAAAACCATCCAATCGCAGCACATATAGACAAAATAAATAGCAAAATAGCAGTAATTAACAAATAATAATATGCTCTAGGCGTAGTAAAAAGCGTATATCTACCGCTTAAAGTAACTTCCGCAATTATGACTGCAAAAAATAGCAATAAAATAGCTTCTACCAATTGAGCTAAAGTGATTTTTTTACAAGCATTATGCTCAACACATTTTTGCTTTTTCATGCGATGAACCCCCAAGCCCAGTGAGCTAATAATGACGCTAGGAAGCACGCAAAAGCAATAGTTAATGTTAAGCGCCACACAAATTTACCACGGCAATCCTCAACGAGCATAAGCGTATTCTTTAAATCAAGCATAGGACCAAACAGCAGAAATACTAGCACCGACGACATAGGCAATGATGTTGCTAAACTTCTTGCAATTACAGCATCTGAGCTGGAGCATAGAGAGCTTGCGTACGCAATAGCCATCATTACAGGAATAGCAATGAAAACATTACTCACTTGCACGCGAGAAGCAGGATCAGCTCCGAGCCATGCGCGAATTACAGAAGCAACTATAGTTCCACATACAATAATTGGAATTAATTTTATTAAATCCTGATGTATATGCTGCACATATTTGCGAATTTGCGCAGAAATACTATGCTTTTCAATATTATTTTTTGTGAGATTACTTTCGTTATTCAATTCGCAAGAACAATGTAAAGAAGATTCGTTTTCTACTAAAATTTTCTTACGCAAAATATTGATTTTCGAAGGAAATATAACAAAAGTTAATCCAACCAGTAATGCAATACCAACACCTAGCGCAATACGCATAATAGCAACAGCTGGAGCGTCAGAAAACGCATAAAATGTTGCCAATACAGATACTGGATTTACAACAGGAACTACACATAGAAAAGTTATGGCGCACGGCAATGGTAGTTTTCTTGCAACTAAACGAGAAAACGTTGGAACGACTACACAATCACAAACCGGCATACAGACGCCGGCTAATATGGCAGCCAAGAAACCATTTGCTGTAGATTTTGGAACATGTTTCTCAATAAAATCAGCAGTTACCCAAGTTTCTACTGCAGCAGAAACAAGCACACCTATGAGCGTAAAAGGTATAGCTTGTAGCAACAAGCCGGAAACACCTCGAATTGTTGTATCAATGAGAAACCAAGGATGTTGCCCTTGTAAAGCAGGAGCAGCTGCAATAATAAAAGCTACTAAAGGAGCTCCGACAAGCAAGAAAAGATAGTTCGCAGAATTAGTGGAATTTGCAGAATTTGCATCAAGCGTATCTTTAGATGATTGATTCATATCTGTAACCTAACAACGTATTAATAATTCTGTTAAAAATGCGACTACATGCTACTTAGCATGAAAGAACCTCTACTAAACCATCACTCATTCTATACCTAGCGCCAACTAGCATAAGGTTATCGTTAAAAGCGGCTTCACGAATAATTTGAGATTTGTCGCAAATTTCAGTCAACATATTAGACACGTGAATGCGCTCAATATCGTCCGTGCTCAAGTCTTCTTCAATACCCGCGAGCGCAGCCGGTCCTAAAGAACGAAGCAATATTGACTCGCTAGACTCAATTATTTCGTTTGCTTCATCTTCGCCGTATTTAGAAACCAGCTTTTGCACATTCGGCAAAACGGCTTGTACAGCACCGCAATGCTCGTGTCCAAGAACAACAAGCACTTTTACTCCCAAATCGCTTACAGCGTATTCTAAAGATGCAATTACAGCATCATCAAGCACTTCGCCTGCAGTGCGAACAGAAAAAATATCACCTAAACCGGCACCAAACACAAATTCTGGAGCCACGCGCGAGTCAGCACAGGAAAGAACAACAGCTCCAGGATGCTGACCTTCAATAAGAGATAATCTCGTTTCTTCACTAAGTCCATGGCAATTTAATGAGCCTTCTGCAAACTTACGATTACCAGCTAGCATCGCGCTCCACACAGATGTAGCCAAAAGTGAATCTTCTTTTAAAAGATCTTCTTTGACTGTCTCGTGCATTATTACCTCCTTGTATTGATGCGCTTGCGCAAAGGTGACAAATACAAGCTATCAACAAATTTTGAAAAACACTTCGACTTATAAAACATATTCTATCGTTACTGTGTTAAATAGAAAATATGCTATAAAAGCTAACAAAATTTATAAAATATGATTATAAAAAGAAAAGCCAACGCACAGCTAATAAAGCAGTACGAAGGCTTTTCTTAATCATATAAACTTATAAAATCATCCAGTATTCTGCAAGCCTGCAGCAACACCAGAAACAGTGCAAAGAATAAGGTAGATGAACTCTGCCTGCTGGCTTTCGCTAAGCTCTTCTTTGTCTACCTTGTTGCGAAGCTTGTGCAATGCAAGCGACTGGATTACAGATAGCGCGTCAACATAAGGCGAGCGCACGCGAATTGCCTGACCGAGCACGTGACGATGTTGCAAAGGCCACTTGTCGTCAACAATTTGCAAAACCCACTTGCGAGTAAGCTGCATTTCTGAAAGTACTTTATCACTCAAATCTTCGCGATCTCCAAGGCTTAAGTACATGCGAGCAATACGCTCATCCGTTTTAGCCAAAGACATCTCAATATTGTCAATAAAAGTACTAAACAGCGGCCACTCTTCGTAAGCGCGACGCAAAGTTTCCAAATCGCCAAACTTTTCGCAAGCAGTACCCAATCCGTACCATGCTGCTAAGTTAATGCGAGCCTGAGCCCAGGAGAACACCCACGGGATTGTGCGCAAATCATCCAACGACTTCGCACCCAAACCGCGCTTAGCTGGGCGAGAACCGATTGGAAGCAAACCAATCTCACTAAGCGGCGTAACCGTAGAGAACCATGGAGTAAAGTCATCCGTTTGCAGCAAATCAAGGAAACGCTCATGAGCTGCAACATCAAGTTTTGCAGCCATATCCGCATACTTCTTCGTCATATCAGTGTTAGTTTTCTCAACACTTGGCGAAGACTGAAGCAAAGTTGCAGAAGCAACGGATTCAACGTGACGAATAGCAAGAATTGGATTGCCATATCGTGCGAAAATAACCTCGCCCTGCTCAGTAAGCTTGAAGCGGCAGTTGACGGAACCAACTGGCTGAGCAAGCACTGCACGGTTTGCAGGACCGCCACCGCGACCAACAGCACCGCCGCGGCCGTGGAACAGTGTCAAATCAATATCGTGCTTCTTAGCCCACTTAGCAATGCGCTCCTGAGCAGAATGCAAAGCAAGCGTTGCGGAAGTAGGACCAGCATCCTTGGAAGAATCCGAGTAGCCAAGCATAACTTCCATCTTGCGGCCAGTAGCCTTAAGACGAGCTTGCACTTCAGGAATTTTAATGATCTCCTCAAGCACATTTACAGAGTTTTGCAAATCTTCCAACTGCTCAAACAGCGGAATGACGTCGATTGTTGGCGCATCCTGTGGGTGAGCGAAAGCAAGACGATTTAGCTCAAATACGTCACGTACATGCTGAGCAGACTTTGCGAAGGAAATAATATAACGTCGAGCAGCGCGCATACCGTTGCGCTTTTGAATTGCTCCCAAAGCGCGGAACGTATCGAGTACTTCACGAGTCATTGGCTGAAGCGGACCGCGTTCGCCATGCAATCCATGTTCGCGAATATCTTCCAAAGCGCGAGAATGCACGAGAGAATGCTGACGGAATTCCATTTCAACCATGTGGAATCCAAAGGTTTGCGCTTGCCAAATCAAATCCTGCAAAGGACCATATGCAGCACGAGGATCTCCGCCTTCTGCCAAAGAGCGTTGCACAATTTGCAAATCCTCAATGAAATCTTCGCAAGAATGATACATCAAATCCGTATCGCGGCTAATAGTGCGATGCAAACGGTCAGCCATTACCAACATTACTGCACGATGTGGCTCACTATTAGAAACGTCTGAAGCGTTTTCTGTAAGCTGTTCGCTCATTTCGCGCTGACGATTCCACAACTCAAGCAACTCCACGCTTGGAGGAGTTGTGCGAGTTTCCATAGTTAAGCACTTGCCAACTTCGCGCGTGCGATTCTCCAAAGCTGCTAGCACGTGATCGCTAAACTTTCGAGCGACTTGACGGCTCACTTTAGCTGTCACATTAGGATTGCCATCTCGATCTGAACCAATCCAGCTTCCTGGATGGAAGAATGCAGGGCAACGCGGAGGAACTAATCCAGCCTTCTTACCAAGCAGCCAATCGTCAAATCGACGATACACGACTGGAATCGTGTCAAACAAAGTGGCGTCAAAAATGTCGAGAATGGTGTCAGATTCTTCAACTGGAGTTGGCTTCTTCAAAGCAATCGGAGAAGTGCGAAGAAGCGCATCAATTTCGTTATAGAGACGTCGATAATTTTCGCGCTTATCAGATCCGCCTAAACGATGATGTTCGCTTAGTAATTGCGAAATTCTGCGAATCTTACCTGCAACGGCTTTACGACGAGCTTCAGTTGGGTGCGCGGTAAATACAGGATGAAACTCAAGCTTTGCAAGCAATTCTTTCGCTTCAGCAGGGCTCATTTCAGTGAGCAACTTGTGATAAGCACAAGTTAGTTCGTTAACTGGATCAACAGGCAATGAATCTTCAACTTCACATTCACGCTGATGAAGTACAGAAACACGATAATTTTCCTCGCACAAATTTGCCAAGTGGAAATATGTTGCGAAAGCACGAGCTAAAAGCTGCGTATCGTGCAAATTCATTCCGTTGAGCTTGCTAACAGCTTTACTTAAGCCATCATCTGCAGTTACTTTTGCGTCTACCATTTGCGCAAAATGAGCCGCACTAGCTTCTACAGCATTCAAACGCACATCGTCGAATACTGCTAATAATTTTTCATCGAATTCGCCAAGAACATCGCGAAGAATATGCAAGCACAAATCCATGTCTTGCTTAAGTGATGCTGGAAGGTCACGTTCCTCTGGGCCTTTTCGCCCTAAACCAGACGTAACAATAGTTGCGTCTGCCGGAGTAACCTGCTGATTTTCTGTTGCCATCAGACCTCCTTACGCCAGACTAAGGTTGCTTGGTCGTCTGACTTCCGCAGCTCCTCCGCGGTTATGTAGGTCAGAAGTTGCAAGCCCACAGCCTTGTTTCCAGCGAGATACCAAGTTAATTGTGAAACTACCACCGGACGTAGTAAAGAATGCTGATTTAGCAACAAAATATAACTCGGCAACGGGGTTGCGTATACTAAAAAATTGTGAGTACAGCAGAGAATAATATTGAGAATAATGAATACGACAACAGCATCAACAACTGCGATTGCGATAAGCCTGAAATTCTTTCGACTGGTCATATAGTCGGAAAACCTTCTGGGCGTTTTCATACTCATGCTATTCCACTCGATATGGACGATGTTGAGCGAGATTGGGATAAGCCAGTTACGCAAGCAGGAATTGCTGCGAAATCGAGTATTATTATTCGCGTCGGTGCGCTCGGTTTAGGAGCAGGCACAGGAAGCTACCGAGTTCGCGAGCTTATGCACAGAATCGGCGAACCAATGGGTGTACATGTGCGCGCAGACGTGAATCTCACAGATATTGAGGCAACTTGTACTGATAAGCATGAGCGAATTACTGAAGTTGTAGATCTTCCAACCACAGGTGTTAACACTGAGCGCATTTGGCTTCTAGAACATTTTGCAGATTGGTTTAACGTCAAGCTTGGAAACGATTCTTTATATCACTCTAAAGCTGCTGTTTCTAAGGAATTAGTTGACACATTGCAAGCGAGCGACGACGAACATACCATTGTACAAACAGCTAAGCAGTCTGAAGAAAATGCTACTAAAATTGCAAAAAAGAAAGCGTTGCAAGAAGCTATAAAAAAAGAAAAACCACGCGGCATTTTTGCATTGCAGCCAGAAAGTGCTTACGCTGAACATTTTTCGCACGTAAACGCATCTAATAGTAATGACGAATCTAAAAATGATCATCCTCTTACAGTTAGGGAAGTACACGACCGTCTTGATTTGATTAAAAATAGGAAACCGCTATACAAACCGTGGTTTGCTGGTCTTGCTTCGGCAGTTGCTTGCGCATCCTTTGCGTTCTTGCTTGGCGGTGGCATTTACGACATGATTGGTGCTTTTATTGGAGCAGGAATCGGTCACTATATTCGTCGCAGAATGTTTATGAAGCATCTAAACCAGTTTGTAGTTACATTCGTAGCTGTTGCAATAGGTGCACTATCATGCATTGGGGCTTTGCGTCTTATTGGCTTCTTTGACCCTAGCGCGCTCAATCACACAACTGCATATATTGGCTCAGTGTTGTTTGTTATTCCTGGATTCCCTCTTATTACAGGCGGTTTAGATATTGCAAAAATTGATTTCCCTTCAGGAATTCAACGACTTTGTTACACAATGGCTATTATTTTGATGGGAACTCTTGCGGGATGGACAGTTGCAAGCCTTGTACATCTCAATCCTCAAGGCTTCCCTCCTCTCGGATTAAATCCTTGGCTTAACGCAGTTCTTCGATTTATTACAGCTTTTGCCGGAGTATGGGGCTTCTCAGTTCTGTTTAATTCTCCACAACGAATGTGCTTAGTTGCTGGCGTTATTGGCGCTATTACTGACACATTGCGTTTAACTATGACAGATTTTGGAGTTGCTGCCGAAATTGCAGCTTTCAGCGGTGCTTTATTGGCAGGTTTGCTAGCTTCTACTTGGAGAACTATCGTTCGTCACGGATTAGCGCCTCAATATTTGGGTTATCCACGAATAGGTCTTACGGTTCCATCTATCGTAATTATGGTTCCTGGACTTTATATGTATCGCGCAATGTTTTATCTTGGTCAATTTCACACGCTTCCAGCGTTAGACTGGACTTTCCGCGCTTTCATGGTAATTATTTGCTTACCTATTGGTCTTGCTGTAGCACGCGTTATTACAGATAAAAGCTGGCGTTACGACGTGTGATGTTCTAAGTTTCAGTTCGTTAATTTTTAACAAAAAGCCGCTTACAAGTTTTCTTGCGAGCGGCTTTATTTTTTATTAATTTACTTATTGAAATTTAATTAATACTTCATTCCCATAGCATCTCGCACTTGGGAAAGCGTTTCTTCTGCAATAGCATTTGCACGCTTATTGCCATCATGCAAAATGTCTCGAACAGTATCCATATCTTTTGCAAGTTCTGCACGACGCTCACGGTGAGGTGCCAAGAAATTATTTACATTTTCAATTACGTAAGCTTTCAATGCGCCAGCACCAGCGTTACCAATTTCTGCAGCAATATCTTTAGGATCTCTACCTGTAACTAAACCTGCGGTAGTAAGAAGCGCAGAAACTTGCGGACGAGTTACTGGATCAAAAGTAATCATCCTCTCAGAATCAGTTGGACTCTTCTTAATTAATTTGGCAGTTTCTTCGGCAGTAGCCCCGAGCATAATCGAGTTACCGTAAGATTTACTCATCTTTCGTCCGTCCAATCCTGGAATTTCAGGAGCATCAGACAAAATTGCTGCCGGCTCTGGGAACACTGGATTCTTTTTTGCATATCGCTCATTAAAACGACGCGCGATCGTACGAGTGATTTCAACATGCGGCAAATTATCTTTACCAATCGGCACAACATTAGCTTTACAGAACAAAATATCGCAAGCCTGGTGCACTGGGTACGTAAGGAGCAATCCGGTTAAAGCATGTCCAGATGATTCCATTTCCGACTTTACAGTAGGATTCCTGTGTAATTCTGCTTCTGTAACAAGCGAAAGGAAAGGCAACATAAGCTGATTTGCTGCAGGAACTGCGGAATGAGTAAATATCATTGTTTTTTCAGGATCAATTCCGGCAGCCATATAATCCAGCACTAAATTCAAAACATTATCTTCAATATGCTCAGTGGTGTCACGATCAGTAATTACTTGATAATCTGCAATAATAATATTGGTTTTTACTCCGCGCTGCTGCATTGCAACACGCTCACGAATAGATCCAAAATAATGTCCTAAATGCAAACGACCAGTTGGGCGATCTCCAGTAAGCATAGTAAAAGACGAAGGGCTAGCTTGTAACTTTTCAAGCGTTGCATCTGAACGTTTACGCGCTGCAAGGAAGCTTGCGCTCATCTCATTACCAGCAGCTGTAACCTGTGCTTCTTCCGGCATTTTAGGCTCCTTAATTGTGCGTATTTTTACGCTGAAAATATGGCTTTTATGGTAAAAGTTTACACAGACAATATACTCGGTTGCGGTTAAGTGGTACGCTCTTGTGTGATGAACTGATTGTTACTTAATTTTTAGAGGGGGTCAGATGGGCCGCGGACGACAGAAGGCAAAGCAACAGAAAATTGCCCGTAAGCTCAAATACCTGACGACCGATACGGATTATGACGAGCTTGCTAAGGAACTTAATTCCAGCGAACCCGGACAAGGATCCTTCGATCCATTTGCGTCGAGCGAAAGCTATGAGGAAGATACATATCTTCCAGAAGAGAATGACACAAATCAAGAAAATGATGCCGTTGATGCTTCAAACGAAGATGATTTAGACGAGTATGCCAAGTGGGCTGCGGAAGCAGCTGCAAAAGCCGTTAGCAGCGAAAACTCTTCTACAAACTCAGGAGCGCACACGCCAGCGCATCATCATATCCCTATGCCAATTCCAAACTTCATACACAAACACGACAATTAAAAATTAAATTTATTAAAATTATTTTATTTACGTATCCTGGGCATTCGAAATACTGTTTGCCCAGGATATTTGTAAATACACGCTGTAAATACGCAATTAAGCTACAATAAAGCCAACTTACAGCGGCAAAATATCGCTTAAATCATCACGCTCGCCAATTGCACTTATGTTGCCAAAGTCCTGTTCCTGATGCCATTTAGTAACACCACTCGCTAATCTAAGCCATACTTTAGGCTCAAGTTCAATAACATCTGGCGGTGTGAGATTATGCGGATCCGAAGCTGGTCCTTCCAAAATTTTTACTGCACCAAAAGGCGCAACTCTTACTTCTACTGCGCACCCAGGCACTTTATCCTCAAGAAGATATAGCGAATATCTAACCGCTAAAGCTTCGTCGTTTAAAGAGATATTTAAAATATTACTATTTATTTGCATGGCTTCTATGCCATTGCCAAGTGCTTTAATAGCAGATTCACGCCAGAATTGCCAAGCACATTGTCCTTGTTTTATATCTCGTTCAAGTATTACTGACATATTTTTATTATCTTCTAAACAACCTACTTTCAGCAATATATTTGTATTAAGACGTTATATACAAATATTTAAAGGGATTAGGTTGTGGTACTCTTGGGGTTATCGTGTGCATTCACATGCCTCTTGTAGTTATCTGCAAAGGTTATCTGCAAAATGGTGATGGTTTAATTGTCTAAACACAAAGTTTTAGGCTGCACACTTTTAGGAAATATATCAAACGGCACAAGGAGTCAAATATGACTAAACACGTCGCGCCGAAAGCCAAAACTACTGCGACGGCATTTGCCAAAGAACTTCAAGAGCACCTCAAGTACACCCAGGGTGTAACGCCAGAGCAGGCCACTACGGCAGATGTGTATGTTGCCGCTGCTACCGCAGTTCGTCGTCACTTGATGGACTCTTGGATGCAGACTCAGCATGACATGGTTAATGGCAACACCAAGGCTGTGGGCTATTTGAGCGCAGAGTTCTTGATGGGTAAGCAGCTTGAGAACGCTTTGTTGAACGCTGGTCTTACTGACCAATTCAATAAGGCTGTTACTAAGCTTGGCTTCGATCCAAAGGCAGTTATCAATGCTGAGTATGAGCCAGGTTTAGGTAATGGCGGTTTGGGTCGTCTCGCAGCCTGCTTCATCGATTCACTCGCCTCTATTGGCGTTCCAGCATTTGGCTACGGCATCCAGTATCGTTACGGCATCTTCAAGCAGCGCTTTGATGAAGAAGGTAAGCAGGTTGAAACCCCTGATTACTGGCTTAGCAACGAAGAGCCATGGGGTCACATTGATTATGGTCGTGACCAGCGCGTCAACTTCGGTGGTGAAGTTGTAGAGGAAAACGGCAAGCGCGTTTGGAAGCCAGCTTGGTCTGTTCGCGCAGTACCAGTTGACTACATGGTTCCAGGTTATAATTCTGGTCGCGTAAATACTCTTCGTTTGTGGACCGCTAAGTCTTACGATGAGTTTGATTTGCTCACCTTCAACAAGTCCGAGTACTTGGATGCTGTAAAGCCACAGGTTGCAGCAGAAAACATTTCTAAGATTCTTTACCCAGAAGATTCCACTCCAGAAGGTAAGGCTTTGCGTCTTGAGCAGCAGTACTTCTTCGTAGCTGCTTCTATCCATGATGCAATCCGCGTATTCTACCCAGGTCAGGATAAGCCGGATCTCACTACCTTCCCAAGCAAGATTAACTTCCAGTTGAACGACACTCACCCAGTTATCGGCATTCCAGAGCTTATGCGCGTTCTTATGGACGAGTACGGCTACGATTGGAACACCGCTTGGGGTATCACCACCAAGACCTTCAACTACACTTGCCACACCTTGCTTCCAGAAGCTTTGGAAGTTTGGCCAGCCAAGCTTATTGGCGAACTGTTGCCACGCCACCTTGAAATCATTCAGGGCATTAGCGAGCAGTTCCGCAACGAGCTTCGCGGTAAGGGCGTTGCTGAGGATCAGGTTGAGCGCATGCGCATCGCTACCGACGCTGACGAAAATGGCGAAGGTGCTGTAGTTCGCATGGCTTACTTGGCTACCTACGGCGGTTCTTACGTTAACGGTGTTGCTGAACTTCACTCTGAGTTGTTGAAGGATGTCACTTTGAAGGACTTCTCCAGCGTTTACCCAGATAAGTTCAAGAACGTTACTAACGGCGTAACTCCTCGTCGTTTCGTGCGCTTGAGCAACCCACGCATGTCTGCTCTTATTACTGAGGGCTTGGGCACAGACGCATGGCAGGGTAATTTGGAGCTTCTTGAAGGCTTGAAGCCATTGGCTGACGACAAGGCGTTCGTTAAGAAGTTTGCTGAAGTTAAGAAGCAGAACAAGCTTGCCTTCGTTGATTTTGCAAAGCAGAAGTATGGCTTTGAGATCAACCCAGACACAATGTTCAACACCATTGTTAAGCGTTTGCACGAGTACAAGCGCCAGTCCATGAAGATCCTCCAGGTTATCTCCACATACGCTGGAATCAAGAATGGCACAATCGACGTAGACAAGATGCTTCCACGCACCGTGTTCTTCGGCGCTAAGTCTGCTCCAGGCTATGCTATGGCAAAGCTCACCATTCAGCTCATTAACAATGTTGCTCGCGTGGTGAATAACGACCCAGCATGCAAGGGCAAGCTTGCAGTGTTCTTCCCACCAAACTACAACATCGAGTTGGCTATGAACTTGATTCCTGCCACCGATTTGGATGAGCAGATTTCTCAGGCTGGTAAGGAAGCTTCTGGTACCGGTAACATGAAGTTTGCTTTGAACGGTGCTTTGACTGTTGGTACTCTCGATGGTGCAAATGTTGAGATTCGCGAGCGCGTTGGTGCTGAGAACTTCTTCCTCTTCGGCATGACCGTTGACGAGGTTGAGAAGCTCTACGCTGAAGGCTATGATCACGGCGGCTCCCGTAAGTGCTATGAATCTGATCCTCGCTTGAAGACTGCTGTGGATATGGTTGCTGACGGCACCTTCTCCAACGGCGACAAGAGCGTGTATGAGCCACTCGTTAACGATTGGCTTACCCATGATTACTTCATGGCAATGGCTGACTTCAGCTCTTATATGGATATTCAGGCTCAGATTGAGGAAACTTACCGCGATCCAATGAAGTGGGCTCGCATGGCAGTCTTGAACGTAGCCAACTCTGGTTACTTCTCTTCTGACCGCTCTATCGAAGATTACCTCGATCGCATTTGGCACACTGGTGCTCTTCCAACACCTGTTGCTGAGTAATTGAGTATTCTCCAATAGCAATACATAGAAAATAAAAGGCGGAGGCTGTTAATCAGTTTCCGCCTTTTTGTGTAGATTTTAGTTAAATTGCATGTAAGACAAACGCTTTTGTTTGCAACAATTCTTTAGTAATTACAAATAAAGGCGACTACGAATATACGCAATCGCCTTTATTTTGGACTGTATAAAGCAAATGTCACTTATGCCTCAGCGGCAGGAGTATCGTTAGCTTCTTTCTCTTCTTTTTCTAACCCTAGGTCAATTGGCGAAGAACTGTTCTCCCATGGTTCCTCCCAAGGGTCATAATCAGGATTATGCTGCTTGTACACATACAACGCAGCAATACCTGCGAGCAGTGCTCCGAAGAGCAGTGCAAAGAACTTCCAACCGCCAGAGGATCTGTTCTCCATGATGGCTCCTTTCCGGTTAAGCTGACCTGCTCGTCCAAGTCAACAATCTATACCGCTTTTTGTCGCGTAATAACTATCATAGTTGCTTTTCTTCAGAGTTGCATCTTTTTTAAATAATGTTATTGATTAAATTTGTGAAGTAAAACCGATATCATAAGCATATGCACAACTTTGATATTAAAAATATTTTAAATAATATAAGACTTCGTTTTAACACAACCACAGCCATTTTAGTATATTCATGCATTTTTATTTGGATATTGGAAATGGTACTAAACTTTGCATATCCAAATTATTATTCGACTCTAATAAGCTATACTGCGTTTCTTCCAATTACTGCGTTACAAACACCTTGGACTTGGTTCACATCAATGTTTGTTCACGCACCAAATTTAACCCATATTTTCTTCAATATGCTATGTCTTTGGTCGCTCGGAGTTGAATTAGAACGATTCTTCGGTAAATGGAAGTTTTTTGGATTGTATTTAATATCCGGCTTTGGCGGAAGCGTAGCTGATATCGTATGGTGCAAACTCACTAATAATTGGTTCGTTGCTTCATACGGTGCTTCGGGAGCTATTATGGGGCTTATAGGTGCACTTCTCGTAGCACAATGGCGACTAGGAGAAAACATGCGAGGAACAATTATTTGGATTGCTATTACTCTCGCTATGCCAATTATTGTACCTAATATCGCTTGGCAATCACACGTTGGAGGCTTAATTTCAGGTACTGCAATTGCAGCATTGCTCGGAGTACAAAATCCGCTACTTAAAAAAGCTTCGTTTAATACGCGTTTCTTAGTATATTTTGTATCACTATTTGCTATTCTCACTGCTTGTGCAATGTTTTGTTTGAAGGCATAATTTGTTAAATTACACGTGTGTAGTTTTCCACCAATGTGCACAGGATTGTGTATAAGTTGTGCCTAAATTGGTGACAACTATATAAGTTATCCACATAGTTAATCACAAACGTTGACAACTTGCCTTTTTCAAACCTGTGCACAAGTGTATAAGAGTTATCCACAATTTAAGTTTTTTGTGGACTAAACTATCGACTACATAATTTTAACCTTTACTTGCTCTAAAATTTTCTACACCTCAACAAGGAATGAGATTCATGCCTACACTTCAAGTTCCAAAAACAATCGAACCAGCAAACGCTTCTACACTCACTTTTATTAAAGAAAACGCACAATTGTCACCAAGCAAAGCTGCTCTTAAAGCACCACGCAACGCAAATATCGACATACCTTTTGCAATTAACCAAATAGCAGGTAGACAGATTGCGCAACAAAAACTACCGAAATGGGCTTCCTGCAACGAAGTTATATACCCTGCGCATATTTCTATGGAACAGTGTTCTTCTCAATCAACAGCACAATACAAAGCAAATGTTGCAAAAGAATTACTCAACAAATTAAATTCAGAAAATTTTAGTAGCACACTTGTGGATCTTACTGGCGGCTTTGGCGTTGATTGCGCAATAATGTCTGAAGTTTTCGATTCTGCTATTTGTATTGAACAGCAAAACGAACTTTCTAGCATTGCACATCACAATATGAATGCACTTGGTATTACAAACGTAAAATGCTACAACAACAATAGCCTTGATGCACTCAAAAATATTCCTAAGTCAACGATAATATACGTCGATCCAGCTCGTCGTAACAAACAAGGATCTCGCACATACGCTATTGAAGATTGCACTCCAAACGTATTAGATCTTAAAAATCAATTGCTCACTAAAGCAGAAATAGTGATTATTAAACTTTCTCCAATGCTTGATTGGCACAAAACAGTTAGCGATTTTAGTGGCAATGTAGAAGCCGTACATATAGTCGCACATAGTAACGAGTGCAAGGAACTATTGATAATACTCAGCAACTCTCAGCACACAAAAGTACCAGTATATTGCGCAAACGATGATCAGATAACTGTTGTACAAGCAACTTACAATACTTCAACAAATCAGGTATCAATACAGCCTGGGTCAAATGTTTTAAATAATAGAGAAGAAAATAATAAAAAAGATAAAATTTTAGATATAAATAACTGGCAAGAATGGTCGCAATACGTTTATGAGCCAAATGCAGCAATCATGAAAGCTGGCTGTTTTTCATTGTTAGAAACTCAATACAATATACAACAAATCAGTGCGAATAGTCATGTTTACGTATCGGAAGAATACTACTCAGAATTTCCAGGAAAGACATGGAAAATTGAAAATATATGCAGCATGAATAAACGAGAAATAAAACAAACTTTTGCTGATATTACTCATGCAAATATTGTTACTCGTAACTTTCCAATACCTGTAGAAGCATTGCGCAAAAAATTAAACTTACAAGATGGCGGAAATACAAGAATTATTGCAACAACTGATAGCAATAAAAATCATATACTTATTCGCGCCGCAGCAGCAACAAAATAAAAAGTAGCTACGCAATATTTGCATAACTACTTTTAAAACATATTAAGCAGTTTGTTTTACAGACTAACGCCACCACATTGTCATAATGAATCCAGTCATTACTATTACTAATGCAATAACTAAATTCCATGCACCAATTCCAGGAATTGGAAGCACAGGGTTCAAATAATAAACAACAGCCCAAATTAATCCAACGACCATTAATGTGCAGAACAGCGGCACAAACCATGCAGCATTAGCTTTTGTGCCTTTAATGCTTTCTTCGACACGTCGCCTATTTTCAGCTTGTCTCTGCATCATTTGCTGAATCTGTGGAGAAAGCGCTGCTTTATCCGCAGTAGCATTCAACACTGCTTCAACTTCGTCCATAGGAACGCCATAAGTATTCTCATTTGACGTATCGCTCTTCTTTGCAGCGTCGTCAGCTGCAGTCGTGTGCAATTCTTCATCAGCCATAACTGTAACTCTCCAATCAATCGGCTACACGCTATAATAGTGGTTACACTCGAACGCGTGAAGGATGAAGATAAAATATGGCTAAGAGAACTGGGAAACATCGTGCTCAACACTCGCTGTTAAGCAGTTTTGCTGTTGCCGTTGCAGTATTTCTTACCGGCTATTTATTCGTTCTTAACTTGCGCGTAAACCGCTCTGCTTTTGTGACTTCTAATACGAGTCAAATGGTTGAAAGAAATTCACAGCGCACAAAAAATTTACGAGAAGATATAAAATCTTTAGATTCTAAAATTAATTTACTTAATAAAACGCTTGGTAGCAGCACTAGTGAAGGAAAAGAATCTTCTGATACTGGAAGTAGTACCGTACTTCCAAAACTTGAAGGACCTGGAATTGTTGTAACTCTTAACGACTCTCCTCTATGGAAAGGCGCAGTTAATGGTTCCGGAACATCCGGAACCATTAATGATTACGTAATCCACCAGCAAGATATTGAAGCTGTAGTAAATGCTTTGTGGCGCGGCGGAGCAGAAGCAATAACTATTCAGGATCAGCGAGTATTATTTAACTCCGCAGTTGTTTGTATTGGTAACGTTCTTATGTTGCAAGGTCATCAGTACTCGCCACCGTATAAAATATCTGCTATTGGTCCAATGGATAGCATGGTTGATGCTCTAAACAATTCACCAGCCATACACACCTACAAGGAGTATGTAAGTTCGTTTGGATTAGGATGGAAAGTGGAGAAAAAGAATAATCTGCGATTCCCTGAAGCATCGGCTTTGTTGCAACCATTAAGGTACGCAACAGTTCCTAAAGTGCTAAACAAATAAAATATGTTGCAAAGTCTTCATACATCAATAAAGGAGTAGCACACTATGCAATCTGCTAATATGCAGGAAGGAAAAACGAAGCGTAGCAGCTCGAATTTCTGGTGGCAAGCCGCTGGAATTATTGGCGAACTGTTGATAGCTTTTGCAGTTATTTGCGCATTGTACATTGCATGGCAAATGTGGTGGACTGGAGAGCAGGCTGAGCACACTCAAGTAGAGGCACGTCAAGCAATATCTTGGCAAAACCCAAAAACTGGTGATAAAACGAAGATTGCTTTACCACAGAATACTGACCCACCTGCTTTAAGCAAACCAAAGTCTGAAGACCTTGTAGCTCGTTTATACATACCACGTTTTGGAAATCAGTGGGAACGAAATGTTGTAGAAGGCATTACGCCAGACATCTTAAGCAAGCGTGGTTTAGGTCATTATCCAACCACACAAATGCCTGGTGCAATAGGTAATTTTGCAGTAGCAGGTCACCGAAATGGTTATGGTCAGCCATTGGGAGATGTAGACTTACTGAAGCCTGGCGACGCAATAGTAGTTCGTACAAAGGATTATTGGTTCGTCTATAAGTACACTTCTTACAAGATTGTTACACCAGATCACGGTGAAGTTATTGATGCAAATCCTGATCATCCTGGTGAGAAACCAACAAAACGTATGCTTACTCTTACAACGTGCGAACCTAAGTATACTGCTGCAACTCATCGCTGGATTAGCTACGCAAAATTCGCTTATTGGGCAAAGATTAGCGATGGCATTCCAAAAGAACTTTCTACTATTGATGAGCAAGGAAAAGTGAAGTTTATTAACAATGAGCAACAATCTCTAGTTTCTCGTCTTTCTTCACTAGTGCCAGTTATGGTGGTTGTTTTATTAGTGTATATGATGATTTTCGTAGCAGGAGCAATTGCTTGGCAATGGCCAGAACTTCGCGCTATTCATTCTGGATTAAAGAAAAAGCCTGATGCAAGCATTTTTGGCGGTCTTTTGCGCATACAACCAGGTATTACAGCGATTCGTTGGATTCTTTCGATTCTGATTTATTTCTTCATTGTATTAGCATTATTCCAGTGGATTTTCCCTTGGGGCGCATCTACAATTCCATTCCTTCAGCAGATGTCTAATTACTCAACAACTGTATGATAACGGGTTAAGTAGTAAGTTTTAAATATTCTTACGATTGCTTTAAAACTTACAAAATAAAAACATTTAAGGCGATTGCGTATGAAGCGCAGTCGCCTTTTGTTTATATTAATAAAATAAAAGCCTATAGAAACACATAAAATAACGCATTGCTGTAAAACTATGTCTAAATAAACAAACATATCTTAAACAGCTATTTTTTCGTTTTATCACATACTTTGCAACCTAATATAAGTCTATTTATGCAGATCTATTTTCACGCATCAATTTTTATAAGTAATATACGAATTTTATTAGAGATACAAACATTAGAGATACAAAAATGCTGCTTGTTCTACTTTTCTTGTAGAACAAGCAGCATATACATTATTTTTTACAGACTTAATCTAATACAAATCTAAATCAGTCTGAATCAGATGAAGAACCAAGGCTTGGACGTGTAACTAATGTAATCGCTTTGCCCTTCTCAACCTTGCTTCCTGCTTCCTCAGACATGCTCATGACTATATCGTCATCTTTTGCCATTGAATCAGATACTACTCTCAAACCTTTTGCTTCAAGTATTTTCTTCGCCTGTTTGAAGGTAACAGTACCAAGATCTATACTAGGAACTTCAACTTTCGAAGCACCTTGAGAAACATACACAGTAATAGAGCTGTGTGGTTTAACAGAGGAACCAGACGACGGATTTAGTCGAGTTACAGAACCTTCAGGCACATTATCTGAATCTTCCTTAACTACATCCGTAGTAAAACCAAAATTCTCTAATTGGCTAACCACAATGTCTTTGCTTTGACCAACAAGACCGTCAGGAATTTTAGTTAAACCGGATGCAATATATAAAGTAATTAACGTACCCTTATCAGCAAACGAATCTGCGTCAGGATCTGTGCGAGTTACATGATCTTTCTTAATATCTGCACTATCTTCTACTCGAACATTAGCAATCTTAAACCCAGCACGCTCAAGCATTTTACGAGCAGCTTCTTGCGTTTTACCACTTACATCTGGCACGCGAGTTGATTGTGGTCCAACCGAGAACCATACAGTCACCTTGGATCCAGAAGCAACATGCTCACCTCCACGCGGTGATTGCTTAGTAAAAGTTCCCTCAGGTTGAGAAGAATGATCATCTTCACGAATATCTGGAACCAAACCAAGTGCACGCAACTTTTCACGAGCAGCATCCTGCGTTGTTGTCTCCATAAATGTTGGAACTACAACATCTCCAGTAGCACGACTTCGATTGAGCATAAACAGCACACCCAGAAGAACTAATACTGTTACTAATACTCCAACTATAGATCCGATTACTACTCGTTTACGACGTTGCGCTTGCATTGTTGCTCTTTGTGACGCGCGCGTGCTAGGAGAAAATGCAATATTTGCAGATTCAACTTGACCAGTAATAGGATTGAACGATTGAGTTGCAGCACCATCTGTCATGCCCATAGCCATAGTTGCAGCATCCTGTTCAGCCTGTTTACGCGCCTTCATATTAGCTAAATCAGTCAATGGGTTAAACGCTGCTGCAACAGGCACTCCACCGTTCATAAACGCTAGAATGTCATTCTTAAACTCTGATGCTGTGGCATATCTATTTTGTCTATCTTTTGCCATTGCTTTAGCACAAATCTTGTCCCACATAGCAGGCATGCCTGGAACAAGTGTGCTAAGAGGTGTCGCCACTTCTGAAACATGCTGATATGCGATGGCAACAGCTGAATCTCCAATAAAAGGAGGACGTCCAGTTAGCATTTCATACAGCACACATCCTGCAGAATACAAATCAGAGCGCATATCTACTTGTTCACCACGAGCCTGCTCTGGAGACAAATATTGTGCTGTTCCAACAACACCTTGAGACTGTGTCATAGTTGTTGCAGAATCGTCAAGAGCACGAGCAATGCCGAAGTCCATTACCTTCACCATGCCCTGCTCGGAAATCATAATATTTCCAGGCTTAATATCGCGGTGAATAATACCCATTCTGTGTGAGTACTCTAAAGCATTGAGCACGCCAAGCATAACTTGTTCAGCGTCTCTCTGACTTAAAGCTCCATTCATTTTTAGAATATCGCGTAATGTTTTACCTTTAATGTATTCCATTACAAGATACGGTAAACGCTCTTCTAAGCCATTTTCTGCTATAACAGATTCTTCTCCAGAATCATAAATATTCACAATATTAGGATTGTTCATCTGCGCAATGGCATGCGCTTCCCTGCGGAATCGCGAAAGGAAAATCTCATCGTTCGCTAAATCGGAACGCATGATTTTCACAGCAACTGTACGACCTAAGCGCTTATCAACAGCAACACGCACTTCCGCCATGCCGCCGCGGCCAATAAGCTCCCCTAATTCGTATCGACCATTCGCTAATGAGGTGGGCATTGTGGTATTCATTGCTGCTCCTTGCGATCATTGATATTAAAAATATTAATAATATTTACTTGGTTTTGCGGCATACTTTTAATACATCTTCGTTGTCGCAAATTTGTAGAAAGTACTCCTGTTGTATTGTTGAAGGCTGTTTCTTGATCTAGCAGTCTGCGCTCAATACGAGATAATACTTTCGACACAACTAATGCATCTTTTGGACGATCTTTTGGATTCTTTGCAAGCATAGACATAATAAACTGTTGTAATTGCAAATCAACATTTTCTGGCAAAGGTGGTACAGGATCATTAACATGTGCAGCAGCAATATCTACCGGCGTTGCTCCAGTAAATGGACGATGTCCGCACAAACCTTCATATGCCACAACACCTAACGAATAAATATCAGATTGTGCAGTAGCTTGTTCACCTTGTGCTTGTTCTGGAGAAATATATTGAGCTGTTCCAACTACCATGCCATCTTGAGTGATCTGTTCTTGGTCACTGGAATATGACACACCAAAATCTGTGATTTTCACATTGCCAGTATCAGAAACCATAATATTTGCAGGTTTTACATCGCGATGAATTACGCCATGAGAATGAGCTACAAAAAGTCCTCGAGCTGTTTGAATAAGAATAGGAAGTAACTTGGTAGGATCAATTATTTTTTCTTTATGATACAAATCTGCCAATGATTTACTTGGCACATATTCCATAATTAGGAATCCAATACCATCGTGCTCATAATAGTCAAATAATGCTGCAATATTAGGATGCGCTAAATTTGCTGAATTATGCGCTTCAGCACGAAGACGACGTAATTTTGCTTCAACGTTTACGGTATCTGTACGTAACGCCTTAATGGCAACAATTCGCCCAAGTTGAATATCAAAGCCTTTCCAAACTTCTCCCATACCGCCTTGAGCAAGGCGGCGATCAAGTCTATAACGATGATGAACTAACTGTCCTTCAACGAGTTTCATTGTTTAAGCGCCTCCTCCATCACTTGTCGCATAATAGGTCCTGCCGCGTAACTACCAAATGTACTTGTGTTATGTACTATAACCGCTATAGCTATTCTAGGATTTTCAGCAGGAGCAAATCCAATAACCCAACCATTAGCAGCTTGATTATACATTCCAATCTGTGCAGTACCTGTTTTAGCCGCAACATGAATATTAGGTAAAGCAAGATTAGGATTTTCTTTTGTAACAACAGCCTGCATCATAGAAGTTAATTTAGATGCACTGTCACTACTCATTACTTGGTTCATAACGGTTGGTCTAGTTTGTGACAATACTGACAAATCGCTAGATCTTACACAATCAACAAGAGTAGGCTTCATCAATGTTCCATTATTTGCAATAGCTGCCGCAATCATAGCGTTTTGCAAAGGTGTAACCTTAGCATCACCTTGACCTATTGATTCCAGAGCTAGTCTATCTGGAGTTGGCTTAATAGAAAAAGTAGATTTCACGGATCGTATTGGGAATCCAGTAGAATCAGAACCATCAATAGGCAGCGAATCGAAGAATCCAAACTTTCTTGCCTGCTTTACAATTACGTCAGATCCTAAAGAATTACCCAATTGAGCAAAAGCAGTATTAGACGAATATGCTAAAGCATCCTCAAAAGATATTTTTCCATCAACGCCATTCGCTTGGTAAGTGACATTTGTAAGAGACGTCTTGGTTCCAGGCAAAACATAGCTCGCACCAGCAGGTATTTTCGTATCAGGCTTGTATTTTCCAGATTCTAATGCTGCTGCTGCAACAACAGTTTTGAACGTAGAGCCAGGAGCATAAAGCTCAGAAACAGCACGATTCAGCATAGGATTTGACACATCTGATGTTATTCTCTCATACGATTTATTTACTTCATTAATATTGTGAAGAGCAAGATCATTCGGATCATAACTTGGAGTGCTTACCATAGCGCGAATTCTTCCGGTTTTTGGCTCAATTGCAACTAAAGCTGCGTCTTTGCCTTTAAGAAGATTGTAAGCAAGATTTTGCAAACGTGAATCAATTGATGTTTCTATAGAAGCTCCGCGATTAGTTGCTCCAGTAAATAATGAACGGAATCTTTGCCAGAACAGAGCATCTGATTCTCCACTTAATAAACTATTACGAGAAGCTTCAATTCCTCTATCTGCACGCTGGCTAATAGAAAAATATCCAGTAACTGGAGCATATACTAATCCGTTAGAATACTGACGTTGATACACAAAAGCATCTTTAGATGGTTCAGATTTCACTATAACTGTGCCATCTGATGTAAGTATTGCTCCACGTGGAGCGCCAAACTCATGGTATAAAGCTCTGCGATTTCGAGGATCAGAATTTAGAGCATTCGCTTTAATAGAAGTAATAATTGTACTTGAAATACCAAGTATTACAAAAAGTACCAATACTGCAGTAAAAAGTTCTCTAAGACTTTTATTCATTGTTATCACCTCTTTCTGAAGAGGAAATAACAGCAGAAGCATCTATATTATTTTCATAATCTGTATTGTTATATTCACTATTATTTGTATTCGTATTAGCTCGCTCTTGCAATTCACGCTCGCGCAACGCTGCTAAGGCAGCGTATTGGAAAGTATCGGAAACAGGAGCAGGTTCAGGTTTATTTGCAGCGTGAGAAATAACAATAAGCAAAGATGCAAGCAAATAATTTGCTACTAAAGAAGAACCTCCAGCTGCCATATACGGCAAAGTTAAACCGGTTAATGGAATAACCAAAGTAATTCCACCAACAACAGTAAACACTTGGAAAGCCATAGTAAAAACAAGCCCTGAAGCTAATAATTTTCCAAAGCCATCTTTAATTTTCATTGCAGTAATCATTCCGGATGCAATAATAATTAAATACAAAACCAATACGGCTAGAAGCCCAGTAAGACCAAGCTCTTCACCAACAGAAGCATAAATAAAATCAGAATTAGCTAGCGGTGTTATAGAAGGATGACCTTGTCCTAAACCTGTTCCGGTTGTTCCTCCAGCAGCCAAACCAAACAATCCAGATACAATTTGCGCTGAGCCACCAGGGAAACGATTATAAACCGCATTATCAAATGGATGAAGCCACGAATCCACACGATATTGCACATGTGCGAATAACTTTACTGCCATCAAGCATCCAGCTACAAAAGCAATACCCCCAACAGCAATCCATCCTCTGCGACCTGTTGCCACATACAACATTGACACAAACATTGCGAAGAACATCAATGACGTTCCAAGATCATGCTGGATAACAAGCACACCCATTGATGCTGCCCATACTAAAGCAATAGGTCCCATGTCTTGTAAGCGAGGAAGGTGAACTCCCAAAACCTTATTTCCACCTACAGCAAGTCGATCACGATGATTAAACAGGTACGCAGCAAAGAAGAATGACAGGAAAAGCTTAGCAAACTCTCCTGGTTGCACTGTGTGATCTCCAAAACCTATCCAAATTCTCGCTCCACCAATTTCTTTACCTAATCCAGGAACCATAGGTGAAAGCAAAAGAATCAAGCCTATAACCATATTCACATAAGAAAAACGCCTTAAAATGCGATAATCTTTCAAAAGAATAACGAAAATAATTGATAATACTAATGCTGCACAAATCCACACCATTTGTTTTATTGCAACATTTGTATTATTTTGCCTATCGATTCTAGCTATAAGAACTGTTCCAATTGCAGTTAAAAGCATAATACAAGGTAAAATAGCTTGACTTGCATATGGCTGTTTAACAAGAAGAACACCCCAAAATACGAAAAACAGTGCCATAACGAGAATCAACATTGCTGCATAATTAGCAGAAATATAACCGTCAATACGGAAAAACATCTGTAAAAATGCCATGCCAGAAAGCAATGTTGCAAAAAGCAACAATGCTATCTGTCTGATACGCGTAGCAATCATATTCATGAGGTTTTACCCCCTTGCTTCGCGTTATCTTTATTTTTATTTATTTTATTTTCTAATTTCTTTTGATTCTGTTCATTAAGTTTTTCTTGTTCTCGCGCACGCATTTCTCGACGAATTAACGAAGCATGACCACGAGCCTCAACTAAGCTACCAAAACTAATACCTTCTTTTAATTGATCCTGCCAAGATTTATCTAGTTTATTAACAGGGATGTCAGTAGATTCCACTTTGTGAGATAATGCAATACCAAAAATATTTGTTGGCACTCCTTGATAAATAACAACTTTGTTACTGTCTTTTCCAATATAATATTGCGTTTGAGTCCACGCATATACTCCGTAGCCTACTCCAGAAATAACAAATAATACTAGTAATATTCCCAAAGATATGCCTATGCGAGTCCATCTACGCCTCAATGAATGAGCACGATGTGCCTCATCCTGCTCATGTTTAACAGCACGAGCAACATCTGGATCATGAGGATCTGTTGAAACTTTACCATTCTTTTTTTTGACTATAGGGATCTCATTAGTGTCAGGTGTATGTAATTCTCCAACTTCTTCACGAATGTGTGAAGGTTGCACAATTCTTGTAATAGATATTGTTCCTTCATCTGGATTTTTAGAATTATCATCATCTTGAGCTAGCGCAGCTGCTCTTTGAGCTGGTGAATTCTTATCTTCGCGCAATGCCGGTGCTGAAGCTACTGCTTTATTTACGATATCTGCAATTGACTCGAGATCCTTACTTGCAGCTCCTCCAATAAGTGGAGTTTGATGCGGAAGATCAAATGCATCAGCATCAAGTGCAAGCGTTGCATCTGCAATAACGGCTGTAACATTATCTGTACTACCAGCACGAAGTGCCATAGATACTAATTTTTGAGCGCATTCTTCTTGATTAGAAATACTACTCATCACATCTTGAATAGTTGAATCTTCAAGAACTCCACACAATCCATCAGAGCAAAGAAGCCAACGATCAGAAGGATGAGCTGAACGCAAAGCAATATCAGGACGAGGATCTATATCAAAATCACCTAGTACTCGCATAACAACATTTCGTTGAGGATGATTTCGCGCTTCTTCAGGCGTAATATGACCTGTATCAATCAAATGCTGAACATAACTATGATCAGTAGTCATGCGCATAAGATGATTATCTCTTAGTAGATACGCTCTAGAATCACCTAAATGAGCCAGAACCCAGTATCCTCTTACAAGAGTTACTGCAGTAACTGTCGTTCCCATTCCAGCAAGACGGCGCTCACGCTTAGCTTTACCAACAATCGCATCATGAGCAGCCATAATCGATGTTTCCATCATTGAAGAAACAGTTTTAACATCATGCGGTCTTGAATCTTGTTCAATATGTGCAAGAGAACGAATCGCTATAGTAGAAGCTGTATCTCCTCCAGCATGACCACCCATTCCGTCGCAAATTGCAGCTAAATGTTCACCAGCAAATGCAGAATCTTGATTATTACTACGAACAGTTCCAACATCACTGACAGCCGTAGCATACATAAAAAGTATTTTTTCTACAGAATTTGCGCGATTTTCTTTAATATCATTTTTATCTGTTATAGATGATATTTTTTCTATTTGCCCAGTAACTGCGGTCTGAATTTCTTCTTCGTTATTTGAATTGATTTGTTTCATTTGTTACCTCAATTCAAACATTGTTGCGCCGATTCGCACAGAAGTACGCGGAGCTAATATAACAGGCTCAGTAACACGATTATGACCAATCATGGTTCCATTTGTGCTGCCTAAATCTTCAAGAACCCAAGAATTAACTGATTGATTAAAATAAACACGAGCATGGTGTGAAGATACAAATTCATCATTTAATACGACTGTATTAGAAGCAGCACGACCAAGAGTCACACCAGCAGCGTTCAATGGGAATGAAGATCCTGCCAAAGGTCCATCAATAACAACTAACAAAGTTGGAGAACCGGATGTATTTTCTTGATTTTCTGCTTTGGCAAATACTGGCGTCTCACGCACTTGCATAACTTGTGAAAACTTTGCTTCACGAGAATTACGACGAGAACTTTTCTTCCAAAAACGAGATTTTTTAGGACTAAATACTTCAATATCGCAGCGAAGCGAACGGATAGCGCACCATACAAAAATCCAAAGTAAGACTAAAAAGCCATACTTAAGTATTGCAAACGTTAATTCAGTAAACATCATGCGCGTTATCGTCTCCTAGCTTGGAAATACTTATTACTCCTGGTCTTGAGACGATGCCCAATAAAGAATACGCGTACGACCAATAGTAATAGTGTTGCCATCAACCAATGTTGCTGCAGGAACCTGATGACCTTCTACATATGTACCATTCGTAGATCCAAGATCACGAGCAATAACACCGTCAGGAGTTATATCAATACCAAGATGATGACGAGAAATACCTGGATCATCTATTACAATATCGCAACCAGACCCACGTCCTAAAATAGTACGATCCTTTGTAAGCAAGTACTGGTTACCATTAATTTCAAGCATCGGGTGATTCTGCGATTGATCCTCAGTAGTAACAGGAACAGCATTACCCTGAACAGATTCAGATGTCAAATGGAAATTACCTTTAGTTAATTCCAAATCCTCTTCAAAAATAACAACTACAGGTCCTACGAAAGCATAATGCTGACTCTTAGCATATTGAGTAAGATTATCTGCAAGCTCATTAGCTAATGCTTCACTACCCCATTGTTCAATATGATCAAAATCAGGCGTACTCAGCTTAAAACGGTACTCATTTGGAGCAACTGTGTGATCTCTGCCAATAGGCATGGCTTCAGCGTCAATTTCACGTTCCAAAGCACTCGAAAAATCGACTGGCTGCAAATCTTTGGAGCCGAATTTTGCGAAGACGCTGTTCATTGCACCTTCCACGCTCTTCTCAAATCGGTCAAACACGCTCATGGTAAACCCTTTCTATCTGTTCATCATAGTACTCGTCACCGGGTACGGTGTTCAACTACCACACGCTTTTCTTCTAATATATTTTCTTTTTTATACATATTATTTCGTACTCTCCAACGTGCATTTACATCATTGTGCGTGTAATCTTAACAAGTATGATGCAGAAAAATAACAGTAATCACAGCGGATTATCGGTTTTCACTAGAAATTCCGCTACTATTTTTACACTATTACTCGCAGTTGTTATTCCGTTCTTAGGAAAAGCACTATTAGTTACGAGTAAAGAGCGCACTTATGAATCATCCATAGTCTCCTGGTTCCACAAGAGTGTTCCCTCTGTAATTCTCAGTATTTCAAAAATATTAGCTTTAGTTTTTTCAACTAAGGGTTGCATAGCAATACTCGTTTTATTAGCAGTGCTTTCATTATTTGTAAATAAAAATTGGAAGATGACAATAATTCAACTTTTAATTTCGCTTCTTCCTATGATTTACATTTTTGCAGTTAAATTTGCTGTAAATCGTCCGCGTCCCCACATTGGTTTGAATATTAAATTACCAACTGATCCAAGTTTCCCAAGTGGACACACTTCAGCAGCTGTAGCAGTTTGCGTTATGGCAATGTTGATTCTTTACATCAATAAACCATCATCAATTCAATTTGGATTACTTTTTAGCGCAATTCTTGTTGTTATAGTTGCTGTTTCACGTATTATTGTCGCTGCTCATTTCCCTACGGATGTATTAGCTGCAGCAATTATATATCCACTACTTTCTGTTACAATTTTGCGCTCGTTCCAGCGACATAATTTATATATTGACAACAGAAATAATGACAAATCTACTTACGAAGAACAAATATTAGATTTTAACTCACAATCTAATATTCAATAATATATAAAAGGAAGAAAATACTAATGATAAAAGGATTTAAAAAATTTATTTTACGAGGCAGCGTAATCGACATGGCTGTCGGTGTTGTTATGGGTAGTGCAGTAACTGCAGTAGTAACAACGATAGTTAATTATATTATTAATCCTCTTATTGCAATGATTTGTGGAAAGCCAGAACTTAATGGTGTTCTAACTATTAGTATGAATGGTGCAACAATTTCTTTTGGCGCAGTAATTGGAGCATTATTGAATTTCCTTATTGTTGCTACAGCAGTTTATTTCTGCATTGTTTTACCTATTAATAAATTGCGTGAAATTGGTGCAGATTTGTTGCAAATTGAACATGAAAAAACTGAAGAAGAAAAAAGAAAAGAGCGTGAAGAAAAAACTATTCAACTGTTACAAGATATTCGTGACGAACTAGTAAAACGTTAATTTCTTATTTTTCTTATAAAAAATTCCCACTGCTTCGTAGTAAACAGTGGGAATTTTATTATCCAAAGCTAAATTATTCACACTATCAGTCGTCACCTAAAGTAATGTGAATTCCTCCAACTAATGAACCAACAACGTTATATAGAAGAGCAATTATTGCAGATAATACGGTTATTATAATTATTTCTACAATTGAAAAAATAGTCACAGTACTTAATACTGTTGGGAGTGAGAACACATCTGCAAGATTAAAACCGTTACTATCCAAACCAGTAGAAGAAACAATCTGCGTTACTTGATCAAATACACCAATCATATTCAAGAACAACCACACTAAACCTGCAGCAATAACTTGAATAATTCCTCCTGCAACGCTTAAAAGGAATGTTACTTTTGCTACAGACCATGCATCTACTCTTACTAAAGAAAGACTCATACGACGAGCACGCGGAACACGTCCCGATTTTGTTGCATTTGATTTATTGGAAATAGATGAAGCAGCACCACCAATTGTACGACGATACGTATTGGAACTACCACTAACACGTCCAGAAGATGATGAATTTTTAACAATATTTCCTAAAGAAGAATTACCAGATATTTCATCAAAATTATTTTCTTCACTTGAATAATTAACTTCCTTAGAAGGAACCATTTTTTCTGCAGATAATTCTGTGTCATTAGACAAAAATCTTGCAGATTCCTCATTCATATTCATCGGATTTTGCGATGGCTCAAAATTTTCGCTCATCTCAGTGTTCCTTCTCTTATTAATTTGCCTATAATCAGTGTCATTATACCAATGAGAGTACCAATAAAAACAGACTAGAACAGTTTTTATTAGTACTCTCAAATTTTTGTGGAATAATATTATTAATATTATTCCACATAAGAAGTTTCTTAAGCTTCCTCATTTTCTGAAGTAGCTTCTTTTTCTTCTAATTGATTTTCTTCGTCATCCGTTTCTTCATTACGGGCAATAGAAATAATTTCATCGCCTTTATCCGGCTTAGCTAAGGTTACGCCTTGAGTTGTTCTACCAGTGCGCTTCACTTCATTAACGTCAGAACGAATTACCTTACCGGACTTCATAATTGCCATTACTTGATCTGTTTCTTCAACAATCAAAGCTCCAACTAATGAACCACGACCCTCTGCAAGTTGAACAGCTTTAACACCGTAGCCGTTTCTTCCTTGCAAACGATACTCTTCAATAGCAGTTCGCTTAGCAAAACCTTCATTAGTAACAACAAGAAGATCTTTACTAGTTTCTGCCGCAACAACGTCCATATCGAGTAATTCGTCACCTTCACGGAATCTCATACCCTGAACGCCGGCAGTCTGACGACCCATTGGTCGAAGTTGTTCATCATCTGCTCTAAACTTCAAACTCATTCCAAGCTTAGAAACAAGAATAATGTCATCTTCTGAATTGCACAAAGCTGCACCAATAAGCTCGTCGACAGGTTCACCTGTTTCTTCATTTGCCATCAAACGTACAGCAATCAAACCGCCTTGACGTGGAGAATCATACTCTTGCAATGCAGTTTTCTTAACTTTCCCGGAACGAGTTGCCAATACCAAGTATTTAGCAACATCGTAATTTGGAATTGATAACACTGCTTGAATTGTTTCTCCAGGAGTAAATTGCAACAAATTAGCAACATGCTGACCTTTAGAATCGCGAGATCCTTCTGGAAGTTCGTAGGCTTTCAGACGATAAACTCGACCACGATTAGTAAAGAAGAGCAACCAATTGTGTGTAGAAGTTAAGAAGAAGTGATCAACTACATCATCTTCACGAAGCTTTGCACCCTTAATACCTTTACCACCGCGGTGTTGAGCACGATACTCGTCTGCTTTAGTACGCTTAATATAACCTGCGCGAGTTACTGTTACAACAACGTTTTCTTCAGCAATAAGATCTTCAACATTCATTTCACCAGAGAATGGAAGAATCTTAGTTCTGCGATCATCACCATATTTTGCAACAATTTCATCAAGTTCATCGCCAACAATTTTGCGCTGACGTTCTGGGCTTGCCAAAATATCGTTGTAATCAGCAATTTTAATCATCAAATCTTCATGCTCGTCGAGAATCTTCTGACGTTCCAAAGCTGCAAGTCTACGAAGTTGCATTGCAAGAATGGCATCCGCTTGAACTTCATCAACATCAAGCAAATTCATTAAACCAGTACGAGCAGTTTCAACATCTTTAGATGAACGAATTAAAGCCACAACTTCATCAATCATATCCAAAGCTTTCAAATAGCCTTGCAAAATATGATCTCGCTCTTCAGCTTCACGCTTTAAGTAACGTGTACGCCTATCAATTACTTCAAGCTGATGAGTTACCCAATGACGAATAAACGCATCCAAACTCAAAGTTCTAGGAACGCCATCAACCAAAGCAAGCATATTTGCGCCGAAAGTTTGCTGCAATTGCGAATGCTTATACAAATTATTTAAAACAACTTTTGGAACAGCATCACGCTTAAGAACAAGAACCAAACGCTGACCAGTACGACCAGACGTTTCGTCGCGCATATCTGCAATACCTTGAATTTTGCCATCTCGTACAGCTTCACGAATGGAAGCAGCTAAGCGATCAGGATTAACTTGGTATGGAAGCTCGGTAACAACCAAGCACATGCGTCCCTTAATTTCCTCAGTATTAACTACTGCTCGCATTGTAATTAAGCCGCGACCTGTGCGGTACGCTTGCTCAATTCCCTTGTGACCTAAGATTGTTGCTCCAGTAGGGAAATCAGGTCCTTTAATTCGCTGAATTAAAGCTTCAAGAAGTTCTTCTTTGCTTGCATCAGGATGATCCAACGCCCAGTGCACACCATCAGCCACTTCACGCATATTATGAGGTGGAATATTGGTTGCCATACCAACAGCAATACCAGCAGAACCATTAACTAAAAGATTCGGGAAACGAGCTGGCAAAACCGTAGGCTCTTGAGTTTTACCATCATAATTTGGCAGGAAATCAACGGTATCTTTATCGATATCTCGTACCATTTCCATAGCCAACGGTGCCATACGACATTCCGTATAACGCATTGCTGCTGCAGGATCATCACCAGGAGAACCAAAGTTTCCTTGACCATCAACAAGCATATAGCGCATTGACCAAGACTGAGCCATACGCACTAAAGTGTCATAGATAGCAGAATCACCATGAGGGTGATACTTACCCATAACATCACCGACAACGCGAGAACACTTGTTATATCCGCGATCAGGCCTGTATCCTCCATCATACATTGCATAAATAACACGACGGTGAACAGGTTTTAAACCATCACGAACATCTGGTAAAGCACGCTCAACAATAACAGATAATGCGTAAGCTAAATAAGATTCGCGCATTTCCTGCTGCAAATCCATGTTCTTTACGCGAGCACCCTTCATTAAGCCATAATCAGTATTATCTGCTTCCTGAGGGCTCTGTGGTTCCATAGAACCATCTGGAAGCTGATCTCGCTCAGCATCATCACGAGCGGAATTTATTTCGTCTACCACTTCAATTCCTTCTTAATCTTATAAAAATTAAAGTTTTTTCTTTTTATCTTTTCGAATAAATTAATACTTTTAAGCGTCAATAAACCTTGCATCATGAGCATTTCTTTGAATAAAGAGTCTACGAGGCTCTACTTCATCGCCCATAAGCATGGAGAATGTTTCATCAGCTCGAGCAGCATCTTCAATATGAATTTGCTTCAAAATACGATGCTCAGGATCCATTGTTGTTTCCCACAACTCCTGATAACTCATCTCACCCAAGCCCTTGTATCGCTGAATACCTTCACCTTTAGGAAGTTGACGACCAGCAGCTTTACCTTCTGCCAAAACTCTGTCTCGCTCAGCATCCGTATAAACAAAATCATGTGCTCCCTTGCTCCACTTCAAACGGTACAAAGGTGGCATAGCAACATAAACGTATCCTGCAGTAATCATAGGACGCATATAGCGGAAGAATAATGTCAAATTCAAAGTAGCAATATGAGCACCGTCGACATCAGCATCAGCCATAATAATGACTTTGTGATATCGAACCTTGCTTAAATCGAAGTCTTCTCCATAACCACCACCAACAGCAGTAATTAAGGATTCAATAGTTTCAGACTTCATCATTCTGTCGATTGAAGCACGTTCAGTATTCAAAATCTTACCACGCAAAGGCAAAATTGCTTGCGTAATAGGATCGCGACCTTGAATTGCTGAGCCACCTGCAGAATCACCCTCGACTATGAATAATTCACATTCTTCAGGATTACTTGACTGGCAATCCTTCAACTTATCTGGCATTCCAGCAGTTTCAAAAATAGACTTGCGACGAGTATTTTCGCGAGCTTTTTTAGCAGCAAGTCGAGCACGAGAAGCTTCTATAGCTTTTTGAATAATATTTTTTGCTTCATTTGGATGAGCATCAAACCAATCTCCAAGCTTTTCAGTCATGACTCTTTGCACAAAAGTCTTAGCTTCAGAATTGCCAAGCTTTGTTTTAGTCTGACCTTCAAACTGTGGAGTTGTAAGCTTTACTGAAACAACTGCTGTTAAGCCTTCGCGAACGTCATCACCAGAAAGATTAGTATCTTTCTCTTTCAAAATATTCTTTTCGCGAGCATAACGATTAACTAAAGTAGTAAGCGCTGCACGGAATCCTTCTTCGTGAGTACCGCCTTCAGTAGTCGAAATAGTATTAGCAAAAGTGTGAACTGCTTCAGAATAAGCAACAGTCCATTGCATAGCAATTTCCGCAGAAATACCAATTTCAAGATCTTCAGCCTCAAAGTCAATAACATCTGGCTCTACTGGAACAGCTTTTCGAGATTTAACTAAGTAATCAACATAGTCTTTAATACCATGCTCATACTGGTAGCTTACGCTTCTATGCTTTTCTTCACTAGAAGATTCGGAATCACCTGCAACTTCATCTCCAGCTTCATCTGGCTTACGTAAATCAGTTAAAGAAATCTTCAAACCTTTATTTAAGAAAGCCATCTGCTGGAAGCGAGAACGCAAGGTTTCAAAATCATAAACTGTTGTTTCAAAAATTGTTCCGTCTGGCCAGAAAGTCACAGAAGTTCCAGTAGATTCTCCTTCTGCCATTGGCTCACCTTTTGCCAAAGGAGCAGTTGGATGCTGATCAACATAAGTTTGAGTCCAGTGGAATCCTTGACGACGAACTTCAATTTCTACACGAGTAGAAAGTGCATTAACAACAGAAATACCTACACCATGTAAACCACCAGAAACAGCATAACCGCCGCCACCAAACTTACCGCCAGCGTGAAGCTTAGTCATAACTGTTTCAACACCAGAAACACCTTCGCCTGGCACTTCATCTACTGGAATACCTCGACCATCATCGACAACACGAATAGCATTATCAGGCAAAATTGTTACTTCAATATGCGAAGCATATCCTGCCAAAGCTTCATCAACAGAATTATCAACAATCTCATAAACCAAATGATGCAATCCACGAGGACCAGTAGAACCAATATACATGCCTGGTCTAATACGAACTGCCTCTAATCCTTCTAGAACACGAAGGTCACTCGCATCATAATGTTCAGGAGCAAGTGAATCATCGAGTTGAGCATCATCGAGTTTATGCTCTTCGACGGCATTATCCATCGAATTATCTTCCGTGTTTGCCACTTTAGGTCCCTTCACAAATTGCCTCATATTAAAAGGCATTTATAGAGCCAACATATGCCAGAAAGCACATAAAAGGGGATTCTAGCGTTTTAGCCATAATACATGACATTCTACACACATACTATGACCTCTCTTCAGAAATAGGCATTTTTACTATTTTTAAAAAATATAATAATATTATTAAAATTTATTTCTTAAAAATCCTAATCCACTCGTTGTTGGACCAATAACTTTAATTTCTTTTATTTCAATATTTTCAAGGTTATTATTAATTTTTTCTTTTAATTGTGGAATTAAATAAGAAAGTTGAGTTGCCCAAACTGCTGATTGAGCACGAACAATAAGCACGCCATTTACAACTTGACTTATTTCACAATGTTTTGCAATACTTTCCCCTACTACTTTATGCCAAGAAGAACGTAATTTTGCTATAGAAAGTTGACTATTCCAATTACTTTCAGAAGCAAAATTTTTTAAAATACCACAGAATGATTTAGGATCTCTACCAGGTTTTCCAAAATTTTCCCAAGCTTGTTCTGCATTTTTTTCACGATTATTTTCGCGTTCAGCTTTTCTATTAATAGGATCAAAAATAATTGCAGGTAATTTTTGAGTATCAATTTTTAAAAGAATATTAACAGGAATCATTATTTTTCCTCCTGCTTATTTTTTCTTTGTTCTATTACATCAAGCAAAATATTATTATGCTCTTCACTGAAATTATTAATTTCATTATTTTTTTCTAATAGTTTTCCAATATTTATAAGATTTGTTCTTTTAATATATTCTTTATTAGGAATGTCGCTAAGAGAAGAAGTAGTAATAAAAACTTGACCTTGATTAAGTGCAAAATTTAATATTCTTATACGCCTGTTTTCATCAAGTTGTGCAAATACATCATCAAGAATAACAATAGGTTTATCATTATTTTTTTCTTCTAATGCCTTGCATAATGCCATTTTTGAAGCTATTGCAATTGTCCAAGATTCACCATTCGAAGCAAAATCTTTAGCAGAAATATTATTAATAGCAAAGTCAATATCATCACGATGAGGGCCAATAAGATTGCATCCTCTAGCTAGCTCTCCATCATAAATACGTTGAAAATGCTCACTTATTTTAGAAAAAAGCTCGTTTTTATCTTCAATATTTTCATCACTCTTTTTTTCAAATAGTACTTCTTCAAAAGAAGGAACATATATTATTTCCGTATTTTCTTCATTAGTAAAAGATTTAATTATATTTTTGAAATATTTATTAATAATTTTCACAGTTTCTTGGCGTGCTTTTGTTAAGTTAATACCACTTTCAATAAATTTACCAGTCCAAATTTCTAATCCGGATAATGAAACTGTCTGATTTTTGTATGAAAAATCTCTAATATTTTTTAGTAATGCAGCACGCTGTTTAGAAATATGTTTAAATTCTTGCAATAATTGCACATAATTTGGTATTAACAAAGATCCAGCTTGATCGATAAAAGTACGTCTAACATTAGGATCACCAATTATAAGAAATTGGTCTCTTGGAGTAAAAGAAACTATTGGCAATAATCCAACAATGTCTTTAACATATAATGCTTTACCAGAATTTATATGTGCTCTATTAGAACCTTTTACGTAAAGATCTATTTCATAAGTTGTTTGATTTAAATTACTTTCTAAAGATGCAATATTACTTAAGCCAGTATTTGTTTCATCTTTTTTATAATTTATATCATTATTAATGGTATTTATTCTTATTATTGATTTTTCATAGCCTTTTTTAATAAGAGGCAATGTTGAAGATGTTCTGTGACTTATTCCAGTACCAGTAACTTCTAATGCTTCTACAATATTGGTTTTTCCTAAACCATTATTGCCATATATAACATTTATTCCAGGGTTGAAATCACAAATTATATGGTTCCAAGAACGAAATGTATCAAGGGCAATTCGCGAAATATACATTGCTTAATTACCCTTTCTTAATAGTTTTAAAAGAAAAATGCGATATTACATTGTACATCAAAAAATAATCTAAAATACAATGCAATATCGCAACAATATTAATTATTAAAACGCATAGGAACAAGCAAATAGCGATAATCTGTTGATTCATCACCATCTGATTCCTGCTGACCATTAAATTCAACAGGTTTTACAGCTGTTGCCATTTTCATATGCACGAATGGCTCTGGAATAGCTCCTAAACCTTCAAGTAAGTAGTTCGGATTAAAGGCAACAGTTATGTCTTCTCCATCCATATCGATATCAAGTACTTCTTTTGCTTGTGATTCGTCAGCAGTACCAGCACTCAAAGTTAACTCCTGATTTGAAAAAATCATTCGAATAGGAGCATTTCTTTCGGCGACTAAAGATACTCGCTTAATTGCATTTATCAATAATTGTTTATTAATAATTGCGTGAATAGGATATTCATCTACGAATAGTCGATCTACAGAAGGGAATTCTCCATCAATTATTTGTGAAGTACTTGTACGACCGGAATTTTCAAAACCTAAAAGTGACTTATCTTCCTCATTAAAATGGATAATAACATTTTGATGATCGTCAAGAGAATGAGCAATATCTCTTAGTAATGACCCACGAGTAAGAGTGGTCGAATGAATGTCATTATGTTCTGGTGTCCACTTAAAAGTAGATCTAGATAGACGGAATCTATCAGTAGAAGTCATAGTAACGCTGTCATCTTCAAATTGAATCCTAATTCCAGTTAGAACCGGTCTATTTTCTTCTCTAGATGTAGAAACAGATGCTTGATTTACAGCTTGAATAAATGTTGGTGCATCAACCTGACCTAATTTATGAGGCAGTTTAGGCAAGTCAGGATACTCTCCAAGAGGCATAAGTTGTAGAGTAAATGTTGATTTTCCGGAAGTAATAGTCAAAGTATTATTTTCAGATTTTAGATAAGTTTTTTCTGCAGGAAGAGACTTAGTAATATCTGCCATCAATTTGCCTAGAATAAGTATGCTTCCCTCTTCGTCGACACCAGCTTCAATGTGATGGCAGCTAGAAATTTGATAGTTGAATGCAGAAAGCTGCAATGTGCCATTTGCTGCTTCAATTTTTAAGCCTGCAAGAATAGGGTTTGCAGGGCGTGAGTCAATTACGCGTGTAGTCCAAGCTACAGCATCAGCAAATGATGCAGAGTTGACTTCTACTTTCATGCTTCCTCTTTTCTGTAAAGTCTGCATTTATTCTACAGTATGAGGGTGTCTACAAAAAATATTTTTCAATGTTTGCATTGCTTTTGCAATTGTTATTTTTCTTATTAACTAAGTAGTAAATAAAAGTAGTAATAAAGACTGTGTATATGTGGAAAAGTGCTTAAAAACCGCTTTTAAAAAGACTTATTAACAATGAAAAGATGTGAATAACACAAGAACAACAATGTGCATAAGTGGGGAACTTATCCACAACTTTTTCTATTTTTTAGAGTTTCCACATTTTTAAATGCCTTATAAACAACTTAATAACATTTTTAAGCGGCGTTTTCCACGAGTTATGCTCAGCTTTTACCCACATTTGTTATTAAGTATGTGGATAACTTTTTATAAACTTTTAAACATTTATTCATGAATATGTGGAAAATAAGTTTAATTTCTACGCTCAACAGGATTTTGTTTTAAACGAACAGTTAATTCCATAACGTAGTTATAAATTTCTTGCTTTTCTTGCATCTCGCCACTTACTCGAGTATAAGCATGCATAACTGTAGTATGATCCCTACCGCCAAAAACTTCGCCAATATCAACCAAACTCATGCTTGTCATTTCTCTTGCAAGATACATTGCAATTTGACGAGCGAGTGCAACATTCTTTGTGCGCTGACGACCAACAAGTTCATCAAAAGTCATGTGGAAATACTGAGCTACTTGACTAATGATGTCAGTTGGCCTTACTTCAATATCTGTAGCAAAGAAATCTTGTAATGCTTGTTCAGCTAAAGCTTTACTAACAGGCTGATTACTTAAAGATGCTACAGCAGTAACGCGTGTCAATGCACCTTCAAGTTCACGAATATTTTCTGTAAAACGTTCAGCAATTAAATCAAGTACGTCACTTGGAACATTACAGTGATTCATTGATGCCATCATTCTCAGAATTGCAATACGCGTCTC